>NZ_NDYN01000005.1:0-344496 GCF_002165815.1 Campylobacter concisus
TATCCGACCTAGTTTTTAAAGGGAGAAAGTTTATTAAAATATATAAATTGCTCCAAGAACGATAAATGCTCTTAGGCAAAAACCGCCAATTAAATTTATATTAAGTGTTGTCTTATCTAGCCAACTTTTATAAAATTCTCTTGGTTTTTAAAGAACGGTTTTAGTGCTTCATAAGCTGTTTGGATCTTTTTAAATTTAGCGTTATATTCGCTTTTGATGCTTTCGTTCTTGCTTGAGTGCCTATCTGGGTGATAAATTTTAGCAAGGGCTAGGTAGCTGTCTCTTACGGTTTCGAAGCTATCGCTATTTGAGCAGCCTAAAATTTCAAAATTTTCTTCTAACAAATTTGCCAAAGCGCTAAAGCGACTTTTGAATTTGGCTGAGTTTTGGATCTTGTAATTTCTTTTGAACTCTTTAAATTTGACTTCATTGTAGTTAAAATTTACTATAAATTTTAGATGTTCGCGTTTTGAAATGATCTCTTCGATCAAGTCAAAGTTGCTTTCTTTTTTTATCTTTAGGCTAAATTTATGATTTTTCTCGTCAAATCTAGATTCATTGCCTTTGAAATTTTGCAAAATATAGCTAGCAAAAGCTCTTGGAGTGTTATTTAGCGTAAAGATCATCTCGTCGTTAAGAAAGTCGATGTCGATGTTGTAGATGTTTGTCAGAGCGTTTCTTTGCACTAAAGATAGTTTTATGGTTTTGTATTTTGCAAAGGTTACGTCAAGCTCGTTGCCCTGTTTTTCGTAGAGTTTTTTTATAAATTTTAAAAAGCATTTTCGCTGTGGGATCTCGCTCTCTTCATAAAAAGAGATGATCTTGTCTTTGTTTGCTAGGGTTTTTGTGAAATTCTTACTTATCAGTGCGCGAAGCTCGCAAAAAAGAGCGTCGCTATCGGTTAAAATGCTTAAAGATTCTAAAGTTTGGGTTATATTCATGGGTTTCTCCATTCAAAATATCCTCATTTAAAGCAACTAGCGTTCCAAAGTTAAATTTTCCTGATATTGCTATCTTTTGTATATGCCAAAAACTCATCTCTTAGCTTTTGTTCTTTGTATAATATCGCTTCTTCTTTTGTATGAGAAGCGGCCTCTTTTTGAGGCTTTTTTGCCACGCCTTGCTCTTTTGTAAGCTCTTTTTTGATCTCTTTTAGACTATCGAAAAAATCGTTCATTTTTGCTCCTTTTGCTCAAAGGATTTTACTAAAAAGGTTATAAATTTAAAATGAATACAATCTCTTTTTAAGGAAAGTTTGGTTAATATCACAATTTAATTTTTCATGTGCGCTCGTAGCTCAGCTGGATAGAGCATTTGATTGCGGTTCAAAAGGTCAGAGATTCGAATTCTCTCGGGCGCACCATCCTTTTCTCCCCAAATTTTATTTTCAGACCACTTTTGAGATTAGTTAAATTTATAAAAAACTCTATTTAGATATAGTCCCTCAGCAGGTGCAGGTATGCGAGTTAGAGCAGGATGCCCATTTAGTGAAGCTTTGATGAGATCGCTGCCGTCTTTTTGCTTTAGCGCCTTTAGTAAATTTGCAACCATGAGGCGCACTTGACCGCGTAAAAAGCCATTTGCTTTAAAAACAATGATAGTTTGCTCCTTGTGTGTGTAGCAAAATGCTTTGTAAATTTCTCGCATCGGGCTTTTTGTGTCGCTTCCAGTTTTCATATATGCGCTAAAATCATGCTCGCCGATAAAATTACGCAAAATTTCATTTGCTTTTTTGATATCAAATTTGGGCAAAAATACCTTGTAGTTTGAGCTAAAAACATCAAATTTACCGTGATCTATCACATATCTATAAGACCTTGCGACCGCGTCATATCTTGCTTGAAAGCTCTCATCCACCAAATTTATGCGTTTTATGTGAATGCTTGGATGTGCGTGGCGGTTTATAAGATCTTGCAATCGCTTTAAATCTTTAAAGTGATCGCCGCAAACGACGCTTGAGCTTTGGTTATTTGCGTGCACGCTTTTATCGGTGCGCGAGCTAGAGATCACTCTTTCAAAAATGCCAACATGAGCTAGGGCGCGCTTTAACTCATCCTCTACGCCGTTTTCATGCGGCTGGGTCTGCGAGCCTTGAAATTTCGAGCCATCGTAGCTGTAGATTAGCTGAATTTTCATCAGTATCTTCGTGTGATCTTGGCTTTATAAAGCAAGACGCCAGCTAGTAAAAATACGAAAAATATGAGTGGTATCGCAAGCGCTGGCTTTGATGAAAAGAGCATTATGAGCGTAAAATATCCAAACAAAACGCCAAAAGTACCAACATAGACCATGCCCTTTTCATATCTATATGTGACGATGCCAAGGCTGATCGCAAAGAGCGTGCTAGCAAGCGGGAAGAGGGCCACTAGGACGTAGGTGCTAAGGTCTTTTCTGCGTTTATCGCTGCTAGCTGCATCCATCCAGTACTCTTTGATGCTGCCAACGTCGCTTATCTCCTCGCTTTGGGCGGTTCTTATCTTCATTGATTTGAAGTTGCTTTGGTGATAAATTTCATCTCTGATGTCATACATTTTGCCCTCGTTTAAAGAGAGCTCTACACTTTGACCCACGTTTATGATCTTTGCGTTTTTGGCGGTTATTAGGCGCTGTGAGTCTTTGACAAAGGGGTTAAACATCACGATATCTTTGTAGGTTGTGCCATTTTTGTCTTCGCTTTCACTGCCCACATAGACCATCCAGTCGGAGAATTTTTGTCCAAACTGGGTTGGCTTTAAATTTAGCTTAGCAACCGTCTTTTTGTAGTCGATGAAATTTGCATTTAGCTGGGCGGCTATTGGTATCATGACTATGGCAACTATCAGCAAGGCAGCACTTAAAAGGGCTGAAAAAGCTAAGAAAAATCTTGCGATCTTATTTGGCGAGCCACCAAGCGTAAAGATAACAATACTTTCATTCTCTTTTGATAGCCGAAAAAGCGTCATCGCAAGTGAGACGAAAAACGCGATAGGCACGACAAAGAGCAGCACGCGTGGGAGCATAAAAGAATAGAGTTTAAAGAGCTCGCCAAAGCTGATCTCAATGTATGAGGTGATGCGCGCGATCTGGATAAAAAAGACGATCGACATGATCAAAAAAAGCGTACTAAATAGCGATGCGAACGTGCCTAAAAAGTTAAACAAAAGATATTTATTTACTCTACTCATAAATGAACCTTAAAATTTCTAAAATTTGCCCGTCAAAAGCGTAGGTGACAAGCAGTCCTAGGCTTAAAAATGGCACAAAGGCTAGTTCATAGCCCTTTTTACGAACGAGCGCATAGACTGGGAGCGTAAGAAGTGCCGCCAGATAGATCGCCACAAGGGCAAATTTAGCTGGTAAAATGGCTCCGATGATCGCTGCGATAAATATGTCAGCACTTCCCATGGCTTCTTTTTTCATCGCATAGCTCACGACAAATCTAAGCGCCCAAAAGATAAATCCAAAGAGGGTTAAATTTAAAATTTGAGCGAAATTTCCTTTAAAGACAAAAAGTAGCAGGGCGTAGCCAAATGCGAAAAATAGCGCCGCAAAAAGGAGCGCATCTGGCACGGCTTTATACCTTATGTCTATGACGCTAAGGGCTAGTAGCATGATAAAGCAAAGCCCTAAAAATAGTGCATAAAGCAAGGTTTCTACACTTAAAATTTCGCCGCACTCTTTAAAAAAGCAGATCAGGAAAAGCAATCCAGAGGCTAGCTCAACTAGCGGATAGACAAGGCTTATCTTTTGCTTGCAAAAGGCGCATTTTCCGCCTAAAAATAGCCATGAAAAAAGCGGGATATTGTGATAAAAATTTAGCTTGTGAGAGCATTTTGGACAGTGTGAGGCTGGGAAATTTATGCTTTCATTTCGTGGCAGGCGGTAGATTAGCACATTTGAAAATGACCCCACGCAGATGCCAAAAACAAAAGCAAAAACGGCAAAAAAGATGACCAAAATATCCATTATCTCACTAAACTCCGCCAAATCTTCGCTCTATATCTTTAAATTTAGCAACTATGCTTGCAAGCTCATCCTTGCCAAAGTCAGGCCAAAGTGTCGGCGTGAAAAACAGTTCCGCATAGCTTGCCTGCCAGAGCATGAAATTTGAAAGCCTGCTCTCGCCACCAGTTCTAATGAGAAGATCCACCGGCTCACTCTCATCAAGTGCCGCATTTAGGCTCGCTTCATCTATCTCGCAGCCTTTTAAATTTAGTTTTCGCACAGCTCTTATGATCTCATCTTTTGAGCCGTAGTTTATCGCTAAATTTAAAAGTAAATTTGTATTTTCCCTTGTTGCATCTTTGGTGATCTCTATCTCATTTTTTAGCTCGTCACTAAATGGCGAGATGTCGCCGATCGTGTTAAATTTGATCCCATTTTTTATAAAATCATCACGCTTTAAAAGAAGAAATTTCTTAAGCAAATTCATCAAAAAATCAACCTCTTTTTGCGGTCTTTTCCAGTTTTCGGTACTAAATGCGTAAAGGCTTAAAATTTTCACCCCATTATCGATACAAAATTCGCACATATCGCTCACCACATTTGCCCCAGCCTCGTGCCCATTTGTCCGCAAAAATCCACGCTTTTTCGCCCAGCGTCCATTGCCGTCCATTATGATAGCGAGGTGGTTAAGTTTGTTCAATATCTAGCCTTTAAAGTCAATTATCTGCTCTTTTTTACTCCAAAGAGCGCTTACGTTTTGCACCAAAACCGCGGCGCTGAATTCGCTTTTTAGCAAGCTTGCAACGTTGCTAAATGGAGTTGCGATCTCACACAAAATTTCATCTTTAAATTTAAAAATAAGCGGCGCAAAATTTGAAAAAACAAGAAAAACTCTCATCTCATTTGCCTCTTTTTTAAGCTGGAAAATACCGTTTGTGCCGCTATACGCAAATGGTATATGCACGACATTTTCTTGCAGAGCAAAGAGCATTTTTGCTAGCACTCTCATCTCATCTTTTGTTTTAACTTCGCTTAAGTTTTTAAATAAATAGCTGTAAAGCCACGATAAATTCTCATTTTTTACCAAATTTTCTATCAAATTTAGCCCATCAGCCAAAACGTCCTCATCTAAAATTTTTGGTTTTTCGTATAAATTTTTTATGACGATGTTTTCGCCCTGACTATGCACCTCGCCCCAGTATCTAGAGCCCACGTTTAGCTCTTTTACGCTTTTTGTGTTTAAATTTCTATTTGCGAAATTTAAGATGTATCTGTTAAAGCCCACTTTTTGGCTCACCAAAATGCTAAGTGGCAGGGACGAATTTATCGCTACTAGCGGAGCTTGGCTGTTATTTGCTATCTTTTGGACGCGTGAGATCTGCTCTATCATAAATTTGCTGCTAGCTCCACGATACGCCCTGCGATCTCATCTTTTGATGCAAGTGGCAGTAAAATTTCATCATCTTTTGTGATGAAATTTACCTCGTTTTGCTCGCTTGCAAAGCCATTTTTCTCGCCCAATATATTTAGGCAAACTGCATCAAGCCCTTTTTTCTCTAGCATCAATCTAGCGCTTTTAAGAGCGCTCTCGCTTGAAATTTCAAGCTTAAAGCCGATCTTTTTACATTTAAACTCTTTTAAGCTTTGCAAAATATCGACATTTTTCTTTAGGTCTAAATTTAAGATCTCGCCAACGTCTTCTTTTTTTATCTTGCCATGGGCCTTCGTCGGTACGAAATCGCTCACTGCAGCACACATTACAAGTAAATTTGCACCCTCACACTCACTCTTGCAAAGCTCTAAAAGCTCGCTACTTGAGCTAAATTTAAGGCTAAGAAACGGCTCGTTTGCGGTTTCAAAGCTGGCAAGCAGTTTTACCTCTGCACCTGCGTAGTAAAAGGCTCTAGCCAAAGCTCTTGCCATCTTTCCGCTTGAGAAATTTGTAATGGCTCTTACATCATCTATCTTTTCGGTTGTCGCGCCACCCGTGATCACCACTTTTTTGCCAGCAAAAAGTGGCCTGCTAAGCCTTTTAATGGCAGCTTCAACTATCGCTTCAGGACTTGCAAGACCTCCCTTGCCAACGTCGCCGCAAGCTAGAGTTTTAAGCACCGGCTCAACTACTAAAGCGCCGTTTTTCTTTAAAATTTCAAGCGAATTTTGCGTCGCAAAATGCTCGATCATATTGTTATTTGCAGCTGGGGCAACGACCAAAGGCACGTGTGAGGCGGCGATTAGCGTTTGCATAAAGACATTGTCGCAGATACCAGCTGTTAGCTTATTTATCGTATTTACCGAGGCGGGTGCGATGAGGACTAGATCCATTCTAGAGTAGGCTATGTGATTTACGCCGTCTTGCCAGTTTTGCGTTTGTGAGCTTAAAATTTTATGCTCGCTTAGCGCTTCAAAGCCGCTTACACTGCAAAATTCAAGCGCTCCCTCACTTAAAGCCACATAAACATCAGCGCCTTGTTTTTTAAGCAGCGATAAAATTTCGAATGCCTTATAAAAGGCGATACTGCCACAAACGGCAAGTAAAATTTTCTTATTTTTTAACATCATCTTTGCCAAAGAATTTCTCAAAAAAGCCGCTTTTGTTCTCTTGGCGACCTCTGCTGATGGCTAGAGCGCCGCTCTCAACGTCTTTTGTGATGGTGCTACCAGCTGCGATGATGACGTTATCAGCGATATTTACAGGGGCGACTAGCTGTGTATCTGAGCCAACAAAGACGTTTTTGCCGATCTTGGTTTTGTATTTTGCTTTGCCGTCGTAGTTGCATGTGATCGTGCCACAACCGATATTTGTGCCACTTTCTATCTCGCAGTCACCAAGATAGCTCAAATGCCCAGCTTTTACGCCGCTAAGAACGCCTTTTTTAACCTCGACGAAATTTCCTATATGTGTGTCAGAAATTTCAGAATTTGGTCTGATGTGAGCTAGTGGGCCGATGTCTGAGTTTTTGATGATGCTACTTTCTATCACTGATGAGCTTTTGATGATGCTCTCAGTAATAACGCACTCGCCAAGGATGCTTACGTTTTCTTCTAGCACGCACTCGCCTTCAAATTTAGCTCTGCTGTCTATGAAAATGCTCTCAGGCATGCGCATCAAAACGCCAGCTTTCATCAAATTTTGCTTGATCTCATCTTGCATGATTTTTTCAGCGATGCTAAGCTGAAATTTATCATTTATGCCCATGAAATTTTGCTCATTTACATTTACTGCAACGCACTTTAGTCCCTTTTCGTTTGCTATTTTTATGGCGTCAGTTAAGTAGTACTCTTTTTGTGCGTTTTGGTTGCTTATGAGCGGTAAAATTTGCTCTAGCGCCTCGCGTTTAAAGCAGTAGCATCCAGCATTTACGCTCTTTATAGCAAGCTGCGCTTCGCTCGCATCTTTTTGCTCGACGATTGCCTCGACTTTGCCGTTTTTTATGATAACTCTGCCGTAGCCAAAAGGATTTGCTGCTTCAAATGAGCTCATAACCACGTCTGCTTCGGCATTTGCTAGACGCATAAGATCAGTTGATCTAACAAGTGGCATGTCGCCGCAAGTTACTAGCACCTTTTCACCGCTTAAATTTACGCCTTTTATTGCGCCAGCAGTGCCTGGGAAATTTGCTAGATCTTGCTCGAAAATTTTAGTTTGAGGGAAAATTTCTTTTATCTTTTTGCTAATTAACTCTTTTTCGTAGTGAAGCACGACGCTAACGTCATTTGTGATCGCATAAGCTTGCTTTAAGATGTGAATGATCATCGGCTCGCCACATAGCTCAAATAGGACTTTTGGGCGTTTTGATTTCATTCTGGTGCCAAGACCAGCAGCTAGGATTATGATTGAAGTATTATTGTTCATTTTTAAGCCTTTTAACGTTAAAAATTTCGCAGATTGTAGCAAAAAATGGCAAACATTTTTTTTAATTTAACGATTGTTTCAACAAAAAGCTAATAAAATAGCAATTCTTAAGAATTTATAAATAAAGCGAGTTTAAATGGATTTAGGAACCGTCGTCGGCTGGGTTTTGACCCTAGTGCTTTTGTTTGGATCAATGGCGATAGGCGTTGGTATAGGACCATACATCGATATCCCTTCTGTGATGATCGTTTTTGGTGGTACTATCGGCGTTATGATGGTTGGCTTCAAGATGGAGACGCTTAAAGGTGTTGGTAAATTTTATGGTGTCGCTGTTAAGCCATCAGTTGTTGTAAATTTACCTGAGACTATAAAAAAAGTAGTTGATTATTCAACCAAAGCTAGGCGAGATGGCATCTTAGCACTTGAGAGCGAAGTAAATAATGAATCAAATCAGTTTTTAAAAAAAGGTCTTTCAATGGCGGTCGATGGCAATGAGCCAGATGCGATCAGAGCGCTTTTAGAGATCGACATCGATCAGACTAGCACAAGGCATGCAAATAACATCAAAATTTTCGAGCAAGTTGGCGGTTTTGCTGGTGCGATGGGTATGATCGGAACGCTGATCGGCCTTGTTGCGATGCTTCTTAACATGTCAGACCCTAGTGCGATCGGTCCATCTATGGCGGTTGCTTTGCTTACGACACTTTATGGTGCGATGATAGGTAACATCATCGGCTCACCTGTTGCAAATATCCTCTCGATCCGCGATGCTGATGAGGCGCTTGAGAAGCAAGTCATTTTAGAGGGTATCATGGCGATACAAGCAGGGGATAATCCAAGAACACTTGAGGCTAAGCTTTTAGCATTTTTACCTCCAAAAGATAGAAAAAGTCAGTTTGAATAATGGGTAAATTAATAAAACCAGAAGAGTGCCCAAAGTGTATGCCTGAGTGGCTGGCTGCCTTTGGTGACCTTATGTCGCTCCTACTTTGCTTCTTCGTTTTGCTCCTTTCTATGGCGACAATGGATGCTAAAAAGATGGAGGCTGCTGTTGGCTCACTAGCTGGTGCGCTAAGCGTGCTAGAGGGTGGTGCAAGACCAGATAGTCAGGTAGAAAAAGAGACAGACCCTGAAAGCAGACGCACTCCAAAGCCAAAAGCTCAAAAAGGCGCTCAAAACGAGGTTACTTCGACTGTTAAAAAGATAAATGAGCTATTAACGGCTAGTGGGGCACCTGAGATTACGATGGAGGAGAGCGAGGATGGCTTTATCGTTAGGCTTCCAGCTGCGATGCTCTTTGACAAAGATAGCGCTGAAATTTCTGGCGAGGATGCGAAACTCTTTTTAAAGCGAATAGGCATGATCATAGCCAAAATGCCAAATGAGGTAAAAACAGATATCATCGGATACACTGATAATACAAATCCAAGTAAAGACTCTATATATAAAAACAACTGGCAGCTCTCTACCGCAAGAGCGCTAAGTGTGCTTGAAGAGCTAGTTAGCGATGGCGTGCCACAAGAGAGGCTTATCACTTCTGGCAGGGCCTCTTTTGATCCGATCGCTAGCAACATCACAGACGAGGGCAGAGCTAAAAACAATAGAGTGGAAATTCACTTCGTCTCGCTTGAGCCAAAAAATAAAGAGGCTACTAAGAAAAGTATCCTTGATACGAGGAATTAGTCGTGAAAGCACTGCTTAGCTTAGCGGTTTTGTTTTGTGTGGTTTTTGGCGCTGATCCTGCGCTACCAACTATAAATTTAAGCCTAAATTCACCGCAAAATGCCGAGCAGCTTGTAAATTCACTAAATGTTTTACTAATCCTCACTGCTCTTGCGCTTGCTCCTTCGCTCATTTTTATGATGACGAGCTTTTTGCGCCTTGTCATTGTATTTTCATTTTTGCGTCAAGCGATGGGCACGCAGCAAGTGCCACCTTCAACGGTGCTTATCTCGCTTGCGATGGTGCTTACATTTTTCATCATGGAGCCAGTTGGTCAAAGAAGCTACGATGAGGGCATAAAGCCTTATATAGCTGAGCAGATAGGCTATGAGGAGATGCTTGATAAGAGTTTAAAGCCCTTTAAAGAATTTATGGTGAAAAACACTAGAGAGAAGGATCTTGCGCTATTTTTTAGGATAAGAAATTTGCAAAATCCAGCAAATATCGAGGAGATCCCGCTAAGCATCGCGATGTCAGCCTTTATGATAAGCGAGCTAAAGACATCTTTTGAGATAGCATTTTTGCTCTATCTGCCATTTTTAGTTATCGACATGGTCGTAAGCTCAGTTTTGATGGCGATGGGTATGATGATGCTGCCTCCTGTCATGATCTCGCTGCCATTTAAACTACTCATCTTTGTGCTAGTTGATGGCTGGAATTTGCTAATAGGAAACCTCGTAAAGAGCTTTCACTGATGAAGAAAATTTTATTAGCACTTTTGCCTTTGGCACTATTTGGATCAAATTTAAGCGAGATAGCAAACAAGGCCACTCAAAACGAAATTTCAAAGATCAAAGAGCTTGAGCTAAAAAGAGCAAATTTAAATGACGAAGCGACATCAAGCGCTTACTTGCCAAGCCTTAGCCTAGAGGGCTCATACGGTAAAAACGCAAGCACCTTTCCAAGTATCGTCGCCAAAGAGTCAGCTGGCGTGCTGGCAAGGATCGATTTTTTACTATATGATGGTGGAGCTAGAGAGGCTAGGCTAAAGATGAGCCAGCTTTTAAAAAATAAAGCCGCCATCGCAAACGATGAAGCCAAAAACTACCTTGCCTTTAAGGCTGTAAATTTATACTTTAACGCCTGCGCACTTGAAAATATAATAGCCGCCAAAAACGCTCAGGCAAATTTCTTAAAAGGCGTTTTAGACAAGCTTGAAAAGGCAAATAAAGCAGGGCTTGCCCCAAAAGATGAGCTAGAAAATGTGCGGGCAAAGTACCACCTAGCAAACAGCACGCAGCTTGAATACAAAAACAAAATGGAGCAAATTTTAAATGAGATAAATTTGCTAACAGGCGAGCAAATTTCGCCACTTAGCGGAGCAAAAATGGCTGAGATTAGCTCAAATTTAGCTTCAAAAAATGCCGAGCTTGATAGGCTAAATCAAGATATATCTTTAAGCGAGGCTAAGCTTAGCGAGACAAGAGCTGGCTTTTTGCCTCAAATTTCGCTTTATGACACCTATGGATTTTACAAAAATAACTACGACATCGACCTTGGCAAGTATAGCGCTTATCGTCCATATCTTGATAAATATCTAAAAGAAGATACGCACGGCAATAAATTTGGCGTTAGCTTTAGGTGGAAAATTTTTGACTTTTTTGCCACTAGCAAGATGAGCCAAGCTAGCAAGATCGCGCTTGATGAAGCGAGGCTAAATTTAGAGTATAAAAAGCGTGAAAATGAGACCAAACTTAAAAATTTACAAAACGAGATCGCAACTCTTAGCTCAAAGATCGCCTCGCTAAATGAGTATGTAAAAGCAAGCGAACTTGCGCTTAGAGCGAGCTTTGAAAAGTATAACTCTGGGCTTTTAGGGTATAGCGACCTGCTTGAGGTGCTCTCTCAGAAATTTGACGCCATTAGCCTTTTTGAAGGGGCGAAAGATGAGCTAGAGATAAAAAAGGCGGAGTATTTTTTTGAGAGCGGGGAGAGCATTTTAGAGAGGATTAGGGATTGAAAAAGCTGATAATTTTAATGATATTTTGCATCTTTTCATTTGCAGCAGAAGAGATTTTTGCTGATTTTGAAGTCTATGCTAAACAAAGCTCAAAGCTTGCATTTGAGAGCAGCGGCAAGGTGGATAAAATTTTTGTAGATGTCTCAAGCCACGTTAAAAAGGGTGACGTTTTAGCTAGCCTTGATCAAACAAGCCTAGAGATCGCTCTAAAAAAGGCAAAAAACGACCTAGCGCTTGCCAAAAATGCCAAAGAATTTGCTAAAAGCACCTTTAATAAATTTAGCCAAGTAAAGGACGTCACTTCAAAGCAAGAATTTGATGAGGTAAAGTATAAATTTGATGAGGCGGCTCTTAGGGTGCAAGCGGCTGAGATCGCCATTTTAAATGCAGATGATCATCTTAAAAAGGCCGTTTTAAAAGCCCCGTTTAATGGCGTCATAGCTAGTAAAAATGTCGAGCTTGGCGAAAGTGCTTCGCCGCTTCAGCCAGCCTTTGTTTTAAACTCCGAGGAGGTTAAAATTTTAATAGCGATTGACGAAAAATATGCAAATTTAGTAAAAGTTGGCGATACGTTTAAATTTAAGCTTGATGCAACAAACGAGGAGAAAGAGGTAAAAATCGCGCTAATTTACCCAGAAATTAAGCGAGAGACTAGGAAGTTTTACGCCGAGGCTTATGACAGCGGGCTAAAGCCAGGCATGTTTGGTCAAGGAAAAGTGATAATCGGCGAAAATAAATGATAAAAACAGCCATTAACCGCCCCATAACTACGCTTATGATATTTTTAAGCCTCGTTGTCTTTGGCATCTACTCGCTAAAGACGATGAATGTAAATTTATACCCGCAAGTAAATATCCCAATCGTTAAGATCACGACCTACGCAAACGGCGATATGAACTACATCAAGACAAAGATCACGCAAAAGATCGAGGACGAGGTCTCAAGCATCGAGAGGATAAAAAAGCTTTACTCAACCAGCTTTGACAACCTAAGCGTGGTAAGCATCGAATTTGAGCTAAACAAAGACCTAGAGAGCGCTACAAACGACGTCCGCGACAAGATGCAAAAGGCAAGGTTAAACGCAAACTACGAGATAGAAAAGCTAAATGGCCTCTCTTCAGCCGTCTTTAGCCTCTTTATCACAAGGCTTGATGGCAACGAAACTAAGCTCATGCAAGAGATCGACGACGTGGCAAAGCCATTTTTAGAGCGCATTAGCGGCGTTTCAAAGGTCAAGACAAATGGCTTTTTAGAGCCAGCGGTGAAAATTTTGCTAGATAGATTTAAGCTTGATAAAAACGCTCTTAGCGCAAACGAAGTGGCAAATTTGATAAAGGTTGAAAATTTAAAAGCACCTCTTGGCAAGATAGAAAATGAAAAAATCCAAATGGCGATCAAGTCAAATTTCAGTGCCAAAAGCATAGATGAGATAAGAAATTTAACGATCAAACAAGGGGTCTTTTTAAAAGATATCGCAAGCGTTGATCTCGCTTACAAAGACGCAAATGAAGCAGCGATAATGGATAAAAAAAGTGGCGTCTTGCTTGGTCTTGAGCTAGCTCCAGACGCAAACGCTCTAACCGTGATCGCTCTAGCAAAATCAAAGCTAGATCAGTTTAAAAGCCTGCTTGGCAATGAATACGACGTAAAAATAGCCTACGATAAGAGCGAAGTGATACAAAAGCACATCGATCAAACCGCCTTTGATATGATCCTTGGCGTCTTGCTGACCATCGTGATCGTCTATCTGTTTTTAAGAAATTTCTCTATCACCATCATCTCAGTCGTAGCGATACCAACTAGCATCGTAGCGACATTTTTTATCATAAATGCCCTAGGATACGACATAAACCGCTTAAGCCTTATAGCGCTGACACTTGGCATCGGAATTTTCATCGACGATGCGATAGTTGTCACTGAAAATATCGCTAGCAAGCTAAAAGATGAGCCAAATGCCCTAAAAGCAAGCTTTGCAGGCATAAAAGAGATAGCATTTAGCGTCTTTGCGATCTCGCTCGTGCTACTTTGCGTCTTTGTGCCAATAGCCTTTATGAGCGGCATCGTTGGCAAATACTTTAACTCCTTTGCGATGAGTGTGGCAGCTGGCATCGTCATCTCGTTTTTCGTGAGCATCTTTCTCGTGCCAACGCTAAGTGCTAGGTTTGTAAATGCCAAAGAAAGCAGCTTTTTTCTAAAGAGTGAGCCCTTTTTTGAGGCTCTTGAAAATGGCTATGAGAAGCTTTTAGCCTTAGCGCTTAAATTTAAACTCATATTTTTAGCCATAACGATTGTGGTCGTTGTTTGCTCATTTGGACTGGCTAAATTTGTAGGCGGTGACTTCATGCCAAGCGAGGATAACTCGGAGTTTAACATCTACTTTAAGCTTGATCCCTCACTTAGCCTGCAAGCTAGCAAAGAGAGGTTAAAAGATAAAATTTCACTCATAAACGCCGATCCTCAGGTAGCTTACGCCTACTTCATCCTTGGCTACACAGATGCCAAGCAGCCTTATCTTGTAAAAGCTTACGTTAGGCTAAAAGAGCTAAAAGATAGAGCTAATCACGAGCGACAAAACGCCATCATGCAGAGGTTTCGCGACAAGCTAAAAAGTGATGATATGAGCGTCATTGTAGCTGATCTTCCGGTGGTTGAGGGTGGCGATGTGCAGCCAGTTAAGCTTACTATCACCTCTGAAAATGGTAAAGAGCTAGAGAAATTTGTGCCAAAGATCAGCAAGATCTTAAAGGAGATAAATGACGCAACGGACGTAAATTCGCCCGAAGAAGATCTGCTAAAACGCGTGCAAATTTCTATCGATGAAGATAAGGCTAAGAGGCTAAATTTAGACAAAGCCAGCGTTGCAAGCGCCGTTTATAGCGCATTTAGCCAGAACGAGGTCTCTGTTTTTGAAAACGAAAATGGCAAAGAGTATGAGCTTTACATGCGCCTTGATGATAAATTTAGAAGCGATACAAATGATATCTTAAAGACCAAGATAAGAAGCAATGAGGGCTTTTTCGTGACACTTGGCGATGTGGCGACGATTAGTTTCGAGCAAAAGCCAGCTAGCATTTCAAGGTTTAATAGAGCAGATGAGATCAAATTTCTAGCAAATACCAAAAACAACGCTCCGCTAAATAGCGTGGCAAATGAAATTTCAAAGAAGCTTGATGAAATTTTGCCAGCAAATTTCAAGTATAAATTTCTTGGATTTGTCGAGCTCATGGACGATACAAACGCTTCGTTTATCTTTACAGTGAGTGCTAGCGCAGTGCTTATTTACATGGTGCTAGCTGCACTTTATGAGAGCTTTTTGCTGCCATTTCTCATCATGCTTGCCATGCCACTTGCCTTTTGTGGCGTCGTTATAGGGCTTTTTATAAGCGGCAATCCATTTAGCCTATTTGTCATGGTTGGCGTCATCTTGCTCTTTGGTATGGTCGGTAAAAACGCCATTTTGGTGGTTGATTTTGCAAATCACTTTGCAAATAGTGGCATGGAGGCAAACGAAGCTGTGAAAATGGCTGCTAAAAAGCGACTAAGGGCTGTTTTGATGACCACTTTTGCGATGATATTTGCCATGCTGCCTCTTGCTCTTAGCAGGGGTGCTGGCTTTGAGGCCAACTCACCTATGGCTATAAGCATCATCTTTGGGCTCATTAGCTCGACCATGCTAAGCTTGCTTGTCGTGCCAGTGCTTTTTGCATGGGTCTATAATCTTGATAAATTTATAAGAAAATTTTATGAAAGGGAGAGAATTTGAAGAAGATTTTGGCTGTTTTGCTCTTTGCTTTGCCTCTTTGGGCTGGAAATTTACTAGAAATCATCGCTCTGGCGCAAAGTGCGAAGCTTGAGAGTTTGAAAGAATTTAATAAAAATGAATATATAAATAAAAATAAGAGCAACAAGCTAAATTTATCCCTTGATGGCAGATATACCTTTGTGCCTGACGAGCTAAAGGGCGGGTATATGACAAAGGCTGGATCGATCACGGCAAAGGTCGAGTATCTCATCTTTGACGGTGGTGTGAGTGAGGCTTCGGATAAGATTTTAGACCACAAGGGTGTGGAGAAAATTTACAAGGACGAAGAGCTGATGAATTTAACCGCTTTTCAGGTCGCAAAGGTCTATTTTAACGCCGTTGCGCTAAATTCACTTATAAATTTAGAGACAAAATTTGTAGATAGCTTTGCCAAGGCTGCGGCTGAAAATGAATTTTGGTTTGAGTATGGCGAGATAGATAAGAGCGAATTTGATGCGATAAATTTCACCTTAAATAAAAAAAGAGCTGAGCTTGACGAGCTTGGGCTTAAGCTAGCCGAGCTAAACTCAAGGATAAATTTACTCTCAAACGGCGAGATCGGCTTTAATGCTGGCTCAAAGATAGTGATGCCTGATTTTAGCAAAGATGATCTAAGTGCCAAACTTGGGGCTATGGAGCAAGAAAAATATATAAAAGAGCAAGAAAATGAGAAGCAAAAGAGCAAATTTGCTCCAAAAATTTACTTAAAAGATACGCAAAGTGTAAATAATAACAGCTTTAAAAAAGGTGAGAGGACGACTTCACAGATGGTTGATGCGTATGCTGATGCGAACAAGCCTAGAGTGGAGTTTGAGTGGAAGCTGCCAGATAGCCTAAGCCTTAGCAAGCAAAGCCAAACTAAGCGCATAGAGGAGCAAAAGGCCGCACTTGATCTAAGCGACGAAGAAAACAGAATAATAGCTAGGCTAAAGGATCTAAGAGGCGTGATAGAGGGCTTAAGTGCTAGGCTAAATTTAGACTCGCTAAAGCAAGATAACCTTGATAGCGATTTTAATGACCTGCTAAATGGCTATCTTAGCGGCAAGGTAAAATTTGAGCAGTTTTTATTTGTAAGCGAGAAAAATTTTAGCGACAGGGCAAATTTCATCCTAAATGGCGATCTGCTCGAGCTAAACAAGCTTGAATACTTTTTTGAGTGCGCAAGAAATATAAATGAGGTGGTGATAGAATGAATAAACTGATCTTCGTGACCATTTTGTGGGCGTTTAGCTTTAGCTTGATAGGCGAGTTTTTAGCGGGCAAGGTCGATAGCTATCTGGCTGTTTTTGTGCGAGTGACGCTTGCAAGCCTAGTTTTTTTGCCATTTACGAAATTTCGCGGGATAAATCCAAAGCTCGCCCTTGGCATAATGGCGATCGGAGCGGTGCAAATAGGGCTCATGTATCTTTGCTACTACAACTCGTTTTTGTATCTAAGCGTGCCAGAAGTCGCGCTTTTTACCATTTTTACGCCATTTTATGTGACACTGATCTACGATGCTTTTAGCTTTAAATTTAGACCGCTTTATCTCTTTAGCGTTGGCGTGGCGGTCTTTGGCGCGCTTATCATCAAGTATGGCGCGATAAACGAAGGGGCAATAAAGGGCTTTTTGCTGGTGCAAGGGGCAAACATCTGCTTTGGAGCAGGGCAGAGTGCGTATAAGGCGCTTTTGGAGAGATTTGACGTGGATCAAAAAAAGGTCTTTGGCTACTTTCACTTTGGAGCGTTTTTTGTGGCAGTGATCGCACTAATAACCCTTGGCAATCCAGCGAAATTTCACGTTGATCTAACTCAAACTTTGGTGCTTTTGTGGCTTGGAGCGGTTGCTAGTGGGCTGGGATATTTTATGTGGAACAAAGGGGCTTGCGAGGTCGATAGCGGCGTGCTTGCCATCATGAACAACGCCCTCATACCAGCTGCTATCATCGTAAATTTGGTCTTTTGGCAAAAGGACACTAATCTAACAAGGCTTATTTTGGGCGCTGTGATAATGTATATCTCGCTATTAATTCATAATAGAGTGATGAAATTTTACGGCGTAAAGGCCGCGTGAGGTTAAATTTAGGGTTAAATTTGAGCTATTTAAGTTAAGTAGAGAATTTTAAAGCATTAAATTTGATCTACTTAAGCGCCTTGCATCTTTACAAGCTGGGCGTTTAGCTGCATTATCTGAGCAAAGATAGCTCCTTTTTTGCTCTGGAGTGAGGCGACCAGCTCTTTTGCGTATGGATTTTTGCTCGCACTTGCTTGCTTTATCGCAGCTTCAATCTCTTTTAGCTGTTTTTGCAGTTTTTCTAACTGCTTTTTTATGACATCGGCGCTACTCTCACTCTGGTTATTTGTTTCGCTAACTAAATTTGAAGCGTCATGCAAGATAGTGCTTTTGTCGCTATTTTGTGAATTTTGGCTTTTTAAATTTACTTCATCTAGCCCACTTTTGGGAGTGCTTTTGTTTAAATTTATAAAATTTGAGTTTATCTGCATCGCCTCGCCTTTAAATTTAAAGCATATCGGCAAATTTAAATAAACTTTGACTACGAAAAATTTAGCAAAAAGAGCAAAAACGATGCCACGCCAAAGAGTGACGGCAAAAGTGCTGCTGGCTTAAATTTAACGCATAAAAGCGTGATGGCGTTATAAAGTAAAAAGACAGATGTGCTTATGTAAAGGCTGCCAGAGCTTAGCCTAAAAGCTAGCATCTTGCTTAAAATTTCATCAAAAATGCCGCCATATCCAAAGAGATGAAGCAAGAAGCTTAGCGGATAAAATATGCCAAATAGGTAGTTGATAGCTAGCACGCTAAGCTGCAAGAGGCTAATGAGCGGGAAAAAGTAAAGCACCGCAACCTCCATAGCAAAAAAGACATATAAATTTAAAAGTAGCGAGTTTGCTAGCAGGCTAAATTTGGGCGCAAAGTATAAAAGATAGACGTAAATATAAAAGACGCCAAGGCATGAAAAATAAAATCCAACGCTAAAAAGAAGCTGCGGAAATAGGGCGACGCTAAATAAAATAACGCCAAAGAGCGTGTAGAAATTTAAGATCTTTATCTTTTTACATATCATGTAAAAGCCAGCCACGCTCATCAAAAATGCCCGCAAAAAGCTTGCTATAAAGCCGATCATGTAAAAATAAAAGCAAAGCACCAAAAATATGACGATAGTAAAGTCAAAAATGTATGAGCGGTAAGGCATATATCTCGCGTAAATGGGCTTAAAAACTAGCTTTAAAAGAAAAAAGCAAACCGCGCTTATGACGCCAAGATGATAGCCGCTAATGGCGATGAGGTGCGCCACGCCCCAGTTTGAGACGTCATCTCTTAGCTCGCCAAAGACATTTGTGCCAAGAAAGAGCGCTGAGTAAAGCTGCGAAATTTTAGCGTTTTCGTGCTGGGCGGAGATGAAATTTATGGCTCTTTGCCTTAGGCTATCATCTTTTTTAATAACGGCTCTATCGTAGCTTGGCATGTAAAATGAGCCAGAAAGATACTCTTTAAAACTAACGTCTATTGGCTGAACGCTAAGCGCTACTACGTCATAAAGGCTGATTTCATCTTTTTTAGAAGCGGTTGTGTAAAAGCTAAAATTTGAAGTGTCGATCCTAATGATCTGGCGCTTTTTGCCGTTTTTCTCTTTGGTGAAATTTACGCTTACTTTGCCTAGGATGTCTTGCTCGCCAAGCTCCATAAAAGCGTTATATTCATGAAATTTAAGCTCTAAATTTAGACAAAAAAGAAATAGGCAAAGCAGGAGAAAATAAAATATACGCCTGCTTTTTGGCAAATTTACTCTTTAAATTCAGTTGATTGCACCGGTGTGGTGGCGATATCGCAAAAGCGAGAGTACTGCTTTTGAAAGAGCACGTCGATAGATCCGACTTCGCCGTTTCTATTTTTGCCAACGATGATCTCAGCGTTTTCTTGAAGCTTGTTAAAAACATGCTCGCTTTTATACTCTTTGCCCTCGGCTGCTGCCTTGCTCTTTTTCTCGTTCTCCTCTTGCTCCAGATAGACCTCGTGCCTATAGACAAAAAGGATGATATCGGCGTCTTGCTCGATCGCGCCTGACTCTCTTAGGTCACTTAGCATAGGGCGCTTGTTCGCGCGTGCTTCAAGGCCGCGGTTTAGCTGCGAAAGTGCGATGATAGGCATATCCAGCTCGCGCGCTAGAAGCTTTAAGCCACGAGAAATTTCAGCTATTTGTATGTGGCGGTCGGCGTAGTTGTTTGTGCTCATCATAAGGCCGATGTAGTCGATGACGCAGAGTGAAATTTCAGGGTGGGCCGACTTTAGCTTGCGAAGCTGTGTCCTTACTTGGTGGATATTTACGTAGCCGCTATCGTGCACAAAGAGCTTGGCGTGCGAAAATTCGCTGCATGCGTGGCTAAAGTGGGCGAGTTTTTCGTCGTCCAAGGTCGCTGTCATTATCTCTTGAAGTGGGATCGAGGTCTTATCTGCTAGCATCCTCATCATGATCTGCTCTGCTGGCATCTCAAGTGAGAAAAAGACGACGCCGGCGCCACTTTTTAAAACGTGCCCCATGAAATTTAGACAAAGCGTCGTTTTACCCATGCCAGGGCGCGCTGCGATGATGATGAGATCGCCATTTTTAAAGCCTTTTATCATCTCATTTAGTTTTTTAAAGCCGGTGTTTAGTCCGATGATATCGCGCTCATTTAGGGCTGCTTGCTTTTGCATGTGCACGATCAAGCTTTTTATGATATCTTCGCTATCTCTGATGCTGCCAGTGCCGCTGCCATCGACTAGCGAGTAAAATTCTTGACTTAACTCATCGACCATATCGCGGCTAGCTTTGTCTTCATTTACCTTGCTTGGGATGTCGTGAGCGATCTTGACTAGACTTCGTTTTATCGATTTTTCTTTTAACTCGTTTGCGTATCTTTGGATGTCGATGATCGAGTTTGTGGCCAAAATGCTCGCCATGACGTTATCATCGTAGTTTTCACCAAGTTTGTTTTTGATAAAAGTCGATGCGATAGGCACGTCGCCGTTTAGACAATCAACCATTGCTTTGTAAATTTGTGCGTGAGCCTTTAGGTAAAAGTCTCCAGCCTTTATAGTGTCAAAAATTTCGCCCAAAGCGTCATTGTTTGCGATGATCGAGCTTAGTATGGCTCGCTCCATATCAAGGTCGTAAAGGTTGCTAAATTCTATCTCGTTAAGTCTCTCTTTTGCCACTGCTTTATCCTCTGCTCTTTATCTCGTCGTCGATCTCTTGTAAAAATCTATCCACAAGCTCGCTCTCAGGCAGCCTAGCGACTACTTCGCCGTGTCGCATGATCATGCCATTTCCCTTGCCAAATGCTATGGCTACGTCTGCGCCTTTTGCCTCGCCGATCGCATTTACCACACAGCCCATCACTGAGACGTTTAGTGGCTCTTTTATCCCTTTTGTCTTTTCTTCTACGAGCTTTACTGCTGCCATGAGGTCAGCTTGCAAACGCCCACAAGTTGGGCATGAGATGATGTTTAGCCCCTCTTTTTGGCGGCCGCTATCTTTTAAGATCGCCTTTGCGACTTTGATCTCCTCTTCAAGCTCGCCCGTGATGCTAACTCTCATCGTATCGCCGATGCCTTCAAGCAAAAGCCCGCCAAGTGCGATCGCGGACTTGATAGTCGCGTGAAAAGTGGTACCTGCCTCTGTTACGCCTAGATGAAATGGGTAGTTTGTCTTTGGGCGAAGCGCTCTATAAGCTTGCATAGTGCGCTCGACATCGCTTGATTTGAGCGAAATTTTAATGTCCGTAAAGTCAAAATCCTCAAGAAGCTTGATGTTGTATAATGCACTCTCCACCATAGCCTCCACCGTGCGGCCATAGCGGTCTTCAAACTGCTTTTCAAGCGAGCCAGAATTTACACCTATGCGGATAGGTAAATTTCGCTGCTTGCAGGCATCAACAACTGCTTTTATGTTTTTGGCTGAGCCGATGTTGCCGGGATTTATACGGATAGCATCGACAAATTCGCTAACGATGAGCGCGTAGGTGTGGTTAAAATGGATGTCTGCAACGACTGGGATGGGGGAACCGGCGACGATCTGCTTTAGCGCGCTGGCGTCCTCTTTGTCAAAAACTGCGCAGCGCACGATGTCACAGCCTGCAAAATATAGCTTTTGTATCTGCTCTAGCGTGCCTTTTACGTCCTTTGTCTTTGAAAATGTCATCGACTGCACGGAGATCGGTGCGTCACCGCCTATTAAAACATCGCGAATTTTTATCTGTTTTGTCGGGTATCGTTGCAAAATTTTGCCTTTAAATTTTATTGGGGATTATAAAAAAAAATGGCTTTTAAAAGGCTTGAAAAATTAATAAAGTTTTTAAATGCAGGCAGTTTGCAATTCAGATCTCTTTATTGTAAATGCAAATTTTAAAATTTCACTCACTCGCCTTAGCAGACTACTAAATTTAGAAGCGTGATATGCTCGCTCATGAAATTTTAAAATTTGTCTGACTTTCTATTACACAAAACGCATGCAGTGCGAAGCACAATTGCATGCACCTCTAACGTGCGAGGGGTTTAGGGGATTTAAAAAGGGGGATAAGGGGACGGCTTCGTAATTCAAGTCCCCTTGTCTCCCTTTTAAATAAAAGAGTTTTTAAATTTAAGGTCTGTATTTTTAAAAATAGAAATTTACTATTTCACAAATTTTAAAATTCCACTCACTCGCAAGAATTGACTACTAAAATTTGGCTTCGCTTACAGCTTAGCTCAAATTTTAGAGCCGAAATTACTCGTTCATGAAATTTTAAAATTTACTTGGCGCTCACTTGATTTAACAAAGCAAATTTGCAAATTTTAAAATTTTCTCACTCGCCTTAGCAACTTGCTAAATTTAAAATTTGCTTGTGTTAAATCGTCTTCTAGCTAAAATTCACCGGGTCTATATCAATATCGCTAAGTTCGCTTTTGCAGAGGTTTGCGGCTTTTAAAAGCATGGTGTGCGAGTTTGATCGAAGCAGAATTTCATATCTAAATTTACCCACAAGATACTCAGCCTGGCATTTGCCGTATCCCACTATCTCTAGTTCATCGCTTTTTAGTGGCTCTAGCCTTTGCACAAATTCGTTCATTGCGCCCTTTGCCATGCTCTCATCTTTGTGCGAAACGACCACGCGAAGCAGCCTCGTAAATGGTGGGTAAAGACCCTCTCGGTAGCTGATCTCCTCCTTTAAAAACGCATCGTAGTCGCTGATGTAACTTTCAAAAAACTCTCTTTGTTTGCTTTGGATGATGACCCTGCCAGCTCCGTTTCTGCCGGCTCTGCCAGCTACTTGCATGGCAAGGGCGAGTGTCCGCTCTCTAGCTCTAAAATCAGGAAAATTTAAAAGCTCGTCAAAGCCCATGATGACGGCTAACTCGACGTTGTGATAGTCATGCCCCTTGCTTAGCATCTGCGTGCCCAGCAGGATATCTATCTTGCCGTCGTTAAATTCCTCCAAAGCCTTTACAAGCTTATTTTGCGTCGTGATCTCATCTCTATCAAATTTAGCGATCCTAGCGTTTGCAAACTCAGCTTGAAGCCTCTCAAGAAGCTCACTCGTGCCGATCTTTTTAGCCTCTATCATCTCGCTGCCGCACTGGTGGCAGGTCTTTGGCACGGCCATTTTGTGCTCGCAGTATTGGCACTTGAGCACGTTTTGCTTTTTGTAGTAGCTCATACCGATGCTACAAAATGGACATTTTACCGTCTCGCCGCAGTTTTTGCAGACAAGATATTTGAAATTTGCCCTTGTTGGCAGGCAGATGACGGCTTGTTTTTTATTTTCAAGCGTCTTTGCGATCTGCTCTTTTAAAATTTCGCTTATGCCAGTCTCGCTCTCGTCAAATATATAGCTCTTTTGCGACGCAAAATATGTCCCCTTTAGGCGAAAACATTCTTGCTTATAAAAGCTAGTAAGGCTTGGCGTAGCACTACCCAGAACTACTTGCAGGTCAAATTTGCTAGTTAGAAAGAGGGCTAGGTCCCTTGCGTTGTAATGAGGCTTTGAGCCCGTGTTTTTGTAGCTATCGTCGTGCTCTTCGTCGATGATGATGAGTTTTAGCCTCTCAAGTGGCAAAAATAGGGCAGATCTAGCTCCAGCTATTAGCCTTGCTTTGCCACTTTTAATGTCCTTTAAAATTTGCTCTTTTTTCTTTGGCGCGATCTTTGAGTGCCACACAGCTACAGCCTCGCCAAAGAAGCTCTCTAAGCGCTTTTGCATCTGCGGCGTTAGTGAAATTTCAGGCATCAAAAATAGCGCTTGAGCGCCTGCGTTTAAAATTTCTCTGATTTTAGCGATGTAAATTTCGCTTTTGCCACTTCCCGTGTCGCCAAAGATGAGTGAGCTTTTTCGCTCGTTTATAAAATTTAGCGCTTCAAGCTGCTTTGGGCTTAAATTTGGCGGTTTAAAGTCGCTTTCGCCTTTGTAAATTTCATCATCAGTAAGGCTTTGTGGTTCAAATAAATTTATAGCAACGCCAAGCTCGCAGGTGTAGTAGTAGGCGATAAATTTAGCTAATGTTGCCTGTATCTCGTTTAGCTTAATGGGTAAAATTTCATCAATAAAGCTTGTTTTAAAGCTTGGCTCGCTTACTTCGCGCAGGATAAAGCCAGTTAGACTTTTACCCCTAAGCTTTGCAGTGACGGCGCTAAATGGCGCAATATCTAGCTCGCTTTTATATGTGAGCGCAGCTAAATTTACCCCGCTAAATACGACCTCGTAGTATCTCATCACTCAAGGGCGCTGCAAAGTCCGTCGCTGCTTTGGCAGTCAAATTCGCCAGTGGTTTTGTTATAAGTGAAATTTGCTGTTTGTCCGTCTAGTTTGAAGGTATAAGTTGTCGCTCCAGTTTTGTGCCAGCCGTTTTTTGTGCCGCTGTCTGCGATATTTACGCTTATTACTTTGTTGAAAAGTTTATTCCCATCATCAAGCGCGTCTGGATATGCTGGAGTGCCTTTTAGGACGCTATCGTTGTATTTTAGTGAGATACCGCTTTTTATGGCAGCGATTTGTGTTTTTGCATTTGCGACTATGGCGTCGCTTCTAGTAAAGAAAAGCTTTGGTATAGCAATAGCGCTCAAGACGCCAAGTATGACGATAACAAATATGATTTCTATTAGGGTAAAAGCTCTTTTTTTCATTTATTTTCCGGTTTTAGTATCTCTTCTATCTCTTTTGTGACGTCCTTTACGACGCGCAAATTTGTGTAGCTCTCGTAGCTCTTTTCGACAAAGGCGTTTATAAGCTCGCGAGGCTCTATAAATTTCTTTCCCCCCATAAATTTCTGCCAGTCACGCTCAAAAACTTCAGCAAAATCATCATCAAGCGTTATCGTGTAGTCGCGAGATGATACGGTGAGCGTGATCTGTTTCATCTTTTATGCCAAAAATGCCTAGCTTATCTACCAAGGACAGCTTCGATCTTTTTCATTACATCATCAGCTTCGCTATTCTTCTTATCTAAATCCTCTTCTAAGCGCATAATCTGATTGCTCTTTGCCTCATTTTGTGCTTTTAATGTTACGATCTCGTTACGTAGCTCTTCATTTATTTTGCAAACTTCATCGTATTTTGTGATGAGGTCATTTACTTTGTCGCTTAGTGTGGTTAAGATCGCATTATCTTCAAACATAAAGGTTCCTTTAAAATAATAATTAATGCCGTATTCTAACACGCAGAGGCTAAATTCTTTTTAAAATTCTCATTTGACAAAGTACTATCTTTGCTATAAAATTCGCCCAAATTTAAAGGCGATCAATGAGTAAATTTGAAATTTCATCTAAATTTAGCCCAAGCAGCGACCAAGCAAGAGCTATAAAAGAGATAGTAAAAAGCATAAAATCAGGCAACAAATATCAAACACTTCTAGGCGTTACAGGGTCTGGCAAGACCTTTACCATGGCAAATGTCATACGCGAGCTAAATATGCCAACGCTCATCATGACGCACAATAAATCCCTTGCCGCTCAGCTTTACAGCGAATTTAAGGGCTTTTTCCCAAAAAACCACGTGGAGTACTTCATAAGCTACTACGACTACTATCAGCCAGAGGCCTACATCCCACGAAGCGACCTATATATAGAAAAGGATAGCTCGGTAAATGATGAGCTTGAGCGCCTGCGTCTCTCTGCGACTGCTAGCTTGCTAAGTTTTGATGACGTCGTGTGCGTGGCTTCAGTCTCTGCAAACTACGGCCTTGGTAATCCAAGCGAGTATAAAGGCATGGTCGCATACCTAAACGTCGGCGATAAAATCAACCAGCGCACGCTACTGCAAAAGCTAGTGGATATGGGATACAAGCGAAACGACGTTTATTTCGATCGTGGCGACTTTCGCGTAAACGGCGACGTGGTGGACGTATATCCCGCATATTTTAACGACGAGGCGTTTAGGATCGAGTTTTTCGGCGACGAGATCGAGACGATGTATAGCCTGGACGTGCTGGAAAACAAAAAAAGACACGACCTGAAAAAATTTATCCTCTACCCGACCAGCCAGTTTATCGTGGGCGCTGATAGGCTAAAGATCGCTATGAAAGAGATCGAAGAGGAGCTTGATGTGCGCTTGAAAGAATTTAACGAGCAGGGCAAGCTAGTTGAGGCGCAGAGACTAAAGCAGAGAGTGGAGTTTGACCTTGAGATGATGGCGAGTACGGGCATGTGTAAAGGTATCGAAAACTACGCGCGCCACCTAACTGGTCAAAAGGCTGGAGAGACGCCGTACTCGATGTTTGACTACTTTGAGATAAGTGGCGAGGACTATCTAGTTATCGTCGATGAGAGCCACGTGAGTTTGCCGCAGTTTAGGGGCATGTACGCGGGTGATAGGAGCCGTAAAGAGGTGCTCGTGGAGTATGGATTTCGCTTGCCTTCAGCGCTTGATAACAGGCCGCTTAAATTTGATGAGTTTATAAGCAAAAAGGCGAAATTTCTCTTTGTCTCAGCCACGCCAAACGAGTATGAGCTTGGTATCAGCCAGGGGCACGTCTATAAGCAGATTTTACGACCTACGGGGCTACTTGATCCGATCATCGAGATAAAAGATAGTGACAATCAAGTAGAAGCGCTATTTGACGAGGCAAAGGCGGTCATTGCAAGAGGTGAGCGTGTGCTAGTTACGGTGCTAACTAAAAAGATGGCTGAGGAGCTAAGCCGCTACTACATCGAGCTTGGCATAAAGGTCAAGTATATGCACTCAGATATCGACGCGATTGAGCGAAATGAGATCATTAGAGGGCTTAGAAGTGGCGAGTTTGATATGCTAATAGGCATAAATTTGCTCCGTGAGGGGCTTGACCTGCCTGAAGTGAGCTTGATAGCGATCATGGACGCTGATAAAGAGGGCTTTTTGCGCTCGACAACGAGCCTTATACAGACGATGGGGCGCGCGGCTAGAAACGTAAATGGCAAGGTGCTAATGTTTGCCAAAAAGATAACTAAGTCCATGAAAGAGGCGATCGATACGACGACTGCTAGACGTAAATTTCAAGATGAATACAACAAAGCTCACGGCATAACGCCACACTCTGCAAGTAGAAATATCGAAGAGAGTCTGCACGTCGAGGACGGTACGGAGATTTTAAGAAAAGGCGCAAATCTGGAAAAAATGCCTGCGAGCGAGCGAGCCGCGATCGTAAAAGAGCTAAGAAAGCAGATGCTAGAGGCGGCGGCGCAGCTGGAGTTTGAGAAGGCGGCAGCGCTACGTGATGAGATAGCAAAGATGAGAAAGCTTTAAAAAAGACAAGCCCTTTTTGTTTTATACTGCGTTGGATATCGCTTCAAACTTCGGTCACGTATCGTATATACGCTCCCTCGTTTTTGCTCATCCGCCTTGTCTGAAACAAAAATTTTCTTGTCTTGATGTCTTAAATTTATTTGTTTTATCTTCGGTCGAAAATTTCTTCGTAACATTTAAAATCATCACAAGATACTTTGCCTTGATATTTCAGTAGCCAAATTCAAATTTTTATGTGTCTGGTCTGCGCAAATTTTAAACCGCGCAACATTTAAATCTATCACAAAATACTGCCGCCCAAAATCTGTGGCTTAGCTCCTTGTAATGAAATCTCGTTTCAAGCTTGCGAAGCAAAAACAAAAATTCTTGTCTTGGTAGTTTAAATTTTTCGAGTTGAACTTATATGTTCTATCTTCGGTCAAAAATTTCTTCGTTTCTGCTTGCAGTTGCGAGCTTACGAAGCAAAACATTTAAAATCATCACAAGATACTTTGCCTCGATGCTTTGTTGTTAAATTTAAAAATAAAACTACTGCAAAATACTGCTACCAAATGCCATGGTTTGGCTCTTTTGGATTTTTAAATTTAGCTTTGCTTTTATAGAGAAGCAAAAAAACTTATTCTCTTTGACAAGTTTTGTCTAAATTTCAGCTCGTATCAAATTTCGCCTGCTCAACAAAATTTAAAGCCCAAAAAATAAAATTTACGGCTCGGGGCACTGCCATCTGGTACCATTTTGGGCAAAAGAGCTTGGTAAAAGCCGCAGCATTTGAGGCATCAAAAAGAGGTGGCGAGGTCGCTCACAGCATCAGAGATGATGGTAAGGCTGTGCTATACGCTGTTAGCAAGCTATTTTTGTAAATTTATATCTTGCTAACTGGCTTTAAAAAGTAGCTAGAAACCGCGCAGATAAGCGAAACTGCGGCGATAAAGTAAAACGAGTGCGTTAGGCTAAATATGTCAGCGATCTTGCCGATGACCGTCGCAAATATACCGCCGATCGTGATGCTAAGCCCAAGCGTTACGCCAGAGGCTAGGCCGATTTGATTTGGCAGATAAAGCTGTGCAAGGGCGATTGAGGGGCTAAAAGATAGGCTGATGCAGGCACTCACGCACATAGAGGCCACGAGAAATAGCGCGTAGCTGTCGATAAAGAGCATTAGCACGACTAATGGCGCGGCGATACTTAGGCTTATTTTGATGAGCTTAACTAGTCCGTATCTATCAGCTAGAGCTCCACCAAATAGCGTAGAGATCGCACCTGCAGCAAAAAAGAGGCTTAAATTTACATTTGCAGCCTCTTTGCTAAGGCCAAAAATTTTGATGAGGTAGATGCTAAAAAATGCCGTAAAGCCAAATGCGACGATAGAGCGTGAAAATATACACAAACAAAGCCTTAAAAACGCGCCCAGATCGTCTTTTAGAGCACTTGTTTTTTGTGAAATTTGCTTTTTGTGATTGCCTTCGAGTGCTTTTATAAATTTGCCCTTTTTAAGGTATAAAAGTGTTAGCAAAATTTGAGGGATTATAAAGACTAGCGTCCCTTTTAGGCCAAAATTTCCCACAAAAACAGCGACCAAAATAGGCCCAACGGCAAAGCCCGCGTTTCCGCCAAATGAAAATATACTTATGCTTTTGGCTCTATTTTTGGCGTTTGATGCGTAGTTTACGATCCTTGCGGCGCTTGGGTGAAAGAGCGCGGCGCCGATACCGCTTATCATCACGCAAACCAAGATGAGGTAGTAGTTTGTGACAAAGCCAGTTAGGCTCATGCCCCCGCCTGCCAAAAGTAGCCCAAGCGGGATGACGTAGGGAAGCTCCCTTTTGTCGCTTAGGCGGCCTATCAGCGGTTGGATGAGCGAGCTTGCTAAATTTGTGGTGGTCACGAGCGAGGCGGCCGTAGCGTAGTCGTAGTGGTAGCTCGCGATGAAAAAGGGTAACATCGCGCCAAGCGCACTTTGGTTTATGTCGCTACAAAAGTGCCCAAGCCCCATTAGATACTTTAAATTTTCCGCCTTTTTCATCTAAAATAGCCCTTTTAAAAGTCCCTTTAAATTTTGCTTTTCGCCGTTTGTGCTTTCATCATCTTTGCCGAGCTTTTTATCTAAAAATCTACCTATCTCTTTTTTGACCTTATTTTCGAGATATTGCGATCTGACGTCATATTTTAGCTTGTCTGTCGTGCCTGAAATTTGCACGTTTAGGTCAGTCTTTTCTAGCCTGCAAACAAGTGGCGCGTTAAGCATTTTTGTCGCGGTATTGTAAGTGCCGTTTGCAACCTTTATATCGCTCTTTGGAGAGCTTAAATTTACGTTAAAAACGACGTTGTCGCCCTTTATATCGCCATAAATTTTGCCGTCTTTGTAAAATTCTTTTGTGATGTCCTTGCCGGTGAATATTTTTATGTTGTTTGTGAGATTTGTGCTGGCTAGGTGACCCTCTTTTAGCAAGATGTCAAATTTACCCACCCTTTGCTTCGTCTCGTAGTCAAATTTAGCATCGCCGTTGCCATCATAAAGATGATCTAGCCCCAAAGTCTGCGTTAGCCCCTTGACTTCAAAGTTTTTTAGCACCGCATCAAGCGCGCCACCTTTGTAGTTTGCCTCCAGTTTGCCCTTAAATAGATCATCAGAGGTGACTTTTACGCTTAGATCATCTACTTTGCCATTTGCTGTTACGAGGGCTGCAAATTTACCGTGAAGCTCGCGACCAGCTAAAAATGCAAGCCTATTTAGCTCTGAAACTACCGCTTGAAGCTTTAAGCTTAGCGTGCTTTTGCCTACGTCAAAGCTGCCGTCTATGCCCTTTATATCAGCAAGCGAGCTAAGAAAGTCGCCACTAAATTTTGCTACGTTGCCTTTATAGTCTAGGCTCAAATTTGAGCTAAATTTCTCATTTTGGGGGAATTTTTTATCAAGCATTTTGCTAAGCGCTGCGGCGTTAAATTTGCCATCATTTAAAGCGATCTCAGTAGTGATACTTGGGCTTTTATCAAAGATATTTTGCCCCTTTGCCTGGATATTTGCCTTGGCATTTACCAGCCTATCGTTGCCACTTATGGCTAAAATTTCTCCAAGCTGCGCCTCTTTTAGGTTAAGATCAAGATTTTCATTTTTTATGGTGGCGTTTAGCTTGCCAGCAAAGGCATCGCCGCCTAAATTTAGCTCATTTATCTTGCTAGCCTTGAGCTTCACATTGCCAGCAAGCGCCATCTTTGAGCCCACCTCAAAGCCACTAACCGCTTTAAATTTCTCAGGGTCGCTAATGAGCAGGGCAAATTTGCTAAAAATTTGGTTGTTTTTTAGGTCATAAACGCCCTTTACATCCTTTAACTCGCCAAGGTCGCTAAGCACGTTTGCGTCAAAATTTACAAGCTCACCTTTTGCTGTGGCGCCGCCTTTTAGCTCAAATTTAGCCGCATTTTTAAGCTTTGCAAGACCATTATTTATAAGGCCATTTTTTATCTCAAATTTAGTCTCGCCTGCAAGCTTTTTTAGCTCATTAAAGCCGCTAAAATTTGCGTTTAAATTTATCTGCCCGTCTGCGTAGCTAGGCTGCAAAGCAAGCGCTAGAAGCTCTTTTAGCTTGATGCTAGTTGCATTTAGGGCTAAGTTTTTGCTATCAAAATTTGCATTTATCTTGCCGCCAAGCCCATTTATCTCAGCTTTTAGGTTTTGAAGGGCATTTTCTTGCATTGTAATTTCGCCGTTTGCATCCACAGCGCCACTTAGTTGCTCGCCTAAGAGCTTGCCAAAAAGGGCAAGATCAGGCACATTTAGCGAAAAGTCGCTCTTTAAATTTTTGCTAGCTAGATCATAGATCGTCTCATTTGCTTTTAAAGTGGCTTCAGGTGCGATGATGATGGTTTTTGCGCTCACTTTTTCATTTGCAAATTTAGCATTTACGCCGCCTTTAAAGCTTATATCTTTTGCTAAATTTAGCCCAAATTCATTTTTAAGAATTTCTTTGTTTATCGCTGCATCGCTAGCTAAAATTTGAGCGTTTATGATGGGTTCATTTTTCTCATCAACTCCTTGCATATTGCTCGTTAAATCAAGCTTGCCGCTAGCTAAATTTGGCTTTTTGGCAAGAGCTGATATCTCAGAAAGTTCGATGTTTTTAGCGTCAAGATTTAGAGCTTTTGGCAGGTAATCTTTTAAATTTGCGTTTAAATTTATATTTGATCCAAGCGCCGTGCCAGTTGCCGTTAGCTTGAAGTCGCTAAATTTGCCAGCCACATTTGCTTTAAGAGCGACGTCCTTTTTTAGCCCAAGCTCGCTAGCCTTTGCCTTGTTGGCATTTATATCTATGTTTAAGCTCATACTTTGAGCAAGCAAGGATAGATCGCCATTTGCCTTTAAATTTATGGCATCCATCACGGTCGCTTCTAAATTTAAGGTGCTAAGCCCAAGGTTAAAGTCTTTAAATTTGACATCGATACCACGAGCTAGCGCCTCTTTTTCTATTTTACTGGCTATAAATTTATTGCCAAAAGAGCTAAAGATAAAGCCAAAAACGCAAAGGATTATCAGCACCAAAGCCGTTACTATGTAGGCTACTTTTTTCATAAAATTCCTTTATATTAGTTTTACATATCATAAAACTTTAGTCACTTAGACTAAAGTTTTTAATAAAATTCACTATAAATTATTGACTTTTTCAGAAAAAAATGCTAGGATTTCATCACTCAAAAATAAAGAGTGCTAAAAAAGACAATTAAACTAAAAGGATGAACAATGAACTTTCAACCATTAGGCAAGCGTGTCCTAGTCGAACGCGTAGAAGAGACAAAGACGACAGCTTCGGGCATAATTATACCTGATAACGCAAAAGAAAAACCTTTAAGCGGCGAGGTAAAAGCAGTTGGCGCTGAAGCTGAGGGCGTAAAAGTTGGCGAAAAAGTAGTATTTGCTAAATACGCTGGCACTGAGGTTAATTTAGATGATAAAACATATCTTGTTTTAAACATCGACGATATTTTAGGCGTGATTAAATAATTTAAAAAGGAAAGACAATGGCAAAAGAAATTTTTTACTCTGATGATGCAAGAAACCGCCTATATGAGGGCGTAAAAAAACTAAATGACGCTGTAAAAGTGACAATGGGACCAAGAGGCAGAAATGTCCTTATCCAAAAGAGCTTTGGCGCTCCAAACATCACAAAAGACGGCGTTAGCGTGGCTAAAGAAGTTGAGCTAAAAGATACTATCGAAAACATGGGTGCAAGCCTAGTTAGAGAAGTAGCAAGCAAAACAAACGACCAAGCGGGTGATGGCACTACAACAGCGACTGTGCTAGCTCATGCGATATTTAAAGAGGGTCTTAGAAACGTAACTGCTGGCGCAAATCCTATCGAAGTAAAACGCGGCATGGATAAAGAAGTAGCAGCTCTTATAGATGCATTAAAAAACATCTCTAAAAAAGTTTCTGGCTCAAAAGAGATCGCACAGATCGCTACTATCTCTGCTAACTCAGACGAGAGTATCGGCAAACTTATCGCTGATGCGATGGAAAAAGTCGGCAAAGATGGCGTCATAACAGTAGAAGAGGCAAAGTCTATCCAAGATGAGCTAAGCGTTGTTGAGGGTATGCAGTTTGACCGCGGATATCTAAGCCCATACTTCATCACAAACCCTGAAAAGATGCAAGTTGAGCTAAGCAATCCATTTATATTACTATTTGACAAAAAGATCACAAATTTAAAAGATCTGCTTCCAGTGCTTGAGCAAGTACAAAAGAGTGGCAAACCACTTCTAATCATCGCTGAAGATATCGAAGGCGAGGCGCTTGCAACGCTTGTTGTAAATAAACTTCGTGGCGTGTTAAACATCTCAGCTGTAAAAGCTCCTGGCTTTGGCGACAGAAGAAAAGCGATGCTTGAAGATATCGCTATCTTAACAGGCGGTGAAGTCATCAGCGAAGAGCTAGGCAGGACACTAGAGAGCGCTACTATAAACGACCTTGGACAAGCTTCAAGCGTAGTTATCGACAAAGATAACACAACTATCGTAAATGGTGCAGGCGAGAAGTCAGCGATCGATGCTAGAATAACTCAAATAAAAGCTCAAATAGCTGAGACTACAAGCGACTACGACAAAGAAAAACTTCAAGAGCGCCTTGCAAAACTAAGCGGCGGCGTGGCAGTTATCAAAGTAGGTGCTGCGACTGAGACTGAGATGAAAGAGAAAAAAGACCGCGTAGATGATGCTCTAAGCGCTACTCGTGCAGCTGTTGAAGAGGGCATCGTAGTAGGTGGCGGTTCAGCTCTTATCCTCGCTTCAAAGAGTGTAAATTTAAATTTACAAGGCGATGAGGCAATCGGTGCTGAGATCGTTAGAAGAGCGCTTCGTGCTCCACTTCGCCAAATCGCTGAGAACGCTGGCTTTGACGCAGGCGTAGTAGCAAATGCAGTTGAGACAAGTAAAGATGCAAATTTTGGCTTTAACGCTGCAACTGGCGAATATGTAAATATGTTTGAAGCTGGCATCATCGATCCAGTTAAAGTTGAGAGAGTTGCGCTTCAAAACGCTGTTAGCGTGGCTAGCTTGCTACTAACAACTGAAGCAACTATCAGCGAGATAAAAGAAGAAAAAGCAATGCCTGCAATGCCTGACATGGGCGGAATGGGTGGTATGGGCGGCATGATGTAGCAGCCCTTTTCGAGCTAGAGCCTTTTCTAGCTCGAATTTAAATTTTAACCTCACTAAATTTATAAAATTATTTACTCCTTTTTAAATTTATTCTTGTATCATTTTTGCATTCTTTTAGGGAGAATTTACAATGAAATATGATGAAATTTTTAGAGAATACGACATCCGCGGCATTTTTGAAAAAGACTTGACAGAGGACAGTGTCAAGGCTATAGGGCTTGCTTTGGGTAAGAAATTTAACGAATTTGGCGTGAAAACTTTAAGCGTTGGTTTTGACGCAAGGCTAAGTGCTAGCACGCTTTTTAGGTATCTGCTAAGCGGTCTAAACAAGGCTGGTGGCTTTAAAATTTATAACATCGGCTTGCTGCCAACTCCTGTTGGCTACTTTAGCGTTTATGCTGATTATTTTGATGCAAACATCATGATCACGGGCTCTCACAACCCAAAAGATTATAACGGCTTTAAGATCACTATCAAAAAAGATAGTTTTTTTGGCAAAGATCTGCAAATTTTAAAAGATAAGGTGAATGAGATAATCGCCTCTAGTGAGCAAATAGCAGACGATGAGAGCTGTGAGAAATTTAATATCTTAGAAAAATACGTTGAGTTTTTTGTAAAAGAATTTAGTGAGCTTAAAAATTTCAAAAAGCCTTTTGTCATCGACTGCGCAAATGGTGCTGTTGGCGTGAGCTTGGTGCCTATCGTCAAAGCACTTGGACTAAATGCAAAAATTTTATATGAAGATCCAGACGGAAATTTCCCAAATCACCACCCAGACCCAAGCGAAAAAGAGAATTTAAAAGAGATATTTTCGCTCATTGAAAAGAAAGAATTTGACCTTGGATTTGGCTTTGACGGAGATGGCGACAGGATTGCAGTTATAACGCCAAAAAGAGATATAAAAGGCGATGAGCTAGCATATCTTTATGCGCTAAATATGAAACATCCAAAGGTGCTTGGCGAGGTAAAATGCTCACAAAATATGTATGATGAGATCGCCAAGATCGGCGAAGTCTTCATGGGAAAAACTGGACATAGTAATATAAAAAAAATGATGAAAGAGCTAAACGTAGATCTTGCGGCTGAAGTGAGCGGTCATATCTTCTTTAAAGAACGCTATTTTGGCTTTGACGATGCGCTTTATGCGATGATGAGGGTGCTTGAGCTAGTTCATAAGGGCTTTGATCTTGACGGCGAGCTTGATAAGATGCCGCTTGTCTTTAGCACCGATGAGATCAAGATAAAGACGACTGACGAGGCTAAATTTAAGATAGTTGCTAAGCTAAAAGAGTGCGTGAAAAACGAGGGTTGCGACCTGCCAAAGATAAAAAATATCATCGACATTGATGGTATCAGAATTCAGTTTAAAAATGGCTGGGCGCTGGTGCGTGCGTCAAATACAACGCCAGTTATCGTTACTAGATTTGAAGCTAAAAGCAAGGAATTCTTAGAAGAGATCGAGCAAAAAGTGACAAATTTGCTAAAGAGCTTAATGTAGCCAATAAAAGCATTTTGGGTTAAATTTACTCCAAAATGCTTTTTAAAATTTTATTTAAATATTTAAAAACTAAGGTTTTCTTTCTTGCGAATTTTCTCTGCATACATGCTTCGTAGTATTAAATTTATCAAATATATAGAATTTAAAATCAACAAATAGCCTATCGGTATCGGTGTTTTTCAAAAAGAGTTCATTACTATAAGCTTACCTTGCTCGTTTAGCGCTCAGGTATGCAAAATATCTGCTCATTATAGATTTTAAAGCAGTCCCACTTACTGACAAAAAATTTAGAAACTTTATCGTAAAGCTTACCTAATAGCTTGCTACCAAGAATTGCAAAACCGCTGTCATGGATTTTATTAAAATACCATCTGCTGCCAAAAACATCACGAATAGATTTGTTAAATTTAAAAAAGAGAGATGGCGTAAAGATTACGCCATTAAATTTAGAGTTTGCCGCCTTCGACGACTAGAGATTCAGGATTTACGCTGTCGCCATAGATCGGTTTTAGCGTTGCGTCATAGTCTTTGTGGAAGAAATTTTCTTTTCCAAGCTCAATTATCTCGTTGTTTAGCCACTCAAGCAAGGCTTTGTTGCCTTTTTTGACAGCTGGAGCTATCACATCCACATCGCCAAGCGCCTCAACGCCAACGACAAAGCCAGGAGTCTCTTTCGCCCAGGCAAAAAGTAGGGCGTTATCATGCGCTAGAGCCGCACCTCTTTTATCAACCAAAGCTGCGAAAGTTTCGGTGTTTTGATCATACTTTAAAAGCTTGATATCAGGATAATTTTTCGTAAAAAATGCGTCTGCTGTTGTGCCTTTATTAACGATTAAAGTTTTATCTTTTAGCTCATCAACGCTCTTTATCACAGCGCCCTCAGGGCTAACGATGCCAAGTGAGACCTTCATATATGGAAGCGCAAAATCAACAACTTGCGCGCGCTCAGGCGTCTTTGTGAAATTTGCAAGCGTGATATCGACCTTGTCAGCTGTGAGCACTTCGACCCTGCCAGCAGCCTCGACTAGCTCAAATTTTACCTTGCTCTCATCGCCAAGCAAGTCTTTTGCGATGCGTTTTGCAAAGTAGATGTCATAGCCTTGGTTTTTGCCGTCTTTATCGACGTAGCCAAATGGCGGTTTATCGCTAAAAACGCCTATCCTTATATATCCACGCTCTTTGATCTTTGCGATCGTATCAGCTTGGTTTGAAGCGGCTGCTTTGTCCGCACCTTTGTCATCACCACAACCCGTTAGAAAGACGGTAGCGACTAATGCTAATAAGAAAAATTTAAATTTTCTCACTCTTTCTCCTTTGAAAAATTTAGTAAATAAGAGCGGTCAAATCTCGCTCTAAACGCATTTTGAAAAACGGCAAATTATCTCTTATTTTTTCTAAAATGAGAATAAATTTAGAAATTTCTTCGCTCGCTCGCTCTTTGGATTAGTAAAAAACTCCTCTGGCTCGCTTATCTCCACGATCGCTCCAGCGTCCATAAATACGATCTTATTTGCAACCGCTCTTGCAAAGCTCATCTCGTGGGTGACTATTAGCATCGTCATGCCATCTTTAGCTAAATTTAGTATCACATCAAGCACTTCTCTAACGATCTCTGGATCAAGTGCGGCAGTAACCTCGTCAAATAGCATGATCTCAGGGTTTAAACAAAGGCTTCTTACTATTGCTATGCGCTGCTTTTGACCGCCGCTTAGCTCCTTTGGATAGGCAAATTTCTTATCAAGTAGCCCAACCTTGCTTAGCCACATATCAGCCGTTTTTTCAGCCTCGGTTCTATCTCTTTTTTGCACCTTTAAAGGTCCAAGAAGGACGTTGTCTATGACGTTCATATGGTCAAATAGCTCGTAGCTTTGAAAGACCATGCCGACCTTTTGGCGGATCCTTTGCCACTCTTTAAATTTAGCATCTATCACTTCGCCGTCTATGACTATCTCGCCGCTTGCTATGCTCTCAAGGCCGTTTATGCATCTAAGTGTTGTGCTCTTGCCACAGCCTGATGGTCCAAGAAGCACGACCACTTCGCCACTTTTTACCTCTAAATTTATATCCTTTAAGGCGTGAAGCTCTCCATAAAATTTGTTTAAATTTTTAAGTTCTAAGATATTTTCGCTCATTTTAGCTCCATTTTTCTTCTAATTTTTTCGATAGTTTTGAGACTGGATAGCAGATCGCAAAATATAAAAAGAATATGAGCGTGTATATCCAAAATGGCGCCATAGGATTTGTAAATACATTTCGCTCGATGATCTGCTGACCGACTTTGACCACCTCTACAACGCCGATTAGCACGACGATAGAGGTCGTTTTTATCATACGGCTTAGTAAATTTACAGCTCCAGGCACCAGCCTTCTAGTAGCAAGTGGGATGATGACATAAAAGTAAATTTGAAATTTGCTAAGTCCTAGCGAGGCGGCTGACTCAAACTGGTGCTTTGGTATCGAGGTGATCGCCCCTCGCACGATATCCATCATCTCAAAAACGCCCCAAAGGCTAAAGACGATGAGCGAGGCGGTAAATGCCGAGATATGCAGCCCAAAAGCCTTGCTAACGCCAAAGTAAAATAAAAATAACCAGACGATCTGAGGCATGATACGAACGATCTCTAGGCAAATTTTTAAAATAAGATAGATTAATTTGTTTTTCATACTCATCAAAACGCCAAGTATGAGGCCACCGACTACGGAGATGATGATCGAGATAAATGAAATTTCAGTGCTTACGACAAGACCTTCAAGCAGTCTTAGTAAATTTTGTGTATCAAATAATATACTAACTCCTTGCATTTCTCACCCTTTTTTCGACGTAGCTAAGCGCCAGCGAGACTGGCAAGATGATGACAAGATAGCTAATAACCAGCATAAAAAGCGCCTCATCTGTTTTGTAGTAAAGTCCGATGAGATCCTTTGCGACATAGACTAGATCAGCAAGCGCTACGATACTAACGATGCTTGTCTCTTTTAGTAAAAATATGACGTTTGCGCTGATGCTCGGAAGTGCCACGCTAAAGGCTTGTGGCAAGATGACATATCTTAGGAGCTGATTTTTACTAAGTGCGATACTAAGGCCTGCTTCTATCTGCGACCTTCTAACCGCCTCAAAGCCAAGTCTAAAGCTCTCGCTCATGTAGCTGCCACCAAGAAAGCTAAGCCCAGCGACCGCACAGGCAAAGCCGCTCATCGACACTCCAAGCTTTGGCAAGCCGTAGTATAAAAAGAAGAGCTGGATAAGAAGCGGCGTGTTTCTTGAAAGCTCAACGTAGCAATCAACTAGTTTTGAGAGAAATTTTAGCTTGTAAAATTTCACAGCCATGCAAAAAATGCCTATCAAAATAGAAAAAACGATCCCCAAAAAGGCAATTTCGATCGTAAGCACGCCAGCCTTTACAAAAAGGGGGTAAAATTTCTCAATAAACTCAAAATCCATAAACTTTAATCCAATCTGAAAAATGGAGTTATTTTATCCCATAATCATAAATTTAAAACTAATTAGATATGATCACGCTTTAAATTTAAGCTTACAAAAAGGATAAAATTTGATCGATCTTTTTCAGATCATCGGTTTTTTAGGGATGATTTGCATCGTGATGGGCTACTTTTTACTCCAGATCGGCCGTCTAAATAGCCACGATCTAGCCTATCAGATAATAAATTTAGCAGGTGCGGTGCTACTTATAATCTCGCTTTTTGTGCACTTTAACCTCGGCTCATTTTTGATAGAGGTCTTTTGGATAATCATTACGATTTATGGAATTTATAAAATTTACAAGGAGAGAGCGTGAGAGCGTATGCAGAGTGGGAAGAGCAGGAGCTTTTGTTTTTATCGCTGCCACATAGTAAGAGCGACTGGGAGCCTTATTTAGAGGAGATTTTGGCGGGCTATGAGGAGCTTGTGGCTGCTGTTACGCCTTTTGAAAAGGTGGTGCTCATCTGCCCTGATGAGGCAAATTTTGATAGATTTAAGAAATTTAAAAATGTTGAGTTTGTTAAGCTCGATACTGACGATACTTGGATCAGAGACTACGGTATGATCGATGTTTGCACTAAAGACGGCGTAAAAAGTTACGACTTTAAATTTAACGCTTGGGGCGGTAAATTTAAGAGCTCAAAAGATGATGCTATAAATTTAGAGCTAGCTAAAATTTACAAAACCAAGCTTGAGCCAGTTGATATGATACTAGAGGGCGGAAGTGTTGAATTTAACGGAGACGGAGTGCTTTTAACCACTTCAAAATGTCTGCTAAATGAAAATAGAAATTCCTCTCTTAGCAAAGAGCAGATCGAAGAAAAACTAAAAAATTTATTTGGCTTAAAGCGTATCATATGGCTTGAAAATGGCTTTATAAAAGGCGATGACACAGATAGTCACATCGACACTTTAGCGCGCTTTATCACGCCTGATACGATAGCTTACGCAGCTTGCGATGATGAGAGCGATGAGCACTTTGATGAGCTAAAAAGGATGGAGGATGAGCTTAAAAAAACTGGCTTTAAGCTACTTGCTCTGCCACTTCCTAAGCCTAAATTTTATGAGGGCAAAAGGCTTGGCTGCACCTATGCAAATTTTATCTTTATAAATGGTGCGCTAATCGTGCCAACATATAACGACGAAAACGATGAAAAGGTGCTAAATTTACTAGCCAAGGCACTGCCAGATAGAAAGGTCATCGGTGTAAATTCGCTAGTTTTTGTCCGTCAAAATGGCTCGCTTCACTGCTCAAGCCAAAATAGATACAAGAGGGCCTAAACTTGGGAAGTCCGTTTGATTATGAGTTTAACCGCATAAATAAGCAGGAGTGCACGCAGGGCGAAAATAAGGCCGTCATCGCAGCAGGGGCTTGCGCCTTTTTGCTCGCACTTGTGAAATTTGCAGCAGGACTTTTTAGCGGCTCGGTCGCTGTGCTTGGCTCGGCGATTGATTCAATGCTTGATTTTATCGTTTCGCTTTTAAATTTATTTGCGCTTAGAAAGTCAAGAAAGCAAGCCGATGAGAGATTTAACTTTGGCTACACAAAGCTAGAGGCGTTAGCAGCGCTATTTGAGTGCGTCATCATCGTTGTGGCTGCTGGATATATATTTTATGAGAGCGTTAAGAAATTTAGCGAGCCAAATTTAGAGATAGACCTTGGCTTAAGCCTTGGTGTGATGGTCTTTTCGGTCATAGTGACGCTATGTTTGGTGCTATTTTTAAACCAAATTTCTAAAAAAAGTGGCAACCTTATCATAAAAGCAGACGCACTGCACTATAAGATCGACCTTTTTAGCAACCTAGCAGTCATCATCTCGCTGCTTATCATTAAATTTAGCGGATTTGTGATGATAGATGCGATCTTTGGTATCGTGATAAGTGGCTACATCGCTCAAAGCGCCATAAGCCTTGGCAAAGACGCCCTTGGTGTCTTGCTAGATCACGCAGCAAGCCCTGAGGTCACAGCTGAGATCATCAAGATGATAAAGGCAAAGAAGAGGATTTCAGACTTTCACTATCTAAACACAAGGCAGAGCGCAAATACCATATTTTTAACGATGCATTTAGTTTTTGACAAAGATATCTCGCTTTATGACGCGCACGAAGTGGCCGAATCGCTTGAAGCTGAGATAAGAGAGAAATTTAAGGAATTTTCGTGGCAGATAACCACGCATTTAGACCCATATAACGACAAAGAAGGGAGATGAGATGAAAGTAGCACTACTTCAACAAGAATTTAAAGGCACAAAAGAGGCGACCATCACAAAGACGCTTGAGCTAATAGCTGAGGCAAAAAAAGGTGGCGCTGATCTAGTTGTGTGCCAAGAGCTACACCAGACGCAATACTTTTGCCAAAGCGAGGATACAAATTTCTTTGATCACGCAAACGACTGGCAAGAAGATGTCGCTTTTTGGGGCAGGGTGGCTAAAGAAAACGGCGTAGTTTTAGTCACTTCACTCTTTGAAAAGAGGGCTGACGGACTTTATCACAACACCGCCTTTGTCTTCGAGCGTGACGGCAGTGTGGCTGGCAAATACCGAAAAATGCACATCCCTGATGACCCTGGATTTTACGAGAAATTTTACTTCACGCCTGGCGACATTGGCTTTGAGCCAGTTGAGACTAGCCTTGGTAAGCTTGGTGTTTTGGTGTGTTGGGATCAGTGGTATCCAGAGGCAGCGAGGCTAATGGCACTAAAAGGGGCGAAAATTCTCATCTATCCAACGGCTATTGGCTGGTTTGAGGGCGATAGCGAGGATGAAAAGTCAAGACAGCTTGAGGCGTGGGTGGCGGTGCAAAGAGGTCACAGCGTGGCAAATGGCCTGCCAGTTGTTGCAGTAAATCGCGTGGGCTTTGAAAAAGATGATAGCGGCGTGATGGATGGGATAAAATTTTGGGGAAATAGCTTTGTTTTCGGGCCACAAGGCGAGCAGCTTTTCCGTGCAAATAGTACAGATGAGCTTTGCAAGATCGTTGAGATAGATATGAAAAGAAGCGAAGAAGTGCGCAGAATTTGGCCATTTTTAAGAGACCGCAGGATCGATGCCTACGCAAATATCACAAAGAGGTTTATCGACTAAATTTAAGAGCTAGAATTTCTAGCTCTTAAATTTTAGAATGCTCGTAAAAGAAATATAAATTTATTCTTAAGAAAATATTTTTTTAAGCCTTGATTGTGTAGAATAGTTGCAACTTTACCAAAATGGCATAAAAATATCATATCAAAAAGATACAAAGCTAAATTTATAGAATAAAATAGCCTTAAATTTTTTGAAAGGATTTTAGATGAAAACTACTTCTTTGGCACTTGCTGGATTGCTTTTGGCAACAACACTTTCAGCAAAAGAATTTATCAGTATCGGCACTGGCGGCATGACAGGTACATACTATCCGATAGGTGGAGCGATCTGCCGTTTGGCAAACAAAAACACCGATGTAAAATGTTCTGTTCAATCAACTGGCGGCTCAGTTTATAACGTAAATAACGTCCTTAAAAAAGAGCTTACATTTGGCTTTGTTCAAAGCGACGTCGTCTATGATAAATATAACGGCACCGGCAAATTTGACGGAGCAAAAGATGAAAATTTACGCTCAGTAGTGGCTATCTATCCTGAGCTTCTTGCATTTGTCGTGGCAAAAGATAGTGGTCTTACAAGCGATCTCTCTTCATTTGCAGGCAAAAAATACAACGTAGGCAACCCAGGTAGTGGCAACGAAGTGAGCACACTTGAAGTCTTTAAAGCAAAAGGCTTTGACGTTTCAAAACTAGGATACCGCGGCGTTTTAACAGTTGGCGAATGCCCACATGCACTAAAAGATAAAAAGATAGATGGTTATAGCTTTGTTGTCGGTCACCCAACTGCAAACATCACTGATGCAGCGACATCTTTACCGATCGATATCTTAAACATCGAAGGCAGCGAGATCGATAACCTTCTTAAAGAAAAACCATACTTTGCAAAAGGCGTGATCCCAAAAGGCTCTTATGATGGCGTCGATCACGATGTAAATACTATCGGTGTAAAAGCTGTTTTAGTAACTAGCAAAGATACAAAAGATGAGGCTGTAAAAGCTGTGATAAAAGCTATCTTAGATAACTTTGATGAGTATAAAACTCTTCACCCAGCACTAAAATCAGTTAAAAAAGAAGATCTTGTTCAAGGTCTTTCAGCTCCGCTTCACCCAGCTGCAGAGGCTGCATTTAAAGAGGCTGGTATCTTAAAATAATCCATCTCCAGGGGCTTTTGCCTCTGGATAAAATTTAAATATGCAAATTTCTTCTAAATTTATATATTTAAATTTTAAAGGAGAAAGATGAACGAAGTTAATGACAACGAAGAACAATTTGTCGAGGTAAAGACAAGAGAGATAAATAGCAATTTTTACAACTATTTCATCGCATTTGCGTGTTTCTCTTGGTCAGTTTTTCAGCTTTATATAGCGTATTTCCCGCTAAATACTAACATTTCGCGCTCAGTGCACCTAGCTTTTGCGGTTGGGCTTGTATTTTTGCTCTATCCAGTCACTTTTCATAAAAAGGCTCACTCAAGTTTGCCATTTTACGACCTAGTTTTTTGCGTGGTAGGCGTTGTTGCCGTGCTTTATCCAGCGGTTTATTTTTATGAGCTAGCTGATAGGACAGGGGATTACATCACTCAAGATATCGTCATATCGTTTTTAGCGATCATCGTATTACTTGAGGCTGGCAGGCGTGTCATGGGACCAGCGCTTCCTATCATTTGTATATTATTTTTGATATATGATCACTTTGGCCCTTATATGCCAGACATCATCGCTCACCAAGGCGCTAGCTTTGAAAAAATCGCAGGTCATATGTTTTTAACGACTGAGGGCGTTTTTGGCGTGCCTATCGGCGTTAGCGTTAGTTTTATCTACCTTTTTGTTCTTTTTGGTTCATTGTTAGAGCGAGCAGGCGCTGGACAATACTTCATAAATTTAGCCTTTTCGCTTCTTGGCAAATATAGAGGCGGCCCAGCTAAGGCTTCAGTCATCGCAAGTGGCCTAACTGGCATGGTTTCAGGCAGTTCAACAGCAAACGTCGTAACCGTTGGTACATTTACCATTCCGCTTATGAAAAAAGCTGGTCTTTCACGCACAAAAGCTGGAGCCATCGAGGTTGCAGCTGGCGTAAATGGACAGCTCATGCCTCCTATCATGGGTGCGGCCGCTTTTATCATCGCTGAGTTTTTGGGTATGACATATACAAACGTGATGATGGCAGCGGTTATCCCAGCATTTGCTTGTTATTTATCGCTATTTTTCATCGTGCATCTAGAGAGCGTCAAGCTTGGACTAAAAGGCATAAATCAGAGCGAATTCCACTCAAGATTTAAAATTTTTGTAAGTGGCCTTCACTATATAACGCCTATTTTGATCTTGCTTTACACACTGCTAATCGCAAAAGAGTCAGCCATAGCTGCAGCGTTTAATGCGATTGGATTTTTATTTTTGATAATGATCTTTCAAGAGCCAACTAAAAAGCTAGCTTCAGGCGAAAAAGTAGGGCTAAGCGACGTGCTTCTTGGTTTTGAGGATATATTTTGGGCGATGGTCGCAGCTGCAAAGAGCATGACTACAATAGCCATCGCAACCGCGCTTGCTGGCATCATCGTGGGCTCTATCTCGCTTACTGGCCTTGGTCAGGTACTCTCTGATCTAGTTGAGCTTTTAGCAGGCGATAACATCATGATGATCCTAGTTTTAACAGCTCTTATGTCGCTAATCCTTGGTATGGGTCTTCCAACGACAGCAAACTACATCGTCGTATCAAGCCTTGTTGCGCCAGTTATCTTGTTTTTAGCGCACAAAAATGGCTTCTTAATCCCAGCCATCGCCGTGCATCTTTTTGTATTTTACTTTGGAATTTTAGCTGATGACACGCCGCCAGTTGGCATTGCAGCCTACGCAGCAGCGGGTATTGCCAAGGCAAATCCAATAACCGTTGGCGTGCAAGGATTTTTTTACGATCTAAGAACAGCGATCTTGCCATTTGCCTTTTTCTTTAACAACAAACTTATGCTAATTGAGAGCATAAATACTGGCGATCCGCTTGATTCAAAAGGGATAGTCTGGATGAGCAATCCACTTGAAATTTTGCTCGTCTTTGGTATGGCGATCGTGGGAATGTTCGCCTTTTCTAGCTTGCTTCAAGGATATTACGTCACAAAGCTTAGGATTTGGGAGAGGTTGCTACTTATCCCTGTCGTGCCACTAGCTCTTGTGCCAAATATCTGCGTGAAATTTGGACTAATGCCAAACGAATACACAGCCTACATCGTAGCAGCAGCTCTTTATGGCCTTATCTTTATGACTCAGTGGGGCATAAAAGATAAACCGCTTGATCAAATAAGAGCGATTTAACATTAGGCAAGAGCTCTCTTGCCTAAACTTTTAAATTTATTTATTTCTAGTGATTTTGTAAAAAGTGAGAATTTAGGCTTTTAAAGCCTAAAGATCAAAGTTGTTTTGAGCGTTTTAGATCGCCTGCAAACTCGCAAGACATCTTATCGTTTAGTTTGCAGCCTTTTTCTAAGAAGATGTAAGCCTCTTTAAATTTCTTAGCTTCTATTAGTATCGAGCCTATCATGCCGCAAGAGTAGCCGTCATTTTGCTCGCAAGCTTTGTTAAAAAGCTCTCTTGCCTTTTGTGGATCGTTATCGAGATAAATTCCACCAGCTGCTGAGCAACCCTCTTTTTCGCCACCTTGGCAAGCTTTGTTGTAAAACTCTAACGCTTTGTTACTGTCTGGCACATCAGTTTTGCCAAGCTGATAGATCGCACCTGCTTTTGCACATGATCTTGCGTCATTTGCCGCGCAACCTGCTTCAAATTTAGACAAAGCCTCAGTGAAATTTGAGTCAGCATAAGCTTTCAAGCCATCTTCAAAGTCGCCTGCTAGAGCGCAAGCTGCAAGAAGCGAGATAAAAATCATTTTTTTCATCAAATTTTCCTTTTGTAAAGTAATGTGCAATTTTAACATATTAAATTTACACTTACTTGATGAAAAATAATTACGATTTTAAAATTTGCTCTTGCTCTTTGTAATCAGGCATGATGGCTTCTATAAATTTATAAAAACTGCTTTGATGATGCGGATAGAGCAGGTGAGTAAGCTCGTGAAGCACGACGTATCGCACGGCAGAGAGTGGCTTTTCTATAAGCCTTAGGCTTAAGTTTATATAGCCTTTTTTGTGGTTGCAGCTGCCCCAGCGAGTTTTGCTATCTCTTATGACGATGCGACTAACTGGCTTATTGATATGAGGCTGATAGTAGCTTACAAGCTCTAAAAATAGCTCTTTTGCTCTTGCTTTTTTAAAGCGCTCAAGTGCCTTTAAATTTGGCGTTATGATAAATTTATCTTCAAAAAATGGCACCTTTGCGCTCTCATCAAATTTGATCTTATAAATTTGCCCAAGAAATTTCATCTCATCATCTTTTGGCAAATTTAAAAGAGCTTTTTTGTAAGCATTTTCAAGCCAAATTCTGTGCGTCTCAAGAAAGCTAAGAGCCATCTTTTGCGTGCTGTAAAATGGCATAGAAAGCGTGATCTTAGCGTCCTTACCAACTCTTAATCGCATAGCCTTTACATTTGTTTTAAAATTTATTAAAACGCTTAAGCCATAAAAGTCTAAATTTAGGCTCTTTTGCCTTAAACTAGGCGTTTTTCTTGCCACTTTTTGCTTCTCCAGCGCCATGTATTTGCAAGGCCTCTTAGCCACTCATCAGCGCAAAATCCTATCCAAACGCCAACGATGCCCCAGCCAAGGTGTATGCCTAAGAAATATCCAAGCGGCAGCGAAAGCCCCCACATAAAGATAAGCCCAGTCGCTAGCGGGAATTTCGCGTCGCCACTTGCACGAAGGGCATTTACGATGACGATGTTAAAGGTTCTGCCAGCTTCTAGCACGATCGAGAGTGTAAAGAGCGGCAACATTATCTTGCGTAAGCTCTCATCTAAATTTAGTGCGTCCATGATCTTATACTTTAAGGCGTAGGCGATCAAAACGACGACGAGCGTGATAGAAATTCCAAGCCACAAGGCTTTAAAGGTTCTTGCGTAAGCCTCGTTAAACTCGCTAGCTCCCACTAAATGCCCCACGATGACCTCGTTTGCCACGCTGATACTAGCTCCACAAAGCAAGATTAGAAGAGTGATCTGAAAGTAGATAGTCTGCACGCTAAGAGTTGCCTCGCCCATGCTCGCGATAAAGCCAAAAGCGACCATGTATTGCGCCATCCAGAGTAAATTTTCGCCAGCGCTTGGTAGGCCAACTGAGAGTATTTTCTTTAAAATTCTAAACGGCACGACAAGCAGTCCGCTAAGATAAATTCTAACTTTTGCCACGCGTATGAGCATGTAAAGTAGGACAAAAAGGCCTATTAGTCTGCCCACAAATGTCGAGATAGCAACACCTTGCAGGCCTAAATTTGGCAGATCAAACCAGCCAAAAAGAGCGATGGCGTTGCCAAAGATGGTGATGATGTTCATCAAAACTGAAGTTAGCATCACGGCAGTTGCTAGGTTATAGACGCGAAGCACCGCAGCTAGCACCATGCCGATGCCATCAAATAGCAATGCAAAGCCAAGGATGTGAAGGTATGAGAAGCTATCGTTTATGAGATCATTTGGCACGTTTAGTAAATTTAAGATGTTGTAGCCAAAGACGTAGATGATGATGGCTGAAGCTATACCAAAGATCGTATTTGACGTGATGCTTGCGTGTATGACGCTTGAGGCTAGCTCGTTTTGCTTTGCTCCAAGGGCTTGTGCGACGACGACTGAGCAGCCCATGCTTAAAAAGTTAAAAATGGTCATAAAAAGATCCATCACTTGATTGCCCGCACCCATAGCGCCAACTAGATGCACGCTCACTTTTGTCACCATGTAGGTGTTTATGATGAGCGTTATAAAGTGTAAAAACATATCTAAAAATATAGGGACGACCAGTTTTTTCATAGAAAGGTTCATAAATTTCTCCTTTTTTAAATTTTGGGCGATTATAGCCAAATTAGGTTTTAGCTCCCTTTTGATATAATCCAAAAAATTTAAAATTTGAGAGAAAAATGGCATTAATCGACCTAATAGACGTAAGTAAAAAATTTGGCGCAAATGAAATTTTAAACAGCGTAAGCCTTAGTGTAAATGAAAATGAAAAGATAGCGATCATCGGTAAAAACGGCAGCGGCAAGAGCACGCTTATGAAGATCATCTCTGGCGAGGTGGTAGCAGATAGTGGCAGGCGTATAGTGCAAAACCTAATAAGCGTCGAGATGCTAGCGCAAAATCCAAATTTTAACGCCACATTTAGCGTAAGAGATGCGCTAAATAACGAGCTAAAAGAGATATTTGAGGCGATAAGCGAATATGAAAAAAGCGGCGTCTTACTAGCAAACGACCCAGAGAACAAAGAAATTTTAAAAGAGCAAGAGAGACTTTTAAAATTTATAGAGGCAAAAGACGGCTGGAATATCGAGCACAAGATCGAGCGAATTTTGCAAGAATTTAAGCTAAAAGAGTATGAAAACAGACCCATTTGCTCGCTAAGTGGTGGCGAGATCAGGCGTGTGGCACTAGGCGCGCTCATCCTTAAAAAGCCAGATGTGCTACTGCTTGATGAGCCTACAAACCACCTTGATGTTTATATGGTCAAATTTCTTGAAGATATGCTTAAAAGCTCAAATCAAAGCATAGTTTTTATAAGCCACGATAGGTATTTTATCGATGCGCTGGCAACTAGGTGCGTTGAGGTCGAGGATGCAAGCTTAAAAAATTTTGAGGGCGGATATGCAAACTATCTAACCAAAAAAGAGGAGATTTTAGCAAGCCTTGCAAAGTCGCATGAAACGCTGCTAAAACAGCTAAAGGCCGAAGAGGAGTGGCTAAGGCGTGGCGTAAAAGCTAGGCTAAAGCGAAACGAGGGCAGAAAAGAGCGGGTGCTTGCTATGCGCGAGGAGGCTAAGAAAAACCCAGGCGTGATAAGGCGCGTGAGGCTAGAACTTGAGCGTGCGAGTAAAAATTTCAACCAAACGCAGAGCCAAAACCGCAAGAAAATGCTCTTTGAGTTTAAAAATTTAAGCAAAAGTATAGACGGCAAGGTGCTTTTTGAAAAATTTGACGCAAGGGTTTTGCAAGGCGAGAGGATCGCCATAGTAGGACGAAACGGCAGTGGCAAAAGCACGCTACTTAAAATTTTGCTAGGGCTTGAAAAGCCAAGTAGTGGCGAGATAAAAAGAGGCGAGGTTAGCATCGGCTACTTTGATCAAGCTAGAAATGTCCTTGATGATGACAAGAGCCTTATAGAGACATTTTGCCCAAATGGCGGCGATCACGTGCTAGTTCGTGGGCGAAATATGCACGTTTATGGCTATCTTAAAAATTTCCTCTTTCCAAAGGAATTTCTAGATAAAAAGATAGGCGTTTTAAGTGGTGGCGAGAAAAACCGTGTCGCACTTGCGATGCTTTTTACCAAAACTTACGACGTGCTGGTGCTTGACGAGCCGACAAACGACCTTGACATCGCAACTATCAACATCTTAGAAGACTACTTGCAAAGCTTTGAAGGGGCTATCTTGCTAGTTAGCCACGATAGATATTTTGTAGATAAGATGGCAAATAAGCTTTGGGCGTTTGAGGGGACAAAGATAAATGTCTTGCATGAAGAGTATAGCGTCTATTTAGAGCTTGAAGATGAGATGAAAGAGCTTGATAAATTTGAAAAAGAGCTCTCAAATAGTCAAAATGAAGCCAAACAAAAGAGCAAATCTGGCGCAAAACTAAGCTACAAACAAACGCAAATTTTAAATACATATCCAGATAAAATTTCAGCCCTTGAAGCAAGAGTGGCCGAGCTAAATGAGGGGCTTAGCGATCCAAAAATTTATCAAGAAGTGGGGCTTACTAAACTTTATGAAGAGCTTGAAAAGGCAAAAGCCGAGCTTGAAAGCCTAGAAAATGAGTATTTTGAAGTGCTTGAGATCGCCGAGGAGCTAGAGTAGCTTGAAAAAGATCGGTAGGATAAGCGCGCTAAATACGAGAGTTGTTAGGCAAAATTCTGTTGTAAGCCTTAGTATTATCGTTGATAAGATGAGGTTTAGTGAGACATTTTCGCCTAAAATATATAAATATGAAGTAGGTGATCTAGTCCGGATAAAATATAAAAAGGTTGGATTTTTAAATAAGATAGAGAGCATTAGGCTAATCGCAAAAAGCAGCGAAGAGTCGGGACTTTTTGCAAGGATTAAAAATTTGATCTTCATGCTTAGTTATTTTTATCTATGCTTTATTGCGTCAGTTTTTATTTATTATGGGGTTACATTGGAATTTAATATTATTAGGCTTATTATTACATTAGTAGCCGCTTGTTTTCTGTTTTTGATGGGTAAATTTGCTTATCTTAAGTTTTTGATATTTAGATATTTTATATTTGGATAGAACTTTGAAATTTAAATGTATGAAAGGTTTGCGCCATGATGAGGTCTTTAAAATTGTTTGAAATGGGGCTAAAATGCTAAAAAAACATCCGCTAATCTCAGTAATAATCGCCATTGTTGTGATATTTTTTGCTACCTACTTTTTTGTCTTTGGGTTAGTTTCTGTTTTAGATGACGACATTGGTGATAGTAAAGAGTTAAATAATAGCTATTTTTACGTCAAAGACGACAAGGTCTATGCCTTAGTGCCAAGTGGCGGTAAATTTGAGCTAATAGGCGTGAAGGCCAGTAAATTTAGATACATTGACACCGGCAAATACGACAACAGAAACGTTGGCGCTAGCGATAAGGCGGTATATTGTGGCAATCTCGTGATGAGTGGGCTTGATCCAAATGGTGTTAGAGCGCTTGGCAATGGCTATTTTGGCGATGGCAAGATCACATATTTTTGTGATAGCGAAAGCGAGACAAACCTCGAAATATCCGCACTTAAAGAGTTTTGGGACATATTCTCACATAAAATGTTTAATACCCCTAAAGCGCAAACTCATATCTATAAATTTAGACAGGTTGATAACGCTAATTTAGCAGCGATCTTGGGCTTTGGCTATGCAAGCGACGGAGTAAAGGTCTATCATGAGGGCAAAGAGCTAGAGGGCGCAAATGCCAGCAAAATGCGATACATCGAGCAGGCATCTGGCAGAAAGAGCATGCATTTTACGACTGACGGAGAAAATGTCTATTATGACAGCTCAAAGCTAGGGATCAAATTTAGCCCGCAAATGCGTGATATCGGCGAGATATGGCGCATTCACTATCTTTATGAGCCAAATTCTGGCATGGTCTATGCAAACGATCACGAATTTGACCCAAAATTTGCCCCATACGAACCGCTTTTTAACCTAGAAGACAGGCACACCTATCATGCGCTCTTTCGTGGTAAAGGCGGGATCTATCACTGGGAGCGAAAGTGGCAGTGGTATAACAGCATAGATGAGGGCGAGTTTGTAAGAGACGGTGATGATCCGTTTAAAGGCGAGATAACGCCGCTATATGGCGACGTGGTGATAAGTGATGGCAAGACATATTTTTTAAAAATTTATGAAATTTGGCACAACACAAAAAATAATCACAGCCTAAGCTCACGCCACACGTGTATCGTAAGGCTTGATACAAAAGAGCAGTGGCGAAAGATAGGGCTTGTAAGAAACGATGGCTACGGAGCGGTTTATGCAAACGGCGATAAGACATATTATTTTGATAACGTCGGCTACGGCTGGCGTTTTAACAGCAGTGTTTATGATATAAATGATCTTGGCGTAGTTGAAATTCTCACTCGTCCTTATGGCCCAAATGTTAAGAATTTAAAACTTGATGAGATAGTAAAAATGGTAGATCAAGGCGCTATGACGCCAGCTGAGGGCGAGGTGGTGATCGATGCGATAAGCGACTTTGATGATTACTCGCAAAAATATGCCTACTGGATATTTCTTGCAATAGCATTTGTGGCCTCGGTAGTTGGCGCTATTTTTAAAAACAAAAAGCAAAACAGCGAGCTTAAAAAAAGGGTGGATGATTATAGATAATGAGAAAAATTGCGACTAAGATACTTTTTCTTTTTGTTATTTTGACGCTATGTTTTGTTTTGGCAATGCTTTATCTCTGGCGTGAGGGAGAGTATCAAAGAGGCTTTGCAAACATTGATAGTAGCGAGTTTTACCGCTCGCCTGAGGGTAAAATTTACGTTCAAATTTCAGGCAGTGGCAAGTATGAGCTAAAAGGCGTTGATGAGGCTAGTTTTAGGGTCTTAAAGCTAAAACACGCATACGATTACTCAAATGTGGCGGCTGATAAAAATAGTGTCTATTGCGCTAGAGAAATTTTGCCTGGTCTTGATCCAAACAGCACCAAAGTGCTTGGCAATGGCTATATAAGTGATGGCAAGATAAGCTATTATTGCAGCACTAGAAGCGAGAAAGAGGCGGGATTTAGCGAATTTGGCGCCATTATGAAAAACCTTGTTCACGTTTTTATAAAAAGCTACGATGATAGCCCTTATTTTTACAGGACAAAAAGGGTTGAAAGCACAAATTTAGAGCCTATCTTTGACGCTGGCTTTGCAAGAGACGGCAGTACGCTTTATTACAAGGGCGAAAAGCTTGATGCAGATCCCAGCGAGCTAAGATACATCACGACAGAAAGCGGCGCTGCTAGCGGATATTACACAGATGGCAAAAGCTTGTTTATGGGCTTTTATAGGCTTGATACAAGATATTCAGATGAGACGCGCCGGATATGCTACGATGCTAAGCACGATATAGAATATCTTTTTGAGCCAAAAAGTGGGGCGGCGTTTGCAAATGAGCGTAAATTTAGCGCTCAAAATATGCCTTATAGCGCCATTTATAGCGTGGATAACGTGCACTCTTTTTGGCCTCTTTTTGCCAGTAAAAATGGAATTTACTTTTGGGATAGCACGAAAGACGAGCAGGCTAAAATTTCAGACTACCAGCTAAAAGGCGAGCTAAAAAGGCTCTATGCTGACGTTTTTGTAGATGAGAGCTCGGCGTATTTTTTACAGCAAGGCGAAGAGTGGCGGCGCTCAAAGCACGGCAGGCACTTAGAGGCGCAAACAGTCTCTTTATATAAATTTGCCCCAAGCAGCTCTTGGCGCGAAGTAGGGCTAGTAAAAGATGGCGAATATGGCGCAGTTTATGCAAACGGCGATAAGGTCTATTTTTTTAGCAAGATAAAGCCATTTTATGGCATAAAGCATAGCGTTTATGAGGTGGCAAATCTTAGTGTCATAGAAATTTTAACAAGAGCATCCAAAGAGCTTAGTGCAAAAGATATCAGCGGTATGATAAAGCGCGGCGAGCTAGTGGAGGCAAGCGGCGAAGAGGTCGCAAGATCTAGGATAGAGTATGACTCGCCAAAGATCATTTTGTATATCACATTTGGCATTGCTTTTGTCGTCATAGTGCTAACAACTCTTGCAAAACCAAAGAGAGATAAAAGCGACTTGAGATAAATTTCAAAGTGGCTATTTTTGGTGGCTAAAGCTTAAAATTTCATAAAAACTTTAAAGAGAAAATTTGACCTATTTACTCTTTTTTGTTAGTTTGAAAGGAAGCTGAAATTTACAAAAAAGGAGAAAAATGTTTAAATTTCAAAGGTCAAAATTTAACAACTCAGTATTTATCCCATCGCTTATTGTCATATTTTTAATAGCGGCATTTGCAGCGATATTTCCAAATTTCTCAAATGAGTTTTTTAAAGGTATGCAAAACTACATCGCAGCGAAATTTGGCTGGTTTTACATCCTAGTCGTTGCCGTCATATTGCTAAGCGTCATCATTCTTGGCTTTAGTAAGCTTGGCGAGATCAAGCTTGGAGCTGACCATGTAAAGCCAGAGCACAAAAATATCTCGTGGTTTTCTATGCTTTTTGCCGCTGGCATGGGCATAGGACTTGTGTTTTTTGGTGTGGCTGAGCCGCTCATGCACTATCTAAACCCACCAGTTGGCGACGCACAAACTATCGCAGCGCAAAAGCTTGCGTTGAATATCACATTTTTTCACTGGGGCATGGGCGCATGGTCGGTCTATGCTATCGTAGCGCTAATCCTCGCCTTTTTCTCATATAGGCACGGCTTGCCACTCACGCTTAGATCGGCGTTTTATCCGATCATCGGTGATAAAATTTACGGCAAGATAGGTAGTGCTATCGATACATTTGCCGTCGTAGCGACCCTTTTTGGTGTGGCGACCTCGCTAGGATACGGCGTACTTCAGGTAAATGCTGGCCTTACGCACGTTTTTGGGCTGCCGACTATGCATATCACGCTTCTAATAGTGCTTTGTTTTGCAGCTACTATCTCAGCGGCAAGCGGCGTGGATAAGGGCATCAAGATCTTATCAAACGCAAATATCGCGCTAGCTATATGTTTTATGTTTTTGATACTATTTTTGGGCGATACGACGCAGCTTTTAAAGTCGTTTGTGCAAAACAGCGGCGACTACGTCTCTACGCTCATTTCAAACACTTTTAACCTCTACGCCTATGAGAGGCAAAACGAGAGCTGGCTTGGCGGCTGGACGCTGCTATACTGGGCTTGGTGGCTATCTTGGTCGCCGTTTGTGGGGCTATTTATCGCTAAAATTTCAAAGGGCAGAACGATTAGAGAATTTGTGATCGGCGTGCTTCTCGTGCCAACTGGCTTTACTTTTGCTTGGATGAGCTTTTTTGGTAACTCAGCGATCGCACTTGTGCAAAGTGGCTTCAGCGAGCTAGCGACCACGGTAAATTCTGACTCAGCCTCAGCACTTTTTATGTTTTTAGAAAAATTTAGCTTCTCAGGCGTGCTAAGCACGATTGCAGTCTTTATGATCGTCATATTTTTCGTCACTTCCGCTGACTCTGCGGCGATCGTGATGAATATGCTTTGCTCAAACGGCAAGGACGATACACCAGTTTGGCAAAAGGTCTTTTGGGGCGTTACAGTGGGTGTTGTGGCGGCATTTTTGATGCTAGCTGGTGGTCTTGGCTCACTTCAGGCACTTACGATCACGACTGCGCTGCCATTTTCCATAGTGCTACTTGGCGCCATTTACGGGCTATTTAAGGCGTTACGTGTGGATCTAACCAAAAAAGAGACAAATAACTTTAGCAACATGCCTATTAGTGATCTTTCAAAGCCGTGGCAAGAGCGCCTAAGTGCGATCATCACGCTGCCAGGCAAGAAAGATGGCAAGAAATTTTTAAATGAAGTCGTGCTAAAAGCTTTTAACGAGCTAAAAGAGGAATTTGCCAAAAACGGCCTTGAAGCAAAGGTCACAAATGGCGAAAATTTTGTAAATTTAAACGTTGGGCTTGGCGACGAGATGGATTTTAGATATGGCGTCTATCTCACCAAGAGCCAGAGCCCAGACTACACCAGAGAGCTTGAGGGTGACGATCTTTATTACAGAGCTGAGGTCTATCTAAAAGAGGGCGGTCAGGACTACGACGTGCTTGGCTGGAGCGAAGCTACGCTGATAAACGACGTCATCGAGCAATACCGCAAACACATGCAGTTTTTACACGTCGTTAGAGAGTAAATTTGAGTGAAATTTGATTGATTTTCAACAAAACGCATGCGGCACGATAGTGCTATCGCATGCACCTCTAACGTTGTCGGGGGTTAGGGGATTGTTAAAGGGGGAAGGGAGCGACTTCGTAATTCAAGCCTCTTCCCCCTTAACAAAGAAATAAAACTTTAAATTTATAAAAAATCTATTTTGCAAATTTTAAACTTTCATTCACTCGCAAGAATTGACTACTAAAATTTGGCTTCGCTCATCGCTTAGCTCAAATTTTAGAGCCGAAATTACTCGCTCATGAAATTTTAAAATTTGCTCATTAACTGCCACTAAAAAATTATAAAACCACCATAAATTTTATATAATCCCTCTTTTATAAAGGTGTAGCGACTTTACAAAAAGGAGACAAATGAGCGAGAAAAGTCTAGTTTCAAATTTCACATCAGCTGATGATGAGGTGCTTGCTTTTTTATCAAATTTGGGTCAAAAATGGTGCAAAAGCGATGATGTAGCAAAATTTATAGAGCGAAATTTTACCTTTGTTGGTTCAAAACCGCTTTTGCAAAATTTAAAAGATTATAAAGTGGCTGATTATGAAAATTTTGCTGATATTAAAAATTTTCTAAGCCTAGACGCAAGCATTCAAAGTAAAATTTTAAGTGGCGAGATAAGCTACGTCGGCGATAGTTTAACTAACCTAGAGCTTAAATTTGCGCCTGAATGCTTTTATGATTTTTTAAAATTTATGGTTGAAAATATCGCGCAACATCACTATTTTTGCAGCCCAAAAGAGGGCTGGATCTTGCTAATTGCGATGGAGGGATACGTAGAATTTGGTGTTTTAGATAAACAAACTTTTTGAATAAATTTACACGCAAATTTAAAAATAAATTCCGTCCAAAAAAGTCCTAAAATTTAGCAAAAAAGTCAAATTTGCACGCAAGCATCGCCTTTTGCTAGCAAAATTTAATCATTTTTTTTATATAATCCAAATTTTTCACAAAGGTAGATAATATGGATAGAAAATCGTGGAGTTCAAGACTTACATACATTTTAGCTGTTGCAGGGGCTACGGTCGGCTTTGGCGCGACGTGGCGGTTTCCTTACTTGGTCGGTCAAAACGGCGGTGGGGCCTATGTTTTGGTATTTTGCATAGCGATGATAGTCATTGGTATTCCTATGATTTTGGTTGAAAACGCCATCGGTAGGCGTCTAAAATGCAACGCCGTTGATGCATTTGGCGGCACGATAAATGGCAAAAAGATCAGCAAAAAGTGGCAAATAGTGGGCTGGATGGGGCTTGTTGGCGCATTTGGCATCATGGCTTATTATATGGTTATTGGCGGCTGGGTCTTAAACTATATCGCTCAAATTTCATTTGGACTGCTTGATCTCTCGCACATCGTGAGCTTTGAGCAAACTAGCGCATTTTACGAGCAAAATATCGTTAGCAACCCGCTAGCCATCAGCTTTGCGACCCTTGTTTTTGTTCTGGTTAATTACGCTATCTTGGTGCAAGGTGCAGTTGGCGGCATCGAGCGCTCAGCAAAATACCTAATGCCACTTCTTTTTATCTTGATGCTAGTAATGATCGCTAAAAACATCACGCTTGGGGGTGCGATGAGCGGTGTGAAATTTTACTTAACGCCTGATTTTTCAAAGATAAACTTAAAGCTTTTTGTCGAGGTTTTGGGACAGGTTTTCTTTGCGCTTTCGCTTGGATTTGGCGTGATGATAACGCTCTCAAGCTTTGTGAAAAAGGACGAAGGCTTGGTTAAAATTTCTATCATCACAGGCATCTTAAACACCGTCATCGCCGTGCTTGCTGGCTTTATGATATTTCCGTCGCTCTTTAGCTACGGCGTCTCGCCAGATAGCGGTCCTAGCCTAGTTTTCAAGTCGCTTCCGATCGTCTTTTCGCACATGCCTTTTGGCGGATTTTTCGCGGTTGCGTTTTTCGCGCTTCTTATGATCGCTGCGCTTACGACGTCGCTACCGATATATGAAGTGATCATTACAACGTTGCAAGAGAAATTTAAGATAAAACGCAAAAAAGCGATATTTTTAGTGCTTAGCGTCATCTTCGTGCTAGGGAATTTACCATCACTTATGGCTACAAATTTGCTAAGCCATGTGAGTATCTTTGGTAAAAATATCTTTGACGCATACGACGCGATAAGTGCGACGATATTTTTCGTGCTGACCTCACTTGGATGTGCTATATTTGTGGGCTGGGTGCTAAAAGATGAAGCGAAAAAAGAGATCTTGCAAGGTAGCGAAAAGTACGCAAAGCTTATAAATATTTGGTTTTTCTATATCAAATTTATCGTGCCTTTTGTCATTTTGGTGCTATTTATCAGTAGTTTTTACGACAACTTTTTGAAGTGAAAAATGCGTGAGCTTGTAAATTTTGATAGTGGTGAGCGCCTAAGACTTGGCGTAGAGGGTAATGCTCTAGTGAGCGTGAGCCAAAAAGGCGGCAAAACAAAGCAGAGTAAAAAAGAATTTGCAAGCGAGACAGAGGCTAAAAAAGCCTGCGTCAAAAAGGAGTGGGAGAGCCTAAAAAAGGGCTTTGTCATGCAAAATAGCGAGGCAAAAGCCGGTGAAGCGAGCCTGCACGTTTATATCGGTGGCGGATACACTGGGGCGCTCTCGTTTGCCAGCATAAAAGATGAAATTTATCTTTATAAAAGTGGCAGTCAAAAAGATGGCGGCGTGCTTGGCGACATTCTGGTGAGGCTTGATCGAAGTGGCGCTATAAAAGAGCAGATCGCATTGCCAAAGCCGCTTGCATGGGATGCCCAGTGTGCAAGCGAAAATTTATTTTTAGACCTTGATCATGAAATTTACATTTTTGAGCCAAAAGAGGCTAAATTTCGTGAAATTTTAGCCGAGCAAAATGTCAAGAAAAGTAGCGAGATAGCTAGCTTTATCTGCGCTGTAAATGATATGGCAATTTTTGGTATGTTTGGGCAGATTTTTACTTTTTATGAAGGTAAAATTTCAAAGATCGGCGAGTATAAATGCAGCACAAAAAACCACGTGCCGATACTTTGTGCTGCTCTTAGTGCGAATGCTAGCATGCTTGCGCTTTGTACTAAAGAAAATGAGCTGCAAATTTTAAATGCAAAAAATGGCGAAATTTTAAGCGAGCTAAGAGCAGAATTTGGCGTGCTAGATAAAATTTGCTTTTTAGACGATGAGACGCTTTTGCTTAGGCAACATCTTGAAAACAAGCTATTTTGCCTTGATATCAAGAGCGCAAAGGTGACAAAGCAGCCTTGGATAAAGGATGAGTACCTAAGAGTGAGCGAGTTTTGCGTGGAGGCTGGCAAGCTTGTGGTGATAGATCAAAGCAGGGGCTACGCTATCAATCTAAAAAGTGGCAACGCGATGGCGGAATTTACGCTAGATCACGTCGTAAAAAACTGCGAGGCTAAATTTATAGATGGCAAGCTCGCAGTTAGAACGGACTATGGCTGCTTTAGTCTTTATGAAATTTAAGGGAGAATATGTTTTATACACTTTTATTTATCTATATTTTTTATGTGATTTTTAAGCTTTTTTTGGCGAATTTGCAGATCGGCTTTGTAAGAGCTGAGGCTAAAAAAGAGCCAGTGGTGCTTGAAGCGAGCGAATATAAAAACGCCGCAGTTGCCGCCGTGACAAACCTAAAATTTGAAATTTTTAGCCTCATCTATCACGCCATTATTTTCTTTGCGTGGATAAGCTTTGGGCTAAAGATGCTCTCAAGTGTTTGCCTAAAAGATGGCACTATGCTTGAAAATATCATATTTGTGATGAGCTTTTTGCTGATCTCGTCGCTTCTTGATCTACCGCTAAATATCTACGAGAGCTTTGTAAAGGACAAAAAACTAGGCTTTTCAAACATGAGCGCAAAGATATTTTTAGTTGATACTATAAAGTCGCTAGCGCTAATGCTCGTTTTTGGCTCGGCCTTCGTCTGGCTCGTGCTTTTATGTATAAATTTTCTTGGAGAGTTTTGGTGGTTTTGGGCATTTTTGCTAAGTTTTGGCATCGCTTTAATCATAAATTTAATATATCCAACGCTCATCGCGCCTATCTTTAATAAGATGTCACCGCTTGAAGATGGCGAGTTAAAGGGCAAGATAGAGGGCTTACTTGCAAAATGTGGCTTTAAAAGTAGTGGCGTTTATACGATAGATGCTAGTAAGCGCGACAACCGCTTAAATGCCTATTTTGGCGGGCTTGGAGCGACAAAGCGAGTGGTGCTTTTTGACACGCTGATAAAAAAGCTAAGCACCGCAGAGATCGTGGCGGTTTTGGGGCATGAACTTGGGCACTTTAAACATAAAGATATCCTAAAAATGATAGCACTAAGTGCGGTCATGCTATTTTGTCTATTTTTTATCTTTGGAAACGTTAGTGCTGGTGCATATGAGGCGATAGGACTTGGGCAAAATGGCGCTAGCATCATCATCTTTTTGGTGCTTTTCTCGCCTATTTTTAGCTTTCTTTTTTCGCCGATCATTTCGCACTTTAGCCGTAAAAATGAATTTGGCGCAGATAGATTTTCAAAAGAAATTTCAAACAAAACTGACATGATAAACGCCCTAACCAAGCTTGGCAGCGAAAACAAAGCATTTCCAAAGTCGTACTGGCTTTACTCATTTGTCTATCACTCGCACCCAAGCCTTTTTGAGCGGATAAATGAGCTAGAAAATGAGAGTTGAAGAGGCTCTAAAAGAAGCAAATTTAAGGCTAAAGCCGCTTTGCGAGAATCCAAGCAGGGTGGCTAAAATTTTGCTTATGAGCTACCTTGATGTGAGCATCGAGTGGATATTTTTAAACCAAAAGAGCGAATTTGATGAGAGCGGCTACTTTGCCCTTATAAAGCGCTTTGAAAACTACGAGCCGCTTGAATATATAACCGGCAAGGCTGGCTTTTATGGGCTAGAGTTTGATGTAGAAAGTGGCGTTTTGATACCGCGCCCTGAGACTGAAATTTTAGTCGATAAAGTGCTAGAGATAGCAAGCAGCTACAAAGCACCAAAGATCGCTGAGATCGGTACTGGCAGCGGGATAATAAGCGTCATGCTTGCCCTTAAAACAAACGCCAAAATAGTTGCCACAGATATAAACGAAAAGGCTTTAAAACTAGCAAAAAAAAATGCGCTTAAATTTAATGTAAGTGATAAAATCGAGTTTGTAAATTGCTCATATATCGATGAAATTTCTGGTGATATCGACATCTTGGTCTCAAACCCGCCATATATCGCGCGAGGCTATAAGCTTGATAAATTTGTGATAAATGAGCCGCATGAGGCGCTATTTGGTGGCGAGATCGGAGATGAAATTTTAAAAAATATCATCCTTATCGCTAGAAATCGCAGCATAAAAAATATCGCCTGCGAGATGGGCTATGATCAAAGAGCGAGCATGGAGATGGCGCTAAAATTTAATGGCTTCAAAAGCACGTTTTACAAGGACTTAGCAGGCTTTGACAGGGGCTTTTGCGCAAGTTTAAAACTATAAAGGAGAGAGATTGAGAAGTATCTATTTTTTACTATTAGCAGCGGTGATCGGCACTGAGCTAACGCTTGGAGTTTTGGTCGCACCAGTCATATTTTTCCCACAAAGCATCATAGGCGAGGGCGTGCTCACGCATTTTATGAGCGGACAGATGATGACAAAGATATTTTTAAAATTTAACTATATTTTGCTATTTGTAAGCGCATTTGTGGCAGTTAGCGAGCTCTTTGATCTAAGAAAAAAGCTTGCATTTTCACTGAAATTTAGCACATTTATGCTCTCGTTTTTAAACTTAGCCCTAGCGCTTAGCTTTGTCTTTATCTTTACGCCTTTTATCGTGCAGGCTCAGGGTCTAGGTGCTGATGCGACGCAGACAGCGGAGTTTGCCAAGATGCATAGCGCAAGCGAATATGTGATGAAAGTGATGCTTGTTTTGCAGTTCATTTTGTTTTTTGTGAAATTTAAGATCAGCCAAGATGAACGCCAAGCCTGATATCCAAATCTTAACAAATTTCCTCGCCGAATATACGACAGCGATGGTGAGTGCTGGCACATACACTGCGCGCGTAGAAAAGTGCGTCGACCGCATAGCTAATCACTACGGCTACGACGTTAGCGTGACCATTTTTGTGAAGTATTTTACCATTAGCGTGATGGACTCGCAGGATAACTCCTTGCGCCGAACTTATGTGAGAAAGATCCCTCTAGGGCAGGTTAGTTTTAACAGAATTTCTGAGCTATCCTCACTTAGCTGGCAAATTTTAGATGAGGGTTTAAGTTTAGATGAAGCTAAAGAGAACTTTGAGGGCGTGATGAGTGTCAGTGCAAATAAATTTGCTAGCTCGCTTATCTTGATAAGCCTTGCAAATGCGGCATTTTGCAGACTTTTTGGAGGCGATGCTGGCTCGGTTGTTTGCATATTTTTTGCAACGCTTGTTGGCTACACTCTTAAATTTGCCCTTGCAAAAATGGGCGTAAATTTAAAAATTCAATATGTCCTAACATCCTTTGTCGTCTCATTTATCGCCTATCTTGGCGTATCTTACGGGCTTACGCATACAAGCGACGTGGCGATCGGCTCGTCTGTGCTCTTTATGATGCCTGGCGTTTTTCTCATAAATTCAGTCTTTGACATCCTAAATGACAACACTCTTGTTGGCATCAGTAGAGCCATAAGCACAGGTATCCTCATACTTTGCATGGCTGTTGGCGTCTATATCACGCTAACGCTTAGCAGCGCGGAGATATTAAATGTTTGAGCTTTTTAGCGAAACGCTTGTAGATGCTGGCTTTGCTGCGGTGGCTGGGCTGGGCTTTGCCTATGCTAGCTCGCCTCCAAAAAGAACTCTCTTCTTTTGTGCTTTGCTCGCTGCATTTGCGCATGCTAGCCGCTTTTGGATCATGCAGATGGGATTTTTTAACATCAGTGTCGCAACGCTAATCGTCTCTTTTATGAGCGGAATTTTAGGCATGCTCTTTGCCAAACGGCTAAAAGTGCCAGCTGAGATCATCGCATTTCCAGCGCTTTTGCCGATGGTGCCAGGAGTTTTTGCGTATAAAGGCATTTTGGCACTTTTTTCATTTTTAAATGAGACAAGCATCGCTAAGAAAAACGAGTATTTAATCATATTTTTTGATAATGCTATCACGACTACGACGGTCTCACTTGCTCTAGGTGTGGGCGTTTCGGTGGTGCTTACCTTGTTTTATGATCAATCACTTACGATAACTAGAGGCGCTAAACGAGAGCCTAGTAAGAGCAAATGAAAATTTAAAGGAGCTTTGCAGTGAAGATAAGAATTTATTACGAAGATACCGATGCAGGCGGCATCGTCTATCATACAAATTATATTAAATATTGCGAGCGAGCCAGAAGCGAAGCGTTTTTTGAAGCTGGGCTAAATTTCACAAAAGAGGGCGGATACTTTGTTGTTTCGGCACTTGAAGCTAAATTTCTCGCTTCGGCTGTGCTTGGTGATGAGGTTTTTGTGAGGACAAAACTCATAGAACTTAAAAAAGCAAGTCTTGTTTTAGAGCAAGAAATTTATAAATTTGAAGAAAAAGATGTAGAAAAAATGCTCTTTAAAGCGACTATCACGCTAGCTTTTATGAAAGAGGGCAGGCTAGCAAAGATAGATGAGATCATGAAAGCTTTTATAAATGGGGTTAAATTTTAGCAAGCAAAACTACTAAATTCCGCTTGTGCTATTTTGCTCCTGCGAATTTACCTCATTAAAGTGATCGCTTTTTGTATCATAAATTTTCACATCATATAAAACTTGTGAGCCCTCAACCCTCTCTGTGAAAATTTTGCTGGCACTTTTGTTTATGAAATTTGTATAGATATACTCCACTCCCAAGGCACTTGAGTAGCCGATCTGTGAGTATCTAAAATCAACTCCAAAAAGATCTCCAAGCCCTAAAAATCTCTCATCAAGTAAATTTAGCGAATTTGCCACAAATAGATTTTGCCTATCTCTTTGCGTGATGGCGCTAAAGATATTTGGCAAGAAATTTATCTGCGTGCTTAAAAGCGCATAAGGCTTTATCTCAAAGCCTCTCATCTGCGTTGCCACAAGAGAAGCTTTTACGATTGGGATGTTTAAAAAGATGCTTGCGTTATCAAATTTAGACTTTTTACTTAAAGTGTCATTTAAATTTATATCTTTGCCAGTGATCGAGCTCTCGTAGTAGTCGTTACTTTGCATGCGCACATACTCATTTAGCTTTTGTGCTAGCGCGCTGCCATCGTCAAAGGCGACTATCTTTTCGTTGGCAAAAGCTAGCAGGGTTGAAATTTGCGCTTTGTAATCAACTCCACCAAAGATCAAATTTGGCTTTGGAGCTGTCACGAAAGAGCTATGAACGCTTGGGATGTAGATGAGTTCGTTTGGCAAGATGAGAGAATTTGCTATGTTTGCGCCATTTTGAGTAAGGGCTGCTATAAAGTAGATAAAACCTTCGTTTCTAGCGTTTTGAAGCGCATTTTGAAGACTAGGCAAACTCTCGTCACTGCTATTTATAAATTTCACTTCGATATTTGCATCTTGCTTTAAAATGTAGCTCAAAATAGCGTTTGATACGACATTTGCGTATGATTTTATAATCTTTTGAGGGATGATGATTGCTATCTTATCACTTGCAGCAAACTTTAAAACCACCTCTCCGCCAAGCGAAGTGTAAAGGTCTAAAAGTGCCTTATCATCTATCTTTGCTGGCTCAAACCTCGCCATAAAACTAGCTAGCATATCGCTTTTAATAAGCTCATTCAAACAAGAGCTATCACAAAATTCTGGCTCTAAATTTATGTAAGTGATCTTTGCTGGTGGTATGCTTGAGAGGCTTTGATTTTTAGTGATGTTGCTTTCAAATTTTGCCTCAGTGATCTCGTCTTGCATCTCGCTTAAGACCTCATTTTGCGCTGCAAAAAGGCTTACAAATATAACTAAAAAAAGAAAAAATCTTTTCATATCACTCCCTTGATTTTTTTCAAATCATCTATAAAATTTTCTTCAAAACTTGGGTTTTTGCTGATCCACCCTGGTGAAAAAGTTGGCATTATAAACCTATCATCATCTTTTAAAATGCTTCCTCTTATACTTGAAAATCCGCCCTTTGAGAGCAAATTTGGATAAAGATGCATGAAAGCTTGCTCTCCTAAAGTGATGATTATTTTGGGCTTAATAAGTCTTATCTCTTCTAAAAGATATGGCCTACAAAGCTCAAACGAGCTCTTTAGTGCTTGATTTTTCGCATCACTATTTGAAATTTCACAGCGCAAAAGCAAGCTTATATAAACATTATCTTTTTCTAAATTTAAGCCTTCTTTTATAGCATTTTGCAAAATTTTGCCGCTTGTGCCTTCAAAATAGTCATCTTTTTTGCAAAGTAAGACAAACATTATCTTGCTATTTTTATCACCAAAGCCAGTAGAAACGCACTTTGAACTGTTTCTCAAAAGGCAAAGAGAGCACTTTTTTATCTCATTATTTAGCTCGTCTATGCTGTTATAATCTTGATATTTACTTAAATTAAGAAAATTTTCATCTATAAAATTGTAACCGATCGCTTTTAAAAAAAGTAATTTTTCTAAGAGATCTTTATTTTTATGAAATTTCATTTTTGGATTATAACTTGATTTACTTAAAGTTTAAATTATAGTTTTTTCGGACTGATTTATTCAAAGGAATTTAAGTATTGCTTTGATAAAATCCCACTTTTTATATTAACTTTAAGGATAGAAATGAAAAGGACTTATCAACCTCATAAAACCCCTAAAAAACGCACTCATGGCTTTCGTTTAAGAATGAAAACTAAAAATGGCCGCAAGGTTATCAACGCTAGACGTGCTAAAGGTAGAAAAAGATTGGCTGCTTAGCTGGTTTTGAGTCACTAAGTGACTCGAGAGAATTTTCTCAGGTTTATAAAGAGGCCAGTAAATGGCACTGCGACGCTTGCGTAGTTTTTTATAAACCTACAATTGAAAAAAAATTAGCAGTTGTTGCTAGCAAAAAAGTGGGAAAAGCAGTAGTTAGAAATAGAGCAAAGAGACTTTTAAGAGCTGCTTTTTTTTCTATTTCTAATGAGCTAAAAGATGGCACTTACATTATGGTCGCAAAAAATGGAATTACAGAAATTTCATTTGACAAAATTTGTAAAAATTTGAGCTGGTCTACAAAAAAAATGGGATGTCTAAAATGAAAAAATTTGCGATTAAATTTATCGCTTTTTATCAAAAATATATTTCCATACTTCTTCCAAAAAGCTGTCGCTACTATCCGACTTGCTCACAATACGCCATTTGGGAATTTCAAACAAACAGCTTTTTCTCTGCTTTTTTTGCAACATTCATGCGAATTTTAAGATGCAATCAACTTTTCAAAGGCGGTATTAACTACCCAATCATCCGCAAAAAATTTAACTCATGTTTTATATTTCAAAAAAGCGATACCAAAAATGTAAATTTCTGGTTTATCCCTTGCCAAAATAGTAAATTTTATGTCGTAAAAGTATTAGATAAATTAAAGGAAAAAAAATAAATGGAACAGATGTCTATGCAAAAAAGGTTGCTTCTTGCAGCACTTTTGTCAATCGTATTTTTCATAGTATATGACTTTTTTATGCCAAAAAGAGCTCCACTAGAGCAAAACCAGACAACGATCTCTCAAACAATGGATCAAAGCAAAGCCCCAGCCTCTACTAACGATACTCCAAAATCAAATGAAAATTTAGCTTCAAACGAGATAATCGCTACCATCAAAGGTCAAAGCTACGAAGCAAAGATAGATAAACTAGGTAGGATCGCGAAATTTTATCTAACCGAAGATAAGTACAAAACAGAAGATGGCAACAAAATCGAGCTTGTTTCACAAAATCCACTACCGCTTGAGCTTAGATTTAACGATAGCGCTTTAAATACTGATGCTTTTAAGGTTGCATATAGCAGTGACGCTAGCGAGGTAGATGCTAGCAGCGAGCCTAAAACTATAAAACTCACTCAAAACTTAGACGGCGTTACAGTCACAAAAAATATCAAATTTTACCCAAATGGTCGTTACGAGATTGAAGTAAATTTAAGTAAAGGCGTTGATTATTTCATCACTCCTGGCTTTAGACCAAATATCGCGATAGATAGCTACACAGTTCATGGTGTCATGCTTAGAAATACAGACGATAGTCTAAATATCATAGAAGATGGCGATGCAAAAGAGGTTAAAAACTATGCAAACACAACTATAGCAGCCGCATCTGATAGATACTACACAGCACTATTTTACTCATTTAACAAGCCATTTGAAGCTGTTGTTGATAAAGATGCAAATAACAATCCTATCGTCTTTGTAAAGGCAAATGATAGCTTAAAACTAGGCGCTTACATCGGACCAAAAGAGCATAAAATTTTAAGCTCGATGGATGAGAGGCTAAATGACGTTATCGAGTATGGTTGGTTTACATTTATAGCAAAGCCGATGTTTGCATTCTTAAATTTCTTACATAACTACATTGGCAACTGGGGTTGGGCGATAGTTGTGCTAACGCTTGTTATAAGGGTAGTTTTATTCCCGCTTACTTATAAGGGCATGCTATCGATGAATAAGCTAAAAGAGCTTGCTCCAAAGGTAAAAGAGATCCAAACAAAATATAAAGATGATAAGCAAAAGATGCAAGTTCATATGATGGAGCTATACAAAAAACATGGCGCAAACCCGATGGGTGGCTGCTTGCCGATCTTGCTTCAAATTCCGGTATTTTTTGCGATCTACCGCGTTTTACTAAATGCGATCGAGCTAAAAGGTGCTCCTTGGATACTTTGGATACACGATCTTTCAGTGATGGATCCATACTTTGTGCTACCTATCTTGATGGGTCTAACGATGTTTTTACAACAAAAACTTACACCAACGACATTTACTGATCCTATGCAAGAAAAGGTTATGAAATTCTTGCCTTTGATCTTCACATTTTTCTTTGTGACATTCCCAGCAGGTCTTACGCTCTATTGGTTTGTAAATAACGTTTGTTCGGTCGTTCAACAAGTCTTTGTAAATAAACTTTTTGAAAAACATAAAAAAGCTGCGGAGGTAAAGGCTCAATGAAAATAGAAGCAAATACCCTCCAAGAGGCATTTCAAAAGGCAGCCGAGCAGCTTAACTGCTCGGTCACTGAGCTTGATATAAAGGTCTTGCAACATCCAAGTGGCGGAATTTTTGGATTTTTTAAAAAGACAGCGATCATTGAGGCAAATTTAGAAAATCAGCCAAAACCACAACATAAACCAAAAAATGATAGAAATTTTGCTAAAAAAAGTGATGAAAACGAGCCTGCAAAAGAAGAGAAAAAACAGAGTAAAAAACACGATCATAATGATAAAAAGCGAAATCCTAAAAAGCATAAAGATGAGAAAAATGAGACTAAGTCTGAGCAAAAAGAGCATAAAAATGAAAAGCCAAATTTGAGTGAAAAAAACTCAGCTCTTGCTAAAGATGCCTTTGCTGAAAAGGGTGAAAAAGAGGCTGAAGAGCCAGGATATGTCATAAAAAGACTTGATGAGCCAAAAGAGCAAAAAGAGAGTAAAGGGGTAAAAGAGCCACAAGCTAGTAAAAGTGCTCCTAAAAATATCCTAGATACTTCAATCATCGAAAATTTCAACCAAACTGATGAAGAGAGCGCGCCTCAAGCTTTACCAAAAGAGAAAAAAGAGAAAGTTGTAATCGACTTTGATAAAATTTTGCCTGAGATAAAAGAGGGTATGACGCGTCTTTTTAAAGCAAGCTGCTTTGAGATAGATAAGGTAGAAGTTAGTAAATTTAACGATGAGACCGTGCTTATCGAGCTAGACGGTGCTGACGCGGCGCTACTTATCGGCAAAGAGGGTTATAGATATAAAGCGATCTCTTATATGCTCTATAACTGGCTAAATTCAAAATACAACCTCGCTATCCGCCTTGAGATCGCGCAATTTTTGCAAAATCAAGAAGCGATGATGGATCAATATCTAAATGGTGTGATCGAGCGTGTTCAAAATAGCGGCAGAGCCCAAACAAAGCCACTTGATGGAGTTTTAGTTAAGATCGCACTTGAGAAACTTCGCGAGAAATTCCCAGATAAATATGTCGGCATAAAAAGCGGCAATGACGGCAAATTTGTCGTCGTAAATGACTTTTTTAAAAAATGAGTGAAACTATCGCAGCCCTTGCCACAGCTTATGGCATCGGCTCAGTTTCTATCGTAAGGCTTAGCGGCAAGGACGCCTTGGCTACCTCTTTAAAACTACTTAAACTTTCAAATTTAGAGCCAAGATACGCAAAACTAGCTAAAATTTACTCCCTTGATGATGAAATTTTAGACGAGGGCATCGTTATATATTTTAAGGCTCCAGCAAGCTTTACTGGTGAGGATATCGTCGAGTTTCAAACTCATGGTGGCGTGATGGTGAGCGAGAGAATTTTAAATGAGCTAATAAGAGCTGGCGCAAGGCTTGCTATGCCTGGCGAGTTTAGCAAGCGAGCATTTTTAAATGGCAAGATGGATCTAGCCAAGGCTGAGGCGATGCAAGGGCTCATCACTTCAAAAAGCGAGATCGCGGCTAAAATTTTGACCCGCCAGATGCAAGGTGATCTTAGTAAATTTGTAGGCGAGATCAGGGGTGAAGTGGTCAAAACTCTTGCCTTTGTTGAGACGATGATTGACTATGCTGATGATGATCTGCCTGCAAATTTGCTAGAGCAGACTAAGCAGATGCTTTTAAAAAATAGCGAGAAGCTAGAGCGCATAGCCACTCTTAGCGAACAAAGAAGAGGGCTGATAGATGGCTTTAAGATCGCCATCGTTGGCAAGCCAAATGTTGGCAAAAGCTCTATCTTAAACTCGTTTTTGGCATATGAAAGAGCGATCGTTAGCGACGAAGCGGGCACAACTAGAGATAGGATAGAAGAAAATTTCAAGATCGGCTCGCATCTAGTTCGCATAATAGACACTGCAGGCATCAGAAAAGATGCTGGAAAGATCGAGCAAATCGGCATAAACTACTCAATCTTGGCCATAAACGAGGCCGACATCATCCTAGCTGTCTTTGACAGCTCAAATCCAAGCGACGAGCAAGATAAAGAGATAATAAAGCTCGTTTCTAACTCAAACAAAAAAGCCTTTTTTATCCTAAACAAAAGCGATCTTGCGTTTAAATTTGACATAGAGCTAGAGGGCGCTATCAAAATTTCAGCAAGAACTGATACGAGCGTAGTTTTAAAAGAGCTTGAAAGCTACCTCAAGACGCAAGATACTGACGAGATCATGCTAAGCTCAAACCGCCAAATTTTAAGCTGCAAAGAGGCGAGCGAGGCTTTAAAAAGAGCGTTTTTAAGGCTAAATGAAGAGGAGCTAGAAATTTTTGCTTACGAGCTAAATACCGCGATAAAGGCACTTGCAAGCATCACAAAGCCATTTGAGAGAAGCGAAATTTTAGACGAAATGTTTAGCCATTTTTGTTTAGGAAAATGATACTTTTTTTTGGTTAAAATCTGCGCTTTTTAAAGGAGAAAAAATGAAAATTTTACTTATAAATGGTGGCAAAAAATTTGCCCATTCAGATGGCAGGCTCAATCAAACACTTCACAATCTTGCATGCGAAAAACTAGCAAAAATGGGTCACGAGGTAAAACAAACCGCTATAGATCAAGGCTATGATATCGAGGCTGAAATTGAGAAATTTCTCTGGATGGACGCGGTAGTTTGGCAGATGCCAGCTTGGTGGATGGGCGAGCCTTGGATAGTGAAAAAATATATCGACGAGGTCTTTACAGCAGGTCATGGCAAGCTTTATACGAGTGATGGCAGGCATAGGGTTGATCCAGCCAAAAACTATGGCAAAGGCGGCTTGCTAAATGGCAAGAATTTTATGCTAAGTCTTACTTGGAATGCCCCAGCTGAGGCATTTAGCGATCCAAACGAGTTTTTTGAGGCGCGCGGCGTTGATGGGGTTTATTTTCATTTTAGAAAGGCAAATGAATTTATGGGCTTAAAGTCGCTTCCGCACTTTATCTGCTGCGATGTTATCAAGATGCCAGACGTGCCAATATACCTAAAAGAGTATGAGGCACATCTTGAAAAAGTTTTCAAAGCGTAAAAACAAATTTCTACCGCTCTCTAGCCATTTGCGCTAGGGGGCATCTAAATTTATATCTATCTTGGTTGGGGAAAATGAGGAGAAAATTTCTATTTTTAGCTGCTGTTGTCTTTTTTGCTGGGTGCGCTGGCAAGCAAATTCTAAAGCCAAGCGATGAGGCAAATTTACTCTACCTTGAAAATAACGAAACCTTGCACGAGATGAAATTTGATAAGCTGCAAAACAGCCTAGATGACTTTAATAAATTTGCAAACATTATTGGTAAGGCTGAGATAAAAGCAGCTGGAGTCAATGCAGAATTTAGCGCTCTTGGCGATCTCATGCAAGGCAGCGCGGCAGACAAAATGGTGCTTGTTAAAAATTTAAGCACAAACCATGAGCTCATCTTGTCAAATGCTAGTGACATAGAGGAGCTCGTAAATGCAAAAAATATCAAATTTTATGAAATTTCAAATGGAGCTATCAAAAGCATAGTTTATAGCACAAAGAGCATGCCAGTTTGCGAAGCTTTTGCAGGTGGCAAAGAGGTGATAAAAGTAAAAAGCGTGACAAATCACCCTTTGAAAAATGGCTTTTTTGCGGTGATCTTAAACTCAGATATATCTAATGATCAAGGCTTTTTTCTAAGAGAGACGAGCTATTATTTCAACCTTTCAAGCGAAGATGAAGAGAAGATTAAGGCTGAGACGCTAACGCAAAATTTTTATAAAACATTTATCGAAAGTGACCTTGTAAATCAAGGCAAAATTCTCTCAAATGTGCTTTGTTTTAGTAAATTCCAAAAGGCTTTTTAGTAACTTTTTATAAGCAAGGTTGTAAAATAGCTTAAAATTCTTAAAAGGTTACATCAATGGATAAAGCTACCATACAAGCACATAAAATCAGCGACGAAGAGTATGAGGAGATCTTAAAAATTTTAGGCCGTGAGCCAAATTTACTAGAGCTTGGCATATTTTCGGCGATGTGGAGCGAGCACTGCAGCTACAAATCAAGCAAAAAATACCTAAACGGCTTTCCGACAAAGGCACCTTGGGTCATCCAAGGACCTGGCGAAAATGCTGGCGTCATCGACGTTGGCGACGGGGTTGCAGCTGTGTTTAAGATGGAGAGTCACAACCACCCAAGCTTTATCGAGCCGTTTCAGGGCGCTGCAACTGGCGTTGGTGGAATTTTAAGAGACGTCTTTACGATGGGCGCAAGAGTCGTTGCGAATATGAACTCACTTCGTTTTGGAGAGATAAGAGGCGAGGGCGAGCTAGCCAAAAAGCATAGATATTTGCTAAAAGGAAGTGTCGCTGGTATCGGACACTACGGCAACTGCATGGGTATCCCAACGATCGGTGGCGAGACTACCTTTGATCCTAGCTTTAATGGCAACATCCTAATCAACGCCTTCGCGCTTGGACTTTGCAAAAGTGATGAAATCTTCTACGGCAAGGCTGAAGGTGTGGGCAATCCAGTCATTTACGTGGGCTCAAAGACCGGTAGAGACGGACTTGGCGGCGCTGTTATGGCGAGTGATAGCTTTAACGACGAAAATAAATCACTTCGCCCAACGGTGCAAGTAGGCGACCCATTTGCTGAGAAACTGCTTATGGAGGCGTGCTTAGAGCTCTTTAAAAAAGACTACATCATCGGCATCCAAGACATGGGCGCAGCAGGGCTTACTAGCTCTAGCTTTGAGATGGCTGGTAGAAGCGGCAGCGGCATGAAGATGTATCTAGAGCGCGTGCCGATGCGCGAAGTTGGCATGACGCCTTATGAGCTAATGCTAAGCGAGTCTCAAGAGCGTATGCTAATTTGCGCCAAAAAAGGTTACGAGCAAAAGGTGCTTGAAATTTTTAGAAAGTGGGACCTTGACGCTGAGATCATCGGTGAGGTCACAAGTAGTGGCGTGATGCAGCTTTACTGGCATGACGAACTTGCAGGCGAAATCCCTATCGGCCCACTTAGTGAGGCAGCTCCGGTGCTTGATCGTCCAGTCGCACGTCCAAAATACCTTGATGAGATAGCAAATTTAAAAATTCCAAACAACATTGATAACAAAACGGCATTTTTTAAGCTTTTAAAAGAGCCAGAAGTGCTAAATAAGAGCTTTATCTACGACCAATACGACGCAAATATCCAGACAAACACGATAAAACAGCCTGGCTGCTTGGGCGCTGCAAGTATCAGAGTAAAAGGTACTAAAAAGGCCGTCTCTATGGCTGCGCAGTGCGATCCAAGAGCAAATTTCGTTGATCCAAAAATAGGCGCTGCAAGAGCCGTCGCTGCAGCTGGTAGAAAGGTCGCGATGAGCGGCGCTGTGCCACTTGCGATCACCGACTGCTTAAACTACGGCAACCCGCAAAATCCAGAGGTTATGTGGCAGTTCAAAGAGGGTTGCGAAGGGATAAAAGAGGCTTGCCGTGAGCTAAATACGCCAGTCGTTAGCGGTAACGTGAGCCTTTATAACGACACTGACGGCGTTAGCGTCTATCCAACGCCAGCCATCGTCACGGTTGGTGTAAATGAAGATGCAAATTTAAACCTAAAAAGTACATTTTTAAGCGAGGGCAGGGCGATTTACTTGCTTGGCGAGACAAGTGGGGAGTTTGCAGCTTCGCTTTACGCAAAGGCACTATTTAACGTGGTTGGCGGTAAGCTAAAAGAGGTTGATTATAAAGCTGAGAGAGCCCTTTGTGAGCTAGTGATAGAGGCAAATAAAGAGCAAATTTTAGAGTTTGCAAATAGCGTAGGCGTAGGTGGTCTTGCTATCACGCTGGCAAAAATGGCTAGCATCTCAAACATCGGCATAAATTGTGAAGTTAAATTTAAAGAGCCAAATTTTATCTTTGATGAGAGCTTTTCAAGAGCAGTTGTGGGCGTGAAAGATGAGGCTAAATTTGAAGCACTTACGACTAAATTTGGTGTGAAATTTGAAAAGATCGGCGTTAGTGGCGGCAAGAGATTTAAACTAAATGATATAGATGAGAGCTTAGAGGACGTAAGAGAAATTTATCTAAATGAGTTTGCAAAAATCGTAAAAAAGGAGGACTAAGAGATGTTTTCTAAAAAGGAAAAAGTAAGCGGAGAAAAGGAAGTAGAGCAAAACGAGAAAAAGGGCGTGGCAAAACCGCCAGTGCTCTTTAGCGATACTCAAAATTTGATAAGTACGATAGAAAAAAGGCTAAATGCCCCTTTGATAACCTACTACAACTCAAACGCTGGTAATGTCTGCGGCAACGATGCAAGCGCAATGTATGAAATTTTAAAGGGTAAAAAGATAGACACTGCCTATCTTTTTATAAAAAGTGATGGTGGTAGCGGTATAGCAGCGCTTAGGATCATTAGCACCCTTAGAAACTACTGCAAAAATTTAATAGCACTGATCCCATCAAACTGCGCTTCAGCTGCTACGATGATGGCGCTTGGAGCAAACGAGATCGTGATGGGCCCACTTGCCTATCTAACGCCAGTTGATACATCGCTCAAGCATGAACTTAGCCCTACAAACAAGGGCAACGAGCTTGTTAGTGTCTCTATGGACGAGCTTAGCCGTGTAGTCAAGCTTTGGAAAGAGCAGGACAAGGATAGACCAAACGACACAAACCCCTATAACTCGCTATATGAGTATATTCATCCGCTAGTTTTTGGTGCGGTTGATCGTGCTAGCTCGCTCTCGCTTAAAATTTGCTCTGAGCTACTTAGATATCACATAGATGATGATAAAAAGATCGTTGAAATTTCAGAGCGACTAAACGCAGACTACCCAGCGCATGAGTATCCGATACTCTTTCGTGAGGCGCAGGAGATCGGTCTGCATGTCAAGAAAATGGACGATGATCTAAACGAGATGCTTCAGGAGCTAACGCTGCTTTACTCGGAGATGGGGCAGCGAGCCTTTACCGACTACGATGAGAACAGCTATCACGATAACAACATCGCAAACATCATCGAGACAAACGGTAAGCAAATTTACTATCAGATAGATAAAGACTGGTTTTATCGCCCTGAGGAGCGCCGCTGGAACGTGATGAACGACGAGAGCTCATGGCGCAAAAATGAGCTGGTAAATGGCAAGATAAAAAATACAATCTATCACTTGTGGTAATATGTCTGGAGTCCTGTTTTTACTGATATTAGGCGGTGCGATATTTTTATTTATGAATGTCCAAATAGGTAGTAACCGCAATAAACAAGCAAATGTAAATGAGGCTAAATTTCTAGTCTCACTGCTTGCAAAAGTCGCTAAAAGTGATGGCAGAGTTAGTGAGCTAGAGGCTAGACTGATCACTCAAGTGCTAGATGATCTAAGCCAGAAAGTTAGCGGCGTTAGCGGCGTGCGCGAGTATCTAAAAGAGGTCTATAACAGCCAAAAAGAAAATGTAGATAACGCCTATGAAACCGCCAGAAACTACAAGCGCGCGTTTAATCTAAACTACGATACCTGCGTGGCTAGGCTCACTTTTTTTCTAAATTTAGCCTATATAGACGGTGAGTTTAACAAAAGCGAGCAAGATGTCATAAGAAATATCGCTTATGGATTTGGCATCGACAAAGAGACGCTTGATGAGATAATCTTTAAATTTGATAGCTTTTATGGCTCGAGGTTTGGGGCAAATCACGATGAGATAAGCCAAGAAAACTATGCATTTGAGGTTTTAGGACTTAGTAAAAATGCAAGTCTTGAAGAGGTAAAGGCTCGCTACAAAGAGCTTGTGAGGCAGTATCACCCTGACATTTTGATGGGCAGGGGTGAGAGCAAAGAGGTGATAGAGCGCTCGACTAAGAAGCTTCAGGAGATAAACGAGGCTTATGGGCGATTAAAAGAGAAATTTGGAGTTTAGATGAAGAAATTTGTGATTTTACTTTTGGCTGTGGCTGGCTTTTGTAGAGAGCTAAACGTAAGCGATCTTGATGGAAATGAGATCAAATTTGAGCTAAAAGATAGTGCGCTTTATGAAAACGGCAAAAAGATCGGCGAATACAATAAGACAAGCGCTGCTAGCATCATCCTAGCTGGCAGTGATGGTGTAGAGGCTGATTTTAAGGCAGTTAGAGCTAAAAATTTAAATGAGTTTAAAGAGTATATATTTTCAGATGAGGGCGGCATAAAGGTGGTGAAATTTAGCGCTAAAAGCCCGATCTGCAAGGCATTTAGTAAAAAAGAGGCTGTAAATTTAAGCGTGCTAAGTTCAAGCTATTTTAGTGGCAAGCAAATTTCAAACTATGCTTTTAGTGTGGATATCGCAGGTGGCGAGTTTCAAAATTTAGTTAAAAAGAGCCATTTTGCAGTAAATGCTAGTGGCAAAAGTTTAGAAAAACTAGAAAATTTAACAGAAGAAAATATCAAAAAAGACACAGCTATGGGGCTACTAGTGCTTGAAAAAGCGATGTGTTTGGCGGAGTAAATTTGATAAAACAGGAGAATGAAGTATTGAGCGCTCATAAAATTTCAGCCTATCAAATTTCTTTGATTGAAAAAATTAATGAAGATAAATTTGAATTTAAAGATATTGAACATAAATTTATATTTGAAAGCGTAAAAAAAGAGTGTAGTATTTGCAAAATAGAAGAGAAAAACTTTAAGATATTTAAAATATTTAGTTTGTTTTTTTTAGTTCTCGAAAGTTCATATTTTGAGTACGATGGTGAAAAGACATTTTGTAGTCAAGACGATGAAAAAAATTATTTTATAAAAAATCTATCTAAATATTTCTCTAATAAAAAAGAATTAGATGAAAATAATTTTGAGCTAGATAAAAATTTTATATACTATGCTATTAAGGGTAAAAACAATGGTTTAAATGATGAACAGATATCAATGTTGCTTAGAGGGAGTAAGACTTTGAAAATTTTATCAGAAAATAGATATACCTCTAATGATATTGATGTTGTTTTTGCTGAAAGTGGATTTTTAATGTTATCAAATTCTAAGTTTGGTATCGATGATAAAAAAGCTGAGCGATTTATACTTTTGTTTTTAATAGGATTGGCTTACAATATAAACACACAAAAATTTATAGAAAAGACTATAAATACAGTATCAGATCCAGATAAAGCTAAAAAAGTTAAAGAATTGGAAAAAATTAGAGATGATTTTTGTATTTATAGTATAAAAAGTTTTTTCTTAAATCCAGTCAAGCAAGAAAAACATCAATGTTATGAAATTTGGGAGTTTATTGAAAGAAATTATCATGTAAGAAAATTTTACAATGAAGCTAAAAAACAAGTTAGTGAATTAACTCTTTTAATAAGAGGAGATTTAGATAAAAAATTTGAACATAAGATGATAACACTTGGCATTTTTGTGACAGTTATTGTTGCCATATGTTCATTTTTTGCAGGAAAATATCTTTAAAATTTAATAAAGGAGAAAAAATGAGAGCGTTGCTTAGCGTTAGCGATAAAGAGGGTATTGTAGAGTTTGCAAAGGGGCTAGAAGAGCTTGGCTGGCAGATACTTTCAACTGGTGGCACCTACAAACTTTTAAAGAGCGAGGGCGTCAAAGCCACTGAGGTTAGCGAATTTACGGCGTCGCCTGAGATGTTTGAGGGCAGGGTAAAGACGCTTCATCCAAAGATACATGGTGGCATCTTGCACAAACGTGACGACGCTACGCACGTGGCTCAGGCAAAGGAGTATGGCATCGAGGGCATCGACCTAGTTTGCGTAAATTTATATCCATTTAAAGAGACTACGATTAGGACTGATGACTTTGCCGAGATCATCGAAAATATCGACATCGGCGGCCCAGCCATGGTAAGAAGCGCTGCTAAAAACTTTAAAGACGTGCTTATAGTCACAAGCGTGCTTGATTACGATGAAATTTTAAAGCGCCTAAGAGAAAAAAGCGATGATTATGAGTTTAGAAGATCGCTGATGATAAAGGCGTTCGAGCATACAGCAGCCTATGACAGCATGATCGCAAACTATATGAATGATAGATTTAATGGCGGTTTTGGTGATGCTAGATTTATCGTGGGAAGCAAGGTTTTTGACACCAGATACGGCGAAAATCCACACCAAAAAGGCGCGCTTTATGAGTTTGATTATTTCTTCACAAACAACTTTAGAGCCCTAAAAGGCGAGGCAAGTTTCAATAACATGACCGATATAAATGGCGCGCTAATGCTTGCAACTAGCTTTGAGGACGCGCCAGCAGTGGCTATCATCAAGCACGCTAATCCTTGCGGCTTTGCGGTAAAAGATACGCTACTTGAGAGCTACGTGGCAGCGCTTAAGTGCGATCCGATATCAGCATACGGCGGCGTGGTGGCGATAAATGGCACGCTTGATGAGGAGCTAGCTAAAAAGATAAATGAAATTTACGTTGAAGTGATCATCGCTGCAAATGTCGATGATGCCGCGCTTAAGGTGTTTGAGAGCAAAAAACGCATCAAAATTTTCACTCAGGATAATAAATTTTTAGTCCGCGCAAATGATAAATTTGACTTTAAGCACATCGATGGTGGATTTGTATTTCAAGAAAGGGACCTTGTAAAAGACGAAGAGCTTGAAAACATGAAGCAAATGAGCAAGAAATTTGCAACTGGTAGCGAGCTAAAAGACGCTCAGATAGCGTGGAAAGTGGCTGCACTAACAAAGAGCAACTGCGTAGTTTATGTAAAAGATGGCGCTATGGTGGCCATTGGCATGGGTATGACTAGCCGTGTGGATGCTGCTCGTGCGGCCGTGGCAAAGGCAAAAGAGCTAAAGATCGATCTAAGTGGCTGCGTGCTTGCAAGCGAGGCGTTCTTTCCATTTAGAGACAGCATCGACATCGCTAGCAAAGTGGGCGTAAAATGCGTCATCGAGCCGGGCGGCAGTATCAGAGATGATGAGGTGATAGAGGCTGCCGATGAGCACGGCATATCGCTATATTTCACTGGTGTTAGACACTTCTTGCACTAAAATTTAGGGGCGCTTTGCCCCTTACTTCACACTTTATAACTTTAAATTTTATATAATCCTTCAAAAAAGGAGCTCACATGAAAAAGATATTAAATTTTCTCTTGGTTTTGGCGGTATTTTTGGGTGTAAATTTGATGGCTAAAGATGAGTTTTTAAAGGAGCAGACGATGGCAGGGCAAAATTTGAAAGAAATTTATTTAGCAGGTGGCTGCTTTTGGGGCATGCAGGGATATTTTAAAAAGATATTTGGCGTGGTGGATACAAAAGTAGGCTACGCAAATGGTAAGAGCGAGAGCACGAGCTACCGTGAGCTTCATGAGAGCGATCACGCCGAGACACTTTATGTGAAATTTGACGAAAACAGGGTCGCTTTGGCTGAAATTTTGGCTCATTTTTTTAGAGTGATCGACCCGACCTCGCTAAATAAACAGGGCAATGACGTCGGCAGACAGTATAGAAGCGGGATTTACTATGTTAGCAAGGACGATCTGCCAGTTATTGAGAGCTTTATAAAGATCGAGCAAAAGAAATTTAAAGATAAGATCGTGGTTGAGGTAGCACCGCTTAAAAATTTTATCATTGCTGAGGAGTATCATCAAGACTATCTTGATAAAAACCCTTTTGGATACTGCCACATCGATCTAAATTTGGCAAATAAGCCACTTTATGATGAGGCTAAATTTAAACCGCTTAGCAAAGAGGAGCTAAAGAGAAATTTAAGTAGCGAGCAGTATGCCGTGACGCAGGAGGCGGCGACTGAGAGGCCATTTAGCAGCGAGTATGATAAATTTGACAAAAAGGGCATCTATGTCGATATCACCAGCGGCAAGCCACTCTTTTCAAGCGCTGATAAATTTGACGCAGGATGTGGCTGGCCAAGCTTTACAAAGCCTATCACGACAACGGCGCTTGCGTATAGCGAGGACAACTCATTTATGATGAAAAGGGTTGAGGTGAGGTCTCAAAACAGCGACGCACACCTTGGGCATGTTTTTGATGACGGACCAAGCGACAAGGGTGGGCTAAGATACTGCATAAACGGAGCAAGCCTTAAATTTATACCGCTTGAGGATATGGCTAGGCTTGGATACGAGGAGTTTATCCCATACGTTAAGTAGAGCCTTTTGTTGAAGCAAATCAATGGTTTGAAAAGTTTAATCAGAGTATAATTCTCCAAAATCAAAAGGAGAAAAAATGAGTGAATTTTTCAAAAATGCAGAGCAGTTTAACGTTGAGGGTGCGACGGTGCCTTTTTATAAATTTAGTGAAAATGGTGTAAGCTTTGTGGGCTTTGACTCACGTCCTTGCGTGCCGCCAGAGCCTATGATAAACGCGCTTTTGGCTATAAAATTTGCCAATAAAAACACAAAGATCGTGATGGTAAATCACAAATTTCCAGCTGGGCTCATCCCAAAGATAGAAAAGAGCTTTGATGTGGAGCGCGAGGACCTTGAAGGCGGAGCTGTGAAGATGACTTTTAGCCTAAAAGAGGGTGCGAGCATAGAAAACATAGACAACAGCCTTTGCCACTAAGATGCTTTTAAACACTTATGCGCCGCCATTTAAGCTAGTTGGCGGCTACTTTATCGCTGGCATTTTTTTCTTAGCGCTAAGCGTCCTGGCGTTTTTTTACGCTGATTTTGAGGCGATTAGCTCGCTAAACACGGCTGGTTTTTTGCATATATTTTTCGTGGGCTTTGTGATGAGCATCATCATCGGAGCGCTCTATCAGCTAACCTCGGTCATTTTAGAAAAGCCATTTTTTACGGTCAAGGGGGCTATTTTAAATTTAGCCATCTTTTGTCTGTCGCTACTTGCTATGAGCTATGCGATGATATTTGGCGAGGCTAGGATTTTGCAAATCAGCGGAGTTTTTCTCTTTGGCACACTTCTCTTTTTTGGCTCGACCTATGCACTAAGCTTTATGGGTAATGAAAAAAGAAGCTTTGCAGCCTTTGTGCTCTTTGTCTCGGCGATATTTTTGCTAGTTGGCATAACGCTTGGATTTTGCCTAGTGATGATACTTGGTGGCACGCTTATGCTTGATTTTACTATGACGCTAAAATTTCACGTATATTTTGTGCTGGGTTTTGTATTTTTCGTGATACTTGGGGCTGCAAGCGTGCTTTTACCGATGTTTGCTTTGGCTCATGATCTTAAATTTACACTTAGCAAAGCCTCTCTTGCCTCTTATATTTTGGCTGGCGTTTTGCTGGCAATCGATGAAAATTTAGCTATTTTTGCAGTGGCTATGGCAGCTTTGCTTTTTATAGCTCAGGCGTTTTACATCCTAAAAAAGCGCGTGAGAAAGGCGTATGATTACTGGAATGTAAATATCGCTCTTTCGCTATTTGCCTTGCTTTGCGCTGCTATTTTTATGATTTTTGAAAAGTTAAATTTGGCTGCATTTTTTATGATATATGGCTTTTTGTTTGCCTTTATCGTGGCTCATCTATATAAGATCGCGCCATTTCTTATCTGGTATCACTACGTGGCACCCTTTGTTGGCAAGGCAAAAGTGCCACTGCTTGATGCGATGATACTAAAAAAGGCTGCATATCTTGCCATAGCTTTTAATGCTATTTCGCTTGTTTGCTACTTTTTGGCGGTTAGCTTTGAGATGAGAAATTTGGTCTATGCAAGTATGATTTTTATGGCTTTAAGCATCATTTTGCTTGCTGTAAATATGATAAATGTTTTTAAATTTACTGGTTTTAAAGGATAAAAAATGAAAGAAAAAATTTATGATGCTCTGTCAAATATCGTCGATCCCGAGGTTGGCTTTGACATCGTTTCGCTTGGGCTCATATATGATGCGAGCTGCGATGAAAACGGCAAAGCAAAGGTGACGATGACGCTTTCAACTAAGTCTTGTCCGCTTCATGAGATGATACTTGGCTGGGTTGAAACGGCTGTGCTTGGTGTGGAGGGCGTAAAAGAGTGCGAGATCGACCTAGTTTGGGAGCCTGAGTGGAATATCCAAATGGCAAGCGACTTTGTAAAAGCACAACTTGGAGTAAATTAATAAATTTGGCTAGAAATCTAGCTTTACTAGCAAATTTCTAGCTTTTCTTCTTAAACTTCTACTTTAAATTTTAAAAATATCATAAAAGCGTAGTTAAATTTGTTTGGGAGTGCTTAAAGTATTTAATAAATTCACAAATAAATTTATGCAAGTAAAAACTAAAAATAATGCGAGTTATAGAAGATAATTTTAGGCGTTTGCTAGGTAATGGTTAAAATTTGAATATATTAAAAGGTAAATTGCAAGATAAACTTGCAATTTAACAGGAGAATTTTTAGTTAGGACTTAGTCCATTTGGTGACGAAGATATGATGGAATGTCTAGCTGAGAGATATACTCATCGCTATTGTAGCCACCACTTACTCTTCTTTTTAAAACGATATTTTTATTTAAAAGATCATTTTCAGGCTCTTGGGCTATTTTTTTTTCTTCGCTTTCTTTTTCTGCACCTTTAAAACCTGTTGCGATGATAGTAACTTCGACTTTATTGTCTTCTATGTTTTCATCAGTTGTTGTACCAAAGATCACATCAGCATCATCATCAGATGCCTCCTCGATCATTGACATCGCGCTATGAAGATCATCAAGTGAGCAGTTTGGATGCATTTTAAAATGAACTAAAACACCAAGCGCTCCGTTTATGTTCATGTTATCAAGCAGTGGTGATTGGATAGCATTTTTTATAGCTTCTTGAGCTGCACCCTCGCCATAAGCCTCGCCAACGCCCATTAAAGCATGACCTCTGTGGCTCATAACTGTTTTTACGTCAGCAAAATCAAGGTTGATATCGCTAACACCAGAGTCAAGCACGATAGAGCACATACCATTTACCGCTCTTGCAAGCACTTCATCAACCATTTTAAAGCTCTCTTTGATGCCTGATTTTTTATCTATCAAAGTTAAAAGTCTGTCGTTTGGTATGATAACGATAGAGTCGCTCTCTTTTCTAAGTTCGCTTAGACCTATATCAGCTAGCTTGCTGCGCTTTTTACCCTCAAATGAAAAAGGCATAGTTACAACAGCAACTGTTAGCGCACCTATCTCTTTTGCGGCTTGTGCAACAACTGGAGCAGCGCCTGTACCTGTACCACCACCAAGGCCTGAAGCGATGAACACAACATCAGAAGTCTCAAGAGCACTTTTTATCTCTTCGTAGCTCTCTTGTGCAGCTTCTTTGCCAACCTCTGGTCTCATGCCAGCGCCAAGACCTTTTGTCTTTTTCTCACCAAGTTGTATCTTTGTGTGCGCAGGAGAATTGTCAAGTGCCTTAGCATCTGTATTTGCTATCATTAGATCGATGTCTAAATTTGGATTTTCTCTTATGATGTGGTTTATCATATTACCACCACCACCACCTACGCCTACTACCTTTATCTTTGCGCTATAAAGGCTCTTGTTCTCTTCGATTGTGAAACTGTTGCTCATTGTAAAAATTCTCCTCAAAATAGTTGTGTCATGCTGTGCCAAAATTTCTTTAAAGCACTTGGTTTTTTTTCTTGCTTACTTATATCAGCGATATTTGCAAGCTCGTTTTTGTTGTTTGTTTGCTCTAAATTTATATCCATATTTACAAGCTCAATGCCCTCTTCAAAATCATCTTTATCTTGTTTTTTTACTTCAAATTTCTCTTTTTTCTCTTCTTCAAAAATATTAAAATTTGCTTTTGGCTTTGATCTTAACTCGCCTTTATATCTCATCTTTTTTTCTGAGTCTATCTCATAAGGTGTAAATTCACCAGCGCCATACATGCAAAGTCCTATGGCACAAGAATTTGCTGGATCTCTTAAAATCTCATATAAACCATCCATCTCTTTTGGTCTAGCGATCCTAACTGGCATGTTGTCAAATATCGCAGAAGCTAAGTCTTTTAACCCATCAAGCTTTGTCATGCCGCCGGTTAGTACTATGCCAGCGCCAACAAGATCTTTGTATCCACTATCTTCAAGCATATTTGCAAGCACCATCACAGTCTCTTCTGCTCTAGCTGAGATGACATTTGATATAACATCAAGTGAAACTTCGTGAGTTTTTTGCTCATCGCCAAGTCTTGGAAGCTCGATAAGATCAACTGATTTATTTACCAGTTTGCCATATTCTAGTTTTATCTCTTCAGCTTTTGGCAAAGGAGTATGAAGCGCCATTGAAAGATCTATAGTTATATTTGCAGAGCCAACGTGTAGATATGAGTTATACCTTAGTGAATTTCCAGCGTGCACTACCATATTACATGTCTCGCCGCCCATATCTATAAGTGCAACACCAAGTTCTTTTTCGTCTTTTGTTAGTGTTGCTATGGCTGATGCGTAACCAGAAAGAACGACGTTATCGACTTGTACGCCTGCTAAATTTACAGCCTTTCTTAGATTGCTTAGTTGTGATTTTTGGATACTTATGATATGTGTTTGTACTTCAAGTCTAGTGCCATTCATACCGATAGGATCTTCTATAAATTCTTGTCCATCCACCTTAAAGTTGTAAGGTAAGACATGAAGTTTTTCATATTCTGGTGAGGTCTCGGCATTGTGATCTGCCATCTGCATGGCACGCTCTATCTCTTTTATGCCTATTTCATGATTTGGTATATTTACTACGCCACTGCTATTTACGCTTTTAGTATATTTTCCAGATATCGAAACCACTACTCTTTCATAGTGTGTGCCTGCAACTTTTTGTGCTTCTATGAGTGCATTTTTTATAGACTTTGCAGCTAGTTCAATGTTGTTTATAGCACCCTTTTTTATACCTTGTGCTTTTTCTGTGCCTATTCCTATTATTTTTATGCCATCATCATTTTGTTCTGCTATAACAGCACAAATTTGAAATGATCCGACATCTATGCCTAAAATTCTAGTACTCAAAATTTTTACCTTTTGACATATTCTTTAACTTCATAATATTTTAGAAGTTTATTTGTTAAATCTTTTATCAACTCGTTGTTTTTAAGCATTGCAACATTTTGTTGTGTTATTTGCTTATAGTTGTTATTTATATTGTTAGTAAGCAATCTTTGTTCCAAAATATCGTACACTACGGCTTTGTCATCTAATATAACATAACCTTTTGTGTTGTTAGTGTCAAAAAGTTGAGATACAAAAGCCCTTGTATCGCTCTCATTTAAGCCCGCAATAGAGCCATTTACCTCTCTGCTAACAAAGCCAACATCTGTGCCTTTAAAGTTTTGTAGAGTATCTTTTGCTTTTGCTGTTAAAATTTCTTTTTCTTTTTTACTTTTATAAATTTCAAGCACATTAGCTCTTGCTTGTTCAAAGCTCATAGGTTGTGGAGGAGTTATACTTTTTACTCTAGCTATTAAATAGCCATCTTTGTAGATAAATGGTTTCATCACTTCGCCAACTTTTGCACCCTTAATCTCATCAAGTGAAAAAGTAGCGTTGTCCTCATTTACGCTTATAAAACCATTAGTTGCAAGTTCAGCTTTTTTGACAGCGACATACTTTTCTAAAGCGTTAGTTTTGCTTTGTTCTATGTTATAGTCTTTATTAACCTCAGCTTTTACCTCGCTAAAAGGTTTTATCTTGTCATCAGATCCCTTGTATTTATCTTGGTTTTCATTATAGTAAGACTTTAAAACGCTTTCGTTTGCGTCGCTTTTTTCTGACTCGACAAAGTATGTATCTATGCCATAAAGTGTCTTTGTCATATAGTTATTTTTATTTATCTCCCAAAGATCTTTTAGCTCTTTTTCATCTACCTTGATCTCGTTTTGATCAGCATTTACTACTTGCACAGCTAATTTATCTTGCATGAAAAAGCTAGCTTCCATCATGGCGATATCTTCTTTGCTAGCAGGCAAATTTAAAATAGTTCTAAGTTTATCTAGTAAGATAGTTAGTTTTAGATTATCTTCAAAATCAGTTGGGTTTATCCTGGCTCTTCTTAGCACATCGTAGTATAAATTTTTGTCAAAAACGCCGTCTTTTTGAAATGTTGGATCGACGATTATATATTTTAAAACATCGTCTTTATTAACACTTAGACCGATGTCGTCTGCAAAATTTAATAGTAAATTTTCTTGAATAGCAGCTTGAAGTGCAGCATTTTCTAGGCCTAACTCTTCAGCTTTCTCTTGAGTTAATTTGCCTTCAAATACATTGTTGTAGTACTGATATAGCCTATCATATTTTTGTTGCAACTCTTGAACGCTTATATTTCTATGTCCTACTTTGGCTACTGAAGTAGCTCTGTTGCTGTTTAGATCGTATGCGCCCCAGCCGACAAAACCAGCACCGACAAAAGCTATCGTGCTTACCCAAATTGTCACGACTAGGTATTTTTTATGTTTTTGCATCCAAGATAACATTAAGTTCTTCCTTTAAAATACTAACAAAGCTTGTGCGATATTTTATAGAAATTTGGCTTAAATAAGCTTAAAATGGGGCTTTATAAAAACGTTTCTTGCTAAATTTTTACTAACATTTTTTATCTTTGTTAGCAAAAATTTAAATGCTAAAATCGCTGTAATCACCAGTAAAATGAAGCAGTTTGCAGCTGTTTTCTAACAAGGCTATATCTTTTGCAAGTAGCTGAGGGCTCCTGCTATACGCGTAAACGCCGTATCCTTTGATCACGACGACGTTAGTATTTTTCTCTATCATCGCTCTATAAATTTCTGTCTCAGCACGCTCATACCAGTCGTCAAACTGCTTTGGATCATAGACTAAAATTTCATTAAACCTCATGCATCCAAAATAGTCTTTTGGCGCGATCTTTTCATGTTTCATTGCATAAGCTGTCACGTATGGAGGCATGGCGTAGCAGACAAATTTTGCTTCATTTATGTTTTTGTAGATATTTAAGTGTATATCAGCATCCAAACTCGCATCATTCCATCGGTAGTCTTTTTTTGATGAAAGAAGCGTTAGATCACTATCTTGCAAGTCGTCAAAAATGGCACTTTGCTTGTTGATGATAAATTGATTTTTTTCTACCCTTGCCGAGATAGAACCATGAAAAACACCAAAAAAATTCTTTCTAAACATCGAAAGAGATATCTTTTTTATCTCATTTGTTGAGTGCAGTAAGTCCATTTTTTCTCCTATGTTTGGGTGATTATATTTAAGCTATCTTAAAATTTGTGTAAAATTTTATGTAATGATAGCTTTTTAAGTAAAATTTCGATAAATTTTCACACTAATTTCACTAAAGAGGCAGTGTTGCAAAGTCCGCATATTAGCGTTTTACTTGACGAAGTTGTATCATTTTTTAAAGACCTGCGTGGAAATTTTATAGATTGCACGCTTGGATATGCTGGACATTCTAGTGCCATTTTGTCTCAAAATGAAAATTTAAATTTGATCGCTTGCGACAAAGACAACGAAGCTATAAATTTCTCGCTCAAAAAACTTGAGCCATTTGGCAACAGAGTGAAAATTTATAAGAGCAATTTTTCTGAGCTTATTAGCAAACTTAGTAGCGATGAAATTTCAAATGTTAGAGGGATTTTAGCTGACATTGGCGTTAGCTCTTTACAGATAGATAAAGATGATAGAGGCTTTAGCCTTGGCTCAAGCGCGCTTGATATGCGCATGGATAAAGAGCGAGGATTTAGCGCCTATGACGTGGTAAATGATTACTCGTTTGATGAGTTAGTTAGGATTTTTAGGGATTACGGCGAGCTAAAAAATGCCGCTGGGATCGCAAATAAGATAATAAATGCTAGAAATTTAAGCAAGATAACAAGCGCAAAAGAGCTTGCAAACATAATAGGCACAGCTCAGATAAAAGGGCGCGGTGTTAGCCCTGCGATCCTTGCTTTTCAGGCGATTAGGATAGAGGTAAATGGCGAGCTAGATGAGCTAACAAATTTGCTTTATAGCATAGAAAAGGGCGGTTTTAAAGATTGTTTGGTGGCAATCATAACATTTCACTCGCTTGAAGATAGGATCGTAAAAGAGCGCTTCAAAAAGTGGGCAAACAGCTGTATCTGTCCGCCTGGCATCTACCGATGTGAGTGCGGAAACAACCACGATCTGGGCGAAATTTTAACCAAAAAACCACTAACAGCAAGCCAAAGTGAGCTAGCGCAAAACTCACGAAGCAAGAGCGCAAAACTGCGTGTTTTTAAGATAAAAGGATAAAGATGCAAGAAAAAGAAGAGCTGCTAACACTTCACGACGAGGAGCAAAAACGTGAGGTAAATTTAAGCTTTAAGACGCTAGTGATGGTCTATCTGGCGGTTTTTATAGCGCTGGCTCTATTTTTGCCAAAAATTTATATAGCAAATCAAATTTATTATATAAGTAGAGATATCGCCGATATCAGCGGCAAACGAGATATGCTCCTTGAAGAAAACAGAGCTCTTAGCATAAAGCTTGAAAATTTGCGTTATAAAAATCAAATTTTAAACAATATGCAAGAGCGTCAATGGAAATAATTAAGAAATTTAAAAGCTTTATCCGCTACTACGACCCTGCAAATTTCCAGCTCATCTACTCGCTAAAAGCCGCCACAACCATCGCTTTTAACTGCTTTTTGTGCTTTTACTTCTTTCATCTAAGTGGCGCTATCATGGCTGTAAATATCACGATGGGTATCTTCTTTCTTGGTGAGCTTGAGTGCAAAGATAGGAGTAAATTTGCATTTTTGCTGCTTTATATCGTGCTTTCTTGCGCTTTTATGCCATTTGTTGATCCATTTATCAGCCTTGGCGTTTGGCTCTCGTTTATCGTATTTGTCTGGATATTTGTGGTAGGAATTAGCCAAATTTATAGCTCAAATTTAAACAAAATTTTACTCGCCGTAAATGCAACAGGGTTAGTTGCCTTTGTGACAAAGGCCGCAGTAGGGCTAAATGTGATTGAAAGCATCGGCGGTCTGGTACTTGCTAGCGTGCTAAGTATCATCATAAAATTTGAAAATTTTGGCAAATACGGCAAATTTACTAAAAAGAGTATCAGTTTTTTGCTAGACAACGCCATCTTATCGAGCAAGGCGCTTGGCACGAGCCATTTTTACGCAAGTATCGCAGATTTGATGAGCTCGATTGATAAATCAAAAGAAATTTTTGCAAACAAAAGCCTAAAGATAAAAGATGTTAAGCTAGTTAGAAATCAAGCCAAAGCGCTATTTTATTTTTATAAAGTTGAAGAGATCGCCCTTTTGCTTCGAACTTTGGGCGCTTCGTTTGAAAGGATCGAGGACAAAGCGCTTTTAAATGAGGTAAAAAATGAGATCGCTTACAACCTTTTTGAGCTTAAAAAAATTTTCAAAAATCAAACTCCAAAGCTAAAATTTGATGCACTAAATTTAGCTAAAAACTCAAATTTTAAAATTTTTGCAAGCTCGCTTGGCGTGCTTTACGATAAATTTTTGCTTATAAAAGAGGGCGGCGAGGACAAACTCTCGTTTAACAACACAAAAAAGATCACGCTAAAAGAGGCGTTTAAAAAGCTAAATTTAAAAAATGAAATATTAAAAGAGTCTTTAAGGCTTGCCATTTGCATGTCGATAGCCATTTTTATAGCGCAGGCGATGCATATAAATCATGGAATTTGGATCGCCATAGCGGTGATGAGCCTAAACAAAAGCGACGAAGATGCTTTGAAAAATGCAGGCAGAGATAGCCTTCTTGGCGGAGTTATCGGCTTTTTTATCGCGCTTGTTTTTGTGAAATTTATGGGCGAATCATACGCATTTTACGTGGTTGTCTTTATCGGTATGTTTTTGGTTTATTATCTAAAATCATACAAACAAATCGTCTTTGCAACGGCTTTTATGTTTGAATTTACAGCCATTTTTTCGCTTATAAAAAGAGACTTTTTAGCCCTTATGGTCGATAGATTGCTTGACGTGGCAGCTGGCTTTTTGATAGTTTTTGTCACATATCTATTAACTAAGAAAAATGACTATACAGCGATAAAAAATAGCTTAAGCAGTGCCTTGATAGGTTTTAGAAATTTAGTGCAAATTTCTCTAAATGAGTCAAACAAAGATGCTTTTAGCACGGATGAAAAAGCGATTTTAGTCTCGCTAAATGAGCTAAACTACGCTATAAAAGTTAGTAAAAATTTAGACGATGATAATATGAAAAATGCAAAATTTATAGCTAGCAAGCTTGATGACATAAATAGCGATCTGGTTAAGCTTAGAAATTATCTAAATTTAGACGAGTTAAAAGAGAAAAGCGCCTTGCAAAATGATATAAAAATCATCTCAGATAGGTTTTTGATGCTAGATAAAAAGATCAAAAAACTTCCATATTATTTCATAAGCGAGATAGAAGCGAAGCTACTTTGCAAAGACGAAAATGTTAAAAAGCTAATTTTACGAGTTGCTTTAAAACAAAATGAAATTTACTCAGCGCTCTCTTTTTGAGAGATTAGCTTTTCATATATATATTGTTCTAAATCTTTTTTTGAAACGTCATTTTTAAGAGCGGTGTTGTAAATTTCTTCAACCTTGCTTGAATACTTTTCATATCCAAAATATGGAAAATGCACGCTCCAAGCTTTTTTTATAAGATCCAAGCTTATCTCTCTTCTTGCCCAAACCTTAAACATGTCAAAGCCGATAAAGACAGCTGAAGTGACGATGGTAGTTGCTATTATCGAGATGTGCGCGTCAGCCTTTGCTAAAAAGTGGTGCGTGATGATGAGAAGCGGAAACAAGACTACAAAGCAGATAAGTGCATAAATTTGATAGAGCTTCACGTGGTTAAATCTAAAATTTAGCTTTGCGCCATCAACTAGCATACCTTCGTTAAAAAGGGCATTTGCTTCAAGCAAATCTCTAAATAAAACTGGCTGTTTTGAGACGAAAAAAATATTTTTAATGATAGTGTTTCTTAGATTTTCTTTCATTTTTTATAGACTTTTTACCTTAAAAATTTCAGCTCATTGTATCTAAAAATCTATAAATTCAAACAAAATTAGATACAATTTGCACAAAATTTAAGGAGCTAAAAATGGCAGATAAAGCTTTAGAAACGGTCTTTGTAAATGGTGAGTTTGTGCCAAAAGATGAGGCAAAAGTTAGTGCGTTTGATAGGGGATTTATATTTGGCGATGGAATTTATGAAGTAGTGCCTGTGATAAATTCAAAAATGGTCGATAAAGATGGCTTTTGGGCGAGGTTTGAGAGAAGTTTAAACGAGATAGATATAAGCCTGCCTTACGAAAAAGATAAATTTGAAGCGATCTTAAATGAGATAATCGCTAAAAACGCCTTAAAAGAGGGCGGAATTTACATGCAAGTAACAAGAGGTGTGGCGTTTAGAAATTTCTATTTTATGGAAAATTTAACCCCAAGCGTCTTTATCTTTTGCTATGAGAGCGAAATTTTAAACAACCCAGCCGCAAAAAATGGCATAAAAGTGGTAAGCGTCGAGGACATCAGGTGGAAAAGGCGCGACATCAAGTCGATCTCGCTTCTAGCTCAGTGCTACGCTAAAAACGAGGCTCACAAAAAGGGTGCGGACGAGGGCTTTATGGTCGAAAATGGCTTTGTTACAGAGGGCTGTAGCTCGAGCGCTTTTATCATCAAAGATAAAACCCTCATTACCAAGCCACTTTCAAATGAAATTTTGCCAGGGATACGTCGTATGAGGCTTTTAAGGATCGCTAAAGATATCGGCCTAAAGATAGAGGAGCGTAAATTTAGCATGGACGAGGTTTATAGTGCTGATGAAGTCTTTATCTCGGCTGCTACGCTCATCCTTTTGCCAGTCATCTATGCTGACGGCAAGGCGATAAACGGCGCAAAAGTGGGCGAGATTTCAAGCAAACTTCGTGAAATTTATGCTAGCGAGCTTTTAAAAGAAGCTGGACTTTGAGAGAAAAGGTCTTAATAAGCGCTTGTCTGGCTGGCATAAACTGCAAATTTAATGGCGAAAACAACCTTTTGGATAGGGAAATTTTAGATGAAATTTCAAAGAGATATCATCTGCTTTTCGTCTGTCCAGAGGTTTTTGGCGGACTTAGCACACCAAGAGAGCCAGCTGAGATTAAAGAGGGTTTAGTTCTCACAAAAACCGCCAAAGATGTGAGCGATAATTTTAAATTTGGAGCTAAAATTTGCCTAAAAATAGCTAAGCTAAATGGCTGTAAAAAGGCTATTTTAAAAGCTAGAAGCCCAAGCTGTGGGAGCGGGCAAATTTATGATGGAAGCTTCACTAAAAGGCTCATTTTAGGTGACGGCGTAGCGGCAAAACTGCTAAAAGAAAATGGTATTTTAGTTTTTAGCGAAGATGAGATAGGGCGGCTTGATGTTTGAGAGGCTAAAAGATAACGTCTGGCTCGAGGTCGTCTTTAAATACATCATCTTGCTGCTACTTTTTGTCTGCGTGGCGGGACTTTTTGCAAGCGGCGTGCTCTTTTTAAAGGGAGAGATGAGCGAAAATTCGCTAAATTTGCACATTTTCTTTGGCTTTAGCTTGGTTGTCCTCACCATAATCCACAGCTACGTCAAGAAGAAAAAGCTAAAAAAGCTAAGCCTAGAGTTTAAGAATATCTTAAAGCATAAGCCAGTTCAGATGGACTGCAACACGACAAGGTTTTTAAACGCACTAAATGATGTCAAAGTGGGCGAGCTTTCAAAGAAATTTGGCTCAGACATTGTAGAAATTTTAAGATCAAACGATATAAAGGTAAAGGATCAAAACGAGACGATGAAACAAATTTGCAAAAACAACGATGAAAAGATGTTTTATATCTTTGTTTTGATCGTCGAAGCTATATTTAAGGATAAGGAAGAAATTTGAAAAAAGGTATATTTTTAGCACTTAGTGTTGCTTTGTTTTTGGGTTGTTCGCAGACAACAAAACCAGAGCCAAACAAGCAGCAAAATGCCCTGCCAGACGAAAATGTCTATAAGCCAAATGAGCGCATCAGCTTGCTTGAATTTGAAGTAAAACAAGACGCCTCGTCGCTACCTCAAAATATGCAAAGTGCGAGTTTTAATCAAGATGAAATTTTAAAAAGAAGATTTAAAGTTTTTACTCTAAGAGGTGTGAAATTTAATCCAAACGACGCTTTTTGGGCGTTTAATGTATATAAACCAAGCGAGAAAAGAAAGTATTTTGGCTCAAATTTTAGGCAGATACCTCAAAGCTGGTTTGACGCGCAAAAGGACAATGCAAATTTCGCTGGCTTTTTGCAAATTTCAGCTTACGCTCTAACTTCAGCAAACACGGCTGTAAGAAATTTCCCAACCGATGAGCCGATATTTTTAAACCCGCAAACTCCAGGTGAGGGCTATCCGTTTGATTATTTGCAAGAATCCACCCTAAGCATCGCTCATCCGCTCTTTGTATCGCACCTCTCAAAAGATAGGGCGTGGGCGTTTGTGAGTGATGATGCGGTTTGGGGCTGGGTGAAGATTGAAGATATCAAATTTATAAGCGATGAAGAGGCGCTTGCCTATCAAAAATCAAGCTTTGTAACGATAAAAACCGACAAGATGCCAGTTTATGACAAGGGCGGAAACTTTTTGTTTTACTCACGTGTCGGCGCGATACTGCCAGTTTTAGCGCAAGATGACAAAAACTACTACGGCAAAATTTATGTAAGAAATATGCTTAGGGAGTTTGTCCTCCCAAAGTCTTTTAGCGCCCTTTTTCCACTTAAATTTAACGATTCAAATTTAAAAACTATTCTTAGCTCACTTCTTACTCAGCCTTATGGCTGGGGCGGGGTGGATAAGCTAAGAGACTGCTCGCTTTTTACAAAAGACTTGCTAGCAAGCTTTGGCGTGTGGTTACCTAGGAACTCAAGGGCGCAGGCAAATATGGGAGAAAAGATCAATCTAAAAGGCCTTAGCAACGCTGCAAAGAGCAAAGAGATAAAAGAAAAAGGCGTGCCATATCTCACGCTCGTGCATCTGCCAGGTCACATCATGCTCTATGCTGGATACAAGGGCGATGATATCTACGTCGTGCATGATGCTTGGGGGCTAAAAACTACAAACAACGGCCGCGCGCTAATCGGAGCGACTGCGATAACTACGCTAAATATCGGACAAAATAGAAGCGACATACAAAGTGCAAATTTGCTAATTTCTAAGGTTGATTCTATAAATGTGATGAGACCTGAGCAAGGGATGCTAGATAAAGCTAGAAAGATCTCAGCTTTGCAGCGAGCTTATGGCGTGAAGATAGAAGAAAATTTGGTTAAATTTAGTGATGGCACGAGTTTAGTCTATGATGATTTTAAACAAAAAGATGAAGAGTGTAGCACTGGGGCTGATATCGAAGATATGAACGCACTTGATTACGCTGCGTTTTCGCCACTTAGCGCGGCTTTAAGTGATGCTGGTAGATGCAGAAACTACGAGCTTTTAGGCAAAATTTATGGCTCAAGTGAGAGCGCGGTAAAGGCAAATTTGGTTGATGTTATCTGGCTAAAAGATTTTTTAAATTTGCCTTTGAAATTTAACTCTAAAAATGGCGCCGCAGCTGCCTTGCAGGATGTGAGCAACGAGCTAAACGAGATGGTAAAGAGCGATCCAAATTTACTTGAGTACCTAAAAGATCCAGGCGGGACATTTAAGTGGCGCATCATCGCTGGCACAAACCGCCTAAGCGCGCACAGCTACGGCATCGCGATCGATATAAATGTAAAAAAGAGCCACTACTGGCAGTGGAGCAAGGGCTATGAGAATTTGATCCCTGAAAAGATCGTGCGAGTTTTCGAGAAGCATAAATTTATCTGGGGCGGACGCTGGAAGCACTTTGATACGATGCATTTTGAGTATCGCCCAGAGATGTTTGAGTAGATGAAAGATCAAATTTTAGAAATTTTATCTCGCTCAAATGTCTTTTTAACAGGCGGTGGCGGTGTTGGCAAGAGCTATCTGACCGCCTCCATCATCAGACACTACAAAGAAAATTTCAAAAACGTCATCATCCTTGGCTCAACTGGCATAAGCGCTGTTAGTCTTGGGGGCGTGAGCTTGCATAGCTTTTTTAAATTTGGCTACTGCAAGGACTACGAGGAGCTAAGACGGCTTGACTACCGCCAAAAAGATAAGCTAAGCAAGCTACGAAATATGCTAGATGTCTGCGATCTGCTAGTAATTGATGAAATTTCGATGGTTAGCTCAAACGTGATGGAGATGATAAGATACCGCTTGCTCACCTCTAAATTTAAAGGCAGAGTGCTCATAGTGGGCGACTTTTATCAGCTGCCACCCGTGCAAAAAGAGCAAAATGAGAGCAAACTTTTTAACTTTTTATACGCCTTTAACTCAAGTGCGTGGGAGGATATGAAATTTACAAATGTCGAGCTGCTCGTCTCAAAACGCACTAATGATCTTAAATTTTATGAAATTCTCTCTCGTCTTAGAGTTGGCGAGCTAGATGATGAGATGATGGCCTACATCGAGAGCTTGCGAGTGGATGCTATCGAGCCAGATAGCGAGACTAGCGTGCTTTTTGGCAGAAATGCTGAGGCTGAGATGCTAAATCAAAAGAGGCTTCTTGCGCTTAATGCGCCTCTTGAAATTTCAAACTCGGACGTGCTTGTTATGGATGAAAATTTAGACAAAAAAGAGTTTGAAAAGTGGGCAAACACGCTAAATATCTCGCGAAATTTGGAGATGAAGATAGGCGCAAAAATCATCTTTACTTCAAATAAATGGGGCGAGTACTATAACGGCGAGCAGGGCAAGATCATGCAAATTTTAAAAGAAAATGGCGCCATTTCAAGCGTGATCGTGCAAAAAGATAGCGGCGAGATCTGCGAGATAGAAAAGTGCGCTTATAACTTTTGCGCGCTAAATTTAAACGAAGACGAGATCGAGGAGAACGTGCAGGCTTCGCTTTATCAGTTTCCATTTAAGCTTGCCTATGCGCTAACTATCCACAAGTCTCAAGGCATGAGCATAAATTCGCTCATTTGCAACATCAACCACATCTTTGCCAAAGGACAGCTCTACGTCGCACTTTCTCGTGCAGTAAATCCTAAAAATTTAAAACTTTTTTATGATAAGAAAAGTGATTTTAGGCAGCATTTAAGAAAAGTGGTTAAAATTGACGACGAAGTTAAGAAATTTTACCAAGAAAACGTATTTTTGCATATTAAGGAGAGTTTATGAAAAAGCTATTTTTAAGCCTTGTTTTTGGCGTTTTTGCGTTCGCAGACGTGCTAAAAGTGAGTGACTTTCAAACAGATATCTACTCAAAAGCTGGACAAAATTTAACAAAAAAGATAAGCATGAATCTTGAAGTTGTCGGACGTGACGTGGAGGAGAACGAAGCCTACGTGCTTGATGCGCTAAACGTCGTTGTTGGCAGCTTTTACGTGGAGGATATCCTAACCTCAATGGGAAAAGAGAAATTTAAAGAGCTCTTTATGAAATACGCAGCCAAAAAACACTCGCTTGATATCGACGACGTGCTTATTTTAAATATCAAAGTGATAAATAATCTAGAGCTAAGCGAGATCATAAAAGCGATAAAAAGCCAAAATTTATGCTCTGATTCAAGCGTAAATGAAGATGTGATGACAAAGCCAGAAAAGAAGAAAAAAGGCAATGAGATCATCGTCGCACCTGATCCAAATGACGTGGTGCAAAAGCCGATCGATCTAAATAATGTGCAAGAATTTGGAAAAGACTTCGGAGAGAAGTGAGTAAATTTGGCTAAAAGCTAGCCAAATTTATTGATTTACGATGTCGTAACCTTGTGGGATGACTGGAGTTAGCGTCTCTTTTGGGATGAGCGCGTCTTTTACAGGGTTGCTTAGAGTTATTTTTATCTTATTTGAGAGCTTGTCTTTATAGTCAATCGTCGTTGGAAGCGTGTTTTTGATCGTTATAAAGTACTCAATCCCGTCATATATCGCCTTATAAAGTGTCGGCTGAATTTGCTCTGCGTGAGCTAAGACCTGCGTCAAATTTGGCGTATCATCTAGCCTTGAAATGATGGCTTGTTCAAGCTCATCTTCGATCACGACCACCTTGTCTTTGTCAAAGTAAATTCTCTTTGGTGTTGGACTTTCATATATCCAAAGCGCGGTGTTGTCGCTTTTAGCGTAAAATCTACCCTTATAATTTACACTCTTGCCTTCGCTAAAGACAGTTTGCGTAAAGTCACTTTGCAGGCTTTTAAAATTTAAGCCAGCGCCAAATGAACAAACTGCGACAAGAGATGCAACTAAAAATTTTCTCATTTTTTATCCTTTTTTGGCGTATTCTAGCCCAGTTTAATTAAATAAATAGTTAAACTATGCTAAGATCCAAAGTTTAAAAATTTAGGAAGGTAAAGTAATGATTTCATCGGTATTTAGAAAGATTTTTGGCACGAAAAACGATAGAGAAGTCAAAAAATACATAAAACGTGTGGCGCAGATAAACGCGCTAGAGCCTACATATGAGAAGATGAGCGACGATGAGCTTAAGATCAAATTTAATGAGCTAAAAGCCAAAGTAGTAGAAGAAAAAGTCACTTTAGATGAAATTTTAAATGATGTTTTTGCGATTGTTAGAGAGGCTAGCAAAAGGGTGCTTAAGATGCGCCATTTTGACGTGCAGCTAATCGGCGGCATGGTGCTAAACGAGGGCAGGATCGCCGAGATGAAGACAGGCGAGGGTAAGACCTTGGTTGCGACTTTGCCAGTTATATTAAACGCGATGAGCGGCAAGGGTGTGCATGTAGTAACAGTAAATGACTACCTTGCAAAGCGTGACGCGACGCAAATGGGCGAGCTTTATAACTTTTTAGGCTTAAGCGTTGATGTGATACTAAGTGGCGGATATGACGACGAGGTAAGACAAGCTGCCTATAATGCTGACATAACATACGGCACAAACTCAGAATTTGGCTTTGACTACCTTCGTGACAATATGAAATTTGAAGCTGGTCAAAAGGTGCAAAGAGGCCACAACTTCGTTATCGTGGATGAGGTCGATAGTATATTGATAGATGAGGCTAGAACGCCACTTATAATCTCTGGTCCAACAAACCGCACGCTTGATGGCTACATAAGAGCTGATCAAGTCGCAAAACAGCTTACCAGAGGCACTCCAGCCGATCCAAACGTGCCAGGTTCAAAGCCAACGGGGGATTTCATAGTAGATGAAAAAAATAGAACGATAATGATCACAGAGGCTGGCATAAGCAAGGCTGAAAAGCTCTTTGGGGTTGAAAATTTATACAACCTTGAAAATGCCGTGCTAAGCCACCACCTAGATCAAGCTCTAAAGGCGCACAATCTCTTTGAAAAAGACGTTCATTACGTCGTAAAAGATGGCGAGGTTGTCATCGTTGATGAATTTACAGGACGTCTAAGTGAGGGCAGGCGCTTTAGCGAGGGGCTTCACCAAGCGCTTGAAGCAAAAGAGGGTGTGAAAATCCAAGAAGAGAGCCAAACGCTTGCCGATACAACATACCAAAACTACTTTAGGATGTATAAAAAGCTTGCAGGCATGACTGGTACGGCTCAGACTGAGGCTACTGAGTTTTCTCAAATTTATAATCTTGAAGTTATCTCGATCCCGACAAACGTGCCAGTTATCAGGATTGATCAAAACGACCTTATCTATAAAACTCAAAACGAGAAATTTAAAGCTGTTATCGATGAAGTTAAAAAGGCTCACGAAAAAGGTCAGCCAGTGCTTGTAGGAACTGCAAGTATCGAGCGCAGTGAGGTGCTTCATGAGATGCTTAAAAAAGCTGGCATCCCACACTCTGTGCTAAATGCTAAAAACCATGAAAAAGAGGCTGAGATCATCGCACAAGCTGGCGTAAAAGGCGCTGTGACTATCGCTACAAACATGGCTGGACGTGGTGTTGATATCAGGATTAATGATGAGGTTAGAAATTTAGGTGGTCTATATATCATCGGCACCGAAAGGCACGAGAGTAGAAGGATAGATAATCAGCTCCGTGGCCGTGCTGGACGTCAGGGCGACCCTGGTATGAGTAGATTTTATCTAAGCTTAGAAGATAATCTTTTAAGGATTTTTGGTAGCGACCGCATAAAAGCGATCATGGATAGGCTTGGTATCGACGAGGGCGAGAGTATCGAGAGCCGCATGGTGACAAGGGCTGTTGAAAATGCTCAAAAGAAAGTCGAGAGCTTGCACTTTGAGGCTAGAAAGCACTTGCTTGAGTATGACGACGTGGCAAATGAGCAAAGAAAGACTATCTACAAATACCGCGACGAACTACTTGATAAAAACTACGATATGAGCGAAAAAATAGCTCAAAATAGAGTTGAATACGCTACAAATTTACTTGATACGGCTGAAATTTTCCATGGCGGCTTAAAAGATGATTATGACATTAAAAATTTATGCTCTATCATCCTTGCGGACTGCGGCGAAGAGATCGACGAGAGCGAGCTAAAAGGGCTAGAGTATAACGAACTAGTAGAAAAAATAGCGCAAATTTTAGAGGTTAGATATAACGAAAAGATGAGCGTGCTAAATGAAGAGCAAAGAAAAGATATAGAGAAAATTTTATACCTTCAAGTACTTGATAATGCGTGGAGAGAGCATCTTTATCAGATGGATATCCTAAAAACTGGTATAGGTCTAAGAGGGTATAATCAAAAAGATCCGCTAGTAGAGTATAAAAAAGAGAGCTACAACCTCTTTATGGAGCTAGTTGGCAGACTAAAAACTGAGAGCGTTAAAACGCTTCAAATCGTTAGATTTAAGAGCCGTGAGGAGCAAGAAGAGCAAGCTAGGATGATGCTAGAAGCTAGCCAAAATGCTGAAAATGAGCCTCTAAACTATAGCAACCAAGGCGAAGATAAAAATTTCACGCCAGAAAAAAAGATACCAAGAAACGCTCCATGCCCTTGCGGAAGCGGTAAAAAATATAAAGATTGCCACGGCAAAAGTGGCCCTAAAAAAGGCATATTTGCTTAAAATTTCTACTTTTAAGGCGCCAAAGCGCCTTAATCTTTTAAAGGCTATTTGATGACAAGCTTACCAAAGTACCTACTTTTTAAATATTTAAGATTTGATAAAACCCAGCCATTTATCGCTCTAAGTGCCTTGCTCGCCTTTCTTGGTGTTAGCATCGGACTTATGGTTTTGATCGTTGCTATGGCTATTATGAATGGATTTGACAAAGAATTTGAGCGCAAACTTTTTACGATGAACTATCCTATAACCGTTCAAAGCGCTTTTAAAGGATCAATCGATGATGGCTTTGTAGATGAGCTAAAGGCTAAATTTAGCGACCTTAAATTTAGTCCATATATCAGCACGCAGGTCATCTACCGCTCGGCAAACGCGCTTGAAGGCGGGCTAATTTATGGCGTAAATTTTAAAGATGAAAAGCAGATAAACTCAGTCGTAAATGAAGCCTTAAAAGACAAAGAGCTAGATGGTTTTGAGATACTTGTGGGAAGTGGCATAACGAGTGAGTTTAGGCTAAGAAACGATGAAAAACTAACTCTTATCTTTACAAAGGCTGATCCGGCTGGCTTTTCACTAACGCCAAAGATGAAGCGCTTTGACATAGGCGGCTCATTTACATCTGGGCTAATTGCCTACGATAAGGCGTTTTCATATACTTCGGTTGAGGCTTTGAGGAAAATTTTGGACTATCCAAAGGGAGTTTATGATGGAATTCACATCTTTTCAAGTAAGCCATTTGATGATATAAAAAGGGTGCGCGAAGGCCTACCAACTGGCACGGTGGCTATTGGTTGGTGGGAGCAAAATGGGAACTTTTTCTCAGCGCTCGCACTTGAAAAAAGAGCACTTTTCATCGTTTTGATGCTTATTATCCTTGTGGCGTCGCTAAATATCATAAGCTCACTGCTAATGACTGTGATGAACCGCAGGCAGGAGATCGCCTTGCTTCTAGCACTTGGAGCTAGCAAAGGCGAGATAAAAAGAAGCTTTTTTTATCAAGGGCTAGTTATCGGCGGAGGTGGCATCATATTTGGCTTAGTGCTTGGCTTTTTGGGGCTATTTTTACTTGGAAATTTCAACATCATAGACCTGCCAGCTGACGTCTATGGCTCAAGCAAACTGCCACTTGAACTCTCAACGATAGATCTTGTGCTTATCGTAGTTGGAGCTGTGTTTATCGTGGCTATCTCGTCTTATTATCCAGCTAAAAAAGCCACAGAGGTAAATGTCCTTCAAACTTTAAGAAATGAGTAAAGCCTGGCAAAGCTAGGCTTTAAATTTGATACTTCGCTTTTAAATTTATAAATCTAAAGCACTAAAATTTACTGTTATAAAGATGAAATTTGAACTATTTATCATCTTTATAACAAATTTTTGTCTTGAAAAATTCTAACTACATAGCATTGATTAGAATTTTTGCAAGATAAAGAACGTCTAGTTAATTTACTGGTATATATGCTCCGTGATCTTTTTTGCTAGTTACCCTTTTAAACTTGGCATAACTTTGAGTAGGGTGTGGGAGTACAAATGCTTTTCCAGTTTCTTTATCAACGTGTATAACATAGGTTATATAAGCTCCATTTGTATCAGCCATACATCCTATCATTGTTTTTGGTGTAAAGCCTCTTTGTTCGATGTTTTCTATCTTCCAAGGGCGAAATCCGTGTAAAACCTCCATACGTGATTGTATAGAAGCACCTTGGGTTGATGGATCAGCCTTTAGAGCCGCAATTATTACATCTTTGTCGGTACATTTATACTCTCTTGCATTAGCACTAATTGTTAATAAAGATAATGTAGCCAAGCTAAATAAAAACATTTTTCTCATAATTTATCCTTTTGAAATTTTATAAAACGATGTGATTATAATAAAGTTATATTTTAAAAAGACTTATGAAAAGATGTTGAGAGCAAAAAATTTAATTATAATGCCCCTTGCAGGCTATTATGTAGATCGTAGTCTCATCTACTGCATAAACCAAGCGGTGTTCGCTGTTTATCCTTCTACTATAAAAACCAGATAAATTTCCTTTTAGCGCTTCAGGCTTGCCTATACCGTCAAAAGGATCTCTAGTCGTATCCTTTATGAGTTCATTTATCCTTTTTAAGGTGTTTTTATCCTGATTTTGCCAAGATAGATAGTCCTTCCAAGCGTCAAAATCCCATTTTATATCTCTACTCATTGTTAGCTTAGTAGTTCCTGCTCTTTAAAATTTAGCTTTCCTTCTTTAAAGTCTTTCATCTTTTTTTCAAGATAGGCTATATTTTCGTCTTTATAAAATGGATCTGGAGCTGAAACTTCAAAAGGGATAGCCCTTTCAGAAACTAGCTTTGTAAGAAAAATATTAACAGCTGATGACATAGAGAGCCCCATCTCTTTGCAGATCGCCTCGGCTGATTTTTTAATATTATCTTCTACTCTTAAGCAAATTTGTGCCATTGTTTATCCTTTTTTGCAATTATAATATCATACATTGTATTTATAAATAATTATGATATATAGTTTTTTATATAAATTTACTACGCTCTTACGTCGTGGTCGATCTTGCATTGAAGGGCTTCGTGAACAAGGGTTTTTGCCATGACGCGCTCTTCGCTTATTAGGTGGAAATTTGCGCCTAGCTCGCCAAAGATATCTTTGTTGCCCTCGCCATTTGCTTTGATGATCGTTTGGATATTTGCGCCGTAGTCTTTGATCTTTTGCGCGATCAGCTCAACTCTTTGCTCGTTGCTAACTGTTATGATAACGGCTGCTGCGTCGTTTAGGCAGGCATTTTCAAGAGTGTCGCTTTGCAGCACGTTTCCTAAAAATACATTTTCCCCGCGGCTTCTGCCAAGCTCAACTAGGCTGATGTCGTTATCAAGCACGATGTATAAAAGCTTTGTCTCTTTTAGCCTTAAAACGACCTCTTGACCAAGCCTGTCGTAGCCAAAGACTACGATGTGATTTTTTAGTTTTTGTGGCTTTAAGGTCTCGTTTGACTCGACTACCACCTCACGCTCTACAAGATCAGCTAAGACGTCAAGCTTTTTAAGTATAAAAGGTGTCGCAAACATCGATATAACAGAGGCTGCGATGAAAATTTGCGCAGTTTGGACATCTAATAAATTTCTAGTAGTCATCAGCCCAAAGACAGCCAGTGCAAATTCTCCTATCTGACAAACGCTAAGCGCGGTTTTAGCAGCGACCCTACGTTTTAAGTAGATATTTAAAACGGCAAAAACGACGATAGCTTTTACGACCATTATGCTAAAGACTAGACCTAGAACTAGCCAGATATTTGAGAGCACGACTACAAAATTTATCTGCATGCCAACGGTTATGAAAAATAGTCCAAGAAGCAGATCTCTAAAAGGTATGAGATCGACCTCGATCTGGTGCTTATACTGCGTCTCTGCCATCATCATGCCAGCTAAAAATGCACCAAGAGAGTAAGAAAAGCCAAAAAAGTGAGCTAGCGTGCTGGCGCCAACTACTAAAAAGAGGATCGTAGCTATAAAGACCTCTTGAGAGTTTGTCTGAACGACTTTGTAAAATATCCAGTTGATGACGTATTTGCCGAGCAAAAATAGCACAACGATAAGGATTACCGCGCTCGTAAATGTCTTTAGCAAAAGCTCATTTATCGAGGCATCTTGCGAGCTAAACATATCTATCATAAGCAAAATAGGGATGACGGCGATATCTTGAAATAGTAAAATTCCAAGCGCCTTTCTACCATAAATTTTACTCACATCGCCGTTGTCATTTAGCGTTTTTAGCACGATCGCAGTTGATGATAGAGCAAAGGCAAGACCAGCGATAAGTGCTGTCTCGTCTTTTAGATGAAGCGCGTAGTAGAGCATCACGCCCATCACAAAGCCACTTAAACAAACTTGCAGACCGCCATTTAGAAAGACCTCTTTTTTCATGCTCATCAGGTGCTTAAAGCTAAACTCAAGTCCGATCGTAAACATCAAAAATGCGATACCAAATTCCGCGATATGAGAAATTTCGTCGTTGCTTTTTAGGTTGAAAAACTCTGATATAAGCGTGCCAGTTACGATGTAGCCGATGATGGTTGGTATCTGAAATTTCTTAAAAATGACATTTAACGCGACTGAGATCGCAGCGACAAGCAAGAAGCCTTCTAAAATTTGTTCCATATATTATTTTTTGCCTTCGTAAAATACAAGATCAAAGCTACTTTTTCTCTTTACAAGCGATCTTTTGGTGCTAGTTTGACTAGTAGCTTCGTGTAATTTTTTATTTAAATCATCAATAGTTGCTTCTAAATCGTCAATTTTCTCTTTTAACTGAAGTATCACATCAACACCTGCTAAATTTACGCCAAGCTCACGGGTTAAATTTAGTATCGTTTTGACGCGATCAACGTCTTTTTGTGAGTAGAGCCTCATCTTGCCATCTGTTCTTGAGGGTTCAACTAGTCCCTCTCTTTCGTATTGTCTTAAAGTTTGTGGATGTATGCTTAAAACCTTTGCTACAACGCTTATTAAAAAAAGTGGTTCTTCATAATTTTGCATTTTTTACTCCGGTAATTTTTCTTTTAACTCTTTTACTAAGCCCTCGTCAAGCTCACTGATATTTGGAAGTTTTACCCTAGCCTTTAAGTAAAGATCGCCATAAATTCCACTCTTTCTATTTTGCACGCCGTATCCTTTCAAGCGGATCTTCGTGCCTGTTTTTGAGTTCTCAGCGATTTTAATGGTTACATCTTTTTTATATGTATGCACATTTATCTTACCGCCAAAGAGCATAGTTTTTAGTGGAATTTCTACATCTTTATAAAGATCATCGCCGACTCTTTCATACTCGTCGCTTGGCTCAACGCTAATGGCAAGTATAAGATCGCCAGTTTGACCGCCAGCACTCTTGCCTTTGCCTTTTATGCGAAGTTTTTCGCCGCCTTCTATACCGCTTGGGATCTTTATCTTGATGCTTTCGCCATTAAAATTTATCTTATGTTCGCCGCCAGTTACAGCTACGTCAAATGGTATAGAAATTTTGGCATTTACATCTAGATCAGCTCCGCCAAAGCCAAATCCACCTCCGCCAAAGCCTTCAAATCCTTCAAAACCTCCGCCAAATCCACCGCTAAATTTAGCGCCGCCTCCACCAAATCCGCCTGAGAAGATATTTTTCAAGATATCGTTTAGATCGCCCATATCGGCTGAACCTCTGGCAAAGTCGTGGAAATTTTGACCGCCAAACATATTGTCGCCGTATTGATCATACTGGGCACGTTTTTTCTCGTCACTTAAAATTTCATAAGCAGCGTTTATCTCTTTAAATTTATCCTCTGCTCCAGGGTCTTTGTTGATGTCTGGGTGGTACTTTCTAGCAAGTTTTCTATAAGCTTTTTTTATCTCGTCGCTTGATGCGCCTTTTGAAACTCCTAAAGTTTCATATAAGCTTTCGCTCATATATTCTCCTTATGTTTTTTGACACGGATTATATCACAAAACTTTAGTCTATGCAAGTCAAGTTTATTTTTATTTACAAAGGAGAAAAAGCATTAAGATTTTATTTTTAAGCTCTATTTATAATTTCAAGACATTTTCAATTTAAAGGAAAAAAATGAAAAAATTTATGCTAATTTCATTAGCGGCGGCTTCTTTGCTAATGGGAGCTGATATTAAATTTAACGAAGCAAACCAAGATGTAACTAGAGTTTCGCCGTTAAGCGATAAAAATAGTGTGCTCTCATACTATGACTCTATCGCTCAGGCAAAACTTTCAGTTGTAAATATCTCAACTACAAAAACAGTAAGCAACGCTGGCATCGAGCAGATGTTTAACGACCCGTTTTTTAATGAATTTTTTGGATTTAACTTTGCAAAACCAAAAGAGAAAGAAAAGACAACTTCTCTTGGCTCTGGCGTTATCATCTCAAATGACGGCTACATCGTTACAAACAACCACGTCATCGAAGATAGCGACCAGATCGTTGTGACCTTGGCAAAGGGTGGCAAGGAGTATAAAGCGAAGCTAATAGGTAGCGATCCAAAAACCGATCTAGCCGTTATAAAGATAGAGGCAAATGGGCTAAATGCGATAACATTTGCTGACTCATCAAAGCTGCTTGATGCGGACGTAGTCTTTGCTATAGGCAATCCTTTTGGCGTAGGCGAGAGCATCACTCAAGGCATCGTCTCAGGGCTCAATAAAGACAACATAGGCCTTAATCAATATGAAAATTTCATCCAAACAGACGCCTCTATAAACCCTGGCAACTCAGGTGGCGCTTTGGTTGATAGCAGAGGCTATTTGGTCGGTATAAACTCAGCCATACTTTCAAAAAGTGGCGGTAACAACGGCATAGGCTTTGCCATACCATCAAATATGGTAAAAGATATCGCTAAAAAGCTGATAACTGACGGCAAGATCGAGCGTGGATTTATCGGCGTAACGATAGCAAATTTAACCGATGAGCAAAAAGAGCTTTATACAAATAAAGAGGGTGCGCTAATAAGCGGCGTAGAGCAGGGCATGCCAGCAGATGAAGCAGGGCTAAAAAGAGGCGACTTGGTTATCTCTGCAAACGGCAAAGCTATCAAAAACGCAAATGATCTTAAAAATTTCATCGGCTCACTAACTCCAAATAGCAGCGTTGATATAACTTACGAGCGATCAAATAAAGTTATGAATACAAAAATCAAGCTTGTAAATATGGATCACAACGCAAAAGATGCGACAAAAAGCGTCATCATCGAAGGTCTTAGCGTTAGCAATCTAAGCGATGAGATAAGATTTAAATATAAGATCAGCCCAGATACTCAAGGCGTGCTTGTAACTGACGTAAAATCTGGCTCAAAAGCTGAAGACTTTGGCTTTGAAAGAGGCGATGTGATCGTTCAAGTTGGCGAAGAGAGCATAAAAGATATTCAAACATTTGCAAGCACTGTTAAAAATGCAAAAGGCAAAAAGACGCTAGTATGGATAAACCGCGGTGGCATCATGCAAGGCCTTGTTATAAAATAACCACTTAAGAGCTGAAATTTCAGCTCTTAACTCTTTTAAATTTTTAAAACCTTTATCTGCTATAATCCTTAAAAAATAAATTTACATCAGGAAAGATCATGACTAGAATTTTAATGATAGAAGATGATATGGAGCTTGCTGAAATTTTAACTGAATACCTAGAAAACTACGACATAAAAGTAACGACGGCCGAGGAGCCATATATCGGACTATCTACTTTAAACACAAGCGAATTTGACCTAGTTATCCTTGATCTTACGCTCCCTGGCATGGACGGACTAGAGGTGTGCAAAGAGATAAGAAAAAAGCACAACATCCCTATAATCATCTCAAGCGCAAGGCACGATATAACGGACAAAGTAAATGCCCTAGATAACGGCGCGGATGATTATTTGCCAAAGCCTTATGACCCACAAGAGCTTCTTGCTCGCATAAAAAGCCATCTAAGAAGGCAGAGCATAGCTCCAGCTAATGAGGCAAGGAATTTAAACAAAGACTTAGTTTTAAAAGAATTTGAGCGAGAAATTTTATTTAAAGGAAGCGTGCTAAATTTAACTGCAGCGGAGTATGACATCTTAAAATATCTGCTTCAAAAAGAGGGCGGGGCGGTCACTAGAGAGGAGCTCATCTACAACTGCGAGAGCATAAATGAAGATAGCTCAAACAAAAGTATCGACGTCATCATCGGCAGAATTCGCCAAAAACTAAATGAAAATCCAAAAGAGCCAAAATACATCCACGCTATCCGCGGCATCGGCTATAAGTTGGTTCTTTGATGCCAAGATCTTCTATATTTATAACGATAACGTTTATCTTTGGACTCGCGCTCGTTTCGATATTTCTAGCATTTTTGTGGCTCATGGGCTTTGATAAGCAAAACTATACAAGAGAGCTAAATAACAAATACTCAAACGTCGCAAGGACAAATTTGCTCTACATGGGTGGCATCATAAATAAAGCTCAGTACGACCGCCAGCTCTCAAACATCGACATGCCAGAGATCACAGCTAAAAATGAAAAAGAAGAAATTTTAAAAAATGCAGCCGTTTTAGAAGAAATTTCAAGCGATCTAGGATCTAGTGCTATCTTGCTTTATGATAAGCATCACTACCTAAAGATCGAGCATTTAGACGAGCTAAAGCTTTTGATGGATAAAGAATTTCAGCCTTATAGATACGAGGTGATAAAGGCTGTATTTGCCGTAGTTGCGGTCATTTTGTTGGCTGCTTATATCTTTGTCATCTACAAGATAAAGCCGCTTAGAAAACTAAAGCGTCAGATCGTGAAATTTGCAAATGGCGAGCTTGACGGCGTGCAAAATGTCGGCAACGGCAAGGATGAAATTTCTGAAGTTTCAGAGGCATTTTATGAGGCTGTTTGTCAGATCAAAGCACTAAATGACTCAAGGCATCTTTTCTTAAGAAATATCATGCACGAGCTAAAAACGCCTATCACAAAGGGGCTGATCGCCGCTCAAATGATAGAGAAAAGCAAAAATCAAGAGAGGCTCATCTCTGTCTTTCACAAACTTGAAAATTTGATAAACGAGCTTGCAGCGATCGAGCAGATCACTTCAAAGATAGGACTTACCAATAAAACACCTTGTCTTATGAGGGATCTCATCGATGAAGCTATCGATATAGCAATGGTTGAAAAGGAGCATGTTGGCATTAGCGAGCTTGATGAGGTTAGGGTGATGGTTGATTTTAAGCTATTTTCAGTCGCTATAAAAAATATGATAGATAATGGCATAAAGTATTCAACCGATAAGCACGTAAATATCATGGTTAGCAAGGATCATATGAAATTTATAACTCAAGGCGAGAAGCTAAAAAATGACCTTGATTTTTACATCCAGCCATTTATCAAAGGCGAGGATGCGCAAAAGAGCTTTGGCTTAGGTTTATATATAGTTAGCAACATCCTTGAGGCTCATGGACTAAAATTTGGCTATGAATACAAAAATGGAATGAATGTCTTTATTTTTGAAAATTTACAAGATATAATAGCGGCGTAAAATCAAAACCGCAAAAAAAGGAGTGTAAAAATGGCGGCAAAAATCTTCTCGGCAGTTGATATTTTATCAATAATCGATCTTGAGATAGCTTTTATAAAGCGATACAAAAACGTAAAGGACTATGCGAAAAATTTATCTTTGATATATTTTTCTTTGCCAAATAGTAAAGAATATGGCGAAATTTTTGAAAAAATCCTAAGACAAACAGACGTTGTCATAAGAGAAAATGAACACTACGTAGTCGTGCTTCACGGCACAAACGAAAGAGGCGCTAGCGAGCTACTAACTGGCATACAAGAGTTTTTAAACGCTGAGCCGATCGATCTAGTAGTTACCTATCCAAAAGATGGAAAAGACGCAAAAGAGCTTGCTATAAAACTTCAAGATGAGATAAAAGATAACTACGGTGTCTTACTCGAGATGCTTGTAAATCAAGATAAATTTGAAGTTTTTGAAAGTATAATTTAATATAGTTTTGTGGAGTTTATTTGGAGAATTTACTATTATTTTTTGCAGTTTTTGCTTATAACTAGCATTCTTTTAAGTAAGATCTCTGATAAATTTGGAATTCCATCTTTAATAATATTTTTAGGTGTTGGCATGCTAGCTGGCTCAGATGGCTTGCTGGGCGTAAATTTTGATGATCAAATGATCGCTCAAAATGTCGGCATGCTAGCACTTATTTTTATACTTTATGCTGGTGGGCTAGATACTGATTTTGCAGCGATTAAACCTATCTTTGGTAGAGGTTTAGCACTTGCTACACTTGGTGTTTTCTTAACTGCGCTAGCCATCGCTCCAGTTGCAAAATATCTGCTTGATTTTACCTGGGCGGAGGCCTTTTTGCTAGGCTCCATTATCTCTTCAACAGACGCAGCAGCGGTATTTGCCATACTAAGAGCTAAGAAAATTTCACTTAGAAATAGCATTGCGCCATTGCTTGAACTTGAATCTGGCTCAAACGATCCAATGGCGATATTTTTAACTATGACGATCATTCAAATGATCTCACTAAATAGCACTCCAAGTGCGTCAGAGTGGGCGATCACACTTGTTAAGCAGTTTGGCATAGGTATCGCTATGGGCTATTTATTTGGCGTTGCTTTGCCAGCCATCTTTAATAGACTTCGCCTAAAAAGCTGGGGCCTTTATCCAGTTTTTTCTATCGCTTGGATATTACTTTTATATACGCTTTGCTTTAAAATCGGTGGCAATGGCTATTTGGCTGTTTATATTGCTGGAATTTTTATAAATAAAAAAGAGTTTTCTCACAAGAAAAATTTAGTCGGTTTTCACGATGGTATCGCTTGGACGATGCAGATAGTTGTCTTTTTGACGCTTGGTCTTTTGGTAAATCCATCACAACTTCCAGCAACAGCACTAATGGCGCTTGTTTTGACCTTGTGGCTTATGTTTTTTGCAAGACCACTTGGTGTTTTTGCATCGCTTGCATTTTCAAAATTTAAGATAAATGAGCAAATTTTTATCTCCTGGGTTGGGCTAAGAGGTGTTGTGCCAGTTGTGCTAGCTACCTATGTTTATGTAGATGGCGTACGTGATGCGGATATGATTTTTAACATTATATTTTTTATGGTTTTGATTTCGATTTTGATACAGGGCATGTCGCTTGGCTTTGCAGCTGATAAATTTAAGGTCAAAGAGAGTGAGCAAGAGGATGTTAAGGCAGTAGAAAACTCGCCGATCTTAAGCTACACGCTTCACCAGCATACCATCCACTATGGCTCAAAACTAATTGGCAAAGATTTGGCTCAGCTTGAGCTTCCAACTGAGTTTTTAATAATCCTAATAAAGCGTAAAAACGAGTATCAAAAGCCAACTGGCTCAACAATCTTTGAAGAAAATGACCTATTACTGATACAATGCGAAAATCAAGTGCTTTATCAAGATACGATTAAGTATTTAACGTATTAAATTTAAGTTTTGTCATCGTTTGATGCTAAATTTTGATTTTATAAATTTATAACGCACGATAAATTTTTAAAAATAAAACTGCATGCAGTGCGAAGCACTGAGGCATGCACCTCTAACGTCGTCGGGGTTAGGGGATTGTTAAGGGGGAGCTTCTTTGCTTCGCAAGCTCGCAACTGCAAGCAGACCGTAACCCGAGTCCCCTTGACTCCCTTTTGATAAATTTATATCTCAAAGCAAATTTTAAAATTCCATTCACTCGCAAGAGTTGGCTACTGATTTTAGGTCTCGCAAAGCTTGCCACTAAAATCAGAGCCGAAATTACTCGTTCATGAAATTTTAAAATTTGTCAGAGTTTCATATATGCAAAATTACATACTAAAATTTGACTTCACTAACTGCTTAGCTCAAATTTGGAGCCAAAACAAATCCGTTCAGTCTCATTTTATTTTGCTTTTTATAAAATCACCATAACACTAGCAAAATGGGAGGCAAAATGCTTGATAGTATCATCCTTGCAGTCTTAGTATATTTCGCAACATTCTTATTTATGCTTTTTATACTCGCCTTTTTTGCATTTTGGTATATAAGCGTGCCGCTACTTGTTATCTATATCGTTATAAATTTTATAAGGCAAGTAAAAGAGTGCGAGAGGATACATGGCAAGCTTGAGTAAATTTTAAATTTCTAGCCCAAAATGAGCTAGAAATTTGTTTATTCTAAGGCTTGAGCCAGATCAGCTATCAGATCCTCGGCGTTTTCAAGACCTATGCTAACTCTTATCAGCTCTTTTGTGATGCCAGCTTTGATGAGCTCTTCGCTGCTTAGTTGCTGGTGAGTTGTCGAGGCTGGGTGTGTGATGAGTGACTTTGTATCGCCGATATTTACCACGATCTTAAAGAGTTTTACGCGCTCTAGCATCTTTTTTGCGCGTTCAAAGCTATCAGTCTCAAAGCAAAATAGTCCATTTGCCATGCCATCTTTAAAGTATTTTTGCGCCTTTGCGTGATCCACGTTGTCGGCAAGCCCTGGGTATGCCACGCTTTTTATATGCTTGTGAGAGTTTAGAAATTTAGCCACTTTTAGCGCGTTTTGCGAGTGTCTCTCAACCCTAACAGCAAGCGTTTCAAGTCCTTGTATGAGCTGCCAAGAGTTAAACGGAGATATCACAGCACCGATGTCACGCACGATAGCAAGCCTCATTCTTAGCGTGTAGATGTCAAAATGGTCCGTCATATCAGCATATACGATGTCGTGATAGCTCGCGTCTGGGACGTTAAAGTGCTCATATCTCTTGTTGCCTTTTAGTTTCTCGTTTAGGTGATTTGCGCTGACGACCACACCTGCTAGGCTAAGACCTTGACCGCTCATATATTTGCTAGCACTATGTACGCAAACATCGACGCCGTGGCGAAGTGGTTGAAAGATGATAGGCGTTGGCACGGTGTTATCAGTGATGCTGATGATGCCATATTTGTTTGCGATTTCTACGATTTTTTCGATATTTGGGATAGAAATTTGTGGATTTGAAAGCGTTTCAAAAAATATAGCCCTAGTTTTTTCGTCTATCAAACTCTCCAGATCATCAGCTGTGTCGCTGTCAAAGACTCTAGCTTCTATGCCAAATCTTTTTAGCGTGTGCGTAAAAAGCACCGTCGTGCCGCCATAAATTTTCTTAGCGATGATGATATTATCGCCTGCTTGGGCTAAATTTATAATGCTGTAAAACAAAGCTGACTGACCGCTTGCAGTCGCTATCGCAGCGGCTCCGCCCTCAAGTGCAGCGACCCTTTTTTCAAAGATATCTGTCGTTGGGTTGCTAAGTCTTGTGTAGATGTAGCCGTTATCTTTTAGATCAAACCTAGCAGCTGCCGTCTCGGCACTTCCAAAGTCATAAGCTGTGCTTTGAAAAATAGGCACAGCCATCGTACCAAAGCCCTCGTTTGTGTCGTAGCCTACGTGGATCGCAGCGGTTTCTTGCCTCATTTTTGCTCCTTGTTTAAGTAATTTTGGCGTAAATTATACATTAGCAAAGCCAAAATTTAGGGGATAAAATCAAATTTTGATATAATTTGCCAAAAAAAAGGAAAAATTTGAACCAAGTCACGGACAAATTTAAACGTGTAAAATATCTTCGTGCGCTAGAAAAATTTGCAAAATCAGCGATAAACGGGCTAAAAAGAGATGACTTTGACGAGACTGAATTTCGCCAAAGAGTGGAGAAAAACGCGAAAGTCATCGAAAAAGTAGAGGCTGTATATCTTGATCAGCCATACTCAAAGGCGCTAGAAAATTTTATAAATTTGCTTATCAAAAATGCCTCAAAAGAGGAGCTTTTAAAGGCGGCAAATCTACTTGATAAGCTAAAAAATCAAAAGACATATAAGAAAGAAAAGCATAAAAATAAATTTAAGGATGAGGATTGAAAGTAGTTATTTTTGATATGGACGGAACGGTGATCGATAGCGGCGAGGCGATATATAAAACGGTAAATGAAGTAAGAGGTGAGCTAAATTTGCCGCCACTTGAAAAAGAATTTATCATAAAAGCGATCAACGAGCCAGGTAGAAATTTAGCCCTTGAGTTTTACAGTATCGACACGCCAAGTAGGAGCTTAAAAGAGGGCTTTGAAGAGAAATTTAAGAAATTTTACGATGAGTGTGCGACTACCTATGATGGCGTAAAAGAGCTTTTGCAAAAGTGTAGAGATGCTCACTATAAGGTTGTTTTGGCAAGCAACGCACCGCATGATACGCTAGAGAAAATTTTAAAGAAAAATGAAATTTATGAGCTATTTGACGAGGTTATCGGCGCTAGTAAGGAGATACCGCAAAAGCCTGATCCTGCGATGCTTCATCTAGCTGTTAGTAAAACTAAAGCTAACAAGGCGATCTTTGTAGGAGATAGCCTAAAAGACGAGCTAGCTGCCAAAAATGCAAATATGCCTTATGTGCAAGTTTGCTGGGGATTTGGTGAAGAGAGCAAAACTGCCACGTATAACGCCAAAAATGTTAGCGAGGCTTGGGAGATAATATTAAATTTTTAACTTAGTTTTAATTGGCTATAATCTTAAGAAATTTTCAAAGAAACAGCGATGATAGATATATTTGAGGGCAGTGCGAGGGATAAATTTTATGACATTTTGTTTAACGCAAATGCCGTTTTAGTTAAAAACGAGATAGATAAAATTTTTGAGAAATTTGTGGCTATGAGCGAGCTTTGCGAAAAGCATGGCGTTGGCGAAGATGAGATCAGAAATTTTATAGCCTCAGAGCAAGATAAAGTTTATAACGGAGTAAATGACCTATATATCGAGCTTAGCGGAGAAATTTTAAGCCAAAATGAGTAAGATTTTTGCGCTCATTGCTTTGCTAGTCGCTCTTGTCTTTGCAAAAGAGCCAAATTTTGACCCAAATTCGGTGCATACATTTGAGCTTAAAAAAGATGAGTGGGCGAGGGTCTTTATAACCGAGAAAAAAACTCAAAGAGTTGAGACGTTTGACTTTCGCTGGACGCTGTTTGATAGCACAAATATCACTGTGCAAAGCTTTTTTAGGCGCTATCCAAGGCAGATGGTCTTTTCGCTAAGACAAGGACAAAACACCTACATGCAGCGAGTTTTGCCTGATTTTATGATGCCGCCAAACGAGAGCGTGAGCCTTTATATATCATTTATTGATTTTAGGGATAAAAAGGCGCATTTTAGGGTGGCGCTGCTAGATGAGAGCAAGCGTGTGGATGTGGGTTTTAGAGATCCGCACGAGGACAAATAGAAGGATAAAAATGGATAAAATCGATGAAATAATGAGCAAATTTATAAGCGAGCTTGGCTACAAAGAGGCGTTTGAGATGTTTTTAAAGATAAGCTCAGGCAAAAAGCTTCGCTCAAAACTTCTTTTAAAGATCGCAGGCGAGAGTGAAATTTCGCTTAAGCTTTGCGCTATCATCGAGCTCATCCACCTTGCAAGCTTATTGCACGACGACGTCATAGACGAGGCAAATATAAGACGCGGCAAACCAAGCATAAACGCACTTTTTGGCAGTAAAAACTCAGTCATGCTAGGCGACATCCTCTACTCAAAGGCTTATTTCGAGCTTACAAAATTTGACCCAAGCATCGCAGCTGTCATCTCAGATGCGGTCAGCAAGCTAAGCATCGGCGAGATGATGGATGTGAAAATGGCTGAAAATTTTAATGAAAACGAGCAAGAATACTTAAAAATGATCTACTATAAAACAGCTGTTTTGATAGAAGCCACGGCTATTTGTGGGGCAAAGCTAGCTGGCAAAGATAGCGAGAAATTTGGCCTTTATGGCAAAAATTTAGGTCTTGCATTTCAGATCGTTGATGATATCTTAGACATCACTCAAGATGAAAAAACGCTTGGCAAACCAGCGCTTAACGACTTTGTCGAGGGCAAAACAACACTCCCATACATATATCTTTATAAGAGCCTGGACGAGGCTGGTAAAGCAAAGCTTAGATCGCTTTGGGCAAAGAAGTTAAATTCGGATGAAATTTCATGGCTAAAAGAAAATTTTGATAAAACTGGCTCGCTTAGTAAAGCTATAAATGAAGCCAAAAGGCTTGGAGCTGAAGCAATAGAAGCGATAAAAGAGTATAAAAACGCCGAGCTTGAAGGGATCATAAAAAGCATGATAGAGAGGGAATTTTGATGCACTATTTAGACATAAGTTTTACATATAAAAACACTGATATTTCGGTCAGAGAAAAGCTTGCATTTGATAGTGACGAGAAAAAAGAGCAAATTTTAAAGCTGATAAACTCAAACAAAAACATAAAAGAGAGCATGGTGCTAAACACCTGCAACCGCGTCGAGATCATAGCTAGCGTAGAGGATGTAAAGGCCGCTACCGCTCACATAATCAGGTGTATGTCGATATTTTCAGGCGTTTTTGAAGATGAGCTTTATGAGAGAGCTGACATCTATGAAAACAGCGGTGCTGCACACCACCTATTTGCCGTGGCAAGCTCGCTTGATAGCCTAGTCGTTGGCGAAACGCAGATCGTTGGCCAACTAAAAAATGCCTTTAAATTTGCCTATGACAACAACTCATGTGGCGAAGATATCAGCAAGATCATACACTACGCATGTAAGTGCGCTGCTAAGGTTAGAAACGAAACTCAAATTTCTAAAAACCCGATCTCAGTTTCAAGCGTCGCCGTGGCAAAGGCAAAAGAAATTTTTGGCACACTTGAAGGTAAAACGGCTATCGTCGTGGGCGCTGGCGAGATGGGCGAGCTAGCAGCAAAGCACCTCATATCAAGCGGCGCAGAAGTGATCATCATAAACAGAAGCTCTGAGCGCGTTGAGCAGCTAGTTGATAGCCTAGGAGATAACGCGAGCTGGGATAGCATTTTGAAATTAAAAGAGTATGTAAATAACTATGATCTCATCTTTTCAAGCACTGCAGCCCCGCACGCCATCATCACAGGTGAGATCATCGAGCCAAGAGAATTTCACAGATACTTTTTTGATATCGCCGTGCCAAGAGATATCGATCTTTTAAACACAGAGCTTATCAGCGTCTATACGGTCGATAGTCTAGAGGAGATCGTGCGTAAAAATTTAGCCCTAAGAGAGGAGCAGGCGCAAAAGGCCTACTCGATCGTCGGTCAAGACACGAGTGAGTTTTTAAAGACTTTAAAAGAAGATATGAGCGTGCCTCTTATAAAATCAATCCGCAAACAGGCTGAAATTTGCGCTAAAAACGAGCTAGAAAAGGCGATGAAAAAGGGCTATTTAAAGCATAGCGATTACGATGAGGCGCAAAAGCTCATCCATCAAGTCTTTAAAGCCTTTTTGCACCAGCCAACGATGAAACTAAAAGGGCTTGCAGACGAGGAGAGAGCGAGCGAGCTTTCAAACGGAGTTAAATTTTTATTTGACATAAAAGATGAACAAAATTTTCAAGCAGGAGATATAGATGAAATTTAGTAAATTTTACGCCCCAACTACCAAAGAAGCGCCAAAAGATGCATCTTTACCAAGTCATCAGTTTTTGATAAGGGGCGGCTTTGTCGAGCAGATCGGCTCTGGGCTTTATAACTATCTGCCGCTTGGAAAGATCATGCATGATAAAATTTCACGCGTGGTAAAAGAGGAGATGAACGAGGCTGGCGCGCTGGAGGTGAGCTTTAGCGTGGTCACTTCAGGCGAGCTATGGAAGCAAAGTGGTCGCTACAATGTCTTTGGCAAGGAGCTTTTGCGCTTTAAAGATAGAAAGGATAATGACTTTGTCATAAGCCCGACAAACGAAGAGGCAGCCGTTGCTTTGGTGCGTGGCAAGGTGACTAGCTACAAGCAGCTGCCGCTAAATTTATACCAGATAAACACCAAATTTCGTGACGAGGCAAGACCACGCTTTGGCTTGCTAAGAGGTCGCGAATTTACGATGAAAGATGGCTATAGTTTTCACTCTAGCAAAGAGGATCTTAAGCGTGAGTTTGACCTTATGGAGACAACTTATAGTAAGATTTTTACCCGTTTGGGGCTAAATTTTAGAGCTGTTGAGGCTGATAGCGGAGCCATTGGCGGTAGCGGCAGTAAAGAATTTATGGTGCTTGCAGATAACGGCGAGGACGACATACTCTGCTGCGAGGCTTGCAGATACGCTGCAAACGTCGAGGCTGCAAGGCGCAAACCAAGAGTTAGCGAGGCTGAGGCGCCAGAGGCAGACGCGGCTAAATTTCTAACGCCAAATGCAAAAACTATAAAAGATGTGGCGGAGTTTTTTAAAGTTAGCGAGTTTTACTGCATAAAAGCTGTTATGAAAAAGGCTATCTATGAGGATAAAGAAGAGGTCGTGGTCTTTTTTGTAAGGGGCGATGACGAGCTTCAAGAGACAAAGGCGCAAAACGCTTGCAATGCGCTTGAACTTGTCGATGCTAGCGAAGAAGAGATTATAAAAGCTGGGCTTGTGGCTGGATTTTGCGGGCCAGTTGGGCTAAAGGATGTTAAATTTTTCATAGATAACGAGCTAAGGGGCGCAAATAACATGATATGCGGCGCTAACGAGAAGGACTACCACTTTGTTGGCGTTAGTGTTAGCGGATTTAACGAAGAGAGATTTAAAGACCTTGTAAAGGTAAAAGAGGGCGATAAATGCCCAGTTTGCGGCGGAAATTTAAAGCTTAGCAAGGGCATAGAAGTCGGTCATATCTTTCAGCTAGGCGATAAATATTCAGCTGCGATGAACGCGACATATCTTGATGAAAACGGCAAGGCAAAGCCATTTTTGATGGGCTGCTACGGCATTGGCATAAGCAGGCTTATCGCTGTGATGATAGAGGCTAGCCACGATGAGAAGGGCTGCATCTGGAAAAAAGAGTGCGCGCCGTTTGACGTGGAGATCATCATCTCAAATTTAAAAGATGAAGCGGGCATGAAATTTGCATTTGAGCTTTATGAGAGCCTTAAAAAAGCTGGCGTTAGCGTCATTATCGATGATAGAAACGAGAGATTTGGCGTTAAGATGAATGATTTTGAGCTTATCGGCTTTCCTTACGCGCTGCTTGTGGGTAAAGAATTTGCAAATGGCAAGGTCGAGTTTATCACAAGAGATGGGCTAAGCAAAGAGATGATAGAGGCAAGCGACGCCTTTAGAAAGATAAAAGAAAGCTTATGAGATTTTTCGCATTTTTGTTTTTTTTGATAGAAGCGGTGTTTATCTATCTTTTTGTAGATAAATTTGGCTTTTTAAACTACTTTCTTGAGGTGCTGGTCTCTGGATTTGTTGGCATCGCACTTCTTTTTAATGCTGGATTTTCTAGTTTAAATTCGCCTCAAGTTGCGTTTAAGAGCTTTCTTGGTGGAAATTTATTTAGTCAGTTAGGACTTAGCTTTGGCGGAGCGCTGCTCTTTTTGCCAGGGATTTTAACGGATATTTTTGGTATCGCCGTTGTCATTTTTTCTTTAGTGTTTAAGAAAAATGCAGCAAAAAATGAGAGCTATCAGGAGTTTAAATTTCAAAATTTTAGCGAGCAGGGCAGTAAAAAAGATGATGGCGAGATCATCGACGTTGAGGTTATCGAAGAGCCAAAAAGAGTAAATTAGGAGTGATGATGAAAGAGATAAAAATAGCAACTAGAAAGAGTATCTTAGCGCTTTGGCAAAGCGAGCATATCAAGGCTAGGATCGAGGCGCAGCACAAGGACATGAAAGTCGTGCTAGAGGGCATGAAGACAAAGGGCGACGTCATACTTGACACGCCACTAGCCAAGATCGGCGGCAAAGGGCTTTTTACAAAAGAGCTTGAAGATAGCATGCTAAAAGGCGAGACTGACATCGCAGTGCATAGCCTAAAAGACGTGCCAGTAGTCTTTCCAGAAGGGCTTAAACTAGCTGCCATTTGCTCACGTGAGGATACTAGAGATGCGATGATAAGTGAGAAATTTGCTAAATTTAGCGACCTACCGCACGGCGCAAAGGTTGGCACAACGAGCCTACGCCGTAAGATGCAGCTACTTATCATGAGGCCTGATCTTGAGATCATCTCGCTTCGAGGTAATGTGCAAACTAGACTTAGAAAGCTAAAAGAGGGCGAATTTGACGCGATCATTTTGGCGATGGCTGGCATAAATCGCCTAAATATCAAGGCTGAAGTGGCACACATCTACACGTTTGGCTTTGATGAGATGATACCTGCGATGGGGCAGGGCGCTCTTGGTATAGAAGCTAGAGATGAGAAGCAAATTTTAGATGAGACCTCTTTTCTAAATGACGAAAATGCGGTCATTGAAACGACCATAGAGCGTGACTTTGTAAGCGTTTTGGAGGGTGGCTGCCAAGTGCCAATAGGCATAAGCGCAAGGCTAAAAGGCGATGAAATTTCTATCGATGCGATCGTTGGCTTGCCTGATGGGAGCGAGTATATAAAAGATAGTTTAAAGACTAGCAAGGATAAATTTCAAAGTGTCGGTAAGGAGCTAGCGCATAAATTTATAGAAAAAGGGGCGAGAGAGCTTTTAAAGCGCGCTGAAGAGATGGCGTAAGCGTGTTTGAGCTAAATTTTAAGGCAAAAGCCCTAAGTGCTACCAAAAATATCAAAGACAACTACTATATGATCGGTCTTGCAGACGACAAATATAACTACAAAAACTACATAATCTTTCAAAGACCGATCAAACTCAAAAAAGATGACGACGAAAATGCCGACATGAACGGCCTATACGCCGAGTGCAATGGCGACGTTTGCTACAACGCTTGCAAACGAGTAAAGATCACTGATAAGAGCATCATTTTTGAGGTGCAAGATAGTCTCATTTGCGTAGATACCGAGGGTGTAAAGCTTAATGAGCGCTTTATGAAATACTGCAAAGAGATATTTGGCGAGCTGCTAGAGTGTAGCGTACCAAAATAATTTGTTTAAATTCAGAGATAAAAAGACGAAATTTTCTAAAATTTGCCGCCGTTTCAGGAGACGTGACGCTACCTAGCGTGCTAAATGCTGCAAGCCAAAACGCGGATAAGATATCGAGAAATAAAGCCGCGATTTAAAAGCGCCTTTTAAATTTGACCAAGCGTCAAAACCGTAGTCGGACTAAATTTTTATATTAAAATCCTTTGCGATCTTTGTTTTTAAGTCCGCGCCGATCTTTTTAAACATAGCGTTCATTTTGGCATTTTTGTCCATAAATTTCTCTATTTGCAAATTTGCCTTGTCGCTGTTTTCTTTTATCATCTCGCGAGCTTTTTTCTCCGCGCTATCTTTCGTAAATTGTGCAAGCGCGGTAAATGATTTTACGAGAGTTTCTTTGATCTCATCCTTGGTCTGTGCACCAAAAAGTTCACTTATGATCTGCCCTAAAAATGGCTCTATCTCGCTAAATAGCGCCGAGTTTTGCTTTGCGTTTTGCACTTGTTGGCTCACATGCTCGCCAAAGACGCATTCGTTGCAAAAGTGCTCGCAGTTGTTGATGAGTAGGTTGTATTTTTGCTCGCCTACACGCGACTTGGCGCAAAGGGCTATATCTTGGCCGCTAAATGGCGCATTTGTGTGCTCTTTGATCTGCCAAGTATCGCCGCTTGCAAACTCCTCGAGGCTAGTCATCTCCACTTTTGCTACGTTGCGTTTATCTAGCGGTACGACGTTGCTTAAAATCTCCTCAAAGCAGCTCTTTTCAAAAACTATCCCGCGTGCCAAGCCGTTATAGTGCACGACCATATCATCTCCGACGTAGATGCCGTGATGTTCGTAAAGTTTTATGCCAAGTACGCTTCTGTCTACGAAGATGTGATCGCCTATTTTTGGTAAATTTTGCATATCTCTCTCTATAAAATTTATTAAAAATCGCAATAAAACGACAAATTTAGCCCAAATTTGCTAAATTTAACTTTATTAAAATTTGGATAACTAAGTATAAATTTATAAGGAAAAATATGGACTACATCAAGCTTTTAAAAGATAACGGCCTACTTAGGGTGATCAATGAGCCAGTAGATATCGACCTAGAGATCGCGCACGCTAGCTATATCGAGGTCAAACGCGCGGGCTCACAAGCACTACTTTTTACAAATCCTATCTGCAAAAAAACTGGGCGTAAATTTGCCCCAGTGCTTACAAATATCTACGGCTCGAAAATGGCGCTTGAGCTGATATTTGGCGTGCAGCCTGATGAGATCGCAGCTGAGATAGAGAAGCTTTTAAAGCCCAAAAAACCTGAGAATTTTAAAGAGAAGCTTGACTTTTTGGCCTATCTTTTTAGCATGAGAAAGATTTTTACAAAAAGGCTAAAAGGTGAGGGCGAGTGCCAGCAGGTCAAATTTATGGGCGAGCAGGCTGATCTTTTGAGCCTGCCTGCGTTAAAGACTTGGCTGCATGACGGAGGCGCTTTTATCACGATGGGGCAGGTCTATACGCAAAGCCTAGATGGCGCGCTGCAAAATTTAGGCATGTATAGACTGCAAATTTATGATAAAAATCGCCTTGGCATGCACTGGCAGATCCACAAAGACGGCGCAAATTTCTTTCATGAGTACAAGCGCGCAGGCCGTAAGATGCCAGTCTCTGTGGCGATTGGCGGCGATCCACTATATATCTGGTGCGGTCAGGCGCCGCTGCCAAAGGGTGTCTTTGAGCTGCTACTTTACGGCTTCATCCGCAAAGAGCCAGCCAAGCTTGTAAAGTCGCTGACAAATGAAATTTACGTCCCGTACGACGCCGACTACGTGATCGAGGGCTTTGTGGATACTGCTAAGAGCGAGCTTGAGGGGCCATTTGGCGATCACACTGGTTTTTACACGCCGGTTGAGCCGTTTCCAGTGATGGAGGTCACGGCGATAACGAGCAAGAAAGACCCTGTCTTTCACGCGACCGTGGTTGGCAAGCCGCCGCTTGAGGATAAGTATATGGGCTGGGCGACTGAGCGCATTTTCTTGCCGCTTTTGCGAACGACAGTGCCAGAGCTACTAGACTACAACATGCCTGAAAATGGCGTCTTTCACAACCTTATCCTAGCCAAGATCAACGCCCTTTATCCGGCTCATGCAAAGCAGGCGATGCACGCTTTTTGGGGAGTTGGGCAGATGAGCTTTGTAAAGCACGCGATCTTTGTGGGCAACGATGCACCAGAGCTAACAGAATACGACAAATTTGCGGACTTTGTGCTTGATAGATTTGGCAGTGAGAGTGTGCTGATAAGCCAAGGTGTGTGCGACCAGCTCGATCACGCCAGCCCAAACTCGTGCTTTGGTGGTAAGCTAGGCATCGACGCGACGCAGGACTTTTGTAAATTTAGCCCTGCGGTTTTAAGTGATGACGAGCTTTTGGCTAAATTTCAAAGCATTGCGTCAAATGTTAAAGAGCTTAGGCAGTTTAAAAAAGAGAGCAAAACGCCTATTTGCGTGATTAAATTTAAAAAAGATCGCCCTGTAAAAGAGCTTTTTTCTAGGCTTTTGGAATTTAGGGAGTTTTTCAAGCTTATAGTTGTAGTGGATATGCAAAACTACCTAGAAAACCCATATATGCTGCTTTGGCGTGTGACAAATAACATAGATGCTTTGCGTGATATTTATATAGATGGTGAAAATTTCTGCGTGGATGCGACGATCAAGGACGAGCTAGAGGGCTATACTCGTGGCTGGCCTATGCAAACTGACTGCGAGCGTGAAGTGGTAGCTGATCTTGTGAAACGCGGCGTGGTAAAAGATGAGCCAGAGCTTTTTCATAAATTTGAGATATTTGGGTAGGTTGTTTTAAATTTATCCAGTCTTTTGCTAGGTCAAATTTACTTTAAATTTTTAAATAGATCGTTTTTGTGCTTAAAAATAGCTTAGTTTAAGGCTATTTTTATGAAAATTTCTAGCTAAATTTATCTGTTTTTCTGGGATTTCTGGGATTTGGCTGGCTTGAAAAACGACGATAAAATTTACACTAGCTTCTACAGATTTTTAAATTTAGCACTTCAAATTTCTTAAAATACTAAAAATAGTATGTAAAAAATTATGTAAAATAATATGATTTTGCCTTATGAAAGGTAAAATTTAGAGTTGTGGGCTAGTAAAATTTAAATTTGATCTATTGCGATGGTCGTAAAACATTTAAATTTAAAAATCAGAAGTGTTAAAACTTTTAAATTTAATAAAGTTAGCAGATTACAGGCGTGTTTTTATAAAGCTGTGTTTTGTCTGCTTTTGGGTAAATTTGCATGTAAATACAAAGCCTACTTGCCTGACTTTTGCTAATAATTTTTTTAGTTTTTAAGTGGTTAAAGTTAGCGTATTGGATCAATTTTAAACAGTAAGCTTGTGGAATTTAAAATAAACTAGCAAATTATAAATTGTATTTTAAATCAGACTGTGTGTTTGCTTTGGGTTGAAATACAAAACCTTGCCTACTGGTCTTTTGCTTTAAAACAAATTTGGTGCAAGAGAACAAATTTAAAAGCAAGCTTGACAAAATTTAAAATAAAGCTAGTAAATTTGGCTTATAAATTTGCTAGATAATGCCATTGTGCGGCGATCTGTTTGGGTGTTTTGGCTCGTGCTGTTTTTGTGTTGATAAGCCGCTATAAATTTAGATGTAGCCGAAATTTGGTCAAAATTTACAAAATCATTTTTTAAAGATCATCTGTTGTTTTGATTTTTGTACTGCAAGGCAAATGTAAGCATAAATTTTAGAAGTGGATTGTCAAAACTGACCACAAATTTAATAAATCTCATTTTTTGACCACTGACATCTTGCTTTTGGAGCTGTAGCTTCGCTATAAATCAAAATTTGTTAGTTTTACTAGCTTTAAAAAATATCGCGCAAAAATTTAAATTTGATAGCCTTGCAGCTGGTTTTAAGACTCTTAAATTTAAAAATCTAATAGTCGTAACTTGGCTATTTAATTTTTTAAATGTGCTTTTGAGTTGTTTGTTAGGTTCGCGCGGTCGTCTGTTTTGTTGCTAGCCTAGCATTCACAGCGTTTTTTAATCTTGCTCTTGCATTTTAGATCAAATTTAAGTAGCTCACAAATTTACCAAACCAACCTTCAAAACATGCTCTTTTAAGCTGCTAGGTATCTCGCCATTTTCAAGTGCCATTAGCTCGCTCACCCTTAGGATATAAAAGTCTTGCAAGCTTCTGTTAGCAATTTTTTCAAGCTTTTTTGCTAGTGCGTCAAAGATATGAAACTCGGCTTCATTGCTAGCTAGCAAAAAGTCAGCCCCACTATCAAATGCAGCAAAAATTATCTTACTAGCAAGCTTGCAAGCTAGCTCCTCATTAGCCTTTAAAAGATCATATCCACAAGGCGTTTTGGCGTTTAACTCTATAAAATTTGCCTTGTATGCGCTTAAATTTGCAGGCAGTCTATTTTTTATGGCTATCTTAAATTCTTTAAATTTACTAAGTTTTTCTATCTTTTCAAACTCATTTTCATGTTTTTGCATAGCTTTTACGCCTAAAATTTCTTTGAAAAATTTAATCGCTTCGTTGTAAATTTCGCTACCTTCAAATAGCAAATAATCAAGCTCACAGGCTATTAAAACGCCGTTTTTGCCGCCAATAAGCTTTAAAATTTCATCGTTTTTCTCATTTTTATAAAGATGATGAGCTAGCATTATCGCGGCAGCTCCTATAAAATTTGGCTCGTAGTCTTTCACAAAATCAGCGTAAAAATAAGGCTTAAAGCTAGCGTAAAGCTCTTTATCAGCCCTTTTGCAAAAGCTAGCAAATGGCTCAAATTTCGCCCAAAAGTCATCATCATTTATGGCAAGATCTAAAACCGCTCTTTTTTCATCAAGCGGGGCTATACAAAGCTCGTCTCTAAATTTTTGAGCTAAATTTGCAAGTGGCTGGGCGGTGCTAACTACGACGTCATTTACCTTGACAAAGCCTTCAAATGGGCTAAAGTAGGGGTCTATGCTCTTTACGTGGGCAAAAAGCTCGTTTAAGTTTGCAAAGTCTGAAATCTCTAAAAAATAGGGCTTAAAATATGCCAAAACATCTCTTTTTGCGTCAAATCTAAAAATCTCAACTCTTTGCATCTCTATCCTTTTTTTGGGCTTATTTTATCCTAAATTTAAAAGGAGTTTCATTATAATAGCTCAATGGATAAAGAAAATTTTACGATTGAACGCTTTAGTAACGCATATATCGGCGATGATGCGGCCGTTGCTGGCAAAATGGTCTTTAGTAAGGACATTTTCGCGCAAAATTCGCACTTTAAGCTTAGCTGGCTAAGCCTTGAAGAGACCGGCTACAAGGCGATGATCGTAAATTTTTCAGATACGATCGTGATGAACGCAAAGCCTAAATTTGCCCTTCTTGGGCTTAGTCTGCCAAAGAGCTTCACACCTCGCCAGATCAGCGAGCTAAGTAGCGGCATAAATAGGGCGTGCAAGGAGTTTGGCGTAAAGATAATAGGCGGCGACACGATAAGTAGCTCCATTTTAAACATAAGCGTCAGCGTGATCGGCGAGCTACAGGGCAGGGCTGTGCTTAGAAAAAATGCTAAATTTGGCGATCTAGTTGGATTTACAGGTAAGCTTGGATGCAGCCAAAAGGGTCTAAACTCGCTTTTAAGACTGGCTCAAATTTCTAAAAACTCACGCTTTAAAAAGCCTGTTTTAAGAGATAAATTTTTTTACAAAGCAGCTCACCTTATAAACTCCGCCATGGATATCTCAGACGGGCTAAAAACTGATCTTGGCAAGCTTTTAAAGGCTAGTAAAAAAGGCGCTAAATTTACAAAAAAACTAAGCAAATTTGAGCTTAGTAGCGGCGAGGAGTACGAGGTTTTATTTACCTTTAGCCCTAAAAATTTAAGCGCCATAAAAAGGATCGCCGCAAAAACAAGGACAAAGATCAACATCTTTGCAAAAATTTCACACAAAAGGTTAAGACAAAATGCAAGAAGCCACCACTTTTAAGCCGCTCTATGCGCTTACTCATGCGCCCATCGAGGCATATTTTTCTAAAAATTCAGATGATTTTGTCGTGCGCGAGATACCGCTTTATGAATTTAGTGGCGACGGCGAGCACTTGATCGTTGAAATTTCTAAAAAAGATATGACGACAAGCGACGCTTTGCACGCCTTAAGCGAGGTTACAGGGGCTAAGATGCGCGACTTTGGCTATGCTGGGTTAAAAGACAAGCAGGGCATGACGACGCAGTTTATCTCGATGCCTCGTAAATTTGAGGGCGCGCTTGCAAACTTTAGCCATGAAAAGATGAAAATTTTAAATTTAAACGTGCATAAAAATAAGCTTCGCATCGGACATCTAAAGGGCAATAGCTTTTTCATCCGCCTAAAAAAGGTGCTGCCAAGTAGCGCTAAAAAGCTAGAGCAAGCCTTTGTCAGCATCGATAAAATGGGCTATGCAAACTACTTTGGCTACCAGCGCTTTGGTAAATTTGGCGACAATGCTGAAACTGGCCTTGAGCTACTTAAAAACGGCACGATAAATGGTAAAAAGAGCAAAAATGTAAAGCTAAATGACTTTTTGATCTCAGCCTATCAAAGCGATCTTTTTAACCGCTATCTTAGCAAAAGGGTTGAGATTTCAAGGTTTGTAAGCGACTTTAGCCTAAGTGAGCTAGGTGAAATTTATAAAAACTTTAGCAAGGATAATCTAAAGGCGATGAAGGCGCAGGAGAGCTTTTTTAAGCTTTTGCCAGGAGAGGTTTTAGGGCACTATCCATTTGGTAAGCTCTTTTTGTGTGAAAATTTAGATCAAGAGGAGCAAAGATTTGTTAAGCGCGATATCACAAGCCTTGGACTTATAGTTGGTGCAAAGGCCTATGAGGCAAGCGGCGTGGCAAAAGAGCTTGAGGATGAAATTTTCGCAGAGGCAGTTTTGCTTACTTCAAAGATCGCTGGCTCAAGGCGCTTTAACTGGGCGTATCTTGAAAATACAAGCTACAAATACAACGAAGAAAACGCTCATTTTAGCTTAAATTTCACACTTCAAAAGGGCTCATACGCCACGGTTGTGTTAGAAGAAATTTTGCATAAAAATATATTTGAGTAGGGTAAATTTTCGGACTTTCCTCTTTTGCGTAGTGCAAAAGCGACCGCTTACCGTGCCAGAGCGAAATTATAGCGGTTTTTGCTTAATTTTCTAGCCTTAAAAATTAAACTTTGCGTTTTAATTATTTTCTTTATTTATAAGGAAGATTTGCAGACAAAAAGTGATTTTATAGGGAAAATGCTCTGAGTAAATATTTGGCGTATGTTTTATCAGAGATCGCATAAATTTTTATCTCAAAGCGCAATAAATTCAGCATTATTTATAGGTCGCAAATCGTACAAGTCCCCAAATTTCTCCATTATCTCGTGAGTAGCCTCCACAAAAGGCTCACAGCCAAAGTGCGGCACTACGCAAAAATCAACCAAATTTAATCCTGTAAAATCACTCATGTTTACACTACTTTTATCCATAAGCGTAGCATATCTCGTGTCTGGTGCGGCCACGATCGCCCCTGCTGACTCACCGACGTAAATTTTACCAGCTTTAACCGCGTTTTTTATAGCTTGTTCGGCGCACGATTTTCGCAGCTCATTAAGCAGATAAAATGTATTTCCGCCGCTTACATAAATGATGTCGCACTTATTAATAGTAGCTAAAATTTTATCATCTGCAACACAAAACTCATCACATTCAGAAATCTGCGTAACCAAGTTTTTAACACAAGAAATATCAATACGAGTCAGCTTCGCACCAAATTTTTCCAAAATTTTCACCGCTTCATCTACGTAAAAATTCACCTCTTCAAATTTTGCTGCCGTATCGATAAAAGCAACATGCTTACCTTGAAAATCTACCACTTCATTGATCTTGCTCGCAACCTCCGCGAAGTAGGAGCAAAGAAAAATATTTGCCATTCCTTTATTCCTTTTAAAAGATATTTAAATTTAAGAGCCAATTATATCCGAAAATAAGCTTAAAAGATCCGCATTTTGCAATCGTCATGTCGCTCACAAGCTTCCCATATCTTGCACTACAGCTTAGGATTTAGAGATTTATATGGTTTGTATTTTTAGTATACATGGTTGAGTAAGTAAAATTTAAAAATTTAATTATGAATTTGAATGCAAAAATTTAAGGCAAAGTATCGCAATATTTTTTAAGAGTTTTTTCTCTTGTGATCGCAACTTCAAGTAGAAACAACGTAAAAATTTAGCGAAGATAAGAGATATAATCTATCAAGCCAAATTTTTACTAGTTTTATAAAGATAGGTTTAAAAGTGTGGCTGGCTAAATTTAGCCAGTTTAAATTTAAAAAGGTCTAGCCAAAGTTAGACCTAAAACATTAAATTTAAGAGGTAAAAACTTAAGTTCTAAAGACGCTAAGTTTAGTATTTAGCGCGTCTGTCATCTTGTTTAGATGTTCAGCCGCAGAAGCTATCTCTTCGACGCTTCTAGCATTTTCAGATGAAATTTGATTGATCTCTGAGATGCCATCCATGATCTCATTTACATTCTTACCAGTTGCGATGTAGTCTTGCATAGTCTTATCAGACATCGCTATGGCGTTATTCATAGTTGCGCTCATATCATTTATCGTCTTTTCAACGTCGCTTGCCACATGGGTTAGCTCTTGAATTTGTTTAGAGTTGATGCCCATTTGCTCGCTGCTATCATTTATCGCTTGAACGATAACGTTGATAGTTGCATTTATCTCTGTTAGAGATTTTTGAGTTCTCTCAGCTAGCTGTCTAACTTCATCAGCAACGACTGCAAAGCCACGTCCATGCTCGCCTGCACGAGCTGCTTCAATGGCAGCGTTAAGTGCAAGTAGGTTTGTCTGATCAGCGATGTCATTTATAACAACAAGGACTGATTTTACCTGCTCAGCGTCACGGCTAAGCTGCTCGATCTTGCCAGCCATTTGATTTTCAACATTAGCAGAGTCTATGATCTGAGATGATAGGGCTCTGATAGCCTCAGTAGCTGTTTTTATATGAGTGCTTGCCTTTTGAAGGTCATCTTTACCAGCTTGAGCAATTGAAAGTGACTCTTTCATGCTTTCTTGCATAGACTTGCATCTTTGATTTGTCTCTTCAACGATCTGGGTTGATTCTTCTACGCGTTTGCCTGTTTGAAGTGAGGTAGAGCTTAGCTCGTTAGCAACTGAGCTGTTTTCACTTGAAAGGTTTTTTGTATCGCTTATAAGCACTCTTATGCGCTCTATGAAGTTATTTATATCATTACTTATTTTAGCTATCTCATCTTTGCCGTAGATTGGGATTTTAAGAGTAAAGTCAGATGTTATAGCATTTAAATTTGCTCCTAGTCTATCGATAGGATTTGCAACTAGCTTTTTAAGCAAGAAGATAGATACTATGATAAGAAGCAAGGTAACTATAATGCTTGCGATGATGAAATTTTTGCTAACTACTTTTTGAGGTGTTAAAAAGTCATCAGTAACAGCTGAGCCAAGCACTATCCAGTTAAGCTTGTCAAATGGCTCAAAAGCAACCACTCTCTCAACTCCGTCAGTATTTATGAGTTTGACACCTTCTCTAGTTTTTACTATGTCATCAACTATATCTTTTAGCTGACCTTCTGGTGCTTTGCCAGCTAGTCTTGGGTGGATGTCATAGACATTTGTCTTTGTATTAAAGATTGAGAAGTAGCCACGCTCGCCTAGCTTCATTTGTGCCATTGTCTTTTGAAGATCTTCTAAGCCTTCAGTAAAGTCGTAACCTATAAATAAAACTGCTACAACTTCACCGTTTTGAATGACTGGCTCATAAACACACATGTAGTTTCTACCAAAAATATTTAAAGCACCCACATATGTCTCTTTGTTCATCATCTTTGGATAGATCGTTTTATTTAGCATACCAAGCGCTCTACTGCCATCATCTAGTAAAAGTGAAGTAGATACAGCAGCAAATTCATTGCCTGATTTTGCAAAGATGGTTGGGATACCGCCGTTTGTTAGCTTTTTGATCTTATCAGAAATTTCATGGTTGTTATTTAACACGCCCATTTTGTCTGAGATAAGCTCTAAAGCGTCGTCATTTTCTGTTTTTATGGTTTGGCTAGTGGCTCTTATGTTACCTAAAGCCTCTTTTAAGACATGCATATATAGTTTTGCATTATCTTCGTTATCTTCATCAAATAGCTCAACCGTGTCCATCGCAAGCGCAACGTTTTGCTGGATAGTTGTTTCTACTCCCTCCTTGATCTCACGCTCTAAGACATGTGATATAAAAAATACAAAGCAAGCCATACAAATGGCAAGAACTAAAGCGATGATCGCTGAGACCTTGACTAAGATGCTACGCAAATTCATCTATATCCTCCTTGGTTTAGATTTTAAGGGTTTATTATACAAATTTTTTCTCGTAAAACATATAGAATTTTGGGGAAAAATAACGAATTTTAAATTTTTGTTTGCTTTATATTTATAATTATAACTTTTATGAAACTGGAGTAAAAATTTATAAAAAATTGCTATTTAAATTTAGCTTTTTAAGCAAAATTTATAGTTTGGCAAAAGCAAGAATTTCTTGTTTTTACGGGATTAAAATTTAAATTTGTATCATTTTGCTGATTTGTCGTCTATTTTATTAGATTGGTTTAAGGTTTAAAGAGAAATAACAAAAAAGTGAAATTTGGAGTGTTTTACTCTTGATTTTGTAAAGAAATTTTAAAAAGATAAAATAAAAAAATTAATTTCATACCAACTTGTGACAAAATTTAGGCTCAAAAATCAAAAAATTCTTAGATAAATTTACAAAATTTGATGAAAAATTTGGTCGCAGGGTAAATTTATATATTTTTAAATATAATCACGCTCTGGCACGGTAAGCGGTCGCTTTTGCATCTTGCAAAAGAGGAAAGTCCGAGCTGCGATAAGACAAAGTTCCATCTAACGGATGGCTAGGGAAACCTAAGGGATAGTGTAACAGAAAGCAAACTTCCGCCTTGGCGGTAAAGGTGAAACGGCGGGGTAAGAGCCCACCGGCACGCTTGGTAACTTGCGTGGCCATATAAACCCAACTTGCAGTAAGAAGGGATGGTTTTGGTCTTATATTAAAACCCTTCGCTAGAGCTTGTTTGTAAAAGCAAGCGTAGATAAATGATCGCTCAAGACAGAACTCGGCTTAACGCCGTGCCTCCCTTAAATTTAGAGTAAATTTCAAGTAGCAAGCAGTTGGTAAATTTAAAAGATTTTCAAGACAAAACCGGCAAATATGCCGTGCCTTGAAAGTTTAGTATTAGATTAGTTTTTTACGTATTTTTGAGCTTTTTGTAGTTTTGTAAGCTCGCTTTGGATGTGTGAAGATTTAGTTTTAAAAAGCTCTATCGCACCGCCTATTAGCGCTTGTGCTTCTTGAGCCGAAGCTAAGCTTTTAAACATATCTTCGCTAAAGCTTTGTGATAGTGCAGCTAGCTTTCTTGTATCTTCATTTATTAACGCTAGCTTAAATTCATTGATCCAGCTATTCACCTGATGTTACCTCCCTCCATGCTTCTGATAACTGCTTTACGACATTTGTTACTTCATTTAGCGCGTTAATATCATTTTGGATATTTGCCATAGCAAGAAGCTGCATCTGTCTTGTATAAAGTCCGCTAAGGTAGTGAGCCACGTCGCCTTGAGAATAATCAAGCGAGTTTAAAAGCTCGACAAAGATAGCGTTTGCTCTGTTTATATAATAGACTTTTTTCTCTATATCTCCAGCTTCGATCGCTTTTTTTGTGCGAAATATAAATTTCAAAATTCCATCATAAAGCATTTCTATTAATTTAGTCGGGGACTCGATGCCCCCGAAACTCGACTGTGCGTATGCACTATATGCACTTTGATTCATTTTTCTCTCTTAGTTCTTATTGTTTAGCTCAGCATCTATCATTGATTTTAGTGTAGCAAACTGATTTTCTAAACTTGCGATGATAGCGTTATACTTGATGAAGCGCTCTTGCATCGTTGTATATTTCTCATCTAAAAGCTTTTGAGTGCTCTCTTTATTTTTAGTGATAGACTCACTCTCATCTTTTAGCTGATTTTGCATAGCGATCATCGTACCTTCTTTGCCAACAGCCCCATCAAGCATCTTAGCTAGCTTTGTAAATAGACCATCAGTTTTTTTAGTCACTGGATTTACAGTGGCTTCACTCATACCAAGAGTTGCTAGTGCAGAAGCTTTGCCTTTTACCTCGATATTTTCGCCATCACTTCTTTTTAAGATGATCCTCTTGCCGCTTTGATCAAGGCTAGCTGTGACTCCGTCGATACCAGCGTCATTGATAGCTTGTTGAAGTTTTAGAGCGTTGTCCTCAGCTGTTCCGCCAGCTGCGGTTGAAAATATAACCGACTTGCCATTTATCGTTAGATCGCCAGCTTGGATATTTAACGCACCTGCGCTAACGGTTGAGTTACCCATGTAGCTTATCGGCTCAGTCTTGCTTGAACCCATAAAAAATTTCTGAATTTCTTCTGGATCTTTGCTAAGAGCTGCGTTAAATTTATTTAGATCAAGTTGGAGCTGACCGTCTTTATCTGGCACTATGCCAAATTTACTTAGCGCTTTGCCTTCGCTATCTTGACCATTTACTAGACGCCCGATGTTTGATCTAAGGCTTGAAATTTCACTCACACCTTGAAAAGTGCCAGCGCCTTTTTCTTCATCATATTTTGTAGCGATCTCAAGGTTCATAGTCATTAGGTTGTAGTCTTTTATAAACTCTTCAACCGCTTTTACTACCTCTTCAGTGTTTTGAGAGATGCTTACGTTTGTCTTGCCAGTCTCATTTAGCGTGATATTTACACCCGGTCTTAGATCATCAAAACTATTTTTGCTTCTTTTGATATTTACGCCGTTATATGTAAATTCTGCATCTTGCGCTTTTAGAATTCTATTTTTCTCCAAATTTGATGTCATCTTTGGCGAGCCATCAGGGTTTGTTAGCGCTGTGCCGTGCTCGTCTGTATCTTGAAACTGCGTATCATCCCAGCCAAGCTTGTCTAAAATGCCAGCAGTGTCGTTTGAAAATTTAATAGTCTGTGTAGCGCCAGTGCTGCCTGATTGAAGCATTATTTGGTTTGGTTTATCGCCACCAACATTTAAAATTCTAGCTTGCAATTTACCGCCACTTACGTCATTTATCTTATCAACGATATCTTGATATGTTGTCGATCTTGTTACGCCGATAGAGAATTTTTGTCCATCGATCTCAACGTCAAATGAGCCAGTGCTTGTTGCGCCCACTATTTCTGAAGCTTTTTTGAAATTTTTGCTTTGAAATGTATCTTTTTGAGCAAGTTTTTGCACATCGATACTAAAGCTTTGTACGCTAACGCCATTTGCAGCAGAAGCTGTGACGCTTTTTCCAGCGTTATTGGTATTTCTTTTTAGATAAAGTGCCTCGCCGCCAAGTGTTTTACCACTAACATTTACGTTGCTAACAAGAGTTTTTAGCGCTGCAAGGTCCTTTTGCTTAAGCTCATTTTTCTCCAGTCTTGTTGTAAGTGGTTTGATCTGTCCAGCCTCATCAGCCTCTTTTAATTTCTTGATAAGCTCATCGTTTAGGCCGCTATTTTTTGTACCGATGCCTAAATTTGTTACGTTACCTACTGCCATTTTTAACTCTCCTTGTCAAAAAGTATTCCGATACTTTCTTTGAAATACTCGCTGATTTTTATAGCTTCTTTGCTTGGAAGCTGTGTTATCTCTTCGCCTGTTTTGGCGTCTTTTACTTGCACTACCATTAAATTTAACTTCTCGTTGTAAGCAAATCTTACATTAGTATCGAGCTGTTGCATCTGATAGTTTAGCCTATCAGTGACCTCTCTTGTCTTTCTAGCAAGATCCTCGTTGCTAAGTCCGTCAAGCTCGTTAGCATCCTTTGATTTGCCGTTTTTATCGGCATTTACTTTGACATCAGAGTGCTCGATGGGTCTGCTGTCTATCTGACGCTGAGCCGATGTGCTCATGCTTGCATCAAGTGTTTGATTTGCCGCTGCTTTGAAAATTTCCATAGTTTTACTCCTTAAAACTTACGCTAGCTCCTACATCGGTAAAATTTTAAATTCCTTTAGTATTTATATAAATTTTTGATTATTTAGGTTAAAATCGAGCAAAATTTATAGGACGGGATATGAAAATTTCATTTGAATGCGACTGCATTTTGCTGCAAAAGACCTTGCTGCTTTTTTGTGGAAATTTAGCCGCTCATCATAAGGATTGTGATTTTGTAGTAAGTGACCGTGAGATCGTCACAAAAAAACCGCTATTTATAATAGGTAAGAACGCTCATCTTTCTCATCCATTTACGAGAGCCACTCTTCTTGATACGCTTGAGGAGTTTTACTCAGCCACGCAAATTTCAAAGGCAAAAGAGCCAGATCAGATAGTAAATGAAAAGAGTTTGGAGCAAAAAGTATCACTCTTAATAGATAAATTTAAAGCTGATCTGCTTGAAATTTTAAGGGCAAATCAGTGAAACTTTATACCAAAATTTCAAGTGGTAAATTTAAAGGCAAAAGGCTTGAGCTACCAAGTCTAAGCACGACTAGAAGCACAAAAAGCATCGTAAAAGAGTCCTTTTTTAACGTCATTAGAGATGAAATTTACTCGCTTACATTTATAGAGGGTTTTGGCGGAAGCGGCGTGATGGCAAGCGAGGCTGTTAGCAACGGAGCGCGCGAGGCTATCGCTATCGAAAAAGATAGAGCTGCTTTTAAGATCACGCAAAGCAACCTTGCAAGCCTGCAAAGTCCAAATTTAAAAGCTATAAATGGCGACAGCTTTGCGCTTTTGCCTGATCTTGTAAATTCGCAAAATGGCAAGGTTTTGCTCTATCTTGATCCACCATTTGACATAAGGGCTGGCTTTGATGATATCTATGAAAAGCTTGTAAATTTGATCTCACAACTAAAAAAAGAGAAAATTTATATGATAGTTTTTGAGCATAACAGCGACTTTAAATTTGGCGATGAAATTTTTGCATTTAAACTAGTTAAATTTAAAAAATTTGGAGCTACTTCTCTCTCTTATTTTCAGTAAAATTTGGAACATCTTTTGCTTTAAAAACCTAAAATAGCTAAATTTTAGGAAAAAATATGAAAAAAATTTTATCTTTTGTAGCAGCTTCAGTGATAGCTACTTCAGCCTTTGCTACGCAGATAAAAGAGCTTGCAAATATCGTTGGCGTAAGGGATAACCAGCTAATAGGCTATGGTTTAGTCGTCGGACTAAACGGCACAGGGGATGGCTCAACGTCAAAATTTACGATCCAGTCGCTATCAAACATGCTTCAAGGCGTAAATGTCAAGATAAATCCAGATGATATCAAGTCTAAAAACGCAGCTGCTGTTATGGTGACAGCAAAATTGCCTGCATTTGCAAGGCATGGCGACAAGCTTGATATCGAGATCTCATCTATCGGCGATGCAAAAAGCTTACAAGGCGGCACACTTCTTATGACCCCTTTAAAAGGCGTTGATGGCGATATCTACGCTTTGGCTCAAGGACCTCTAAGTATCGGTGGCAAGAGCGCAGGAAGAAGTGGCGGCAATCACCCAACCGTTGGCACTATCTTAAATGGCGCCCTTGTGGAGCGCGAGGTCACTTACGATATCTACAACCAAGATAGCATAAAACTAAGCCTAAAAGATACAAATTTTAAAACCGCTCTTGATATCCAAAACGCCATAAATGCAAATATCTCAGACGATACTGCAAAGGCGATCGATCCAAGAACGGTTATTGTTAAAAAGCCAGATGATGTTAGCATCATCGAGCTTGCAAGCGCTGTGCTTGATCTTGATGTCGAGTATAAGCCAGATGAGAAAATCGTAGTTGATGAGAGAACTGGCACGATAGTTAGCGGTATAAACGCGGTAGTTAGTCCAGTCGTGATAACTCACGGCGCCATAACTATAAAGATAGAGCCAAACAGCTACGAAGAGGCGGCGCAAAATGATGTAAATATAGGTAGCGACACCTCGGTGGCTCCTAGTCAAAATCTACTTAAAATTTCAGGCGAGAAAACAACCGTTGCAAACGTGACAAGAGCGCTAAACAAGCTTGGCGCAACACCAAGCGATATCATCTCGATACTTGAAAATTTAAAACGAGTTGGCGCGATACAAGTCGATCTGGAGATAATATAATGCAAATAGACAACACCTTAGCACTAAATTCATATAGTGACATCTCAGCGAACAAGATAAAAAATGCAAATGCCAAACAAGATGCACTTTTAAAAGAGCAAACTGATGCTTTTGAAGCATTTATGGTAAAAGCTGTTCTTGATATCGCTTTAAAAGAAGATGATAAGAACTCACTCTATCCAAAAGCCGCTGGCAGCGACATTTACAGGTCTATGTATAACGACGCTATGAGCAAAGCTTTGAGTGGAAATTTAGGTTTTTCAGAACTTTTATACGATTTTTTGAAGAGAGACTCTTAAGTAAATTTATATTTTGCCGATGTAGTGATATAAACATTTTATTTTAAGAGGTATGGATATGATAACTCCTTTGAACCAAAGACCAAACTACCAGGCAAATACGCTAAATAAAAATAGCGATGCTAGAGTTGAAAATGAAAACAAAGAAGTAAAAACAAACGAAAACGCAAGAGTAAAAGAGATAGCTGATGCAATAGCAAATGGCACCTATCAGGTAGATATCTCTAAAACAGCAAAAGCTGTGGCTGATGCGTTGCTCTAAATTTAAAGGAATTTAAATGATAAAGAAGCTTTTGGACGAGGCCATAGGCGAGCTAGACGAGCTTATAAATTTAACAATGCAAGATATCGCCAACATAAAAGAGGCGAAACACTCAAGCGTTGATGAGAGCGTGAAGAAGAAAAATGCTCTTGTGCGCGCTTTTGAAGATACTAAAAGAGCTTTGGATAAAGAGCTGCTAAGGGTTTCAAAAGAGAGTGGCACGACGACACTTGCAAATGTTTTAGATGATGAAGTGAAGTCAAAGCTAGTGCTTATGCGTTCAAAGCTTGAAATTTTGCATAAAGTAAATAAAGAATATGCAAGACACGTCGTTGTTGTTAAGGAGTTTTTCGACTCGCTTAGCAAAAAAGTCTTTGGTACTCAGACTAATGAATACGGACAAGACGGCAGCGGCACAGATAATAATTTTTACAAATCAAGGGTTTAAAAATGGCTAATATCTTTATGTCATTAGGCACAGGCGTTTCAGGGCTAAATGCAGCTCAAATTCAGATAAGCACAACCGGAAACAACATCACAAACGCCGATAGTAACTACTACACAAGGCAGCGTGTAGTCCAGTCAGCATCTCCAGCGATGAACACAGTCCCTGGTGGAGTTGGCACAGGTACGCAAGTAGATACCGTGACAAGGCTTCACGATGAGTTTGCCTATTCAAGACTAAAATATTCATCATCAAATTTAGAAAATACAGGCTACAAACAGAGAATTTTACAAGAGGCGACAAAATACTTCCCAGATCTAAAAGATACTGGCATGGTAAAGGATATCCAGGAGTATTTTGCTGCGTGGAACAACTTTGCTTCGAACCCAGACGAGGGCGCTCAAAAGGTAAATTTGATAAACAAAGCTAGCGTTTTAACAGGCAGTCTAAACCGCTCATCAAAGATGCTTTATGATATGCACACGCAGATAGATGAGACTATAAAGATAAATATAAACGAGATAAACTCACTTGGCAAGCAAATAGCAAATATCAATAAACAAATTCAAAGAGTTGAATCTGGCGCAGACGCTGGCATCAAGATAAATGCAAACGACCTTCGTGATAAGCGCGATGAGCTAGAGCTTGCTATGTCAAAGCTAGTAAATACAGCTGTTTATAAAAGCGATCTAAAAAGCGAGTCAAGGATAGATACAGGCATAAGCGATCAAGGAAGATACTACAACCTAAATATCGGCGGTGTGAGCATCGTTGATGGCGTAAATTTTCATGAAATTTCTATGAGCTCAACTGAGAGCGGGCAATACACGAAAATTTATTATGAAAGAGAAGATGGCAGACGCATCCCTATGGAGGAGAAGATCACAAATGGCAAGATAGGTGCCGCACTTGATCTTAGAGGCCGCAACTACGAGCCAGATAATGATAAATTTAGCGATGGTATCATCCAAAAATATATCGACAATCTAAATACATTTTCAAAAACTTTAATAACTAGCACAAATAACGTCTATGCCGAGTCTGCGGTTGAAATTTCAAACTCAGATCCGATCAGCTACCTAGAAAACGACAAGACGCTGATGAACCACGACAACAGCATAAGAAACGGCAGTTTTGATGCTATCGTCTATGACAACAAGGGTAACGTTGTAGCTAAAAAAACCATCGAGATAAACGGCACAACGACGATGAATGATACAAAATACGGCAACTCTGTTGTGCAGGATTTTAACTCAAATTCAGACGATAATAACGACAACAACATGCTAAATGACGTCGATGACTTCTTTGAGGCGTCGTATTTTTATGATAAAAACACGCATCAAGGCACATTTGCGCTCATACCAAAGCAAGCTCAAGGGCTTTATAGCATCTCAATAGTCGATCACGGCACAAATTTCCCAGGTGTTGTTGGTATCAACAGATTTTTTTCTGGCACAAACTCAAATACAATAGGCATCAATCAAAATTTCACCCAAGATCACACAAAGCTTCGTGCTTACTCAAAGCCAGTCGTGGGTAATAACGAAGTTGCAAACAAGATGATTCAGCTTCAGTACCAAAAGCAGACATTTTACTCAAGTGGCACTGCGCTTGATAGAGATGAGACGATTGAGGGATATTATCGCTATTTCACAACCGATATGGCGAGCGATACCGAGGCGAACAACACTATCCACGATACAAATACATCTTTGCAAAGGACTGCTGAAGAGGAGTTTCAATCAACAAGTGGCGTAGATACCAACGAAGAGCTTACAAACTTGATCCGCTTTCAAGCAAGCTACGGCGCAGCTGCAAAGATCATCACGACTGTTGATCAGATGCTTGACACGCTTCTTTCACTAAAACAATGAGCGAACTAAAGAGCCTTTTAGACTCGCACGTACTTAGTAAAAATACAAATTCGGGGCTATTTGACGCCCCAGATCCTCTTCAAGTAGCTACTAAATTTAAAGAGCCAAACATAGCACTCATTTGCGCGTTATTTGCTTACGGCAACGCAAAAATGATAGTGAAATTTCTAAATTCGCTTGAATTTAGCCTGCTTGATGAGAGCGAGCAAAATATCAAGAAAAATTTATCAAATTTTAAATACCGCTTTCAAAATGAAAATGACGTAAAAGAAATTTTTATCACACTTTCACGCCTGAAAAAAGAGGCTGACATAGAGCAAATTTTGCGCCAAGGTCTTGCAAAAAACGGCGAGATGATAGAGGGCGTAAATGAGCTTATTAAATTTATTTACGGGCTAAATTCTTACCGCTCGGATGGATATGAGTTTTTCTTTGGCAAGAGCTTTAATAAAGAGCCACAAAGCCCATATAAACGCTACAATATGTATCTTCGCTGGATGGTGCGAGATAGCGACATTGACCTTGGACTATTTAAAAATCTGCCAAAAGATAGACTTTTGATGCCACTTGACGTGCATACGCATAGGGTTTCATTAAATTTAGGGCTTATAAATAGAAAGAGCTACGACTTCAAAGCGGTGATGGGGCTTACAAAAAAACTTAGAGAATTTGACGAGCTAGATCCGATAAAATACGACTTTGCGCTTTACAGGATAGGGCAGAGCAAAGAGCTAGAAACTATCGTAAAAAATCTCAAAAAATAAAAATTATTGCTAAATTTTTAAATTTAGGATAGACTTGCCATACAATTTTATCCATAAGGAGCTTGTATGAAAAAAATCGTTTTACTAAGTGCTGTTTTAGGAACTTTGCTTTTTGCTCACGATGGTCATCACTTTGATCCAAAGGCTGGCGAACATCTAGTTATACCTGTTAATGAGCTAAGCGAAAAGGGCGATAAGAGCGTTGGCGAAGTAGTAGCTGTTAAGACAAACTACGGCGTTGCGTTTTTTCCAAATTTAAAAGGTCTTCCTGCAGGACTTCATGGCTTCCACGTTCATCAAAATGCTGATTGTGGCGCGACTGAGAAAGGCCTTGGCATGAAAGCAGGTGGTCACTGGGATCCAGCTGAGACAAAGATGCACTCATTTGCATGGGACGATAAGGGTCACAAAGGCGATCTACCAGCGCTTTACGTAGATGCCGAGGGCAATGCAAACTACCCAGTGCTAGCTCCAAAGATAAAAAATCTTGACGAGCTAAAAGGTCACTCGCTAATGGTTCACGTCGGTGGCGATAACCACAGCGACCAACCAAAAGCACTTGGCGGTGGCGGCGCTAGAATGCTTTGCGGCGTTATTAAGTAACCTACAAAAAGCCTTTAAATTTAAGTGTTTAAAGGCTTTTTTAAATTTCACGCTCAATTTTAACCTCCATTTCTAAGATGAAATTTCAAAATTTTAAACTACAATCCGCTTTTTAACTTAAATTTACAAAGAACAAAAATGGAATTTGACCTACTTAGCTACACTGTCTTTTTTGTCGCCGCGTTTTTGGGTGGTTTTATCGACGCGATCGCAGGAGGCGGCGGACTGATCACTTTGCCAGCCATCATGGCAATGGGCGTGCCACCTCATCTAGCCCTTGGTACAAACAAACTTCAAGGCGTCTTTGGCAGCTTCACGGCAACGCTAAATTTCACCAAAAAAGGGCTGATTGATTACAAAGAGTGCTTTGTTGGCATAGTTTTTACATTTATTGGAGCTCTCATCGGCGCAACGCTCATCTTATTTTTAAATGCAAATTTCTTAAAAATAATCATCCCATTTTTGCTAATCGCCATCTTCATCTACACGCTTTTTATGCCAAAGATAGGCGAGAGCGACAGGGCTGCAAAGATGAATGAGAGGCTATTTTATGTCATTTTTGGACTAATTCTTGGCTTTTATGATGGCTTTTTTGGTCCAGGAGCAGGCTCGTTTTGGATGTTTGCGATGGTGGCTTTGATTGGGCTAAATTTAAAAAAGGCAGTTGCTCACACAAAGGCTTTAAATTTTACTAGCAACATCGTAGCACTTGGCGTTTTTATAGCAGGCGGGCAGATACTTTGGCTAGTTGGCTTTTTGATGGCTGTGGGGCAAATTTTAGGAGCTTATTTTGGCTCAAATTTAGTCATCAAAAAAGAGGTTAAATTTATTAGAACGATGTTTTTGATAGTTGTCGCAGCGACCATTTGCAAACTACTTTTTGACTACTTCAAGGCTTAAAATTAAAAATGTTTTAACAATAATTTTGTTACAATCACGCAAAATTCTAAATCTAAGGTAAATCAATGAAAGATTTGTTTCTATTCTCAAATTTGCTAAACCATTCACATGCCTTTGTCTATGCGTTTCACTTTTGCCTTGTAGCTTTGATCATCCTCATCGTTGCTTATATCGCAAGGAGTAAAATGCAACTTGTACCAAGAGGCCTTCAAAACATAGTTGAGGCTTATTTAGAGGGCGTTATCTCTATGGGCAAGGATACTTTAGGTAGCGAAAAGCTAGCTAGAAAATACCTACCACTTGTCGCAACTATCGGCTTTATCGTATTTTTCTCAAACGTCATCGGCATCATCCCTGGCTTTGAGTCACCAAGCTCAAGCTTAAATTTAACTCTAGTTTTGGCTTTGGTTGTATTTATTTATTACAACTTTGAGGGCATTAGAGAAAATGGCTTTTTCAAATACTTTGGACACTTCATGGGGCCAAACAAATTTCTAGCTCCGATAATGTTTCCAGTCGAAGTCATCTCACATCTTTCACGCGTAGTTTCGCTCTCTTTCCGTCTTTTTGGTAACATCAAGGGCGATGACTTATTTTTGCTTGCGATGCTTACACTTGCGCCTTGGTTTGCTCCACTTCCAGCCTTTGCACTTCTAACACTTATGGCTGTTTTGCAAACATTTATCTTTATGATGCTAACTTACGTTTATCTAGCTGGTGCAGTCGCTATTAGCGAGCACGAGCATTAAAATTTAAAGCCATATTTTTATATGGCTTTTCTCTTTTATCTATCAAATTTAACTTTCAGTCAGTATTTCAAATTTTGTTTTATAAATTTAGTGAAGAATTAAGTAGTAAAAATGTGTGCTATCTCTAGCACACATAAATTTATTTTCTGTGGTCGTATTTCCAGCCCATTTTCTCAAGCTTTTCAATGATCTCGACAACGTAGTCAGTCACACAATCAAGCATCTTTTGACCTTTCTCTAGGCTAGCTTTTGTGCTATCTCCTGTTGCGCCTGTCTCTGTTACCTCTTTGATATCCCAGATGATGGTGCTAAACTCGCCAAAACCGATAACGTCATGAGGCACTTGTGACTTTGCGTACTCTAAATTTACAAGCTCAGGCTTAACCGCCATTGTTATAGAAGTCTCGCCCTCTCCGCCGTGACCAAGTCCGTCCCAGACGTCAAATGTACCTTTTAGCCTAGCTCCTGTGATGTTCCACCAAGCAGGTATAAAGACCAAAACAGCATCTTTGTGTCTATCTTTTACCTTTCTAGCAGCGATCTCAAGGGCAGGGATGTTGCCGTCGTGGCCATTTAGGATGATGATATGTTTTATGCCGTTATTTATAAGGCTTTCAAAAATATCTTCAGCGATCGCTATCGTGGTTTCAAATCTAAGAGTGACTGACATAGGAAATTGATTGTAGTGGATAGAAGTACCAAAAGGCACGCCTGGAACAACGATGGTCTTTCCAAGTCTTAGAGCTGCTCTTTTTGCGATCTCTTCAGGCACGAAAAGATCAGGGCCAAGTGGCAGGTGCCAGCCATGGCTCTCGCAGCTACCAAAGGTCGTGATAGCGCTATCTATCTCGTGTGCCTCAAATTTTTGCTTTAGCTCTCTTGCGCTAAATTCGTTCAAAACTACCTTTTTCATCTCATCTCCTTGTTAAAAAATTTATAAAATATCGGATAGATAATAATCGTAATAACTAACGCTACAAGACCTGATGGTAGGTCAAATGGAAGTGGCAAATAATACTGGAAGATAAATCCAAGCAAAGCGCCTATGACAAATGAGATAACGCCAGCCATGTGATAGTCTGGTTCGCTGTTAAATTTAGCGATGTCGTATTTTTCTTTTTTGATGATGTAATAATCAGCTATTAACGGACCAGCAAGAGGCGGAGCAAATGTGCCAAGTATCGTGATAAATGACGCAAAAAACATTTGATAAAAGGCAAATGAGCCAAGGACTGTGCCTACTATGCCAGCGATTAGCACTAGTTTTTTTCTATTGATGTTTAAATTTATGCTTGAGAGCACTGGACCGGTATATAGCGAGTTGCAGTAGAGCTCGGCGTTATTTGTAGTCCAAAGCGATGCTGTCCAAGCTATGACACCGATGATAGCTAAAAGGGCTGACTTTGTTAGCATCCACTCTACGTAGTTAAACTGACCAACGCTTACTGCGCCGATGTAGCCAACTATGTTTAAAAGAGGGTTTGTTAGTATAAAGCAAGCCACGACACCAGCTATGACAGCTTTTACTGATTTGTTAAATCTAAATAGATCAACACCCATAACAGCTCCTGCTATCCAGCTACCAACGACAGCAGTGATGGCATTTCCAAGTCCAAGACCTTGTATGTTTTTGGTCTTTTCTAAAAAGGCCTCAGCTCCGCCACCTTCTGCCAACATCTCGTAGCCAACATAGACTGCGATGATCAAGATAACAGGGCTTATAGGGATCGCGATAGCCTCGATAGCTTTGATGCCTACGTATGCTGTGATGGTGAAGATGATGCCAAAGATAAAGCAAGCAAGGAAGACCTCAAGCGTGATTGGAGCGATATCTTTGTAGCCAAAATTTGCCGGATCAAAGACGATGACGCCACTTGGGTTGCCTATAAATGAACCCCAAATTTGACCGACCATGCCAGTGATGCTGGCAAACCAGCCAAGTGTTAGTAGCACCATGATGATCATTGGCAAATTTGCACCTTTCATGCCGTAAGAGTACCTAGAAACTAGAGCTAGGCTCATACCAGTTTTTTGGGCCATTATGCCAAGTAGCGCAGTGATGATACTTAGCGAGCCCATACCCAAAATGATCGCCCAAAGGGCAGTTTGAGGTGAGACGCCAGGCTTTCCGCCAAAACCGGCTAGAACGCCACCTATGAAAAGTCCAGTAACGACGTAGCCAAAACCTACCCAGACCATTATCTGGTTAAATGTCGGGCGTCGCTCAGACATCGGAACTGGAGACAGCATACGTTCGCCATCTTCTAAAACAACATTCTCTTTGTCGCTCATACAAGCTCCTTTCATAAAATTTTGTCTTTTTTTATTATAGCTATATTATTTTTTTCTTACGAAAAATATTTAATTTGTAATTTAAATTTTTATCATTAATGTTACGAATTGTTAGTGTTTTTAAATTTCCTTAAAAGCACTCCTTTAGATATTTTAAAAGAAAGTATCGCTAAAATACGCACTAAAAATTTGCATAAATTTAAAGGTAAAAATATGTTTGAAGTCGTTATCGGTTTAGAAGTTCACACTCAACTTAATACAAAAACTAAAATTTTCTGCTCTTGCTCGACTAGCTTTGGCGACGAGGCAAACACCCACGTTTGTCCGACCTGCCTAGCTCTGCCTGGAGCGCTACCTGTGCTAAACAAAGAGGCTGTCAAAAAGGCGATCAGCTTTGGCACAGCGATAAACGCTAAGATAAATAAAAAATCAGTCTTTAATAGAAAAAACTACTTCTACCCAGACCTTCCAAAGGCATATCAAATTTCACAGTTTGAGATACCTATCGTAGAAGGTGGCGAGCTTATCATCGACGTAAACGGCACTAAAAAACGTATCGGCGTAACTAGAGCGCACCTTGAAGAGGACGCTGGCAAGAACATCCACGAAGAAAACGAGAGCTTGGTCGATCTAAATAGAGCCGGCACGCCGCTTCTTGAGATAGTTAGCGAGCCAGACCTTAGAAGTAGCGACGAGGCGGTAGCTTATCTTAAAAAACTACACTCGATCCTTCGCTTTTTAAACATCAGCGACGCAAATATGCAAGAGGGAAGCTTTCGCTGCGACGCAAACGTCTCTATCCGTCCAAAAGGCGACACCAAGCTTTACACAAGGGTTGAGATAAAAAACCTAAACTCATTTAAATTTATCCAAAAGGCGATCGACTACGAAGTAGAGCGCCAAAGTGCAGCTTGGGAAGATGGCAAATATGACGAAGAGGTCTATCAAGAGACAAGACTGTTTGACACGACAAATTTAGTGACAAGATCGATGCGTGGCAAAGAGGATAGCGCGGAGTATAGGTACTTTCCTGACCCTGACTTGCTGCCTGTTGAGGTGCCAGAAGAGATGTATAACGAAGCGATCAAAATTCCAGAGCTTGCCGAGCAAAAGGTCGCAAGATATGTTAGTGAGCTAGGCGTAAAAGAGAGTGATGCGCTAAATTTAACTCAAAGCGTTGAGATGGCTAGATATTTTGAAGAGCTAATCGCTGCTGGAATTCAGCCAAAGCTTGCTACTACGTGGCTTATAGTCGAGCTTCTTGGCCGATTAAATAACGGCGTAACGATCGAGACAAGCCCAGTTAGCAGCGCCAAGATGATAAATTTACTAAAACGCATAGAAGATGGCACGATTAGCGGCAAGGCTGCAAAAGAGGTGCTAGACTATCTAATGGAGCATGACGCAGACGTTGATAGCGTCATCGAAAAACTTGGCTTAAAACAAGTGAGCGACGACTCAGCGATCATCGCGATCATAGATCAAATTTTAGCTGCAAACGCCGACAAAGTCGAAGAGTATAAAAGCGGCAAAGATAAGATGTTTGGCTTCTTTGTCGGTCAGGTGATGAAAGAGGGCAAGGGTGCCTTTAACCCAGGCAAGGTCAATGAGCTTTTGAAGGCCAAAATAGGCTAAAAAAGGGCTAAAATGAGCATAGCAGTCATCGGAGCTGGCAAGTGGGGCAGTGCGCTATTTCACGCATTTAGTGAAAATAACGAGTGCGTCATCAGCTCAAGAACGCCAAGAGAGATGCCAAATTTTGTAAGCTTGGATGAAGCTTTGGAGTGCGAATACCTAGTCTGTACGATCCCAACGCAAGCTACAAATTTATGGCTAAAGCAAAACTATAAAAATAAAAACCAAAAGATCCTAGTCGCCAGCAAGGGCATAGACACGGCAAATCTCAAATTTCTAAATGAAATTTATGAAGACTTTGTTGATAGAGAAAATTTGGCCTTTCTTTCAGGGCCGACCTTTGCAAAAGAGATCATGCAAAAGCTGCCTTGTGCCTTGGTGGTAAATTCTAAAAATCAAAATTTAGCTTTGAAATTTGCCTCATTTTTCCCAAGCTATATGAAAGCCTACACCTCAGATGATGTGATCGGCGCTGAGGTGTGCGGAGCCTATAAAAACGTGATCGCCATAGCTGGTGGTATCTGCGACGGTCTTGGTCTTGGCAACAACGCAAGAGCAAGTCTCATTTCGAGGGGGCTTGTCGAGATGGCTAGATTTGGCAAATTTTTTGGCGCAAAAGATGAGACATTTATGGGGCTAAGCGGCGCAGGGGATCTTTTTTTAACCGCTTCGTCGATACTCTCGCGCAACTACCGCGTAGGTCTAGGTATCGCAAGGCACGAGAGATTAGAGAAAATTTTAAATGAGCTTGGCGAGGTGGCAGAGGGCGTAGATACTGCAAGGGCTATTAGCAAGATCGCTAAAGAAAAGGGCATATATGTGCCTATTGCTAGTGAGGTTGAAAATATGCTAAATGGCAAAGACGTTTTTGAGAGCGTAAAATCGCTTTTAGGAAGAAGATGAAAGCTTTTAAATTTATACTTTTTGTTGCTATTTTTGCCTTGGGGCTAAATGGCGCTGAGGTGAGCCTAAGAGTCAAGGTCTCGCAGATGATAATGGTTGGCTTTAACGGAGCTAGCACAAAAGATGCTGCGTTTCGCGCGATGTTAAGCGACGCTGGGTATGAGAGATTTGGCGGAGTGATGCTACTTGGTAGAAACGTCACTAGCAAAGCCCAGCTAAAAGCTAGCATAAAGGCGATCAAAGAGAAAAGTCCTAAAATTTTCATCGCTATCGACGAAGAGGGTGGCAACGTAAGCCGTATGAAGGATAAGAGCTTTGACGGCCCATATCCTAGTGCATACGAGGTCGCAAGCACGCTTGATATCAAAAGCGCTTATGATCTTTACTCAAAAATGGCTATAAATTTAAAAGAGTGCGGCATAAATTTAAATTTCGCCCCAGTGGTTGATCTGCACGATGAAAACTCGCCGATCATCGCTGCAAAGCAAAGGGCGTTTAGCGAGTATGCAAGCAAGGTAGTAATCTACGCTGATGCCTTTATGGATGCATTTAAAGAGCAGGGCATCCTAACGACACTTAAGCACTTCCCGGGACATGGCAGCTCAAAAGAGGACTCACATAAAAATAAGAGTGAGGTCACGCTAAGCAAAGATGCGCTACTGCCATACAAAGACGCGATAAGCACAGGTAGAGCGCAGATCATCATGGTCGGGCACCTTTTTGTAAAAGGCATCGACGAGGACAATCCAGCCACACTTTCTAAAAAAATAATAACCGATCTCTTGCGAAATGAGCTTAAATTTAATGGTGTAGTCATTAGCGATGATATGCTGATGAAAGGCGTTGGCGACGAAGCTTTAGCGCAAAAAGTGGTGAAATTTATAAACGCTGGTGGCGACATCTTGCTCTTTAGTGAGTTTAAGATAAATAACCAAAGAACGGCCGATCTGATCACTCAGATCATAATCGATGCTGTAAATGAGAAAAAGATCAGCAAAGAGCGAATCGACGCATCATATAAGAGGATAATGGCTCTAAAAGCGAAGCTTTAAATTTACGCCAATGAGTTTAAATTTACTCAATTAATAAATGTAAATTTGAGTAAAAAATTAATAGTTTGGACACAAATTTTAGAATTTGCTAAAAATACCAAAGCCACTCTCACAACCCATCAAATTCTTTTTTTAGTTCGTCCCTTAGCTCTTCTGCTCTATCTTCGCCGTTTTTGAAATTTGCCTTTACAAAGCCATCGATCTCGTCTAAAATTTCAACAAGTTCGCTCTCCCAGTTTGCATTTTCTTGCTTCAAAAGTGCCTCTAGCTTATCTCTTGTCTGCTCGAGCTGATCAAGCGCTTTGTCCTTGTCACTAGCCTCATTTAGCGCATCTTCAAAGAGTATGTCTTGCCTTATAGCATTTATCTTTTTTAAGATGACATTGCAAAATTTAGGGTATTTCTCTGCGTTGCTTAAATTTTCTAAAACCTCTTGCGCAGCCTTTTGATAGGCAGGTACCGCCCCCTCATCGTCAAGCTTTTTGGTTAGTTTTTGTATCTGAAAATATAAAATAAGTGCTGCAAAAAACGCAAGCAGCAAATAAATCGTTACGCTATTCATTTTTACTCCTTTTTCTAAATTTATCCACGCTAATTATCGCTAAAGCCAGCCAGATCATGCAAAATGAGACGACTTTGTAGCCGTCTAAAATTTCGCCGTAAATAAAGACCGCACAAAGGATCGCGATGGTTGGCGAGATGTATTGCAAGTAGCCAATCGTCGTTAAATTTATCCTTGTTGTAGCTGCGTTAAAAGCGACAAGCGGCACGATGGTGACGATGCTTGAAGCGATCATTAAAAGCGAGTCTTTATTTAGTCCAAAGTGGCTTTGCGAGTGAAAAACCAGCCATAAAACGTAGCCAAGTGCAAATGGAAACATAAAAAATGTTTCAATAAAAAGCCCATTAAATGCGCTAATCTTCGCCATCTTTCTAACCATCGCGTAAAATCCAAATGAAAGTGGCAAGATGATAGAGACAAGTGGCAGACCGCCTTTGGCATAAATTTGCACGCAGACAGCTGCGATGACGATGCAAACGGCTATGGCGCCAGCTTTGCTGAGGCGCTCTTTAAAGATGATGACGCCAAGGAGCATGCTTATCAAGGGATTTATAAAATAGCCCAAACTTGTGTCTAAAATTTTGCCACTACCCACCGCATAGACATAAACGCCCCAGTTTATGGTGATAAAAATACCACTTAAAAATAGAGCCTTTAGCGAGCGGATATCTTTAAGAAGCGCAAAAATTTCGCCCATTTTGCCATTAATGCAAAGCACTGCTGCCATCAAGAAAAATGACCAGATGATCCTGTGGGCTAAAATTTCATAAGCATCGACATCTTTGCTAAATAGGTTGAAATAAACCGCCAAAAACCCCCACATAAAAAAGGCGCTAAGCGCGAGAATAACGCCTTTTTGGCTCTCATTTAGTCTTGGTATTTTTGTCGCCTTTTATAGAATTTATACTATCTATCATCAAAAGCGTGACAGAGATGGCTAGGCAGATCATCAAAAAGTATGAGCTTTTCTCCAGTCTCTCGCCGATGGCAAATGAGACAAAGAGCATCATTATAGGCTCAAAATATGTAAGCAAACCTAGTACATTTATCGGCACGAGCGTGCTTGAGAGGATCTGGGCGATGAGGGCTATGCCGCTGATAGCACCAAGCAAGATGAGCAGATAGTAGATGTTTGGATTTTGGCTCATTACGTAGTCCATATCGGCTGTGAGCGCAAAATAAAATGAGAATAAAAACATAAAAATTATCTCTATAACAAAGCTTGAGAAATTTGCAAGGTTGTAGTACTTTCTAATGGTAAAATAGACTGGATAAAGGCAAAAAACTACAGCGCTCTCCCACGAGATGCCACCACTAATGACTGCTGTGCTAAAGACGCCAATGGCAGCGAAAAATATCGATGCTAACTTTGTTTTTGAGAGGTGCTCTTTGAAAAATATCCGTCCAAAAAGGACCATGACTATTGGCATGATGAGGTAGCCTATCGAGACTTTTAGCGCTGCGCCGTTACTTGGAGCCCAGAGATAGAGCCACATCTGAAATGAGACGATGAGCGAGGTAACAAGCAAAACTAGTAAAATTTTAGGTTTTAGCTTTATTTTTAGAAGTAAAAATTTGAAATTTCGCTGCTGTTTTAACAAAAAAATGGCGGCGATGACAAAAGGCATGGCAAAGATCATGCGGTATCCAATAAGAGCTTGCGTGCTGATGGGGTTCATGAGCACTGACATGTAGTAGATGCAGTTAAATAAAACTGATGCCAAAAGCGAATAAAAAATGCCTTTTATCATGAAAAAAATCTTCTCTTTTTCTGGGTAAATTTAAAGTAGCGATTGTATGTAAAATATCTTTAATAACCCATTAATGGCTTTTATTTTTTAAGTTTTGCGTGATATAATCTGCACTAAATTAAGGCAAAAGATAGGAAAAATTTATGACTTGGAACAGAGATAGTTGGAGAGAATTTAATATCTTGCAACAACCAACTTATCCAAATTTAAAAGAGCTAAAAGAGGCTGAAGAAAAACTAAAAGCACTTCCGCCTTTGGTATTTGCTGGCGAGGCTAGAAGTCTTAAAAATGAGCTTGCAAAAGTTTGCAATGGCGAGGCCTTTTTGCTTCAAGGTGGCGACTGCGCTGAGAGCTTTACAAATTTTAACGCAAACAACATCAGAGATATGTTTAAGGTCTTACTTCAAATGGCGATAGTTTTAACCTTTGGCGGTGGCTGTCCAGTGGTCAAAGTAGGTCGCGTAGCAGGGCAGTTTGCAAAGCCTAGAAGTAGCGATTATGAAGAGGTAAATGGCGTTAAGTTGCCAAGCTATAGAGGTGACATCATAAATGGCTTTGAATTTGACGAGCAGGCAAGAGTTCCTGATCCAAAACGCATGATCGAGGCTTACTATCAAAGTGCTTCTACGATGAACCTCTTAAGAGCCTTTTCAAGAGGAGGTTTGGCTGACCTTCATCAGGTGCATAAGTGGAATTTAGGCTTTGTTAAAAAGCCAGAGATAGGCGAGAAATACGCAAAACTAGCTGATGATCTAACAAAAACTCTATCTTTTATGGCAGCTTGCGGCATCACTTCAGCAAATACTCCAGCAATAAATCAAACCGCAGTCTATACATCTCACGAGGCACTGCTTTTGCCTTATGAAGAGGCGCTAACTAGGGTTGATAGTCTTAGTGGCGAGTGGTATGACTGCTCGGCTCACATGCTTTGGATAGGCGAGAGAACGCGCGGTATAAACGATGCTCACGTGCATTTTTTAAGTGGCGTGAAAAATCCTATCGGCGTAAAGATCGGACCAAGTGCAAAGGCAGAAGATGTCATCGCACTTGCAAATAAGCTAAATCCAGAAAATGAAGCTGGCAGGCTAAATGTGATAATCAGAATGGGCGCTGATAAGATCGGTGAAAATTTACCAAAAATTTTAAGAGAGCTAAAGCGCGAGGGGCTAAATATCGTTTATAGCATCGATCCTATGCATGGTAACACCGTTAAGACCTCAAATAACTACAAAACTCGTGAATTTAGTAAAATTCTAAGCGAAGTTAGAAGCTTTTTTGAAATTCATAAAGCTGAGGGCACAAGAGCAGGTGGCGTGCATCTTGAGATGACTGGCAAAGATGTGACAGAATGCACCGGCGGCGCGCTAAACATCACCGAAAGCTCGCTAAAAGAGAGATATGAGACGCAGTGCGATCCAAGACTAAATGCTGATCAGGCTTTAGAGCTTGCATTTTTGATGGCTGATCTAGTTAAAAAAGCTTAAAATTTATAAAATTTGGAGAAAAATATGGCAAATATTTATGATCTAATAGTAGTTGGCGGCGGACCTTGTGGCATAGCTAGCGTAGTAGAGGCTAAAAGAAATGGCTTAAGTAATGTTTTGCTCCTTGAAAAAGGCGACAACCACAGCCAAACGATCAGAAAATTTTATAAAGACAATAAACGCGTTGATAAGGAGTATAAAGGTCAAGATAGCACGATACATGGGCTGGTTTCGTTTGAAGATGGCACAAAAGAGAGCACACTTGATTATTTTGACAAGCTACTTGACTCTGAGAATATCGAGGCGTTTTTTAACTCTGAGGTCGAAAGCGTAAAAAAAGAGGGAGAAATTTTTAAAGTAACTACCTCAAAAGCTGTCTATGAAGCCAAAAACGTGATGGTCTCTATCGGCAAAATGGGACGACCAAACAAACCTGACTATAAGATCCCGCCATCACTAAATTCAGTTGTAAATTTTAACCTTGATAACTGCACAAACGGCGAAAAAGTGCTAGTTGTGGGCGGTGGCAACTCTGCGGTTGAGTATGCTATCGAGCTTTGTCAGTATAACAAAACTACGATCGCTTACAGAAAAGATAAATTTAGCCGTGTGAATGAGACAAATTCAAGCGCTCTTTGGGAGCTTGAGAAGCACAATAAGATAAAAGTAAGACTAAATCACGATATAACCGAGATCGATAATGAATCAGGCAAGGTAAGAGTGCATTATGAAAATGGCAAGATCCGTGTCTATGACAGGGTTGTTTATGCGATCGGTGGCTCAAGTCCGGTTGATTTTTTACAAAAATGCCAGATAAAAACTGATGAGAAAGGCACTCCGATAGTTGATAGCAATTACCAAAGCAGTGTGCCAGGACTATATGTGGGAGGCGACATCGTTTTAAAAAATGGCGGCTCGATAGTAGTCGGACTAAATCACGCTCATAGCGTCATCAAAGACATCTTAAAAGGCAAGGCACAAGCTTGATAAATAAAATCGCACTAGCTATTGTTTGTCTGATAGCTGGCTTTTCTCTCTCGTTTTTGAAATTTCAAAAAGAGGACGAGACGCCAAAAGATACTAATCAAACGATTTACTCTATAAATTTTGATGATCTCCCTGAAGAAGAGAAGCAAAGATATGTAAGCAAAGACGATCTTTACGAGTACGGCGGCTACATCACGCCAAAGAGCTACATGCAAAATTTTGTTGATGATAAGGATCTAAATTTATCAGACAATGTAAAAGAGCTTCAAGAGCAAGTGCGCGAGTTAAGCAAAAAAAATGAAATTTTGGCCGCTGATAATGTCGATATGAGCGAGAAAAATTTAGACTTCATAAGCAAAATTTCAGAGATGAAAAGAAATGTCGAAAATGAAAAAAACGAGATAGTTGAAAAAAATCAAAAGGCTCTTGGCGAGCTTGAGGCGCAACACTTTGAAAATATCCAAGCTTTGACAAAGCGCCTAAATGAAGCGCAAGCTGATATGATAGAGAGCTCAAAGGCTTATGAGAAAAAGATAATCGACCTTGAAAATGCGATAAATGACGCTAGAAATGGCGATGAGAGCAAACTTAAAGATGCCAAGGCCAGCTTTAATAAATTTAAAGAGAGTTTTGAGGCAAACTACACCGCTTTAAAAGAGCAAAATAACGAGCTAAATGCGACGCTTGCGCAAAAAGAAGCTCTTATAAAAGAGTATGAAAAAGCTCAAAGTGAAAAAGATAGAGGCGAGAAAAAAGAAATTTTGCTTTTAAAAGAGGAGATCGAGCGAGTTAAAAATGACGCTAATACTCAAAAATTTAGCTACGAAAAAGAGATAAATGCGCTAAATGACGGCTTTGAGACGCAAAAGAGCGTTATGGAGGATGAGCTTTCTAAAAAGGCAAATAAGATAATCGATCTGCAGGAGGCTCTTGAGTCAAACAAGACTGCACTAAAAGATAGAATTTACGAGCTTGAAGAGATCAAGAAAAACCTAAACTCAAAGGATCTAATGGCGCAAAGCTATAATGGCAAAAATTTAGAGCTAAATGCCTCGCTTGCGGCACTTCATAAAAGCTTTGATGATCTAAAGCAAAAGAGTTTAAAAAGCGAGCAAGAGAACAAACTTGCAAATGAAAATATAAGCTCGCTTAAAAAAGAGCTTGAGAGGGCAAATGCTCTAAATAAAAAGCTTGAAAAGCAAAATTTAGACGCAAACTCAACTCTAAATGAGCTAAGCAAAAAGCTAAGTTTAAGCGAAGAGAGCTTTAAAAAGAGCCAAGAAGAGCTAAAAGCACTTGATACAAAGACAACTAAATTTATAAAAACGCTATTTGATCAAAACCAAACTATCTCTTTGCAGTCACAGAAACTTGGCTCAAACGAGGGTGAGCTAAAGAATTTAAGCGCAAAGCTTGATCTAAAAGATGCGAAGATAAAAGAGCTTGAAGAAAATGTCACAAAGACAAGCCAGATGCTCCTCGCCAAGCAAAACGAGTTAGAAACTCAAAAAAGAACGCTAAAGATCGATATGCAAAACTATGAAATTTTGCGCCAGCAGATAAATATGCTACAAAAAAAGATAGTTGATACCTCAACCTTTTTAACCGACAACAACAAAAGTGGCGGCAAAAATTTACTAAGCTTGCAAAATGAACTAGAAAATGCAAAGCAAAAGCTAAACGAGAGCAACAAGACGATCGAGCGGCTAAACTCAAAGATAAGCGAGCTAAGCTCGAGCGGTCATAAAGGCGGAGCCGTAAATGCCCAGATCATCGAGCTTCAAAAAGATATAGAGCAAAATTTAAACAGGCAAGACGAGCTTGAAAACGAAAATGTAAATTTAAAAAATATCTTGCAAGCTACGACAAAGCCTGAGACCCCAACAAAGCTCGTCCTCATCTCTAGCATCGAGTGTGACGACATGGACGCAAAAGACAAGGTCAGCATAATGTGCAAAAACAGAGTGAGCGAGTTTTTGCAGAGATTTAACTCAAACTACATGTATGAGATCATCCCGATCGTGGATAAGAAAAATTTTGTCATCCCATCAAATGTCGCTCAAAATATCAAAAAAGATGACCTCGGCAAGCTAAATAACTACGTAAATTACGGCGTTGGCAAAGAGCGTGCAAAGGCAGCTGCTGAGCTTATAAAAGAGGAATTTGGCGACTTTGCAAGGATCAGCTTTAGCTCTGAAGTGATCGTAAAAGATGTGACGCGCGGCTTTATCATCAAGGTTTATAGATGATCTTAGCCCAGCTTGAAAATGGCTATCGCTACAACAGCGATACGCTCGTTCTTTATGATTTTATTTGCTCGGTCGTAGGCGAAATTTCTGGTAGGGTTTTGGACGTTGGAGCAGGGTGCGGGATACTTGGACTTTTGCTTAAGCGTGACTTTAAAAAGATAGATCTAAGTATGCTTGATCTTTTGGAGCTAAATAGCGAAATTTCTAGCTTTAACGCAAAGAGCAACTGCCTAGAGGCTAGAGCCATAACGGTTGATTTTGCAAATTTTAAAGATAGTGAGAAATTTGATCTAATCATCTCAAATCCGCCCTTTTATCATGACGGTGTTACAAAAAGCCAAAATGAACACATAAAAGTTAGCAGATACGCAAGCTCACTAAGTTTAAAGGATTTTATAAGAGGCATAAGCGTAAATTTAAAGCCACATAAAAGGGCATTTTTTTGCTATGCGCCAGATGATCTTAGCGAGATAGTGGCTTGTTTAAAAGAGTATAAGCTAAATTTGGTGAGCTTAAAATTTGTCTATACCAAAAAGGATAAGCCAGCAAATTTGGCTTTGCTTGAAGTGCGAAACAACTCAAACTCAAAGCTAAAAGTCCTGCCGCCTCTTGTAATGAGCGAGGATGGCTCGCACACGAAAGAGGCAAGCGAGATCTTTAAAAAAGCTGATACAAACAGCGTCTCTTACAAGGAGATAGCGTGAGGGCTGATGGTTTTAGCTATGAGTTTGATCCTAGCTTTTGCGAAAGTTGCGGAGGCAAATGCTGCACTGGCGAGAGTGGCTACATCTGGATAGATGATGGTGAAATTTTAAAATTTTGTGCCGCTTTTGATATCTCAAAAGATGAGTTTGAGAGCAAATTTTTAATACGTGTCGGGCTTAGGCGAAGCATAAAAGAAAAGCCTTATGATGACGGTTTTGCTTGCATATTTTTTGATGAGAAAAATAAAAACTGCTCGGTTTATGAGCTAAGACCTAGACAGTGCAGGACATTTCCGTTTTGGGATTATTTTAAAAAAAATTTAAAGGAGCTAAGAGCAGAATGCATTGGCGTAAAATTTTAATAATTTTTATAAGCGTATTTTTTAGCACGCATCTGCTTGCAGATGATAACAAAAGTGTAAATTTACGCCTAATGCAAGCTCTCATCTCGCAAGATAGTGGCGATGTAAATGCTAGCATCCAGACCTATCTTGGGCTTTTTAAAGAGACAAATCAAAAGACCTATCTAAAAGAGGCGATCAAGCTAGCCTTTGCTACAAAAAATGAAAATTTAGATAGCCTCATGGCTGAGGGCGAGAAGGGCTTAAAAGACGATAGCGACTTTATCAGGATCAAAGTGGCAAATTTGGTCAATCTCTCTAAGCTAAACGAGGCAAAAGAGCTGATGCAAGAGCTTGCTACAAAAGAGCCAAACGCTCAAAATTTGCTCATGCTTGGCACAATTTGCATGATGCAAAATGATACTGTAACGGCACTAAAATACTTCGAAGAGGCATACTTGCTAAAGCCTGAAGAGGAGAATTTACTCCGCATCGTTGATATCCTTTTAAACCGCATGGATAATGTAAAAGATGCGACAAAATATCTTGAGAAATTCCGCGAGGAGCAGGGCTGCACTCAAAAAACATGCGAGCTTTTAGCTGAAATTTACTCTCAGCAAAGAAATTTCCCAAAGGTGATCGAGCTTTTTGAAGAGATCTACGACATCACTCACGATACCACTTATCTTGATAAGATCGTGCAGTATTTTATCTATGATAAAAATTACAAAGCGGCTATTGAAATTTTGAAAAAATATGGCTACAACGATGCCACGCTTATGGATCTTTACGCTGCGACTGGAAATTTTGGCGATGCATACGTTTTGGCGGTTAAAATTTATAACGATAGCAGGGATCTAAATTTCTTAGCAAAGGCCGCCATCTACGAGTATGAGATGAATAAAGATAGTCTGGATGAAAAAAAGATCGCTGATATCTTAGATAAATTTGAAGTTAGCGTGCCAAAGCTTAATAATGATATGTTTTTTAACTACTACGGCTATTTGCTAATTGATCATGAGATAGACCCTAGAAAGGGCGTGGAGATGGTGCAAAAAGCACTTGAGATCTCGCCAGATTCGCCTTACTACGAGGACTCGCTAGCTTGGGGGTACTTCAAGCTTGGCGAGTGTAAAAAGGCAAAGGGCATAATGATTCACGCGATGAAAGATGTTGATTTTAGGACTTCAAAAGAGGCAAAAGAGCACCTGCATCTAATCGAGCGCTGCATAATAAATTTAAACAAAAGGCTTAAAAAATGATACTTGATGAGATCATAAAAAAGACAAAAGAGGATCTAAAAAAGCGCAAGGCTGACTATCCTCAGGAGTGGCTAGGTCGCTCGCTCGCATACAATCCATACGTGCCAAGAGATGTTTTGGGAGCACTTAGATCAAGCAAAGATGAGCCTATAAAGATCATAGCCGAGATAAAAAAAGCAAGCCCAAGCAAGGGCGTGATAAGAGAGGACTTCGAGCCGATCAAGATCGCTCAGGAGTACGAGCAATACGCAAATGCCTTTAGTATCCTAACCGAGCCTCACTGGTTTAAGGGCGACATCGAGTACATCACGCAGGTTCGCCGATACGCCTCAAGGCCTATCCTTAGAAAAGACTTTATCGTTGATAAGTATCAAATTTTAGAAGCTCTTGTTTATGGGGCGGACTTTATCCTGCTTATCGCCAAAGCGCTAACTCAAGGCGAGCTAAAAGAGCTACTTGAATACGCGCACCACTTGGGGCTTGAGGTCTTAGTAGAGACCCATGACGCGAGCGATGTGAAAAAGGCGGTCTTTGCAGGAGCAAATATAATAGGGATAAATCATAGAAATTTAGATGATTTTACTATGGATATGAGCCTTTGCGAGAAGCTCGTGCCACTTTTGCCAAACGGCAAGATAATAGTCGCTGAAAGCGGACTTTACGAGCATGAGCAGCTTTGTGAGCTAAACAAGATCGGAGTCGATGCTTTCTTGATAGGAGAGCATTTCATGAGGCAAGATGATATAAAAAATGCCGTTAAAAAGATAAAGGAGGGCGAGTGATGCAGCACCTTTGTGCCCCTTGGAGAAGCGAGTATTTCAGCGCAAAAAAAGATAGTTGCGTCTTTTGCGAGGTGATAAACTCAAAAGAAGACGACGAAAAAAATGGCGTGCTTTTTCGTGCTAAGCACTGCTTTGGGATCATGAATTTATACCCATATTCGCCAGGTCATTTTATGATCATACCAAACCACCACACCGACAAGATCGAGGAGCTTGACGAGCAGACTTGGTTTGAGATGAGTAAATTTGTAAGGCTTGGGGTTGAAATTTTAAAGCGCGAGCTTCACGCGCAAGGCGTAAATATCGGTATGAATTTAGGCAAGGCAGCAGGCGCTGGCATAGCTGAGCACGTGCATTATCACCTTGTACCAAGGTGGAGCGGGGATACAAATTTCATCACAACGATCGCCGATGTGAGGGTAAATGGCACGCCGTTTCATCCGCTTTATCAAAAGCTAAAAAAGGCTTTTAGTGGCGTTATTTGAGCTTGATATCGAGCAGTGGCTTGAAAAAAGAGGCGAGTTTGAAGTCCTGATAGACGCTAGATCACCGCATGAGTATGTCTACTCGCACATAAAAGATGCTCTAAATTTATACGCACTTGATGACGCTGAGCACAAAGAGGTAGGCACGATCTACAAAAGTGACAGGGCCCTAGCCAAGAGCCTTGGAGCAAAATATATCTGCAAAAATTTACAAAACATCATCGATGAGGTCTATAAAAGAGCCAAGGTTGGCTCAGCGGTTGGCATCTACTGCGCAAAGGGCGGACTTAGATCAAGCTCGGTTGCCTATGTGCTAAGCATGATCGGATATAGAATTTACAGACTAAATGGCGGCTACAAGGCTTATAGAAATCACGTTTTGGAGTTTTTAGAGCGTCCTTTAAGCACGAAATTTATCACTCTTTTTGGCAACACTGGCTGCTATAAAAGTAAGCTGATAAGGGCACTCTCGCCGTCAATCGACCTTGAAGCGATGGCAAATCACCTAGGCTCAGTCTTTGGCGCGATAAATGGCGCACAGCCTAGCCAAAAAAGCTTTGAAGACGCGCTCTTTGAAAAGCTCATCACGCTAAAAGATCAAATTTGCTTTATCGAGGGTGAGAGCAGAAGGATCGGCTCGCTAACACTCCCTAAAAGCCTTTATGAGGCGATGCGTTGTGGCATCTGTGTTGAGGTTAGTGCGAGCTTGAAAAATAGAATTTCATGCATCACAAGCGATTATAAAAGCGTGGATAAAGCCTTTTTTGATGAGTGCATAAAGAAAATTTCGCCCTTTATCGACAAAGAGGCTAGAGATGAGGCGGTGGCTAAATTTAACAAAAATGACATCGCCAAAGTGGCTGAAATTTTACTCACAAAATACTACGACAAGGTCTATAAAAAAAATGAAAATATCGATGTTTTTGTAAGCTCTGACGACTTTGAAGAGGCTGTAAAAAAACTAAATTTGATAAGAGATGAGGCTAAATTTTAAATCCTTTTGGCGCTTTGTTTGGGGTAAATTTCGTCTGTAAAATTTAAATTTGTTTTTAAATTTAAAATAGATCGTTTTTTTGCGCTTAAAAAAACTTACTTTAAGGCTGTTTTTATACTTTTACATAAAATTTCTTACCATTTTGCGAAAATTTCTAGATAAATTTTCTTGGTTGGCTTGGTTGGCTTGGTTGGCTTGGTTGGCTTGGTTGGCTTGGTTGGCTGTCGCCCCTCCGCTTTTTAAATTTTGCTCCAAATTTGCCAAATTTATCAAAAATACTAAAAATAATATGCATAAATATATGTAAAATATTTTGTATTTCTCACTTTTTTAACTCAAATTTTTTTCAAAAAATTTAAGATAACGCCCAAATTTCGCTAAAAAGTTAAAATGGATTTAAAATGCTTTGGGATATAATTTGCGATAAATTTATCAAAAGGCTAAAGTGATGATAAAACAAATTTCTGGTTCACAGATGATAAGCGAAGCCTTGCACGAAGAGGGCGTTGAGATAGTTTTTGGCTATCCTGGCGGTGCAGCTTTAAATATCTACGACGAGACATATAAACAAACTTATTTTAAGCATGTCTTGGTTCGCCACGAGCAAGCTGCCGTTCACGCAGCAGACGGATACGCTAGGGTTAGCGGCAAAGTGGGCGTGGCTTTTGTGACAAGCGGTCCTGGCTTTACAAACGCGGTCACTGGTCTTGCCACAGCTTATAGCGACAGCATCCCAGTTGTGCTTATAAGCGGTCAGGTGCCGACATTTATGATAGGCACAGATGCCTTTCAAGAGATCGATGCAGTCGGCATTTCACGTCCATGTGTCAAGCACAACTTTTTAGTAAATAGCGTCGAGGAGCTGCCTCGCATCATAAAAGAGGCCTTTTACATCGCAAGATCAGGCCGCCCAGGACCAGTTCATATCGATATCCCAAAAAACGTCACTTCAAGGCTTGGCGACTTTGTCTATCCAAAAGAAATTTCTATCCCAAGCTACAAGCCGACCTACAAAGGCAACTCTAAGCAGATAAAAAAAGCAGCAGCTGCGATAAATGAAGCAAAAAGACCGCTTCTTTACATCGGTGGTGGTGCGGTCGCATCAAATGCAAGCGATATCATACGTAAATTTATGAAAAAAACTGGCATCCCAGCGGTCGAGACGCTTATGGCTCTTGGCGTGCTTGATGCAAAAGATAAGCTAAATTTAGGCATGGCAGGCATGCACGGCAGCTACGCTTCAAATATGGCTCTTAGCGAGTGCGACCTTCTTATCTCGCTTGGCGCTAGATTTTGCGATAGGGTCACAGGCAAAACTGACGAGTTTGCCAAACACGCTAAGATCATCCACATCGACATCGATCCAAGCTCTATCTCAAAGATCATAAACGCTCACTATCCGATAGTTGGCGACCTTACAAACGTGCTAAGCGAGCTTTATGAAGAGGTAAAAGGCGAGCCTAAAAACTATGCGCCTTGGAGAGAAATTTTAGATAGATATCAAAAGCTAAATCCACTTGGCTATACAGATAGCGACAAGGTCTTAAAGCCTCAATGGGTAGTTGAAGAGACCGCAAAGATAGTTGGCCCTGAGGCTATCATCGCAACTGACGTCGGTCAGCACCAGATGTGGGTGGCGCAGTTTTATCCATTTAACCGCCCAAGACAGCTTGTCACAAGTGGCGGCCTTGGTACGATGGGATACGGCCTGCCTGCAGCGATCGGCGCAAAGTGCGCTAAGCCTGAACATTTGGTTGTAAATTTTACAGGCGATGGCTCGATACTTATGAATATCCAAGAGCTAATGACGGCTTATGAGACAAATGTCCCTGTCATAAACATCATTTTAAACAACAACTTCTTAGGCATGGTGCGCCAGTGGCAGACATTTTTCTATGAAAAGCGCTACTCATCGACTGATCTTAGCTTGCAGCCTGATTTTGTCAAGATCGCTGAGGGATTTGGCGGCGTTGGCTTTGTTTGCAAGAGCAAAGATGAGTTTAAAAAGGCTTTAAAAGAGGCGATCAAGAGTAAAAAATCAGCACTTATTGACGTGAGGATCGACCGCTTTGAGGACGTGCTTCCTATGGTTCCAGCAGGGGCTGCGATTTATAATATGATATTAAAGAGCAAGGAAGAAAAATGAGTATCAGAAGAACGATTTCGGTTATAGTTTTAAATGAACATGGCGTTTTGGCTAGGATTTCTGGACTTTTTGCGGGCAGGGGCTACAACATCGACACGCTAACAGTCGCTCCGATACCTGAGAGCAACTTCTCAAGGCTAAGCATCGTCACAAGCGGCGATGAGAGAGTTTTAGAGCAGATCGTAAAGCAGCTTCACAAGCTCATCCCGACATATAAAGTCATAGAAAGTGGCGAATTTGTCGAAAAAGAGATGGCGCTTGTGAAAATCCCACTTGGCGAAAATTTCGCCGGCCTTGAGGCGATACTAAAGACATACAATGGCATCGTCACAAATACAAACGAAAACTACATCGTCGTCATGGTGGCTGATGATGCGAGTAGGGTAGAGAGCTTTTTAAAATCGATAAAGAAATTTAACCCAGTTGATGTCGTGCGCGGCGGATCTGTGATAATGGATATATGATGAAACTAAGTGAAATAGCCTTAAAAGTAGATGCTACTTTTAGCGGAGAAGATCTTGAAATTTTTGCTCTAAATTCTTTAAAAAATGCAAATAAAGCTGAGCTAACATACTGCGATGGCGAGAAAAATGCTAAATTTATAAGCACTTCAAACGCTGGAGCTATCTTGGTGACAAAATCGCTTTTAGACTTAGTACCAGCTGGCATGGTAGCGCTTGTGTGCGACAACCCGCACCTTGCATTTGCCATCCTTAGTAAAATTTACGCTAAGCCGCTTTTTTGCGAGCCAAAACCATCAAATATCGCCCAGAGCGCCACTATAATGCCAAATGTCTATATAGGCTCAAACGTGAGCGTGGGCGAAAATACGATAGTGATGGCTGGGGCGTTTTTGGGCGATAACGTAACTATCGGTAAAAACTGCATCATCCATCCAAACGTCGTCATCTATAATGACTGCGTCATCGGCAATGAGTGCCACCTGCTAGCAAACTGCGTTATAGGCAGCGACGGCTTTGGCTATGCGCATACAAAAACTGGCGAGCATGTGAAAATTTATCACAATGGCAACGTTGTTTTGGGTGATTTTGTCGAGATCGGCGCTTGCACGACGATAGATCGTGGCGTTTTTGAGAGCACGATGATCGCAAACTACACAAAGATAGACAATCTCGTTCAAATAGGCCACAACTGCGAGCTTGGAAATGGCTGCCTCATCGTCTCACAAACTGGACTTGCTGGCTCAACAGTGCTAGGCAGAAACGTCGTCATGGGCGGACAAAGTGGCTCGGCTGGACATGTAAAAGTGGGCGACTTTGCTCAGATAGCTGCACGCGGCGGCGTTAGCAAAGACCTACCTGGCGGCAAAAAATACGCTGGAGCTTATCCGATAATGGAGCTTTCAGAGCAGTTTAAACTACAAGCAAAGATATTGAGATTTTTTAAGAAAAACTAAATTTGGCGGAGCTCTCCGCCAAATATTTGTCATATCTATATAATTTAAATTTTTCTATTATTTTATTTTACTGCAATCACAAACCACGTTTATGGCTAATAAAAATAGCCAGCAAGAGATCTAATTTAAGCATTAGGCTTAAATAAATTTTAACGCTAATAATAAAATGGCTGAACTAATATGAGCAAAGTGTTATAAGATGTAGTCATTTTTGTGCTTAATGATGTAGAGAGCAGTCCATCTACTACAGATTGTTTGCTCGTGGCGGTAAAAAGCAAATTTGGATACGTACTTTGATATATAAAAACTTCTAAAAGATATTAGCAAAACGCTGGTGGATAAAATTCTTTTTACTAATATGATTTGCCTAAATTTATAAGGTAATATCACACCAACATTTACTTTATTGCCTATTAATTTTAACTCTTTATGGTGGTTACATAAAATGTGAATTTTATAAAAGAAATTTACAAAGTTAAATTTATTTTCTATTTTCGTCTAGAACTTTTTGCATACTCTCCCTAGTCGCCTCTAGCCAGTTTTGTTTTGAGGTATCGACTAGATCAAGGCAAAAGAGCTTGATGTCAGCTTTTTTAAAGCTAAATTCTTTCACTTTCATCGCATCGCTTCCGACGATTACGATAGGCTGAACCTTTAAATTTAGCTTTTCAACTAGCAGCTTTGCGCCACCTTTAAATGGCAAGAGCTCTTTAGTTTGAGACCTTGTGCCTTCTGGAAATATCGCTAAAACACGGCCATTTTCTACTCTATCTTTTGCTTCGCTTAAAAGCTTTATTAGCGAGTGCTTGTTTTCTCGCTCGACAGCTATCATCTTTGGGAGGCTCAAAATTTTACCGATGATCGGGATCTTGCCTATCTGCGCCTTTGCGATCCAGCAGATATTTTTAGGATGGATCTCTTCAAGCACGATGATGTCAAGCATGCTTTGGTGATTTATCAGCAAGATATTTGCTTCGTCGCTAAATTTACCGATGACTTCTAGCTTATATCCGCCAAAAAATCTCTGCGATCTGCCCCAAAATTTTCTTATGGCTCTATTTTTAGAGTTAAAGAGCCACATAAAAAATACGACAATAACGACACTTATCACAAATTCAATAGAAAAGAAAAAAGCTCTAATTTTTGACAAGATCACCCTTTCTTACCCAGCCGATTTTGCCGTCTGCGAATAAAATTTTTGAGTAGTCATCTTTTGTGTCTAAAATTTCAACATTTTCGTTTTTACGAGATGTATAAAAAACGGTTGAATTTTTAGTTGGCAAGATAGTGACGCTTACATCTGGCTTAAGCACTGCTTTGCCAAAAGGATTGTAAGTGTAAATCCCTAGTGCGATAAAAACAGCTGCCACAAAGAAGTAGCTTAGCTTTCTTCGCCATATCGCTAGCAAGATAAAGATAGCGACCAAAGAGTAGATCGTGATATCTTTGTAAGTGCTAAATTCGCTTTGTTTTGGATTTAGACCGATTTGCGTGCTAACCTCGTCCTCTTCGACGCTCACAGGCAGTGAAAAGCTCTCAAATTTGGCTTTTTTTAGGTTGTAGTAGTTAAAGTCAAGTGTCTTTTTGTTTGGCTTGAACACTGCAAAATAATATGCACTTTGTGAGTTAAAGTCGCCGTTTATCGTATCTACACCTTGCTTTAGGATCGTTTTATTTTCGATATTAAATGCGCTTAGATCGACATTGTTGCCGTAAATTTCAACGACCATGATGTTGTTTATATCATCAAATTTAGTCGTTTTAAATTTCTTTACCTCAAGGTTGTCAGCGACGATGTGGTTGTAGTTCTCGTCACTTCTAAGCTCTTTTAGCTTTGGTAAAAAAATATTTATGTTTGAGTTTTGATAGTTCTCGCCATTTCTTTTTAGATCCAAGCTAACTCGTAAAGTCTTTGCATCAATGCTCGTTGCTTCAAGGTAGAAAGTGCCGATGTATTTGTTTTCTTCACCTTTTACCCATTGAAAATTCTTCTTATTTAGCCATTTGATATTTGTCTCATCAAGCTGTGTCTCAAACTCAAACTCAAGGTCGCTTTGCGTATCAGCTAAGATCTCAACGCTAAAAATTTCTCCTACTACGACATTTTTAGGGATATTTGTAGCTTTTAAAAGGAGGTCTTTTATTTTGATCTTGTCATAGACTTGATTATCAGGGACACTGATGTCTGGTTCGTTTGTCGGTACGATATTTCGCATCTGCTCTGGAGTGATACGCTCTGGCTGTGGGGCGATAGAGCGTGGAGAGACGAGCTTTCTTGATATTTCTTCTTCGCTTGGAGTCTTTGTTTGTGGCTTTGAACTTGGGCTATTTACAAATTTATCCTCTCTTGCCTCATCCATCATGTCAAAAACGCTGACTTCATCAGTGTTTGCGGCAAATAAATTTAGCGCGAGTAGGGCGATAAAAAGTGTTCGTTTTACCAAACTAGCCCTTTTAACATCTTCATGCCATCATCTGTGCCTAAAATTTTCTCGCAAGCGCGCTCTGGGTGAGGCATAAGACCAAAGATCCTTTTACTCTCATCGCAAATCCCAGCTATGCTATCAACTGAGCCATTTGGATTTATCTCATTGCCGTGGCTGTCGCAGTATTTTAGCAGGACTTGCTCGTTATCATATAGGCTTTTTAGCGTATCTTCATCAGTATAGTAGTTGCCCTCGCCGTGAGCGATAGGTATATTTACCACTTCTTCTTTGGCTAAATTTGCTAGGAATTTATTGTTATTTGAGATCACTTTTAGGTGGTGGTATTTTGAGACGAAATTTAAATTTTCATTTCTTCTCATCGCACCTTTTAAAAGTCCAAGCTCAAGAAGCATCTGAAAGCCATTGCAAATTCCCAATATGTAGCCGCCTTTTTTCGCATGCTCTTTTACAGCCTGCATCGCTGGGCTAAATTTAGCTATCGCAGCCGTCCTTAGATAGTCGCCATAGCTAAAACCACCAGGTAAAACGACTAGATCAGCATCGATCTTATCTTCTTTGTGCCAGATGATTTGTGTTTGGCATCCAAGTAGTTTAAAAGCGTGAGCTGTGTCTTCTTCGCAGTTTGTGCCAGGAAAAAGTATGATGGCTACTTTCATAGCACGATCTCGTAGTCTTCGATGACGGTGTTTGCTAGAAGCTCTTCACACATAACTTTTAGCTGCTCTTTTGCTTTGTTTTTATCGCTCTCGTCGATATCTAAAACGATTTGTTTGCCTATTCTGACATTTGAAACACCGCTAAATCCAAGTGAATTTAGCGCGTGCTCCACCGCCTTACCAGCAGGGTCAAGGACCCCACTTCTTAATGCTATATTTACAACAGCTTTCATCTTTGTCCTTAAGAAAGAATTCTTCTTAAAACTTCTTCGTAAGCTACTTTTACGCTACCAAGGTCTTGTCTAAATCTATCTTTGTCAAGTTTTTCGTTTGTTGTCGCATCCCAAAATCTGCAGCTATCAGGGCTTATCTCGTCAGCTAAGATGATGTTGCCATCTTTGTCGATACCAAATTCGACTTTGAAATCAACTAGTTTTAAATTTCTCTCTGCAAAGAATTTAAATAAGATAGAGTTGATCTCTCTTGCTGTGTGTCTTAGAGTTTGAAGATCTTTTTCACTCTTTACTAGACCCATGATGATGCAGTGCTCATCAGTAACTAGCGGATCGTGTAAATCGTCATTTTTGTAGTAGAACTCAACAAGTGTAAAAGGTAGAACTGTACCTTCTTTTATGCCAAGCCTTTTGCTAAGTGAGCCAGTTGCGATATTTCTCACAACAACTTCAAGAGGTATGATCTCGCATTTTTTGACCACTTGCTCAGTGTCGCTTATTGTCTCAACTAGGTCAGTCACGATACCTTTGCTCTCTAGTAGTTTAAAAAGCTGAGTAGAGATTTTGTTGTTTAGCGCGCCTTTGCCAGCTTCGTTGCCTCTTTTTTGAGCGTCAAATGCTGTTAAATCGTCTTTAAATTCAGCCACAAGTAGATTTGGATCGTCTGTGGCGTACATTTTCTTGCCTTTTCCCTCGTAGATAAGCTCTCTTTTTTGCATGTTGTTCTCCTTTAGATTATTGTTGTTTTATCTTTAAAATTTTGATCGTATCAATCGCTGTTTTTAACTGAATGTCTTCATCGACTTTTTTCTGTGTGATTATATTTTTATCATCTTTTGCTTCAGTTTTATTGCCCTCACTTGTTGGATTTATCTTGTTTAGTTCGCTCTTTAGGTGTGCTTTTAGTTCGCTCTCTTTGATGCTAAATGCGCTATCATCACTTTGTGGCACTTTGCCAGGATGCACGACTACATCAGGCGTTACGCCAACTGCTTGGATAGTTCTACCACTTGGCAAGTAGTATCTTGCGATGGTTAGTCTTAGCGCTTCTGTATCGTCTATTGGTAAGATCACCTGAACGCTGCCTTTACCAAATGTGTTTTCGCCAATTATCACCGCACGCTTGTGATCTTGCAGTGAGCCGCTTACGATCTCGCTAGCACTTGCACTTCCGCCATTTACAAGGACAACTAGTGGGAGTTTTGATAAGGTTTTGCTAGCGCTTGCTTTATACTCTACATTTTCAGATGCATCACGACCCTTTTGAGAGACGATGATACCGTTATCTACGAAAAGATCCACTAGATCAACAGCTTGATTTAAAAGACCGCCAGGGTTGTTTCTAAGATCAAGTATGATGCCATTTGCTTTTGGATGCTCCTTGATAGCATCTTTTACCTTTGTAACGACGTTTTTGTCAAAATTTGTGACACGTATATAAAGGATGTTTTCATTTTCTATCATTTTTGCATAGACAGACTCAACCTTTATAAGATCTCTTATGATTTTTACGTCAAATGGCTTTTGCTCGCCTTTTCTTAAGATCGTAATTGTTATCGGAGTTTTTGGCTTACCGCGCATCTTATTTACAGCTTCATCTATCGTTGTGCCAATAGTTGAGTTGCCATCGATCCTTAAAATGATATCGCCTGCTTTTATGCCTGCTTTATCAGCTGGAGTGTCCTCGATAGGCGAAATAACGGTTAGTGCGCTATCTTTCATGCCAACTGTTATGCCAAGCCCGCCAAATTCGCCGCTTGTTTGCACCTGCATATCTTTATATGCTTTTTCATTTAAAAAGCTCGAGTGAGCGTCTAAATTTTGCATCAAACCAGCGATGGCTTTGTCAATTATCTCTTTAAATTTAATGTCATCAACGTAGTATTTTTCAACAGTTGAGATGGTTTTTGTAAGTTTTGAAAGTGCTTCAAGTTTCGCACTCGCCTCATCTTCGGTTTTAGCAAAAAGTGCATTTACTGCTACGCTTGAGATGAGTAGGGCGCCTGTTATTTTTAGCGCAAAAGATCTAGTAAATTTATTCAAAATATCTCCTATATTTTTTGGCTCAATTTTATTAACATTTGGCTAAAAAAAGCATAAATTTAGCCTTATATTTTTAGCTTTTGTCTATTTTTAACACAAATTTATAACAGCAAATTTTAGCAATTAAATAAAAAGAGTGACAAATGTTATAAAAATACTTGACAATATAAGACTAAAGTTATATAATGCCGCCATTATAAAATAACTTAAGGAGCTTTAATGGCTGACATAACAGAAAATTTAACAGCGCAGATGCAAGAGACACTTGAAAAAGGCGTTAGCTTAGCGATCTTTTCTAAAAATCCACAAGTTGTGCCGCTTCATGTCTTTTGGGCTTTGCTCGCTGATAGTAATTCTATTTTAAATCAAGTATTTAATAAGATGAACATAAGCAAAGACGCAGTCGAGCTTGAGATAAAAAGCAAGATCTCGTCACTCCCAAGCAGCTCAAACGTCACAAAAGATAACGTTTCAGTTTCAAGAGAGCTTATAAATTCACTTGAAAATGCAAAAGCTTTAATGGTAAGCATGGGCGATAGCTACATAGCTGTTGATACATGGATCATCTCGGCTCTTGAGCTTAGTGAGATCAAACAAATTTTAAGCAAATTTTGCGATATTTTAGAGATCAAAAAGAACCTTGAGAGCATAAGAGGTGGTAAAAAGATAGATAGCCAAACTGGCGATGATACCCTTGATAGTTTAGAGAAATTTGGTATCGATCTAACGCAAAAAGCGCTAAATAAAGAGCTTGATCCAGTCATCGGCCGTGATGAAGAGATCACTAGGATGATGCAAATTTTAATAAGAAAGAGCAAAAATAACCCTATCTTGCTTGGCGAGCCAGGTGTTGGTAAAACTGCTATCGTTGAGGGGCTAGCTCAAAAGATAGTTGCTCGCGATGTGCCAACAAGCCTTGCAAACAAGCGTGTCATCGCGCTTGATATGAGCGCAGTTGTAGCTGGTGCAAAGTATAGAGGCGAGTTTGAAGATAGGCTAAAAGCTGTCATCGACGAGGTTAAAAAAGCTGGCAATATCATACTTTTTATAGATGAAATTCACACCATAGTTGGAGCTGGTGCGAGCGAGGGCGGAATGGACGCTGCAAATATCCTAAAACCAGCTCTTGCACGTGGAGAGCTTCACGCTGTTGGTGCGACAACATTAAAAGAGTATAGAAAATACTTTGAAAAAGATGCAGCACTTCAAAGACGTTTTCAGCCTATAGACGTTAAAGAGCCAAGTGTAAATGAGGCACTTCAAATTTTACGTGGTATAAAAGAGCGCCTTGAAGTTCATCACGGCATCACGATAACAGATAGCGCGCTAGTTGCCGCAGCAAGGCTAAGCGACCGCTACATCGCAAACCGCTTCTTGCCAGATAAGGCGATAGACCTTATAGACGAGGCAGCAGCTGAGCTTAAGATGCAAATAGAGAGCGAGCCATACGAGCTTTCAAAGATAAAACGTGAGATCGTAACGCTTCAAGTAGAAAAAGAAGCACTAAAGATGGAGGATGCGGATAAAAATAAAGAGAGACTTGGCGAGATCGAAAAAGAGATAGCTGATCTAAATGAGAAAAAGCTAGCGCTTGATACTAAATTTGAAAACGAAAAGGCTGTTTTTGGCGGAATTTCAAAAGCAACAAAAGAGATCGATAGCTTAAAATCACAAGCCGAGATAGCAAAAAGAAATGGCGATCTTCAAAAAGCTGCCGAGATAGAATACGGCAAGATAGCTGACGCTAAAAAGCACAAACACGAGCTTGAAGAAAAATGGGAGCACATGAAAAAAGAGGGCGTGCTTCTTAAAAATCAAGTCGATGAAGAGCTTGTGGCTGAAATTTTGAGCAAATGGACTGGAATTTCAGTTAAAAAGATGCTAACAAGCGAAAAAGAGAAATATCTGCGCATCGAAGAGCATCTAAGAGAGAGCGTTGTCGGTCAAGATGACGCACTACACGCACTTGCACGTGCTGTTAAGAGAAACAAAGCTGGTCTAAATGAGGGTCAAAGACCGATTGGTTCATTTTTATTTCTTGGACCAACAGGCGTTGGTAAAACTCAGTCAGCTAAGGCTTTGGCTAAGTTCTTGTTTGACGATGAGAAGGCGCTTATCCGCTTTGATATGAGCGAATATATGGAAAAACACAGCGTGAGCAGGCTTCTTGGTGCGCCTCCAGGATATGTAGGCTACGATGAGGGCGGTCAGCTAACAGAGGCGGTTCGCAGAAGACCTTACTCAGTCATACTTTTTGACGAGGTTGAAAAGGCTCACAAAGATGTATTTAACATACTTTTGGGAATTTTAGATGATGGACGCGCGACTGATAACAAAGGCGTAACGGTTGATTTTAAAAACACGATCATCATTTTAACTTCAAACATCGCTTCAAATTTCATAATGGAGCTAAAGGGTGAAGACCGTGACGTGGCTGTTAAAAACGAGCTTAAAAACTACTTTAAACCCGAGTTTTTAAATAGGCTTGATGATACTATCATCTTTAATCCTCTAAACGAGCAAGGTTTGATATCTATCGTTGAGATCATGTTTAAAGAGCTTGAAAAAACTCTTCACAACCGCGGTATCAAGGCAGTTTTAAGTGAAGAGGCTAAGAAATTTATCGCAAAAGCTGGCTTTGACATAGTTTATGGCGCAAGACCTCTTAGAAGAGCGCTTTATGAGCTAGTTGAAGATAAGATCGCTGATATGATCTTAAAAGATGAGCTTGAAAGTGGCGATGAGATCACCATTGATAGCAACGGCGAGAAGATCATCATTAAGAAAAAATAACTTCAAATTTGCTTGGCAGGTTGGATCAACTTGCCAAGCCTACTATAAATTTAACTAATATCCTTATTTAATCTGTAATAAAATATAAAAAACAGCACGCAAAGCATCGCTACAAAGGCAAAAACTATCAATGTGCCATCTTTAAATGAGCTTAAAAACATGCCATTTGTATTCATACCAAAAAAGCCAGTGATGAAATTTAGCGGCAAAAATAGAGCCGAAATGAGCGTCAAGAGGTAGATATTTTTATTTATCTTGTCATTTTTAGCGCTTTGTATAAATGTATAGATGTCTTCGACCCTGCAGGCATATTCGTTAGCTATGGTCTTAAAGACACTTGCTTCGTGGATGCTGTTTTTAAGCTCTTTTTTTAGCCCTTGCTGCTCACTTTGGCAGATCGCAAGAGCTTCGTAAAAGTGCGAAATGCTATTTTGAAATTTTCTGATCTCATACTTTAAAAAGTGGTGTCTTTTTATAAATTTGTCAAAATTTTTCTGGCTAGCATAAATTTTCTCATACTCATTTAGCTCGTCTTGGTGCTCTAAAATTTTATTTGCGTATTCGTTGCAAATCCCCTTAATAGCTGCTTCAAACGCGCTTTTATCGCATTCATGCTCAAGATCTTCTTTGTAAATTTTGCCATCTTTAAATAAAAATTTAAAAACTTGCTTTTGTGACGGCGAGATGAGCGTGATGTAGTCAAATGCATCTCCATAAAAATATCCACAAAGTGCGCTTTTATAGCTCATCTGCGCTCCTTTTTGCATAGAAATTTCGCTTAAATTTGGCAAATTCGCCAACCTCTATCGCCTCTCTCATCTCTTTCATTAAATTTAGATAGTAGTGCAGGTTGTGAAGGCTTGCTAGTCTAAAAAACGTTAGCTCTCTAGCCTTAAAAAGGTGGTTTAGATAGCCTCTGGAGTAGCGCTTGCAGGTGTAGCACTGGCAAGCTGGGTCTATCGGTGCGTGGTCGTTTATAAATTTGGCTGATTTTATATTTATCTTGCCAAAGCTAGTAAAAAGCGTGCCGTTTCTTGCGTTTCTAGTTGGCATCACGCAGTCAAACATATCAACGCCTCGCTCCACGTTTTCAACTAGGTCTTCAGGCGTGCCAACGCCCATTAGATAGCGAGGTCTAAGCTCATCCATAAATGGCATAACCGCCTCAACCGTGTCATACATCGCCTCGTTGCTCTCGCCAACGCTAAGACCTCCTATGGCAAGGCCGTCAAATGGCATATCATTTAAGGCCTCGGCGCAAAATTTACGTGCCTCATAGTCGGTGCCACCTTGGACGATACCAAAGATATTTTGCTGCAAGCCAACGCCCTTGCTTTGCATAAATTTGTGATAATCAATCGCCTCTTTTGCCCATTTTATCGTTCGTTTTATGCTTAAATCAATCCTTTTTTGCTCAGCTGGCAATGCAACCAAATCATCAAGTATCATCATGATGTCGCTGCCAAGCTCATACTGCGTGTCAAGGACGGATCTTGGCGTGAAGTAGTGCGTGCTGCCGTCGATGTGACTTTTAAATTTTATCCCGCCATCATCGTTTTTGGTGTTTGACCTAAGCGAAAATGCCTGAAATCCGCCACTATCAGTTAAAAACGAGCGATCAAATTTAGAAAATCCATGAAGCCCGCCAAACTCACGCACGACCTTGCTGCCAGGGCGCAGATACATATGGTAGGTGTTTGCTAAGATTATCTTTGCGTCTAAAATTTCACTCATATCAAAGGCATCTAAGCTTTTAACTGCGCCAACCGTGCCAACAGGCATGAAAACTGGCGTTTGTATTACGCTGTGAGCGGTTGTTAGGACGCCTCGCCTTGCGTTGCCATCTTTTTTTATAACTTCAAATTTCATCTAAGTCCTTAAAATTTTGATTTTTTATTTTAACAAAATTTATAATATAATCCAGAAATTTTAAGGCAAAGGAACTTTTTGCAAAAGAGAAATGATATCGTTTTTACCGAAGCAAACGGCACTGCGACCATAAAATTTGCAGGCGAGTTTAGCTACAAAGAGGCTAAAAATTTACAAAGCATTTTTAAAAAAATCCAAAAGCTTAACGGCAATGTTAAATTTGACTTTAGCGAGCTAAAGAGCATTGATTACGCTGTTTTGATCCTTTTAAAAAACACGCTAAATGGCAAGAAATTTGAGATCATCACAAATGATGAGAAGATAAAGGCGATGAGCGAGCTGCTAAATGACGAGAAGATCGACTTTAACTATATGCCGCCTCACAATAGCCTAAATTTCTTCTCACGCTTAGGAGAGAAAATTTGCGAGGGATTTGTAAATTTGCTTGAGTTTGGCTCGTTTTTGGGCGAGTTTTTGATAAAGAGTATGAGGATTTTATTTAATCCTGCAAATTTAAGGTTTAGAGAATTTAGCAACTACATAAAAGATGGTGGCGTAAATGCTGTTTTTATCGTATCGCTCACCGCTTTTTTGATAGGCGTCGTGCTTGCTTATCTTGGCAGTGCGATGCTTGCAAGCTTTGGGGCAAGTATATTTATAGTTGAGATCATGGGCATGCTAACGCTTAGAGAGGTGGCTCCGCTCATCGCTGCTATCGTCGTGGCGGGCAGGTCGGCCTCTAGCTTTACTGCGCAAATTGGCGCTATGAAGCTAACCGAGGAGATAGACGCGATGAAGACGATGGGCTTTGAGCCATTTAACTTCTTGGTGCTGCCGCGCATCATCGCCATGGTGCTTTGCGTGCCTGTCATCATCTTTATAGCTGACGGCATAAGCATTTTAGGGCAGATGATCATTTGCCAAACTATTCTTGACATCAGCTTTAGCGACTATCTTAATAGATTTCGCGAGATGGTCGAGCTTAGGCACTTTGCTGTTGGTATGATAAAGGCTCCATTTTTTGGCGCGGTAATTGCGATCATTGGCTGCATGAGGGGATTTGGTGTTAGTCAAAACGCCCAAAGCCTTGGAGCAATGACAACCGTTAGCGTTGTAAATGCGATATTTTGGGTCATCGCACTTGATGCATTTTTTGCGATAATTTTTATGTGGCTAAAGATATGAATGAGATAATAGTTGGAAAAAACATAACGACAAGTTATGGCGATAAGATAATGCACGATAATGTGAGCTGGAGCGTCAAAGAGGCCGAAATTTATGGCTTTTTAGGCGGCAGTGGCACTGGTAAAACGACGCTAATGAAGACGATGATATATCTAAAAAAGCCAAATAAGGGCGATATAACGTTTGACGGCGTCAATATGTGGAAAAGTAGCCCCAAAGAGCAGCAAGAGATCAAGCTAAAAAGTGGGACGATGTTTCAGTTTGGAGCGCTTTATAGCTCGATGACGATACTTGATAATGTGGGCGTTTTGCTTAATGAATACTCTAAATTTAACAAGCGCCAGATCGATGAGATAGCGATGTTTTGGATACAAAAGGTGGGGCTTAAAAAAGAGGTTTCGATGCTTTATCCAAGCGAGCTAAGTGGCGGTATGAAAAAGCGTGCTGCGCTCGCAAGAGCCTTGGTGCTAAGCCCAAGGGTGCTATTTTTAGATGAGCCAAACAGCGGACTTGATCCTGTTAGCTCGCGGCAGATGGATGCGCTCATAAAAGAGCTTCGTGATAGCATCGGCGTAACTGTCGTCATGGTGACGCATGATGCGGATAGTATTTTTGATATTTTGGATAGATTTTTGATAATAGATAACAAAAAGATAGCCTTTGAGGGAGATATAAAAGAGCTTGAGCATCTTGAAAATAACCCGCTTGAAGAGCTATTTAAAATGAGGAAAAAGTAGATGGAAAATAGAAATTCTTATACCATTGTCGGCATGTTTTTCATAGCCTGCCTTACAGCATTTGCCATATTTATCTGGTGGATGACTAGCAAAAATAACACAAAGGTTGATTTTAAGGAGTATTACATCCACACGACCGAGCTGCCAAGCGGACTAAAGGTTGATTCTACGGTTAAATTTATCGGCGTGCCAGCTGGAAGCGTTAGCGATATAAATTTTGTCGATGACAAAAACGCTCTTATAAACATCACGATGAAGATAAGAGAGGATCTGCCTATCAAGGCTGATAGCGTGGCTAGCATTGAAGTTCAGGCTATTAGCGGCGTGGCTAGTATCAATATAAGCCGAGGCACGAAGGATTTTAAACCAGGCGATAAGCCTATCTTAAAGCTTGAAGAGAGCCTTCTTTCAAAGCTTGGAAACAACGCTGAGAACATCACTTTAAAGATAAATCAAACCCTTGATAAGGTTGATGGCTTTTTCTCAGCTGAAAATATCTCTCACATCGAGTCAATCCTAAGAAATATCGATAAATTTACTCAGGTTTTAACCGATGAAAATGGCTTAAGCGAGGTTGATAGCATCGTTAAAAATGTAAAAAATTTCACCGACAGCCTAAACAAAACAGACACAAAAGAGCTTGCTAAAAATTTAAACACGCTAATTGCAAGTGCAAATTCAGTTTTCAAATCAGCAAATTCGGCTGTCACTGGATATAGCTCGCTTCAAGATATACTCACTCAAAAGGTAAAAAACGGCGAGTATGACCTTAGAAACACGGTCTCTCCGCTTCTTAGAGAGGCTAGCGAGTTTTTAAATGGATTTGACAAGACGCTTCGTGAGTTTAGGGGTGCGCTTCAAAGGCTTGAGGACAATCCTTACGAGTTTTTCTTCACAAATCCAGTGCCAAATACAGATAAAAAGGACAAAAAATGAGAAATTTGATATACGCTGCGGCTGCATTTTTATTTTTTGGTTGCTCGCTAAAGACCGACGTACCACAAGCTACGATGTATGAGATACACTACTCAAATAAGGAGTGCTCGGCTGAAAACAAGCAAAAAGAGCTAAAAAATGTCTTCATAGAAAACGTGAGCGCCCTTGATATGGTCGATACTAGAAAAATTTTGATCGTCGCTGAAAACAACAAGATAAGATACTTGACAGACGCTAAATTTGTCTCTGAACCAAGCGAGATGATCTATAAGTCGCTCGTAAAAGGGTTTTACTCAAACTGCGCTGCAAAGCCGATATTTTCGCCAAATGCAAAGGATCTTAGGCTAAAAGTTAGCATCATCTCACTGCAAATAAGAGGCGACAAGGCCGAAGTTTCGCTAGCTTATGAGCTATTTAACGCAAACACCTCGCTAAAATCAGGCATGATCACAAAAGAAATTTTCTGCCCAGATCCAAGCTCAAGCACCATTTTTGAGACGATAAATAAGGCTGCAAATTTAGCTATCGATACTTTAATCTCTGAAATAATCTACTAAAATTTTCTTAAATTTTTTGGCTGTGAAAGCTTAAATTTACAGCCAAAAATAGCTTATTTTAAAGACCTTTTGTTATAATGTGGCTTTAAAATACGGAGAATTAATGAAGAAAATTTTAATAATCGCAGATGGAGCTTTTGCTAGAAATTTTTTGAGCAGACTTCTTGGAGCAAAGTCAAATTTACACCACTATATCGTTGTTTCAAACGAAGATCACAGTCAAAAGGCAAATTACGAAAATTTCACATTTTATCAGTTTGACCCAACGAGTCTTTCAAAGCTAAAGAGCATAAGCGACGGCTATTTTAGCCAGTTTTGTATCGTAAGTGACAATGAAAAAGAGGCGGTTGCTGTTTATGAAAATTTAAGACAGATCAGCACAAAAACTGAGACCATTTTTATGAACTCATGGGAGCTAGATGAAAAGTGCAAGGAGACTTTTGCAAGCGATAAGCACCTAAGCGTGGTTGATATCAGAGATATCGCAGCTTCAAGGCTCATGGACTATCTGCCAGATATGCCTGTATATGCTGATAATATCGGCTTTAGCGAGGGCGAGATCATGGAGGTTAAGGTGCCTATTGGCAGCTCATATATGTATCGCCATGTAAGCTCGATCGCTCAAAAAAGATGGCGGATAGCGCTCATTTACAGATGTGCTGAGATCATCTTACCAAAGCCAAATACAATGATCCAGCCAAGCGATATCTTGCTAATCGTTGGCGATCCAAACGTGCTTCAAAATGTTTATCGTTCGATAAAACGAGAAAGTGGGCAGTTTCCAAGTCCATTTGGTAGCAACATCTACACTTTAATAGATATGAGATCAATGAGCAAAGAGCGCGTTAGCAAGCTCATAAAAGATAGCTTATATGTGCACACAAAGCTAAATAACAAACGCCTGATCTTTAGGGTGATAAACCCAACTTTAGGCGAAAATTTAGAGACGCTAAAGGCGATAAAAGAGAAAAATATCCTTGTTTTGATGGATTATTTTAATAGCGACAATAAATCGATAAAAGATGACGTTTTAAAACACGATATCGGACTAATCATAAGCGACGATAGATACTTTTTTAAATTTCAAAAGCTATTTTATGAGCTTAAAATCCCAGTGTTAAAAACAGGCAAAATTTTACTCTCAAATATAAAAGAGGGCGTGATACTGGGCGATCAAAGCCAAGAGGTGGAAAATCAATCAGCTGTCATTACAGACTGCTGCGCGCAGCTTGATTTGGAGATGAGATTTTACTATTTTGACAACAAGCATAGCGACGATGAGGCGCTAAAAGAGCACTTTGAGAGCATTAGCACGCTCTTTTCAAAGCGCATAAAGATAGAAAATCACAGCCTTAAAAACCCGCTAGTGAAGCTAAAAGGCACAAATGATCTGCTTCATTTTGTGATGTTTACTAAAAACGTGGCAAATGGTAGCGCTTTTGCCTTTTTATCGACAAATTTAAATAGACTTTATAAAAAACTAAGCCAAAACGCACAGCTTTTTGTGCCAGTAAGTGAGTAGAAAATGCAGATAAATTTAAACCTTAAGGAAAAGGCGTCAAGTTATAAAATTTATATAAACGAGCTTGAGAGATTAGAGCTAAAGGGCAAGGTCGGCATCGTCACAAACGCCAAAGTGGCGGGGCTTCACCTTGAAAAGCTGCTTAGCGTTTTAAAGTGCGATGAGAAATTTATCATAAGCGTGCCAGACGGCGAGGAGTATAAAAATTTAACAACGATAGAGCAAATTTTAGAGCAGCTTTTTGTTAGTAAATTTGACCGCTCATCTACGCTCATAGCCCTTGGTGGTGGCGTCATCAGCGATATGACTGGCTTTGCGGCAAGCATATATGAAAGAGGGATAAGCTTCATTAATATCCCAACCACGCTTCTAGCGCAAGTCGATGCTAGTGTGGGCGGAAAAACAGGGGTAAATAACAAATTTGGTAAAAACTTAATAGGCTCATTTTATCAGCCAAAGGCAGTTTTTTGTGAGATAAATTTCTTAAAAACATTGCCAAAGAGAGAATTTGCAGCTGGTGTGGCTGAGGCTTTAAAGATGGCTGTGACATTTGATAAAGAGATGTTTGACTGGCTAAAGAGCTTAATTTTAGACGATGAAAACTTAGCTAAGCTGGTTGAAAAATCAATAAATTTAAAGGTTAGGGTGGTCGAGCAAGATGAGAAAGAAAAGGGGCTAAGAGCCATCCTAAACTACGGTCATACCTTTGCTCACGTCATCGAAAACGAGACAAATTATAAAGAATTTTTACACGGCGAAGCGGTGGCGATAGGTATGAATATGGCAAATCGCCTAAGCGTTAGACTTGGTCTCATGAGCGAGGCGCAGGCAGAGGAGATAAGGCAGGTTTTAGTGAAATTCGATCTGCCTGTAAGCTATAAAATAGAAAATGAATATGCATTTTACGAGGCGTTTTTTATGGATAAAAAGACAAAAGGCGATAAGATAAATTTCATCATCGCAGATAAAATCGGCAGTGCGTTCATCAAAAATGACGTCAAAAAAGAGGACGTTTTAGAAACTTTGAGAGAATTTAAATGAAAAAGATCCTAGTTTTTCTACTTTTTTGCTTTGCACTTTACGCTGAAGAAAACGCTACACTTGAGCAAAATGTCTCACAAAATTTACAAAATAGCGAGCTGATAAAAGAAATTTCAAACCTAGATAACTCCCTAAAAAACAATATCTGGATCACAAGATACGCCAACTACAACACCTATCAAAAGCTTCTTGATGAGCTAGAACAAAATGAAAATGAGCTTAAAAAGCTTGATAAAGGCTCAAAAAGAGGTGGCGATCTCATAAAGAGAAGTCAAACTCTAAAAGAGCAGATAAATTTGCTAAAAGAGTATGAGAAAACGCCATTTTCAAATATGCTTGCAGCCCCAGAGCTAGAGACACCACCTAGGATAAATAGCCCAGTGGCGCTAGTATCTGGCTTTTCATACATCAAAAAGATAAGAAGTGACAAGATCGAATACCAAAGACACATCAAAGAGCTTGACACCTTGCTTGAGAAGCTTGAAGCAAAAGAGAATTTGCTAAATAGGCTAAATTTGATAGATGATAGCGAGCAAAATAGGGCAAGTCTAAATCTTGCAAAGCAAGAGATAGGCGACTTCAAAGCGGCAAAACAGATCGCTGATACCACTTATAGCGTCTATGAAAAAAGGGCAGATGAAGCGGTAAATATGACGACATCTGACATCAAGGCTCAGTTTTTAAGCATGGGCTACACAGCCATCGTCATCCTTTTAACGATCGGACTAACGTTTATCGCTAAATTTATCGTTAAAAGAACGATCACGGATAACGAGAGATTTTACACGGTCAATAAATTTCTAAACGTGCTAAACATCACCGTTATCATCATAATTTTGCTCTTTTCATACATCGAAAACGTCACATATCTAGTAACCGTGCTAGGTTTTGCCTCAGCTGGTATCGCCATCGCGATGAAAGATATGTTTATGAGCATGCTTGGCTGGATGGTTATCATGTTTGGTGGCACGATCCACGTGGGAGACCGCGTCAGAGTCTATCATGACGGTAGCGAATTTGTGGGCGATGTGATAGACATTTCGCTGCTTCGCTTAACCGTTTTTGAAGACGTTAGCTACTCGACCTATAAGACAAACCGCCGTGCAGGTAGGATTATTTTTGTGCCAAATAACTACATCTTTACAGACCTCATCGCAAACTACTCGCACTACGGCATGAAGACCGTTTGGGACGGCATAGATGTCGTGATAAGCTTTGATAGTAACCACAAAAAGGCTGCTTATCTAGCAAAAAATATAGTAAAAAAATATTCAAAAGGCTACACTGACATCGCAAAACGTCAGATGAACAAGCTAAGAAGCCAGTACAGCATCAAAAATCCAAACGTAGAGCCAAGAATTTATACATTTTTTGAGCCTTACGGTATAAATATCTCATGCTGGTTTATGTCAAACTCATACGCCACGCTCGCTCTTAGAAGCACGATAAGCGCTGAGATCATAGAGGCATTTTTGGCTCACGATGATATAAAGATAGCTTACCCAACACAAACTATGTTTATAGGTAAAAAAGAAACGCCAAGCGATCACGTAGCTCACGCTGAGCAAGAGGGCGAAAATATCTAATGCAAAAGATATTTTTTAAGACATTTGGATGCCGCACAAATATCTATGACACCGAGCTTTTAAAAAGCTACATAAAAGACTACGAGATCACAAACGACGAAGAGGTCGCTGATATCGTAGTCATAAACTCATGCACCGTGACAAATTCGGCTGATAGTGGCGTTAGAAACTATATAAACGGCGTAAAAAGACGTGGCGCAAAGGTCATACTAACAGGATGTGGGGCGGTTAGTAAAGGTAAGGAGCTTTTTAGTAGTGGCGTCTTTGGCGTGCTAGGGGCTAGCAAAAAGAGCGATCTAAACGAGCTTTTAAAGCAAGAGAAGCCATTTTTTGAGCTTGGAAATTTAAACTCAGTCGATAAAAACATCGTCACAAACTACGAAAATCACACAAAGGCTTTTATAAAAATTCAAGAGGGCTGCAACTTTAACTGCAGCTACTGCATCATCCCATCAGTGCGTGGCAAAGCTAGAAGCATGGATGAGGCGATGATACTAAAAGAAGCTAGAATTTTAGCTCAAAATGGCTATAATGAGCTCGTTCTAACTGGCACAAACATAGGCAGCTACGGCAAAGATACAAATAGCTCTCTTGGTAAATTGCTAGCAAATTTAGGCAAAATTTCAGGCATCAGACGCATAAGACTTGGCAGTATCGAGCCAAGCCAGATAGATGAGAGCTTTAGAGAAATTTTAAAAGAGGAGTGGCTGGAGCGTCATCTTCACATCGCACTTCAGCACACGAGCGAGGCGATGCTAAAGATCATGCGCAGGCGAAATAACGCATTTAGCGACCTAGAGCTTTTTAATGAGCTAAGCTCACTTGGTTTTGCTTTAGGGACTGACTATATCGTGGGTCATCCAGGTGAGAGTGAAGAAATTTGGGCAGAAGCGGTGGAAAATTTCAAGAAATTTCCTATCACACATCTGCACGCTTTTGTCTATTCGCCTAGGCGTGATACGCACTCGGCAACGCTAAAAAGCGATGTAAGTGGCGATGTGGCAAAGGCAAGGCTAAAGGTTTTACAAGGCATTGCTTTTAAAAACAATGAAAATTTTAGAAAAAAACATAACGCAACTTTAAAAATTTTAGTCGAGCAAAAAAACGGCGACTTTTACGAGGGCTTTGATCAGTTTTACAACAAAGCTAAAATTTCTAGTCAAAACGACATAACAAAAGAGTGGTTGGAGGTAAGCGAATATGAAATTAAGCCAGATGCCAATTATGCAAAAATTTAAATTTAACAAGAAAAATATCCTGATAATAGCCGCTATGGCTCTAATAATAGCGCTACTTTTTGCTGTGAGCAAAGAGCCACGAAACATCACCTACTCGCAATATATGCAACTAATGGATGGAAATTTCATCGATAAAGCGGTCATCGACGAAGACGAGGTCATCCTCTATGCGCAAAATAACCGCTTTGCCATCATAAAAGAGGGCATAGACATAAAAGAGCTCATAAAAAAGGTCCCAGTCGAGCGAAGCGTGCAATATATCACGCCTGGCATGGTCTGGGGAAGCATCATCTTTGTTTGTCTTGTGCTTTGGTATGCATATATTTTTAGGGCTATCAAGAAAAAAGAGGAGAGCCTTTTAAGCAAAAAAGACGGCGCTTTTGAGATAGAAAGCGTGCTAAATCAAAATGCGATGCCAGTTATCTCAAACGTGAGATTTAGCGATGTGGCTGGCATTAGCGAGGTCAAAAGCGAGCTTAGTGAGATAGTTGATTTTCTTAAAAATCCGCAAAAATATAGAAATTTTGGTATCAAAATGCCAAAAGGCGTGCTAATGATCGGCCCTCCAGGCGTTGGCAAGACGCTTGTGGCAAAGGCAGTCGCTGGCGAGGCAAATGTGCCGTTTTTTTACCAAAATGGCGCAAGTTTTGTGCAAATTTACGTCGGCATGGGTGCAAAAAGAGTTAGAGAGCTCTTTAGCAGAGCCAAATCCTACGCACCATCAATCATCTTTATCGACGAGATAGACGCCGTTGGCAAGAGCAGGGGTGGCACTAGAAACGACGAGCGAGAAGCCACGCTAAATCAGCTGCTAACCGAGATGGACGGCTTTGAAGATAACTCCGGCGTCATAGTGATAGCTGCTACAAATAGGATCGAGATGATCGACGAGGCGCTACTTAGATCAGGGCGCTTTGATAGGCGTATATTTTTATCAATGCCTGATTATAATGACAGGGTGGCGATCCTAAACACATATCTAAGAGATAAAAACTGCGAAGTGTCAGCCGAGGATATCGCTAGGATGAGTGTTGGCTTTTCTGGTGCGGCACTTAGCACGCTTGTAAATGAAGCAGCGATAAATGCCCTAAGAAACGGCGAAAGCGTGCTTAGGATGAGGGACTTTGAGGCTGTTTTAAATAAGGTCTTGCTCGGCAAGAAAAAGGTGCTAAGCTACAGCGAGAGCGAGAAGAAAATTCAAGCCATCTATCAAGGCGCAAAGGCGCTAAGTGCTTACTGGTTTGATGTGAAATTTGAAAAAATTTCGCTCATTGAAGACCGCTTTATGGCGACTGAGCAAGAGATCGAGTCAAAGTCACAGATGCTCTCACGCATAAAGGTTTTAATCGCTGGCATGTGCAAGCTCGAGATAGATGAGAACGACATCTTTTCAAACTCAAGCAACGATCTAAATTTAGCAAAAGAGATCGCCTCAAAGATGGTTTATGAGTATGGCATGGGAAATTCTTTCGTGCCAAATCCAAACGATGTGGAAGAAATTTTAAAACAAGCAAAAGATGAGATAATGTCCTTTTTAAAGGGCACAAACGAGCAGATCGCAAGGATAAGCTCATATCTGCTTGCTTATGAGAGCGTAGATAAAGAGACGCTTGCTAAAATTTTAAATGAAAACTACTAATAAAGGAGAAAAAATGAAAGCAAAAATAGGAATTCTGACTATGTCAGATCGCGCAAGTGAGGGCACATACGAGGACAAATCAGGCCCAGCGATCAAAGAGGTACTTGACGGCTGGATCGTGAGCGATCGTGAGTATTTTTACGAGGTGATCCCTGATGAGCTTGATCTCATAAAAGAGAGGCTCGTGCACATGATAGACGTGCTAGGATGCGACCTTGTGCTAACTACTGGAGGCACAGGACCAGCAGTAAGAGACGTCACTCCAGAGGCTACTGAGGCAGTTTGCGAGAAGATGATGCCAGGCTTTGGCGAGCTAATGAGAGCTGCGAGCTTAAAATACGTCCCAACAGCGATCCTGTCACGCCAAACAGCAGGCATCAGAGGCCACGCGCTCATCATAAATTTACCAGGTCAGCCAAAGGCGATAAAAGAGTGCTTGGAGCCGGTATTTCCAGCGGTGCCATACTGCATCGATCTTATAGAGGGTGCGTTTATCGAGACTGATGAAAACGTGATGAAAGTTTTCCGCCCAAAACAAAAGAAAATCTCGTAAATGAGTTTGACAGATAGCCTAAATTTAAAAGCCACTGCCTTTGCAAATAGGTGGTGACTTGTTATTAAAATTTGGCTTGTTTTTCTTTTTTATCCTATGCGCTGGCCTACTATCTTGGGTTAGAGGTTTTTGGCTTTATCTCTGCCATTTCTATCTTTGGCTGTGTTTGCCTGCTAGCCTTTAGCTCACTTCTTTGGTTTATCGCTAGCCTTGTATTTTTGCAACCTTTGGTATTTTTACTACTTGAAAAATTTGATGAAAGCATTACTGTTTATGCTTTAGCCTGCTCAATTTGGCTGCTTGGCTGGATCACTTTGTCGCTTGTGGTTGATGATAAATTTGCAAGGCTGGGAAATGACATCTTGCTAAAGATCTCTCGCATAGTTCTTATTGGCGAGTTTGCCTTGCTATATTTTTTTAACTACAACAGCAGCCTTGACATAGAGACTTTAATAAAGTCAAATTTGACAAAGTTGCTGCTTTTAGTGCTAAACTCTTATATGCTGCCATCGCTTGTTACGCTACTTATATTTGATATAAAAACATATATCGCTAGCAAAAATGAGTAAAATTTTATGTATTATTTTATGTAATTTATACTAAATTTAGCCGTTTTTGCTCTTTACTATCTTTTTTATAAGCTCTATATCGCCGTTCATCGCTAGGCTCATAAAACAAACTCCGCTTGCGCCAGCTTTTATGGCCTCTTTGTAGTTCCCGCTATCTAGTCTGCCAAGTGCGTAAATTTATTGGTTTTTGATCTTTGTTATACATTTATATCGGTATTTGTTTCTTATTTTGGAAGACAGACTAGCAATATTTTGTAAAAGATTTATATCTAAATTTGCATTATTTTAAATAAATACTATACAAAATAGCATTTTAAATAATAAAAATTAAATATATATTTTTATTTTATTTATAAATTACCATATATGCCTAAAAAATTGTTAAAAAACTTGATAGTAATACTATCAAGGTTAAGTATATTTTTATCACTTTGTGTTATAATCTGCCAAAAATTTTAAAACAAGGAAAAGAAAATGGCAGATAAATTTGAATTTCAAACCGAGGTCAATGACCTTTTAAATTTGATGATCCACTCTCTTTACTCAAACAAAGAGATATTTTTAAGAGAGCTCATATCAAACTCAAACGACGCACTTGACAAGCTAAACTACCTATGCTTGACTGATGAAAAGTATAAAAGCTTAAGCTACACTCCAAGGATCGATATCAAAGTAGATGAAAAAGCTAAGACTTTAACCATCAGCGATAATGGTATCGGCATGGATAAAGATGAACTTATCGCAAATTTAGGCACCATTGCAAGAAGCGGTACAAAGGGCTTTATGCAAAGCTTAAGTGGTGACGCAAAGAAAGATAGCTCGCTGATCGGCCAGTTTGGTGTGGGCTTTTACTCAGCATTTATGGTGGCAAACAAGATCGAAGTCATAAGCAAACGAGCACTAAGTGAGAAGGCCTATAAATGGACATCTGATGCAAAAAGCTACGAGATCGAAGATGCTAAAAAAGATGGCTTTGGTACGGATATTATCTTACATTTAAACGACGATGAATTTGCAAATTCTTGGCGCATCGAAGAGATAGTCAAAAAATACTCAAACCACATCCCTTATCCTATATTTATGGATAAAGAGAGCTATGTCGCACCAAAAGAAGGCGAAAAAGAGGGCACTTATGAGGCTAAAAACGAGCAGATAAACAAGGCAAATGCGCTTTGGAGGCTAAATAAAGCCAGCCTAAAAGAGCAAGACTACAACGACTTTTATAAGCAAATTTCACATGACAGCAGCGATCCACTACTTTATATCCACACAAAAGCCGAGGGCAAGATCGAGTACTCGACACTATTTTATGTGCCAAGCACTGAGCCGTTTGACCTCTTTAGGGTTGATTATCAAAGTGGCGTGAAGCTCTATGTGAAGAGGGTTTTTATAACTGACGATGCAAAAGAGCTTTTACCGCCGTATTTAAGATTTATCAAAGGTGTGATCGATGTTGAGGATCTACCGCTAAACGTTAGCCGTGAAATTTTACAAGAAAATGCGATCATGCGAACCGTTAAAGAGCAGAGTGTGAAGAAAATTTTAAGCGAGCTTGCAAAAGTAAAAGATAACGACCGCGATAAATACATAAAATTTTACAAACTATTTGGCAAGGTTTTAAAAGAGGGACTTTACGGTTTTAGCGCTGAAAAAGAGCAAATTTTGGATCTTTGCCTATTTAAAAGTTCAAAAAGAGACGGACTTATCAGCCTAAAAGAGTACAAAGAGGCGATGAAAGAGGATCAAAAGTCGATCTACTACATCAGCGGCAACAACGAAAATATGCTAAGAAATTCGCCACTTCTTGAGAGCTTTAAGAAAAACGGCATCGAAGTGTTAATAATGGACGAAGAGATCGATACGATCGTCATGCCAATGGTCAATGAATTTGACAAAACACCTCTAAAATCGGTCTCACACGCTGATATCAACGACGAGATCAAAAGCAATGAAAAGGTCGATGAGAGCAAGGTTGCAAACACGCTTGTTAAGATGAAAGAGATCCTAAAAGACGAGGTTAAAGACGTTAGGCTAAGCTCAAGACTCTCAAGCTCGGCTGCGGTGCTAATATATGATAAAAACGACCCTGACTACGCTATGCAAGAGATGCTAAAACAGATGGGACAAGGCGCAAATGCTCCAAAAGTTAAGCCGATCTTGGAGATCAATGCTGATCATGAAATTTTTGCAAAACTTGAGAAAAATGAGGCAATGATTTATGACATAGCGCCTTTGCTTCTTGATATGGCAAGGCTAAATGAGGGTATGAGCCTAGAAAATCCAGCTAAATTTTCAGAGCTTCTAACAAAAGTGATGATAAAAGCTATATAAAATTTGTAAGCCCAAAGAAATTTGGGCTTTTTAAATTTATAGTTTAGCAAAAGCCTAAAATACGAGCTAAGTTAAATTTGGCTCCATTGTTAGTTTGACTTTTGCTTATTTTTGCTCTTTGTATTTTAAAACTTGAGCGTAAATTTCATCTTTTAGTTTTAATTTTTCTTTTTTCAAGGCATCAAGCTCAGAGGCTTGCGCTGCTTTGCTATCTATCTTTTCATTTAGCTCGTCATGCTTTTTGCAAAGTGCGGCAAAATGAACATCTACTTTTTTCAACTCATTTATGAGATCAGTGTATTCGTGTAACATACGTAGCTCCTGTAAAAAATTTATAAATTCTAACAAGGCTTTGTAAATGTTTGGCTATCTAAATTTAGATCTATAAAAGCTTAGTGGTTAAGCCAAATTTATCACAAAATGCAAAAACTAAACGTATTTTAGCTCTTCTGGCTTATGCTTGCTCTTTACTAGGCGCTTGGTTAGACGTATGCCATCAACTGTACCGATGACTAAAAGCTTTGTGCCTGTACCGATTAACGTGTCACCATTTGGCATCGGGATAAATTTGTTATTTATGTCCCTAATGCCTACCACGTCAGCATTTGTGATATTTCTTAGGTGCGTCTCTTTTAGTCTTTTAAACCTTATCCAAGAGTAGTCAGGCACAAGAATTTCTTCTATATCGATAGGTGAGCTTTTTGTGTATAGAAATTGCTCGAGTAAATTTTCCATATCAGGCCTTACGCTCATGGCACTTAGACGCTGTGCGACTAGGCGAGATGGGCTGACTACGTTGTCAGCACCAAGTTTTTTAAGCCTTTGTGTGTCATCTTCACTATCGGAGTTTGTGATGATATGGTAAGGTTTTTTGCGGCCTATCTCTTTTTCATAAAGTCTAACAGATGCGATAAGCGCGATATTATCAGCGATATTTGGGCTAAGAGTGATTAGTCCTTTTGCGCTTGATAGATGCGTTTTTAAAAAGGCGATTTGAGTGTGAGGCTGAGCTTTTATGAAGTATGGATACTTGTAAATTTGAGCTAGTTCTGCGATATCTTCTCTGTCATCAACCACCACAAATGGTATGTGATTTTCACGAAACTGAGCGCTAAGCTCGATCGTGTAGAGGTTGTGATAACAAATAACGAAGTGATTTTTTAGTCTTGCGATCTTGTAAAGCATACGCCTTTCCTTTAAAATGCTAATTAATGTGCCTCTTTTTAGAACTTCTACAACGATACCGATTGATAGCGTAAAAATGATGAAGCCAACAAGGATAAATGTTATAGTAAAAATTCGCCCCTTTGGAGTTATGGGCGCAACTTCAGTAAAACCGACCGTTGTGAAGGTCATGCCTGCTTGGTAAAAGGCATCTATGAGAGAGAAGTTATCTATAAAGATATAACCCAGTGTTCCAAAAAGTAACAGTAATACCACTGAAATTAGTGGAAATCTAAAAGGTTTTAGTTGTTCGTAAAGCTCAGTATCTAGGCTTATTTCTGGTTTTGCAGAGTTTGACCAGTTGAGGAATTTTAAAAGTCTTGAGAGAAAAGACATAAATTCCTCTTCATTTTATCTCTTAGTTTGACTGCTTTTTCATTGTTCTTAGAGTAGAAGCAGCAACTTTTATTCTTCTTGTTGTGCCATCTTCTAGAGTAACACGGATAGTTCTAAGATTTGGTAAAAATCTTCTTTTAGTTTTATTGTTGGCGTGGCTTACGTTGTTGCCTACCATTGGTCCTTTGCCAGTTATCGCACATCTTTTTGACATTTTTTTTCCTTATAAACAAAAATTTCTGCTGATTTTATCTAAACAAAACCAAAGTATTGCTTAAAATGAAGATTTATATTTATAAGTTTTGTTGATTTTTTATTTAATTAAGGCTAAAATAACCCCAAAATAAAAAATCGGTAAAATAAAAATGCTAACTAAAAATCAAATAGATGAAATTTCAAATTTTATCTATAAAATGCCCGATGCTTTTTATGAGTGCCAAAAGCACTTGGATGAGGGCGACATCACTGCTGCTATGGAGCTTTTGAGGGGTAGTGAGACTTTTAAAGCGTACTTTGCTACGATAGTAAATTTAGGCGATTTTGGCGCTCAAAACCACACTAGAGATATCTATGCGATGGCTTATCCGCTAGGCATAGACAACCTAAAAATGATAATTTGCTCTTATTTTGTTTTTATCAAATCTCCAAAAAGATATAAAAATTTTGGTGTAAATTTACACTCGATGATGGAGTTTAATGCCAAATTTCTATCTGACTGGAGCAAACTTTTAAACTATCTTGGGCTAAAAAATCAAAAAAATTTATTTCTAGCTGCCTACGCGCTAATTTTGCTTATATTTTGCGAGCTGATCTTTTTGAAGTATCCACACTCGCTTAAACATATCGTTGGCTTTTCTGATATGAGCTTTGATAGGATCTTGCAGCGAAGGTTTGACATTTCGCTATTTGGAGTACTTTTAAAGCTTGCAGGATGGGATAGCGACAGGCTCAATAGAGAAGAGGTTTTAGTTTTAAAATACTTTAAAATTTTGCTCTCTTATGAGGCAAGCACTGCTAAATTTTTTGACTTTGGTATCGACAGGATCACCGATGTTAGCGTACATGCTTCGGCTGATATGGTTATAAATTTAAAAAAGGCTCTTAGAAAATGAAAGTAACTTTTGAGGGCTCTTTGGCCATTGTTAGGCCATTTGGATTTTTAGAGGTTAATATCACCCCTTCAAGCATCAAAAAGGCCGAAGTAGAGCAAATTTGCGCAAGGCAGATAAGCGCCATTTTGCTTTCATTAAAAAATGTCACATTTTTTAGCCCACTTTGGCTAAATAGCACGTGCGAGCATCTATCAAGCATCGCTAAGCAGATAGGCGCTGAGTTTGCAGTTTGCGACTATGACGATACTTTTTACGAGCTTGTAGCAAAGACTTCAAAAAATATTTTGAGATTTTCACTCTTTGAAAATGAAAAAGTTGCGACGCTATTTTTAAATGATACTTTAGCAGATAGCAGCGAAGCCATCGTGATTTATAACAAAAATGAGCAGTATAAAGACTATATCAACTCGCTTTTGGAGCAAAAGTGCTATAAGTGTAAATTTGTAAAAAGCGTAGAAGAATTTAACGCTGCCAAGCAAGCTTACAAATACACCATCAGCACCCTAAATCACATCGTTTTAGGCAAAAAAGAGTTTAGCGCCTTTATAAGAGGTGACGTCGTCATTTACAAGACAGTAGGGCTCATAGATAGCTCTTTTGTGCAGAAATTTGACTATAAATTTCACGAAAGGTTGCAAAAGGTAGGCTTTAAATTCTTTGTTTTTTGGTCTGATTCGGTTGGTGCTTTAAATACTATCGGTGCTAGTTTTTTGATAAAGCTATCTGAGCTGAGCCAAAAAAGTGGCGGTATATTGGCGATTTGTGGCTTAAATGAGGGCAACATCTCAGAGACACTTGCGTCAAATTTAAAAGCGGCAAAGATACTTTTATATAAAAAGATGGATGACTTTTTCAAAGATGACTCGACGCTTTATTTTAAAAAGCGCCTTATCGACATTGAGCCCACAAAGATGAATAAAAACTTGGTTGAGTTTTTGCCACTTGTCATTTCAAGCATCACAGACGTGCTCTCGCCTTTGATAGAGAGTGAAATTTTATGCCTTGATGCGAAGATCAGCAACTTTAATGTAGAGGGCGAAAATGACTATTTGCGGGCTTGTGTGCTCTTTTATGGCGACGTACAGATGAGAATTTTGCTTGGTGTTAAAAAGGACAAGCTTGGTAAAATTTGCTCTATTTTTTCAGATAATGGCGATCTGGAGTGTGGCTGTTTAAGCGGATTTTCTCAAATTTTTAGTATCATTGCAAGCAAAATTTTAGATATTTTCATCGAGAGAAATTTAAAGGTAAAACTTAGCAACTTTAAATTTTTCGAAAATGAGATGTTTTTCGACAGAGCAAGCAGTGGAATTTTTGCCACATTAAATGCAAAAGAGAGCCAAACTGGCGTGATTTTTATAAGTAAATAAGGATTTAAAATGTACGTTGCACCTAGTATTTTGTCGGCTGATTTCGGAAATTTAGCAGCTGAGATAAGAGCCATTTGCGAGGCTGGGTGCGATCTGGTGCATGTTGATGTTATGGACGGGCATTTTGTGCCAAATTTAACCATCGGGCCAGTCGTGGTAAGTGCCGTTGCAAAGGCTACTACAAAGCCACTTGATATTCATTTGATGGTTGAAAATAACTCATTTTTTGCTGACCTTTTTTTGCCGCTAAAACCAAAATTTCTAACCTTTCACATAGAAGAAGAGAAACATCCGATGAGACTCATCGATCACATCAGAAAAAACGGCGTAAGTCCTGGTATCGTGCTAAATCCGCACACGCCAGTTAGCGCGATCGAGCATATCATCGATGAAGTCGATATGGTGTTATTAATGAGCGTAAATCCCGGCTTTGGCGGTCAGAAATTTATGCCAGTCGTGCTTGAGAAAACAAGGGCGCTAAGGAAGCTAATAGAGCGCAAAAACGCCAAGTGTCTCATCGAAGTAGATGGCGGCATAAACGGACTAAATGCACCTGATCTTGAAGAGGCTGGGGCTGATGTCTTGGTGGCTGGCAGCTATATCTTTTCATCAAATTCATACGAACAAGCCATTCGCGCCATAAAGCTTGAGTTTTGAAACCAAAAAAACAGCGTTTAGAAAATAGCATTGAAATTTTAGCTAGGCAAAATTTAGGCTATCACGAGTTTATTTTAAAATTTAGTGATATCGAGGAAATTTCATCGCTCATTGACGTGCGTGACCTTGATATGTGGCGAACTCTCGGGCTTGACATCACTAGAAATGAAAGTAACGAGATCGAGCTTGGCACGAGATTTAGAGATATTAGCGAGCAGGAATTTTGCGTCGTGGATATCGAAACGACTGGTGGTACGACAAATGGCCAGATCATAGAAATAGGCGCTATAAAAATGAAAAATGGCACCGAAATAGGGCGCTTTGAAAGCTTTGTGGCAGCTAGTGCGGTGCCTGAAAATATCACAGAGCTAACTGGCATAAGAGCAAGCGATCTAGTTGGTGCGCCAAATTTGCTAAACGTACTAGAGCGGTTTAAAATTTTTCTAGGAACTAGCGTTTTTATCGCGCACAACGTAAATTTTGACTACGGATTTATCTCACATAGTCTAAATGAGATCGGCCTTGGCATACTGCTAAACAGAAAGCTTTGCACCATCGATCTTAGCCGCCGCACCATCGCTTCGCAAAAATACGGCCTTGGCTCGCTAAAAGAACTCCTTGGCATAAACAACACCCACCACAGAGCCCTAAATGACGCGGTAGCAGCAGCCGAAATTTTCAAAGTCTGCCTAACGCGCCTACCTTTTAGCATCCAAACGACAGAGGATCTCATAAGCTTTAGCAAAAATGCCCCAAGTGTAAAGCTAAAACCAGAGCCAGTTCTAAAAGCTTTGGAGTAGGGCTGGTTTAAATTTAAGCCACTTGGCTGGGAATTTAGAAATTTGATTTAGCTATGACCTATTTAAACGAGATCGTCCATCTTTTCGCGGTTTGTGATCATCATATTTTCAATAACGTCACGATCTATCGCCCTGCAAGCGCTGATCTTTACAAAATCCTTGAAACAACGTTGCCGTTGTGATAAATTTCTCGTGAATGCCTGTTTTTGTATGAGCATAGCCAAGCCGTCGCTACTGATGACGCAGTTTACTAGGCGGGTTGCTTTTGTAGCTAAATTTAGAGCTTGCGTTAAATTGAATAAATTTCTTTTTGTTAAAGCTGCTGGCTAAATTTGGAGTTAAATTTACGGTTTTATGTGGCGATGAACTTTTGGCTAAATTTCAAAGCGTTGCGCCAAATGTTAAAGAGCTTAGGCAGTTTAAAAAGGAGAGTAAAACGCCTATTTGCGTGGTGAAATTTGGCGTGTGACAAATAACATAGATGCTTTGCGTGATATCTACATAGATGGCGAAAATTTCTGCGTTGATGCGACGAGCAAGAGTGAGCTGGAGGGCTACACACGTGGCTGGCCTATGCAAACTGACTGTAAGCGAGAAGTGGTGGCTGAGCTTGTGAAGCGTGGCGTAGTAAAAGATGAGCCGGAGCTTTTTCATAAATTTGAGATATTTGGGTAGGTTTTGATCGCTGTAATGTTATAAATTTAAAAATTAGGCAAGCATATAGCTTGCCTAAACTACGAAAGTTTTTTGATAGCTTCAACTATGAGATTGCACTTTTTAACGACTGAGTTTATCTCTAGATACTCTTTTTTAGTGTGCATGTTGCCACCAGTTGGACCAAGGCCGTCTATCGTAGGGCAACCAGCCGATGCGCTGATATTGCCATCACTTAGTCCGCCAGCATCGACCCAAGTGACCTTTGTGCCAGTGGCCTTCGCAGCCTCGTCAAAGACTTTTTTGATATTTGGTAAATTTACCTCGTCTATCATCGGTCCTTCTTTGTTTATGAGGATGCGCTCACAGCTTACTTCTGGCACTATCGGATGAGATAAAATTTCGTCCATCTTCTTGTGCAAAAACTCCACCGAGCTAGCGTGGCGATATCTCATCTCAAATGTCACGCTGGCAAAGTCTGGCACGACGTTTTGGGCGTCGCCACCTTTTGTCATTATGCTATTAAATGTATGGCCTGCCTTAAAATCAGTGAGTTTTGAGAGCTCAACGATGAAATTTGCAGCCTCCACAACAGCTGAGCGTCCGCGCTCTGGGTGGTTGCCAGCGTGCGCGCTAACGCCACGGAAATTTAGCACATAAGATATCACGCCTTTTCTAGTGGCTACCATCGAGCCATCTTCTCTTGCAGGCTCGACGACTAGGGCGTAGCGAGATTTTTTAGCTAGCTCTCTTATGGCGTCTTTGGCGAAATTTGAGCCAGTCTCCTCGTGAGAGTTTAAAAAGAGGCCGATCTTTAGTTTGCTAAGATCAAGCTCTTTGATGACATAAAGTGAAAGCAGGCTGCCGCCTTTATCGTCAATCGCGCCAAGTGCATTTATGCGCTCATCTATCTTGCTAAATGGCACTTCAGCCTTTGTGCCTATAGGAAAAACGGTGTCCATGTGGCCTATAAATAAAAAGTCGTAGCTTTTTGCCTCAAGGTCGTTTGAGATGAAAAGGCAAGGAGCGACCTTGTCGGTGCCAAGCTCTATGCTCCTGCTTTTTAGGCCTAAAATTTCAGCTCTTTTTTTAAACCAAGCTGCAACTTCGTTTACGCCATCGATGCTTGAAGTAGGGCTTTCGATATCGGTTAGCTCCTTTAGATCGGCTAAATATTTGTCTATTTCACTATCTTTCATCTTTGATCCTTATACGAGCAAGCTCATCACAAACATCGCTAAATAGGCATTTAGGATGCAAATCCCAAAAAGTACGAGATAGTGTCTGCCTGGTACTTCAAGCACGCCTAAAACTCGTCCCATGTACTGCACAGTCGAGCCAACTAGCGCCATGCCAGGAAGCAAGACAGCGATATCGTTTGCATTTAGCGTACCGTCTCCCACAAGCGCTACTAACACGCCTGCTGAGCCGCCCCAGCTCAAAAATGCAGCCATGAAAACGGCTATGGACTCACCTGGAAGACCAAGTGGGAGCATGATAAATCCTAGAAATTTGCCTATCACGCTAAGCGCGCCAGATACTTTTAAGATGTGGATGATGACAAATGCCATAAGCACGTTTGGGATGGTGTTTTTTACGGCGATGTCCCAGCCTTTTCTAGCGCCCTCTACAAATACGTCGGTTATTAGTTTATTTTCAGTCATCTCTTACTCCTCATCATCTTTGACAAATTTTTTGACATAAAGTCTCATCAAATTTGCTCCAATAATTTTAAAGACAAAGACTATGCCAAGCACCATGGCTATGGTAGCATGGGCTGTGTTGCCAGCTTTGTCAGTAACTAGTAAAACAGGCGCAAATGAAGATAAGAAATTTGTGATCATCGCACCTGCGCTAAACTGAAACGCTGCAAAGATGAGAAGCTCTTTGTGCGAGATGAGGCCATCTTGACGCAAAAATTTAGCCGTTGAGCTGCCTGCGTCGGTGCTTTGTGTGCTTGCTATCAAAGAGATAGAGCAACATCCTGGTATGCCAATAAGTGGCTTCAAAACAGGTGTTAGCAGTCTTGAAGCTGCGTAAAGTGCATGGTATTTCTCAAAAATAGCGACAAAGCCAAGTGCGAGCATGACGGCTGGGGCAAGACTAAGGGCAAATAAAAAGCCACCTTTTGCGCTAGTGCCACTTCCTGTTTTAAACCATTCTGGAAATTGACCAGCAAGTTTGCTAAAGTCAAAGATGCCACCATAGGTGTTTTGTAAAAAACCTCCAAAGAAAACGATCGCAATTGCAAGAGTGATCGTACCGATGACGAGTTTTTTAGTATCACTACTCTCTTTCATAAAGCCTCCTTTGATTTGGAATTTGTTTAAATATTATAACGCCCATGCTTATGTAATATTTAAAATATAAAATTTGATAATTAATTATTAAATTTTATGAGTAATTTATATATAAAAATTATTATGCGATAAAAGTTAGCACTATAAAGGCTTAGAATGTAAATTTAAAGTATATGAAATTTTAGAAATTTGGATTTAAGATTTAGGATTTATAGTAAAAATGGCTTTTAAACTTAAATTTAAAAGCCATTTATCTTTTAGCTCTCTTTTAAAAGCTTGCTTGCAAGCATGTCAGCTTTTGCTTTGTCGGTGTCTTTCTTGACGGATTTGTAAATTTTAGAGATATAGTTTTCTAAAACTTCGTGGCAAGAGATCACTTTTTCGCCCTCGCGTCTAGCTACTTTTACGTATTCGCCGTTATTTTGTAGCTCAAATGCTAGGTCGTTATCGCTTAGCTGAAGCTCTAAAATTTCAAGCAGTCTCTCTTGAAGCCTTGGCTCAAAGATAGGCGTCATAAGCTCCAATCGGCGCTCTAAATTTCGTGGCATCCAGTCAGCGCTTGAGATGTAAATTTTTGGATTAGCGTGTTTGAAATATAAAATTCTAGCATGCTCCAAGTATTTGCCGATGATCGAGCGAACTCTGATGTTTTCGCTTTTGCCTTTTACGCCAGGCCTTAGTCCGCACACACCTCGGACGATTAAGTCGATCTTCACGCCTGCGTTTGAAGCACGGCTAAGCTCGTTTATCACGTCTTCGTCTATTAGAGCGTTCATCTTGGCGATGATCCTGCCCTCGCTGCCTTTGCTGGCTTCTACTCTTATCTTTTCGACGATGCGCTCTTTTATCTGAAAGGGCGACATGCTAAGGGCGTTTAGACGGCGGTTTTTGTTATATCCTGAGAGGATGTGAAAAAACGAGGTTGTATCTTGGCTAAATTCCTCTTTGCTCGTAAATAGGCTAACGTCAGTGTAAATTTTTGCCGAGCTGCCGTTGTAGTTGCCAGTGCCAAAGTGCATGTAAAATTTGAGTTTATCACCGATCTGGCGGATCACTTGGCTAACTTTTGCATGGACTTTAAAACCTGTGATGCCATATATCACGTGTGCGCCAGCATCTTCAAGCGCCTTTGCCCAGTGGAGGTTGTTCTCTTCATCAAACCTCGCTTTTAGCTCGACCATCACGGTTACTTGCTTGCCGTCGCTTGCAGCGTCTATCAGGCTTTGGATGATCGGCGAGTTTTTATCGACCCTATAAAGCGTCATGCGTATCGAGATCACCTTTGGGTCTTTACTAGCCTCTCTTATAAAGCTAACGACTGGATCAAAGCTCTCAAATGGATGAACTAACAGCACATCCTCTTTATCTATGGCGTCAAAGATCGAGACGCCGTTGCCAAATGGAGGCAGGGTTTTTGGGGCGTAGGGCGGGTTTGCTAAGTAGCTAAAGTTCTTGCTCCCAGCTATCTCCCAAAGAGAGCTAAGTGTGAGCGGGATGCTTGAAAAGTAGATATCTTTGTGAAAAATTTTCATGTGAAAATTTAAAAACTCTAAGATGTCAGCGTCTGCATCTTTGTCTATCTGCATACGTACAAAAGCCCCTTTTCTACGAAGCTTTAGCCCTTGCTCAAGTATCATCATAAAGTCATCCGCCTCTTCTTCTTCGATGACGATATCAGCGTTTCTTGTCACTCTAAAGGCAGCTGAGCTAATGAGCTTATACCCTGGGAAAATTTCTTCTGCGTGGCGGTGCACGATCGTCTCAATCGGCACAAAAACATTGCTACTTGGCTGGGTAAATCTTGGCAAAACTCTTGAAATTCTTATCATGCCGTATTTTAAAATTTCAGGATGCTCGATATCAGCAAGCTTAACGGCGAGCGAGAAGCTAAGGTTGTTTAGGTGCGGAAATGGATGTGTCGCATCAACAGCGATAGGCACGATAACTGGCAGGATGTTTGAGAAAAAGTATTCGTCACATTTTTGTTTTAAACTATCATCAAGCTCGTCATAGTTTTTGATAAAAAGACCCTCTTTGCTGAGCGCATCGACGGTGCTTTTGTGGTGAGCTTCGACCAAATTTTGCTCATCTTGAAGATATTTTCTGATCTCTCTTAGCTGATCAAGTGGGCTCATGCCATCGCTGCTACTTGTCGTCACTCCAGCTGCAAAAAGCTGCTTTAGACCAGCCACCCTTATCATGTAAAATTCATCAAGATTTGTCATATAAATGGCTATAAATTTTAGCTTTTCAAGTAAAGGTATATCCTTTTCACACTGAGCGAGCACCCTTGAGTTAAAGCGTAGCCAGCTTAATTCGCGGTTGATAAAAAGAGTTTCATTTTCGCTCATCATTTTCTCCTTATGATTTTTGATTATTTTATGATATGTGCGGTTATAAAGTTCTTATTTTGTTAAAAATTTAGTTACAATAGTGCAAATTTTAAACGTAAAGGTTTCTTATGTCGGATTACATTATATTAGTTGGCATTTTTGTTGTGGCGGTTGTTGTCTTTGCGCTTATCAAAAAGGTCTCTTTTTAGCCTTTAAATTTCTCCCACCACAAGTAGGCAAAGATGAGCCCAAAGCCCTTGACCTTGCTCTCGTCAAAGGCAAATTTCATCATATCTTCTCGTTTTATAAAAACTAGCTCTATATCCTCGCCATCGACGCCACCGCCTGCATTTACCTTCATACTTTCATCGATCTTTGCGTAAAACATCGTTTGCATGTTGCCGCCAAAACCAAAAGCGCCATACGTCATCGTGATGCGCTCCATCTCTTTTAGCTCGTATCCGACCTCTTCGACTGCCTCCTCTCTAGCAGTCTGCTCCTCGCTTAGTCCCTTATCCATAAGCCCTGCGCAAAGCTCATAAGTAAAGCCTTGCTCATTTGTTTTGATGCCTTCTTTTTCTTGTGAGTACCAAACGGCTGGGCGAAACTGCTTGACAAACAAAAATGCATCTTTTTGCTCGTGATATAAAAATATACTAACGCTATTCATCACCTTGACGCAGTCCCAGTCCCTTTGCAAGCCATTTTGTTTAAATTTCATCTTAAATGGCTTTAGGTATTTTGACTCACCAAGAGGTAAAATTTCTAAATTTGTTATAGTAGTATCCATTTTGCAAGTCCTAAAAAGCTAAAAAATCCTATCGCGTCTGTAAAAGTTGTAAGAATGACCGCCGAGCCAACAGCAGGATCGATGTTAAAGCGTCTTAGCGTCAAAGGTATGATCGTGCCAAAAAAGCCAGCGAGGAATAAATTTGTAACCATACTAAGGCTAATGACCACACCAAGCATGCCTTTGTCAAACCAAACAGCGGCTATCACGCCCATGATAGCGCCAAAGATGAGGCCATTTACGAGTGAGATCGTCACCTCACGCTTTAAAACGCTCTTTGCATCTTTAAATTCTATCTCGCCAAGTGCCAAACGACGAACCGTAACGGCAAGGGCTTGTGTGCCGGTGTTGCCACCCATTGAAGCAACTATTGGCATAAGCACGGCAAGTGCGACGTAAGCTGCGATCGTCTCGTCAAAAAGTCCGATGATGGATGAGCTAAAAAGGGCTGTTAGCAAATTTATGCCAAGCCAAACCGCACGGCTACGACCTGCCTTAAATAGCGTATCATCCTCTTCTGACTCGTCATCAACGCCAGCTAGGTTATAAATTTGCTCTGTTGCGCTCTCTTGGATGTAGTCGTGGATATCATCATATGTGATACGACCTAGCAAAATTCCAGTGCTACTTGTAACTGCGATAACGTTTAGATCGTATTCTTGAAACATATCAGCGACATCTTGCATGAGATCCATATCGTTTGCCATGTGAGGCTTGTAGTGGTCGATCTGGGTTGATTCGATATTTTGTTTTAGCGTTTTTGTGAAGTCAAAGAGGATGAGATCTTCAAGCGGGATGGCGTATTGCAAGACGCTATTTTTATCGATGATAAAAAGCTGTGAGACGTTTTCTAGTTTTCCTTCTTGCTTCTCTTGTCTTAGTCTTGCAACTGCGCTGCCAAGCTTCTCTTCAAGATGAGCTGAAAATAGCTCTGTTTGCATGTGCGCACCAGCTCTATCCTCATCGTAGCTTCTAAGTCTTAAAATTTCGTTTTGATTTTCTTTATCTAGCTCGTTAAAAAGCTCTCTAGCCTTGTCCTCATCGATATCTTCGATGTATTGGAGTAGGTCGGTAGCATCGTCACTCTCTAGCTCTTCGAGCGCTTCTACGATCTTTTCAGCTGGGAGCGTATCGATCACGTCTTTTAGCATGTGATCAGGCAACTCTATCGCCACGTCACCCAAAATTTCAGGATCTAGCTTTTCAAGATACTTGGCAAAAAGCTCCTCGTCATGCTTTTTAAGTGTTTTTAGGTGCTGGGCTAGCTCGTATGCAGAGAGCTCGCCGTCTTCTAAATTTTCATCTAAATGCTGATCTATCAGCTCTTTTGCTTCTTCTAGTTCTTGGCTCAAGTTTTACCTTTAAAAATCTATTACGTTAGGGAAAAATTCCACCTTGTGATACTCTTTGTCGTTGCTTAGAGCCTGTTTTATCAGCTCATCATTTCTATTTATGACTGCTTTAAATTTAGCAGACTCTTTTTTGTCTTCTATATTTTTTACGACCTTGATGGCGCTTTCTGGATTGATCGGTTTGCCGCCTAGATAGAGGCCAAAGTGCAAGTGTGGGCCAGTGCTCATGCCGCTTGTGCCAACGTATGCTATCAGCGTGCCTTGTTTTACTTTTAGACCGCTTCTTATGCCCTTTGCAAAGCCATTTAAGTGGGCATAAAGTGTCTCGTAGCCACCAGCGTGAGAGATGATGACGGTTCTACCATAACCACTCTTTTGTCCGACAAATTTGACCGTGCCATCGCCTGCAGCCTTGATCGGTGTGCCTTTTGGAGCACCGTAATCAACCCCAAGGTGCGCTCTATATCTTTGAAGGATCGGATGCCATCTTTTTAGGGTGAAATTTGATGTGATCCTAGCGTTTGCAAGAGGTCGAACGAGCAAAAATTTGTCATTTTTCTTGCCGTTTTTATCATAAAATTTATCTTCAAATTTATACATCACGTAGCGTTTGTTTTTAGTTTCTATCATCGCTGCGTAAATTTCAGGCGTGCCAAAAGAGCGTCCCATGCGTAGTTTTTGGTTATAGACAATAGCGATCGTATCGCCTTTGTTTATCTTTTTAAAATCGATCCCGCTGCCGCTAAAAACCTCTTTAAAACCAAGTGCTAGCGTGCCAGAGCCGGTGTAGTCAAAGATATCTTCAGAGACTGATTTATCGACTTTTAGGGCTAAAATTTTATCTTCGCTTTGGTATAAGATCGGGATAAACTCAAGCTGAAATTTACCCTTGTCATCTCTATAAATATGTATCTGAAGCTCGTCACTAACGGGGATGAGAGCTTGTTTAACCTCGCCGTTATCGTCTTTGTAAATTTGATATTTTGTGCCAGCGATGATCTCTTCTGTTAGCTCTTGATCTTCGCTTGCTAGGTTGTAGTAAAGTGAAAGTGGGATTTTATTTGTTTCAAGGAAATTTAAAAAGCTGCTGCCATTTGGCCAACTAAGCTCATCGACAGTTGGTTTTATGGCATATAAATTTATACATAATATTGCAAAAATCACAAATATACGAGGCATCGATATCCTTTTAAAAAGCTGGAGGGGATTTTAACTAAAACTTGCTTTAATTTTGCAAAAGATAAAGCATTTTAGGCTATAATCGCTCTAAAAATTTAAACTTAGGAGATATTTTTGAAACGTATAATCGTGATTTTATCGCTGTTTTTTGGCTTTGCTTTTGGGGCTGATTTTTCTTTAAATGAGTATAGAACTCCTCTTATTAGCGTCGAGAGTGACGGCACAGCAACGATAGTTGATAGTCCTGAAATTTTGATCGGATCAAGCGGCGTCGTGCTTCATAAATTTGACACTGATAGCTCTATCATCGCAAGAGTGAGCGTTGTCTCTAAAAATGCCGGCTTTGCGAAAGTTAGATTTGAGGTGTTTGACCTGCTTGAGCAAAAGGCTCTCCCACTCCCTGGCATCGCACCTGCAAGTGGCGATATAGTCGTGCTAAACTACCTTTATAACCGCTCGCTAATCGTCGTGCCAAATAAAGAAATTTATGAAGAGGTTTTGGGCGCATTTCCTAATATGATATTTATTCACCCAGACCTTGTTGGAGCATACTTAAGCTACGAATACAAGCCAAATCCAAGCAGAGACGACTTTAGAAAAATGTGCGCTCAAAGTGCAGCTGGTCTTATCTTTGTCGCGATGGATGGTAGAAGCGTTTTTGCTGATTGCCAAAGCTTTAAGGTGCTAAAAGAGTTTAAAACTGGCGAGGTTGAGTACTACCAGCTGCCATTTTATACAAGGGTTAGTGATATAGACACTGTATTTTGGAAGCTAAATAGCGAGCACATCAACAACTACGATGCTCACTACGAAAAACTTTTTGAAGAAGATAACTGATAAATGAGCCGTTTGTCCTTAAGCAAGAGCGATTTAAAGAGTGGTTTAAATTTGCTAGCTGCTCTTAAGGACAAAGAGCTCTTCCACTACGCAGCAAGCCTTAGTTTTCACACGATCTTATCGATCATACCGATACTTCTCATATCGTTTTCTATCTTTACAAAACTGCCTAGCTTTGAGGATTATTACGCCAAAATTCAAGATTTTGTATTTTCGGCTCTTTTGCCAAGCAACCAAGAGCTCATCTCAAACTACTTGCAAAATTTCCTCCAAAATAGCGGAAATTTAGGCATAGTTGGCTTTGTGGCGATGATATTTACTTCAGCTATGTTTTTTAGCGATTATGAATACGTAGTTTTAAAAGTGACAAGAGCTAGCAGGGCTAGGGGCTTTTGGTCGGCACTTAGCTCGTACTGGACGCTTATCACGCTTGCACCACTCGGACTTGCTGGCAGTTTTTACCTCTCAAGCCTTGTGCAAGAGATGCTAAACTCGACTAAATTTACAAGCTGGATAAATTTTTTAAGCATCGTGCCATATCTCATCATCTGGGTGATATTTTGCGTCACATATCTCATCTCAGTAAATGATGAGATAAAATTTAAAAGCGCGTTTTTTAGCTCGTTTGCCGCCTCGCTTGTTTGGTATCTTGGCAAGTCAGCTTTTGTCTATTACGTCCTTTACAACAAGACCTATCTAAGCGTCTATGGCTCGTTTTCAGCTGTGCTTTTCTTCTTTGTATGGATCTACATCTCGTGGATCATCTTTTTATATGGGCTTAAATTTTGCGCCTTTCTCTCAAATAGCTCTAAATTTAAAGGATAAATTTATTGCCAGCTGGCTATTTGTAAATTTACCAGCCATCAGGATATGCAATATTTTACGTGAAATTTTATGTATTTATCGTTTAAATTCGCAAATTTCTATCTTTATATCAAGCTCTTTACTAAATTTAATAACAGCCTTTTCAAGCTCGTCTTTGTCAAAGCATATAAGATCAACATAAGAGTGTTTAGTACCAGTAGCTGCGCCCATGCTCTCGCAAAAAGTGCTACTTTCTAGCTCATCTTCTATCTTATTTTTACTATCAACACCAAACTGCACATCGCCGCCGTGATACAATACTAAAAAGCAGAAATTTATGCCAAGCTCGTAAGCTTCATTATAGATATCGCTTTTTCCGTCATAGTACTCATTTAGTAGCGAGGTTAGGCTCGTATAGCCTATAAATACATCATCTCTTAGTGCGTCTGAGCGGGGTTCAAGCTCATAAAAGCTAAACTGCTTTAGCGGTTCGCTCGAGGCCTCTTTGCCAAATTTATCATCTATAAGATCGGCAAAGTCGGTAAGCGCGACGCCTTTTTCTCTTGGCTCATCTACGATCTCAAAGTCGCCAAGTGTGTTTATCATCGCTGTCTCGCCAACAACATTGTCGCAAAGTATGAAAGCTAGTGTGTAGGCCTTGTTTTCATCTTCGCTTTTTAGCTTGCTTAAAGTCTTGTTGTATAGGCACATATCCACGCTTTTTTCTTCAAAATTTGCATAGACCATGACCTCATTTGCATCAACACTCACGCCATACATCTGTATAGTGGCTACTTCGCGCGGTGCACGTGGTTTGCCAAGCGTGCAAGTAAGCTTTGTTTCAAACTCTTTTGGCATGCGTGATTTGATAAATTTAAGCCAAAAAAGCCTATATTTCATCCCTTCTGGTGTTAGCACTAGATCGATCTTATTATCAACAAGGCCTATCATAAAAGTTGGATCTACTAAACATAAATTTAGCGCCTCCTCAGTCATTTTACTCGCTGTTTCGTAATTTTTATCCTCTAAATTTTGCTTGATAACGTCTAAATTTTTACCAAGCTCGCTCCAAAATTTATCAACCCTACTAGCAAAGCTAGAACTCTTTTTAGAAAACCACATCTTTATCCTTTTTGTTAAAATTTTCAACATTTCTTTGCGTATAAATTTTCATCGATGGAAATTCTAACGCACTTAGTTTGTCATAACCAACTTCATTAAAAACGCAGCCTGTGTCGATATCTGCGCTATTTTTATAAAATTTTACCTCTCTTACTGGCGTGTGCCCATAGACGTTAAATATGCCCTCTACTTGCATCTCGTCGCCTCTGCCTGAGAGCAGGTGCCTTCTAAACTCTTCACTAGCATATTTATCGTTTCTTAGCTCCCACATATTGCCAACGGCTGAGTGAGAGACGACTAGATGCTCGCCATTTTGGGTTTTATAATCTTTAAATTCCAGATAAACTGGCCTGCTTTCTAAAAAATCCACATGCCTTTGCTTAAATTTCATACTTTGCCCAAAGTATGATCTATATGTAGCCTCGCCGCCATTTCCAAAAAACCAGCTCCTATCAAGCGGCACTTTGTTGTTTAAAAATTCAAGTTGATTGTTAAGTAGCCTTCGCTCGTGATTTCCCATGACCATGTCGTAGCCATTTTGCATGATAAGTTCGACCACGTCGCAGCTAAAAAGGCCCCGATCTATCACGTCGCCAACAAAGCAAATTTGAGATTTTTCTTTGTTTGGAAACTGCTTTATTAGCTCTAAAAGTGTGTTAAAACAGCCGTGAACGTCGCCGATAATGTAAATTTGTTCGCTCAAATTTTCTCCTTTGGCGCAAATTTTAGTCTATTAAGCTTAAAAATAGTGATTGTGATTTGCAGATAGATTTAGAATGAAATTTTATTTATGAAATTTAAAGTAGTAGGGAGCCTAAGCTCCCTAAGATCATTGTGCGTAAAAGCCGCTAACCTTGCCGGTAAGGTCTATCATGATGTTTTTCATCTGAGTGTAGTGCTCAAGTATGATCTTGTGCGTCTCACGGCCGATACCTGAGTTTTTATATCCGCCAAATGGGCTTCCTGCTGGGATTTGATTGTAGGTATTTATCCAGACCCTGCCAGTCTCCATAGACCTTGCCACACGTAGCGCTTTTGTGATGTCTTGCGTGAAAATTCCGCCACCAAGGCCATATTCGCTGTCATTTACCATTTTGATAAGCTCGGCTTCATCTTTAAATTTGATGACAACGCCAACTGGTCCAAAAATTTCTTCCTGAGCCACTCTCATGTCGTTTGTCACATCAACTAGCAGTGTTGGCTCGACAAATGCGCCCTTGTCGCAACCATTTGCAGTGTAGGCTTTGCCACCGACTGCCACTTTTGCACCTTCTTTCTTGCCGATCTCGACGTAGTTTAAGATTTGCTCAGCTTGTTTTTTATTGATCTGAGAGCCCATTTGAGTCTTAGGATCTAGTGGATCGCCAACTTTTATGGTGCTAAATTTCTTAACCGCAGCCTCTATAAATTTGTCATAAAAGCTCTCTTCTACGAAAATTCTAGACCCTGCGCAGCAAACTTGACCTTGGTTAAACAAAATTCCAAGCTGAAGACCGTCAAGCGCCTTGTCTAAATTTGCGTCGCTAAAGAAGATATTTGCGCTCTTGCCACCAAGCTCCAGTGTGGCTGGGATGATACGGCGAGCCGCAGCTATGGCGATATCGCGGCCGATCTCGGTTGATCCGGTAAATGCTAGCTTGTCAAGGCCTGGGTGGTTTTTGATCCACTCGCCGCTCTTGCTACCTCTGCCGGTTACTATGTTTATCAAACCTTTTGGCAAAATTTTATCTATCAGCCTAAATAGCTCAAGCACGCTTAGGCTTGTCTCACTTGAAGGCTTAAACACGCTCGCATCTCCTGCTGCGATCACTGGAGCTAGCTTCCAAGCTGCCATTAGAAATGGAAAATTCCAAGGCACGATCTGACCCACGACGCCTATTGGCTCGCGCAAAACGATAGAGAGTTGCTTCTCGTCAAGCACATTTGCGCTGCCTTCTTCGCCCATGATAACGCCAGCAAAGTACCTAAAATGCTCTGCTGCAAAAGGGATATCGACATTTAGCGTCTCACGGATTGGCTTGCCGTTGTCCATACTTTCAACTTTTGCTAAGTGCTCTTTGTGCTCGTCGATGATATCAGCGATCTTGTTTAGCAGCTTTGCGCGCTCGCTAACTGTGGTGTGTTTAAATTTATTAAAAGCCTCACGTGCAGCACGAACTGCGTCATTTACATCTTCTTCGGTAGCATCAGCGATCTTTGCAAGGTGCTCGCCGTTTGCTGGATTTTTGGCATCAAGTGTAGCGCCGTCTTTTGCGTCACGCCACTCACCATTTATGAAAAGCCCGTATTTTTCAAGTAGTTTCATACTTTTCTCCTTGATTAAGATTTTGTAAAAGGATTATAATATTAATAAAATTTATCAAAAATAAATTTTGGACATAAATTCTCTTTTTTAATAAATTTTATTATTTAGAGTAGGGTGGTTTTAAATTTAACTCTGCCAAGAGAGCAAAAACGTAGTCTCGCCATCAAGCTCGCTTTGACATTTTACGGCGATGCCATTTTTCTTGCAGCACTCTTTGACTAAATTTAGCCCTATACCAAAGCCGCCTTGATCGTCGTTAAATCTCGTGTAGCGATCAAAAATTTTCATCTGCTGCTCTTTGCTTATGCCACGCCCAGTGTTGCTTATGCTAAAGAAATTTGACTCTAAAATGATGCTAACCTTTGAATTTGGCGCTGCATATTTTGAGGCATTGCTTAAGAGGTTGTCTAAAATTTTACTCACATCCTCAAGGTCTGCGTTTATGAAGCTTGGCTTTAGGCTAGCCTCTATCTTAAGTCCGCGTTTGGCAAAAAATGGCGAGAAGTAGCTAAGTCTTTGCGTGGTTAGTAAATTTAGATCGATTAGCTCTTTTTTGCCTGGTTTGTTTAGGTTAAAACTTAGATGAACGAGCGCGTCATAGATGCTGCCTAGGCTCTTTGCAGCAAGGCTGATGTTATTAAAACGCTTTAAATTTCGCTCATTTAGGCTTGCTAGATCGGCCGTTTCTATGCTCATAGAGATGACGCTTAGAGGCGTGTTTATCTCGTGAGTTGAGTCTTTTATGAAGTGATTTAGCGTATCTATCTTTTCATAAAGCGGTCTTAGGCTTAGTTTTGCTAGATAAAAGGCGACAAAGAGCAGGGCAAAGAGGAAAAATGCAGCCTTTAGTGTGGTCGAAATTTGCAAGGATAAAATTTCGCCGTTGATATTTTTGCCAACTAGAAAGATGTCTGCGCGTGCGAGCTCGTCTGTGGCGTTGTCCTCCATATACTGGATCTTTTCAAAGATCGCTACCTTGCCGTCTATCAAATTTACATTTTTGCCTTTGTTGATATTTTTGCACTCAAAATCTTTATAAATTTTCTCACCATTCTCCAGCACGATACAAGCATGTACGCCCTTTTCGTTTGTGAGGCTTGAGACCGAGTCTAGGCCATTCATCCTGGCTTTCATATATATGCCCATCTTGATCTCTTTTAGGCTTTTTACCTCGTTTAAGATGAGTGCTTCTTTTTTATTTTGGTAGTCGTGTATAAAAAAATAGCTCAAAAATAGCACGGAGCTAACAAGATAGAGGGATAAAATTTTAAATAAAATTTGCGTCTTTTCAGACATAGATGTAGCCGTCTCCACGCTTGTTTAAAATGGCATCTTTGCCTAAAATTTGGCGTAAATTTTTGATATATACACGAAGGCTAAGCTCGCTTGGCTCCTCGTCAAATTTCCAAATTTTATTAAAAATTTCATCTTTGGTTAAAATTTTGCCCTTGTTTTGCAAAAATAGGGCGAGCAGGTCGCTCTCTTTGCTCGAGATATTTACATTTTCGCCGTTTTTACTTAGAGTTTTGCTCTGTGGGTGAAAGCAAAGATCATCTAAAATTTTGATATCTTCGCCGTTTTGGTGTGAGAAATTTCTTTTTATGAGAGCTTGCATGCGGATAAGTAGCTCTTTTAGCTCAAATGGCTTTTTTAGATAGTCATCGCAGCCGCTTTTGTAGCCTTTTTCAAGGTCGTCTATGGTGTTTAGCGAGGTGGTAAATATGCTAGGTGTTGTGACGCCAAGCTCACGTAGCGATGAAAGTAGGGAGAAGCCGTCGCCTTGCGGGAGTTTGACGTCTAGTATAAGTAGGTCAAAATTTCGCTCGTATGCAAGATCTAGTGCGTCTTTGGCATTGTTTGTAGTGGTGACATCGTAACCATTTTCGCCCAGATACTCGCTTATTAGATCAAGTAATGTTTCATCATCTTCAACAAGCAAAATTCTGACCATCAAGTGCCTTTACATGCCTTTTTTCATTTCGTCTTTCATGCCCATGTCGTCTTTTTTCATACCCATGTCATCTTTTTTCATTTCGTCTTTCATACCCATGTCGTCTTTTTTCATACCCATGTCGTCTTTTTTCATTTCGTCTTTCATGCCCATGTCTTCTTTTTTAGCTTCGTGTTTTTTGACAGGATGTTTTTTAGACATATCATCTTTCATCATCTGCTCTTTCTTCATCATCTCATCTTTGCCCATCTTGTCCTTTTGCATCATTTCAGTAGCATTTGCAAGACCGCCAAACATAAACATAGCACCAAGTGCAACTAAGATTAACTTTTTCATAAAGTCTCCTTTAAATTAAATTATGTTGCAATTGTAGTCACTTAGTGTGAAATAAGTGTGAATTTACGCAAATACAAAATAGATAACTGGAAGCGTGATAAATGAAAAAAGCACGCCAATAGCAACTGATGAGATGGCTAGTGAGCTATCAAGTCCAGCTTTTATGACCATCGCACTTGCAAGAGCTGATGTTGGCATCGCACATTGAAAGAGACCAACGACCCAAGTTTTGCTCATCTGGATGCCTGAGACTTTTAATATGATGAAAAATACGATAGCTGGCAATATCATCTTACACAAAAGCACGACGCTAACGCCTTTATATGAGCTTGTGATACTGCTAAAGTTAAGACCAACGCCGATCGCAAAAAGTGCCACTGGGGTGACGCTACCTTCAAACATCCTAAGTGGCGCAAAGATAAAATCTGGAAGCGGGACTTCTTTTAAGACAAGACCCATAATGAGCGCGATAAATGGTGGAAATTTTAAAATTTTCATCGTATTTTGAAAGAGCGAGACCTTCTCAGGTGCGGCAAAAGATAGGATGAGTGGTCCAAGGATCGAAAGTGGGATACCAGTGGCTATTTGATCGTAAAAGATGACCTCATTTACCATCGCATCGCCAAAGAAGCCCTGAATGACAGGCATACCGACAAATAGTGTGTTACCAAAAAGGCTTAGCATGACCATACTGACGGTTGTTATTTTGGTAAATTTAAAAACCCTGCCTATGACAAATGCCAAAGCGGCGCTAATGGCGGTTGAGGCAAAGCCGATTAAGATCGTGTTTATAAGCGAGGCATCGACATTTACGTGGTAAATTTTGTCGAAAATTAGCGCAGGCATTGCAAAACAAAGGACAAAATCCACAAATGGGATCGAGTGCTTTTGCTCAACAATGCCGACTTTTTTAGCAAAAAAACCAGTTGCGATTATGAAAAATATTGCAAAAAGTGGTGTAAAATTCATAGCAGTCTCTTTTAAGTTTGGAATTTACAAAGAATTGATTATATGCCCCAAAAGATTAAATTACAATAAACTTTTTCAAAAATTTATTGCCTGCTTTGTGTTAAAAAGAGCTTTTTACACAAATTCATCTTTTTTGTCTTTTAATTTGAAGTAACTTACACTATAAAATTTATATTTGCATCTATTCTAAATTTGTTCGTACTTTTTGAACTTAAAACTTGATGTAGTTGAAAGAAAAATTTAATGGTGCCCGAGGTCGGACTCGAACCGACACAAGGTTGCCCTTACCAGATTTTGAGTCTGGCGCGTCTACCAGTTTCACCACTCGGGCTAAATTAAAATTGAAATTTTAGATTTGTGAGCAGAAAGAAAAAAGGGGAGACTTGCTCCCCGAAAAAGAAAATTATTTCTTTTTGCCTTTTTTAGCAGCGCCAGCAGCAACTGCTTCTTTAAGTTTTTTGCCAACTTTGAATTTGACTGCTTTGCTAGCAGGAACGTCGATTACTTTTTTAGTTCCTGGAACTCTAGCTTTCCTTGCAGCTCTGTCAGCAGTACTGAAAGTACCAAAGCCGATAAAGCTAATTGTATCGCCTTTTTCAAGAACCGCTTGGATTGTCTCCAAAGTAGCATCAACAACTTTTAGAGTATCTTTTTTTGAAAGACCAGCCTTGTCGGCAACAGCTTGAATAAATTCAGCTTTTTTCATGAACCATCCTTTTAAGAAGTTATGCGGCAATTCTACACTCTTTTAAAAAAAATTACAATACTTTTCCCCTAAATTTAGCTCTTTTTTTGCATTTTTTTAGTAAAAAAGACCAAATTTTAAACTCTCACTCGCAAATTTCAAACGTAAGTTCGTTTTTTAGCCCTATATTTTTCATATCCACGAGCTTTAAATTTTCAAAATTTAGAGCCATTAGCTCATCTTTATTTTTTACTTCAGCCGCTGCGATCTGGCGCAAAACCTCACCTCTATAAGCTTTTGTATGGTGGCTTAATATCTTTTTATTTTTTAAAAAGCAAAATGTCGTGTACTCTTTTTTGATCTCATAAAATTTTTCATAAAATTTAGCCCTAAGATCCAAAATTTCATCATTTTCTAAAAACTGATCAACCGTTTTGCTGAAATTTTGCTCATAAAATTTAGAAATTTCAAAGCCAGCTAGCTTTTCGCCTTGCTTTAGTTTGTATTCAAATATCTCATCTTTTGCCAAAATAGGCCCAAGTAAATTTGAAAAGATTAAAACATTATTATCTATATATTTTTGAGCGTCATCGCTTAGTCCGCGGTAGTTTAGGTGCTTATACGCCACTCCGTCATATCTTAAGATGGCCTTTATCGCGCCTTGTTCGAAAAGACTAGTTCTTAGCTCTTTGCTATCAACAAGTTGTTTTAGTCCAAAAAGCTTCTTTATCTCGTCTAAATTTGCGCTTTTTAAAAAGTCATCATATCTATTTAAAATTTCAGCCCTTTTGCTAAAAAGCTCAGGGAAGATCAAATTTTTACCATCAAATTTATCGCTCGTGTTTAGAGAAATTTTACTCTCGCTTGGCGAGAAGAGAATTTTTAATGCCATTTTCTTACCTATTTTATATGTGTAAATTTTGGCAGATTATACAATAAAACTTTTTTGCTCTAAAAAAAATCAAATTTTCACCGATATGGTAAGAAGCGGAATCAAATTTGCTTAAACAAAAATGATCAAAATTTAGGGAAAAATTATGAGAATAACAAATCAACTACGCTTTAATCAGACATTGCATGACTATCAAAGAAATATGGCTGGCGTAAACAAAAGCTATATGCAACTCTCAAATGGCTTGAAAATTCAAGACCCATATGACGGAGCCGCGGTTTATAACGATGCGATGAGGCTTGATTATGAAGCGACCACTCTCACTCAAGTGGCAGACGCTACTGGTAAGTCAGTAAATTTTGCAAAAAACACGGACAATGCGCTAAAAGAATTTGAAAAACAGCTTGAAAATTTTAAAACAAAAGTCGTTCAAGCAGCCAGCGACGTGCATAGCACAACGTCTCTTGAAGCTTTGGCAAACGACCTTCAGGGCATCAAAAACCACCTTGTAAATATCGCAAATACCTCTATAAATGGGCAGTTTTTATTCTCAGGAAGTGCTGTGGATACTAAGCCGATCGATGGCTCAGGTAAATATCAAGGCAACCGCGACTATATGAAAACCTCAGCTGGCGCGCAGGTTGAGCTACCTTACAACATCCCGGGATTTGATCTATTTTTAGGAAAAGATGGTGACTACAACAAAATTTTAACAACAAATGTGATGCTAGCTGATCAAACTAGAACCGACATCTCCTATGCGCCAAAATATCTTGACGAAAATAGCAAGATAAAAAATATGATCGGTTTAAACTACGCTAGCGACTCAGTTGTTGGCAGTGACGGCTCTTATAAAGGCACGATCGAGCCAGATTTCGACTTTTTGGATACTTCAAATGTAAATTTCCCTGACACATACTTTTTTATGCAGGGCAAAAAGCCAGACGGCACGACATTTACAAGTAAATTTAAGATGAGTTCCGATACATCAATGGCTGGTTTGATGGAGAAGATCGGTATGGAATTTGGCAACACAAAGACGACAAAAGTTGTCGATGTGAGCATAAATAACGACGGACAATTTAATATAAAAGACCTCACAAAAGGCAATCAAACGATAGACTTTCACATGGTTGCAGCTACTTCTGTGGCAGCAAATCGTGGTGCGATAGCTCCAAATAATACACTTGATACGATAAATTCGCTACAAACGCTTGAAAATATGGCAAATGCTGTGCCAAAAACGGTTCATATAACTGAATTTACAAAGAGCAAATATCTTGATAAAGATGGAAATTTAACAAACGCATTTGACTACGACAAGGTTAGATTTGAGCGAAAGGATAATGAGCTAATCGCAAATTTACCACAAGTTGCTAGAAGAACAGGCGAGTTTGCAACCGATCAGACCAAGCTAAGCGAGGTCTCTGGTACAAAAGAGAGTTACAATAGAAATTTATATCCAAAAGATGTTGATGCAAGAAAGAGAGAGCTTTTTAATATTGACGGTCAAGAGATAGGCCTGCAGGTAAAGTCGATCACTGGCACAATGTATGACATCAAAGTAAAAATGGGCGAAGCAGGTGGCGTAAATACCCCAGTGCAGTTTCAGATAACTTCAACAACGACTGCTGGCGTGGTATCTCCAACTAGAAATTTGACCGTCTATAACTCAGATGAATTTGGCAGTTACAGAACCTATGCAAGTGACTTTACATATCGTCAGTTAATGGATATCGTAGCAATGGCAGCAAGCGATAATATCCCTGATCCTCAAAACGTAGAAAATGCAAATTTTGATACAGATATCGAAAAGGTAAGAAGAGATCAAAACTACAACGCCTATAAAGAGGCTTTATCAAAGACTAAAGGTGCAGTAGAGGTAAATCTAGACGATAAGGGCAGGATGGTGCTAACTGACAAGACAAAATCTGTCACAAATATAGAGCTTACTATGTATGATGCGAAAAATGGAGATATATTTGACGGAGATAGCACTGGCATGAACACCGCTGGTGCTGCAAGTCATCCTCAAGGCAAGGGCTCTGTTTTTAGCTTTAACGAAAACAATGCTTTAACTATCGATGAGCCAAGCACAAGCGTCTTTCAAGACCTTGATGATATGATATTTGCCGTTAGAAATGGCTACTATAGAGCAGACGCTAACAATCACGACCCACGAAATACAGGCATGCAAGGCGCTTTAAAAAGGCTAGATCACTTGGTAGATCATGCAAATAAAGAGCTTACAAAGATAGGCTCTCAAACAAAGCTTCTAACGGCGACAAATCAGCGTGCAGAGGTAATGAAAGTAAATGTACTGACTGTTAAAAATGACGTCATAGACGCAGACTATGCAGAGTCATATCTTAAATTTATACAGCTTTCACTCTCATATCAAGCGACACTTCAAGCAAGCGCTAAGATAAATCAACTAAGCTTGCTAAACTACCTAAACTAAAATGATAAATCAGCAGGCCTAGCTTGCTGATTTTTTAAAAATTAAACTCAAGCGTGCTATAATAAGCCTTTTTAACAAAAGGATCTAAAATTTTAAGACATATATTATTTACTATTTTTGTTTGTTTTTTTGTATATTTTGGTATCGCTACGGCTGCTCCGACTGCTGATTTTGTAGGCTCACTTGGACAAAGCCTTGGGGCTTTTAATATTAAATATTTTGGACTTATCGCCTATGTTTATCCATTTTTACTCATCGTTCTAGGCTATTTTGTATATAAAAATTTTAAGAAATTTGACTTTGATTTTGCCCAGTTTGTGGTTGGGATTTTTCTATTTTTTATCGCATTTTTGATGTTTCAAGCGCTAACCACATCTGGAGCAAATAGCGGCGTGATAGGTGGTTTTATAGTCTCAGCTCTAAAAGAAGTCATCGGCGCTATCGGCACCGCGGTTGCTATACTTATGATATTTATCATCTCGCTTGGTCTTGCTTTTAGAGAAAATTTTATCATCGTTTTAAGAAAGGCTTTTGTAGATAAAGAGCCAAATAGCTATGAAGAAAAAAGCAGAGGCGTAAAAGAGGTAAGGGCAAGGCAGATACCAAAGATAGAGCGCAAAAAGCCAAAAGCCGAAGAGATAAAAGAAGAAGAGCTTATAGACGCTCAGGTGCTAAATGATGATGAACCAAATTTAGATAGTGAGCCAGAATTTGAACCAGAACCAGAGATGGAGCCGGTACAAGAGGGCAGACCTGCAACTATAAGTGGGGTTGAAATTTTAAATGAAGTGGCTGAAAACAAAAAACTTCTTGATCAGATAGAGCGTGGCAAGGTTGAAAAACCAAAAGACTTTGTCTTGCCACCGCTTAAATTTCTAAACGACCCTCCAAAGCGCTCGCACAATATAAATGAGGCGGAGATCGATCAGCAAATTTCAAATTTACTTGATAAACTGCGTAAATTTAAGATAGATGGCGACGTGGTGCGAACCTACACTGGTCCTATCGTCACGACATTTGAGTTTCGCCCAGCCCCACATATCAAGGTTAGTAAAATTCTTACTTTACAAGATGACCTAGCCATGGCGCTAAAGGCGCAAACGATCCGTATCCAAGCACCTATCCCTGGTAAAGATGTCGTTGGCATCGAAGTGCCAAATCAAAATTTAGAGACGATCTATCTAAAAGAAATTTTAGAAAGCGAAGTCTTTAAAAACGCGAGCAGTCCGCTAACCATGGCTCTTGGCAAAGATATAGTGGGTGCTCCTTTTGTGACTGACCTTAAAAAGCTTCCACATTTGCTGATCGCTGGCACAACAGGATCTGGCAAGAGTGTGGGCATAAACGCTATGCTTTTAAGTTTGCTTTATAGAAATAGCCCACAAACTTTGCGTCTCATGATGATAGATCCAAAGATGCTTGAATTTAGCATATATAACGACATTCCACACCTTTTAACGCCTGTCATCACGGAGGCTAAAAAGGCGATCACAGCGCTTGCAAATATGGTCGCTGAGATGGAGCGAAGATACAAGATAATGAGTCAAACTCGCACAAAAAACATTGAGAGCTACAACGAAAAGATGAAGAGTGAAGGTGGCGAGCAGTTTCCATACATCGTCGTGATCATCGACGAGCTGGCCGATCTTATGATGACTAGCGGCAAGGACGTGGAGCTTTATATAGGCCGTCTAGCGCAGATGGCAAGGGCTAGCGGTATACACTTGATAGTAGCGACCCAGCGCCCAAGTGTCGATGTAGTAACTGGCCTTATAAAGGCAAATTTACCAAGCAGGATAAGCTATAGAGTAGGGCAGAGGATCGATAGTAAGGTCATCCTTGATCAAATGGGAGCTGAGAGCCTGCTAGGGCGAGGAGATATGCTATTTACGCCTCCTGGAAGCCCTGGTGTGATCAGGCTTCATGCGCCATTTGCTAGCGAAAAAGAGATCGAAACGATCGTAAATTTCTTAAAAGAGCAACAAGATGTGATCTATGATGAGAAATTTCTAGCAGAGGAGGGCTCTAGCGCAGGCTCGGCTGCTGGCGCATTAGGCGAAGATGAACTGGATGAGCTTTATGAGGAGGCAAAAGAGATCATCTTAAGCGAGCAAAAAACCTCGATCAGCTACTTACAAAGACGCTTAAAAATAGGCTACAACAAAGCTGCAAATATAATAGAACAAATGGAAAAAATGGGCGTTTTAAGTCCTGTAAACGCAAAAGGTCAGAGGGATATTTTGGTCTGAATTTATAAGCAATGTAAAGATAAAGGAATAAAAATGTTTAAATTTGGAGTTCTCGTTTGTATTCCTTTTTTAATGCTAAATTTTACCTTTGCTCAAGATATTAGTACGAGTAATATAGAGAAAAACTCAACATCTATGCTAAAAACTCTAAAGCAGATGAACATACCTTTTTCTGGTGATGAGTATGAGATAGAGAATTTATCCAAGCTAGATTATAAGATGCTAGCGGCTGTAAAAGCATCATTACCAAAACAAACTACACTATTATGATGCCATCAAGGGTGATCTAAATAAAGATGACATAGAGGATGTAGTTGTAGTAACTCAAGAAACATTTAAGGAAAAATTTATGCCGTTTAGCGATGGTTGCGATGAGAGCACCAAAGACGATAAATGGTGTCAAATAGTAAATAAAAATCGTCGTGGTATCGTGATCTTGCTCTCAAATGGCGACAAATATGAGGCTGTAGTAACTAAGAGAGATATATTTGAGAGCCCAAATGAAGATGGTGGAGCTTATTTTCCACCAGAGCTTGCAGTAGAGATAAAAAATAGCGAACTAAAATTTTTCTATAGTTATGGCAAGTACGGATACTGGGAGTATGTTTTTGCATTAGATGGAAAAGATTTCAAACTTGTAAGGTATTTTAGTAGTGTTAATAATGGTCCTAAACCAGAGCATATAGTGAAAATGGACTTTATAAATCATAGGCTAGAGAAAAGTGCAAATTTGATACCAGGGCAATAAAGAGTATAAGAGATACGAAGAGTGTATAGAAAAGTATAAATCTTTAAATGAGGCACAAGAAGAGGATGATTATGATGGATCGTTTATTAGAAAAACTTACGAGTTAAAAACACAAAAAATTCTACTCTCAGAAGTTAAAAAGGTTGATTATATAGATGGTCGTTGGCTGGATGATTTGCAAAATTCAAAGGAATTAGGAAAAATTTTGAAGATTGATTTTTGGAGTGAATATCCGGGTGATAGTGAAGATGAACTTGCTAGATGTGTCGCGGATAAGATATAAAAAGCCTTGTGTTAATTTAAATTTATCTACTAAATTTGATGGTTAATAAAATTTTACAAATTAAAATTATCGTTAAAAATTTTAAAATGAAATTTTGAAATAGCTAAAAATATAATCAAAAATATTTAAACTCTTTAGAGTAAAAATAGTGGCGCGCCTCATGTATACGCTATTTAATGCCTTAATGAGCTTTATTATAACTGCAAAAAGTAATGCCTCACTGCTGAAATAAATTTGATGCCTTAAATTAACTTTATTATAGATACAAAGACTTACCTCTATATAAGTGTCCTATAACTCACCTAAATCACGATACAGCAAATCGTATGTGGTGGGCTGTGAGAAACCATCTTGGATATTTAGGGACTAGCAACACTCACGGACTTTACGTATTACGCCATACGGTGGCTTCTAGGTTAGTGAGTTTGAAGGGATTTAACGCTCATAAACTGATGGCTTTTATGGGTCACACAGATATTAAAAGTAGCCTGCATTACGTCCATCTAAATGTTGATGATATACGTGATGGTATGGGAGTTGGTGTTTAGTTAAAAAGTGGTAAAAGTCCTTGGTATTTGGTTGCGGAGGACGGATTTGAACCGCCGACCTTCGGGTTATGAGCCCGACGAGCTACCACTGCTCTACTCCGCGATAAGAGTTGTTTGGGATTTTTAAAAGTGGATGGGGTAAGAGGATTCGAACCTCTGAATGACTGGACCAAAACCAGTTGCCTTACCGCTTGGCGATACCCCAATGTTTTTAAGAGTTGTAATTATATAGACTTTAATGCCATTTGTCAAGGTTTTTTAAAAAAATATGTAAATTTATTTTACTTTTTCAAAGTAGCTTTTTAAAAATTTAAAAATAAATAAAATACTTTTATAGCGTATAAAATTTAACTATAACTTTTAAAACCCATGCGAAAATTTACATGGGTTTATCTAGTTTTATGCCAAAAGTTCTTTTGCGATCATGCTTATGCGTTTTGCTTCAGCGCTCGCTCCGATCTCGTCTTTTGCCATTTTCATCACAGCGCCTAAATTTTTACCAACCTTTTCAATTATACTTTTTATCTTATCTTTTAACTCGTCATCATTTAGCTGAGCTGGCAGATATGCCTTGATCAGCTCGATCTCGCTTTGCTCTTTTTTGGCTAGATCCTCTCTTGCTCCCTTTAGATAGAGCTCAACCGAGTCAGCTCTCTTTTTGATCTCTTTTTGAAGTAGCGGAAGCACGACCTCATCGGTCATCTCGATCCTTTGATCGACTTCGACCTGCTTAAGCGCCGCATTTAGCGTCCTTAAGGTGTCTCTTTTAAACTCATCTTTTGCTTTCATAGCCTCTTTTATGTCGGCCAAAATTTGCTCTCTTATGCTCATTTTATCTCCTTTAAATTTTTGAAATCATAACTAAAATTTTGTGATAATTTCTTGAAATATGCCTTTTAAATAAGCCGCTCCAACGCCCTCTCTAAGCCCATCGTCTATTACTATAAATTTCGCTTCTTGCCCGCTTAAAAGCTCTTTTAAAAGCAGCGTTCCAGCGATGAGCGGATACTTTCTGCTTCTTCCAACCGCCAGGTCAGCGCTTTTGTCATCCATCTTTAAAAGCTCATTTACAAACCAAGTAAGATCATCATTTTTAAGCTCATATCCACTCACTTTTTTGGGATCGTAGCTTTCGTAGTTTAGCCCAAGCTTTAGCGCTGCGATAGTGGTCGGCACGCCAGAAGTTAGCACGATAAGTCTATTGTTAAGACTTGTTAAAAATTCCCTTGCCTCTTTTGTATAAATTTTTGCATTTTCTTGCATCAGATCAAGCGCTTTAAACCTCTCGTAAAAGGTGATGATGCCAAATTTAAAGCTTATAAATTTGCCATCGTCGCCTATCTCTGAGCTTGCACCGCCGATGTCGATGATGCTAAATTTATCATTTATGCCAAGCTTTCTTAAAGCATTTTGCACGCCTAAAAATGTAAGTTTTGCTTCAGATTGCCCGTCAATGATATGAAAATTTATGCCAAATTTCTCTCTTATCTCACTAAAAATTTCTTCGCTATTTGATGCTGCTCTAAAAGCTTCAGTTGCGACTGCCACACATTTAAATTTAGCAAAGTCAAATTTGCTTTTAGCCTCCACTATCGCTTCAAAAAGCCTATTTTTAGCCTCCAAACCTATCTTGCCACTTTCGTTTAAGCCCCTTGCAGCTCCAACTATTTTTTCATAAATTTGCTCGTTGCTAAAGCCATTTTGCACCTTTTTTATAAGCGCCACGCGAAAGGTGTTTGAGCCAAGATCGATCGCTATAACCAAAATTTATCCTTAATATTTTTGCCAAATTCTAACATATGATAATTTAGTATCATTTAAAGTGAGAAAATTCTAAAAACTTTAATAATTTTCAAGATATAATTTTGCCAAAAACTCTTACAAGGGGGCTTGATTGCTTCGAGATAACTTCTTGGCGTTAGTTATTTTTGCGATTTGCAGCGTTGGATTTTTCGTTTGGGGCTATCAATACATCCCGACAAATAACTACTTTTTATTCTTGATCGCTGGTATGTTTGGTCTTTTTATGGCGTTTAATATCGGCGGAAATGACGTTGCAAACAGCTTTGGCACAAGCGTTGGCGCAAAAACACTCACACTAAAACAAGCTCTTGTAATCGCAGCCATTTTTGAGCTTAGCGGCGCGATATTTGCAGGATCTGAGGTTACAAATACGATTAGAAACGAGATCGTGAAATTTCCAAGCGACATAAACCCGATGAAATTTGTAATCATTATGATCTCAGCCCTCCTAAGCTCAGGTCTTTGGCTATTTTATGCGTCCAAAAAAGGTCTGCCAGTCTCGACAACTCACTCGATAGTTGGTGGCATCGTTGGCGCAGGACTTGCCATGGGGTTTATGATAAAAGACCCTGAGCCATTTAATATGGTCTCTTGGGGCGAGATCGGCAGGATCGCCGTTAGCTGGGTCATCTCACCACTGCTTGGTGGCGTGATGTCTTATATCATATTTGGCTACGTAAAGAGCAAAATAATCGAGCCAACGCACGAACTAAAGACAAATTTAAAAGCGCTAAAAGCTGAGAGAAAAGCCTATAAAGAAAGCTTTATAAAAGCGCTCAAAATAAAGCCAGCTGAGGAGCAGATAGCCACTCTTTCAAAGATCGCAGTTATCGATGAGGACGAGATCGAAACCACTGAATATAGCGAATACCGCTCAAAAATTCGCATCATGAAAGATAGCGAAAAAGAGATAGATACTTTTAAAGCTATGAAAAAGCACATCCCTATCATCGCTGGATTTGCCGCAATGGTCATCTCATCAATGATGCTTTTTAAAGGGCTTGAGCATATAAATTTAGCCTTTAGTATCATCCAAACAGTCTGGATCATATTTGTCATCGGAGCTCTAGCGTATCTTGCAAGCCTTGCTATCATAAATGTCATGAGCAAAAACGATAGCGAAAAGAGCATCAATAGAATTTTCTCATGGTTTCAAATTTTTACCGCTTCATCTTTTGCTTTTTCACATGGCGCAAACGACATCGCAAACGCAGTTGGACCATTTGCAGCTGTGCTTGACGTGCTAAAAACTGGCTCTATAAACGAAAGCTCACCGATCCCAAGCATCGCAATGGTAACTTTTGGCATCTCGCTTGTCGTTGGACTTTGGTTTTTAGGCAAAGAGGTGATCACAACTATTGGCTCAAAACTAGCCGAAATTTTACCTACGACTGGCTTTAGCGCGGAGCTTGCCTCAAGTATCGTCATACTTCTAGCTACAAAGCTTGGCATACCAGTTAGCTCGACACATATCCTAATAGGCGCGGTTTTGGGCATTGGTATCGTAAATAAAAATGCAAACTGGAAAATGGTAAGACCTATCATCCTAGCTTGGCTCATCACGCTTCCAGCAGCTGCAATATCATCAGCTATATTTTATTTTGCTCTTGCTAAATTTCTAGGCGTTTAGAAAAACACTTTGCTTGTAAATTTAAAATTTGCAAGCAAATTTCATTTAAACTAAAATTTCTAATTTCTACGGATAAAAACTATCAGAAAAATAAAATTTTACTTACATTATTTAATAGATTAATTTATTAAAGATTAATCAATTTAGGCTAAAATACGACCATTTCAACAAAAGGACAGCTATGAAAAAAGATGTAAAAAAAGTTGTTTTAGCATACTCAGGCGGACTTGACACAAGTATTATTTTAAAGTGGCTTCAAGACGAATACAAATGCGAAGTAGTCACATTTACAGCTGACATCGGACAAGGCGAAGAGCTAGAGCCTGCACGCAAAAAAGCCCTAGCGCTTGGTGTAAAACCTGAAAATATTTTTATAGAAGACTTAAGAGAAGAATTTGTACGTGATTATGTATTTCCAATGTTTAGAGCAAACGCAGTCTATGAGGGCGAATATCTGCTTGGCACATCAATCGCGCGCCCACTAATCGCAAAACGCCAAAGCGAGATCGCAAGACTTGTTGGCGCTGATGGTGTGAGCCACGGAGCAACAGGCAAAGGCAACGACCAAGTTCGCTTTGAGCTTGGCTACTACGCACTTGGTGACAACCTAACTATCATCGCTCCATGGCGCGAGTGGGATCTAAACAGCCGTGAAAAACTTTTGGCATACGCTGAGAAAAACGGCATAGATATCACCAAAAAACCAGGCAAAAGCCCATACTCAATGGACGCAAATTTACTTCACATAAGCTATGAGGGTCTAGTGCTTGAAGACCCAAGTCACGCACCAGAAGATGATATGTGGAGATGGACAGTAAGCCCAAAAGATGCTCCAGATAAGAGCGAGATCATCGAGATTGGCTATGAAAAAGGCGATCCAGTGAGCATAAACGGCAAAAAGATGAACCCAGCTGAAATTTTAACCGAGCTAAACCGCCTTGGCGCAAAACACGGCATCGGCAGACTTGACATCGTAGAAAACCGCTCAGTTGGTATGAAGAGTCGCGGCTGCTACGAAACTCCTGGCGGCACGATAATGCTAAAAGCTCACAGAGCGATCGAGAGCATCACACTTGACCGCGGTGCAGCTCACTTAAAAGATGAGATCATGCCAAAATATGCCGAGCTAATTTACAACGGCTACTGGTGGTCACCTGAGCGAAATATGCTCCAAGCTCTTATCGACAAGAGCCAAGAGCACGTAAATGGTTCCGTGAAAGTAGAGCTTTATAAAGGCAATGTGATCATCCTTGGTAGAAATAGCAAAGATGATAATCTATTTAGTGAGGCATACTGCACATTTGAAGAAGATAGTGTTTATGATCAAAAAGATGCAGCTGGATTTATCAAACTAAATGCGCTTCGTTTCATCATCGCACGCAAAAATGGGCGAAAATTTGACTAAAAATAAAATTTAAAAGGATAAAAATGAAAGTATTATTAATAAAAGATGTAAAAGGACTTGGTAAAGCTGGCGAGATAAAAGAGGTAAAAGACGGCTACGGCAACAACTTCTTAATCGGCAAAGGCTTTGCAAAAGCTGCCACTCCAGATGTCCTTCGTCAATACGAAGCAGCTCAAAAGAGAAAGGCTGAAGAGCTAAAATATGAGATCGCAAATTTAGAAAAGCTTAAAGAAGAGCTTTCAAAAGTGACAGTCGTCGTCAAGAAAACTCTTGGCGCAAATGGCTCTCTTTTTGGCTCAGTTTCAAAAGAGGAGATCGCAGCAGAGCTTGAAAAGACGCATCATTTGGTGGTTGAGAAAAAGGCTATCGACCTAGACACTCACCTAAAAACAGTTGGTCTTTATGACGTCTCTATAAAGCTTGGACACTCTATAAATGCGACCTTAAAGGTTGATGTGCAAGGAGAGTAGATGTTTCATGCGACAACCATCTTAGCCTACAAAGGCAAAAATAAAGCGGTCATCGGCGGTGATGGACAGGTTAGCTTTGGCAACACCGTCTTAAAGGGCAACGCCGTAAAAATCCGCAAAATTCACAACGGCAAAGTCCTAGCTGGCTTTGCTGGCAGCACTGCTGACGCGTTTAATCTCTTTGATATGTTTGAGAAAAATTTAGAGCATACAAAAGGGGACTTGCTAAAGGCGGTGATAGAATTTAGCAAAGAGTGGCGCAAAGACAAGTATCTAAGAAAGCTTGAGGCGATGATGCTTGTGCTTGATAGGGATAAAATTTTCTTACTTAGTGGCACTGGTGATGTTGTTGAGCCAGAAGATGGTAAGATAGCAGCTATCGGAAGCGGCGGAAACTACGCTCTCTCAGCGGCTCGTGCCCTAGATAAATTTGCCGATATCGACGAAGAGGAGCTAGTCAAAGAGAGTCTCAAGATCGCTGGCGAAATTTGCATCTATACAAATACAAACATCAAAACTTATGTTTTAGAATAAGAGAGAAAATGAACTTAACACCAAGAGAAATTGTTAAATTTTTAGATGACTATGTGATCGGTCAAAAGGACGCCAAAAAGATCATAGCGATAGCACTTCGCAATCGCTATCGCCGTATGAAGCTTGAAAAGAGCTTGCAAGATGACATCATGCCAAAAAATATCTTGATGATCGGCTCAACAGGCGTTGGTAAAACTGAGATCGCAAGGCGTCTTTCAAAGATGATGGGTCTGCCATTTATCAAGGTCGAGGCTAGCAAATATACTGAGGTTGGCTTTGTTGGTCGTGACGTTGAGAGCATGGTAAGAGACCTTGCTATGGCGTCATATAATCTCGTAAAAAACGAGCAAAGCGAGAAAAATCAAGATAAAATCAACGCCTACATCGAAGAAAAGATCGTCTCAAAGCTACTTCCGCCACTCCCAAAAGGTGCTAGCGAAGAGAAGCAAGCAGAGTACGCAAAGAGCTATGACAAGATGCTAAATAGGCTAAGAAACGGCGAGCTTGATGAGCTAAGTATCGAGATCGAGGTGCAGCAAAACCCACTTGAAGCTGGCTCAAACGTGCCACCTGATATGGCGCAGATGCAAGAGAGCTTTATCAAGATAATTGGCATCGGCGGCAAAAACATCAAAAAAGAGATGAAGGTAAAAGACGCTAAAAAAGCCCTTCAAAGCGAGGCAAATGATAAAATTTTAGACCTTGAGAGCGTAAAAACAGAGGCTTTAAGAAGAGCTGAAAACGAGGGCATCATCTTTATAGATGAGATCGATAAGGTCGCTGTTGGCTCAGGTAGCTCAAATAGGCAAGATCCTAGCAAAGAAGGCGTGCAAAGAGACTTGCTACCTATCGTTGAGGGCTCAAATGTAAATACTAAATTTGGAAATTTAAAGACAGATCATATTTTATTTATCGCAGCTGGCGCCTTTCACATAAGCAAGCCAAGCGATCTCATCCCTGAGCTTCAAGGCCGTTTCCCACTAAGGGTTGAGCTTGATAGCCTTGATGAGGACGCGCTTTATCAAATTTTAACTCAGCCAAAAAATTCACTTTTAAAACAATATATCGCACTTCTTTCAACTGAAAATGTCGAGCTAGAATTTGACGATGAAGCGATAAAAGAGATAGCAAGGATCGCTCACGCAGCAAATGAAAAGATGGAAGATATCGGTGCTAGACGCCTTCATACGGTGATCGAGCGCGTGATAGAAGATATCAGCTTTGAGGCTAGCGAAAAGAGCGGCGAGAAGATAAATGTGACAAAAGAGCTTGTAAAAGAGCGCCTAAAAGACGTGGTTGAGGATCAAGATCTAGCGAGGTATATACTTTGAAATCGGGCTTTGTTAGCATCATAGGACGCACAAATGCTGGCAAAAGCTCGTTTTTAAATGCCTTATTGAACGAAAAGATCGCCATTGTCTCGCACAAGCAAAACGCAACTCGCAGAAAGATAAATGGTATAGTAATGAACGGTGAAGATCAGATCATCTTCACCGACACGCCAGGGCTTCACGAGAGCAACAAAGCGATAAATCAACTGCTAATTAGCCAAGCTATAAAATCGATGGGAGACTGCGATCTCATCGTATTTTTAGCGCCTATCCATGATGATACAAGCGACTATGAGAAATTTCTAGCTCTAAATCCTGAAAAACCACACATCTTAGTGCTAACAAAAGTCGATGAGAGCTCAAATGCTAAAGTACTTGAAAAGATCACAAAGTATCAAAAATTTCAAGATAAATTTGCAGCTTTGCTTACTTTTAGCACCAAGCAGCCTACCTATAAAAAGCCGCTTCTTGATGAAATTTGCAAGCTTTTACCAGAGCATGAGTACTTTTATGATCCAGAATTTCTCACGCCGACAAATGAGAAGGAAATTTTTAGAGAATTTATACTTGAAGCGATCTATGAAAATTTAAGCGACGAAATACCTTATCTTAGCGATGCGATCATAAAAAGTGTAAAAGAAAAAACAGGCATCACTGAAATTTATGCGAGCATCATCACGGAGCGTGACATCCACAAAAGTATGATCATCGGAAAAAATGGTGAAACCATTAAAAGAATTGGAATTTTTGCAAGAAAGTTAATACAAAATTTAACCAACACAAAGGTATTTCTAAAGCTCGATGTAGTCGTTAAAAAAGGCTGGAGTAAAGAAGAAAAGAGCCTAAATCAGATAATCGGCTATTGATTTTTTATTTTAAAGATATTAAAATACCCAATATAAGCGTTTAGGAAGGTTTTTTGATTCATGATGAATATTAAAAAAAATAGTGAAATTTCTATAGTTGCACTAGACCCGTATGACTATAAAGGATTTCGTTATCACAACAGCAATGTAGAAGCTTTTAACTTTTCAAAAACAGTCAATAAACGCGACTTTTTCATCTCATACATCAAATTTAAAGACTTAAAAACAACAACATTTTTTATCCCTAGAAGCGTTGATAACGACACTCTTTATGAGGAGCTTTATTCAAAGACCTATGCAGAGCTCTCACTTGATCCAGCGCTTGACAATAAGATATTCTTTTCAGAAGGCTCTACAAAAGCTCAAGAGAGAATTTTTACTGTTTTTGCTATCACAAATGAAGATATAAATTCGACCTTTAAAGCAGTTGCAAAAAAGGTCCCATATATCGACTACCTTGCGCCTGAACCTTTGATCTACTCTGCTATTTATAAAAAAGGCTTGCTACCTAGCACGCAAGCAGACTGCTTTATCGCGCTTAGAAAAGATGAATCATTTTTAAGCATATATTTAGATGGTGATTTTTTTACTGCAAGAGAAATTCGCTATAACCTAAACTATCTCAAAGATAAATTTTTAGAGCAAAGCGGCGACCGCCTAAGCGATGATAAATTTCTCGAAGTTTTATCTCAAAGAGGACTTGTAAATAAAGATGATGATGGCTTTAACTACGATCTAAACACAGTTTTTGAAGATTATATCTTTTACTTTAACGATATTTTAAACATTATAAATAGCCAAAATGGCATATCTATAAAGAAAATTTACATAGATTGCGACTATGAGATCAAAAATTTTGCAAATTTCATCTCAACCAAACTTGGTTTGGATGCAGAGTATATAAACATAAAAGTTGCGATAAACAACAAAAACTACACTATCAACGAGCGTTATAACATTATGGCTTTATTTGGTAGATTTTATACCAAAGAGCCATTTTATGAGAATTTTAACCTCTCAAATATGCTCCGTCCAGATCCATTTGTCAAAAGAAAAAGTGGTAAATTTTTGCTCACTTGCGCTGCGGCATTTGCGCTAAGTATGTTATATCCAGCTTACAACTACATAGCTGGTCTTGTTTTAGAAAAAGACAGCGCAAGACTAAATGACGAATATAGCGTCCTAAACGCACAAGAGATGCAGATAAAAGAGACGCTAGCTAAAATTTCAAGAGAACAAGAGGCGGTAAAAGAACAGACTCAAAAAGAGAATGAAAAGCTAAATTTCAGAAAAGGTCTGCTTGCTGAGATCGAAAATAAAAAAGATAATTACGCTATGAAGGGTTTAAATCTTTTTAAAATTACCGATATTTTAAATCTAAACGCAGTTCATATCACAAACATCGTAAATAACGATAGAAATTTGACTATAACTGCAGTTAGCGATAATGAAAAAAGGATAACCCAGTTGATCAAAGATATCAGCAAAGATGAAAAATACTTGGTAAATACTAAAAAAATTCGCTCAGATGACGCTAAACACGAGTATGAAAGTAATATAAGCATAGAGATTAGACAATGAGACAAGATATTTTAAGCAAAATAGATCAATACTTTGATAGCAAAAAGCCAAACGAAACAAACCTCATTTTTCTTGGCTCAGCGCTTATCATAGCTTATCTTGTCTATATGCTATGCTTTGATCCTGCGCAAAATTTCTTTGATGAAAAGCTTGATAAACATACGAGAATTTCTACAAAGCTAGAAAACACTAGAAACTATCTAGCCTCAGTGAGCTCCCCTGATGGCGATAGGAATTTTAAGATAAATGAAGAAAATAGAAATTTAAGCAATCTAAAACTTCGCTACACGAATATTTTGAAATTTAATACCTATTTTGATTCAAAGCTTAAAGAGCTTTCATTTTTGCTTTTTGACAATCAAAACTGGGCAAACTATATAGATAGTATCGTGCTTTTGGCAAAACAAAATAATATAAAAATTTTAGAGCTTAAAAGTGATATAAAAGAGCCAAATTTCCAAAAGATAGAGCAAATTTTAAATATAGATGTCACTTGCCTTGGAAATTTTAAAGATATGCTTAGCTATATAAACGGACTTGAAGAGTCAAAACTCGTAGTAGATCTTCACAAGATGGATATAAATTCCACTCAAAAAGATCTAGGAGCTAAGCTCTCTATCTCTGTGTGGGGTATGAAGTACTGATGAAAAAATTTGGTTTATTTTTAATCTTAGCTTTAAGCCTATTTGGCAATGAGTTTGAAGGAGAGATGAAAAACTATGATGAAGTTTTTGTTAAGATAAAGGAGCAAAGAAAGGGGCTTAATAGCGGTGAAATTTCTAGCTTACAAGATCCTTTCAAGCTAAATTTGCCAGTTGCTCCAAAAGGTGATCAAAATACTACAAAATACTCTTCTGCAAGGGGGTTTATGCTAAAAGCCATTTTGCTAAATAAAGCAAATATAAATGGCAAGTGGTATAAAGTGGGAGATATGGTTGATGATTACAACATCACAAGTGTTCAAAATAGCAAGGTTATCATCGTAAAAGATGATGAAAAACAAGAACTAACTCTTAAAAATGGAAGTAAAAATGTTGGTATCAAAATTAAGTAAATTTATTATAACTGCGGCGTTAGCTTCATTTTTAGCTATCCCTATGATGGCAAAACCAAGCACATGCTTGAGTAAAAATTTTAGTATGAAGATCACAGACGATATAAGTCTTGGCGATGTTTTAAACCAGCTCTCTGAAATGTGTGACTTTAGTATCGTTGCAAAAGATGCTTATAGCAAAAAAGAGCTTGATGATAAAGTCTTTGGCGTAAATATTAGAAATATGAGCCTAAGCGAGGTCTTTGATCTGCTTTTAAACGAGAAAAATTTAAGCTATGAGTTTTCAAATAATGTCTTAAAAATCTCATCGCTTCAAACAAAAATTTTTAAAATAGACTATATTACCTCTATCCGTGAGGGCACAGCTATCACAAAAGCTTCAGTTGATGCCTCTCCGTCAGAAGTAGGCAATAGCTCAAGCAGTGATACTAGCTCAAACGACATAAAAAATGAAAACAATTTGATAAGAACAACTGAGAAATTTGACTTCTGGGAGAAGCTTGATGCTGAGCTAAAAGCTATCTTGAATAATAGCAGTGAGCACATCACAGCGCCAGATCCTATCATAAACCAAAATGCTGGACTTATCACGGTTACAGCTACCCCGTCACAGCTAAAACGCGTTGAAAAATATATAGCTGAGATGCAAAGAAGACTTAAAAAACAAGTCATCATCGACGTTTCTATCATCGCAGTTGATCTAAATAATGAGTATAAGCAAGGCGTTGATTGGAGTAAATTTGAGCTTGGATTTAACTCATATATAGGCAATTCAGGCACAAATGCAAGCTCAAGTGCAAGCTGGACAAACAAGGGCAACAGCTTAAGCGATGGCTTTGGCCGCACACTAAATATCGCTGCAAATTTAAACTTTAGCCTTGATGGTATGATAAATTTCCTTGAAACAAATGGCAAAACAAAGGTCGTTTCAAGCCCAAAAGTAACCACTCTAAACAACCAACAAGCGCTAATCTCTGTGGGCGATAATATAAACTACCGCGTAATGGAAGAGACGGATAATGGTAGCAACAATAACAATAACAACAGGCTTACAACAACTTATAAGCAATACTCTGTATTTATCGGTATCTTGTTAAATTTGCTTCCAGAAGTTTCAGATAACAACAAGATCATGCTTCGCATCAACCCAAGCTTAAGCAGCTTTAAGTATGCAGAAGACGACATAAGATCACAAAATACAGCCATTAGAGAGATCGCCCCTGATACAGTTCAGAAAAAGCTTTCAACCGTCGTTCAGGTAAATAGCGGCGATACGATCATACTTGGCGGACTTATCGGACAGACTAAAAATAAGCAAAATACAGCCGTGCCACTTCTAGCTGACATACCTTTGATAGGAAGTGTCTTTAAAAGCACAAGAGATGGCGTAAAAACTACTGAGCTTATCTTTGTCATCACGCCAAGAGTTGTTGATCTTGAAGATCCAAAACCAGTTCAGCAGTCGCTAAAAGATCTAGGATTTTCTAAATCGATCTATGAGTAACGAAAATATTTATACACATATAAAAGATGTTTTCATAGATGAAGACGAGAGTTTAAATTTCGTAAATTTAGACAACTCTATAAGCTGCTACAACAAGATAGTTTTAGCTCTAAAAAAGCCACTTAAGCTCATCTTGTTTTATGGCAAGCCAGGTAGCGGCAAGACCTTTTTGCTAAACAAGATCGCAAATGATCTAAAAGAAGATAAAAGTCTCATCTTTTTCCCGCATCCATTTTTTAGCGAGGCGACATTTATCGAAGCACTTTGTGAGCAAATTTATGGAAAAAAGCTTGAAGATATAAACAACTTCGAGAGCTTTATAAAATTTTATTCAAAAGACTTTAGTAGTAAAGATGAAATTTTAAAAAATCAAATGACGGTTATCCTAGATGAAGCGCAGCTCTATCCGACTGAGCTTATCGAGAAGATAAGGCTTATGGCTGATACTAGGATGTTTAAATTTCTCTTTACGATACACAAAACTGAAAACGAAGATATTTTAGCAAAAGATTATTTTCAGACTAGAATTTGGGAGAGCATCGAGCTAAGTAGCGCTGATGTAAATGAGATCATCATCTACTTACAAAGAAAGCTTAGTCAAAAAAACTATGACAAATATCTTAAATTTGAGAAAAAAGACTACGAGTGCGCCTACTCATTTTGCGGTGGAAATTTAAGAACGCTAAACAAGATCATGTATAAATTCTATGAAATTTGCGAATACTACGAGCAGTATCAGCCTTCAAAGCTTAGCGGTGATAAGGCAAATATCATGATACTCACCATGGCTGCACTTGATGCGGGGCTAATCGATGCTTGAACCACAAGAAATTCAAAGACTAGAAAAGCTTTATGAAAGCTACAAGAAAAAAAATGGTGGCTTTTTGCATAAAATTTTTAATGCCAAAAACTCTAAAATTTTAATCATCGAGCTTTTACTTATCATCATTTTGCTGGCTGCATTGATAGCGCTAAGCATAGAAAAAACCCCAAGTCTTGCTAGTAAAAGCGATAAATTTTTAGCCAAAAATGCAACCGCAGTAAAAATGGTAGAAAAAAACGAAACAAATGCAAGCATGCTTAGCGAGCTAAAGCAAAAGAGCGAGGTTGCTAAGGCTAAATTTGAAGAGGGTAAGAAGCAAGATGAGCTAGCTGATAAGATAGCCAAAAAGCTAGAAGAGGTTGTAAAGATAAACGAAACAAACGATACTTCAAAAAATGAGCCAAAAAGGCAAAGAAGCTCACAAGGGTGGCTTAAGCTAAATATCCCTGATGAAGAGCCACTTAGCGAACAAAATGGCATAAACGGCATGAGCGTGCCACAAGATGAAGTGATAGATCTTGAGTCAAAACCAGCTAGAAAGCGTGTAAATATACAAGTAACTTCAGCATCAAATGAAGAGAGCGTGCTAAGAGAGCAGTTTTTAAAAACAAACAATCCAACTATCGCACTTGAGCTTGCTAGATTAAATTTTAGAAATAATAATTTCAAAGAAGCTATAAAGTGGTCGCTTGCTGCGAACGATATAGATAATAGCTTAGAGGAGTCGTGGATCATCTTTGCAAAGTCAAAATATAAGCTAAAACAAAGCGATGATGCCGTCAAAGCTCTAAGGGAGTATAATAAAAACTTAAACAAAGCTTCGATAAATGAGCTTATAAATAAGATAAAAAGTGGAACATTATGAAATTTTTTGTTATTTTTTTGGTTTTTGTTTGTGAAGTTTTTGCTGTTAGCCTGACTGAGATAAGGGATGACTTTAACAGCGCAAACTATGCAAAAGTCTGCAACCAAAAAGTTGAAGAATTTTTAAAAACACAAAATAACGAAGAGCAAATTTCTATGTTTGGCATCGCTTGCATAAAGATGAACGATCTAAATAGGCTAGCAACTCCGATCGATAAACTAGTAAAGAGCGAAAAATCAAGAGAAAATGCTGCCTATTTTGCTGACATCTTATTTAAGAAAAAGCTCTTATTTCACGCTATGATAGATGGCGTTGATATAAGCTATATCAGGCTTCCGAAGAGTGATTATATACTTTCATTTTTGTTTGATAAATTTGTAAAAAAAGAGTATGTCGAAGAGCTTGGCACATTTATCTTTGAAGAGCCAAATTCTGACACAAGATATGAGATAAGCCCAACAAATGGACAAATACCAAAGCTAGTGCTTAAAATTTTTAAAAATAACGACCTGAAATCACAAATAGAGTATAGATAATGAAAAATGTAGAAAATGTAATCTTAAAAAATATAGAACAAAACGGTAAACTAAGCACATCAGATATAGAAAAGATAAAGCAGATAAGCGAGCAAGAAGGCAAAGGTCTTGTTAAAATTTTAAGAGATGAAAATTTAATAAATGATGAAGATTTTATGGAAATTTTGTCTGATATTTACAGAAGAGGGCATGTAAATATCGATGAAATTTCAAACGATCTTGAGCTTGACATAAAGGCTTTTGTTAAATTTATAAGCGAGAAATTTAAGGTTTTATACTTTGACCTTGATGATATCGATATCGACTACCGCATCAGTGAGAAGCTAAGCACCGCTCAGCTAAAAACATATAGCGCGATCCCAGTAAAAGAAGATGAGATAAGCGTATATGTCGCTTTTAAAAACCCATTTGACGTTATGGCTCAAGATAAGGTGCAAAATTTATTTAATAGAAAACTGCTAAAAGTTGCCATCGCTCAGCCAACTCAGATAGAAAAATATATAAGCAAGCTAGCACTAAATGAGAGTATAAAAGATGTGATAACAGAGATCAGAAGAGAGCTTTCAAGCTCAGCTAGTCAAGGTCAAAACACTGAAAACTCTGGAATTTTAAAGCTAATAGAGATCATCTTAAAAACATCTATCCAAAGCAGAGCCAGCGACATCCACATCGAGCCGACCGAGACAAACTGCATCGTAAGAAGCAGGATCGATGGCATGCTAAGCGAGACATTTATATTTGATAAAGATATCTATCCGCCGATGGTTAGCCGTATGAAGCTACTTTCAAACATGGACATCGCAGAGCGCCGCCGCCCACAAGATGGTAGATTTTCAGCTCAAATTTTAGACAAAGAGTATGATTTTCGTATCTCGACGCTACCTATCTTAAATGGCGAAAGTATAGTTTTAAGGATTTTGGATAAGTCAAAGGTTATTATAAATTTAGAAGATCTTGGCATGCATCCTGATAACTTCGCTAAATTTAAAAAGAGCATGAAAGCGCCTTATGGCATCATCCTTGTTACTGGTCCAACAGGATCAGGAAAGACAACAACACTTTACGGCGCGCTAAATGATATAAAAAGCGTAAAAACTAAGATCATCACAGTTGAAGACCCAGTAGAATACCAGCTAAATATGATCCAACAAGTGCACGTAAATGAAAAGGCTGGACTTACCTTTGTCTCAGCCCTTCGCTCTATCTTGAGGCAAGATCCAGACGTCATAATGATAGGCGAGATCAGGGATCAAGAGACGCTTCGCATAGCGATACAAGCGGCACTTACTGGTCACTTAGTTTTTTCTACACTTCACACAAACGACGCCATTAGCGCGCTTCCTCGTATGATAGATATGGGCATCGAGCCTTATCTAGTAAGCGGCGCGCTCGTTTGCATAGAGGCTCAAAGGCTTGTTAGAAAGCTCTGCCCACACTGCAAACAAAAGATCACTCTATCTCAAAAGGCATTTGACGAGGTTAAGAAATTTGTCCCTGAAAACTACCAGTTTTATAAAAGCGTCGGATGTCCGCAATGCTCACAAACTGGGTATCTAGGACGTGAGATGATAAGTGAAATTTTACCTATTAGTGACCATATAGCAAGCATGGTTGCAAATGGTGCTTCTAAAGATGAGCTTAAAAGCGTAGCTTACGAAGAGGGCTTTATAGATATGTTTCATGATGGCGTTATAAGAGCAGCAAATGGCATAACCACGCTTGAAGAAGTTTATAGGGTTGCTAAGATATGAAATACTTTGAGGTTGAGTACATCCAAAACGGCAAACGCCACAAGATGAGCCTAAGAGCGAACAATAAAAGTGAGATCAAAGATAAAGCAAATGTCACTGGCATGATCGTCAAGATCAAAGAGACGCAAACTTCTAGCATAAATAACTTTGAAAATTTACAAAATGTAATCGCAAAGGCTTTTACTAATCCAAAGGTCAAAATCCCAAATTTAGTTGCCACCATAAGACAGCTTAGCGTTATGACAAATGCTGGAATTTCTATCCACGATAGCATTAAAGAGGTTGCAAACTCCACCGAGGATAAGCGCCTTAAATTTATATTTCAGACTATAGATGAGGAGCTAAATCAAGGCTCAAGCCTCACAAATAGCATAGAAAATTTCAAAGAAGAGCTTGGCGACGTAACGCTTGCGATGATAAGACTAGGGGAAAGCACTGGTAATATGGCTGACGCGCTTGCAAAGCTCGCCTCTATCTTGCAAGAGGTCTGGGACAATCAGCAAAAATTTAAAAAAGCTATCCGATACCCGATAACAGTCATTTGCGCGATCATTATAGCCTTTGTCATCCTTATGATACTTGTTGTGCCGCAGTTTAGAGAAATTTTCGAGCAGTTAAATGCAGAGCTACCACTGCCAACTAAAATTTTGCTAAATATCGAATACGTAATGACAAACTACGGCTTTTATATCCTTGGAGCACTTGCGTTTATCGGATATTTGCTTAGAAAATACTACCTTGAGAGTGAAGAATTTCAAGATAAGGTCGATAAATACCTTTTGAAAGTCTATCTCATCGGCAAGATCATATTTTATTCGAATATGAGCAGGTTTAACCTCATCTTTACAGAGCTTGTTCGAGCTGGTTTGCCTATAGCAGATGCCCTTGATACAGCTGTGATAACGGTTTCAAACAAGGATATCAAAAAGAAGCTAAGCGGTGTTAAGATACTTGTTGGTAGGGGTGTTAGCCTAACAGAGGCTTTTAGAGATACAAATTTATATGAAAATATGCTCATACAGATGATAAGCGCTGGCGAGCAAAGCGGTAGCTTAGACGATATGACCGGAAAAGTAACTGACTATTACAGGATGAAATTTAACGATATTATTGATAACATCTCAAACTATATCGAGCCTATCTTGCTCGTTTTTATAGCAGGTATGGTGCTTTTACTAGCTCTTGGTATATTTTTGCCGATGTGGGATCTATCAAAAGCCGTTAAAAACTAAAATAATTAAAATCTTAAAGGAGAGAAGATGTCTGAAAACAAAGAACACATGGTCGAAGAGAGCGCCTTTTTGGTCTCAAAGACCGACTTAAAAGGACGTATTACGTATTGTAACGAGCCATTTTTAAAGATAGTTGGAGCAAAGCAAGCTGAAGTCTTGGGTAAGCCTCACAACATCATAAGACACCCAGATATGCCAAGAGCTGTTTTCAAGCTACTTTGGGAGCGCATAAAAAATAAAGAAGAAATTTTTGCTTATGTTAAAAACAAAAGCTTTGATGGCGGGTACTACTGGGTATTTGCAAATATCACAACTTCGCTTGATGTGCAAAACAATCCAGTTGGCTACTACTCAGTTAGACGCAAGCCAAATCCAAAGGCGATTGAGATAATAGAGCCTATATATCAAAAGTTATTATCGGTAGAAAAAAGCGGTGGCATGGATGCTTCGATGAAATTTTTAACTGAATTTTTAAAAGAAAAAAATATAAGTTATGATGAATTTATAAATAACCTTCAAAGGCTATAAGATGTTTGGAAAAAAACTTGACTCTATAAATGAAATTTTAAGCGTGGTAGGCTCAGCTAGAAACGGCATATTAGAGCCTAGGATAGTAAATGTAAAAGAAAATGACCCTCTTTATGAAGTAGCACTTGGTATAAATGACTTGCTTGATCAAGTAGAGGCGCTCCAAAGAGAAATTTCAACCTCAATAGACGCTGCTCAAAGCGGACTAACATATAGAAATATCTTTACAGAGGGATTTCGCGGTATATTTAAACAAAATGCCATCTCTATGAGCAACGGCGTAACTGGCATAAAAGATAGTCACAAAAGCAAAGTTCGTGGCCTGCTTTCAAAAGAGCTTGATACACTTGGCAATGGCAACGACGGCATAGAAGATGTTAGAAACGATCTAAATGAGAGCATCAAAAACCTAAGCCAAATGGCGCACATGGCACAAGATACAGCTAGGATCGCTGAGGATACAACACAAAGCATCAATGAACTAAGCGTAAATATGAGCTCACTTGAAGAGCTGATAGAGGGCTCAAGCCACGCTATAAGCACGCTAAATAGCAGAACAGATGACATCACTTCGGTTGTAAATTTGATAAAAGATATAGCTGAGCAGACAAATTTGCTAGCTCTAAACGCAGCTATTGAGGCAGCACGCGCAGGTGAGCATGGACGTGGCTTTGCTGTTGTCGCTGATGAGGTTAGAAAACTAGCTGAAAATACCCAAAAAGCGACACATGAGATCGGCGTAAATATCCAAACACTTCAGCAAGAAGCCAAAGATATAGATGAAAATTCTAAAAAGATAGATGAAATTTCAAAGATTGCCACAGCAAATGTCGAAAATTTCAAACAAACTTTAGCTAGCTTTAATCAAAATGCAAAAGAGACAGCCCAAAGATCAAAATATGTAGAAGATAAGACCTTTGGCATCATCGCTAAGATAGCTATCATCGTCTATAAAGTGGGCGTTTATTCAGACACTGTAAATGAGCAGGGCTACGGCGACGATATAGCAAAAGACGCAGACGATCTTGTAGCGTGGTATGAAAACGAGTGTGCAAAGAGCTTTAGCCACACTAAAACATACGAGAAATCACGCCATTTGGTGGATGAGTTTAACAAAAACATCAAAGCCATCTTGACAGAAGCTGGCAAGGGCTATAACGAGAAAAATTTAAAACATTTTGTCACTGAATTTAGAAAGCTCGAAGATCTAAGTAGAGAGATATTTAACTCATACAACGAAATGGTCGCTTCAAAATAACTTCAAATTTGCTAGACTCGCTTTGGGTCTAGCTCCTCTTAGATTGATTTAAATTTTATTTTCATAAATTTTTTCTACATTATCATTTAAAATTATGATAATTAATATTGTTTTTATGCTTGCTTTGTTAAATTTGCGTTTCGCTTTCATTATCAAAGATTAAATTTAACAAAAGGATATCCGTGAATAGATCAAAATTTATCGCCATTTGCCTTAGTGCTTGTGTGGCAAATTCTCTCTATGCAGTAGAGAAAGAGAATAACGAAACCAAGCTAGATGGCATCGTAGTAAGCGCGAGCGGCTTTTCGCAGCAGATAAAAGAAGCCCCTGCAAGCATCAGCGTGATAAGCGGTGATGAGCTAACAAAAGATAGCTTTACCTCACTTCATTCAATCGCGCAAAAAGTGCCAGGCGTAAATGTCGTCGGTGGCGAGGACGGGGCAGCTAGTGGTATCTCGATACGCGGCATGGAGAAGTCTCAAACGCTAGTTTTGATTGATGGCAAAAGAGTAAATTCAAGCAGTGCAAACCCAAAGGGCGGAGCAGGGGATATGAACTCAAATTTCATCCCGCCAGCTGAAGCGATCGAGCGTATAGAGGTCATCCGTGGCCCTATGAGCTCGCTTTATGGTAGCGACGCGGTTGGAGGAGTTATAAATATCATTACCAAAAAGGACTTTTCAAAATTTAGCGGCAACGTCGGCATCTCAACCACGATAAATGCGCATAAAGGCATAGGAGATGGCAGGCAGGGCGACTTTTATCTAAATTTACCTCTTTATAAAGAGCTTTTTGCGCTTCAGCTTTGGGGATATAAAAAGCTAAGAGATGAGGATAATTACAAAGGCGGCTATCAAAAGAGTGATAAGAGAAATTTAAGCGCAAAACTTTGGATCACGCCAGATGAACACAATAAATTTTTCATCCTTGGCTCAAGTGAAAAACACGACTACTCGCGCACCGTCGGTAAAACAGCCACTATAAATACAAATAAGTTTTTAAACGCCTATGACTACGAGAAAAAGAGCTATGGCGTGGGCTACCTTGGCGAATTTGATAGCCTAAATGCCGATCTTAGCTACATTTACGACCAGACGCAAAGAACGAGCCTTTTTGACAAATTTATACCAGCAAAAGCTAAAAATCACAACTTTAACTCAAAATTTACAACCTTTTTTGGCGCACATACTCTAACTTTTGGCTATGACTTTAGCAAGCAAAATGTCGGCACGACCTTCATCGTCTCAAACGCCTCAAAAAACGGCTTAAAAGACCCAAAGACCTACTCGATGAGCGAGCATGCGGGATTTATCGAAGATGAGTGGCAAATTTTAGATGAGAAGCTCTTTTTAACGCTTGGCTCAAGGCTCACGCACAACGAATTTTTTGGCAACCACCTCTCGCCAAGAGCCTATCTAGTCTATAACGCCACAGATACGCTAAGCCTAAAAGGTGGCGTAGCGACTGGCTATAAAACACCTAATGTCAATCAAATTTCTCCAGAAGTAGGCACTATTCAAGGTGGCTGGAGGATAGTTGATTTTGGTAATAAAGACCTAAAACCAGAAAAGAGCACGACTTATGAAGTTGGAGCATATTATGATAATCAAGCTGATTTTAGAGGCTCGGTAACGCTTTTTAGAAATGAGTTTAAAGATAAGATCCTAGACACTGACGGCAGTAAAAGAGTAAATGGGATTCCAGCCTTTGGCACTTGCACAAATGCACCACACGTTACTTGCCCTGGTTGGGGAACTTACTTTAACATAGAAGGTGCGACCGTTTGGGGCGTAGAGCTAAGTGGCGACTATGACATCCTTTCAAATCTAAATTTAAGCTCAAACTACACCTACAATAAGTCAAAGATAAAAACTGGCAACCCAACGATAAATACGCCAAATGGCCCTATGAAATTTAGCCAAACTGGGCTTAACAGACTTGATGGCAAAAGCCTAACAGCAACGCCAGAGCACACACTTCACGCCACGCTTACATATAAGCCTGTAAAAAGCGTCAAGACATTTTTTGGCGCAAACTACGAGAGTAAGCTAACAAGTGTAAATTTTGGTGCTGGCAACAGCGTAAGAGAGAACACAAAAGACCTACTCACCTTCGATACAGGCGTCAGTTGGGATGCAAACAAGCACCTAACTCTTAGCCTAAATGCATACAATATCTTTGATAAGGTAAGATACGATGAGGCGCTTGTGGGCGATACATACTACTTTTATCCGCAAGAGGGTAGGAGATTTTGGTTTAAGGTCGCTGCAAAATGGTAAGGGCCTTTAAATTTTTGCTTTTTACGCTTGGTGTGATGCAAATTTTACAAGCGGCTCCACAACAAACGCCTGAGCCATTAAGCGAAAAAGCCGCTAGTAAATTTGAAATTTCAACCTTTAAAATGAGCGCAAATGATGAAATTTATAAAATTTTCACAGCCAAGCTAAAGGAGCAAAATGAGTTTAAAAACGTGCTTTTCTTGCTTGACGCAAACGCCCAGTTTAACATGCTTTTAAACGAATTTGACGCCACGACTGCCCCGCTAATAATAGGCATAGGATATGACACAGACAAAAGCTACGAAGTAGAAAAACGCACAAGAGATCTCACACCAAAAGCAGAGGGCGAGGAGTTTAGCAAAGGTGGTGGCGCAGATGCGTTTTACCACTTTTTAACTAAAAATTTAGTGCCGCTAATCGATGAGAAATTTAACGTGCAAGGCAGCCAAAAGAGCCTTTATGGACACTCTTTTGGCGGCCTTTTTACGCTCTATGCGATGCTTAAAAATGAGGGCGTATTTTCAAATTTCTTTATTGCTTCGCCATCTCTTTGGTGGGGCGAGTCTGAAATTTTAAAGCAAAATGTGAATGATGGTAAATTTAAAGAGAAACTAAAGGCCAAATTCGTCTTTCTTAGCGTTGGCGAGCTTGAAAAGAGAAAGGGCAAAACTGACAAAGCTGGCATTTTAAAGGCGAGTGATCTAGCCCAAATTTTAAAGCAAAGTGGGATAAATTCTCACTTTGAGCTTTTTAAAAATGAAACCCATGGTAGCGTCATACCTCTAAATTTAAAAGAGCTTTTAAAATATCTAAAGGATTAAAAATTTAAGGCTATTTTTGTTAAAATCCGCCGCATGAGAGTAGATAAATTTTTAAACGTAGTAAATATCACCAAAAGGCGTGCCGTTAGCGAAGATATGTGTAAAAGCGGCGTTGTGAGCATCAACGGCGTGCAGGCAAAAGCGGCAAAAGACGTAAAGATCGGCGATGTTATCACCATCAAATTTCTAGCTCGTGAGGCTAGATACGAGGTGCTAGCGATCCCAACTACAAAAAGCATACCAAAAAGCGCCCAGAGCGAGTACGTAAAAGAGCTTTGATGGTTTTTGAGCTTTTAGAAAATGAGCTTAATGAGCTTGTGCGGGTGCTTCCAAAAAGTGGCGTGGTGCTACTAAGTGGCGATCTAGCAAGTGGCAAAACGACGCTTGTAAAGGCGATCATAAAGGCGCACGGCATAGAAGATAGCGTGACGTCGCCGACATTTTCTTTGATGCAAATTTATGGTAAAGATATCTACCACTACGACATCTATCAAATCGGATTTGACGGGATGGCAAAAAATGGCCTTTTTGAAAATTTGTTTGAAGAGGGGCTTCATCTAGTAGAGTGGGGCGATGAAAATTTAGAAAAAGCTCTAAAGAAAAACGGCGAGAACTATACGTTAGTAAAAATTTCTCCTAGCAAAAATGGCAGAAAATACGAGGTTATAAGTGCATAAACTAGAAGTAAAAGATCTAAAAAAGACGATTAAGAAAAGTGAGATCATAAAAGGCATATCTTTAGAGGTAAATAGTGGCGAAGTGGTGGGGCTTCTTGGGCCAAATGGCGCTGGAAAGACGACCACTTTTTATATGATCTGCGGGCTCATCTCACCAACTAGCGGAGATGTCTTTTTAAATGACGAAAAGATCACAAACGTCCCGCTTCACAAAAGAGCGCACCTTGGCATTGGCTATTTGCCGCAAGAATCAAGCATATTTAAAGAGCTAAGCGTAGAAGAAAATTTGCTCCTTGGGGCTGAAATTTTAAATCAAAACAAAGAAGAGATCTCTAAAAGAGTAAATGAGATGCTAAATATGCTAAATATCGAGCCTATCCGCCTAAGAAAGGGCGTTAGTCTAAGTGGCGGCGAGCGCAGACGCTGTGAGATCGCTAGAAGCCTCATCATAAAGCCAAAATTTTTGCTACTTGATGAGCCATTTGCAGGCGTCGATCCTATCGCAGTTAGCGACATCCAAAGCATCGTTAGAGACCTTAAAAAGCTAGGTATCGGCGTTTTGATAACTGACCACAACGTCCGTGAGACACTAGCCATTTGCGACAGAGCCTACGTCATCAAAGATGGCTCACTGCTAGCAAGCGGCAGTGCGAGCGAAGTGGCAAACAACAAGCTCGTTAGAACGCACTATCTTGGCGAAGAATTTAAACTACTTGAGTAGATGATGCTAAGGCAAAAGCAAACTTTAGCGCCAAAGATCAAACTAAACCAAACGCTAAGAAGCTGGCTTCCTATCCTTCAAAGCGGGCTTGATGAGCTAAAAGAGACGCTTGAGCCTTTTGTAAGAGAGAATCCATTTGCTACGATCGAACACAAAAATTTAGAAAAAAGCGAAAAAAAGCGAAATTTTTTCGAGCAGGTTAGCAAAAACTCGGTTAGCGAGAGCATCGAGGCTTTAAGCATCTATAAAGAAAGCCTCTACGAAAAGCTCGTTAGCCAGATAAATCCACCACTTTTCCCCACGCTAAAGTCCCAAGATATCGCATATAAGATCATCGAGTGCTTGGATGATGAGGGATATTTTTTTTATGATGATGAAATTTTTGCGGATTTTTGCGAGGGTGAAGTGGAGCGAGTTAGGGCGAGATTTGCCTACCTTGAGCCCTGTGGCGTGGGTGCAAAGGATGTTAAAGAGAGCTTTTTGTTTCAGCTTGGCGAGGCAGAGGCGAGTGATGAGATCATAGAGTGCGCAAAAAAGATCATCTTAAATTTTGAAAATATAGAGAAGCTTAGAAAGCTTAAATTTTACGACGACGCACTAAAGATCATAAAGAAATTTAAAAATCCTCCAGCCATTGAGTATCTTGAAGATAAAAAAGAGGCGGTGCCTGATATCTTCGTGCTAAGCACAAGTAGCGGCATAAGCGTGCAGATAAATGATGATTATTATCCTGAAATTTCTATCGACACTGAGGGACTAGATGAGAAAGAGGCCTTTGTAAGCTCGCGCATAAAAGAGGCAAGCGAGCTCATAGACGCCCTAGAGATGAGAAAGGCGACACTTTATAAGATAGGGCTCATGATAGTTGAGTATCAGTATGACTATTTTTTGGGTGGTGACATAAAGCCTATGAAGCTAAAAGACCTAGCTAACGAGCTTGGACGCAATCCTTCAACCATCTCAAGAGCGATCGCGAACAAATATCTAAGCTCTTCAAGAGGCACGGTCGCACTTAAAAATTTCTTTGCAACTGGCTTTGACGAGGAGACTTCAAACGCCGCGATAAAGGAATTTTTGCTAGAGCTTATAAAAAACGAAGATCATAAAAAGCCGCTTTCTGATCTAAAAATCCAAGAGCTCATCCAAGCTAAATTTAACATCCAAATCGTTCGCCGAACCATCACCAAATACCGCAAAATCCTAAACATCGGCAGCTCAAGCCAGCGAAAAAAAATCTATCAGATAAACGGCTAGCTACCACTCATTTATGGCAAAAAGCGTGGCTTTGCGCATCTGCGTAAAAAGCTCACTGCTAAGCTCATCATACTCTTTGCCTCGTTTTTTATGTTGCGCCCAGCCTGCTGCGTCGTCGTTCCAAGAGCCCATGCCACCAAAGACATCAGCCGCACTTGCCGCAGTAAAAAGAGCTAAATTTAACTTTGGCATAAGTGGCGCGTTTAGGACATTTTGCTCTATATTTTCTGGCTCATTTAGCGCTTTTAGCCCTTTTCTGAAGCAGTCGCCAAAGTTCTCACACTCTATCTCATCTGCAAATTTAGAGATCCTTGTTAGGATATCTTTAAACTCCAAAGTGTTATCGCTAAATTTTTGAATTTCTGGCGTGCCATCTAGGCTAAATTCTTTATAGACTATGTCCCAGCCCTTTTTATCTTCTTCAAAGCTCCAGTGCGGCACGAAGTAGCTCATCTTATCTTTATAAATGCAAAGGATTGACTTGTGGCTTACATTTGAAAAACCTTGCAGCGAGCGCTCATTCGATGAAACCGTCAAATTTGTAGCAAATCTCACGTCGCTTAGCCCAAGCTTTTTAGCGTGCTTAAACCACTCATTTATGCTAGCTTGCTCTCTTTTTTCTTGCTTATCCTCCAAAATATAGTCAAAAATTAGGCTTTTTATATATTTTTCGCTTTTGTAGTCTAACTCTAAATTTGACCTTAGAGCTTGCTTTATTGAGGCTACGATAATGCAAGCGTTAAAAACTTCACCATTCATTTTTGCTCCTTTTTTGAGATATTTTATTAAAAGAAGCATAAATTTATCTCTTTAAGGATTGCAAGCGAAAACTTCAGCTTTTTATAGTAAAATAGCCAAAAATTTCAAAGAGGCAAAATGGATTTTAATGAGATTGAAAAGCTGATAAGCACGCTTAAGAAAAACTTGGAAGTTATCGAAAACAACGGCGTTGTCGAGCCTGAAATAAAGATCGATGCGCTCACTTTTAATAAAAATGTCGAAGAGATCAAAAAAAGACTTTACAGCACAACAGACGAGGGCAGTTTTTTTAAAAATGTCTTTAACACTGAAGATTACTACGAAAACATTAGCTCATACCTCGAGCAGACAAACAAAAGCCTATACTACAAGATAGAAAAGGCTGGCGTGAGCCTAAAGACTAATCAAAACCTGCAAGAGAGCCTAACAAACATCTCAAACATCATGCAAATTTTAGTCGCTGAATATCAGATACAAAATAAAAAAAAGAAAAAGAGTATCTTCTCAAGAAGTGGCGACACAGCGATGATAAGAGGGCTACTTGCAGAGCTTATGGAGCTACAAAATAGGATGAATAAAATTTTACATCTCGACTCTCAAATCGTCTCAAACGTCGTTTTGGAAAATTTTAAGACTATCTACACATTTTTTTATAACTGCATAAGAGTGGCCAAACAAAGGGGTGACGAGCTACTTTTGGTTGAGATCGCAGGTATCACAGACAGGATCATCGAGATGATAAGACCAGTGCTTTCAGGCAAAAGCCTAAAGACAAACGAGCTTATCTATCACTACCTCATTTACGAGCTACGAGAGCTAAAAGCTTACGCCATAGGCGAGGATTTAGCTTAAAATTTTATCCACTATCTCTTTTGCTCCATTTGGCAAAAGGATATCTTTTAGAGCTTTGCTGCTTTTGTTTAGATCAAAGCTCTCGATCATTTTTATGACTTCATTTTTGTCTAAATTTTCGCCATTTTGCAGGCAAATTTCAGCTATGCCTTTATCTTTTAGAAATTTAGCGTTATAAAACTGGTGATTGCCAGCGGCATAAGGAAACGGCACAAAGATAGAGGGCAGGGCGTTTGCGCAAAGCTCCCAAAGCGAGCTAGCTCCAGCTCTTGATATGGCAAGATCAGCCTCACTCATCTTCTTTTCTATCTCTTTGCTAAAGTCAAAAATTTCTAAATTTGCCTCGCTAAAGCCAAGCTCATCATATCTTTTTTTAAGCTCATCAAGGGCGTTTTTGCCGCATTGATGAATGATCTTTATCCCTTTTTCTTTAAGATATGGGGCTAAATTTATAGCTAGCTCGTTTATCGCTTTTGCACCTTGTGAGCCACCTAAAAATAGTATAGTTTTTAGCTCGTCTCTAACTCTTTGGCTTTCAAAAAATTTATTTGCCACAGGGTAAGGGCAGGGAGAGAGCTCATCATAAGAGCTAAAAAAGCCCTTTGCGTATGGCTTTAAAATTTTATTTAGCTTACCAGTTACGGCATTTTGCTCGTGAATGAAAAGTGGCGTTTTTGAGATGATGGCTGCTATGGCTGCTGGCGCTGCTGAGTAGCCTCCCACGCTGATGACTGCTTTAACGCCATTTTCTTTAAAAATTTGCCTGCATTTTAGAGCTAGGCTTATGATGTTTGTTAGTGATTTTAGCTTGGCAAGACCTCTTTTATTTACGACGCTGCTGCTTGGCAGGAAAAATGTCTGCGCAAATTTCTCATCATTTTCAAACCAAAATTTATCCTGACCACTCGTTGAACCGATGAAAATTGGCTTTATGCCTCGCTCATTTAGCTCCTCGCAAAAGCTTCTGGCGATCGCCAAATGCCCGCCGGTGCCGCCACCACAAATAACTATCATAGTTTTGCCCTTTTACTAACCATCAAAACCATGCCGATGCCGATGCATATAGCAAGCACGGAGCTACCGCCGTAGCTTAAAAACGGCACCGCGATACCCTTTATCGGCGTGATCGATGTGATGCCGTAGCTATTCATCAAAAATGAAAACGACAAGATAAGGCCAATACCAAGTGAGAATAGGTGATAGACCTTGTTTTCGCTCCTAGCTGAAATTCTAAATATCCTATAAAGTAGCGTGATAAAGATCGCTGTGATGCATAAAATGCCAAAAACACCGACCTCTTCAGCTATGCCAGCTAGCACGAAGTCTGTATGAACCTCGCTTAAAAAGCCAAGCTTAAATATCCCAGCTCCAAGCCCCTCGCCAAAAAACTCGCCGTGTTTAATTGCATTTAGTGAGTGAGAAATTTGATATGGCTCTGGTGCGTCTGCCACTCTAAGCACGTTTGCCACGCTATCTGGCAAGAAAGAGAGAACCATATTTTGTATCGTACCCCACCATGACTTTATACGTAAAATTCTGTGCTCAGAGCTAACTATCGCCACCGTCATGACAAAGGCAGCGCCCAAGATACCGATGCCAAATAGCCTAACGCTAGCCCCTGCAAAAAGCGCCATCGTCACAAAAGTAAGTGCCAAAACTACAACCTGACCAAGGTCGTTTTGCATAACGGCGATAAGAAAGATAGCGATACCAAAAAGAATGATATAAGGCAAAAGTATCTTTAGCTCAGCCATCAAAGTCCTCTTGCCGTCGCTAAATTTTCTAGTAAAACTCCACGCCAAAAAATATACAAAACCGACTTTGAAAAACTCAACTGGCGCAAGTGAGAAGCCTGGCAGTCTGATCCAGCGTCTAGCACCTCCAGAGTCAGTCACCATCGAAGCTGGCAAGGCATGCATGAGCCCCATAGCGATACCACACGAGATAAGCAGTCCAAAGCCTATCCAAACGAGCGCTTTGTCGGGATTTAGCCTTGAGAGCCACCACATGAGAAAAATTCCTATGCAGCCGACTGCAAACTGACGGATAAAAAAGTGAAATTCGTCGTAGTTAAAAAATAAAACTGTAAAAACTGGCAAAGATAGTGAAAAAATGATGCTTATGGCGATCAAAGTCGCGCAAAGATAGAAAATAACCTTATCAACTGCCAAATTTAGCTCCAACTTTAAAATGAGCCAAAGTATAATAAAAAACGGCTTACAAAGATATTATTTGCTATAATTGCAGGCTTTAAGGATGGGCATGAAGATAGGTATATTTGACTCGGGGCTTGGCGGACTTAGCGTCTTAAACGAAGCTTTAAGCAAGCTTAGTGAGCATGAATTTTTATATTACGCAGACGTGAAAAATGTCCCATACGGACAAAAGAGCAGAGATGAGATCTTAAAATTTAGCTTTGACGCGGTTAAATTTCTTGTAGAAAATGGCGCAGAAGCTGTTGTGGTAGCTTGTAACACAGCTACAAGCGTGGCGATAAAAGAGCTTAGAGCAAATTTAAGCGTGCCGATCATCGGCATGGAGCCAGCTGTAAAAAAGGCTCACGATCTAAGCCACGATGATGCCCTAAAAACGCTTGTCATCGCCACTCCAGTCACTGTAAATGGCGCAAAACTAAAAGAGCTAATCACAAATTTAAACGCAAAAAATAAAACCGAACTACTTGCTTTGCCTCGCCTTGTAAATTTTGCTGAAAAGGCTGAGTTTGAGAGTGAAAACGTTAAGTTATATCTAAAAGAAGAGCTAGGTAAATTTGATCTAAGTAAATTTGACTTTTTGGTGCTTGGCTGCACGCATTTTAACTATTTTAAAGATAGCTTAAGAGAAATTTTACCTCCAAATGTAAGCATAATAGACGGCAACGAAGGGACGATAAAGCGCCTCATAAGCGAGCTTAAACTTAAAATTTCAAATTCAAATTTAACTCCAAATGTGAAATTTTTTTACTCTGGTGACGAGGTACGCGAGCAAAACGAACTAGAGAAAATTTCAAGAAATTTAGCTCGCTTAGAAAAAATGAGAGCGATCTGCTAAGCTAAATTTAGCTAAAAATTTGAGCTAAATTTGCAAAATACATTAAATTTTATGTATTTTTATATGTATTATTTCTTTCTTTGCTTCATTATATAGACTGCACTTATTATCGCAACCACTGCCAAAAGAGCGATCGTAATACCTAGAAGCGTCTGTTTGTCAGGATTTGAACCTAGAAAATAGCCAACTCCAAGCAAAACCGCGCACCAAATCCCAGCACCAAGTGTGGTAAATAGGCAAAATCTAAAAATGTTCATCTTAGCAAGCCCGGCTGGCAGGCTGATGTATTGACGAATTCCTGGGATGAGGCGTGAGTTGAAGGTTGAAATTTCGCCATGTTTATTAAAAAATGCTTCAAATTTATCCATCTTTTCGTGAGTGATACCCACAAATTTGCCATATTTTAAGACGATCTCGCGTCCAAAAAAGTAGCAAAGATAGTAGTTAAAAATAGCTCCAAGCAAGCTACCAAGCGTGCCTGAGATAAAAGCAAGCGCTAGACTCATCTCGCCTTTGTGAGCTAGATATCCAGCTGGTATCATCGCCACTTCGCTTGGAAATGGAAAAAATGAACTCTCTAAAAACATCATTACAAATATGCCAGCATATCCCCAGCTGCTCACGCTTGAGACTATAAAATCAATAATGTCATGTAGCATTTTTACTCCGAAATTTATCTTAAGTGAGGCATTGTAGCAAAGCTTTATTTACTAATAGTAACTAACAAAAGCGATAAATTTTAAAAAAGATAGTTAAAACGAAAAGCTATAAGGTTTAAATTTAAAGGTAAAAGTAGGGCGAAAGCTCGCCCAGTTTTTAAAATGCAGGTATGACCTCGCCTTTGTAGCGAGTGATGATGAAATTTTTAGTATCAGGGCTAAGAACCGCATCAACTAAAGCTTTGATCTTAGGATTGTTCTCGTTGCCAGCTCTTGTGACGATGATGTTGGCGTAAGGGCTGTTGGCATCTTCAAGCAAAAGTGCGTCTTTTGCCACGCTCATGCCAAGGTCAAGGACGAAATTTGTGCTAATAGCAGCGATATCGACGTCATCAAGCGTTCTTGGGATCTGAGCGCCTTCTAGCTCGACAAATTGCAAATTCTTAGGATTTTTAGTTATGTCATTTACAGTTGCAACTTTTACATTTTTATCGATCTCTATAAGACCAGCTTTTTCTAAAATTCTAAGCGCTCTGTTGCCATTTGACGGATCGTAAGCGATCGCTACTTTTGCGCCATCTTTTAGATCTTTTATGTTTTTTATCTTTTTAGAATAAAAGCCAAGTGGCTCGACATGGACATTTGCAACGCTTACAAGATGCAAGCCTCTAGCCTTGTTTTGCTCCTCAAGATATGGCAAATGCTGAAAGAAATTTGCGTCTAAGCTACCATCTTCTGTGGCGACATTTGGGATAGAGTAGTCTGAAATTTCAGAGATAACAAGGTCGTAGCCCTTATCTTTTAGCTTTGGTTTTACAAATTCTAAAATTTCAGCGTGTGGCACTGGTGAGACGCCAACAGTGATAGTGTGGTCCTTGTCGGCTGCGTGAAGGCTTAGAGCAACTAAAGATGCGGTTAAAAGTTTGATAAATTTCATTGTTTTTCCTTTTTTTTGTTTTGGTAAAGCGACGCTAAAAAGGTAAAAGCTTTTACGTCGCTTCTTATAAATTTAATTAAAACGCTGGGATGATAGCGCCGTTATATTTTGTCTCGATAAATTTCTTAACTTCTGGTGAGTTGATCGCTTTATCAAGGGCTTTAGTTTTAGGGCTGTTCTCGTTGCCAGCTTTAACAACTACGTAGTTTACGTATGGGCTATCTTTGCTCTCGATCACAAGCGCGTCTTTTGTTGGATTGAGATTTGCATTTAGCGCGTAGTTTGTGTTGATAACTGCGATAGTAACGTCATCAAGCGTTCTTGGCACTTGAGCAGTCTCAATCTCTTCAAATTTAAGCTTTTTAGGGTTATCAACTATATCAAGCGGAGTTTTTAGTGGGTTGTTGTTTAGCTTGATAAGTCCGGTACTTGCTATGATGTCAAGTGCGCGGCTCTCGTTTGTTGGGTCATTTGGTATAGAGACAACTGCGCCATCTTTTAGCTCTTTTATGTCTTTGATCTTTTTAGAATAAACGCCCATTGGCTCGAGGTGTACGCCAACTGTTTTTACAAGGTGAGTGCCTTTGTTTTTGTTAAATTCTTCAAGATATGGGATGTGTTGAAAGAAGTTTGCGTCAAGGTCGCCGTCCTCTGTCGCAAGGTTTGGTGTGGTGTAGTCGTTAAATTCTTTGATCTCAAGTGTGTAGCCATCTTTTGCCAAAATAGGCTTTACAACCTCTAAAATTTCAGCATGTGGGATAGGTGTAGCACCAACGATTATTGTTTTTGACTTGTCAGCAGCATTTGCACTAACGCTAAGGCCTAGGGCAACTAAAGAGGTAAGAAGTAGTTTTTTCATTTATTATCCTTTTTTAAAATTTGCCAAGCACCAAAAAAGGATAAATTTAAGCTAGAAGGTTAAATTTCTTTTTAAGCGCTTAAGCTATTTCTAAGCACTTAAAAAGAAATTCTGTGCTTAGAGATTAGTCTTTCGACGACGCGTTTTTTAGTAGGCGGCACATCTGGCACATATCTGATTTCATCTTTTGTCCTTTCAGCTAAAATTAATTTGGCAATTTTAAAGAAAAAAGCTTAAAATCAGATAAAAAATGTGGCCTTATTTTTTCGAAATTTTATAGAGATAGTTGCCTAAAACTTGAAAAATTTGAACCATAATGATAAGAATAACCACAGTGTAGAGCATGATATCTGGGCGAAATCTCTGGTAACCATAGTTTATAGCAACAGATCCTAGTCCGCCACCGCCAACTGCGCCAGCCATCGCTGAAAAGCCGATATTTACGATAAGCGTTAGCGTAAATGCCGAGATGATGCCAGGAAGCGCCTCTATAAACATCACGCGAAAGATGATCTGAAATTTCGAGCTACCAAAGCTTTGAGCAGCTTCGATGATGCCTTTATCAACCTCTTTTAGAGCGTTTTCAATAAGCCTTGCCACAAACGGAGCCGCGCCAATAGTTAGCGGAACGATCGCAGCTGTGGTGCCGATGCTTGTGCCTACGATCATTTTTGTGACCGGAAAGAGCACAATAATGAGGATAATAAATGGAAAGCTTCTAAGCACGTTTATAACGATATCAAGTACAAAATAAAGCTGCTTGTTTGGTTTTAGTCCGTCTTTGTCCGAAAGTATGAGCAAAACTGCAGGTATGAGGCCTATGGCAAAGGCGAGCAGGGTAGAGACTATGCTCATATATAGCGTCTCGCCGATAGCTGGTAAAAGTATCCTAGAAAAAACATCTGGAAATTTAGAAAAATCAATACCAAACATCAAGCAACCTCCCACAAAACGCCACTTTGCTTGATATAGTTAAGCACGTTTTCTTTATCTTTTTCATCTATGTTTATGACAAGTGAGCCAAGGACGTTGTCATTTAGCTTCTCAAGCTTACCCCAGACTATGTTAAAGTCGATATTTAGGCTTCTTGCCATGTGCGTGATCACGCTGTTTTGAGCCACTTCTTTTGGGAAAAATAGCCTGATATTTGTGCCAGTGCTTGGCAGAATTTCAACTTCGCCCAAAAACTCTTTCATCTTCTCATCTGGCTTTAAAAATAGCTCTTCGATGCTTCCAGAGCCTATGATCTTACCACCTTCTAGCAGTATCGCACGTTTTGCGATCGATTTTACAACCTCCATCTCGTGCGTGACGATGACGACGCTGATGTCTAGCTCTTTGTTTATCTTTTCAAGCAGCTCTAAAATTTGATTTGTCGTGTTTGGATCAAGAGCCGAAGTCGCCTCGTCGCTTAGTAAAATTTTAGGGTTTAAAGCAAGCGCTCTGGCGATCGCCACACGCTGTTTTTGCCCGCCGCTTAGCTCGCTTGGATAGCTTTTTGCCTTGCTTTCAAGACCGACTAAATTTAAAAGCTCTCTCACTCTTTTTTCAGTTTCATCACTTTTGTATCCCCAAAATTTAAGCGGAGTAGCGACGTTTTCAAAGACGTTTTTTCTAGCCATCAAGGCAAAATGCTGAAAAATCATCCCAACATCTCGCCTTAAATGTCTCTGCTGTGTCTCATCTAAATTTTTTATCTCTTGATCAAAGACTTTTAAGCTGCCACCTTGATAGCTCTCAAGCCCATTTATACACCTTAAAAGCGTTGATTTACCAGCGCCGCTGTGTCCCACGATAGCAAAAATTTCACCCTTTTTAACCTCTAAATTTATATCAAAAAGGATCTGCGTATCACCATAAAATTTGGTTAAATTTTCTATTTTTATCACTATTTTTCTCCAAGAGCTTCTAGCTCTTCGCATACTTTTTTAAATTTAGCCTCAGCACTCTCTAGCGCCTCTTTGTTTGTCTCTATGACCTCTTTTGGTGCGTTTGTCACGAAATTTTGGTTATTTAGCATGCCTGAGAGTTTGGCTATCTCTTTTTCAAGCTTTGTCTTTTGAGACCTTAGCCTTGTGATGATACCGCTCATATCAAGCCCTTCAAGCGGGACAAATGCCTCTAAATTTTCGCTCACATCTCTTATTGAGTTTTCTATTTTCTCATCTACAAAACCGATCTCTTCGCATTTTGCAAGCAGCTTGATGTATTCTTTAACCTCGTTAAGATCGATTTTTTCGTTAAATTTAACAAAGGCTTTTGCGATCTTTGAGTTGCCAAGATCAATGGTCGCTTTTGCACGGCGAATAGCGACGATCGCTTCGATAACTAGCTCAAATTTCTTCTCAACCTCTAAATTTCGCTCTTTTATCTCTGGATAGCTCATCACCATTATTGATTTTGCATTTTCAAGCTGTGTGCCACTAAGCTCTTGAAATAGATACTCTGAAAGAAACGGCATGAAAGGATTTAGCAGTTTCATCGCCTCTTTAAATATACTTCCAAGCTCTTTTACGCTCGCTTTGTCAGCCTTGCTAAGCTCGATGCCCCAGTCGCAAAACTCATCCCAAAGGAATTTATAAAGTGTGTTTGCAGCGTCATTAAAACGGTAGGCGTCAATGTTTTCGCGCACCTCTCTCACGCACTCGTTAAAGCGGCTATTCATGTAAATTCCAAGCTTTGTTTGAAGCTTGATATCCTCTAAATTTGCAAATTTGCTCTCATTTAGCATGAGGTATTTGCTCGCGTTATAAAGCTTGTTGGTGAAATTTCTTACCTGCTTCATCTTAGCGTCACTTAGCTTGATATCGCGTCCTTGAACGGCTAAAAGCGTTAGCGTAAAGCGCAAGATATCGGCGCTATACTCATTTATACTATCAAGCGGGTCGATGACGTTGCCAAGGCTTTTGCTCATCTTTCTGCCAAACTCATCTTTTACAAGTGCATGCAGGTAGATGTCGTCAAACGGCAGCTTGCCAAGGGCGTTTTCACCCTGAAACATCATCCTAGCAACCCAGAAAAATAATATATCAAAGCCAGTTATAAGAAGGTTGTTTGGATAAAACTCGGCGAGGTCTCCTTCAAACCATTTTACATTTTTTAGCTCATTTTCATTGCCCCAGCCAAGTGTGCTAAATGGCCAAAGACCAGAGCTAAACCACGTATCTAGCACGTCTGGGTCTTGGTGGATGTTTTTACTTTTGCACTTTTTGCACTCGCACGGCTCTCCCTCGTCAGCCCACATATGACCGCACTCGTCGCAGTAAAATACTGGAATTTGATGTCCCCACCAAAGCTGGCGTGAGATACACCAGTCTCTTAGCTCTCTCATCCACGCGTTAAAGCTGTTTATCCAGTGTGGCGGGTAAAATTTAGCAAGGCCCTCTGAGACCTTTTGTATCGCTTCGTCTGCGATCTCTTTTTTGACAAACCACTGCTTTGAGATGTATGGCTCGACGACGTTTTTGCAGCGGTAGCAGTAACCTACTTGGTTTTCGTAGTCTTCTATCTTTTCAACATTGCCAAGTTTTTCAAGCTCGGCTACTACGATATCTCTAGCCTCAAGTCTCTCAAGTCCTGCAAATTTATCACACTTATCATTTAAGATGCCCTTTTCGTCAAATACGGTGATAAACTCAAGGTTGTGTTTTTTGCCTACCTCGTAGTCGTTTTGATCGTGCGCAGGCGTGACCTTAACAAGGCCTGTTCCAAACTCCATATCAACGTGCTCGTCCGCGATGATCTCGATCTCTCTATTTATGATAGGCAGCACCACTTTTTTGCCGATTAAATTTTTATAGCGCTCGTCGTTTGGATTTACCATTACTGCTGTATCACCGAAATATGTTTCAGGCCTGGTGGTCGCAACAACAACAAATTCGCTCGACTTATCTGCAAAGTAGTATCTCAAATGATAAAGCTTGCCTTTATTTTCTTTATGTTCGACCTCGATGTCAGAGAGTGCGCCATCGTGCGTACACCAGTTTATCATGTAGTTTTTCTGGACAATTAGCCCTTTGTCATATAAATTTACAAAGGCTTTTTTCACAGCTTTTCTTAAGCCTTCATCCATAGTAAATCTCTGGCGTGACCAAGCCGGAGTGATGCCAAGTTTTCGCATCTGATGGACGATCATGCCGCCACTTTTTTCTTTCCACTCCCACACTTTTTCTACAAATTTCTCACGTCCAAGCTCTTCCTTTTTGATCCCTTGAGCTAAAAGCTGCTTTTCAACGACGTTTTGAGTGGCGATACCGGCGTGGTCAAGTCCTGGCTGCCAAAGCGTCTTGTAGCCGTCCATCCTCTTGTAGCGAGTCATGATATCTTGGAGTGTGAAGGTTAGGGCGTGTCCGATGTGAAGCGAGCCAGTCACGTTTGGAGGTGGCATCATAATGCAAAATTTACGTCCATCTTTTTGGATATCTTTGTTTGCGTCTATCTCGAAATATCCGCGTTCTTCCCAAATTTTATAAAATTTGTCTTCTATCTCTTTTGCATTGTAAAATTCTGCCACTTTTGTATCCTCTTTCGTTTAAAAAATGCTTAATGTTATCTAAAATTTGTTTAAAAAAATCTTTGCAAAAGTGGGGAAATATGGGCTTGGGGCGGTTAAACGCCCCGAAGTTTAAATAGCTATTTGACGTTAAAGCTTCTCACGGCTAGGTCGTAGTCATTTTGTCTTTCGTTATACATATTTTCAGTTGTGACTGCACCAAGCGAGCATTTGCCGCCAAGTCTTACGCGATAAGGTGTGTAGAGCACGGCGTCTTTTTCGTCGCCACTTAGCGTGTAAAAACTTAGCACGCGGTCATCTTTTACGCTTTTATACTCAACTTGCAAGCTATTTTTTAAACTCTTGCTAAAGTTGCTTAAATTTTCATTTATCGGCTCAAAGCAGCTACTTACGATCTCGTTAATAACGCCATTTTTAACCATTGTTTTTGAGTTTATCACCACTTTTGAGTAGATGACGTCATTTACTTTTAGGCTGTCAAGACCCAGCTCTTTGCCTTTTTCATCGACAAAAACGCGGTAGATGTCAAGCTCTTTTGGCTCGATTTTGTGTTTGATCTCAAGTGGTAAGTAAGCGTAGCTTAAGATAGTTGCATAAAGCTTATTTGAGCCTAGTGGAGTGATGCTAAATTCGCCATTTTTTGTAGTAAAAGAGGTACTTAAAAGACCGTCAAATTCTTTGCTTTCGCCGTTGTAGCTAAGCTTAAATTTATTATTTTTCTCGCCGCTATCTTTGCCAAAGTAGGCGTTTAGCGCTCTTAGCGTAAATGCACGCTCCTGCGTTGAGCTAAGCTCATTTAAATTTACTATCAAGAAATTTGCAAGGTCGTCTGAGTAGTCGTTTTTCTCAAAATATTTTGCGTGCAGATATAAGATAAAGGCGTTATCTCTTACTTTTGAGCTAAAATCAGATGCATTTTCTTCGCTTGTTTTGGCATTTTTGATATCTTTTAGCGCGACTTTTGCCTCGTCATTTAGGCCGTTTATCTTTAGGGCTGCTGCCATTAGGTATTTACTTAGTGCTGTTTTATTGTAGGCTTTGTCGTCATAAATTTTATTTAAGATTGATCTATCGGCCATATTTGCACGCGAGCTTACATAAAGTGCGTAAAGTGCCTCAAGGTCGTTGTTTGCGTATTTTAAGAGTGAATTTAGAGCATTTTGTTTGACGCCTTTATTTACCTCATATCCAGCCTCACTAAGGTCAAGAAGCACGTCTGTTGCAAAGATACTTGCAAATGCATTTGTCTCACCTAGATCGCTCCAGTAGCCAAAACTGCCGTCTGGTTTTTGCATCTTGACTAGCTCATCTATGCCGCTAACGATAAATCTCTTTTGATCGCTTTTTTCAAGCTCATCTTTTGGTTTTAAATTTAAAAGCGCAAGCAGTCTTGAGCTTCTTTGTTCCGCGCATCCGTAAGGATACTCTACTAAATTCTTTGAAGCTGCCAAAAGCACGCTTGAGACCGAGCTTGACGCATCAACGCTCACATCGTGATAGCCTTTTGGAAGTGAAATTTTACTCTCTTTGTCAAAGACGCTGCTCTTTTCGTAGGTGCTGATCGTATAAGGACTAATGACGTCTAGTAAATTTTCAAGCGTTTTTGAGCTATTTTTGTCGCTTACTGTTATATTGTATTCGCCAGCACCTATTTCAAGGGCTGAAATTTTAAGCACAAACGCCTTGTTCTCAAGCGGCTTTAGGTTGGCTTTTTCTTGCGTTTTGATGTTTAAATTTTTGCTTGTTACGATGTTTATAGTAAGGTTTTTGTCCGTATTTGTCGTATTTATAAGCCTTAAATTTGCGCTTAATTCATCGCCTTTTAAAAGATAAACTAAAGCGCTTGGCTTAATGATCACATCATCTTTTACTTTTATCTCGCTATTTACGGCGTTCATCGCAGTTGCGTCATTTGCCACAGCATCTACTCTAACAGCGCCGTTAAAGCCATTTGGTGTTTTAAATTCGTATGAAATTTCGCCTTTGTCGTCCGCTTGAAGGCTCACTAAATTTGCATAAGTTTTTACATTTTTACTATCTACTGGGCTTGCGTGTTTTGCCATTTTTGCTGCCACAGCCATCGCCGCGGCATCACCACCAAAGCTTAGCGTTTTACCCTCGACCTTGTAGTTTGTGAGCATATTATAGATGTCGTAGTCAAAGACGCCATCAGGTAAAATTTTGTCAAAAAACTTAAGCGGATCGGCTGGCTTTTGTGAGGTGATATCAAGCACGCCAACATCTGTAATAAATAAATTCAGATAAGCTTTTGGCTTTGTTTTTAGTGAAATTTTGATATTTTCATCGCTCTTTGCACTTTTTGGCGCATCAAGAGTAAGCTCTATCTTTCTTGAAGATTTATCGCCGTTTGCATAGACCTTGCCGTAGGTTCTAAACGGAGTTAGTCCAGCGTCAGTCATGCGGTAGATATTTGCGCTCACATAAAGGCCATTAAAGTCAAAGTCAAGTTTAAATTTAACGTTTGCTGAGTTGTTTTTGATCTTGACGACCTTGTAGGCTTTGACACCTGCATCTTCAAGCGTGACAAGCGCGATGCCTTCTTTTATGGCTGAGCTTATGTCTGCGTTTAGCTCGTCGCCTTTTTTATAGACGCTTTTGTTTAGCTTTATCTGAGACTTGCTAAGCTCTTTTGTAGGGGCTAGGGTTGAGTAGTTGTAACCGCTCACATCGATGTCTAGGCTCGTGCTCGCACCACTTACTAAATTTGTAGCAGTGATGACGTATGAGCCACTTTGCGTAAATTTATAGCTAAACTCGCCACTATTTTTATAAAAGCTATCCACATCTTCAAGCGTTTGGATCCATTTTATATAGCCATTTGCGTCCCTTTGATACTGCCATGATACACGTTTTATATCAAATTTCAAATTTGACTTCACTGCCTTTTGGCTTGACATATCAATAACTACTGTTCTTATCTTTACATCTTCGTTTGGATCAGCAAATGCCGTGCTAGCAGCGATGCCAACCATATCTTTATAAGGATAGAGTGTAAAGCTTTTTGCGTCACTTACGTTTTTGCCATCGTCATTTACGTTGAAATTTATGACGCCTTTTATGATAGAAGGTGCGTTTTTAGTGTTAAAGCTAAGATCTATCATCTGGCTTGATTTGCCATCTTTTGAAAGAGTTAGATCATTTTCTATGCTTGGATAAGCAGCCGCTTTTAGGGTGTCATTTTTAAATTTATACTCTTTAAATTCGCTATTTTTGTATTCATCATCAAAGAAGCTAACCTGCATGCTGCCAGCTAGGTCGCTAGCTGCTCCGCCAAAGAGATAGCTACTTGTCAAATTTACCTTTACTAGCTCGTTTGAAAAGAATTTATCCGCGTCTATGGCTATGTCATTTTTTATCTTGTTTGGCACGAAGCTCTCGACATAAAATGGCACGCTTGCTATCACCTTGCTAGCGTAGATTATCTGCATGTTAAATCTACCGCTTAGATCGCTTAAAATTTCTTTTTCAAAATTTATCATGCCAACATCATTTGTATTCTGCGTGATCTGGGCACTACTTTTGCCTTGCGGATCGATAAATTTGATCTTAACTGGCATATTTTTAAGCGGGTTAAAGTCCCTATCTCTTAGATAAATTGCTCCTTTTAAGCTCTCGTTTGGTCTTATGATATTTGAGGCAAAATGCGTGTAAGCATCGATGCTCTCGCTTGGATTTTGACTGATGAGCTTTGCCTCATTTAGCGCTTCGCCATCTTTTATAATGAGGAAATTTTGCTCCTTGCCAAGTGAGACGACGACTGATGAGATCTCTTTGTAAATATCTTTTTTGTTAAATTTAAAGACGCCAACATCATTTGTCGCGCCAACTGCGATCTCTTCGTTTCTTTTGCCATAAATTTTTACATTTGCGTTTGGCAGCATTGTGTTTTCGCCAAGGCGGTTTGCAAAGACGAAAATTTCATCCTTGCCAAGTTTTGCATTTATGGCGATGTCGCTTAGATAGACGACCTTTGCGACGCTCTTATCTTTGCCGTAGTTTAAGCTTATCTTATAAACTCCGTCTCCTGCTCCTGCAAAGTCAAGCTTGATCTTATTTAGTGAAATTTCGTTTAATGCACCTTCTAGCTTGTAGCTTTTGCTTGCTACTTTTGAGCTAAAATTGCTTAAATCTTCGCTATTGTCGTTGAAATTTAAAAAGTATCTAAAATTTTGATCGCTTAACTTTTCAACGCTCACATTTAGCTCAGGTAAATTTGCACTTCTAATGCCGATCTCCCCAACGCTTGAGATATATGGCTCTTCATTTGTGAAATTTGCAAATGGAGTGAAGTTGCTAGCGACAACCTCGTAGGTTTTAGCCTCCCTTACGACATTTCTATCATCTCCAAAGCCTGGCTTTATCGTGATCTCGTAGCTATTTTGTGGCTTAAACTCATCGCTTGTGATATCGATGTAATAATCATACCCCTCAAGCTCAGAATTTGGCGCGCTATTTTCATCATCATTTTTATATGCCACGTCGCTTATGCTAAAGCTTTTTACGCCTTTTATCTTTATAAATTTCTTTAGATTATTATCATCGCTTAGCCACTCTTTTAGATAAATTCTAAATGCTAAGATGCCGTTATCAAGGCTTGTCGGATAAATTTTAGCTATCTCAAAGCTTTTTGCCTCAGCGTTTAAATTTGTGCTCTCATCGCTTGCTTGCTCACTAAATTTCACCACGCTATCGCCTGCAAGTTTAGCGCCAAATTTACTTTCAAAATTTTCTCCAAGATCAAAAGTAGGCTCGCTTATATTTTTATCAAGATCAAGCTCAAAGCTGTTTTGAGAGAGTTGCAAGGCATTAAAGTTTGCACCTTTTACGGCTATTTTTTTTATAAGCTCATCGCTAACTTCGTCATTAAATTTAAGGATAAATTTGCTATCAGAGAGCTTTTCTATCTTCTCAAGCGCAAATTCTTTCGTTTCAAAGCTAGCACTGCTGCCATTTTCTAGCTTGCAGCTATACTCTACGCCTGCGTGCATATCTTTTGTAAAAAGCGTAAGGCTTTGAGCGTTAAATTTCACCGTGCCACTTAGCGCTGGCTCGCACGAGATAAGCTTTTTCTCGCTTAGCGTGCCTATGAGATTTTTGCTAACATCATCTTCTAGTCCAAATTCCACGCTTAAAGGCGACTTTACCTCGGCGGTGCCATTTAGACTTAAAGCATATAAATTTATTGCTCCTAAAAGTGCTAGAAGTAGCGCTTTTTGCTGCATTTTATCTCCTTAGTTTTATTGTTATTTCACTTTGATTTGAGTTTTGATCAAGGCATTTTAAAGTGTGCTCGCCAAGAGTTAGATCTAGCCTTTTTTCACTTGCATTTTCTATCTTAGAAAAGTTCAAACCATCCACTTTTAGGTAAATTTCATCACCTAAAAACGCGTAGCATTTTAGCACAATTTGTGTTACATTTTCATCTGTCACGATCTCTTCGCCGTCATACGGATAGGCAAAGACTGGCTTTTTGTCTTTAAAGACTTCAGCGCAAGGACTATTTTTGACCTCGTCTTTGTCTAAAAAGCCATTTTTTATCAAAAACTCAAGCTCCTCGCCTCTTAAACTCTCGCATTTATCTTGCAGTTTAACTCCAACTATCCTATCATCAAGCGCCGTTTTTTTGCATGTTTCATAGCTAAAAGCATCAAGGCAGGTTGGCACTTTTTCGATGCCCTCTGGCTCGCTCATAAACTCTAAATTTTGCCTTTGCGCCGTGATCTTAAACATATCAAAAACGATCTTTGAAACGTCATTTAGCCCAGTTAGTTTGTCAGTTTTTTCGGCGTTAAAGTTGCCCACCCAGACGGCTATTGTGTAGTCCTCATCAACTCCAATGGCGTAAAGATCGCGTGAGTTTGCACTTGTGCCAGTTTTAAAGGCTATTTTTGGCGTGTTTTGCGCATATTGCCAAGCATTTTTTAGATATGATCTTGAAGCTTCACTCATCATTTTAGCGGTTAGATATGCGCTTTGAGGCGAGATGAGGGTTATGTTTTTGTCTTCATTTTTGTAGCTTTTGCCCGCAAACTCAAGCGGCCTATAAACCCCGCCATTTGCGTATATCGTATAAAGATGCGCAAGATCAATCAGGCTCATCTCAGCGCTGCCTAAAACTATCGAAGAGCCGTAAAATTCCTTGTTTTCATCAACTAAATTTACCTTTTCAAGCAGCTCATAAAGCGAGTTGTCTTTTAGCTTTAAGTCTAAATTTATAACTGGGATATTAAGGCTAAAATTTAGAGCGTCCTTTGCGCTTACAAGCCCCAAAAAGTCGTTACTAAAGTTCTTTGGCACATATTCATTTAGATAAATTTGCGTGTCTATCAGCTGTGAACTTGGCGTGATAAGCCCGCTATCAAGCGCAAGCGAGTAGATAAAAGGCTTTAGCGTGCTGCCGGTATTTCGCTTCATATTTAGGGCTGAGTTTTTGCCGTCGCGTGCGCGCTCATCATGCGAGCCTATGAAGGCAGCAACGCTCATTTTTTTATTATCGATGACTACCGCTGCTGCGTTGTTTGCGTTTTTAGCCTTTAGCGAAAACATCGCGTCTTTTAAAATTTTAAGTATATCTTTTTGCAAATTTAGATCCAAACTCGCCTTTGAAATTTGGTTTTTAAAAGCGACATTTGCGTAGTCGCTAGCATTTACGACAGCTCTTATCCTTACATTTTTAAATGGCTCAGCCTGCGCTCTTTTAAATGCACTTAGATCGATTAAATTTGCCTTATAAAGCATCTTTATGACCCTGTTTTTTAGGGCATTTATGTTTGAGACGCGGTCTAGTCTATTTTTATTTGGATTTTTAGGGATCGTGCTTAAAAGTGCGGCCTGAGCGTAGCTAAGCTCGTTTAGCTCCTTGCCAAAGTAAAAGAAGCTTGCCGCCTTTGCACCCTCGATATTGCCGCCATAAGGGGCTAAATTTAGGTATAAATTTAAAATTTCATCCTTGCTAAAGTGAAGCTCTAGCTGAAATGCTCTAAAAATTTCTCTTATCTTATTTTTATAGCTCCTATCACTTGGCTCAAGCATTCTTGCCACTTGCATCGTGATAGTGCTAGCGCCTATGCGGTTGTCGCTTCTTAGGTTGTGGAAAAATGCTCTAAAAATGGAGGCAAAATTTACGCCAAAATGGTAGTAAAAGTATCTATCTTCAAAGAGAACGACGCATTGTTTTAGCGAGTTTGGGAAGCTTTGCTCGTGAAATCTCCAAATTCCGTCGCTACTAAGCTTCATATTTATGATCTCGCCATTTTTATCAAGCAAAATTTTGGCTTCGTCTTTTTTAAGCGCGTCTAAATTTAATGGATAAATTTGATCAAGTATCAAAAAAATAGCGACCATTAGAGCCAAAAATAGGGCAAGAAATTTTAAAAATTTAAACTTTTTCATCGGCGTGATTATAGCTGTTAAAGTTTAAGTAGCTATAATTAGCCCTTTTTAAAAAAGAGGAAACAATGCCCTTATCTAGGTTAAACAAAGAACAATACACCGCCGCAACTGCGCCATTTGGACACAATCTCATCATCGCTTCAGCTGGCACTGGTAAGACTAGCACGATTGTCGCTCGCATCGCACATCTTTTAAATTTAGGCGTAAAGCCTGAGAAAATTTTGCTTCTAACATTTACCAACAAAGCAGCCAGCGAGATGATAGAACGCTTAAATAGGTATTTTGATAAACAAATCACCTCCAAAATCACCGCAGGCACCTTTCACTCGGTCTCATTTTTGCTTTTAAAAAGCCTTGATAAAGGCGTCACGCTAAAGCAGCCAAGCGAGCTAAAGACGCTTTTAAAAAGTCTTGTTGAGAGGCGTAAATTTTACCATTTAAGCGACGTCAAGCCTTACGGCGGAGCCTATCTATACGACCTTTACTCGCTCTTTCAAAACAGCGAACAAGGCACAACTTTTGGCAAATGGATAAGTGAGAAGAGCGAAGAGCAGGGCGTTTATGCTGAAATTTATGAAGATGTTTTAGAGGAGTTTGAGGCTGAAAAGGCTAAATTTTCTTACGCTGATTTTAACGACCTTCTCATAAAAATGCGCGACGAGCTAAAAAAAGGGGCAAATTTAGTTTATGATGAAATTTTGATCGACGAGTATCAAGACACAAACACACTTCAAGGTAGCCTCATAGACGCATTTAAGACAAAGAGCCTATTTTGTGTGGGCGATTTTGACCAGAGCATCTACGCATTTAACGGCGCAAACATCGAGATCATTGGCTCATTTAAAGATCGCTTCCCAAACGCAAATATCTACGCTTTAAATGTAAATTACCGCTCAAGCTCAAGCATACTAGCTCTTGCAAATAAGGTCATAAACAACAATCCAAGGCTTTATGAAAAGCACCTTACAGTTAGCCGAGAGGGAAATTTCAAGCCTCCAAGACTACTTGTCTATAACGAGCTTTTTGATCAGTATCAAAATATCGCCGATATCATCTCGCTCTCGCCATTTAATAGAGAAAATATCGCCATAATTTTTAGAAATAACTCATCAGCAGACGGCATCGAGGTCGCGTTAAAAGAGCGAGGCATCGGCTCAAAGCGAAAGGGTGGGGTGAGCTTCTTTGAGAGCCGCGAGATCAAGGCGCTCATCGACATCATGGGAATTTATGTCAATCCAAAAGATATAATGGCATTTATCCACATCTGCGAATACGCAAAGGGCGTTGGCAGCGCAGTTAGCAAAGAAATTTTTGACGCACTGCTTAAGCTTGGGCATGGAAATTTGATAAAAGGGATAGTTGAGCCAGATGAGAGCGTAAATATCTCATCAAACAAAAGGCGAAACTACCAGCTAGGACTTTTTGATGACCTTGACGAATTTGCCGAGGTTTCAAGGTTTTCTAAGCTTGGCTTTAGCGATAAATTTCTAGGCCACCCTGTGCTAAAGCTACAAAAGCTAAGCGAGAGTGGGGCGCAATTTTTATATGAAATTTACAACTTTTTAAGAGGCATGAGAAATATCTCAAAGCCAGCTACGATGATAAATGAGATAAAAACTAGCAAAATTTACTCGTTAATCGTCGAAAACATCAGTACAAAAAGGGCAACTCTAAAAAACGGCAACGTCGATCTAGCGCTCAAAGAAGAGGTCAAAGAGCGCATAATGGCAAAGAGCGTGGTGCTAAGCGAGCTAGCTAAAAAGTATCAAGATATCAGTAAATTTTACAACTTCTTAGCCCTTGGAAGCAACGAGATGAGCGAAGGGCAGGGCGTTAGCTTGCTTAGCGTGCATGCGAGCAAGGGGCTTGAGTTTGACCAAGTTTTCATCGTCGATCTCGCGCAAAATCGCTTTCCAAATTTAAAGCTAATGAGCATGGGCGGCAGCCTAGAAGAGGAGAGGCGGCTCTTTTATGTGGCAGTTACTAGAGCAAAAGACGAGCTATATCTTAGCTATGCAAAATACGACAAGATAAAGAAGGTGACCTACCAACCAAGTAGGTTTTTGATAGAGGCTGGCATGGCAAAAGAGGAAGCTTAGAGAGTATTTACTCTTGTGAAGTAGAATTTACCAATTTTTTACAAAGAGAAGCGATGAAAAAAACTAAAATTTTAATAATCCTGCTTATTTTAGGCGTTGGTGGATACTTCATCTATGATAAATTTTTTAATATAAAAGATGAAAAGGTGGAGTTTATCACCAAAAAGGCAAAGAAAGGCTCATTTAGCAAAAAAGTCGATGCAACTGGAGAAATTTTCGCCACCGAGCTAATCGACGTGGGAGCTCAGGTGAGCGGTCAGATAAAAAAGCTATATGTTAAGCTTGGAGATCAGGTAAAAAAGGGCGATATGATCGCAAGTATCGATAGCTCAACCCAGCAAAATAGCATAGACAATAAAGAAGCTCAGCTTGCCATCTACAAAGCCCAGCTTGAAAGCGCAAAAGTGGCTCTAAATATCGCTAAAACGCAGTTTGATAGAGAAAATGCACTTTTTGCCAAAAACGCCACTTCAAAGCAAGAATTTGAAAGCGCAAAAAACACATATAGTGCAAATAGCGCCAAGATAAAGGAGCTTGAAGCTCAGATCAAGCAGACAAATATCGAGCTAAGCACCGCAAAGATAAATTTAGGCTACACAAAGATCACCGCTCCAAGAGATGGCACGGTTGTAAGCGTGCAGGTTGAAGAGGGTCAGACTGTAAATGCCAACCAAACTACGCCAACTATCGTAAATATCGCTGATCTTAGCCGAGTTAAAATGAAGATGCAAATAGCAGAGGGCGACATCACAAAGATCAAAGTCGGCACGCCAGTTGAATACTCGATCCTCTCTGAGCCAACGAAGAAATTTAAAACGACTGTTAGCTCGATAGATCCTGGGCTTACTACGCTAAGTGATGGCAGCTACGGCTCAAGTAGTAGCAGCAAGTCTTCATACTCAAGTAGCTCAAGTAGCAGCTCGGCGGTTTATTACTACGCACAAAGCATCGTTGATAATAAAGATGGAATTTTAAGAATAGGCATGACCACACAAAACGAGCTTTTAATAGCAAACGTCGAGGACGCCATCATCGTGCCAAGCATCGGCATCAAAAAAGATGAAAACGGCACTTTTGTCTATCTGCTAAAAGATGGCAAGCCAGTAAAAACAGCGGTCAAAACCGGCATAAAAGACAACCTCGATACGCAGATCATCAGCGGTATAAACGAGGGTGACGAGATCATCACATCTCAAGGCTCATCAAGCGAGATCGCTAAGATGATCGCAAAAGAACATAAGAAGTTTTAAGTGATAAGCCTAAAAAATATCACCAAAAGCTTTAAGCTAGGTGACAATGAGATAGAGATCCTGCATGGCATAAATTTAGAGATAAAAAAGGGCGAGTTTATAGCCATCATCGGTCAGTCTGGCTCTGGCAAATCAACCCTGATGAACATCCTTGGCTGCTTAGATAGCCCAAGTGGTGGGCAGTACCTACTGGACGGCAAAGACATATCAAAATTTGATAGCGACGCACTTGCTAAGCTTAGACGAGATAAATTTGGCTTTATCTTTCAAAGATATAACCTGCTTAGCACGATGAATGCCCTTGAAAACGTAGCGCTACCAAGCATCTACGCAGGGGCAAATAAGAGCGAGCGAGAGAAAAGAGCTAATGAGCTTCTTGGCTCGCTTGGACTTAGCGAAAAAGCTAAAAATTTGCCAAACAAGCTCTCAGGCGGACAACAGCAAAGGGTATCCATAGCAAGGGCGCTGATGAATGGCGGCGAGATCATTTTAGCAGACGAGCCAACTGGCGCGCTTGATAGCAAAAGTGGGCTTAGGGTGATGGAAATTTTAGTTGATCTTTACAAAAAAGGTCACACCATCATCATCGTCACGCACGACCCAAAGATCGCAGAGTATGCGAGTAGGGTGATAGAGATAAAAGATGGCAACATCGTAATTGACAATGTCAAAAATAGCAAAATTTATGAAGCCAGCAAGCAAACCCAGCCAGAAAAGAGTAAATTTACCTACTATAAAGACCAGCTAATAGAGAGCTTTAAAATGTCGGTAAATGCGATGCTAGCGCACAAACTAAGATCGCTTTTAACGATGCTTGGCATTATTATAGGTATCACCGCGGTTATTAGCGTCGTAGCCCTTGGCAAAGGCTCGCAGGAGCAAATTTTAGCTGGTATCAGAAAGATCGGCACAAACACGATCGACATCATGCCAGGTAAAGGCTTTGGCGATATGCTCTCAGGCAAGGTAAAAACGCTCTCCATTAGCGACGCAAACATGCTTGCCAAGCAGTCCTTTCTAGACTCAGTCACGCCAAATACAAGCACTTCAGGCGTGCTAACCTATGAAAATATCTCGCTAAGTGCGAGCTTAAAAGGTGGCGGGGTAGGGAGCTTTGACGTAAATGGGCTAAAGCTAGAAGAGGGCAGAATTTACGATGATGACGAGGTTTTAAACTCCGCTTCAGTCGCACTAATCGATCAAAACACCAAAAATAGCATCTTTAAAAATGATGATCCTATCGGCAAGATCATACTTTTTAACAAAAAGCCACTTCGCATTATCGGCGTTTTGCAAAAGGATGATTTTAAGATGGGAGATTCAAGCACGCTTAAAATTTACGCTCCATACACGACCGTGCTAAACAAGGTCACTGGAGATAAATTTATAAGCTCGGTCACAGCCAAAGTAAATGAGGGCGTCAATGCGCAAATCGCCGAAAAAACACTAACTGAGCTTTTAGAGATCAAGCACGGCAAAAAGGATTTTTTTACAAGAAACTCAGACAGCATCAAACAAACGATCGAAGAGACCATCTCAACCATGCGCCTTCTCATCTCAAGCATCGCCGTCGTCTCACTCGTAGTTGGGGGCATAGGCGTCATGAACATCATGCTAGTCTCAGTCACCGAGCGCACCAAAGAGATAGGCATAAAAATGGCGATCGGAGCTAGACAGAGCAACATCTTGCAGCAGTTTTTGATAGAGGCCGTGCTACTTTGCCTTATCGGCGGAGCCATCGGCATCGTCCTATCCTACGCCATTGGCTACATCTTTAACAACTTCTTAAACGGCTTTAGCATGATCTTTTCAAACGGCTCGATCGTGCTTGCACTTGTCACGTCGATGGCGATTGGCATCATCTTTGGCTACATGCCAGCTAAAAACGCCTCAAAACTAAATCCAATAGATGCACTTTCAAGGGAGTAATATGAAATTTCTAAGCCTAGCTTTAGTGCTCGTTTTAAGCGGCTGCGCTGTTAAAAATATAGATGAAAACTACAAACAAATTTTACTTGAAGATAACACCAGTGGTGAGCTAAATTTAGACACTTCTTGGTGGAAGCAGTATGAGCAAAGCTACCTTGATGAGCTTGTAGAGCTTGCTCTTAAAAACAACACCGACCTTGCAAAAGCTGCGATAAATGTAAATAAAGCGCTCGCTCAAGCTGGCGTTTTGCAGGCAAATTTGATCCCTAGTTTTAGCGCTGGCATCGAGGCAACAAGTAGTAAAAACATAAAAGAGGGTGGCGCGGTCACTAGAAGCTTTGGCTCAAGCATAGGGCTTAGCTACGAGCTTGATCTTTGGCAAAAGCTAGCAAATAGCAAAGACGCAGCGATGTTTGAAGCTAGAGCTACTAAATTTGATCTAGAGGCTGGCAAACTAAGCGTGATAAACTACGTGGCAGATGCTTATTTTCAAATTTTATATCTAAACGAGAGCATAAAAACTTATGAGCAAATTTTAGAAATTTATAACAAGCTAAATGAGATAGTTGGGCTTAAATTTAAGCTTGGCAAAGAGGAGGCGCTAAGCCTAAAGCAGATAAACTCGCAGCAACTAAACGCTCAAAATAAGATAGAAAGTGCCAAAAAAGAGCTAGTGAGTGCTAAAAAAACGCTTAGGATTTTGCTAAATGAGAGGCCAGAATTTGAGCTTAAATTTGAAGGCCTCACGCTAAGTCCCGTTAAAAGTGCGGGTGTTGATCTAGATGTGCCAACAAGCGCCATAGCAAACAGGCCTGATCTAAGAGCGGCCATTTACCGCATAGAAGAGGGCATCTTAAACTACAAAGCGAGCCAAAAAGAGTTTTATCCAAGCATCACGCTAGGAGCCAGCCTCAAAAGCAGCACCGACAAAAAAGAGGAAGCCTTTAGCCTTAAATTTCTAAATGGCAACATCGCTCTAAATTTACCATTTTTAAACTACCACAAGCTAAAGTCAAATTTAAAAGTTAGCGAGGCAAATTTCGAGCTTGCAAAGCTAAACTACATAAGCATACTAAATAACGCATTAAACGAGATAGACGCATTTTACAAAGGCTATTTATCCGACGAAGCGCTACTTACAAACTACCAAGATCAGATAAAAAACTATGAAGAAATTTCAAAAATTTACGAGCTAAAATACTCCTACGGCAAGGTTGAGCTAAAAGAGTTTTTAGAGGCTAAAAACAGCGAGCTAGAGGCTAAAATAGGGTTACTAAAAGCAAAATACACGCTTTTACAAGACGAGCTAAATATCTACAAAGCCATGGCAGGCAAATTTAATAGGTAAATTTATGAATTCGGCTTGGGACTACGAGGCAAATGCATGTAGCAGTGATGGTAAATTTAGCGCCAAATTTGAAGGTTGCGAGGTCGCTATGGGCGCTCCAACCATTGGTGAGCTACGGCTTTTTATAAATAGCAAGCACTATTTAAATTTAAAAAACGAGCTTTCAAACCACGCAAAAAGACTATCAAATTTGGATCAAAATTTAGTTAAAGATGGCAGTGCCCATCAAATTTTACTTAGCGAAAGGGCGACTGCTTGCTTTTTATTTTCAGAGGACTCTAAATTTCTAGCTTTTTCTGAATGGACGGCAGATAAAATGCAGATCATAAAGGTAGTGCGCCTAAGCTGATATGAGCATAAAAACCGCCGGAAAGCCAAAAAGAGTAGTGGAATTTCTCTCATTTGATGACGGCGTGCTTGAAATTTTAGACTCACCGATCTTTATGTCTAAAAACTACACACTAGATATCCGCACGCTTTTTGACGATAAAATTTAATTACGCACTTTAGCTTGAAAAATAGTTTTTATGCGTGTTTTCACAGCAAATTTAACTACTAGTTGCTTCAAAATTGAACTCACAAGATCACTATTTGGCACACAAAAACAGATATCACGCATTTATTCTATTTTATGCTGCTCTTAAAATTTATATGCATAAGATCGCCTTATTAGCTTTTAAAAAGCACTCGCTTTGGATTAAATTTGCCTCCAAAAATGCCATCTCAAGCAAGTACTTTATTTACATTTTCAAAATAGGGTAGATCAAATTTTAAGTTACGTATAAGATAAATGTAAATTTCACAATTTTTGAAAAGTGTAAAATTTAACTCATTTTCTTACAAATATTTTTACGCTAAATTTAATGGATAAATTTAGATCACACAAAAGATAAAATGCAAAAACTAGCCAAATCTAGCCATTTAAAACATTTAAAAGAGCAGAATAAAGATTTTAAAATATCAATTTGAAAATTATAGTTTTCAATATAAAATATATAAAATACCTTGCATTTTACCTTTTGTCATATTTTGCATTGCAATTATGGTTGATTTTAAATTTGCTTTTATGCTTAGTAATTTGAACTTGAAATGGTTAAATTTTCAAGAGTAATAAATTTTAAATTTGAGTAGAAAATGATTTTTGATTCAAAAGCAAAACTTGCATTTAAAAATAAAACAAGCAGATGTTCTTTGTGCCTGTCAAATTGCGATGAGTGAATTTGTGGATTTTTTAATAAATTATCTTTGATGTTTCTTTGGGTGGTCAAAAAACAGAGCTTTTGCACTGCCCTCTTTTAGCTCTTTAAATTTACATTCAAACTCAATGCAAAAAATGCCTGAAGTTGGGATATTATCGATCGATGAGTCACTTAGATATTCGCAAATTTCAGTTATGCTTGGATTGTGCGTGATGATGAAAATTTCATCTAAATTTTTGTCTAAATTTCTTACGAACTCCAACAGATCCTCAAAGCTTATGTCGTAAAGCTCGTCTTTTATCTCTATGGATTTTTCTTTAAATTTTAAAGTTTTAGCGATGATTTTTGCTGTTTGCTCACATCTTTTAGCACTGCTTGAAAAGATAGCTCCTGGCATCACATCATACATTTTTAGCCTGCTAGCCATAAATTTAGCGTCCTCTTTTCCTTTTGGACTAAGCTCTCTTGAAGCGTCTTTTGCGCCGTCTTTGTTCTCATCAACTGCTTTTGCGTGCCTTATGAAGTAAATTTTGCTCATGATCTCTCCTTTGAGAAATTCTTTATCCAACTAAGCTCTTCCTCGCTAAATCCAGCCTTTAAGCGGTCTTTTTCGTTGATCTCTCTAATGCTTTTAAATGAATTTGGATATAAATTTAAGATGATGTCAAAGTAGCTTTTCTCATCGACGCCCTCTTTTTTGCAGGCAAATTTAAACCATTTATCGCCCTTATAAACGTGAGAGACCTCCTCTTTTAAGATGACTTTTAGGCACTCAATGAGCTCTTCTTGCCCGCCCTCAGCTTCTAGCCTTTTGATGATGTGAGCGTTTGCATCAAGCCCGTTTGCCTCCATATATCTTGGTAGTAGCGCCATGCGGCTAGTAAGCTTGTCTGAAGTCTTTTGAAGTGCGATAAATAGGCCATCATGTACGCTTAGCTCGCCATATCTACCGCCCTGCTTTGTGAGTAAATTTTCTATCATGCAAAAGTGTCTGATCTCATCATCAGCCACCTCCAGCCAGTCCTCGTAAAACTCCCTTGGCAGCCCTCTAAATCTATAACAAGCATCAAGCGCGATGTCAATGGCACTAAACTCGATGTGAGCGACTGAGTGGATGAAATTTAGGTTTTTATCTTTTGGCTTTACCTTTTTGTTTAGCTCTTTCATGCTAACAACGTCGCAAAATTTAGCGTAGCATGGGGTAGTTAGCTCATTTGGCGCAGAAATTTCGTCAAAACAAATATCCAAATTTGATCTAAATTTCTCGTAAAATAGCTCAAATTTTAAAAATTTAAGCCCCACGTCGCCTTCGTTTAAAATGTCCCAGATCTCATCAAAAAATCTCATCTGCTCTCTTTAAGTAAAATTTAGCATACAAACAGCCAATGCCCCAGCCTATAAAGTGCGCGTACCATGCGACATTTATGCCCATAAGTAGCGGCAAAAAGCTCATAGCGACAACTATGGCAAAGTAGCCAAACCACGCCTTTTTGTCTGAGTAAAGCATCGAGGTCGCCAGCATGCCAAAGAGCATACACAAAGCGCCGCTTGCACCGACTAAATTTATAAATTTCTCATTTTCAAATGCAAAATATATATAAATAAAGCTTAAAATTTGCGTCAAAACGCCGCCAACAATATAAAAAATGATAAATTTCTTCGTGCCAAGATATAGCTCGCTCATCGTGCCAACTTGATATAAAAAGATCATATTCATGAGCAAGTGAGCTGTGCCTGCGTGCATAAAGATAGATGTGAGGGGCTGAAATAAATAGAGTTTTTCTAAAAAATAGATATTTAAACCAAGCGCAAGCCATAGCTCACGCGAGTGCAAAAAGGTAACGCCAAAAAATGCAGCTAAATTTAAAAGGATAAGCGCAAATGTAGCTGGGCTACTTAGCTTTGCCATATCCAGCAAATCTGTTTGCCGCTAGGCAGCTAGCGTTTGAGCATCTTACAACGTAGCTATTTATCTCTTTATCGCCCTTTAGATGCGTGTTTTTTTGTTTTAAATTCATATAGCTGTGGATGATCCTGCCGCCAGAGTTGTGGATAAATTTGACCGTCTCATCTGGAAGTATGGCAGTTACGATGCCAACGTGAGTGACGTTTTTCTTGTCTTTATTTTTTTGTATGCCTTTGCCAAGAGTGTTTGAAAAGAAGATGAGATCGCCTTTTTTTGGATTTTTATGAGTGATCAAATTTTGGCTTTCATAGAAGTTGTAGATGGCTTTTGACTTTCTGCCACCCTTGCTGTAGTAGTTATTGATGGTTTTTTCATCAAAATACATATTTTTATATTTTGCATTAACGATAGAGACGAAGCCTGAGCAATCGCCCCCTGCTCTAGTATTTAAGTATTTTTTAAAAAATGAACCAAATTCTTTATCAGCTCTGCCGTCATCTTCGTCTAAAAGCTCACCAGAAGTTTGCCTGCTAAAGTCACTATTTGTAGAGGCGGTTTGATTGTAGTCATTTTGTGGGATTTTAGGCTCATTTGAGGTGAAAGAACAACCTGTAAAAAGTGCGATACAAAGTGCAAAAAATACTCTTTTATTTATTAAACTTAACATATTTTTATCCAAAATAATTAATTTTCGTAATTTTAACTCTTAAATGTAAATAAAGCGAAAATAGCGCCCTGTTTTCTTTACTCTAAGTTTAAAAACAATATAATCGGCAAAAAATATATTTTCTTAAGGTAAAAAATAATGATGCACTATTTAAAAATAGAAGGCAATGCCAAATTAAGCGGCGAAGTAAAGATCAGCGGAGCCAAAAATGCCGCCCTACCTATCATCGCCCTAACCCTACTTGCTAAAAATAAGATAAATTTAACAAATATCCCAAATGTCGCTGACATAAAGACGCTTTGCCAGTTGCTTGTTAATCTTGGAGCAAAGTGTGAATTTAAAGATGAAAACTCACTAAGTATCGACACGAGCAGCGTAAATTCGACCACGGCAAACTACGACATCGTTAGAAAGATGCGCGCTTCTATCTTGACGCTTGGTCCGCTTTTAGCGCGCTTTGGACACTGCGAAGTGAGCCTACCTGGAGGCTGTGCGATCGGACAAAGACCAATAGATCTGCACCTAAGCGCACTTGAGAAAATGGGTGCAAATATCGAGATAAAGCAAGGCTACGTCGTCGCAACCGCACCAAATGGACTAAAAGGTGCAAAGATAGTTTTTGACAAGATCACCGTAACTGGCAGCGAAAACATCATCATGGCAGCAGCTCTAGCACACGGCACGACAGAGCTTTTTAACGTCGCGCTTGAGCCTGAAGTGGTGCAAATTTGTGAAATTTTATCAAGAAGTGGTGTCAAGATCGAAGGCATAGGCACGAGCGAGCTAAAGATCACTGGAAGCGGTCAAAAACTGCTTGAAATTTGTGATATCGAGGTTATCCCTGATAGGATCGAAGCTGGCACATACCTTTGCGCTGGAGCTATCACAAATAGCAAAATTTCAGTCACAAAGGCAAATGCTGCGCACATGACGGCCATTTTAAATAAATTTGAAGAGATGGGCTTTGGCATCGAAATAGACGGCGATAAGATCACGATTTTGCCGGCAAATGAGATAAAACCAGTCGGGATAAGAACGACTGAGTATCCAGGCTTTCCAACCGATATGCAGGCTCAGTTTATGGCGCTTTGTCTTGCGGCAAATGGCGTTAGCACGATAGATGAGAGGCTTTTTGAAAACCGCTTTATGCACGTTAGTGAGCTAGCTAGAATGGGCGCAGATATCCGCTTAAACGGTCACATCGCAAGCGTTTATGCCCCTGCAAATTTAAATGCAGCTGATGTCATGGCGACTGATCTTAGAGCAAGCTCAGCGCTGATACTAGCCGCTCTTATCGCAAATGGCGAGAGCTTGGTGCATAGAATTTACCACCTTGATAGAGGTTATGAGAGGCTGGAGGAGAAATTTAAAAGCCTTGGGGCAAAAATTGTTAGGCTTGAGGAGTAAAAATGCTAGTAAATGACGCACTTGAGGCTTTAAAAGCTAAATTTAAACCAAAAAATGAGAGCGAAATTTTACCCATCAGCGAGGCTCTTGGCAAAACCTTAGCAAATGACGTGATAGCGGTCAAAGACCTGCCCTGCTTTGATAACTCAGCGCTTGATGGCTTTGCTGTTAAATTTGATGAGAAAGATAAACCTTATAAGATAATCGCAAGTGCCTTTGCAGGCGATAAAGAGCAGCTAGCTATCAGCAAAAACGAGTGTGTGAAGATAATGACAGGTGCTAAGATGCCAAAGGGCTCTGATACTGTCATGAGGTTTGAAGATTGCGTGGTTGAGGGCGAGTTTGTAAAAGCGCCAGCTAAGCTTAAAAAAGGCGAGGCTTACCGCTTTAAAGGCGAAGAGACAAAAGTTGGTGAGATTTTACTAAAGAGTGGCGAAATTTTAAACACAAGAAGCGTGATGATGCTTGCAGCTCAGGGCATAAGCTTTATAGATGTGAAAAAGCAGCCTAGTGTTGGAATTTACTCAAGTGGCAACGAAATCATCGAGCCTTGGCAAAGAGCTAGCGAGGATGAAATTTACAATGCAAACGCACTTGGCATCGCTGCACTTCTTAGCTCAATCAGCCAAAAAAGCTCATATCTTGGCATTATAAAAGATGAGTTAAGCGCTGTAAAGCAGGCATTTTTAAACGCTGTAAACTACGACATCGTTATCTGCTCTGGTGGAGCAAGCGCTGGTGAGGCTGATTTTATGAAGATAGCCCTAAGTGAGCTTGGATACAACGAAATTTTCTCGCACCTTGACATAAGACCTGGCAGACCTTGCAAGGCTTATGAAAAAGATGGCAGGCTTGTTTTTATCTTGCCTGGCAACCCTATGGCTGCTTATCTTTGTACGATGATGCTTGTTTTGCCACTTCTAAAAAGCGAGTGTTTTGTGACGCAAAAAGCTATAAATAGCGAAAATTTAAAGGTAAAATCAGGCAGAGCAAATGCGGTTTTTGGTAATGTAACTGATGGCAAATTTATAGCAACTGACGGCGGAAAATATGGCTCAGGCATGATAAATCATATATTAAAGAGTGATTTTGTGTTGATAACTAGCCCTGATCAAGGTGAAATTTTACAAAATAGTGAAATTTCACTTATAAAGCTTCCATAATCCTTGACAAATGAAAAACAATCTGATAAAATGCGGACTTCATTTTGATTGCGGGAATAGCTCAGGGGTAGAGCACAACCTTGCCAAGGTTGGGGTCGCGAGTTCGAATCTCGTTTCCCGCTCCATCTTTTTTATACTCTTTTTTTTATTTTTCACAAAACTTTTTGCAAATGAAGTCAGCATCTATCCGATGTATTGTGTCGTCAATGATCAAATTTCACTTAGTACTTTTGGCTTTGAAGGCGAAGACAATGAAATTTTAAACTTAGAGGGCAAAAGAGCTGCCAAGATAGATAGTAAAAAACTCTATGAAATTCTAACAGCAAATTTTAAAACATATAATGACAAAAGCGGCGGCAGCGTAGCTTTTGTGAAAAACTGCTCTATCATGGATGAAATTCAGATGCAGTTTCTAAGAGAGATCAGCAACGAATATCCAGGCATCAGCGTGAGCGATCTTAGCATCAGTCCGCAAAACAAACTTCCTGCAAATTTTAAAGACTTAGTTTTTAAAAATATATTTTTAAACGATCAAAATAGCCAAAAAGGCGTTTTTAGAGCCTCATTTGAGGATGTTGATCTAAGTTTAAAGAGCCTTTATTTTAAATTTAGTTTTAACGCTAAAATGCCAGTTTTTATCGCTATAAACTCAATGAACACAAACCACATTTTAAGCTTGCTTGACTACCAACCAACGATGATCGAGTTTAGCAAATGGCCGCGTGACGCACTCTTTGGACTTAGCGCCTCAACGCTTGTCACAAAAGTGCAGATAAGAAGCGGAGAAATTTTAACCAAACGTCAGTTTAACGCCATAAGTTTAGTCAAAAAAGGTCAAATGCTAAACGCAGTTTTAAGCGAAGGTGGCGTCAAGATAATCGCTGAAGTAAAGGCGCTTGAAGATGGAAATTTAGGCGATATGATAAAGGTAAGAACAAGAGAAAATAAAATTTTAGAGGCCACAGTTTCAGGCAAAGACGAGGCAGTTATCAGATGAAAAAGGTAGTTTTTGCAGCCACTGGAGCAAGCGGTGCTGGGCTTTTTCTAAAGCTAGTAAATGCCGCCAAAAATAGTTGCGAAGCGCATGTCATAGTTAGTAAAAATGCTATGAAAGTCTTGGAGGCTGAAGAAAATTTGAAGCTAAATTTAGATGATCTTGGCGTAAAAATTTATGATGATCAAGACCTTAGCGCAGGTCCAGCTTCTGGCTCGTTTGGCACGGATGCTATGATCATAGCGCCCTGCTCTACTAATACTTTGGCAAAAGTTGCAAACGGTATAAGCGACACACTCATCACAAGGGCCGCAAGTGTCGCATTAAAAGAGAGACAAACCCTAGTTTTGGGCGTTAGAGAGATGCCATTTTCTACGATCGCGCTTTCTCAGATGCAGCTTCTATCATCTCTTGGAGCTACCATCGCTCCGCCAGTTTTAGGCTACTACGCAGGCATAAAGAGCCTTTCTGATATGGAAAATTTCATCATCGGCAAGTGGCTTGATGCCTTAAAAATCGAAAATAATCTTTACAAAAGGTGGCAAATTTGAAAAAATCTTGCATCTATCCAGGGACCTTTGACCCAATAACAAACGGCCATTTAGACGTTATCATAAGAGCTACAAAAATTTTTGACAAGGTAATCGTCGCAGTTGCAAAAAGTGACAGCAAGCAGCCGATGTTCGCACACGAAAAGCGCATAGAGATGGTAAAAGAGGCAGTTTGTGAGCTAAAAAATGTAAGCGTGCTTGGCTTTGATAACTTGCTTGTTGATTTTGCTAAATCGCACGGCATAAACACCGTCATCAGGGGGCTTCGCGCGGTTAGCGACTTTGAATACGAGCTACAAATCGGCTACGCAAACGCTGCACTTTGGGACGAATTTGAGACGGTTTATCTTATGCCAAGCTTAAACAACGCCTTTATCTCAAGCTCGATCGTCCGCTCAGTCTTGCGCCATGACGGCGACGTGAGCAACCTAGTGCCAGCAAAAATTCTTAAAAATTTAAAGGCGTAAAATGTATATTTTGTTTGAAGGCATTGACGGCGTTGGCAAGAGCACGCAGATAGAAATTTTAGCTTCTAAATTTAGCGATGCCATCGTCACAAAAGAGCCAGGCGGCACAAAGCTTGGTGAAAATTTACGTGAAATTTTACTAAGCTCAAGCATAAAAATAGGCAAAAGGGCTGAAATTTTACTCTTTTTAGCTGATAGGGCTGAGCATTTTGAAAAGCTAGTCGCTCCAAATTTAGGCAAACTGATTTTAAGCGACAGAGGCTTTATCTCTGGCATCGCCTACGCTTTGGCAAATGATGAAAGCTTAGATGAAAACGTGCTTTTAGAGCTTAATAGATTTGCACTAAATGATAAATTTGCAGATAAGATCATCTTTTTTGAAGCAAGCCGTGAGCTTATAAGCTCGCGCCTAAAAGTAAGAGGCACCAGCGATAAGATCGAGGCTCGTGGGCTAGAGTATCTTTTAAAAGTGCAAAGTTTGATGAAGCAAATTCTTATCAAAAATGGCTTTGAAACGCTTTTTATAGACGCATCTAAAAGCATAGAGCTAATTTCAAAAGAGATAGAAAATTTTATAAATTTTAAGTAAAATCACAAAAAAATAAAAAGGATAATGCGATGATAACGGCACTTCGTGGCATGAAAGATATGCTTCCAGCTCGCGCAAAACTTTATGCACAGATAATCAAAACCTGCGAGGAAGTCGCAAAAAACTACGGATATGAGCAAATTTTGACCCCGCACCTCGAGGAGACGGCGCTTTTTAAAAGAAGTGTCGGCGAGAGCAGTGACATCGTGGGCAAAGAGATGTATCAGTTTGAAGACAAAGGCGGCAACGACGTTTGCTTGCGTCCTGAGGGCACGGCTGGCGTGGTTAGAGCCTTTATCGAGGCAAAACTTGACAGGGCAAATGTGACAAAACGCTGCTTTTATCACGGCTCGATGTTTCGCTACGAGCGCCCACAAAAAGGCCGTTTGAGAGAATTTCACCAGTTTGGCTGTGAGTGCTTTGGCGAGGGCAGCGTCTATGAGGATGCGAGCATTATCTTGATGGTGAGCGAAATTTTTAACAGACTAAATATAAAAACAACCCTAAAAATAAACTCGCTTGGCGACGAGAGCTCGATGAAGTCTTACAAAGCAAAGCTTGTCAAATTTCTAGATGAAAACGACGAAAAAATTTGCGAGGACTGCAAAAGACGCAAGCTTTTAAACCCTATCCGCGTGCTTGACTGTAAGATAGAAAGCTGCCAAGAAATTTATAAAAATGCTCCAGTTATCACTGATAGCTTAAGCGATGAGGCGCAGGCTGACTTTGCAAAACTGCAAGAAATTTTAACGGCAAATGGCGTTAAATTTGAGATAGACACTAAGCTCGTTCGTGGGCTAGACTACTACTGCAAGACGGCGTTTGAGTTTATCAGCAACGAGATCGGCTCACAAAGCGCAGTCGCAGGCGGAGGTAGATACGACAGGCTAGTTGAATATCTTGGCGGTAGAGCAAGTTACGGCGTTGGCTTTGCGATGGGCGTTGAGAGGATAATGGAAATTTTAGGCGAAGCTGGGGATGAGCGAGAGGGAGTTTATCTTTGCGCGCTTGATGCGGCGAATGTTGATTTTATCTATAATCTTGGCTCAAAACTTCGCAAAAAATATCAGGTTGAAATTTCTTATGAAGCTAAAAAACTTCAAAAACATCTACAAAATGCCGACAATAAAAATGCAAAAATTTTCCTTTGCGTGGGCGAAAATGAGATGAAAGAGAATAAAATTTGGTATAAAAATTTAGAGACCAAAGAAGAAAAAACGATAAATTTAGATGAGCTTGAAAAGGAGCTGGGATGAATGATTTTGGACTTAGCATTTGGGGCAATTCAAATTTTGTGATAGAAGATGGCAAAGTCTGCATAAACGAAGCTAGCAAGCCAGCGATCATCGACATCGTAAAAGAGATAAGAGACGATGGCTATAGAGGGCCGCTACTGCTTCGCTTTCCGCACCTTATCCAAAAGCAGATCGAGCAGATCCACGCGAGCTTTGCAAAGGCAAAGAAAGAGTTTGCCTACAAAGGCAGCTTTAACGCTGTCTTTCCACTTAAGGTCAATCAATATCCAGGCTTTGTAAAAAACCTAGTTCGCCTTGGCAAACCCTACAACTACGGCCTTGAGGCTGGTAGTAAGGCTGAACTACTTCTAACTATGGCTTATAACAACGATAAAGCGCCTATAACGGTAAATGGCTTTAAAGATAAAGAGATGATAAACATAGGCTTTATCGCCGCTGAAATGGGGCATAACATCACACTAACGATCGAGGGCTTAAACGAGCTTGAAGCTATAATCGCCATCGCAAAAGAGCGCTTTAAACCAAAACCAAAGATCGGACTTAGGGTAAGACTGCACTCGACAGGCTCAGGGCTCTGGGCAAAAAGTGGAGGCATACACTCTAAATTTGGCCTAACATCAACTGAGCTAATAGAAGCTGTAAAGATGCTAAAAAAGGCAAATTTACTTGAAAATTTTACGATGATACACTTTCACATAGGCTCTCAAATAAGCGAGATCCATCCACTCAAAAAAGCACTCATCGAGGCTGGCAACATCTACGCTGAGCTTAGAAAAATGGGCGCCTCAAATTTAAAAGCTATAAATTTAGGTGGTGGCCTTGCGATCGAGTACTCGCAGTTTAAAGAAGAGAGCAGCAGAAACTATACGCTAAACGAATACGCAAACGACGTTGTTTATATGCTTAAAACTATAAGCGAGCAAAAAAAGGAGATCGAGCCAGATATCTTCATAGAGTCAGGTCGCTACATCGCCGCTTCTCACGCACTTTTGGTTGCTCCTGTGCTTGAGCTTTTTTCTCAAGAATACACCGAAGAGAAGCTAAATTTAAAGAAAAACAATCCAAATTTAATAACCGAGCTAGTCGATCTTTATAAATCAATCAAGCCTTCAAACGCCCTAGAGTATCTGCACGACGCCATCCACCACACAGAAAGCATCCTCACGCTCTTTGATCTAGGATATGTCGATCTGCAAGATAGGTCAAACGCAGAGGTGCTTTTAAGGCTCATTAGCAAAAAGGCTGTCGTGATGCTTGGCAATAAGAGCAACTCAAGCGATCTAACTAAAATTCAAAAAGAGGTTCAAGAGAGATACCTACTAAATTTCTCGATCTTTCAAAGCTTGCCAGACTTTTGGGGTCTAAAGCAAAATTTCCCTATCATGCCACTTGACAGGCTCGATGAGCGCCCTACTCTGCCAGCTTCGATCTGGGATATCACTTGCGATAGCGACGGCGAGATCAGCTATGATGACGAGAAAAACCCACTACTTTTGCACGATGTGGATGTGGAGAAGGAGGATTATTTCTTGGGATTTTTCCTAGTTGGCGCATATCAAGAGGTGATCGGCATGAAGCACAACCTCTTCACTCATCCAACAGAAGCTACCGTGGAGATAACAAGTGATGGCTACAAGATCACAAATTTACTAGAGAGCCAGTCGATCCTTGATATCATGGAAGACATGGACTACGATATCTACGAGATCCAAGACACTCTAAATGAGCGCTTAGAGAAATCAACTCTGATAAACGAAACGCAAAAGAAGCAAATTTTGGGCGAACTTTATCTATTTTTAAATGACAATAGTTACCTAAAGACGATCAACTAAAAAAGGACGAAAATGCAACTAGCAAACAGAATGCAAACATTAAGCGAGTCTATAACCATCGCGATCAGCACAAAGGCCAAAGAGATGAAGGCTGCTGGCATCGACGTGATCTCGCTTTCAGCTGGTGAGCCTGACTTTATGACTCCAAAAAAGATAAGAGAAACTGTAAAAAACGCACTTGATAACGACAGTAAAAGTGGCAAATACACGCCAGTGCCTGGCCTGCCTGAAGTGATAGAGGCCATCAGAGTAAAGCTAAAAAGAGATAACGGACTTGACTATAAAGCAAGCCAAATCGTCACAAACATCGGCGCAAAACACTCACTTTTTAACGTATTTCAAGCGCTTATCAACCCAGGTGATGAAGTCATCATCCCCTCTCCATACTGGGTGAGCTACCCTGAGATCGTTAAATTTTGTGGCGGCGTGCCTGTCTTTATCGAAGCAGATGAGAGCACAAATTTTAAGATAACCGCCGAGCAGCTAAAAAAAGCGATCACGCCAAAGACAAAGGTATTTTCACTAAATCACCCGACAAATCCAACCGGAGCTGTCTATACAAAAGATGAGATCATAGCATTTGGCGAGATTTTAAAGGGTACTGACATCATCATCACAAGCGATGAAATTTATGAAAAAGTGATCTACGGCAAAGAATTTCACGCAGTGGCTTCAGTAAGCGAGGATCTTTTCAAAAGAACGGTCACGATAAATGGCCTAAGCAAGTGCGGAGCGATGCCTGGCTGGAGATTTGGCTATATCGCAAGCTCGATGGACTGGCTAATAGCAGGCATCAAAAAGCTACAAAGCCAAAGCACAAGCAACATCAGCTCGATCGTGCAAATAGGTGCTATCCCATCACTTCTAGGCGAAACTGACGAAGATATCGAAAACATGAGAAAAGAGTATGAAAAAAGACGCGACGTGGCAGTTGAGATGATAAATGCTATCCCTGGGCTAAGCGTAGTTAAGCCTGATGGCGCGTTTTATCTATTTGTAAAATGTAAAGATGTAGATAGCGACTCACTTAGGTTTTGCAAAAAGATGCTTGAAGAGGCGAACGTAGCAACCGTGCCAGGTGTGGGCTTTGGTATGGAGGGATACTTTAGAATTTCTTTTGCAACCGACATCGAGAGCATAAAAAAAGCGATCGAGAGGATCGCAAATTTTGTAAAAAGCTACAAAATTTAATGATCAAATTTAGAGTAAATGGCAAAATTTTCGAGCTTGAAAACGATATAAGCGTTTATGATTTTTTAGCTCAAAATGGCTATGAGCTTAAATTTATAGCCCTTGAGCGTGACGGAGAAATTTTGCCAAAAAAGCTTTGGAGTGAGCACTTTATGAGCGAGGCCAAAGCCTATGAGATCGTCACTTTAGTTGGTGGCGGATGAGGAGAAAATGATAGAGATAGTACTAAATGGCGCAAAATTTAAAGTGCCAGTAAAAAGCCTTGGCGAGCTAAAAGAGCTTGCTCTTGGCGATAAAGAGAGTGAAATTTATAAATTTTTAGAGAAATTTAACGCGACAAAGCCGGACATTTTTATAGTTGATGGCTTTGCTATAAAAGAAGATAGCGAGCTAAAAGATGGCTCAAACGTCGTATTTATAAGGCGTGGCGTGATGCCTGAGCGTGAAGTTTTACGCGCGATGATCGCTTCACGAAACAGCCCTGAGCTAAATTTAGCCCTAAGCAAGGCAGTAATCGGCGTGGCTGGACTTGGCGGCCTTGGCTCAAATATCGCACTAAGCCTTGCAAGAGTTGGCGTAAAAAAGCTAGTGCTTGCCGACTTTGACGTTATTGAACCAAGCAATCTAAACCGCCAGCAGTATTTTGTCCGCCACATCGGCTTGAAAAAGACGCAGGCGCTAAAAGAGCTGATAAATGACGTAAATCCCTTTGTCGAGGTCGAAGCTCACGATATATTTTTGGATGAAAAAAACGTGGCTAGCGTCTTTGGTGAGTGCGAAATTTTATGCGAAGCCTTTGACAACGTCGCTGGCAAGGCGATGATACTAAACGAAGCAGGAGCTAGCTTAAAAGAGAAAAAGATCATCGGCGCTTCTGGCATGGCAGGCCACTTTAGCTCAAATCTCATAAAAACCATAAAATTTGCCAAAAATGTCTATCTTTGCGGCGACCTCACAAACGAGGCAAAGATCGGTCAAGGGCTCATGGCGCCGCGCGTCGCAGTCTGCGCAAATCACCAAGCAAATTTGGCCATTAGACTACTTATGGACCTGGAGGCGTAAGTGCAAAATGATAGTTTGATCCTTGGCGGCAAGGAGTTTCAAAGCCGCTTTATCCTTGGCTCTGGCAAGTACTCGCATGAGCTCATAGACTCAGCCATAAACGAGGCTGGAGCGCAAATTTTAACCCTTGCTCTTAGGCGCATAAACGAAAGCAAAGATCGAAATATACTTGACTTTATCCCAAAAGGGGTGACGCTTTTGCCAAACACAAGTGGCGCCAGAAACGCCAAAGAGGCCGTTCGTATCGCCCATCTCGCACGTGAGCTTGGATGTGGCGAGCTTGTTAAGATAGAGATCATCACTGACTCTAAATTTCTCTTTCCAGACAACGCTGAAACCATAAAAGCATGCGAAGCTTTGGCAAATGACGGCTTTGTGCCGATGCCTTATATGTTTCCAGATCTAAATGCCGCAAGAGCGATGCTAAGTGCGGGAGCTAGCTGCATAATGCCTCTAGCTGCGCCCATTGGCTCAAACCAAGGGCTAGTTTTTAAAGATATCATTGAGATTTTGATAAACGAGCTTGATACGCAGATCATCGTTGATGCTGGCATAGGCAGGCCCTCACAAGCGTGCGAAGCGATGGAGATGGGAGCGGCTGCGATCATGGCAAACACAGCCATCGCCTCATCTAAAAATATCCCGCTAATGGCAAGAGCCTTTAAAGAGGCCATCATCGCTGGTCGCAACGCCTATCTAGCAGGCCTTGGCGCAAAGAGCAAAAGCGCAAATGCCTCATCTCCGCTCACTGGATTTTTAGACTGATGAATTTTACTAAAACTGACCACATGCAGCTACTACCTCACATGCAAGATGTTGGTAGCGACATTATGGATGAGATTTTAAAAGAGCGCGCTAGCTACAAACCTGAAATTTACACCGAAGCTGACGTAAAAGCAGCTCTTAATGCAAAGCACTGCTCACTTGAAAATTTAAAAGCCCTGCTCTCGCCTGCTGCAGCGCCATTTTTAGAGCAAATAGCCCAGCTCGCCCAAGCAAAAACAAGGGCAAATTTTGGCTCAAACATCACGCTTTTTACCCCACTTTACATAGCAAACTACTGCGACAATCTCTGCGTTTATTGCGGTTTTAACGCTAAAAATAATATAAAAAGAGCAAAGCTAAGCGACGAGGAGATCACAAGGGAGCTAAGAGAAATTTCAAAGAGCGGCTTAGAAGAAATTTTAATTCTAACTGGCGAGAGCGAGACCAACTCAAGTGTCGCTTACATCGCAAACGCCTGCGCTTTGGCAAAGAAATTTTTTAAAGTCGTTGGGGTTGAAATTTACCCACTAAACTCTGACGGCTACGCCCTGCTTCACAAAAGCGGCGCAGACTACGTGACCGTCTTTCAAGAGACCTACAATCCCACAAAATACGAGAAAATCCACCTTGGCGGCAATAAAAGAATTTTCCCATACCGCTTAAATGCGCAAGAGCGAGCGCTTCTTGGAGGCATGAGAGGAGTTGGCTTTGCGGCACTTCTTGGCATAGATGACTTTAGACTTGACGCCTTTGCTACGGCACTTCACGCAAGCTTAGTTCAAAAAAAGTATCCGCACGCTGAGATCGCATTTTCGTGCCCAAGACTTCGCCCTATCATCAACAACGACCGCATCAATCCCCGTGACGTGGGCGAGCGCGAGCTTTTGCAAGTGATCTGCGCTTATAGAATTTTCATGCCAACAGCCAGTATAACGATCTCAACCAGAGAAAAGGCGAAATTTCGCGACAATGCCGTAAAGATCGCTGCAAACAAGATAAGCGCTGGCGTAAAAGTGAGCATCGGCGCTCACGGCGAAGAGAAAAAGGGCGACGAGCAGTTTGAGATAAGTGATAGCAGAAGCGTGGATGAGATAAAAGCAATGATAAAAGCAAACGGCCTAGAACCCTTGATGAGCGAGTATGTCTATGTTTAAAATTCTCTGTGTGGCCGACTTTGAAAGCTATGAGGGCGATGACTTTTTAAAGAGGATTCAGCTACTTTGCAAGGCTGGCGTGGATGAAATTTTGCTTCGAGCAAAGGGGCTAAATGAGGCTAATTTTTACGATCTTGCTAGGGTTGTGGCTCAAATTTGTGAAAACTACCGCAAGAAATTTATCATTAATCAATTTTTTGACGTAGCTTGCAAGCTAAAGAGCGACTTTTGGCTCACTTCGGCACAGCTTGATTTTTTTAAAAATCACGGCGTTTTTTTAGATGAATTTAGAAAAACAGCCAAAATTTACGCCCCAGCTCACGACCTAGAGCAGGCTAAAATTTCAGCTACAATCGCTGACGTGCTCGTTGCTTCTCATATATTTACCACCTCTTGCAAGGCGGGTTTAGAGCCAAAAGGGCTAAATTTTATAAGTGAGCTAAAAAGCTTTGATAAAGAAATTTACGCACTTGGTGGACTAAACAACCAAAACTACAAAGAGGCCATAAAAGCAGGCGCAAACGGCATTTGCTTTATGAGTTTAGCAATGAACGGCGATATGGAGCTTATAAAAAAGATAGCAAAGAGCAAAAACGAGCAAATTTAGCTTTATTTGCATAAAATTTTACATATTATTTTATATATAAAATTACATAAAATTAAATTTATAGACTATTCTTGGTTCTCTTGAAAGAACCAAGGTGAGTTTTATAACAGATCGACTTGCACGCCATCTTGGATCTCGACATATACAGTGTGCTTTGAATTTATTGTGTTACCATTGATAACTTCTTGGCGATTAAATGTTGCTTTATAGACTTGATTTACCGCGTCACCATCGCTTGTGACATCTACTTTGTTGTACGTATCGCCAACGACGCTATGTTTATTATTTAGCGTGGTGATATCTGCTTTTGTTGCTTTTACAAAATCATGTGTAAGCTGCACCAGGTCTTTACTATCGCCTATAACCTTTAGCACAGTATTTACGCTCTCGCTGGCTGCACTATTGCTCGCATCTCTTGTATTTCTACTATCTACGATATCAAATATGCCATTTGGGCTAAATTTTATAGAAACAGCCTGATCTGCACTACCAAGTTGCACTTTTTCAAAGTTATTTATCTTTTTAACATTGTCTAAATTTGAAAAATCCACATCATCAACTACTATAAGCGTATCTACTCCACCTTTGCCATCTATCGCCCTGCCCTTACTATAAACAAAAGCGTCATCTAGGTTGCCTCCCTTTACATCGCCTTCTTGTTTTAGGTATACAGGGTCACCAAAATTTGCCTCGCTATATTTGCTTGTATTTATCTCGTAAGAATTTGTAGTGCCTATCTTTTTTATAAAATCATTTTGAATGAGCGCTTCAACGTAGTTGTTACTAAAGAGGCGAGTACCACTATGCTCTGATCCTACTAAAGTGTCTATCGGATAAGGTCCACTAGCTGGCGCACTATTTTTTTGCATTATGTATAAAGATAAATTCATCTCGCCAGTTCCGTCCATATACTCCATGTCAAATTTATAAAAGCCAGCTTTATTAAATGTAAAATCCCTGCTCCACCATTGACCATTTTTGCCATATGATACCTCTGTGGACGGATTTATAAATGTTGTTGCACTTCCAAATTTTTGTGTATTGCCATTTATAGTTAGCTCTACATAGTTGTGTAGGTCGGCTGCTCTTACTGAGTATGTTCCAGGAGCATTTACATATATCCAACCATCCATTTTCATGACAAGATCAGAGCCAACAGGGTTTGACTCTCCAAGCGTGTAGTTGCCAGGCTTGCCTTTTAGTACGCCATTTGCAAAGCCAATATTTTCTCCCGTGCCAGCAGTCGTATCTACGCCGTTTATAAATTTCTTTGGTGCGTATGGGTTAGATGCGCTATACAAGGCATCGTTTCCGTATCTACCCACTCTTGCTAGATCTTCTGCATGCATATTGCCTTGATCAGACAGGGTCTTATAGCGCGTCCCAGATGCAAACTGCACAACGTCATATGTAGTAGAGGCGCTTGGAGAGTAAATTTTGATATAGTCTTTATAGATGGATTTGCCCCCTCGCTGCGAATAAACACCAGAATCGCCACCAACTCTAGCTCTCCACGATGGATCTACGTAGTTATAAAACCACATATCAGCATCAAGGCCGCTATTGCCGATAAAAGTTACTGTGCTAACAGAGACATTTCCTGCGGTGTCGGCATTTTTTATCATGAAATTTGCTCCAGTGCTGTTTGCTGGCAGGGCAAAATTTTCAGAGTAGCTGTGCGTATCATCAAGGGCTGAGCTTTTATGGACGGAATTTAGCAGATCATAAAGATCTACTTTGTTTATGGTGTTTTTATTTAGAGTGTTATTGCCACTAGCATCGGTGCCAACACTGCCTGAGATATCTACGCTAGTTACATGTGAAGTTGCCGTTGGAGTGCCGATCGCATCAGGAGTGGCGTCTAGATCTACGTGAACTATCAGATCATCATCCTTTGTGTCATCACTCTTTAAAACGGTTGCTCTTATGTTTGAATATCTCTCATCTAGCTTTATACCAAGGGCCTCAAAGTCCATATTTACACGTTTATCTGCGCCGACTGTTAGATCTATATATGTTTGCCCGCTTGGTAAAATTTTGGCATTACCATGATCATCCTCAAGTGCTAAACGAAGCTTTGTGCCAGGGTCGCGGTCCACGCCAAATATAATGTTTGGCTGTTCGTCGTTAGTAAGTGATATGTTGTACTCTTTTATAGTTTTTGTCTCATCATCAAAGTTATTTTTCTGGATAACCTTCTCATAGTCCTCTACCCTAAGGTATTTAGCGATATTTATAGCTCCGCCATCTATCTGCGTGGCAAGCTTGACGTCATCTATGTAGCTTAAAATTCCAAAGTCAAAGAGTCTACCGCGAACGCCATCAGTTGTGGTGACCTCGTTTGGTGTAGTGATAGTGGCTCTAACAGGCGTAGAGTGATCGACCGAGATAGGGACATTTGGTATGCTAAATTTGCCATCTACTATAGGAAGTGGCGCCGAGCCGTCGCTTGGCAAGGCAGTTAGTCCATCGTCGCTTATTGTGTATTTGACCGTTGTGGTTATGGCTGGTATGGTCGGAGTTGAGATAGTGACGCTTACATTGCTTCCTGGTTTTGCATTGCTAGGCACGTAGATATCAAGGTCGCTTTGGGTTGAGGGTGAGCCAGAAGGCGTGGTGATGCTATCAATTAGCCCGTCTCCGTCATTATCCCTTGCAAACTGCACCTTTATGCTGTTATCTACGGTGATCTCGTCTGTGACTGGGTCTGCTTTGTTGCCAGCTTTGTCGGTAAATGTGGTCGTGAAATTTGTCGTAACGCCATAAAGTTTTGTCGTGGTCTCTATGGTGCCATTATTTACACTAATAGCTACGCCATCATCTCTTGTGGCACTATATGCGCCGGATGCATTTTGAGAAATTTTAATGGTTATCTTATCTGTTTTGCCGTCGCTTCCTGCGATATCTATCTCAAATTTATCGCCATCTCTTGCGTCGTTTGGAATTTTCATCTTTATAGAGGTTTTCGCACCATCAGGGCTAAAGCCACTCTCTTTACTAGTTAGCACGCCGTCTTTATCGCTATCTTTTGCAAACTGCACGTGCGGAGACCTAACAGGTGCGACCGTATCGCTTGAAATTTCACTCATACTTGAAGCTTTTAAAGCTCCAGTCGTGCCGTCAATGATCGTCGTGTTTAGTTTTTTCCTACTTGGATCAGTTGAGCTTGTAGGGTCAGTAACTGTGATCTTGCCATTTTGGATAGAGATAGTCTCGCTACCTCCATCAAGCGTGGCAGTGAGTCCGTCAGGTGCAATAGTATAGGTCTTTGTAACACTTGTTGGTGTGCTAGCTGGGTCATCGACCTTTATGCGGATCTTGTCGCCAACTGTGGCGTTATTTGGCACATAGATATCGATAAGCGACGCCGTGCCGCCACTTTTAGCTAGTTCGGCTGCATTTATAATGCCATCTTTGTTCTCATCAAGGGTAAAAACGGCGATCGGATCGTTATTATTTGCGATAGTTATCGTATCTGTCGCACCTGGGTTGCCTGATTTGCTTATCATTTGGATATTTACATTTGTTGGCGTTGATGATGAAATTTTAACAGCGCTTGCCACGTTAAAACCGACATTTCCACCGCTCTCACTTGTGAGTGGATAGCTCTCGCCACTATCTTTATCTACAAGCGTGCCGCTAGATGTTTTAACGAGCGTCTTTTCATGTAAAGTGCCGTCAGGATCGGTGGTGGTGAGCTTTATCTTATCGCCTATTTTCATATTTGGCGATAAAATGATCTTCGCATCATCGCTTGGCGTACTGCTGGCTGGATTAAAGCCATTTTCGCTAGCGTCTATCACGCCATCGCCGTTTAGGTCTTTGCCTAAAACCACCTTTGTAAAGCTAAGAGCTGGCGTAACAGTATCAACGCTTGCGGCTGCCTTTGCTGGAGCTGAGCTGGCACCACTTGCTAACGTGATGCTAGAGCTTACATTAAACGGGGCATTTGGCGTGATAGCAACGCTTGGGATGATAAATTCTTTTTGATCTGGATTTGTTGCATTTGGCGTGATAGGCAAAATTTCGCTTGGATTGTTTTCATTTATCACGCTTGTGCCTGCAGGATCTACTTTGTAAGAAAGCGTGGTTTTTACGCCGTTATTTACAACTTCTAGCGTTACTTTGTCGCCTGGCTTGAAGTCGTTGTTAAAAGCAACAGCCATGCTTGTGTGATTAGGATCGCCGCCTGCTTCTGCGATATTGATATAACCATCGCCGTCAAGGTCTTTTAAAAGTGCGATGCTAGGCGCTGGTATAGCTGGAGCGCTCTCTTTTTGCTCAGCCGCTACTGGCGCTGCTCCGCTAATAGAACCAACCGGCATTGCTGGCTCGCTTGAGATGATAGCTGGTAGCTCTAGCGTACCGCCATCAAACCAAACTACGTTTGAGATGTGCCCTTGCGTGTCAAAATTTGACCCATTTATGCTTGCTGCGTCGCTACCATGACTTGAGCCATGAGAGTGGTGGCTAGAGCCTTGAGCGCTTTCGTCGCTGCTTTTGCTACTAGACTCTTCGCTCTCGCCAAAAATCCTTCTCTTGTCCTCTTCTACTTGCGCTTCATTGCCTTGGTCGTCAAATTTTGCATTTGATAGCTCTTTTGTGATGATAATAGTTTGTGGTTCAAGTAGCGTGATAGGCGCAGCGTGATCGAAATTTATAACAATAGTGTCGTTGCTGCTTTGCGTGATGATCTCATCGCCCAAAAATATCTCGTCGCCCTGCTTTAGCAAGATCAACTTTCCGTTTCGTTTTACAAAAACTTTTCCACTTATCTTTGCGACGACACCAACGCTTTGCATCTTTCATCCTTTAAATTTAAAACTAAAACATCCATTTAAAATTTTCACGCGATTATAACCAAAATAATAATAATGTAAATAAAAAATCTATATAAGAATTTTTGTCATTTCTGGGTCGTTTTTAAATTTAAAAACTACTTGATTTTTTATAAATTTACCAAAAAAACGCTGCTAGCTTTTAGTAAGATAAAATTTTAAATTTTTATGAAATTTGCCAAAGAGATGTTTTATCGTTACAAAGTAAATTTTAAAACGATAATGTTATTAAAATTTGCATATTTTTGATAAGTAAAATAGAAATTTGGTATAAATTCTTAAGGAATTCCCACGCCAAAAGACGTGGGATAAATTTACGCTATCTTGCTAGCGTCGATGATATTTAGATCAAGTCCTAGCTCTTCGACAGATAGACCAAGTGCAAGACCTACAAGCTGAGAGAGGTGGATGATAGGTTTTCTAACATCTGAGTGGTTCTCATCTTGATATCTCTCTTGATAGATGTCAAGTTGCATTTGGCAAAGTGGGCATGGAGTGACAACTACGTCTGCGCCATTTTGATCAGCGTTATTTACGATTTGGCTTGACATTTTTCTTACTGATTTTCCAGCTGGATAGCTAGCGTGGAAGCCGCAGCAGTCAAGTCTTTTCTCAAATGGCACGATAGTAGCACCAAGTGCGCTTACAACAGTTTCAAAGCTCTTTGGATTTACTGAGCTTTCTCTATTGTGCAGATCTTTTTCAGGTCTTAGGCTGTGACAGCCGTAAAATAGTGCTACTTTTAGTCCGCTAAGTGGTTTAACAACCTTTGCTCTTAGCGTATCAACATTTTGGTAAAGCTCCCAAAGAAGGCTTGTTACCTCAGATGTACCATTATATTTCATATTGCCTTCAGCTAAAAATGTATTGATACGATCTTTTGCGCCCTTATCAAGCGTGCTTTTAGCTCTTGTTAGAGTTAGCATACAAGTTGAGCATGTCGTAAGCATCGGCATATTCATCTGCTCTGCAAGTGCTATGTTTCTAGCATTTGCTACAAGCGCAGCCATAGGATCGACATCTTGTGCTTGTTGAGCACCACAGCAGCTCCAGCCCTTTATCTCGTGAAGCTTCCAGCCAAGTACTGGAGCGATGGCCTCAAGCGACATCTTAGCCTCTTTAGCTGCTTGAGTGAGTACGCATCCTGGGAAAAAAGCGAATTCATTTTGCATAATTACTCCTTACTAGCAGCTTTGCGAGCCGCATTTATCATTTTTACTAGATCGTCATGACCTTCTATGTCTTCTTCGCCAAATACATGAAGCGGATTCATCTTACCAGCAAGCATTAAGTTTGCAGCGATGCCTAGTTTGCCCATATTTTTGATAACGCCTTCTGAACGAAGTGCAAGTCTAACCTCATTTAGTCTGCCTGAGCCATCAACTAGATCGGTTAAGAACGCCTCAGCGTGAGCTGGTCCCATGCCCTCATTAAAGCCTTTTTGTATAGCCATGATACGAAGATCAGTTATGTCAGCGCATGCGCTTATGCCTTTTGGACAGCGGTCAGCACACTCTTGGCACTTTACACACATCCAAAGTCCGTTGTCGATAGCTGGTTTTAGGTGTGGCATAGGATCTTTGCTACGTGAGTCAAAGGCAGCCCTATAAGCATGAACAAATACAAACGGTTGCATATAGTCACTCGCATCTGCTTCAAGCTTATTACACTCGCTAGCACACGCACCACAAAGTATGCAGTCCCACTCAAGCGCTACTTTATCGTACTCTTTTTGGCTTTGCTTACAGCCTTTTGCAGCGCTAAATTCTGGCTTAGCAGTGATGCTTGGTCTGATCTTGCGTAAATTTTCTATACTTGGCTCCCAATCCACCATAAGGTCTGAGATAACCTTGAAATTTCCAAGTGGTGAAATTCTAATAGTATCTGGGTTGCCATACTCAGCCAAAAGCTCATTCATCTTTGTGTCGCAAGCTAGATATGAGTGACCATTTACTCTAACAGCGCACGCACCGCATATCGCTGAGCGACAAGATGCTGTGAAATTTAGCGTCGCATCTTTCTTTTGTTTGATATCAAAAAGCACTGTTAAGAGCGTTTTACCTGCGATCTCTTCGTTTGTTAGCTCATAAGTTGATTCATATTTTTTAGTTCCGTCAAAACGGTCGATAATAATTTTCATCCTAGCTCCTTACTCTGGCTTCTTGCCGTCAAGTGAAAATATGCCTGTCACAACATCTTTGTAGCCAAGCTCCAACTTGCCGTCTTTTAGTGTGACTATGCTGTGTTTTAAGAAATTTACATCATCTCTTTTTGGATAGTCCTCTCTTGTGTGAGCGCCACGGCTCTCAAGACGATTTTGCGCTGCAAGACATGCTGCACGAGACAGAAGTATAAGGTTGCCAAGCTCGACGTAGTCGGTAAATGCTGTGTTCATGACTGGATTTTGATTTGGCACTTTGATGGTGTCATATTTTGCTTGGATGGCTTCTAGATTTTTAGAGAGCTGATCTAGTTTTGCGCCAGTTCTAAAAATACCCATTAGATCCCAGTTGTTTTTGCCAAGCTCTTCACGAAGTGCGTACATATCATTTACGCCACCCTCACCTGTTGCGATAGATTTAAATTTATCTTGCCACATTTTTGCTAGCTCAGAAGTTTTCTTGCCGCTTGCAAATTTTGCATTTTGAGCATAAGCACCAGCACCTTTGCCAGCTAGATCGCCAGTTACAACTGCGTCAGTTAGGCTGTTTCCGCCAAGGCGGTTTGCGCCGTGGATAGATACACATGAAGCCTCACCACCTACATAAATTCCAGGAATTTTTGTGCTCATATCATCAAATTTAGCCACCTCTATGCCACCCATTGAGTAGTGAGCTGTTGGGCGGATAGGCACTGGTTGCTCGACTAGGTCGATGTCTTGGAAAAGCATCGCTGTGTGGCGAATTTTAGGAAGCTTTTTCATGATAGTATCTTTGCCAAGGTGACGAACATCGCAAAGCACATAAGCGCTCATACCCTCGCCAAAGCCTCTACCCTCGCGAATTTCTGTCTCGATAGCACGAGCGACGACGTCACGAGGAGCTAGCTCCATCTTTTCGTGATAGTTTTTCATAAAGCGCTCGCCCTTGTTATTTAGCAAGTAACCACCCTCGCCACGAGCTGCCTCTGTGATAAGTGTGCCGCCATTTTGAACGCCAGTTGGGTGGAACTGAAGCATCTCAGGGTCTTCAAAACCAAGACCTACTTTAAGCGCAGCAGCGATACCATCGCCTGTTGCTATAAATGGAACTGAAGTGCGGTTATAAAAAATTCTAGTGTATCCGCCAGTTGCGATGACTAGAGATTTGCAAAGAACTGGGTAAATTTGACCATCTTGGATGTTGCGAAGAACGACACCTTCGACCTTGCCGTCCTCAAGACCGATCTCAAGTAGCTCATGGTCCATTAAAAATTTAACCCCAGCTGTGATAGCGTCGTCAAGACAGGCGTGCATCAAAACGTGGCCAGTTTTATCGGCAGCGTAGTTACAGCGTTTTTTACTAGCGCCTCCCATGAAACGAAATGCCACGTCGCCATTATCTTTACGAGAAAAGAGCATGCCGTTGTAGTCTAGTTCGTGGATAACTGCGCCTGCTGCCTCGCAAAATTTCACAACTGCATCTTGATCAGCAAGATAGGCTGCACCTTTTACGGTGTCGTAGGCGTGAAGCTTGAAGCTGTCGCCATTGCTAAAGTCAGTAACGCCGTTTATACCGCCCTCTGCCATACAAGTTGCGTTGCGTGATGGCATCATCTTTGTGGCAACTACGACTGTTAAATTTGGGTTTTGTTTGCGAACGGCTGTTGCTGCACGAAGTCCTGCACCGCCAGAGCCGATTATTAGCACATCAACAGATGGCAAGCCATTTTCATTGCCCTTTGGCAACTCGCCAGCAAAAACATTGGTCGCACCAGCTGTTGTAGCTAGCGCACCTACGCTTATACAGGCGCTTTGTAGAAATTCTCTTCTGGTAAATTTTTCACTCATTGATAACTTCCTATTTTAATAAGTTTATTAGCGTCAAAAAACGCACCGCCAGTTCATTTCTTAATATTTTTTAAAACAACTATATTAATAAAAAAATTAATAATGAAACTTTACATAAAATTTACTTAAAAGAAACATAAAGATTTATTTTAGGTTATATAGTGAGATTTGATAGCTAAAATCATTTAGTAAAAGACCATTTTATCGTGTTTGTAGCTACTACTTATAAATTTATTATTTTGATAAAAATGAAAAATGATATTACCACGCAATATATACTAATAAAAATAGACAAAATGTTATAAAATAGCCAATTTTACGTATCTTTGAGGATATTACTTAAAATTAAATAAATAATTAAAACTAATAAATTTAAATGGGATAAAAATCGTATGATTATCAAAAATCATATAAATTTGTAAATTTTTGATAGCTAGAGAGTAAAATGATAGATAGCCCCGTAGTGTCTGACTGAGAAAATGAAGCTTAAATTTATATCAAATATCTCAATATCATCAAGTGATGGATACCAGATATCACTAAAAAATTTAAAAAGATCATCAAAGCGCAAAATATCAATGCTCTCAAATTTATTAAAATTTATGCAAATTTCATTTGGTGTGGCGATGCCAAGCTCGCTAAAAGCGGTCTTGAGATCAAAATTTGCTTCGTCCGCATTAAAGCCATCAAGCTTGCTAAATTTATCTATCTTAAAAAACTCATCTATATCATCTAGGCTAAATTTATGAAGTAAATTCTCTCTTATCTTTAAGCACTCATCGTTTGACAAGCTCCTAATGATCGGCATCTCAAAGCCATATTCTTTGCGGAAATTTTCTAGTTTTATCTGATCCATTTTGGAAGGTTTTTGGCTAAATTTAAATTTAGCCAAATTTCTATTTTAAAAGCTCTTTTGCGTATTTTAGGCCTAGCTCGTAAGCTTTAGCATTTGCCTCTTTGACCTTAGCTGGCACGCTTGCTAGCATCTCTTCACGCACTAAATTTTCATCCATGCTCCCACTCATCGCCACAGCCACACCAAGAGCCACGACGCTTTGAGTGATGACGTTACCGACCTCGTCTTTTGCGATAGAGATGATAGGAATTTCATAAATTTTCCAGCGCTTTTTATCCTCATCGCTTACTTTTACCAAATTTGGCTCGACAACGATCGCACCGCCCTCTTTCACGCCACTTTTAAAGGCATCATAGCTTATCTGCGCGGTAGCAAGCATAAAGTCTATCTCACCCTCGTTTGCATAAGGGTATAAAATTTCTTTCTCATCAAGTATGATATCGACCTTAGTTGGGCCGCCACGCACCTGAGATGTGTAGGTAGAGGCCTTGACACCGTATCCGCCTGCTTTTATCTTGGCAGCTGAGAGGATCTCGCCTGCTAGTATGACGCCCTGTCCGCCAACGCCGACAAATCTTAGTTGTGACTTCATGCTAGCTCCTCAAAATTTATCGCTTCATTGCTCATGGCAGCCTTTCTTACCATGTCGTAAGCCTTAGTGTATTCGATCTTTTCTTCATCTTTATGCAGAACACCAAGTGGGAAAATACCCTTTTTCTCTTCGTCGCTTAGCATGTCAAATTTGACCTTGCTAGTCGTGCGGCCTTTTATCCACTCTAAATTTTTCACCGCCTCGCCCATTTTATTTTTGCGACCTAAATTTATATGGCAGTTTGAAAATACATCAAAAAAGCTGTATCCATCGTGACTAAAGCCCTCTACAAAGAGCTTTGTAAGCTTCTCTGGCTCGATGACGCTTCCACGCGCGACAAAGCTAGCTCCTGCGGCAGTTGCGAGCTTACAGGCGTCAAAGCTAGGATCGATGTTGCCGTATTGCGCTGTGACCGTCCACATGCCCTTTGGCGTGGTTGGGCTGGTTTGCGAGTTGGTTAGCGCGTAGATGAAGTTGTTGATTAAGATGTGATTTAGCCCGATATTTCGGCGGCATCCGTGTATCGTGTGGTTGCCTCCGATCGCCAGTCCGTCGCCGTCGCCAGTTACTACGATGACGTGCTTGTCTGGGTTTGCCATCTTTACGCCAGTAGCATATGCTACGGCTCTACCGTGAGTTGTGTGGATGGTGTTGCAGTCAAGATATCCGCTAAAGCGGCCAGAGCAGCCTATGCCTGAGACCACGCAAACATCGTTCATATCCCAGCCCATGGTGTCGATAGCGCGGATGAGCGCCTTTAGTATGACGCCGTCGCCGCAGCCCCAGCACCAAAGAGTAGGCATTTTATCTGTTCGTAAATATTTATCATAATTAAAAGCCATAAATTTCTCCTATCTTCGCCTCGATCTCGCTTGGGCTTATCGGTCTGCCGTTTGCTTTTAGCAGTTTTACAAAGTCGTCTCTTAAGATGATCTTTGAAATTTCGCCACTATACTGGCCTAAATTTAGCTCGCAGACTAAAATTTTATTAAATTTATCTGATATCTCTTTTAGCTTTTTAGCTGGAGCTGGGAAAAGTGTGAGTGGTTTAAATAGCCCTACTTTTAGCCCTTTTTCACGTAAATTTAATATCGCTTGCTTAGCTGAAAGCGCCACGCTACCAAAGGCGATGATGCAAATTTGCGCGTCATCAAGCATAAATTCTTCATATTTCTCGCACTCGTCAGTGTGTAAATTTATCTTGTTAAACAGCCTATTCATTGAGTATTCAACTATCTTGCCATCTTCTGTTGGAAAGCCAGTGGCGCCGTGATGAAGCCCAGTTATGTGGTAGTGATAGCCTTTAAAGAAAGGATTTAGCGTAGCTGGCGCGTCTGGTGCGGCATCGTATGGTTTATACTCTTTTGGCTCGCCACTAAATTCTCTTCTTTTATAAATTTCTAGCTCGCTAATTTCTGGCAGACGCACCCTTGCTTGCATGTGACCTATCGTCTCATCAAGTAGCAGCATAACTGGCGTCATAAACCTAGCTGCAAGATTAAAGGCGCGCACCGTCTGCGTATAGCACTCCTCTAGGCTACTAGGCGCTAGCACTATCATATTTACATCGCCGTGAGTTGGATTTTTAGCCTGCAAGATATCGCCTTGTGCGACGCGGGTTGGTAGGCCAGTTGAAGGGCCACCGCGCATGACATTTACGATGACGAGCGGTATCTCAGCGATAAAGCCAAGGCCTATTTGCTCAGCCTTTAGTGAAATTCCAGGACCAGAGCTAGCAGTCATCGCTTTAGCACCGCTCGCACTTGCGCCAAGAGCTACTGAAATTCCAGCTATCTCATCTTCCATCTGTATAAAAGTGCCGCCATGTTTTGGCAAAAGCACGCTTAGCTCGTGGGCGATCTCGCTGCTTGGAGTGATAGGATATCCGCCAAAGAAGTTACAGCCGCACTCGACCGCAGCCCTTGCTACTAGGGCATTACCAGTTGATACTACCTCTCTCATGCGCTCTCTCCAAGCTTGGCAAATTTATTTGCCTTTACAGCCGCAGCTCGCTCTTTGCTCTCAGGCGTTAGCTTTGCAAATTTAAAGCCTTTATCAGCCACATAAATGGCAAAATCAGGGCAGTGAAGCTCGCAGTCACGGCATCCTATGCATGAGTCAGCATAGACCACCTCTATCATCTTGCCAAGCACCGCCTTTGGCTCAAGCCTCATACCTAGCACGCCTGCTGGGCAGTAGCTCACGCAGACATCACAGGCCTTACACCTGCTCTCATCGACCCAAACTGGGACATTTTCTTTTACGATCATATATATTCCTACTCTAAGTTTTCTTTTAAAAATTTGATATTTTTTCTAATTTCAGCTTCACTTTTGTTTAGTTGCTCTTGCTCGTCTTCGTCTAAATTTAGCTCTAAAATTTCTTTTAAGCCATCACGTCCAAGCCTTACTAGCCTGCCACAACTTAGTTCATCATCTATTAGCACGCTAGCGCTTATTATCTCATCGCTCTTGCCAACGATCATCTCGCACATCTTCACAGCTGCAGCCGCTGGTGCGTAGTAAGCTGAAGTGCCAAGCAGTTTAACGATCTTTGCGCCACCGGTGCTTGTCTCTTTTTTGAGCACTTTTAGCTCATTTTCACTTAAATTTTCGCTTATATTGCTGGCTGATACGATCATCTCGTCGTTGTGAGCGCCGACAATCTTTGCTCTTAGCTTGCTGGCATCCTTATCTTTTAAAAGCGCTAGCTCATATCTGCACCTTGCGCTGTCTAGCTCGCCAGCCATGCCGATCACTTTGTTTTTGCTAAAACCACTAAATTTATGAGCCGTCCAGACCATCACATCAAGCGGATTTGTGACGACTATTATCACTGCATTTTTGGCAAATTCAGCTATCTTTTGCGCTGTTTGCTTTACAACAACGGCATTTTTAAGTAGCAAGTCCTCTCTAGTTTGACCCTCTTTTCTTGGGCTTCCAGCTGTGACTATGACGATGTCACTGCCTTCAATTAGCACAAAATCATCGCCACCACAAACGCTAGTTTTTGCGTTAAAGACGCAACTTGACTGCGCTAGGTCGATCGCTTTTGCGCGCGCCACGTCGCCAAATATATCTACAAGCGCGATCTCATCGCAAAGCTCTCTCATACAAAGCGCATATGCTATGCTAGCACCGACGTTTCCAGCCCCAACTACACTTATTTTCATCTCTTATCCTATTATTTGATTTAAAATTTCACTTGGTCTCATGACCTCATTAGCTCTTGCTTCATCTAGCAGGTAGTATCCGCCAAATTCCACGCTTGAACCATCTTTTTCTCTGATCTGCTTTAGAATTTCGCTCTCGTTTTTTTCTAGCTCGTCTGCTAAATTTTTAAAAATTTTGCTTAAAATTCCACCGCTTTTTGCCATTTCTCTCGCCCAAAATAGCGCTAGATAAAAGTGCGACTCTCTGGTATCAAGAGTGGCATTTGGCGTTTTATTTTCGTCTAAATAGCTAGCAACAGCCCTATTTAGCGCGTCACTTAGCTCTTTTGCCTCTTTTTTTTGCCTAAAAAACGCTAGATGTTCAAGCGAAGCACTAAGCGCTAAAAACTCGCCCAGGCTGTCCCAAAGCAGGTGATTTCTCTCTTTTAGCTCTTTTACAAGCGTCGGAGCCGTCCCGCCAGCACCAGTCTCAAACATCGCTCCACCAGTAAGTAGTGGCACTACTGAGAGCATTTTTGAGCTGCCGCCTAGCTCAAATATCGGGAAAAGATCAGTTAGATAGTCTCTTAAAACATTGCCAGTGACGCCTATGACGTTTTTGCCAGCTCTTATTGCTTCAAGCGATCTTTTAGTTGCTTGCTCGTAGTTTAAAATTTCAAATTTCACGCCAGCACTAGCAAATTTATCTCTAAATTTGTCAAATTTAGCTATCAAATTTCTATCGTGAGCACGGCTACTATCTAGCCAAAATATAAGCTCATCTTTTGAAATTTCGCCTCTTTTTAAAGCAAGCTCAAACCACGCATTTATCGCATCTTCTTTAGCCTGCGTCATCCTAAAAATATCGCCACTTTTGACGCTAAATTTAAAGACGCTCTTGCCCGCCTCATCAAAAACTACAAATTCTCCATCCTCTTTTGCGATGAAGGTCTTATCATGGCTGCCGTACTCCTCGGCCTTTTTAGCCATTAGCCCCACGTTTGCCACGCTGCCGATCTTGCTCACATCAAGCGCGCCATGCTCCTTAAAGTCCGCCACGCAGGCCTCATAAACCCTAGCGTAGGTCCTATCTGGGATCATACAAAGTGAGAAATTTAGCTCGCCACTTCTGTCTTTTACCTTGCCAGAGTTTCTAATGAGTGCAGGCACGGAGGCGTCGATGATAACGTCATTTGGCACGTCAAAGTTGCTGGCATTTTCATTTAATGCCCAGATTTTTGCTTTTTTGCTCAAAATTTCATCAAATTTAGCCAAAATTTCATCTTTATTTTTAAGGGTTGAAATTTTAGAAAACATATCTTTTAAGCCGTTTTTTGCCTCAACGCCACTAGCTTTAAACTCATCACCAAATAGCTCAAAAACCTCTTTAAAATAGCTCTTTATTGCATGTGCAAAGATGACTGGGTCGCTAACCTTCATCATCGTGCATTTTAGATGAAGGCTAAGGGTTAAATTTTCTTTTAGCGCAGTCTCAAAACAGCTTTCATAAAATTTATCTAGCTCATCTACGCTTAAATATGTAGCATCAACTATTTCGCCGCTTTGAACGGCAAGCTCTTTTAAAAGCTCTTTTTTGCCATCTAAACTTATAAAATTTATATAAAATTTCTCATCTTTACTAGCGATTATTGAGCGCTCATTTTCATAAAAATCACCCTTTTGCATGTAGCAAATTTTAGTTTTATTTGCCTTGTCCCAGTCGCCGTTGCTATGTGGATGCTTTTTGGCAAATTCTTTAACCGGTGGCAGGACTCTTCTGTCTGAGTTTCCTTGTCTTAGCACTGGATTAACAGCGCTACCAAGTACTTTTTGATATTTTTTAGCGACCTCTTCGTCGTAGTCTGTGATGATCTCGTCTGGATAAAATGGCACATTTATGCCCTTGCTTCTTAGCTCCTCAATGGCCGCTTTTAGCTGAACGAGTGTGGCTGAGATGTTTGGCAGTTTTATGATATTTGCCTCTTTGTGCGCAGTTAGCTCACCCAAAAGCTCTAGCTCGTCAGCCTTGTTTAGCCCAAGCTCTTTGCTAAAAAGAGATAAAATTCGCCCAGCAAGGCTTATGTCAGCCCTAGTTATGCTAATGCCAGCGCGGGATAAAAAGCTCTTAACGATAGGAAAGAGAGAGTAGCTTGCAAATAGCGGTGCTTCGTCGGTTTTAGTCCAGATAATATCACTCATTTTAGCCCTTTTGATTTTTTGAAATTTATCACGTTTTTTATTAAAGCTAGTTGTATTTTAGCCCTATTTTGCGATATTTTGATTGTGCTCGCTTAAGGTTTTTGAAAAAATGTGTTTTTTCGCCTTTTTATCAAGCACAAAGTATAGATAATCGCTCTTTGCAGGGTTTATCGCCGCTTTGATCGCACTTATAGAGACGCAGCAGACTGGGCTTGGCGGTATGCCGTCGTTTAGATAGGTGTTAAACTCACTCATATCGCTTCTTATGCGCTCAGCCGTGATCACATCGTGCGAGTAGATGCCATAATTTAGCGTGCCATCCATCTGCAGTCTCATGCCCTTATCTAGGCGGTTGTAGATGACTGAGGCAACAAGTGGCATCTCAGCGTCATTTGCGGCCTCTTTTTGGATGATTGAAGCGATGGTTAAAATTTTAAACCACTTTTTCTCGTTGTATTCGCCAAAAATTTTTCTGCTGATCTCGCTTTGCGCCTTTTTAGACGAATTTACAAGGTAATATGCCAGATGCCTTTCGCTGATGCCAACTGGAATTTTATAAGTATTTGGCATCAAAAAGCCATCAGCGACTGGCGCAAGGGCGTTATACTCGCTATTTAGTTTAGCTCCGTCAAGTCCAAGCTGGGCTGCTATCTGGTTTAAAAAAACGATAGTAGTTTCGCCAGGGATGAGCGTGATCTCGGTCATCGCAGCCTTTGCTTTGGCTAATTTTTTTAAAAAATCAATCCTTGAAATTTTATCTTTGCCTATCTCGATCCAGCCAGACTGAGGCGAGCCGATGAAGCGCATGGCGTACTTGTCGATCACGCTTAAGTTAAAGTTGCGATTAGCTAAATAAGATATAATCTCGCCCACACTTCCCTTTGGCACAAAGACGACTTTGCTCGTGTTTATGGGGCGTGCCAAATAAACAAATACACTTAGGACGACGATGAGTACGATATCAAAGAAAATATCTAGGTATGGCTTTTTTATAAAATTTTTTATCATTTTAATTCTTTCGCTTCTTTTGCTTTTAAAATACGGCATAAAAATTAACGATTTCGAGTTTTACGGCGTAAAATTGGAGCAATTATATATAAAGTTAGATAAAAAAATAATTGTAAGAGCAAAGCAGATCAAGCTACCAAGCTTTAAAAAAGACGTGGCGCAAAAAGCTAGCGACAAGCAACTTTTAAACCTTAGTCAGGGCGTGGATTATCTTGAGACCTTTTTTCAAGAAATTTCGCTTGAGAGCGTGCAAATCGGCGATGATTTTAAGATCAAAATTTTATTTTTAGATGATATATTTTTCGTTGATAGCCCTTATCTAAACATCGATATCAAATTTCAAAAAGAGCAGCAAAATGGCGTCGATCGCTTTATAGTAAAAAATTTAAGCCTTAAAGATTTTAACGTAAGCATCAGCGGCGAAGGCAGTGCAAATTTTGACAAAGATGACTATAAATTTGATGGAAATTTCACCTCGCACGAGCTAAATGGCAAGCTTAGCTTTGCCTTAAAAGATACATTTTTAACCTACAAAGCCTATGACGTAAATGCTGGTAGCATCAAGGACTTCATCGCTGAGCTTGATAGCCGCATACACCTAAACAGTGAGGTTAAAAACTGGATATATGGCTACATCGTGGCTGATGACTATCACCTAAATGAGATAAACGGCAAGGCTGACCTTAAAGAAAATGATCTTTTCTTAAACGAGCTAAACGCGACTGCAAATGCCAAAAATTTACTTGTTAAATTTGATAAAGGCTTACCAGCTGTAAATGTCGCTGAGGCAAACATCACACTTAATAACTCGAAGCTTAAATTTGACCTTACAGCTCCAGTTTATAAAGGCAAAAAGCTTGATGGCTCAAATGTTGCTATAAACAACATCTTTGATGAAAAAAGTGCAAATTTAGAGCTTTTTATAAAGACAAATTCTATTTACGATGAGGCGATAAATGAGATACTAAGAGCTTATAAGATCAACGTGCCAGTTAGGCAGCTAAGCGGCAAAATGGACGCTAGCCTAAAAATTTTGATAAAGCTTGATGAGAAGAGCTTAGAAAATTTTGATGAAAAAAGCGTCATCGCAAATGGCGATTTTAAGATAAGTGACGCGGTTTTAGATATCGCTGGGAGTAAATTTAACGCTAAAAGCGCCCTTGTAAAGCTCATAAATACTTCTGTGCTAAACATCGATGCAAGCGGCTTTGGGCTTGATTTTTTCAGAGCAAATGCAAAAGCAGATATAAATTTACAAAAAAGCACTGGCGAGATAAAAGGCGTCATAGAAAGCTTTGATCTAAAAGAGAAAAATGATGAAATTTTAGCCTTTAAAAATGAGCCATTTACCGCGCTTCTTGACTTTAGCAAGCCAGATAAGACAACGCTTAGTATCGAGCCTTTTGGGATAAATTTAAGCTTTGGCGATGAGAGCGTGATAGCCACGAAAAATAGCAACTTCATCATGCAAAACTCCCCACTTTTAAAGCAAAATGGCGTGCTTGGTTTTGATGATGTGAGCATAAAAAGCAAGGACTTTACTAATCTTGAAATTTTGGCAAAAGGGCTTAAATTTGACATGCCGTTTTTGGATAAAAATGGCTCAAAATATGATAGTGATGACTTTTTGATCACGGTCTCAAAAGCTGGCGTAAAAGTACAAAGTGCGAGCAAAAAGCTCTCTTTAAATATCGCCGAAAAAGGCATAGAGGCTAAGAGCAACGACCTAAATTTGCTTGTGCTTGATGACAACAGCACAAAAGAGCAAAGCACGCCACTTGAGCTCTTTGCAAAAAATGGCGACATCATCTTAAAGGACTTAAACAAAACCTTGCCATTTACTAGCTTTAGCGCCGAGAAAAAGGGCAAAAGCACCTCTCTAAACGGACTGGCAAAACAAGGCAGAGTTGGATATTTTAGCGATGAGAAAAGTATAAATTTAGACGCAACTGATATAAGCGGCGAGTTTATCAATGGTCTTTTAGGCACCAAGAGCTTTGAGGGCGGTAAATTTCGCCTAAAAATGCTTGGGGAGAGCTCCAAAAATTTCAAGGCTGAGGTGAGATTTTTTGGCACGTATCTAAAAGACTACATCTTTTATCAAAGGCTTTTAAGCTTTTTAAACTCGGTGCCATCGCTTCTTAGCTTTAAAACGCCTGACTTTAACGACAAGGGTTTTACTGTTAAAAACGGCAAAATTTTACTAACTAGAAAGGGTGACGTGATCGAGTTTTTAGCGATTGAGATGATAGGCACGAGCGCAGATATCGGCGGACGCGGCACGATCGATCTAAAGAGCAAAAAGATAAACATCGACCTTGAGCTAAAGATACTAAAAGACGCAAGCGGCATCATCGACAAGATCCCACTTATCAACCAAATCATCCTTGGCAAAGACCGCTCGCTCTCAACCGTCATCGCTATACGTGGCACGACTGAAAAGCCCGAGTACTCGACGCAGATCTTGCAAGATGCCCTACTCTCGCCGCTAAAGATCATAAGAAATGTCCTGCAGGCTCCGTTTTTGATATTTGAGTAAAGTGTTGCGCAAAAATATTATTGTTTAGTCTGACTTTTACAAAATTTACGGCAGAGCCTGTCCGCCACTTGCTTATGTGTCTTGCTGACATTTCATCAAAACAGAAAGTACATCATTAATGAAATTTTCTAACATTTGCGGATCAATGCCTACTAAAGTTTTACCAACACGAGTTGAAATTCTCGGCGTTTGATCGTCATTTAGCTTATAAAGATTTTCAAAATGAAATGCTCGGTTTCGAATTTTAACAGCAAGGTCATATAAAATCTTTACTTTTTGATAGTTTAAAAGTTTATTTTTGCGGTTAAATTTAGAATACTTTTTAAAATCAAGCTTATCAAGATTGACGATATCATTGTGGATTTTGGCTTCATCGATGATTTTTGCCCAAAATCCAAAAGTTTGCTTTGAGACAAAGAGATCATCTAGCTCAAAGTAGCCGCCAAAAGAGCTTAGAATATCTATCTTGTTATTATCCGCTAAAGCCTTAAAAGCTAAATTTCTAGTGGCAATTTCTAAAATACCAAGCTTTTAAGCCAGCCTGTACTAGCAAAAAGTTCTTTTATGCTCTTGCTCGTTTTTATAGCTCTTTAAACGTTTGATTGAGAAAAAATTTAACACTATCCATAAAAAATCAATAAATTCATAAAATTTTACGTATTATAATACGCAAAATTTTACTTCATCTCAAGGCGCATAAGATACATATCCTCGCCGTCAGTCACCTTTAAATTTTGGCTTTTACACTTTGGACAAGTAAAGTCATTTTCGCTAAGCTCCCCGCCAAATCCACAATCCAAACACTCTACGACAATGCCTTGTAAATTTATGACAAGCTCGGCGTTTTCGCAGATCGTGCCAGCCTTATAAACGTCAAAGGCGCTCTCTAGATAGTGTGGCTCCACTCCGCTTAAGCGGCCAACTTTTATCTCAATCTTGCTTATCTCTTTTGCGTTTTCTTTGGCGGCATTTTTCTCGCAAAGGCTGACTAAATTTTGAACGATACTAAGCTCGTGCATTAGCAGATCCTTGGTAGTAGCTCGCCCTTTGGCGGCTCGAGAAATCTTCTTGATTTATAGGCATTTTCGATGATGACACGCTCGTTTTTTGCCTGCAAAACCTCACCTATTATCATCGCGTTTTTATCAAATTCTCTTAAAATTTTAAGTGCCTCTTCAGCCTGGCTCTCATCGACAGCCATCACAAAAGTGCCCTCATTTGCAAGCTCATAAGGCTCAAATCCAAATAGCTCACAAACGCCCATCACTTCGTCTGCCACCTTGATATTTTCTTCAAAAACCAAGATGTCAAATTTGCTAAATTTAGCCCACTCATTTAGCACCGCACTTAGTCCGCCCCTAGTCGCATCACGCATAGTATGCGGTTTTATGCCAGCGCTAAGTAGCTTTAAGACAACCTCTTTTAGGCTCTTGCAGTCACTTTTTAGATCAAGCCCAAGCTCAAATTCCTCTCTTGCTGCAAGCACCACACCGCCGTGTCTGCCAACATCTCCAGAGATTAAAATTTTAGCCCCTGCTTTTAAATTTTTAAGCTCCACGCCCTCGCAAACTATCTCGCCAATGCCTGCTGTGTTTATAAAAATTTTGTCGCATTTGCCCTTTGGCACGACCTTTGTATCGCCGCAAACCACGTTCACGCCACTCTCTTTGCAAGTTTTTGCAAGCGAGCCAAGCACCTTTTCAAGCTCTTCTATGCTAAGCCCCTCTTCGATGATGAGCGAGCAGCTTAGGTATTTTGCACTTGCTCCAACCATCGCTAGGTCGTTTATCGTGCCGCAAGCTGCGATCTTGCCGATATCGCCGCCATTAAAAAAAATGGGAGTAACCACAAAGCTATCGGAGCTAAACGCGATCTTGCCGCCTAAATTTAGTATCGCTGAGTCGTTGCTCTGCCTTAAAATTTCGTTATCAAAAATTTTAAATATCGTCTCGTTTATAAGCGAGTTCATCTCCTCGCCGCCGCCGCCGTGGCTTAGCATTATCTTTTTCATTAAATTCCTTAACCAACTCTTGCGTATTTAAAATATGCCGCACAAGCACCCTCACTTGAGACCATGCACGATCCTATCGGATTTTGCGGGTTGCAAACCTTGCCAAAGACCTTACAATCAGTCGGCTTTGCTAGCCCTCTTAAAATTTGCCCACAAATGCAAGCCTTGCTCTCGCCAGCGCTCTCTACGCTGCAGTCAAACTGCACTCTAGCGTCAAGATAGGCAAACTCATCTTTTAGCTTCATGCCGCTTTGCGCTATCTCGCCAAGGCCTCTCCAGACAAAGTCGCACGGCTCAAAGTACTTAGTTATGAGCTCTTTTGCCTTGACGTTGCCCTCTTCTTTGACCGCTCTTGCGTACTCGTTATAGACTTCATAAGTGCCTGCGTTTTGCTGACGGACTAAATTTAGCACACTTGCCATAATGTCAAGTGGCTCAAAACCGCTAATGGCGATCGGCCTTTTAAATTCGCTCGCTAGCTCTTTATAAATTTTGCTACCCGTGATCACGCTTACGTGACTTGGACCCAAAAATGCGTCTATCCTTACATTTTCATCGCTCATTATAGCTCTAACTGGAGCTGGGACGGTTACGTGATTTATATGAAAGTATAAATTTTTAATGCCCTCTTGCACCACTTTTTCAACCAAATTTGCGCTCATCGGCGTCGTTGTCTCAAAGCCGATCGCAAAAAATATAACCTTTTTGTCTGGATTTTGCTTAGCGATATTTAGCGCATCAAGTGGCGTATAAAGTGCCCTTATATCGTGTCCCTCGCCACGAAGCTTTTGCAAGCTTGTCTTTGAGCCAGGCACTCTTAGCATGTCAGCTAGCGTGCAAAAGATCACATTATCCATGCTAGCAAGCTTACAGGCCTCATCTATGCGGCTCTTTGGCATCACACAGACTGGACAGCCTGGGCCATGAACGAAATTTATATGCTCTCCAACTAAGCTTGGCAGTGCGAATTTCATAATGCTATGCGTGTGGCCACCGCAAATTTCCATGATATTTAGTGGTTTTACGCTCTCTTTTTGTATCAGTTTTGAAAGGGCAAGGATTAAATTTTTATCGCGAAAATCATTGATAAGATCCATCAAATTTTCCCCACGTCCATATCTTCAGCGATCTTTTGATAGACCTCCAAGCTCTCCAGCGCAAACTGCGTATCGATCTTTTGCATAGCATATCCTACGTGGATTAGCACGTATTCGCCAACTTTCACCTCTTCAGAGATGAGATCTAGGCTTACCTTTCTAGTAACGCCCAAAGTCTCAACGGTAGCAACGTTGTTTTCATCTATTTCTATTACTTTTGAAGGGATCGAAAGGCACATTATCTTAGCTCTTTTTTAAATTCCAAATAACTTATCCATTTATCGATGCCCTCGCCTGTTTTGCTATCTACCACAAAGATATCAACCTTTGGATTTAGCTTTCTAGCGTCATTTTTCACTCGCTCGATATCAAAGTCAAAGTGCGGCGCAAGCGAAGCTTTTGTGATCAAAAGCACGTCAGCTGCCCTAAACATCACTGGATATTTACTCACCTTGTCATCGCCCTCTGGCACTGAAAGAAGCACAGCGTTAAAGTGTGAGCCAACATCGTAGCTAGCAGGGCAGACTAAATTTCCAACATTTTCTATAAAGACTAGATCAAGCTCGTTTAGTGGCAGGTGATGAAGCCCTTCATGCACCATAAAAGCGTCTAAATGGCAGGTCTGACCTGTGCTTATCTGATGAGCTTTTGCGCCAGCTTTTACTATGCGGTCTGCATCTTGATTTGTTTCTAAATCGCCCTCGACAACGCCTATTTTAAATTTACCAGCCTTTATCGTAGCCTCTAAAAGCGTGGTCTTGCCAGCACCTGGACTACTCATCAAATTTACACAAAGTATCTTTTTCTCATCAAGATGCGCTCTGTTATGAGCGGCCTCTTTGTCGTTTTCAGATAGAATTTTCTCTATCACGTCTATGGTTTTGCTCTCGTTTAGCACAGGGTGTGCGTGAGCCTCGTGGCTATGCTCGTGTGTGTCATGAGCGTGGTCTGTATGCCCATCGTGAGTGTGTGGGTGTGAGTGAGTGGTACCATCAGCGTGAGTGTGAGTATGGGTGTGATTTCCCATTGAACAACCGCAGTCTTTACACATTTTCTTATCCTTTTTTATTAATTTCCAGAGATTTTAACGTTTAAATTTAAAAATAAAATTAAATTTTAAGGGCATTTTATGCAAATAAGATAAATTAACCCGTTTTTTATTTACCCTTTAAATTCACCTTTGATCTTGCAAGCGAATATTTTTATCTAGCTCTTCAAGGCTCTCGTTATCATCTGTGTAGCTATTTTCATCAAAATTTTCATCGCTATTTCTTTTTTTGCCATTTGGCGTGATGATGAGATCTTTTAGCCTCGCTCTGCCATCATCCATCACCATCAAAACAGCAAAAGCATCCACATCTTGATCCATCATCTCTCGCTCAGTTTGCTTTGCCTTTTTAGTTGGCATGTAAAACTCTTCAATGCCATATTTTACAAATGAGTATCCATCAAATTTACCAGCTAAGAAAAGAGCATCTTTTGGCTTAGTAAAGCTAAATTTATCAAAAGCGTAAGTGGCATTCGCATCTTGCTTTAAAATGGCGTAAATTTCATCATTTTTTGAGAAATTTCTATCATATATATATATCTCAACGCCAGTTTTTTCATCAAATTTAGACTGCTGTAAATTTGAAAAATCATAGCTTAAATTCACGTAGTTTCCGCGAAAGAGATCTCTTGGATCATAAAGATTTACCCTCACTTTTACCTCTTTTCCAAGATAAAGTGGCATGAGTGCGTATGCGAGCATCGCAATTATTAGTAAAATTTGAAAGATTATGGCTAGTATTAGTGATCTTATCTTCATTTTTTGCCTCCTTTTTTAGCAGCAACTGCGAGCACGACGAAGGCAAAGATGATAAATAGCGCCGTAGCCCCTAAATAATCGCCTATTAGCTCAAAGTATCTAACCACCGCAACTAAGAATATCATGCATAGTCCAAGCGTTAGCTCGCCATTTTTGATAAGCACGGCTGCAACGATGATATTTGCTAGCGAGAAGAAGATACTTGCATATCCCACACCCAGACTAAAGACAAATGGCAACGCAAAGAGTATCAAGCCAAGAAACAAGCCACTTTTGTTTTTCTCTTTGAAAAATAGCGCAATGCTAGCGATGCTAAATACGGCAAAAACCTTGCCAAAGCTACTATGAAAAAATGCTTTTGCAAACCAAAATTTATCTTCTTCTAACTCGTAGATATCGCCATTTGCATAAGCTATCAGGCAAACGATTAAGATGACGATGCCAAGATACTTGCCAAAGCCTTTTACAAGGTGCGCTAGCCTATCTCTAAAGCTAGCTAATGTGCTAAAGAGCGCGACAAGTAAAAGCGCGTATGAGAGTGATAAAGTAGCAGCCATTGGCGCTCTAAACATAAGATCATAGCCATAAAATTCATTAAACCCACTGATCTTAGCGCAAAGCGAAACGATGTAGAAAAATATATCCGCTAAAAGCACAATCGCAAGAAATACTGAGTCGCTCTTATAAAGTGTGTAGGCACCAAGGGCTATAAAGACGATAAATTCATAAGCAAACTCGCCGCCCATGCCCTTTAAAACAAACCAGATCGTCGCAAAAACGAGGCTTTGAGCCACCAGCAAGGGCTTTTTGCTAGCAAAAGAGAGCGCCATAGCTCCAACGCTCCAGAGCAAAACTCCGCCACTTGGCTCGTCGCTAATATTATAAATTTGAGCGATAAGCGCTATGGCTGCGCCGTAGCAGAAATTTCCCAAAAAGAGCGTAGCCGTGCCAAGCTTGTCTTTGCCCTTTTTAAGATAATAAACTCCACCAAAATTTAAAAGAGCAAGCACTCCAAAGATGATGACAAGGCGCCCCATCCTTGGTATCTCCTCCCAGTAAGCTCCAACTAGCGTAAAAAATGCCAGCGCGAAAAAGAGATAAGCAACCAACTTTAAGATAAAGCTAGTCTTTTCGCTATGAGCGTTTAGATCTATTTCATATAAATTTGCTATCTTTAAAGCGGTGGCCTTATCGACCACATCCTCTTTTTGCCAGCGATCTAGCTCTTTGGCCAGAAAATTTCTATTGTAAAAATTCATCTTTCATTCTCTTTAAATGACATTTTTTTGTGGCTAATGATAGCATACAAGCGCCAAAAATGCTAGAACAAAAATAAAGCAAAAAAGAGAGAAACATAAAAAGCCAAAAAAGAACTTGGGCGGGCTTTTGCAAATTTAGCTTTAGCCAAAGCCCAAGCAAAAAACAAACGGTCATCAAACTATTTTTACCAAAAAGATACATGGCATGCGCAAAAAAATGCAGCAAAACCCTGCTATAAATTTGCAAAAATGGATCACAAAAACTGCTAAAAAACTATCAAAAAGACAAAATAAGACAAGCTCCGCAGCCAAGAGCACTGCTAGCTATTTACAAAAATCCTAAATTTAACAGCCAAAAAAGCTTTTAGCTTAAAATTTAGGCACAGCAGCCTTTGTAAGTTTAGAAAACTTAACACCCTTTAAGCCAGCAATCCTGTCAGCAAAGCGCTCTATCTTCTCCGCTTCGCCCCTTATAGAGATCGTTTCTAAGCAGTTGTGGTGATCGACATGAACGTGATTTGTGCAGATGATCTTCACATCAGAGTCATGCTCGATATCCATTTTTTTATTCACCAAATCGTTGTGATGATGCACATAAATGAGCGTCAAAACCCCAATCAACTCCTCGTTAGCGTCCTTCCAGCTGTCGTTTACGATCTTTTCACGGATCAAATCCCTTGTAAATTCACTCCTAGAAGCGTAGCCTTGTTCGCTAACTTTTCTATCTAGTTCGTCTAGTAATTGACTAGGCAAAGAAACACTAAAACGTATAACACTATCCATTTTTTGCTCCTTTCTCGTTTGATTACCGTTTAAAATAATTATACATCACTTATTAGAAAATGTGGATAAATAATAATAAATTTGCCCTAAATTTACGTTAGAATCGTTACTGCAGAATTTCTTATTGATATAAAATTTCAAATTTGATTTAGTAAATTTTTTGTAAATAAGTTCAAGCAAAGTCTTATTTTGAAAAACTCCACCACTTAGTAAAATCTCTTTTTTCTCATTTTTAGAAATTTCAAAAATAATATCAGCCATGCCATTTATAAATGCCGTTGCAGCCACTCTTGGCTCATCTTTTAAAGCACTTTTAAAGGCCTCTTTAAAGCCGATAACTCCGTCATTTAGGCTAAATTTGTAACACACATCTAAATTTTTATCATAAAGCGCCTCAAGCCTCATACCACTCTCTCCCTCGTAGCTTGAGTGAGAAATGCCACATATTATCGCACCAAATGCGTCAAATATCCTACCAACAGAGCTAGTTTTTACTAAATTTAGCCCCTTTTGCTCCATCATCTTGAAATTTCGAAGCACCTTTTCATCAAAATTTACTAGAAATTTACGCCCCTCGTCTTCAAGCTCATACTTCAAAATAATAGAATAAGCGATGAGGTAGATATTTTTTATGCTATTTTCGCCGCCAAATAAGCTAAATTCATCAAAGTGATAAACTCTCTCGTAACTCTTTTTATCCAGCCTAAAAACCTCGCCACCCCAAATTTTGCCATCCTCTCCGTATCCAGTGCCGTCAAAACAAAATCCAAGATACTCTTTGTCTGGCAAATCATTTTCAAAGATCACACTTAGCAAATGTGCGTAGTGATGCTGCAGATGAACTAGCTCAAAGCCCTGATCTTTCGCCCATTTTGTATTTAAAAAATTTGGATGCAGATCGGCTATGACTTTGTCTATTTTTAGATCATAAGTCGTTTCAAAAAGGGTGAAAATGTCCTTAAACCTATCAAAAGTCGCCACGTTTTTTAGATCGCCGATATATGGACTAACCATCAAAAGGCCGTCTTTGTAGATGCAAAATGAGCTTTTTAGCTCCGCTCCAAGTGCTAAAAATGTCCCTTTTTGCTTGAAATTTGTATGGATGAAATTTGGATTTAGCCCTCGGCTCGTCCTTGTAAAAACAACTTCATCACCAACGCAAAATGCGATACTATCGTCACTTGGCGAGTAAATTTCTCGGTCGTGATCAAGATAAAAGTCTATGACGTCGCCTAGTTTTTCTCTTAGCTCGCTCTCGTCTTTTATCACAACCTCGCCTGAGATGTTTGCGCTAGTTGCGATGATGTCGTGTTCTAAGTGGTCAAAAAGCAAAAGATGTATGCCGCTAAATGCAAGCATGACGCCAAGCTTGTTTAAATTTGGAGCGACACTTTTTGCGATATTTGAGCCATTTTTTGCTTCAAGCAAGACGATTGGCTTTAAATTTGAGCTAAGAAGCTTCGCCTCAGCCTCTGAAATTTGCGCTATCTCTCTAGCGTTTTGTAAATTTTTACTCATCAGTGCAAAGGGCTTGCTTGGGCGGTGTTTTCTAGCTCTTAGCTCGCAAACTGCGTCTTCATTTGTCGCGTCGCAAACTAGATGAAAGCCACCAAGCCCCTTAATGGCTAAAATTTTGCCCTCGTTTATGAGCGTGGCCGCCTCTTTTGCCGCTTCATTTTTACTAGCCAAGACTTTGCCAAATTTGTCTTTTAGATAGAGCTTTGGCCCGCAGTTTGGGCAAGAGATCGGCTCTGCGTGGTAGCGGCGGTTAAGCGGGTCTTTGTATTCGCTCTCACAAAACTCGCACATCTTAAACTCGTTCATCGTCGTATTTACCCTGTCGTAGGGCAATGCTTTGATGATGGAAAATCTCGGTCCGCAGTTGGTGCAGTTTATAAATGGGTATTTGTAGCGTGGATTTGTAGGGTCATAAAACTCGCGCAAGCAGTCATCGCAAAGTGCGTAATCAGGCAAGATAGGCGCTTGTTTGGTAGCGCTTTTTGAAGCGATGATCTCAAGCTTTTCATAAATTTGATCTATCTTAAATTTATGCAGTTCATCGATCCTAGCAAGGGCTGGTAGCTTCTCATAAAGCTCTTTTTCAAAAGCCAAAAAGCTAGCCTCTTCGCCGCTAAAATTTAGCTTCACACCCTCATCGTCGTTGTAAATTTCGCCAACTAGCTTAAATTTGTCCGCTAAAGTATAGACAAAAGGTCTAAAACCAACGCCTTGAACTAAGCCTTTGATCTCATATCTAAAGCTTGATCTCAACGCCAAATCCGGGGTCAAAATTTGTTTTTATATTTGGGTTTAGGTGCTTTTTTATCAAGTTGCTAACTACCTTATTATAAAATAAATCCCCGCTTAAAGTAACATTTTTGATGTTAAATTTATCTCGTTTTTCATAGCTAAAATCGCTCAAAAAATGCGCCAAAGACTCGGTGCAACCAAAGCTGATATTCTTCTCTCCAGCGCCAGCAAGGATAAATGAAATGATACTTTTTACAAACTTAACCCCGTCTAAACCAAAGTCATCTTTCATTTTGTAATCTATCCTAACGCCCTTTTGACCGCTAAAATCGCTTGCCATAAGAAGCAAATTCTCCCCTGCTTTTTTAAAGTCACTGCTTAAGCCAAGCAAACGTCCAGCTATGCAAAATAGCGAGAAAAAGCTAGCATTTGAGCTAAATTTACCGCTTGGCAGGGCGCGCTCTTTACTGAAGTTTTCAAGTAATCTTTCACCGCCCTCATTAGCTCTTATGAGCTCATAAATTTCTTCAAAGCTGCTAAATTTTGGTAAAAATAGAAGCTGTGTTTTGCTTGATTTTAAAAGCAGGCAAATTTCATCATCGATAAATTTGCTAAATTTAAGCCCCAAAGCCACCTCGCCAAAATAGTTAAGCTCAAATTTCTCATCTTTTGTATAAAAAAATGGGCTTAAAAGTGCGCTATTTTCAAGCAAAGCAAGCCTTGAAAGGGCGCTTTTTTGCTCCTTTACAGTAACGCTTAAAAAGCTAAAGCCATCTTGATTTAGCTGTTCGCAAAGGGCGTAAAGGAAAAGGTCATTTGGTGCCATCACGTCAAAAAATAGCGGTGCGCCTTCGTGGTTTTGCCTATAAATAGCTGTCGTCTTTAGTGCCAAAAGTGGCTTTTCAAAGCTAGCAAGCGCGATCTGCGCCCTATCACCAGCTATAAAAATTTTAGGTAGCTGCTTTAAATTTACAGGCATCAAGAAATTTACATCAAATTTTACCCCAAGAGAAATTTCATATAAATTTTCATCTTGCCCTATGCAAACACTCTTACCATTTTTTAATAAATTTAGGCAGCTTTTTAGCTTTTCATTAAAATTATCAAGCGTTATCTCGCCATCAAATTTACTCAAGGCAAGCACACCACTTTCGTTTAAAATAGCCTTGCCATTAGCCAAAAATGCCGCCGCTTGAGATGGGCTAAGCGTGCCAAATTTTATCTTTTTAATCTCACCTGCCTGGTCAAGCTCATCTGCTGTATCAACCTCGCTATGCTTTATAAAAAGGCTATAAGGCAAGATGATGCTAGCTCTGTCTGCTAGAGCACTAAGCTCCTCATTTGTGCCAATTACTTTTAGGCAAATTTGATCATCTTTGCAGCTTATAGAGTGCTTAAGCTCCCCAGCTAATGAGCGTAAAAATGGTGCCAAAAAGGCTGGATTTTTAAAGCAGTCAAATTTAAAAGCAAGTATCATTTTAAACCTTTTTTGGCGTAGTCATCGATGGTGTCATTTAGAGTAAAATTTGCCACCTTTTCACACTTAAAATCAAGCTCTTTTAAGTGTTCAAGCAGCGTTTTTTCTATGATGTTAGAAGCTTTTATCACTTCATCTGAGAGGCTAAAATTTGATGACTCTATGCGGCTAGGCACGATACCTAAAATTTTGGTTGTCGGCCTGTCACCTGCAAGCTCCATTAGATGAAGGGTTTGAAGCATCTCGATCTCGTGAGCCGAGCCGTCCCAGCTGATAAAATTTGGTACGTTTAGAAAGTCGAAAAAATAAACATCGCCCACGCTTGCGCCATTTGCGCTAATGCAATCAACGACAATAAGATAGTCAAATTCGCTTATTATGTGAGTTAGAGCGAGGGCTAAAGTGCCCCCGTCCATTAGAGTAAGTTCGTTTTTAGAGCTTGTAAATTTATAGTTTTTAGCCATCAAATTTACAAAATGAACACCTATGCCCTCATCAGCAAACATAACGTTGCCGATGCCAAGAACTAGCACTCTCATCAGTGTTCTTTTACAAATTTATAGCCGCTAACGATGGCGTCCATCGCTCCATTTTTGCCTTTAACGGCGTTAAATATCGCCATATAAACGTGAATTGGCACAAATATCATGATGATCCACATGCAAATTCTATGTATCGTTCTAACATTTGCTAGCCCACCCATAAGCTCTTCAAAGTATCTAGCTGGCTCGTAGATCGCTCCGCCAAGCCCCTCGTGATAAACGTGAGCGTAAAGCACTAGGCCAGTTAGGCAAATGAGTGCTAAGATCACGTAAAAGAAAAAGTATGAGGCAAACTGCAATGGGTTATAAACGCCCCTTAAATGCGGGTGTGGCCCCATAAAGATGTAGTATTTTATCTGTGCTATCCAAACTTTTGGACTTAAAAAATCAAGCACGCTCATCCACTCTTTTTTGCTGTGTTTGTCAAAGACAAATAGATAAAATTTAAAGATAAATACTGCTATTAGCACAAAGCCAGCGACCTGGTGTGCCAAACGCCACTTTGCTTGCATGAAATTTGTAGGCTCGCTCGTGATCTCCGGACTCATAAAGACATAAGAGATGTAGTAGCCACTAACCACCAAAAGCGTGATAGCTACAAATCTAATCCAGTGTGTCAGCCTAACGCCGATGGAGAATTCATATTCGCTGATCCTGTCAGGATTTTTATGTGACATCTTTTCTCCTTACAAATTTGGATTTATCTTATAAGTACTCAAATCATTTCCCTTCGTGTCCATAACATGCACGGCACACGCGATGCAAGGATCGTAAGAGTGAATTTTTCGTATTATCTCAAGTGGCTTTGAAAGATCAGCGATCTTCATACCAACTAAGCACGCCTCGTAGCTGCCCATTTGACCTTTGGCGTCTTTTGGAGAGGCGTTCCAAGTGCTTGGCACGACCGCTTGCCAGTTTGAGATGACGCCATCTTTTATGCGACACCAGTGGCTTAGCGCGCCTCTTGGAGCGTTGCCTTTGAAGTGGCCTTTATATTCTTTGCTATTATCTATGACATATTTTGTGCAGGTCTCTTGATCTGTCTTTAAATTTTCGATCAAGGCATTAAATGCGTCCATTGTGTGCTCTGCGACCACTTTTGCTTCAAGCATACGAGCAGCAGTTCTGCCTAGAGTTGAAAAGACTGCACTTAGTGGCAAGCCACTCTTTGCTAAAAACTCATCGACTACTTTTTTAACTCTCTCGTTGCCTTTAGCATAGTTTATGACGATGCTTGCGATCGGTCCTACTTGCATAGGCATGCCATCATATCTTGGCGCTTTGATCCAGCTATATTTGCCCTTTGTGTCAAAAAGCTTGCTGTGAGCTAGCTTGCCCTCGCCGTCTATGCTCTCGCCATCAACAAGGCCAGTATAGTTTGCCTCTGTCTCGCCGTCATAAGGGTGAAGTGCTTTGTCATTTTTATACCAAGCCCTTGTCGCCTCTTCTGTGATCTTCTCTTCGTCTATATCATAAACCTTGCTAAGATCGCCATTTAAGATGATACCGCCTTTAAATAGATGGTCATTTTTGCCGATCAAAAACTCATCGTAACAGAATAAATTTGATACGCCAACGTCGTTTAGAACGCTTGGCTCGTTTGCATAAGCCTTAGCCGCCATCAAAATATCTGGATAGTAAGCTCTATCGACAAATTCTTTTATCTCAGCAAATTTACTCATATATTCGCCCATTCTAGCTGGATCCATAAGGTCCATCACGCAGGTCACGCCGCCAACTGTTAGGCTTTGTGGGTGTGGGTTTTTCGCGCCAAAGATAGCCATCATTTGAGCTGCTGTTCTTTGGATCCTTAGGCACTCAAGATAGTGAGAGAGGACGATTAAGTTTTGCTCTGGAGTAAATTTATATGTGCTATGTCCCCAGTATGCGTTGGCAAATGGTCCAAGGTTGCCCTTTTTAACAAAGGCTTCAACCCTCTCTTTTACCTCTTTTAGCTTGTCAGCTCCCGTGGCAAATGGCGTGCTTGTGTATTTAAACGCCTCTTCGCTAGCTTTATGCACGTCTGCACTTAGTGCAGAGACGACGTCCGCCCAGTCCATGCCGTGAAGCTGATAAAAGTGCACGATGTGATCGTGAAGATATAAAGCTGCGTTCATAAGCGTTCTAGTTAGCTCTGCATTTAATGGGGGTTTTATACCAAGGGCGTCCTCAACTGCGACTATGCCTGCTCGGTAGTGCGAGTATGTGCAAACGCCACAAATTCTTTGCATGAAAAAGCCAGCATCTCTTGGGTCTCTGTTTTTTACTATCTGCTCTAAGCCTCTCCAAAGAGTTGAACCAGAGTAAGCCTCTTTGACAACGTTGTTTTCATCGACTACGACTTCTATTCTTAAGTGCCCTTCGATACGTGTTATAGGGTCTATTACTATTCTTTTTTCACTCATTTTTTCGCCTTATTCTTTATCTTTACTCATGCAAGCTAGTGCAGCGTGAGCCGCTATGCCAACACCAGCTAGAGCTAAAATCCCAATGCCTATCTTATCACTTACATTATCAGCGCCAAGCCCCAAAACAGTGTCAAATAGCCTATCAGCCATCGGCTCTTCAAATGGCCCCATCGTATCCCAGAAGTCTGGCTCTGAGCAGCCTATACAGCCGTGACCTGCTTGAACTGGCCATGATGTGTGCTGATTAAATCTCTCGCGTGAGCAGTTATTAAATGTATATGGACCTTTACAGCCTACTTTATATAAGCAGTAGCCATTTTTTGCGCCCTCGTCACCAAAGCTTTGGACAAATTCGCCTGCGTCAAAGTGTCCGCGTCTCTCGCAAAGATCGTGAATTCTTAAGCCATAAGCCCATTTTGGTCTGTTATAAACATCAAGTGCAGGCAAGGTGCCAAATAGCAAGTAGTGAAGCACGTTGCCAACGATATTTTTCTCGCTTGGAGGGCAGCCTGGCACATTTATGACGGGCTTATCAGTCACCTTTGAAAGACCGACTGCATTTGTTGGATTTGGCCTTGCAGCTTGAACACCGCCAAAGCTAGAACAGGTGCCAATGGCAAAGATAGCAGCAGCGTTAGCAGAGGCATTTACGGCGTGAGTTTTGCCGCTTGTGCCGTGAGGTCCTACTGTTAAAAAGTGCTCAGTAGCTCCCGTTGGGACGCCACCTTCAACTAGCAGGATGTATCTGCCCTTATATTTTTCTATCGCATGCTCTAAATTTTCTTCAGCCTGCCAGCCAGCAGCCGCCATAATAGTTTCGTGGTATTCAAGGCTTATGTAGTCAAATATAAGGCTATCTATGCTTGGAGCGTCAGTTCTTAGTAGGCCCTCACTACAGCCAGTGCATTCTGCCATGTGAAGCCATATCACAGGGAGCCTATCGCTTAGCTCAGCAGCACGAGCAACCATCGGTGTCATCGCACTTGGCAATGCCATAAAAGCTGTCATCGCACCAGCCCACTTCATAAAATCACGCCTAGTAAAACCCTTATCTTTTAAAAGCTGCGCAATACTAGTGTCATTTTTCATCTTAGGCAATGCACTAAGTTCGCTTAAGCGTCTATCTATCTTTTGACGCAAGTCATTATTCATATAAGCTCCTTCGTTAGAAATTTGTTTTATATGTATAGTATCTTTGTTTTAAAAAGAGTAAAATTATTTTATAATATTAGTAGTTATATTTAAATAAATCTTAATAATAAAATTTTAAATGCCTTGATATCAATAATCTTAAAATATGCTAAAAAATAATTTTTAGTGAGACTTTATCCTATTTTGAGAAATGATATGGCAAAAATTTTATTTTTATGAAAGTAAATATCAATTAAATTTTAATAATTTTTAAAAAATATAATTTAGTATATTTAAGAAGAAGGAGCTTTGAAATATAAATTTTTAAAAGCCTAAATGGGTTAAATTTAGGCTTTTAAATTTGCATTAAAATGGCCAGATAGCCTCCATAAGCCTTGTGCCCCAAGGTTTTTTAGTTGATTTGTCTAGCTCTCCCTCAGTTTTATACAAAATTTTAGCATCAGCTATGTATTTTGAGTCGATTTCGTTGTTTTGTGAGATGTCGTAAGGTCTGATAACGCCACTTACTTGCATGATCTGCTTTTCGCCGTTTATAAGTAGCTCACGGCTGCCCTCGATGAAGTAGTTGCCGTTATTTAGGATCTTGATGATCCTAGCTGAGATGGTTGCGGTAAATTTCTCGCTTCTGTTGCTAGTGCCACTACCTGTAAATTTATTGCCACCACCTGCTTTAAAGCCGATGTCGCCATATTTGTTTAGATTATCAGCCACGGTTGAGAGCGGAGCAGCTCCAGCTGTGAAAACGCCGCCACCAAGCGAAATGGTGCTATCTTTGTTGGTGCTTTTGCTGCCACTTGAAATTTGACTTGCGTTTTCTGAGATGACGATGGTTACGATGTCATTTACATTCATCGCCTTTCTATCTGAAAATAGCGGATTTTCGCCCTTGCCAAAGAGACTGCCGGCATTACTTTGACCGCTACCACTATCTTTTGAAGGGAGTTGCTCGACATAAACTGGAGGTTTCATATTGATGTGAGGATCTGCACTTGGGGTGCAACCTGTGTAAAAAATGCCCGCAAATGTGACGAGCCATATCTTTTTATAGTTCATAAAATGCCTTAAAATAAGTATCTTTGTGCTAAGATTAAGCAATTTAAGTTCCCAAAAAGGTCACAAAATGAAAAGTTGTTACATTTTTTCAGACAAAAATCTAGCATATTTGCAGGAAATTATAGCTACAAAATTCAAAAAAGTTGAGATCTTTAAGATAACTCCAGACGAAAACGACAAAAAAAATCTAATAAATTTAAATGAAAAGGAGTTTTTTTTAAAATTTATAGATAAATTTGAAGAGCTAAAGGCTAAAAGCGACTTTGTAATAGTCGTTGGCTGTGAGGGCTTTAGCCTCTTTGGCAAGAGCGAGCTAAATTTAAAGCTAGCTAGAAATTTAAACGCGCCTATTTTTGACGAAAATGCAAGCGAGCTAAGGGCGCTAAATTTAAACTCAAAGCTTCTAATAACTAATAATTTTGATGAAATTTTAAGCTACCAAGCCGAGATCATCACGCCATTTAAATTTCAAAGCTTGCTTCTAAAAAGAGCCAAAGCGGCAAACAAAACAGTCGTTTTGCCTGAAAGTGATGATGAGAGAATTTTAAAAGCAGCTCAAATCGTGCTAGAAAAAGGTGCAGCAAATATCATCTTGCTAGGGCTTGAGAGCGAAATTTTAAAAAAGGCAGCCACTTTGGGGCTAAATTTAAGCAAAGCAAAGGTGCTAAATCCAGCGCAAAACGAGCTAACGGATGAGTTTGCAAAGAAAATTTATGAGCTAAGAAAGCATAAAGGCGTGGACGAAGCCAAGGCAAACGCGCTTGCAAAAGATAAAATTTACTTTGCCACGATGCTTATCCATGAAGGCATAGCTAATGCTTTGGTGAGTGGCGCTACGATGAGCACGGCTGATACGATCCGCCCAGCCCTTCAGATCATAAAAACAAAGCCAAATGTAAGCGTGGTAAGCGGGGCATTTTTCATGGCACTTGAAGAAGAAATTTTACTCTTTGCAGACTGCGCCGTCACGCCAAATCCAAGCGCGGACGAGCTAGCCAGCATCACGCTAAGTAGTGCTCAAACAGCAAGTGCCTTTGGACTTAGCCCAAAGATCGCCATGCTAAGCTACTCAACTGCTGATAGTGGCAGCGGGGCTGATGTGGAGTTTGTAAAAGAGGCTGCCAAAAAGGCGCATGAGCTTGATGCAAATTTAAAAATAGCTGCGCCAATTCAGTTTGACGCGGCGGTTGATCTAAGCGTGGCTAGCAAAAAGATGCCAAATTCCGATGTCGCTGGGCAGGCAAATGTATTTATATTTCCAAATTTAAACTGCGGAAACATCTGCTACAAAGCAGTTCAGCGAAGCGCAAACGCCCTAGCAGTGGGCCCAATACTTCAAGGGCTAAAAAAACCAGTAAATGACCTAAGCCGCGGCTGCCTCGTTGAAGACGTCGTAAATACCATCTTAATAAGCGCGATACAAGCAGGAGAGTGATATGAGAATTTTAGTTTTAAACTCAGGTAGCAGCTCGATAAAATTTCAACTTTTTGATATGCAGACAAAAACAAGTCTAGCAAGCGGTCTAGTCGAGCAAATCGGCAGCTCTAGCTCAAGGGCGGTGCTAAAGGCAAATGGCGAAGTTTATGAGATAAAACGCTTCATAAAAGACCACCACGACGGACTTGAGGCGATGAATGAGCTCTTTACCACCTCACATACACTGCACGATCTAAGCGAGCTTGACGGCATCGGACACAGGATAGTGCATGGTGGCGAGAGCTTTTTTAGCTCAATGATCGTTGATGAGAGCGTCATCAAAAAGATCGAGGAGATAAGCCCTCTTGCCCCACTTCACAACCCAGGGCACCTTGCTGGCATCAAAAATGCGATGAAAGAGAGTAAAAACGTGCCTCACGTGGTCGTTTTTGATACGGTTTTTCATCAAAGCATGCCAGAGTACGCCTACCGCTACGCCCTACCCTACGATGTTTGCAAGGCTCATCACATCAGAAAATACGGCTTTCACGGCACATCGCACAGATATGTTTGCAAGCAAGCAGCAAAAATGCTTGGCATAGAGTTTGATAAATTTAACGCTATCTCACTTCATCTAGGCAACGGCGCCTCAGCTTGTGCTGTGCAAAATGGCAAAAGTATCGACACTTCAATGGGTCTTAGCCCGCTTGAAGGGCTCATAATGGGCACAAGAAGCGGCGATATGGACCCAGCCGTGGTCATCTATCTGCTAAATATCGGCGTTTTAAAGTGGAACGAGATCGATAACTTTTTAAACAAAAAGAGCGGACTTTTTGGAATTTGTGGCTCAAGCGACATGAGAGAGGTCGTAGCCAAGATGCAAAACGACGAGCGAGCTAAGCTTGCATTTGAGATGTTTTGCTACCGAGTGAAAAAGTATATCGGCTCATACTATGCCATTTTAGGGCGTGTTGATGCGCTCATATTTACCGGCGGCATCGGCGAAAATGCACCAAATACAAGGCAAAAAATTTGTGATGACCTAAAACATCTTGGCATCCACATCAACCACGAGCTAAATTTCTCAAACGAGCGAGGTGAGAGGTGCATAGATGAAGACGGCGCTAAGATAAAAACGCTCATTATCCCAACCAACGAAGAGCTTGAGATCGCCATAGAGACAGCCAGAGTGATAAAAGAGAGAACGCTTTAAGCATGAAATTTCCACTTGACTGCAAAGATAGTTTTGAGAGCTCATTTATATTTTGGCTCACAAGATATGTCAAATTTAAACTTAGCTCGCTTTCAAACAAGGAGCTAAGAGACCCAAAAGCACTTGCAAATGTAAATTTCGCCCTAAGCCGCGAGATAAAAAACATAGAGCAGCTTGATGGGCTGGTAAAAAGTGCTAGAAATGCAGGTCTAACTGGCATAAATACCTACTTTAACCCGCTTAAAAAGATATATGAGACGATGAAATTTTATGAGCTTAGCAGCCTAAAGCAGATCGATGAAGAGCTGTTAAGTGAAATACTAGCTAGCACAACTGGCGGACTAAGTGATGCGAGCAAGAAAAACTACAGAATTTCAGTGATAAATTTCTTTGCATTTCTTGATAAACAAAACGAAGAGGACGGCAAAGCTCACGTTTTTGATATAAATTTAAAAAACTGGGGTGGCGTTAGCGGCAACAAAGGGCAAAAGCTGCCTGAGTTTATGGGTGAAGAGGAGGTCAAGAAATTTCTTGAAGCGATCGAGGAGAGCGACTTTAAGCAAAACTCAAACCGCAACAAGCTCATCATCAAGGTCATTATCTTTACTGGCATCCGTGTGAGCGAGGCGCTAAATTTAAAGAGAAAAGATATCACTGAAGATGGCGATCTTTTTATCATTAGAATTCATGGTAAAGGCAACAAATACCGCATCGTAATGATAAAGCGTCACCTAATCGAAGCTCATCTAAACGCAATCGCCATAAACTACATCAACAAAGAGGGCTATCTTTTTATAAATAAAAAAGGCACAAGGCTCACGCAGGCTTATGTTAGCCGTATCGTGGAGCAAATTTTGTTTAAAGCAGGCATCAGAAAAGAGAAAAATGGCGCTCACATGCTACGCCACACCTTTGCAACGATGCTTTATAAAAAGCAAAAAGACCTTGTGCTAGTGCAAGAAGCTCTTGGACATGCAAGCCTAAATACCTCGCGAATTTACACGCACTTTGATAGTGATAAACTAAAACTAGCCGCCAAAGTGGCTGAGGATCTGGCAAATGAGTAAATTTAAATCAAATTTTATGCATTAATAGCGAGAAAAACATAAATTCTATCGTTTCGTCTTTGCAAGACAAGCTTTGCTCTGTTAAAAATGCTAGAAATTTGAAGATAAAAGGCTTGATAAGCTGGTGGATAGCTATCTTAAATTTAAAGTCGCCTATCTTTGTCTTTTGGGTGAGAAGCTTCATCTTTGGTGCGCTTGACATAAACCGCTTTATGACGGGACAAATTTAGCTTAAAGCCCAAGCAATCCAAAGGCAACCGCCTATACACTCCCAACTTTATAACGAGGCAAATTTGGCTTGTAGGACGCTAAAACTAGCCATTTTTCTAGCTCACGCCGTCCTTTTTATAGTCATAGCCAGTACGACATTTAACACAGTTACAAATGCCACTACAAACGAATATCTGCAAAATGCCATTAGACTAGTCCGAGCAAATTTTATAGTTGGCACCTTAGGCTTTATCATAACTATTTTTTTCAGAGCTTGTAATGCCACCAGAAAGCAAAATTTAGAGAAAACATAAAAATTGCAGATGAGCAAGCCAAAAACCTCGCGGTATAATTTTTAAAACCTTACTTGTATAAAAGTGCATAGTTTTATAAAAAGCAAGATACGGCTTGTCTTTATGTCTCTTTTGTATTAGCCGCTTTCATAAAAGGCGGCAGTTTAATTTAAATTTGAAATTTTAAATTTGATGTGAAATTTAGCTTGCTTGCAAAGTCAAATTTGACTATTTTTTAGCCTTTGACTCTTCATCTTCTACCGTTTTATTTGCCTCTTGCTCTTTAAACTCTTCAAAAAGCTCATCATACCTAGCCTTAGCATTTTCGTATACGCCAGATGGCAAGGTGATGTTTAGATCGTCTTTTAGGCTCATAACGTCATCGCAGGCGTTTTGATAGCCAAGGTCGCAGCTTTTCATAAAATAACTCACGCCAAGCTCGATGTTTGAGTGCTTTTTAAGATCTCCATCCATCTGCTCGTTTATCTCTTCATTTACAAACATATCACCCAAAGCCTCGCACGAAAGCACATCTTTTTGCTCGCAGCCATCGTAAAAAATTTCATACGCAGTTGCGTAGTCTCCGGCATTTCTAGCCTCGTTGCCCCTGTCGTAGTCATCGATGTCAAAGCCAGATGCTAGGCTTAAGATTAGAGCTAAAAAAACTATCTTTTTCATATAAAACTCGGTGCGTCGTTTGAAAATAGTATAAGATCGCCAGCGTGCGTGTTTTGGGCTAAAATTTCTTGCATTTTATTCTTGTCCTTTAGGATGATGATCTTTGGTTTTACGATGTGTTTTAGCAAGACTTCGGCGTTTAGCGAGCTTGTGATGATGACAAGGTCAAAAATTTCATTTATCACCTTGGCTAAATTTGCATTTTGCTCTGCATCGCTCTCGACGATACCAGGCGTTAGCAGCACTTTTCTACCAGCGTAAGTACTTACAAGCTCGTAGCTTGCGCTCATGCCTGAGAAATTTCCATTAAAGCTATCGTCAATTATCAGCTTGCCGCCAGCCTCGATCTTGCTTAGGCGGTGCTCGACGTTTTTCATCTTAGATAGCGCACTATCTATCGCTTCATCGCTCATTTTTAGGTATCTTGCCACCTTGACGCAGACGGCTAAATTTGTAGCGTTAAATTTACCAAGAAGCGGCGAAGCATAGTTTTTGCCATCAAGCGTAAATGAAATTCCATCTAAATTTGCGTTTATATCTTTTAGGCTCTCATCGTAAATTTCTAAATTTTGGCTTGCCTCTTTCTTTGTCGAGCTATGTAAAAAAGCCCTTTGCAAGCGAGCACTTTGCAGTGCTTCAAGCTTTGTCGCGCGGATGTTATCAAGCGTTTTAAAATACTCGATGTGTTGCGCGCCGATCTCGCCAACGATGACGATTTGCGGATTTAGAAATTTAGTGATCTCTAGGATGTCGCCCTTTAGCCTAGCGCCTGCTTCTGCGATGTAAATTTGCGTTTGCTCACTTAAATTTTCGTTGATATCTTTGATGATGCCAGCCATTGTATTTACGCTGCGTGGCGTTTTATAGCAGACAAAGCTATCTTTTAAAATTTCAAATAAGAAATTTTTAATGCTCGTTTTGCCGTAGCTTGCGGTGATTAGGATGATCTTTAGCTCTTTGTTTGCGCCAAGTTTTTTAAGCGCCTTGTTTTTAAAGCCTTGAAATTTGATCTTTTCTAAAATTTCACTAAAAAATAGGCTCACGACCAAGACAAAAAGTGGCATAGGAGCCAAAAATGCCTTGTGGATGATGAAATTTAAAGCGTAGTTTAAGATGATGGCGCAAGCAAGGATGGCAAAAAAGTGCTTGATCCTAGCGGTAAAGACTAGCTTTTTATCAAGTTTTTTATGCCAAAGATAAAGAGCTGGCAAAAGCGCAAAGTAAAAATAGATAAAAAACCACTTGCCAGTCGTATAAAATAACACCAAAGGCACGATAAAGAAAAAGACGTGCCAAGCGGGCTTTGTAAAGTGAAAGAGCACGCGCTCAGGCCTATATGAAAACCACTGAAAGCAAGTGATCACATAAAAAGCAAGCGCAAAGATAAATAAAACTGTGCTTATGCTTAAAAATATACTCATCTTATCTCCTCGATCCCGCTCTCATCGTCATCTAGCACGACATTTTTTGCTTCATTTGGCTCAAAATTTATCCCTTTTTCTATCTCGTCACTTATAAATTTAGCGTGAAGCAAAAAGAAAAAGTGATCACCGCTAAGCGGGAAAAATGAGCTATTTTTGATAAGTCTATCTATGCTCTCGCCGCTTGTTACAGGCGTTGCCTTGTCATTTTCTCCCCAAAATATAAAAGCCCTGCCCCCAAAATCGGCAAAATGCTTTGTAAAATCCTCATCAACTACGTTTTTTAGGGTTTCATACATCACTCTGCTCATGCCACTCACATCTTTTGTGGCAAAGAGTTTGTAAAATTTACCAAAGCCAAATATCTTTAAAATTTTAAATATCGCTATCTTTGCTCGCACGATAAATGGCTTTTTGACGACTATGCCAGCTGAGCTTAAAAGCACTAGATATGGTGGTTTTAGAAGCGTTGCGACCTTGCCACCAAAGCTATGTCCTGCGATGATGTCTGGTTTTATACCAAGCTCAGCGCAAAAATTTGCAACGATTTTTGCGTAGTCGCTTGTTTTTAAGGGCTTAAAAATGGAGCTTTTACCAAAGCCTGGCATGTCGATATAGACGTGACAAAACTCGCTTAGATATGAGCCAAAAGCCTTTTTCATTATCTCTTTGTTTGCGCCCCAGCCATGCAAGAAGAGCACTACCTTTTTGCATTTTGGATTTACTACTTCGTAGCTGATCTCGTACTCGTCTGAGCCGTATTTGACTGCCCTACTCGCCATCGTTTTCTCTCTTTTTAGCAGCGTAAATGCTCTCAAGCACGCTTACTGCCTCGCAAAGGCGCTCATACTCCTCCATATTTAAAAGGACTGCTTCAAATTTATTGTTTTTAACGATGACAGCGCGCTTTAGCTCGCTAGCTCCTACGCGAGAAAGGACAGAGCTAAAATTTCTAACCACCTCGGTTGCCGTATAAATTTCATCTTTTGTAAAAGTTACCATTGTCGCTCTTTATGTAAAATTTTACGTAAAATATCACAAACTACTTTATATATCGCTAAATAGCCTAGAGCTTGCCGCTACCTTTTACCGAAGTGATCGAGTTTATAAATTTATAATCAATCTTTATCTCACGCTCTTTTGGAAGTGAGTTTGCAAGGGCGTTTAGCGTGCTCTCAAAGTCTTCAAATAGATAGTTTGCAAGGCTGCCTGGGTTTGGATTGACCTCGTTTAGATAGACTTCGCCATCTATCACGAAAAAGTCGCATCTAATGATCGCTCCGTCAAATCCGCAATCATAAATTTTAGAAAAGTTAAATTTAAGCTTTTGTTTTAGCTCTTCAGAAATTTCCGCCTCTTTTACCTTATTTTCATTTGAAAAACTTAGATATTTTTGCTCGTAGTCAAGAAATTCTTTCTTTTTTGGCTCTTCGACGATAGAAAATTTGATCTTTCCATCGATCTTGCAACCTGCAAGGTTGTACTCTTTGACGCCTTTTATAAAGGGCTCTACCAAAACATCTTTGTCAAATTCAAACGCCACGTCTTTTGCGTAGGCAAGCTCACTATCATCATGCACGACGCTCACGCCGATGCTGCTGCCTAGCCTTGCTGGCTTTAATATAATAGGATAGTGAAATTTTGGCTCACTTTGACAAGTTAGCATCTCGTAATCAAGCGCCTTTACACCAGCCTTTTGTGCTAGAAATTTAGTAAGCTCTTTGTTGTAGCTAAGTGCGCTTGCTTCAAGCCTTGGACCTATGTATTTGACCCCGTAAAAGTCAAAAAGTGCCGCTATCTTGCCATCTTCGCCGTCCATACCGTGGATCAAATTTATAATGACGTCACATTCAACTTTGTTTGCGCCAAAAAGCGAGTGCGCGTAAAAGCCGCCCTTTGCCAAAGATAGCTTCTTTGAGTTTTTGTATTTGCCAGAGCTAAAGAAATTTGCTCTCATATCTTTTTGCTCAATCAGGTAAAAGTCCCTATTTGCATCGCAAAATATAAATTTTAGCTCCTGTTTTAGGACATTTTTTAAAACTATCGCGCTTACTATGCTTATCTCATGCTCAAAACTCTTTGCTCCAAATATCACGCCTAAATTCATCTTTTTTATCCTTATCCTAGTTTTTTAAGTGCCTCTTTTATAAGATCACTCGTGTTTTCACTCTTACAATCAGGCAAAATTTTCACTATCTTTTCACGCTTAAAGCCAAGTGCCTCAAGTGCCAAAAGCGCCTCATTTTGGTAGCTTGGCACGCTCTCGTCACTTATAAGTTTAGCATCGCTTAGCTCAGCTATTATTCGCCTAGCTGTCTTTGGTCCGATGCCTGGCACACTTTTAAAAGTGTCTGCGTCGCCGCTTATTATGGCGTTTGTAAATGCCTGTGAGCTAAGGCTAGAGCAAACCGCCATCGCTGTGCTAGCTCCGATGCCATTTAGCTTGATAAGCATCTCAAACATCTTTTGCTCATTTGCGTCTAAAAAGCCGTAGAGTAAATTTGCATCCTCTCTTATGATCTGCGTTATAGCAAGCTCGACTTTTTCGCCTTTACTAAGTTTTGCTGAGCAAACAAGCGAGATGAAAACCCCATAACTAACGCCGCTATTTGTCTTAAGTATCACAAATGCAGGGTCTTTTTTTGTAACGACGCCTTCGATTGCTTTTATCATCATTTAACCTTTTGTTCCATGAAATTTATATCCGCGTAGTCTTCGAGTTTGTTTGACTTTTTGATCTTGTACTCGACCTCGCCGCCGTTATCAAATTTATCTAGCGTGATGACGTGGGCGGTCTCGTTTTGTTTTGAGACGTAGGTGACATTTTGCGGAGGATCGACGATGACAAATCTTATCTCATTTAGCTCGATCCACGTGCCTCTGTTTATCACTTTGGCTGAAAATATGCCATTTTGCATGATCTCAAGCTCATCTTTTAGATCAGCCAAAAGCTCTTTTTTCTCTTTAAATATCCTAAGCAAGGTATTATACTCATTAACTAGCCCTTGATACTCTTTTAGCTTTTTCATAAATGTAACTGGCGGTATCACTTTGGCTTTTGAGAGCTCTTCGATCTTAGCTTTTATCGTGTAGATCGAGTCTTTGTTCTCGTTGATGACATTTTTCTTGCTCTCTATGTTTTTTAGAAGCGTAGCTAGCTCAGACTTGGTGCTCTCTATCTTGCTTAGCTGATCTTGCGTAGCGTCCGCACTCTCAGGCATCTTGCTAGCGTCGATGATAAATTTATTATCAGTGCCTCTTAGATATCTAACGTCGATTAGGTGTGAGGCTGTGATGGTGCAGTTTGAGCCAAGCGTGTCTATCTGGATATTTTGAGCCGTTATAGAGCCACCAACTACGCTATTAATTTTTACTCTTTTTGCTATAACAGTGCCACCTTCTAGTCTATCTATCTCGACACTTTCAGCCTCAACCTTGCCGATATGGATAGAAATTTTGGCGTGTTTGGCGTAAATTTTGGCCTTTTGGTGCGTTTGACCGCCTATGTTTACCTCGTTTGCCTTGACCATCGCATTTGCGCCAACGTTTCCCTTTACTTCGATCTCATCAGCCTCTACGATGATGCCAGTGCCGATAGCGTCTTTTATCGTGTCAGTCTCACGAACTACTAATGTGACGTTTGTGTCGGTGCCTGCTTGGATAGAGCCAGTGGTTTTAAAATTTGCTTCATTTATCTCAATGCGCTCTTCTATGTCAAAAGAGCCGTTTTTCTCGACTACGTAGCCTGATTTTTTAGCGAAATATTTTACACTCTCGTCATTTTCTACGCGCTCGATATTTTCGCTTATGCTTATCTCTTTTTCAGTATCCTCTTTTGGCTTTGGCACCTCTATAAGTTTGCCTCTTACGTCGCGTCCATTTGCCCCTTCGTGAGACTTTTTCTCCTCCATGATAAGCTCGTCTTTTGCCACGCCAAAGACAAAGCCCCTATCGGCGTAATCAACCTTATCTTCGTCTTTTAACCCATCAAGCTTATCTTTATAATAGTATATGATCTTTGCGTCGATCGCCTTTTTAGGGTTTATGCCCTGGGTTAAATTTAGCGTATAGTCCTTGTCAAGCTCGCCTTTTACGTGAATTATTGAGGCGATTTGTTTTAGCTCCTCTTTTAGCTTGCCGATCCTTATGCCTATTAAAATTTGAGCCTTCATAAGCTGCTTTGCGATGTACTCATAAAGCTTATCTTCGTAGTGCTGCTCGTATTCGCACTCTTTGCTCGCTCTAACCTTTGCGATGACCTTTGTGATGGTTGAGTTTACGCCGATGTCGATCTTTGGCAGCTTTGGCGTGGCATTTAGCCTAACGTCAAAAAACTCAACGTCATAAACCTGCTCGATCTCTAGCGTCTCGTCAAGATAAAATGTGTTGTCATCAAAAAAGCTTAAATTTTCTTCAGGAACATAAACTGGCTCGACGTTATCTTCATTTTTATAGTATGTGAGGATGTTTGAAAGCCTAAAATCCACAAATTCCACTGGCACGCTGTATTGTTTGCTTAGCTCTTTAAGCGATATATAAGGCGTTGAAGTTTGAATTTGCGTTGGCGGTAAAAATCTCTCGTTTTCTTGCACGTTTTCGCTCAAATTTGATCCATTTCACATAAAATTTTGGCTCTTATTATCTCTAAAACTTTATTAAATTTGGGTTATGTAAGCTTTAAAGCATCTTTTGTTACTATTGCGTTTTAAATTTACTAGGTGGGCGATGTTTATAAAAGGCTTTTTTTCAAACTCAGTTGGCATCATGACTTCAAGGATTTTAGGGCTTATAAGAGACCTTCTTACGGCTTCTATCCTTGGTGCTGGCATATTTAGCGACCTCTTTTTTATAGCATTTAAGATACCAAATTTATTTCGCCGCATCTTTGGCGAAGGGGCTTTTACGCAGGCATTTTTGCCAAATTTTACAAATAACAAGAAAAAAGCGACCTTTCAAGCTGAAATTTTCATCAAATTTCTACTTTTTATAGGCGCATTAACGCTTCTTGTAAATTTATTTACGCCTTACTTTATAAAGATCATCGCAAGCGGCTTGAGCGAGCAAAATATCACAGACGCAGTGCCGCTCGTGCGTATAAATTTCTATTATCTAGCCCTTGTTTATATCGTCACTTTTATGGGTGCGCTGCTTCAGTATAAAGGGCACTTTGCAACGACTGCGTTTTCTACTGCACTGCTAAATTTAGCCATGATCGCTTCACTACTTTTGGCTCGTGGCAAGAGCGAGAGCGTGGTCGCACTTTATCTTAGCTTTGGCGTAGTTGCAGGCGGTATTTTGCAGGTTTTGGTGCATCTAATCGCTATGAAATTTAACGCCTTAAATAAAATTTTTTGGGGCGGTCTAAGCGGATATTTTAAGGGTAAAAGAGCGCAGAGTAAAGGCTTTTTTATAAATTTTTATCACGGCTTACTTGGCTCAAGTGCTATGCAGATAAGCGCATTTATGGACACTTGGCTAGCTAGCTTTTTGGTTAGTGGCTCGATAAGCTATCTCTTTTATGCAAATAGAATTTTCCAGCTCCCACTTGCCATCTTTGCGATCGCGCTCTCTCAGGCGCTTTTTCCAAAGATCACCAGACTTTTAAAGCAAAAAGACGAAGCAAATGCCCTAGTTTGGACAAAAAAGAGCTTTTACCTGCTACTTTGCGCCCTGCTAGCAGCCACGATCGCAGGCGTTGTGCTAAGCGAGTTTATCATCTGGCTCTTGTTTGAGAGAGGGAATTTTGTAAGGGCAAACACCATTGAATGTGCCAAGGTGCTAAGTGCCTATTTGGTGGGGCTTACGCCATTTGGACTGGCTAAAATTTTCTCACTTTGGCTCTATGCAAATATGAAGCAAAAAGAGGCAGCCAAAATTTCTATCATCTGCCTTGTGATAAATTTGATCCTAGCTGTCATTTTGATGCAGAAATTTGGAGCTGCTGGCCTTGCATTTGCAAGCTCGCTTGGGGGATTTTTACAGCTTATTTTATATATAAGAGCCTTTGGGGCTAAGCGATTTTTAGCTATAATCGAGCCTAAATTTATAGCCGCTATCGCTATTTTGGCGGTTTTGCTCTATTTTGGTTTAACATTTTTAAAGGATATATTTAATGCGAATTTTTGATACTTCTAAAAGAGAAAAGGTTGAGTTTAGCCCTATTAAAGATGGTGAAGTAAGCATCTATCTGTGCGGTCCAACGGTCTATGATGACGCGCATTTGGGACATGCAAAGTCAGCCGTTAGCTTTGATCTTTTAAGAAGGGTCTTAAAAGCGCTTGGCTACAAGGTCAAATTTGCAAGAAACTACACCGACATCGACGATAAAATTTTAAATAAAATGGCGCAAACTGACCAAAGCCTAGAGGAGATCACAAACAAATATATAGCGCACTACGAGAGCGATATGGGCGCTTTAAACGTGCTTGATCCAGACTTTAAACCAAAGGCTACGCAGTGCTTGGAGGCGATCATTAGCTACATCAAGGTGCTTATGGATAGAGGTGTGGCGTATAAAACCAGCGATGGAATTTACTTTGATACGAGCAAGGATAGTGGATATTTTAGCATCAGCGGCAAGGATAATAACACCGATCTTATCGCGCGCGTGGCTAGTTTTGGCGAGAAAAGAGATGAAAAAGACTTTGTGCTTTGGAAATTTGACGAGAAATGGTATGAAAGCCCATTTGGCAAGGGTCGCCCTGGCTGGCACACCGAGTGCGTGGCGATGATAAGGGAGTTTTTAAGCGATAAAGAAAATGATAAATTTGAGATCGACATCCACGCTGGTGGCATCGACCTACTCTTTCCGCACCACGAAAACGAGGCTAGCCAGTGCAGATGTGCCTATCATAAAAATTTAAGCAAATACTGGATGCACAACGGCTTTATAAAGGTAAATAACGAAAAGATGAGTAAGAGCCTAAATAACAGTTTTTTCGTAAAGGACGCCCTAAAAAACGTTCATGGCGAAGTGCTTAGATATTACTTACTTACGAGCCATTATAGGGCTCATTTTAACTATTCAGATGAAGACCTAGTAGCTTCAAAAAAGAGACTTGATAAAATTTACCGCCTCAAAAAAAGGGTTGATGGCGTGCAAGCTGGCATGGCAAATGAGAGTTTTAAAAGCGAGCTACTTGAAGCGCTAAGTGATGATCTAAACGCTTCAAAGGCGCTTGCAAGTGTCGATGAATTTGTAAAAACGGCAAATGAAAGACTTGATAATAACCCAAAAGATAAAGCTTACAAGGCCGAAGTGGTGGCAAATTTAGAGCTCATAGGCGAAATTTTAGGCATTGCTATAACAAACTATGTGGAGTATTTTCAGTTTGGTGTAAGTGACGAGCAAAAAGAGCATATCCAAAAACTTCTTGATGAGCGCGCGGTAGCTAAAAAAGAGAGAGATTTCGCAAGGGCCGATGAGATAAGAGATGAGCTAGCAAAGATGAATATCTCTATCATGGACACACCAAATGGCGCAGTTTGGGAGAGAAATAATGAATAATTTTGGCTTAAAAGATGTGCTAAAGCGCTTTGGTCCATATTTTAAAGACTATATCCCACACTTCATCTTTGCCATCATCGGCATGGGGCTTGCCAGTGGTGGAACGGCAGTAAGTGCCTATCTCGTAGAGCCTGTGCTAAATAAAATTTTTGTTGAGAAAAACGAAAAGCTGCTCTACATCTTGCCTTGCGCCATCATCGCGATCTACGTTATAAAAAACATCGGAACCTTCATGCAGGCCTATTTTACGGCATATATCGGGCAAGATACCATTAGGAGATTTCGCGAAAAGATGGTTGCAAACCTTTTAAATTTAGATATGGATTTTTTCAATGAATTTAGAACTGGCGAGCTAATCAGCAGAACAACAAACGACATCGACCGCATAAGATCGATAGTCTCAAGCATCATACCTGAGCTAACAAGAGAGTCAGTCACCATTATAGGGCTTCTTTGCGTCGTCATCTATCAAAGTCCAAAGCTGGCATTTTTCGCCCTTGTAGTCATGCCAGTGGCGATCTATCCGATCTCGCGCCTTGCTAAAAGGATGAAGAAAATTTCAAAGCAGTCGCAAGAAAAAACATCTGACATAACCTCTGCACTTAGTGAAATTTTTACAAATATCGAGATAATCAAAGCAAATAACGCCCAAGAATACGAGCATTCACGCTTTGTTGATGAAAATAATAAATTTTTTAGGCTAAATTTAAAAAGCGTCAAGATCGAGCAACTAGTAAGCCCACTAATGGAGACCATAGGCTCAATAGGCGTGGCAGCGGTCATAATAATAGGCGGTAAAGACGTCATCGACGGGCATATAAATATGGGCGCATTTTTCTCGTTTTTAACAGCGCTTTTCATGCTCTACACCCCGCTAAAACGCATCGTAAATATCTACAACAAGATGCAAGACGCCATCGCAGCGAGCGAGAGGACCTTTTTCTTGATGGATAAAGTAAGCCAGATAAAAGATGGCAAAAAAGAGCTAAACGAAGAGATAAATTTGATCAAATTTAATGATGTCCGCCTAAGCTACGGCGACAAAGAGGTCCTAAAAGGGATAAATTTAGAGGCAAATAAGTCAGAATTTATAGCCCTTGTTGGCTCAAGCGGCGGCGGAAAAAGCTCGCTTATGAATTTGCTTATGAGATTTTACGATGTAAATGGCGGAGAAATTTTGATAAATGGTATAAATTTAAAAGATATCAAAATTCACTCACTTCGCCAAAATATCGGGCTTGTAACACAGCGCGTCTATATCTTTAACGACACAGTTGCTAAAAACGTGGCTTACGGCAGAGAATTTAACGAAGATGCCGTTGTAAACGCACTAAAACTAGCCAATGCCTATGAGTTTGTAAGCAAGCTTGATGATGGCATAAACACTATCTTAAATGAATTTGGCACCAACCTCTCAGGCGGTCAAAGACAGCGCATCGCCATAGCTAGAGCGCTTTATCAAAACCCACAAATCCTCATCTTTGACGAGGCTACCTCTGCGCTTGATAACGAGAGCGAAAAAGAGATCACAAAGGCGATAAATAATCTAAGAAGCAAAAAGATCCTCTTTGTCATCGCTCACCGCTTAAGCACGGTTGAAAATGCCGATAAGATCGCAGTTTTGAGTGATGGCAAGATCATTGATAGTGGAAGCGACGAGGAGCTTAGCAAGAGAAATGAAATTTATGCAAGGCTTAAGGGCAAAGCCTTAGTTTAAGGCGATTTTTGCTAAGATTTGCAGAAATTTTAGGCATTTTAAAGAGGTTAAAATGAGCTTAAACTACAATACTTTAAAATCTATATTTTTCAAATTTGATCCTGAAACTGCCCACAAGATCGCTGAAGTAGCGATGGTCGGGGCAAATAAAATCTTCCCTGGCTCGCTAAGCTTTTTAGCGCACAAATGCGTGGTCGATGACAACGCGCTAAAACAAAATTTATTCTCAAGTACCTACCACAACCCAGTTGGCATAGCTGGTGGCTTTGATAAAAACGCCACGATGTTTGAGGCGCTAACGGCTCTTGGATTTGGACATTTAGAATTTGGCACATTTACACCAAAACCACAACCTGGCAACGCAAAACCAAGGCTTTTTAGACTCATAGACGAAGAGAGCATCCAAAATGCGATGGGCTTTAACAACGAAGGCTGTGAGGCTATCAAAAATAGAGTAAAAAAGATATATCCTTTTACCATACCGATCTGGGCAAACATCGGCAAAAACAAGGTTACGCCAAATGAAGACGCGATAAAAGACTATGAAATTTTAGTAAGAGAATTTAGTGAAATTTGCGATACGTTTGTCATAAACGTCTCATCGCCAAACACGCCAAATTTAAGAGCATTGCAAGATGAGAGCTTCATAAAAGAGCTTTTTAGCGTCATTTTGCCACTTACTAAAAAGCCGATCATCTTTAAGATAGCTCCTGATATGAGCCACGAAGATGCGATCAAGCTTTGTAGCTGCGCGGTAGAAAACGGCGCTAGTGGCGTACTCATTTCAAATACAAGCGTTGGTTATTCACTCTCTCACTCGTCAAATTTAAAGGATTTTGGCGGACTAAGCGGCAAGGTGATCGCCAAAAAGTCAAAAGATATCTTTAAAGCCGTGGCTGATGAGCTTTATGGCAAGACGACGCTTATCGCGTGTGGCGGCATAGATAGCGGTGCAGAGGCTTATGAGCGCATAAAAATGGGAGCAAATTTAGTTCAAATTTTTACAAGCTTTATCTTTAAAGGGCCGATGATCGCAAGAGATATAAATTTAGAAATTTTAGAGCTTTTAAAAAGAGATGGCTTTGCCTCTATCAGCGAAGCAGTCGGCGCAAATGTTAAAAAATAGAGGGCAAGAGATTGATAAAATTTAATAAATTTAAACTAGACAACGGACTTGAAATTTATCACGTGCCAGTAAATCCTGGATCAAAAGTGATAAGTGTCGATGTTTTTTACAAAGTGGGCTCTAGAAACGAAGTGATGGGCAAAAGCGGCATCGCTCACATGCTAGAGCATCTAAATTTCAAATCAACCAAAAACTTACGCGCAGGCGAGTTTGATGAGATCGTAAAGGGCTTTGGCGGTGTAAATAACGCAAGCACGGGCTTTGACTACACACACTACTTCATAAAAGCTTCAAATGAAAATTTAGACAAAACGCTTGGCCTTTTTGCCGAGCTTATGAAAAATTTAAGCCTAAAAGATAAAGAATTTCAGCCTGAGCGTGAGGTGGTGCACGAGGAGCGCAGGTGGCGAACAGACAACAATCCTATGGGATACCTCTACTTTAGGCTCTACAACCACGCATTTATCTACCACCCATACCACTGGACGCCGATAGGATTTATAAAAGATATCGAAAACTGGAAGATCGCTGATATAAAAGAATTTCACGCTACATATTATCAGCCAAAAAACGCCATTTTGATTATAAGTGGCGACATCGGCAAAGACGAGGCATTTAAGCTAGCTAAGAAAAACTTTAGCGGCGTAAAAAACAAAAGAGCCATACCAAAACTACACTGCAAAGAGCCTGAGCAAGACGGCGCAAGAAGGGCTATCATCTACAAAGATAGCCAAACGCAAATGCTAGCTATCGCTTATAAAATTCCAGACTTTAGGCATGCTGATCAAGTGGGGCTAAACGCAATAAGCGAATACCTAGCCACTGGCAAAAGCTCCATTTTACAACAGCGCCTTGTCGATGAGCTAATGCTTGTAAATCAAATTTACGCTTACAATATGAGCTGCGTTGATGAAAATTTATTTATATTTTTAGCAGTTTGCAACCCAGATGTCGAGGCTAGCGCGGTTGAGACTGAAATTTTAAAGATCATAGATAATCTAAAAAGAAAGCCGATCGACAAAGAGGATGTTTTAAGAGTTAAAAATTTGATAAAAACTGATTTTATCTACTCATTTGAAAGCGCGAGCAAGGTGGCAAATTTATATGGCTCATACCTTGCTAGAGGCGATATAAAGCCACTTTACGAGCTTGAGAAAAATATAGATAAGATAGATGCCAAGCTTTTAAAAGAGATAGCAAATAGATATTTCAACGAAAAAACTAGCACGACAATAATCTTAAAAAAGGAATAGACGTGAAAAATTCGCTTCAAGGTGCGATGACAGCACTAGTTACGCCATTTAAAAACCAAAAAATAGACGAAGTCAGTTTTGAAAAACTGATAAAAAGACAGATAAAAAACGGCATAGACGTCGTTGTGCCAGTGGGAACAACTGGTGAGAGTGCGACTTTAACGCATGATGAGCATAGAATTTGCATCGAGATCGCAGTAGATGCATGTAAAGGCACAAATGTCAAGGTGCTCGCTGGTGCTGGCAGCAACGCCACTCACGAGGCCATCGATATCGCTAAATTTGCCCAAGCTCACGGCGCTCACGGTATCCTATCAGTCGCTCCTTACTACAACAAACCAACGCAAGAAGGGCTTTACGAGCACTACAAGGCTATCGCAAACAGCATAGAAATTCCAGTGCTTCTTTACAACGTCCCAGGCAGAGTTGGCGTAGATATCTTGCCAGCAACCGTTTTTAGACTTTTTAAAGATTGTAAAAATATTTTTGGCATCAAAGAGGCAACAGGCAGCATCGATAGATGCGTCGATCTGCTAGCTCACGAGCCTGATCTAGTAGTCATTAGCGGCGAAGATGCGATAAACTACCCTATCCTATCATACGGCGGAAAGGGCGTCATCTCGGTCACTGCAAACCTCTTACCAGATCAAATTTCACAGCTTACCCACCTTGCGATGAGCGAAGAGTATAAAAAAGCAAAACTGATAAATGACAACCTCTATACGATAAACAAAACGCTCTTTTGCGAAAGCAACCCGATACCGATCAAAGCGGCGATGTATCTAGCTGGGCTGATCGACACTTTGGAGTACCGCTTGCCACTTTGCAAACCGAGCAAAGAAAATTTTAAAAAGATCGAAGAAGTTATTAAAAATTACGAAATAAAGGGATTTTAATGAAGGACACACTAAACGAATTTAAAGGTAAAACGCTAGTCATCAGCGGCGGCACTAGAGGCATCGGCAGAGCCATAGTCGAAGAATTTGCAAAAGCTGGTGTAAATATCGCATTTACTTATAACTCGAATGAGGAGCTTGCCAAAGAGCAGGCAAAAGAGCTTGAGGCTACTTACAAGATAAAAGCCAGAGCCTACGCGCTAAATATCCTTGAGCCAGAGACTTATAAGGAGCTATTTTTAAAGATAGATGAGGACTTTGACAGGGTTGATTTTTTCATCTCAAACGCTATCATCTCAGGTCGCGCAGTGGCAGGTGGATACACTAAATTTATGAAGCTAAAACCAAGAGGTATAAATAATATCTTCACAGCAACTGTAAATGCCTTTGTCGTGGGCGCACAAGAGGCTGCAAAACGCATGGAAAAAGTGGGTGGCGGCAGTATTATTAGCCTAAGCTCAACTGGAAATTTAGTCTATATCGAAAACTACGCAGGCCATGGCACAGCAAAAGCAGCCGTCGAAGCGATGGCAAGATACGCTGCGACCGAGCTTGGCGAGAAAAACATCCGCGTAAATGTCGTAAGCGGCGGTCCTATCGAGACAGACGCTCTAAGAGCCTTTACCAACTACGAAGAGGTGCGCGATATGACGGCAAAGCTTAGCCCGCTAAACCGCATGGGACAGCCTGCTGATCTAGCTGGAGCATGTCTATTTTTGTGCTCGTCTAAGGCTAGCTGGGTGACTGGACATACATTTATAATAGATGGTGGTACGACTTTTAAATGAGAGTGAAATTTCTAGGCATAAAGGCATATTCGTGAGCTTAAATTTACCAAATGCGTTGGCATTTTTTAGGATATTGCTAGCTCCGCTTATGTTTTTTATGCTCGTAAATGCGCAAGGAATTTTTACGCAAATTCATATAAGCTGGATAAACTATTTCGCAGCTCTTATCTTTGTGATCGCCTCAGTGACTGACTTTTTTGACGGCTACATCGCTAGGTGCTGGGATCAAAAGACCAAGCTTGGCGCTATCCTCGACCCACTAGCTGATAAGATGCTAATTCTTGCTGCATTTTTGGGTCTTATGATGCTTGGTAGAGCGAGCGCTTGGGCTGTTTATCTCATCTTGATAAGAGAGTTTTTTATAACTGGCTTTCGTGTCGTGATGGCAAGTGACGGCGTCGAGGTCGCAGCTTCGATGGCTGGTAAGGTTAAAACCGTTTCGCAGATGTTTGCGGTTGGATTTTTACTGATGAGCTGGCCTGGTGGCGAGCTTTTGCTATGGATAGCCGTTGCGCTTACACTTTATTCTGGGTTTGAGTATATCTTTGCCTACGTAAAAGCAATGAAAAAGAGTTAAATTTGAGAACCGGAAACGCTATAATCTATCTAGCTAGCTTCGTCGTGGTCGCGGCGGGACTAAAGACTGCTAGCGTCGTCGTGCTACCGTTTTTGATGGCGGTTTTTATCGCTATCGTGGCGACGCCTGTGATAAATGCGCTCGAAAAGCTCAAATTTCCGCGCGTTTTAGCCTTCGCGCTAGTTACGGCGGTGGTGTTTTTGTCGCTGGGATTTATCGCAAACACCGTGATAAAGACGATAAACGGGCTAGTTAGCTACATGCCCGAGCTTCAGAGCAAATTTAAAGCCCTCGCCGATCATTACCACCAGATGCTAGCGAGCCACGGCCTAATCGATCTCGAGAGCATCGCCGCGCCCGCAGACTTTGATATAAATAAAATTTTTGCCGTACTGGGCGGATTTTTAAGGAGCGGCACCGAGCTCGTTTCAAAGAGCTTTTTCGTCTTTTTGCTCGTTACTTTTATGCTTTTTGAAGTGCAGGTATTTTCTCAAAAAGTCGAGTATTTTGCGAGCAAAAATCCGCAAACGAACCAGATCGTAGATACGTTTATATCAAATCTCAAGCGCTATCTCGCGATCAAGTCCGCAGCGTCGTTTGCGACGGGCGTTTTTATATTTATCGGGCTAAATTTTATCGGCGTGCCCTACGCGCCGCTTTGGGGTATTTTAGCTTTCGTGCTAAATTTTATCCCGACGATCGGCTCTATTATCGCGGCCGTCCCGGCGCTTTTGATGGCGCTTTTGCTAAACGACGCAGCCTCTTGTGCTTGGACTGCGGCACTATATCTAGCCGTAAATATCGTCATCGGCAACTTTATCGAGCCGAAATTTCTAGGCAAAGGCCTTGGTATAAGCACGCTTGTGGTGCTTTTGAGCCTACTTTTTTGGGGATTTTTGTTCGGCATCGGCGGTATGTTTTTAGCAGTACCGCTTACCATGAGCCTAAAGATCGCGCTTGACGCAAACCCGAGCACGAAATTTATCGCCGTTTTGCTCAGCAATAAACTCGAGCGGTAAAATCAAATTTAAAGGTAAGTTTTGAAAGGCATTCTCTTCACGCTAGCCCTGCTTTGCCTTGGTCTTTATGCATATTCGTTTTATTTTTTAGTGACCGTTTTAGCCATTAGTTTTCTCATATTTTTTCACGAGCTTGGCCACTTTTTAGTAGCAAGAATGCTCGGTGTCAAAGTAAATACCTTTAGCATCGGCTTTGGCGAGAAAATTTACACCAAAAATGTTGGCGGCACCGACTACTGCCTAAGCGCTATCCCACTTGGCGGATACGTGCAGCTAAAAGGACAAGACGACACCGACCCAAAGGCCAAAAACTACGACGCTGACAGCTACAACGTGCTAAGTCCGATAAAGCGCATTTACATCCTCTTTGCAGGGCCATTTTTTAACTTTATCTTGGCATTTTTCATATACATTTTGCTTGGATTTATCGGTGTTGAGAGGCTTGCGCCAAGTGTCGGTCACATAGCTGAAGGCTCGGCAGCTGCAAGCGCTGGCATAGCAATAAACGATAAAATTTTAGCGATAAATGGCGTAAAAATAAACGAGTGGGACGAGATCAGCAAGAACGTAAAGCTTGAACCTAGCGCCATTTTAATAGATCGCAACGGCTCGCAAATGACTATAAATTTAACACCAAAGATAGGTGAAACGATAAATTTGTTTAATGAAAAAGTGCAGCGCCCATTGATCGGCATCCAGTCAAATGGCGAAGTGGTGAAAATTTATCACACAGGTTTAGAGAGCTTAAAATTTGCCTTTGGTGAGACAGTCGAGGCTTCAAAGCTCATCTTTAAAAGCTTTGAAAAGCTAGTCGTTGGAGCTGTGCCACTAAAAGAGGTCGGCGGCATCGTGCAGATAGCCGATGTCACTTCAAAGGCCGCTAAGGTCAGCCTTAGCGTGCTTCTAACCATCGTGGCGCTCATCTCTGTAAATTTAGGCGTGCTAAACCTCTTTCCGATCCCAGCGCTTGATGGCGGGCACATTTTATTTAACATTTATGAACTAATTTTTAGACGCGAGATAAATGAGCGAGTGCTTGTTACGCTTACCTACTGCGGCTGGGCGCTACTGCTTGGCATCATGGTGCTCGCGACCTTTAATGACATTATGAGATTAAGCGGAGGTTTATGATGATAGTTTTAAAAGATCTACTTGAAAAGATAGAAATTTTAAGCAAAGATGTGACGCTAATAGCCGTTAGCAAAAATGTGACATGCACTGAAGTGAGGGAGCTTTACGCACAGGGGCAAAGAAATTTTGGTGAAAATAGAGTCCAGGAGCTAGCTAAAAAAGAGCTTGAACTACAAAATTTCACTGACATCAAATGGCACATGATCGGCCGCCTGCAAAACAATAAAATCAATCAAATGATAAGCCTAAAACCAGTGCTTTGGCAAAGCTGCGATAGCTTCGAAAGAGCCCTAGAGGTCGATAAAAGGCTCAGCTACAAGCTAGACACCCTACTTCAGATAAACTCGGCCGATGAAGATACAAAACAAGGTGTCAGCGTCGCAAATGCGGCTGAAATTTATGAGCGCATCCAAAGCGAGTGCAAAAATATAAATTTAAGAGGCGTGATGAGCATCGGAGCGCATGTGGACGAGCCAAAAGAGGTGCAAAAGAGCTTTGAGCTAACATATAAAATTTATGAGAGCCTAAAGCCAAAAGGCGCAACTATCTGCTCGATGGGCATGAGTAGCGACTTCGAGCTAGCGATAAAATGTGGCTCAAATATGATCCGCCTTGGGACGATGCTATATCTATAAATTTGTCCCTCTTGGGGCAAATTTACATTTCTACTCCTTTTTAAATTTTAATCTAAGTTATATGATTTTATAATGCGATTAAATAAATTTTTAACGATAAAGGAGTAAATGTGTTTAAAAATTTTATTCTAACTGCTGTTGCGATCTTATTTATCTCGGGTTGCGGTAGAGCTGAAAAGATAGCTAGGATCGAGCAAAAATGCGCAAATAATGAAGTTGCATATTGTTTGAAATTAGGCAAAATTTACAGCAGACGAGATGTAAATAAGGGTACAATGTACTATCAAAAAGCTTGCGATCTAGGCGATAAAAGGGGTTGCTATAGACTTGCGGTTTTACTAAACTCAAAATCAATCAACTCAAAAAAAGACAATGAAACGATCGTAAAATCACTAACTAAATCATGCGATCTTGGCACGCCAAAAGCTTGCTTTGAGCTTGGCGAATACTATGAAGATGACCCAAAAATGCAAGGCAAAGCAAATGAGCTGTTTGCAAAATCATGCGAGCAAAGATTTGGTCTTGCTTGCTATAAACTAGCCGACTTTTACGGCGAGAAAAACGATGCGGCATCTCAAAAAAGCTACCTAGAGCTAGCGTGCAAATACCGCTATAAAGTAGCTTGCGAAGAAATAGCCGAAGATAAAAAATAAATAACATTTTTTATGGGGAGGACATATCTCCCCCGCACTCTTTTAATATCAAATTTTGCTGGAACACCTTTTGCTTTAAACTATAAAAGAAGCTAGGAGGCAAACCATGAATGATATTAGCATCTTAAGCACAAATGTAAATTTATACACTAAGCAACAACACAAACAAAATAGATCTTTAAATTTTAGTGATCTCATAAAACAAAATGTCAAAGAAAAGAGTAGTGAGCCAAGCCAAGAGCCTGCTAAATTTACTTATACTACTTCTTCGCAAAACAGCCTCGTCTCTTTAAATTTTAATGATCTTCAAGCTTATGGCTACACAGTGGATAAAGCTGGCTTTATGGGAGCTGATTTTAACAAAGCAGCAGGCTTGCCACATGACTTTAAAATTCACAAAAGCACACTTGATGAGATAGTTAGATACAACAATAAAACATATCTCTTCACACAAGATAGAAGCAAGGCTGCATTTGAAAAGATAGATGTAGCTGATACCACAAAGCACTACTATAACCTTTTTAAAAGCATTGTGGGCGATGAAAAAGATAGATATAGCGAGGCTGATCTAGTAAATTTACCAAAAGGCTTTAGCTTGGATACTAACCAAAAAACCTTTGGTAAAAATGCAAATTTCTTAAAAGATGTGAGCCTAATATCTGTTACAAATGTATATAAAACATTTGATCAATTTAACGATGCAAAGAGCGTTAGAGATGAGCTTAGAGGCTTTGGAGTAAGCCACGAGGTCTATGAGCTAAATTTTAGCAAAGAGCATCTTGACACAAGAGCCAGTGATGAATATACATTTAACCCTGATATGTCGGTATATCAAGTAGATGATACTTATAGCAATGCTGGTGTATTTGTGGGATTTTTAAAGAGTTTTAGTCCTATCGCTAGTGATAGTGGCGAGACGAAGCTTAGTGCGGAGGCAAGCTCTTACTCAAAGCTAATGAACAAGCAAAGCTTAGCTGATGATATAGTGCCTCTCTCAAGGCTTTTGAAAAATGAGAAGATGATCAAATTTATCTTAGAAGAGCTGCTAAAGAGAAATTTACTCACTTCAAAAGATGGCAAAAATGCGAGCGAGATAGTAGATAGTGTGCTAGCTCATGCCACAAAGCTTCAAAATGAGACAAAAGTTTAAATAGATAAATTTAAAAGGTGGCTATCTTTAACCAGTTAAGCCATCTTATTTAAAATTTGCTTCTTATCTATCTTTTGCATAAGCTCTAAGACATCTATGCCTCTTTTTTCTTTGAAATTTAAAAGCTCTCTTGCATAGAGAAATTTCTGATCCTTATTTATATCATAGGTCTCATACTTCTTCTTAACCTGCATAGGTTATTTTTTTCTCTGTTTGTTTTTAACTTACACTTTAGCAAAGCACTTTTAAAACATTAATTATTTTTGAAAAAACTATCAACTAACAAAAGATATAAATACAACAAATTCATAATTTGCTAATACATTGACTTACATCATTTTTAAATAAAACTCTTAAAAACAGCAAGATAATAAATTAAAAAGACAAATAAACCCAATAATATAAAAACAAACTTAAAAGCCCTACTACAATTAATCAATAAAATCCAATTAAAAAGAATTAAAAAAATAAAAACTACTATTTTATACTTAAATAGAAATAAACACTAATAAAAACTAGAATCAAATAATATAAGAATTAAAGCAGATAAACAACAAAGCCCGCAACGACCTACTTTTCCAACATCCCAGTAAGGGAGAGT
>NZ_NDYN01000006.1:0-215794 GCF_002165815.1 Campylobacter concisus
CGTTTTCAGCTTTATTTAGCTTGCCATCTTTTGGATTGATATCTTCAACAAATGTGATTGTTGGCTCTGATGGAGCTGTATGGTCGTTTGGATGAGTTAAGTTACTAGCATTTTCAGTATCGCTACCTTTATTACCTGCTTTGTCTGTTACTGTTGCTGTTATTGGATCGCCTGGGTTAAATGGCTTGGTTTCTATTGTAAAGCCACCATTGCCATCTGTTGTGCCTCTACCTATCTCGTTACCATCTTTATCTGTAATTACTACTAGAGCATTTGGCTCATCTGATTTACCAGTTACAATACCCTTATCTGCTTTACCGTCAGCTGGGTTATTAACATCTACTGGAGTTGCTGTTTCAACATCAACTGTTGGAGGAGTTGTATCTGTGTAAACTGTATTACCAGCTGTGCCATCACCTTTACCTGTGTTGCCAGCTTTATCAGTTACTTCTACTGTTACTTTATCACCTGGTTTGATTGGATCAGTTGTAACTTCGAAATTTCCTTTATCATCAGTTGTGCCAGTACCAATTGTTTTACCATCTTTAGTAACTACCACTGGAGCATTTGGCTCATCTGAATGACCTTTTACAATTCCTTTGTCTGGGTTGCCATCAGCTTTTTCGTTTGTGTCTACTGGAGTTACTTTAACGTCTTCAACTGTTGGAGGAGTTGTATCTGTGTAAACTGTATTACCAGCTGTGCCATCACCTTTACCTGTGTTGCCAGCTTTATCAGTTACTTCTACTGTTACTTTATCACCTGGTTTGATTGGATCAGTTGTAACTTCGAAATTTCCTTTATCATCAGTTGTGCCAGTACCAATTGTTTTACCATCTTTAGTAACTACCACTGGAGCATTTGGCTCATCTGAATGACCTTTTACAATTCCTTTGTCTGGGTTGCCATCAGCTTTTTCGTTTGTGTCTACTGGGTTAATAGAATTTATAGTTACTACTGGAGCTGTAGTGTCGATGTAAAAACCTGTGCCGCCGCCAGTGCCGCCATTATCTAGGCCGCCTCTTACACCTGTTTCTGGGCTAGCAAAACCAAAACCGCCCAACGAATTTATCGCACTTGTGCTAGCACTTATGTTTGAGTAGTGTCCGCCATGCTCAAATCTTGTCTCACCAAGGCTCATGCCATCACCACGACCACCGCTATTGCCGCCAGCTGCTGTTTCCTCTAAGTCGCCTAAATTTGCGCCATTTAATAAAGCTTTTTGAAGTGCTGCTACTTGTGAATCACCTGCAGTTGCCTTTGGATCGAGGCTTAGCGTATCTTCGCCGATCATTGATAGCTCTTTTCCATTATTTGTTGCTATCACAACCTTAGAATCAGCTGAAGTTGTTTTTACGCTCTCACCTTCATACAGGCTATCGCCAACTTTTAGTACTCTTTGGTTGCCACTTTTATCTACCGCGATAACCTCAGCAGAACCTGATATAGACTTAATTGTGCCTAGTTTCTTTGCCATGTTAATTCCTTTAGGGCTAAATTAATTTTAGCATTATTTTATAACTATTAGGAGAAATTGTAAATTGTACCTAGGTACAATATAGTTACATTATTTTATTATATGTTACATTTATAGAATTTTTTATAATTAATAGATGATATTTCTATGACGCTTATATAAATTTTAATTTTCTAGTAAGAATTGATTAATGATATTTTAAGTTACAAATGTTTTATTTGATCGTAGTAAATTTTAAAAGAATAATAGAATTTATAGAAAAAATATTTGCAAATTTATATAGAAAGAAATTTAGACCCAAAAAGGGTCTAAATTTTAAAGATCGACGTGGATGTTTTCTTTTACATCGATATAAGCTGTAGTTGTGCCGTAATTCGCTTCATATCTTTCAAAGCCATCTACTGCGTTGGCAGCAGATTTACTAAAGCCTTCAAGTTTTACTCCGCCACTTGCTTGAGTTATTTGAAGCAAATTATTACTATGTTCGTGTCCGACATCAAGCATATCAGCTATATCAAGAGCTTTTAGAGTGACCTTTTCATTGCTAGTAACCTTTAACTCTTCAAAGCTCTTAACCTTTGTAAAGTCTATCTGACCATCAACCAAAAGCGTATCGTGATCATAGCGACTTCTATTGTCTGAGTATCCACCAAGAATGCTAGTGCCACCCTCAAGCTTCATATCTTTAGATATAAAGACACTATCACTGCCATCCGATAGATCTATTTTAATATTAGTTAAGCTTCCAGATCTTAGCTCCAAATAATCTTTTGCATTTTCATGTCCACTCAAAATCCAGTTCGCATGGTGTTCAGCTGGCAAACCACTAGCTGATGCGTGAGTATCTTCAACTACCACATGCATTTCATTTATATAAGCCATGATATCTACATCTTTTAGGGTAGATGACTTTAAATTTATATCTGTATGATAAGTTTCTCCAAATGAAGGGACTCTACTGCCTCCATTTAGTTCTACATTATCAAGGTTTGAGCTATCTATATTTATAGTACCTTTTGATGATCCTGCATAGATCGCACTTTTTTCTGCTGATGTTGTTGAGTTAATGTCGGTGTATTTGATATTTATAACGTCTTCATCGCCTTTAATTAATTCATTACTAACCCATTGTATGGCACCATTAAACTTATTAGTATTAGTGCTTATGTGAATATCTGTCATTTTTACATGATCAGCTTTTGTACCTGTTATATTTAAGATATCGCTGTTAATGCCAAGATAGATGGTCTCTTTGTTAAAAACTCCACCATTTATGTTTATGACATCATTGTCAAAGCCTGTATTGATCTCAACTTTTTCGTGCGTTCCGCCATTTATATTTATAGTATCGTTTCCGTTATAGGTGTTGATAGTGACATTATTTAAATTTGAGCTCTTGATATCAATTTTATCTTTTCCTATATTAGTTCCAATATCAAGCCAATTTAAATTTGAACTATTGATATTGACCTCATTGTCTCCGGATATACCATATAATACTTCACCAAAATAGATCTTACTAGGATCTTCTCCTTCTTTATGACTTACGGTTGCATTGTTGAAATTTAAGACATTATCTCCATTTTTAAAAAACTCTACATCAAAGCGTTTGTCGTTGTGAAATTCGCTATTTACAGTTGTTATATGGTCATTATCTATGATACCACCATTATACGTATATTTAGCGTTATCTATACTATACTCTAAGATGACACTCTCGCTGTAGTAGTGATTGTTTTCAACGCCCTTATCTGCATCTTTAAATAACTTTTCTTTATCCCATTGATAATAAAATATTCCACTATCTTCATCTTCAGATAAAAGCTTGCCTTCATTTAGCTCTTTATCGTCTATTACATTTGCACGAACAACTACTTTGTTGATATCGCCCGCTCTTAGACCTTTTATGATGCCGCTACTATCTAGATCTATCCACTCTTTCCCGCCTATTGAGTACTGAATTTTATCGTAGTCTTTGCCGTAAGTCGCCTCGCCACTAAATTTAAGCTTTACATCGATTTTTTGATCCACATCGGCATCTGCTACATCACCCCTTAGCTCAAATATTAAATTGTTATGTTCCCACATATTCGTTATTTCAGGGTCTTCGATATTAAAGCCTTGTTTGCCATATATGCCTATGTTTTTTACATATTTTGAGTCATATTCATTTATATATTCTGGCTCTGGATCAGGCGTAGGATGTGGAGTTGGCTCAGGTTTTGGCTCTGGTTGCGGAGCTGGTTCTGGTTTTGGCTCAGGTTTAGGTTCTGGTTTTGGCTCTGGTTTTGGCTCTGGTTGTGGAGCTGGATTTACAGGCTCTACTGGCTCGACTGGCGTAGGCTCTGGCTTAGCGCCAAGATCGACATTGATACCATCTTTTACATCGATATAGCCTTTGACAGTATAAGATCTGCCGTTGTCTTGAAGACCAAAGTCGGCCTCATATCTTGTAAAGCCTTCTTTTAGACCTCTTCCATACTCTGAAAGCTTAAAGCCCGCTAGCTCTACTCCGCCAGCTGCCTCTGTAACTGTCAAGATATGTTTGCTATCATTATTTTTAATGTCAAGCATATCATATAGATCTTCTAGTTTTAGGCTGACCTTCTCTTTGCCAGTCACTTGTAGCTCTTCAAAGCTCTTAAATTTATTAAAATCAACATTGCCATCGATCACAAGTGTATCGGTCTCGTAGTTGGTGCCACCATTTATCGTAGTGTATCCATCAAGCTTCATAGCTTTTGAGACGACGACTTTATCTTCGCCGTTGCCAAGATTAACCGTCATATCATTTAAAGTGCCTGATTTTAGCTCTAAAGTATCATCTGTATCTGCGAAATTCCACTTTGTAGCATTTTCTGGGAAGTTGCCATTTACCTTTGTATCTTCAACTACTACGTGAGTTTTGTAGATAGTGTTGAGATTTACATCATCAAGAGTAGATGATTTTAAATTTAGATCGAAATTTAGTGGATTTCTATTTACATCGGTGCCTGTGTTGGTCTCTGTGCCTATGTTGATGCCCTTTAAAGTTGAGTTTTCAACATTTACGGTATTGTTTTTTGATTCGGCGATGATGTGGTTGGCTGAATTTTTGTATGTTGAGTCGATATCAGCGTATTTGATATTTATCTCATCTCTATCGCCTGAGCCAGTTCTTAGGTACATATCTGTCATTTTTACATGATCTTCTTTTGTGCCATTTAAATTTAATACATCGTTTCCGCTATCAAGCGTGAAGCCACTTTGATAAGGATCGGTGCCTATGTAAGTTCCGCCGTTTAAATTTACAGTGTCGTTGTCTGCGCCAGTTTCGACGTGAAGTCTCTCGTGTCTTCCGCCATTTATATTTATGGTGTCATCTCCGCCTTGAGTGTTGATATTTAGCCAGTTTAAATTTGAGTTATCGGCGTTAATAACATCTTTTCCATTGTTGTAATATACATTTTCACCAAATTCTATAGCACTAGCCACGTCGCCAGCTTTGTGGCTTATGGTTGCGTCTTTGAAATTTAATGTATTGTCGCCGTTATCTTTAAATTTAGCGTCAAAAGATGAGTTATTGTGAAATTCGCTAGTAACTGTGACGTTGTGATCGTTATCTACTATATATTCGCTATTTGTAGCTTTTGCGCTACCGACGCTAAATTCTAAAGTCACGCTCTCTTTAAAGTCGCCATTATTTTCTACGCCTTTGTCCGCGTCTTTGAAGATCTTGTTTGTAGTATCAAGCGTACCTTCGTTTTGATCGTGATCGTTTGCCACAGCGACACGCACGCTTACGTTGTTGATATCGCCTGCTCTAACGTCTTTTATCACGCCACTTTTATCAAGCGCTTGCCAAGTTTTGCCACCATCAAGCGAGTACTCTGCGTTTTCATAGTCTTTGCCAGCAGTTGCTTCTCCGCTAAATTTAAGCGTCACATCTACCTTTTTATCAGCGTCAGCCTCCGCTACTTCGCCTTTTAGGTTGTACTCTAGGTATGATTTGTCATTTGAGCTTCTTGGGTCTGAGCTCTTTTCATAGCCAAATTCTGACTTATCTTCAACTGAGATATTTTTAACTATATCTTTGCTCTCGTCAGGTTTAGGTTCTGGCTTAGGTTCTGGTTTAGGCTCAGGCTGTGGCTCCGGAGTTGGTTCAGGTTTAGGTTGTGGCTCTGGCTTTGGTTCTGGTTTTGGCTCTACTGGCTCAACCGGCTTTGGCTGCGGAGTTGGAGTTGGATTTTCTGGTTGTGATGGCTCAACTGGGGCTACAGGTGCAATGGCAGAATTTATATCACTATCTGAACCATCAAAAACATCACTACCGCCACCTTTTACCTCTTGGTTAGTTAGTTTTACAGCGCCAAAAGTATCTGAAAGTGATCTAAAGCTAGCTGATACATCAGAGCTCTCATGACCACCATGCTCAAACCTCGTCTCGCCAAGGCTCACGCCGTCTCCGCCTCTGCCACCGCTATTACCACCAGCGGCACTCTCCTCGAGATTTGCTAAATTTTCACCTTTTAAAAGGGCTTTTTGTATAGCTGCTACCTCTTTGTCTGAACTAAGATCGTTATTTAAATTTAGAGTTTCGCCATCTTTTAGCTCGAACTCTTTGCCGTCGTTTGATGCGATAGTTACCTTTGCGCCGTTTGCTTTAACAACGTCGCCCTCGTATAAACTATCTCCCGCGACAACAACTCTTTCGTTGCCATTTTTGTCTATAACTACTACTTCCTTGGAGCCAAGAATGTTTTTAATAACACCTACTTTAACAGCCATCGCTGCCTCCTTTAAAATCAATTTGACACATTATAAATATTTCTTTTAAATATAAAGTAATGTAAATATGATGTTAATTCTTAAAATTACGCTGTTGCAGTGGGTTTTAAAAATTAAATTTTTGATAAATTTAAATAAGATCCCAAAAGGGATCTAAAATTTAAAGATCGACGTGAATGTCCTCTTTTATATCTATATAGACTGTACCTTGACGATCACTACCGTCTGCTAAGTGCGTATTATAGGCACTTTCATATCTGTGGTAGCCATTTTCTGCTCCGCTAGTTTCGCTAAAACCATTAAGTTTTACAGTGCCATGGGCTTCACTAAATTTAACTACATTAGAGCCATTGTCTAAAATATCACTCAAATGAGCCACATCATTGCCATTTAATGTCACATAAGCACCGCTCGTTACTTTTAATTCTTCAAAACCAGAGACCTTTGAGAAGTCGATATTATTATCAAGTACAAGAGTATCATAGCCCTTGCCGCCAAATATTTGAGTATTATTATCTATATCTGTTCTTGTCATAGTTAAACTAACTGTATCGTCTCCGCCACCTAGATAAAATTTAGAATTTTTTATGATAGCTGATGTCACATTTAAAGTATCATTTTGATTATCTGAGAAGTAAAATTCGTTATTTTTACCATGAAATTCTGAGTCGTCTATATGCATATTGACCTTGTTGTTTCTGCCGTCAAATTTAACGTCACCCATAAATTTTGGCCCAAGAAAATTCATATCAAAAAGAGGCGTATGGACTAAATTTGCGTGCGAGCCTTTTATATCTATCTCGCCGTCTCCACCGCATACTTTTATATTCATAGTGGTCTTTTCGCCGTCGTTTGCTTCGATAGTAGTGTGTCCGTTAAAGATAGTGTTGTCCATATTTAGCGTATCTACTTCGTTTGGATTAGTAAAGCTAGAAAGAGAAATTTTCGTATCACCAAAAAAGCCCACCCAGTCGGTATTTATAGTGTCATTTCCTCCGCCAAGCCTTATATCTGCGCCATTTTTGATTTCACATCTTTGGATATCTATGACATCGTTATCTAGACCTGTATGAATGGCAGCATTTTCCATCGTCGCACCATAAATTTTCACGCTATCATCGCCGTTATTTGTGTATAAAAGCGTATGATCTTTTATGCCGACATTGTTTCTTATCTCTATCTCGTCATTGCCAGCCCCAGCGTCAAATCTCAGCCCTCTAACCTCGATATTATCGTGAATTCTTAGCTTATTATCGCCATCTCCTGCGTCTATCTTGGCATCATTTACGATAGATCTTGTCATATCGACTATGTCGTTGCCATTGTCAAAACGCACATCGTTTGCGCTCGTGGTTGCGTCTGCGATGTTTAAAATTTGATCCTGCGCTTTTGGCCTCGCGTCTGCCACCCTTTGTCCGTATAGCTCAGCAAGAAAATTCTTGGACTCAAGTATCTCAAGCGACTTTATCTCCTCTATGATCCTCACGTGAGGGTCATTTTGTCCGCCATTTTGGATCACGCCACCACTTAAATTTAACCCCTCTTTGTCGGCTACTTCTACGCTCATATTAATCCTTTCTTAAAAAAATTGACTTTTGGATTTTAATAAGCGTTTTTAAATCACATTGAAATATAAAATATATTGATCATCAAAAGAAATGCCTAAATTTAGGCTTTTTGTATAAAAAATTTTATTAAATGGAGCAAGGTGGGTTTAGACCCAAAAAATGGGTCTAAATTTTACATTAATTCGTTTACGTTAACGTCTTGTATAGTAAGCGTAAATGTCTGACCGCCATCATTTACGCTATATACATATCCGTTGCTAATTTCAGTAGAAGCATCTGCTACTTCAGATGAACCCTCTGTAAATGTACCAACACCTTTTACCCCTTTTACGATTAGCGATGTTGCACCTTCACCACCGACATTTTTTATAAAATCTACAATATCTGAAGTATGGTGAAATGTAAAGTCCTCATTTGCGTCTGACATATCAAGCACTTCAAAGCCACTTATCTTGCCGGCATTTGTCGTATTAAATGATGCGTCATGAACTTTTAGCGTATCTATGCCGTCACCTCCATTTATAGCAGTGCCATTTAGGCTTACGTCCTTGCCAAGATCGACTAAGTCGCTGCCGTCACCACCTGAAAGGTAGGTGTTAGTTAGTGTCACGTTATCAGCTATATTGATAGTGTCGTTGCCTTTACCTGAGTTGATGTTTGATGTATCATAGTCATGCGCAGCTTCGCCTGCAGCTGGACTTAAATTTACATTTGATGTGCCAGTTAGATCAGCGTTGATATTTATCGTATCGTCTCCACCTTGAGTGAAGATTTTAACATCAGTATTATCATGAGTGCCAGCTCCGATAGTCACACTATCGCCGTCATCTGCGGTATTTATAGTAACCCTTCTAAGCTCAGCGTTATCAATAGTCACGGTTTTTACACCAGCATTTCCAACACCTGCACCCTCTATGTTTGTATCAACTAGACCAGTAGCCTTTGCGACATTTAGCGTTACGTTGCCATTTTCAAGCATAATGTTTGAATCCACCATAGAGACGTCACCATCGACATTTACACGGTCATCTCCGCCGTTCGTGTAGATGATAGCCTTGTCAAATGAACTATTTCCAGAGACGTTAATAGTGTCATTTCCGCCGCCTGCGCCGATATATGTGCTATATCCATCATTTGAGATCATGGTGACATCTTTTAAATTTATCTCATCATCGCCATATCCAGTCTCAATGGCAGCGTTGTTAAATTTAGCGCCAGTAACATCTACGCTGTCTCTATCGTCACTTACTCCAGCATCAGCTGAGCTAGTGTTTATCTTGGTGTTTGAAATTTCAGCGCCTCTTTCGATAGTTAATGTATCTCTACCTTTGCCCATCTCTATGTAGTTTGAGTAAATTCCAGCTTGATTAGCTACTGGATTTGCCACGTGAGCTGGTGAGCTTATAGGGTCATTATGTACGGCGCTATTATTTTTTATTTCAGTGCTACCTTTGATAGTTAGGCTATCATCGCCCTCGCCTGTGTAGATATCCATGACATCTGCTTTAGCATCTTGAAGTACGATTTTATCATTGCCATTGCCACTTTTTATTTCAGAGTTATATATGCCTGCGCTGATGAAATTTAGCATGTCGCCTGTATCTGAGTCGCCAGAGTCGATATCAACTCTCCTAATGCTTGCATCAGTTACATTTATAGTGTCGTCGCCCTCACCTGTTTTTATAAAGCTATCAGTTCTGCTTCCTGCATACTCAGTCTCGTCAGTTGTTCCGTTATTAGTAACGTAAGCATACATGTCGCTTTTAATATTTACGGTGTCGTTATCAGCACCAGTATCTATTTTTGTATTTTTTATAAGCTGATGATTATCGCTTTTTTCGATATTTACAGTGTCGTTGCCACTTCCTGTTTTAAACAAGACATTGTCTAAAATAGTACTACCAAGGCTTGGACCAGAATCATCTTTTATAGTAAATACATCATTGCCATCATGACTTGTAAATCTTGTATCTGTTATAACAGTTCCATTTATATTGAGTGTATCTTGATTTTTTTCTCCGCCAGCGTTTCCAAGGTCTATCCTAGTGTTTTCTACAACAGCATCTTTTTCTGTATTAAACACATCATCGCCATCACCCATTTTTATGACATCATTGGCATTTTCTTTTAGATCATATAACCCACTTGAAAAATAGACTTCCTCTTTGATAGTTATAGTATCATCACCATCTTTTGTATCTATGATGGTTTTCATACTATCGCCATTGTCTGGGTCAGAATTTACAAGCGCAGGGTTTAAACCCTCTGTAGTCGCATCTATATTTTCTGTGATATTTACATTATCATCATTATCGATGATCTTGCCCTCAGCCTCGCCAGATGTGATAGCAGCGTTGTTTGTAGTCACGCTAAGAGTTACGCCCTCTTTATAAACGCCGTAGTCTTTTATGCCAGGAGCGATATTTGCGCCTAGATCCTCGCTGCTTGCGCCCTCGTTTTGGTTGCCAGCTGCTTGACCGTAGTCGTCTAGCGCCTGCACTCTAACCTTTACATTTGCGATATCGCTTGGTGCCACACCACTTATCGTGCCGCCATTTTGTATCGCAGTCCAGCTATTTCCACCATCAAGTGAGTACTCCATAGCGTTTGAGTAGTCTCTGCCTGCACTTGCACCACTTAAATTTAGTGTTAGATCAGTAGGTGTAGTTGAGCTTGTAGCAGCCGATAAGCCTAGATTATAGACTAGATACTCGTTTGGAGTTGCCTCTCTTGCCTCGCCGTTGCCATCAAGTGATACACTTAGTACAACAGGTGTTGCAGGTGTTGCTGGAGTAATAGGGCTAACTGGAGCCACTGGGGTTACTGGATTTGCTGGATTTGCTGGATTTTGCGGTGCAACACTATCGCCTTCGCCATTGTCGTTATTATCAGCATAACCGCCGATTAGGCTATTAAAAGAGTCAAAAGCTCTGTTTGCATCGGTTAAATTTCTAAAATTTTCATTGATATTTGCATAGTGGCCACCCTCAGCAAAGCTAGCAGCGCCTAGACTTACGCCATCTCCGCCAGCTCCACCAGCTGCTGCGTTACCACCAGCTGCTGTCTCTTCAATATCTGTGATGTTTGCGCCATTTAAAAGAGCGTTTTGAAGCGCTGCGATCTCTGGGTTAGCACTTTGTGCGTTTGCTACCTCTTTTGGATCAAGCGAGATAGTATCTTCGCCTACTACTGAGACTTCCTTGCCGTCATTTGCAACGATGACTACCTTCGCATCAGCTGAAGTTGTCTTTATGCTCTCGCCCTCGTACAAGCTATCGCCAACTTTTAGAATTCTCTCATTTCCACTTTTATCAACTGCGATCACTTCAGTTTGACCTGAAATTGATTTTATACTTCCTAGTTTTGCTGCCATGTTCATCCTTGTTAAATTTTTTCTCGCATTTTAATGAATTTTATAATTCATGTATATTGTACCCAGGTACAATAAGGCCCTTAAATTCGGTATTTATGACACATATATGACAATTTTACGTTATCAATTTCTATATCATTTTGATCAAAATAAGGCAAATTTCATTTTATCTGTCTTATCTTTTAAGAGAGAGTTAAATTTAACGTGTGCTTTTTGTGATAAAATGAGCGAAAATAATATTTTTTAAATTTATAAAAATATTTTAGAAATTTATTTGAGCTACTTTATTTTTTGTCTATTTGCTTGGTTTGGTATTACGAAAATTTAAAAATGCGTAAAATTTCTTACTAGGAGGATAGCTATGAAAAAGCTAGTTTTATTGATATGTATTCTAGTTGCTTCGCTCTATGCAAAGCCAAACGTCGTCATCTTAGCCACAGGCGGCACTATCGCAGGAAGTGCTAGTGGCGCGACAAATGCCCAGTACGACGCGGCCCAACTTGGCGTCGATATCCTCATCAAAGCCGTGCCTGAGATAGCAAATTTAGCAAATGTAAAAGGCGAGCAAGTCGCCAACATCAGCTCAAACAACATGACTGATGAAATTTGGCTAAAGCTTGCAAAACGCGTAAATGAGCTACTTGCCAGCAAAGACGTGGATGGCATCGTCATAACTCACGGCACCGACACCCTTGAAGAGACTGCTTACTTTTTAAATTTGGTCGTCAAGTCAGACAAGCCTGTAGTTTTGGTAGGTGCTATGAGAAGTGCCACATCTATGAGCGCTGATGGTCCGCTAAATTTATATAACGCTGTAAGCGTAGCAGCTAGCAAAGAAAGCGCAGGTATTGGCGTTTTAGTCGTGCTAAATGACGAGATCAACGCCGCTAGAGAGGTTACAAAAACAAACACCTCATCAGTCGATACATTTAAGTCAAGAAACACCGGCGCCATCGGCAGGGTCTATTATGGTAAGGTCGTTTACAGCACAAAAAGCCTCAAAAAACACACCGCAAACAGCGTCTTTGACGTAAGCAAGCTAGAGGCCTTACCAAGGGTTGATATCATCTACTCACACGCAAATGACTACGGCGATATCACAAAACACCTGATAGATGTCGGCTCAAAGGGCATCATCCACGCAGGCACAGGTAACGGCAGCGTCCACAACAACGTATTTACCGTGCTTCAAGAGGCAAATGCCAAAGGCATAAAAATAGTAAGAAGCGCTATCGTTGGCAGCGGCTACGTGGATAGCAGTAAAAAGATGGATGATAATGGAAATTTCATCACAGCAAGCGATCTAAACCCGCAAAAGGCTAGAATTTTACTCATGCTAGCTCTCACAAAGACGAGCGACACCAAAGAAATTCAAAAATTCTTTGATGAATACTAAAATTTACTTGGCTGCCATGCGCGGCCAAGCTTTAAAATTTTTGATACTTTAGATGTGATAAAATCCTCTCAAATTTTAAAAAAGGATCAAATTTGAGAAGCGATATAATCAAAAAAGGCTACACAAGAGCCCCACACCGCTCACTTTTACGTGCGACTGGGCTAAAAGACGAGGACTTTGCTAAGCCATTTATCGGTGTTGCAAACAGCTTTATAGAGATCATCCCTGGGCACTTTTTCTTAAACAAATACGCACAAATTTTAAAAGATGAAATTCGCAAAAATGGCTGTGTGCCGTTTGAGTTTAACTGCATCGGCGTGGATGACGGCATAGCGATGGGGCATAAGGGCATGCTATATAGCTTGCCTAGCCGCGAGATCATCGCAAATTCTATTGAGACCGTGATGAACGCGCACGCACTTGACGCGCTTGTTTGTATGCCAAACTGCGATAAGATCGTCCCTGGCATGGTTATGGGCGCTTTAAGGGTCAATGTCCCAACCATTTTCGTAAGCGGCGGCCCTATGAAAAAAGGTCACACAAAAGATGGCAGGCCGATCGATCTTGCGACTGCGTTTGAGGCGGTTGGCAAATTTGAGACCAAAGAGATAGACGAGGCTGAGCTAAGAGATATCGAGTGCAACGCATGTCCAAGTGGCGGCAGCTGCAGCGGTATGTTTACGGCAAATTCTATGAACACGCTTTGCGAAGCGATGGGCATAGCGCTCCCTGGCAACGGCACCATCCTAGCGCTAACTCCAGAGCGTGAGGAGCTCATCAGGCAAGCTGCTCGCAGGATCTGCCAGATCGCCCTTGATGAGAAATTTAAGATAAGAAACATACTAAATGAAAAGGCGATCCGCAACGCGCTTGTCGTTGATATGGCGATGGGCGGCAGTAGCAACACCGTCCTTCACATGCTAGCCATCTCAAGAGAAGCTGGCGTAAATTTAGATATAAAAGAGCTAAATAAGATCAGCCAAAACATCGCTCACATCGCTAAGATCAGCCCAAGCTTGCCAAACGTGCATATGGAGGATGTCGGCAGAGCTGGCGGTATGAATGCAGTGATAAAAGAAATTTCACGAAGAGACCACGGCATGCTAAATTTGGACAACCTAACAGTTAGCGGCGAGACTTTGGGCGAGCGCGTACGTGCCAGCGACATCAAAGACGAAAGCATCATTCATAAGGTAGAAAATGCCTATTCTCAAGTTGGCGGACTTGCCATTTTGTTTGGAAATTTAGCCGAGCAAGGCTGTGTCATCAAGACAGCTGGCATCGTTGGCGAGCGTAAATTTAGCGGCAAAGCGGTCTGCTTTAACTCACAAGATGAAGCTATAGCTGGCATCTCAAGTGGCAAAGTAGATAAAGGTGACGTCGTCGTCATACGCTACGAAGGCCCACGCGGAGGCCCTGGCATGCAAGAGATGCTAAGCCCTACTTCGCTCATCATGGGACGAGGCCTTGGCGCGGACGTGGCGCTCATCACAGATGGTCGCTTTAGCGGGGCGACAAGGGGTCTAAGCATCGGCCACGTAAGCCCAGAAGCGGCTGAGGGCGGCATGATAGGCTTGCTACGAGACGGCGACATCATCGATATAGACGTCGATAAATACGAGATAAACGTTCGCCTAAGCGAAGCTGAGATCGCAAAAAGAAGAGCGGAATTTAAGCCAGTCGATAAGGCGCTAACCTCTCGCTGGCTAAGGCAGTATCAAAAACTAGTCACAAACGCAAGCAACGGAGCGATACTAGAGGCATAAATTATCAAATTTAAGCCTAAATTTTAGGCTTAAATTTACTTCGCTCCATGCCAAAGAAGGCGGTTTTTGCCTAGCTTTGTGTCGATACTCTCTTTTATAATGGAGCAGATATACTCTTTTGAAAGCCCTATGGCCTCCTCCAAGCTCTTGCCCTTTGCAAGGTAGCAAGCAAGCGCCGTTGAGAAAGTGCAACCAGTGCCGCTCATCACAAGCGGACTAGCAAGTGGAGTTTTGAAATTTTGCAGCGAGCCATCTTTTCTATAAAGCGTATCTATGCTATTTCCCTCGCTCACTCGCTTTTTCACGATGATATCGCAAGGCAGATCTTTGAAATTTCCACCAAAAAGGACATTTGCCTCGTCTAAATTTGGCGTGGCGACGGTGGCAAGCTTCATTAGCTCTTTTAGCTTTTCTACTGCGCTATCTTTTATGAGCTTGTGGCCGCTCTTTGAGACGCAGACTGGATCAAGCACGATCTTGCACTTTTGAGTGAGCAAAAACTCATGCACCACATCCATTATCTCCTCGCTAAAGAGCATACCGATCTTTATGGCATCAAAGCTAAATTCCTCCGCAAGCGTGCTAAGCTCATCTTTAACAAAGCTAGGCTCTAAACAAACTACGCTTTTTATCGCGTCTGTGGTCTCAGCAACTAGCGAAGTGACTGCCGTTGCGCTGTAACAATTTAACCTAGCGCATGTCTTTATATCAGCCTGAAGCCCTGCCGTGCCGCTATTGCAAGAGCCTGCGATGATTAAAATTTTCTTCATCGTTTTCCTTTTGTAAATTTTGGCTTATTATAAGATATGTTAGTTAAATTTGAGTTTTTAAAAGGATTTGAGCCAAGAGGCTCAAATTTATGAAAGTTTGTTTAGATCGTTATCGATCTCGATATATATCGTAGTTGCATCAAAATTTGCATGCTCGTAAGAGTTATCTACTTTTAGCTCGTTTGAGTCAGATAAAATCTCATCATTGGTGCTATGCTTGTGCGCTAAATTTTCACTGCTCTCAAGGCTATTTGAGCTATTTTCAGCCTCATTTGGCTGCGTTTTTGCAAACATATCTTCTACTTTTTCATTCATCTGATCAAGTATCTCAGCGTAGTTTTCTCCAAGAAGCGCTCTAAAAAGCGCGTCAGTATCGATGCTATTTTCAGCGCTAGTATCAGCACTTACCACGCTACTATCAAGCCATATCGTGTCATATCCATTTAGTGATATATCGCTACCATCCACTGCTGTGATAGTCACGCTAGCACTTTGGCTCTCACCCTTTATACTCTCACCTATATAAACCTCATCATCTACGTTTAGAACTCTTACACGGTCGTTTTTATCTATCGCTATAACATCAGATGTGACGCTTTTTACCTTACCGGCTACAGCTGCCATCTTTATTCCTTACTTTTATTTTTTGATTTATTCTAGTGTTTTTTATTAAATTTGTATATTGTACTTTGGTACAAAGATGGTTTTAAGAGCGTTTTTTGGGAGTAAAAATAGAAATTTAAAAGAAGAATTTGGGCTAAAAAGCCCAAATTTTATACAAGTTGTTTGTTTATGTCGTTATCGACATCTATATAGATAGTTGTTGCTGTGCTTGTTTGACCCTCATATCTTGTATATCCATGCTCAACACCACTTTGATCTGTAGCCTCAGTAAATCCTTTTAATGAAACGCTATCTTTGTTATCGCCACTTATTTTTAAGATAGTATTTACATCATCAGTGATGCTAAATACATTATCTGCTTTTAAATTTAGTAGCTTAACAGCTTGGTTGTCATTGCCATGCTCATCCATGCCAAGTTGGATCTCTTCAAAACTCTTGATCGCATTAGTTAAAGACTTATTATCTATCTTATCAAAGTCGATAGTGCCATCCTTTGCCACTGGACGCATGATAAGTGTATCTGTACCAGTGCCGCCATCTAGGCTTTGAGATAGAGCTACTCTTGGATTATCAAAGGTAAATACAACCTTATCATCGCCAGCGCCAGCATTTACTAGATCGCCTTTGTTCATGCCAGTATAGCCACTTCTGCCAGCGTCGATGTAGTCGTTGCCACTTCCTGTGGTTATGACGTCGTTGTTATCGCCAGTGATGATTACGTTGTTGCCATTGCCTGTGCGAATTTCATTTTCACCGCGTCCTGCATGTATGACGTTATCGCCGTTTCCAACATTGATGATGTCATTGCCTTCACTTGTTGTGATGACATTGTTATTGTTGTTATTTTTTGCATCTACTATTGTATTTTTAGCGATATCAGAAATTTGTAGATAGACATCACTTGCTTTTACATCGCCGTTAAATACTGCTTCGAAATTTCCATTATCATCAAGCGTTACAGAATTTGCAGTTATGATGTGTCCATCAGCACCTCTTAGTGTGATGCTATCTTTTAGAGCTATGCCTTTTACTGCCTCTTCAAAGTGTTCTCTTAATGTGTAGCTTGCACCAACTCCATTTTCACTTAAATTTCCACTCCATGTGGTTTTATTTGCAGCTGCATCGTAGTGTAATTTTGACTCATTTATCGTTGCAGCTGTTGCATCGATCGTAAATTTAATAGAGTTGTAAAGCAGCTCATCTCCACCTTGATATTTACCATCGATAGAAATTTTATAAACGCCATCAGCCATTTTGCCAGCGGCATCAAGTCTGTTGTTATAGCCTGTAAGTCTATTGTAGTGATCAGGCGTTACATTGCCTATTGGTTTTTCTATCGCTTGAGATAATAGATCTTTTGAAACACCTTTATCAACGTTAGTTGCTACAAATCTAACATCACCAGTGCCCCATGTTATGCCTCTACCGCTATTTAAAAACTCGCTTACAGTTTGATTTTGGCTAGCATTACCAGCTGTTGTGTCCTCTGGGATAACAGCTCTTAGGTATGGGATAGCGTCGTTTGAAACGATCCTTGAACCATCAGCCCTAAAGCCACTCTCACTCATCTCCATAGTGCCCCACAACTTCTCAGCTGAGCGGTTATTTGCGTTTGTAGTTGTATCGTTGCCGTTTTCAAACTGCGTCATAGTTGGAACTAAAATTTCATTTACATGAGTATATTTTGTACCAGCTTTATCAGTCATCTCAACTTCTATCTTATCGCCTAGTTTTATCTTGTGATCGTACTCAAAGCTTAGCACACCATTGGTTGGTTTAGTTGTGCCAACAGAGATTACGTTAGTATTTCCATCAGCTGTTACAATTTTTATACTCTCGATCTTATCGCCATCCTCATAGTTTTTGAGGTTAAAATTGATCGTATGGTGTTGCCCCTCTTCATCATTTTCGATGATCTTGATGTTTTCTACAGTAACTGGAGTCTTATCAACTACAAATTCGCTAACTATCGTGCTCTTATCACCATTTGCAAAGACAGCAGTTGCTTTGATCTTGTAGTTGCCATCCTCTAAGATATCAGATGTGACTTCAAATTTACCATTTGAAAATTCGCTTTTGCTAAGCACTTTTGTAAAGACCTTATGTCCGTCTTTATCAAGCACAACGATCTCAGCGCTAGCTGCGTCTTTATCTATACTGCCCGTAAATGTCGGAGTCTTGTCGCTTAGTACTGGTAGTGGGGAGCTAGTTGAAAATTTACCAGTTTGCTCTATATCCTTAGTTGTGTACTCATAATATTTAGTTGCGTCATTTATGCCGGTATTTGCATCTTTGTTGTTAGCACTACCGCTTGTGTCATTATCTATCGCGTCTATTAGGTCTGTCGCGACATTTATCTTATTAGTTGATTCTGCCTGCGCCTCGTTGCCTACAAAGTCGCTAACTTTAGCTGTATATGTCGCTTTTGGATCGCTTATTTTAAACTCAACTTCATATTTGCCATCTACCACTTTAGCTGTATGGCTCTCGCCTGTACTTGACGTGACAGTTACGATCTGTCCGTCTTCTACATTATCCACAGTTCCTGTGATCTTTTGAGTTATTTTATAGACATTTCTTGTTACTGTATCTACGTAGCTGTCAAAGTCGGTTGAATTTAGTTTTATACCACTTGCCTCTGAGCCAAGTATGCTCTCAGGTCCGCCATCTTTTGAAACTGTTAGTTTTAACCTGCCCCAAAAGATATAGTTTGCGTAGCTCATATCAAAGTCATAGTATCCTGCTTTATCAACATGTAAAGTTGTAACTGTGGCTCTATTTCCCGAGTGGATAGTGTCATAATCAACCATAGTAACGCCATCAACCTTAAATCTCACGCTATCATCAGTGCCTTTTGCGTCAAATTTATAATCCCCTGGCTCAAGATACATAGTGCCTTTTAAATTTACCATCGCACCAGCTGTTGTGTTTTTGCCATTAGGAGCATCTCTTACGATATGAATATCGCTACCTTTTGCGTTGTCGATAAAGTACTCAAGCGCTTTGAAATTTGGAGCTACCCATTCATTATTTGGAGTTACTACATTACCATCAAGATCGACCTTGCCTATCATATTATGAGCGCCGTCAAGTCCTGAGACTGTTCCAGCATCGTTATCAGTGTTATCCCTATCTCCACCTTTACCTTGTTGGAAATTTAGCTCTTTTGCTTTAAAGCTTGCCCAAGGCTTAGTGTTGTTCATATAGTATTCGACAAAATCATTTTGCTTCATGCCGTTATGAGCGTATGTTGTATTATTAAAGGCATAAGGTCTTAGCTCAGTACCGCTTACGCCTTCTTCATAGATGTGGTTAAACCAGAAATTTCCTTTTAGTCCGCTACTCATCTCAGACTCTTTAACAAGGCTCATCTCTGTTTCAACGTTTATAGTTATTTTTGCAACTGTATCAAGCACAAAATTACCAGTATCGGTTGCAGTATTGCCGTCTCTTCCAGTTGCTACTATTTTTACTTCATAGTCGCCATCATGGCTACCATTTACGCTTAACTCATTAGTTGTAAATTTAAATTTACCATCAGCATAGTCGCTTGGATTTAGAGTTTTTGTAAAGACTTCGTGTCCGTTCTTATCAAGTACGCTAACAACCGCTCTTACAGCAGTAGGTTCAACTGTGCCGCTTATAGTTGGAGTAGCGTCATTTGTGCGAGGTACGCTTGGCGCATCTAAGCTATAATCCCCAGTTATAGTGCCAAAATCATCAGTTAAAGTTTTGATATCAACGCTGATTGGAGGTATGACTGGCGCAACAGGAGTTGCATTGCCTGCGTCATTGCCATCATTGTAGCCGCCGATTGAGTTTTCTGGAGTTTGAAAAGCTCTGTTTGAATCAGGTAAATTTCTATAATCATCAGTAATGTTTGAGTAGTGACCGCCCTCTTCAAAGCTTGCAGCACCTAAGCTTATGCCGTCTCCACCAGCGTTGCCACCTTGGTTACCACCAGCTGCAGTCTCTTCAAGATCAGTGATGTTTGCACCATCAAGAAGTGCTTTTTGGATAGCGCTTACATCAGCTACGCTATCATCACCAAAGCTATCGTTGTGAGCTACGCTCTTGTCTAAATTTAGGGTATCTTTTCCGATGATCGCGATATCTTTGCCATCGTTTGCAGTTATGACTACTTTTGAGTCAATATCAGTTGTTTGTATAGTCTCACCAAGAAAAATTTCATCGCCTACTTTTAACACTCTTTGTGTGCCATCCTTTGCAGTTGCGATTACGCTTGATCCTTGTGAGATGCTTTTGATTACGCCTATCCTTGTTGCCATTTTACTTCCTTATCTAAAAATTTTGAACGTATTTTAATATCTTGAAAGAGCTTTGTCTATTGTACTATGGTACTAAATTTTGAAATTTTGTAAGAATTTGCCCTAGTTTTGGGATACTAGGGCATGAAATTTAAGAGTGTAAGACTATTTCGTCTTTTATCTCGATGGTAAATGTCGTGCCATTAGACGTTGCTGAGAATTCTCTGTATCCCTCAGAATTTACCCCACCTTTGCTAAAGGCTGACATATCTACTTGATCACCCGCCTCGCCATCTATCCTAAGAGTGTTATTAAGATTTCCGCGAGTGATATTTAGCACGTCATTTATAGTTAAATTTAGCGTTACGTTGTTTTCGCTGCCACCAAGAGTAAGTTTTTCAAAGCCAGCTACCTTGCTAAAGTCGATATTTCCAGCAAGATCTAGCGTATCAGTGCCTGCTCCACCTTGAATGATGATGCCGTCACGTTCTAAATGGCCAGATCCGCCTCTAAAAGACATAGCATCGTCATTAACAACTGCATCTTTGCCGATATGTATGATGTCATCGCCACTACCTAGGTTAATAGCACTTACGCCAGGGCTATACATACCGCCCCCTGCTTTTTCTAGACCGCCATTTAAATTTACAACGTCATTACCATCACCCATTTCTATACCAGCATTTTTAAGCACAGCCCCCTTGTCGATATTTAGTGTATCGTCTCCTGCACCCATTCTTACGCCAACATAGTGGCTAACTAGGTTATTATCGCTACTCGTATAAGTACCACCAAGTGTAGTGCCTGCACCAAATGTTATAGTATCGTTGCCATCAGCAGTATCTATGCTTAAGCCACCAGATTTGTTTTCGCCATTGAAATTTATGGTGTCATTGCCCTTTCCGGTATCTATATCGGCATAGCTTGAAGCGTCAGCCTTGCTTAGAATATTACCACCATTTAAATTTATCGTATCGTCGCCGTCTCCGTACCTTAAACCAACCCTATTTGTAGCGGTTAAATTTGATATGTTTGCAACTGATGAGACGCCGCTAAATGAACCAATACTAGCTTGATCTACTGTAATATCATCTATAACGATATCTTTAGATGAAAAGTAGTTAGCGCCCCCAGTATATGATCCGCCTTTTACTTCAAGATGATCTTGTGCATTAGCTGTGACGTGATCTCCTATGATATTAGTAAGTTTGACATTTTGCACGCCAAGATTGACGTCTGCGGCGGTATTTACGCCAAAATTTATCTCTACATTTCTAAATGTAGAGTCTGAAAATTCTATATTACTAGTTTCGCCAGCTTTTGTGTAGCTAGTTGCAGTATCTAAGCGAACATCTTCTAAGGTCACATGACTTCCCTTGGCGGTATTTTCTCCAGCGTTCATATTTATAAATACTTTTTCAACTTTTACGCCATCTTTAAAATTTACATTGTCGTCGCCATCTCCCATAGAAACAGTGTTTTTATTTCTCCAGTCAGAGCCTATGCCGGTAATATTTGCATTTATATTTAGCTCATTAGTGCCTGAGGCATCATGTGCGTTGTAGCTTGGATCATTTGTTGTTGCACCAAGATTAATTGAAGCTTTGTTCATGGTTAGATTAGCATTGATATTTACCACATCATCGCCACTATAAAGATCTATACTTGTACTATTAGCGTTTGAGCCGCTATTTGCTGTGCCACTAATAGTAACCTCTTTATCAAAATTTACCACGTCGTTACCAGAGCCAGTATCTAAGTGTAAATTTTCTAAATTTGCTTTTATACTAACTGTATCATCACCATCATTTGTATTTAAATTTGTATAGTTTGCGATATTGCCTTTGATATCTTTATTTAGCTCGATGTTGTCGTCATTATCTATTATTTTGCCTTCAGTCATATTTGCATTAGTTGTTGGTAGCAGGTAGCTACTGCTTGGCGTGACACTTAGTTTCACGCCCTCTTTAAATACAGCAAAATTATCAACCATATCAGTTTTTTGTACGTTGTCGATAGTCATGCCTTGAGGACCAGTGTTCTCACCCTCGTTTTGGTTATGATGCAAAGGACCTTTTGTGGTATCTTGGCCGTTATCGTCAAGCACCTTTATCCTTACTTGCACTTTTGAGATATCTTCTATATTTACGCCAGTTATCGTGTAGCCTGATAGTGGATGAAATGTCGCACCATTGTCAGTTGAGTATTCAACCACGTTTGAATAATCCTCTCCTCTAGTGCCACCGAGGAAATTTAAACCTAGATCTGTAGTCTCACCGCTTGGGCTTACTGGAGTGCCTGATAGACCTAGTTTATAAACAAGGTAGTGTCCGCCCTCGCCGTTTGCCCCTGCGCCGCTCTCTCTTACCTCGCTAGTAGCAGGATCGATGCTAGTAGTGATCTCTACTGCGCCAGGACGAGGCGTGATGACTGGAGGATTAGCAGGTGAAGGAGTGCCTGGAGTTACAGTGACGCCAGGAGTGCTTGGTGTGCTTGGAGTTGGTGGCGTTACTGGGGTACTCGGCGTGACAGGCGTAGCTGGTGAGATAGGAGTTGTCGTATCCGCATCTGTGCCTGCATCGTTATAGCCACCTATTGAGTTTTCTGGAGTTTGAAAAGCTCTATTTGCGTCGGTTAAATTTCTATAGTTTTCATTGATATTTGAGTAGTGGCCGCCCTCAGCAAAGCTTGCGGCTCCCAAGCTCACGCCATCTCCAGTAGCATTGCCACCGCCTTGGTTGCCACCAGCTGCAGTCTCTTCAAGGTCTGTGATGTTTGCGCCGTTTAACAAGGCTTTTTGGATAGAGGCTATCTCTGGGTTGTCACTAAGTGCATTTGCCTCTTTATCTAGGCTCAGACTTTCGCCGTTTTGCAAGCTGACCTCTTTTCCGTCGTTTGCTGCGATCACTGCTTTTGCAGAGCCATTAGCCTTTATAGTTTCGCCTTCAAAAATGCTATCGCCCACCTTCAAGACTCTTTCGTTGCCGCTTTTATCAACAGCTACGATTTCACCGCCTAGGATATTTTTGATAACGCCTAACTTTTGCATCTTAGTGCCTCCCTTTGGATTTTATTGATCTATATCAAGATTTTAGCTAAGAAAAAAAATTAGTTATATTGTACTTTGGTACAATACCCTTAAGAAAAGCCTAAGTTTAGGGGTTAATAATGTGTAATTTTTTATAAATATGTGAAATTTTTTATGTTTATCTATTATAAATTTTAAATTTTTAAGCTTTTGTTCATCAAAATAGCATAGTAGTTGATAAAATAACCCAAAAATGTCACATAACAATTTTCATTTTAAGCGTATAAATTCTTAACCAAAGAAGCCTTTATCTAGCCTTATTATCACTAAATTTAGCCTTTTTATATCAAAATGTTTTTTATTTATAACTATCATAAATTTATACCCACTTGTGACATAAATTTTCTTAAGTTTATCTATCAAATTTTGCAAATTTTCATCTCTTTTTCTATAAATTTTAGCTAGTAGTGACATAAATTTATCACTACTCTTAAGATATTATTAGATAAAAATATTAATTTTGCTATTTGGAATTTATGCTTTTTCGCATTCAGCGACTAAGATATACCCACTCTCGCTGATATTTTTAAATTTCACGCCAAGCTCGCGTTTTAGGCGCAAAACGACATTTTGTATCGCAGCCTTGCTCACCTCGGTGCTATCATAGACAAATTCCTCTATCATCTCATAGGTGACAAGCTTGTTTAGGTTGTAAGCAAATAGCCAAAATATCTTATTTTGCAAAAAGCTAAGGTATAGCTCATTGCCATTTTTATAAATTTTCTCTCTTTTTAAATTTATACTCACCTCATCACTTAGGCGCACTAGCTTCTCATCTCGCTCGAAGCTTAGGCTTATTAACATCGATCTAAGATCCTTTATATCGATAGGCTTTTTCAAAAACAAGGTCGCCCCCTGCTCATAGCTTTTGATCAAATTTTCATCGCTATCATACGAAGTAAAGACGATAAATTTCTGATGAGGCTTTAGCTTTTTTATCTCATTCATCATCTCAAAGCCATTTAACACTGGCATGTGAATGTCACTCATCACGATGTCAAAGCCCTGTTTTTTAAATTTCTCCAGCCCATCTTGCCCATCTTTTGCGCCTACGACCTGACCACAGTATGGTTTAAGCCCAGTGATGATGAGCTCCCTTGCCATCTCGTCATCTTCAGCTACTAAGATAGATACTTTTTTTAAAATTTCTAGTGCCTCTTGCATCTTTTAACCCTTTAAATTCTTCTCAAAGCTTAGCTCAAAAATCGTAGGCTTTAGGTTGTGCGCAAGCGTGATGTCGCCATTTAGCTTCTCGCGCGCGAGCTTTTTAGCAAAGTAAAGTCCTATGCCATTTCCTTGCTTTTTAGTCGTGTTTAGCCAGGTAAAAATTTTCTTACTCATCTCGTAGCTCACGCCGCCGCCACTATCATAAACGCCGATGTAGCACTTATCTTCAAAGCTTCTAAATTTTAGCTCTATCACGCGTTTTAGCGGCTCATCTTTGTAGCTTTCAACGAGTGAGTCCTTTGCGTTATGGATTAGGATTAGTAAAATTTGCTGGATGATGTTTTCTATCTGGCAGACCCTCATCTCTTCAAATCCGCTAAATTTCACGCTCACGTTTGCACGGCTAAGCTCTGTGTGCATAAGTGTTATTAAATTTCTAACACTTGTTTGGATGTCAAATTCGCTCACATTTTCAGCGTTTTTGTAAAAATTTCTAAAAATTTCGATTGTTTTTGAAAGTAGCTCGATCGAGCTTTGCCCTTTTTTTAATAAATTTAAAAGCTCCTCATCACTTAGCTTGTCCTCTTTTTTTAGCATTATCACCGAGCTTAGCATAAGTTTTAGCGAATTTACTGGCTGGATGAACTGATGACTTATGCCACTTATGAGCTCTCCAGCCTCGCTCATCTTGGCTCTGTGCGCTAGCAAGGTCTCATACTCATCTTGCACCTTTTTTATCTTGTTATACATAAAGTTGTGCAGGCTGTTTGCCAAAAATGCAAGTGCGACGAAGGCAAAGAGTAAATTTAGGGCGTTTTTTAGCGCCTCTCTTGTCATGGCTAAAATTTCTTCTTCGTTGTTTGTGCCAGCTCCGATAAACCAGTTCATCGTCGGTATCTCGGCTACTTGGATCAAATTTTGCCCTATCTTTAGGCTGGTGATGTCCTCATCTTTTAAAAATATCTCTTTAAATTTCTCCTCGATCTCTCTTTTAAGCGTCGCATCAGCCATCGATGTGAGGATCTCGCCGCTGTGAGTTACCAAAAATGAGTAAGAATTTGGCGCAAGACTAAAGTTTTTGATGCTATCAAAGATAGTGCCTATTCGCACGACGCCACAAAGTGCCGCCTCAAATTTATCATCCTTTTCAACTGGCACGCATAAATTTAAAGTAGAGTCTTTTAAAATTTTGTGATTTTGCATGAAATTTACGCTTGAGGCATTTGTATTTTTTGTCTCGACATACCAGATAAGCCCCGCTCGCTCGCGCTTTGACATCACCTCTTCTGAGATCTTTTGCCCATTTACAAAGATCTCGCCATCCTCTCTTAGAAGCTGCATGAGATCAAATTCTTTTGCATTTTCTTTAAAGAGCTTTATGAAATTTGCCACCCTAGTATCGTCATCAATGATGCCAGAGTTTTGGATAAATTTTGACGCACGGATGAGCGAATTTAAGCGCTCATCAAGCCAAATTTGAAAGTTGCTAACGATATTTTTACTAACTGCGATGTTGTTTTTATCAGATAGCTCGATGATCTTTTCTTTTGCTTTGTTGTAGCTATTTAGCCCAAGAAGCACGACAAAGAGGCTTGCTAGCAAGATGATCGCATAAATTTTAATATTTTGTGATTTTAAATTAATACCCATGCGCGCAGTATATCCTAAGTTAGCCCAAAAATAGGGCTAACTAAAATTTATTTCTTAAAAGATAAGAGCTTTGAAACAAGCATAAGTGCAAGCACAACAAAGCAAATGCCAAAACCAAGCAGCGTACAATCCGCCATCGACATAAATTTAGAAGACGGCACAAGATACCAGCCATCTGCGTAAAGATCCACTATGCTCTTTTGCAGATCACTTAGCACCGCGCCGTCAGGCACCATAGGGCTGTCGTAGCCGCAATCGCCTGTCGGCATAAACCAGTCAGGCGCCCACTTCTCAAGCGGCAAGCCAAATGGATAGTGTGGCTCAGTCGAGCAGCCCTGCACGCCAAATGGATCATCGCCATGCACCGCGTCGTGGATTTTGGCTAGCTTCACGCTATACATTATGCCCTGCACCGCTCCCCAAAAGGCAAAGACGTAGCCAACTAGAGCAAAGAGTAAATTTTTTGGATTTATGATAGCGATCACGCCGCCAAGCGCCATACACAAAAAGGCAAAACGTATATAGACACACTGCTCGCAAGGAGGCATATAGGCGTAGTTTTGAAAGAGCGAGTGCGCGATAACGACAAGCGCGACGCTTACAAAGACTAGGATCGCCCAAGAGATGCGTGAGTCTTGAAATTTAGCCATTTTTTTAAAAAAGCTCATGTGGCGCCTTATTTTTTAAGAAGCTCTTCGATGAGTGCTGCCATGCCGTCAAGCGAGCTGATTGATTTTGTCATGATGAGATATTTACCATTTACGACAAATGCTGGCACGCCTTGAATTTTAGCCACCTCATAGCTCTCGTCCCACTTTTTAAGTAGCTCAGTCACTTTTGGATTAGCCAGCTCTTTTTCGTAGTCTGCTTTACTAACGCCAGCTGCATCAAGTCCGGTCTTTAAAAAGCCCTCAGCGTCTTTGCCATCGCTCCAGCGCTCTTTTTTGTCATGATAAGCTTTGTAGTAGGCAAATTTAGCCTTTTTAAATAGCGAATTTTCATCAAACAAGCTCACTCCCTTTGCCTCGTCCATAACGATAAGCACGGCAAAGACCTTGCTTGCAACCTCGCCGTAATCGCCCTTTGTCTTTAGGTGAAATGGCTCGTATTTTAGTCCAGGGATTTTCTCAACTACCTTTGGAGTGACGCTCTTGTCGTATTTGTAGCAAAATGGGCAAGCGTAGCTAAAAATTTTAACTAGCGTATTTTGTCCCACACTTAGTGGCTTTTCAAGCTTGACATAGTCCTCGCCCTCACTAAATGCACTTGCACTGATCGCACCAGCTACTGCAACGGCAAAGATAGCCTTACTAAATTTAGATAGAAAACTCATGATGATCTCCTTTGGATGATTTATTTTGAGTTATTCTACAACCAAGCTCAACCGCACTTTTAACGCTAGAATAAATTTTGGCTGAAATTTATCTATTTTAAATTTATGATGATGGATTTGGTTTTTTGTTAAATTTATTGAAAAAGCTCGCTGTGGCTTCCTACTTCAACGCACGTAAGAAGTAAAATTTCGTTTTGTTTTTTATATATCAAGAGCAAGTCTGGCTTAATGTGGCACTCTCTAAATCCTTTATAGCTTCCAATAAGAGCGTGATCTTTATATTTTGACGCTAATTCTTCGTTATTTGCTAACTGCCAGATGATATCTTTAGTTAATTTTTTTTCATTTTCATTTAGCTTTTTAAAAGCTTTTTTAAAACTCTTTGAATACTCTATCTCAAGCATCAAGGCTCTTTTCAAATTCTTCAAATGTTTTAAATCTCTCTACTTCGCCATTTTCGATCTCTTTGATAGCTTTGTCAAGCCTTGAGACTTTATCTCTTTGCTCAAATTCTACATTTGCCTGCCTAGCCATCTCTTTTATAAGCTCGATAAATCCATAGTCAGCATTTTTAAAATCAATAGTTGTAGTCATCTTACACCTTTAAATTTTCGTCTTATTATAACTTCAAATTTATAAAAATAATATACGTTATCAATAAAAATTATTATTTACATATTTTATTTTTTGAGTTATAATCGCCTCAAATTTTATCAAAATAGGAGTCAAAATGAGACAGTACGAAACATACAAATGCGAAAAATGCGGCAACGAGATCGAAGTTCAAAAAGTTGGCGGCGGCACATTAACCTGTTGCGGCGAAGAGATGAAATGCGTTACTGAAAATTTAACAGCGGTAAATTTGATGAAGGCATTTGCTGGCGAGTCACAAGCTAGAAACAAGTATGAGCTTTACGGCGACCTAGCTAAAGAAGCAGGCTATCACGCGATAGCTAGACACTTTTATGAGGCAGCTGAAAACGAGAAATGGCACGCAAGGGCTGAATTTAAAAAATATCACGAGATGATGAACGATCCGATCGATAAGATGGATAAAAACTTGCTTGATGCTGCAGCTGGCGAAAACTACGAGCATACGACGATGTATCCAGACTTTGCAAAGATCGCAAAAGAAGAAGAGCTAAGAGATGTTGAAAGGCTATTTAACGCGATCGGCAAGGTTGAAGTTGAGCATGAGAGGGAGTATTTAGAGCTTAAAAAGATGCTTGATGAAGAGGGTTTTTTTGAAAGCGACGAAGAAGATATCTGGGTTTGCGAGGTGTGCGGACACGTTCACAGAGGCAAAAAAGCTCCAGGCGCTTGCCCACTTTGCAAAGCTCCAAAAGAGTATTTCAAGCGCGAATTCTTAGGCTAAAAAAGCCAAAATTTAGCCAAGGCGCTTGTCTTGGCTAAATTTATAATTTTTTAAGCACAAAATCACCATTTTAAATGTTATACTTCTCCAAAATTTTAACAAGGAGAAAGAGATGAAAAAATCACTTTTAGTTTTAGCTGGACTTGGCTTTGCACTAAGCCTAAACGCTGCAGATCTTACAGATACTTGCAAGTCTTACTTCTCAGACATCGACAAAATGGTAGAAGCTTACAAACAAGCTGGTCAAGAGCAACAAGTAAAAATGTATGAAGATCAAAAGAAACAATCAATGGATCAACTTGCTGCACTTCCAAAAGAGCAACAAGACGCTACTTGCAAACAAGCTAAAGAGATGTTTGCTCAAGTAATGGATCAAATGAAAAAACAAGGTCTTTTAAAATAAAACTCCATGTGGCTAGGCTCTCTAGCCACACTTTAAATTTAACTCTCTTTTTTACATAAATTTTGCGTGATCTTTGCAACAGACGGCGAAACTAGCAAAAGCACAGGATACGCCACTACAAAGGCTTTTACATAAGCGATTAGCCAAATTTTCACAAAGCCATCAACAAAACCAAGGTTAAGATATGTCAGCACAAACGACATAAAAAACGCCATAAATGCTGACATTATAAACGCAAAAACATATCTATAAAATTTCGCTGGTATCATGAAATTTTACCTATCAGCTCCTCTAGCCTCTTTGCATGATCAAGCGCCTTTTGCCTCATCAAAGCAAGCTTTGCCTCATCGTGCCTGCTCTGATATGATAGCCCTCCGCTATAAACATAGCCTGCAAACTCCATGCCACACATATTTGCTAGCGCCTTAAGCGGCGGCAAAAACTCCTCTATCTCGTAGCGCTGAAGTGCCTCTTTTTTATAAAGCTCCTCAGGCGCACCAGAGGTAAATGAAAGCACTAGCTTCTTGCCATGTAGCTTATCTCCCTTGCTGCCGTGAGAGAAGCCATGAATTAGCACATCTTCAAGCCACTTTTGTAAAAGTGATGGCACGCCGTACCAGAAAAATGGATAAACAAGCACGATCACATCAGCCTTCACTAGCTTTTCTTGCTCGGCTTTTACATCGATAGCGTAGTTTTTATAAAGCTCGCTTAGTATGTCAAATTTAGCCTCTGGCAAGTGCTTTTTTAGCTCGCCTAAGATGATCTTATTTGCAAAAGAATTTTCAAGGTCAGTGTGACCTGATACTACTAAAATTTCACTCATTTTGCCCCTTAAATTTACTTTCTTAAATTTACTTGCAAACAAAGCTACTTGCCTTGCTAGCATCTCCGCCCACGTAAGTAGCCACTTTTGGATAGGCACACACTAGAAATTCCTTGCCAGCGTAGCTTTTGCTTTTTGCTAGCATGCTCTTTGGCGCTTCGCCCTTTTCGTGCCACGCTTCAAGCGCACTAAGCGGATCGACGTCATCTATGCCGTTTCCGCCACCGCAGTGGTTCATCCCCGGTAGCGCAAAAAATGCCGCAAAATTTTGGCTATTTTTATTATCAGCCTCTAGCTTTTTAAACCAATCCCTTTGATCTTTTGCCGAGAAAACTGGGTCTGAGACGCCAGTTACGATGATTATCTTGCCGCCATTTGCGCTAAATGTGCTAAGGCTTGTTGAGATGGCGTCATTTATCGCCGCGGTCTCGAAAGTCTTTGGCGTGTCTTTGTCAAAGTCAAAATTTATCGTGTCAAAATTTGGCTGTGCTGGCGTTAAAAAATAATAATTCACCGAGCCGCTTGAAAGCGTGATGTTTCTAGCGTTTGGCTTAGCGCTTTGCGAGTCTCCTAGCTTCCACTGTCTCCAGCCCTCAGCGCTCACGCCTGAGTCGTAAAACCAACCGCTATAAATTTGCTCGCCCTTACTGTTTTTGGCTCCATTAAAGATTTTCTCTATCGCTGCTATCTTTTGCTTATCTAAATTTAGACTTTTTGGATTAAATTTGCACGCTTCCCACGCATTGATGATCCCATCTTTTAGTCCGTCTAAGCCGTCACATTTTTCTAGCACGGCGTGGCTTAGCTTGTTAAGGTCGTCCTGCGTTAGGGCATTTGCAAAAATTTTCTCGCCTTTTTCATTTTTCGGAGCTATCTTCATAAGAGCTTGGTTGTCCCACTGCTGAGCGATCGCCGCGCGAGATAGCCTAAAGCCAGGGTTTGCAGCGATGACGCCGTCAAATTCTAGCGGATAGCGCTGGGCTGCGATTAGTGCTGCCCTGCCGCCATTTGAGCAGCCCATGAAGTAGCTATGTTTTGGCTTTTTGGCGTATGCGGCGGCTAAAATTTGCTTAGCTGCGTCCGTGACCTTGCCGATCGCCTGATAGGCGTAGTCTAGCCTTGCTTGCTGATCTAGCCCAAACTCAGCCGTTGGCTCTGGATGTCCTGAGTTTGTAGTAACTACCGCGTAGCCTCTAAGAAGCGCTGGCGTGGCTGTGCTTGTGCGTATCGGCACCGCGCCAAGAGCAGGCGCTACAAAGCCGTCCATGCCGCCTCCGCCTTGAAATAAAAACTTCTCATTCCACTGCTCTGGCAGCCTTAGCTCATAGTCTATCGCATACTCTTTGCCATCACTGCCAGTGCGCTTATAGAGTTTGCCATGCACCACGCAGTGAGGCTTTGCTTTGATATTATTTTTACTGCCACCAGTTAGCGCAGACATCTTATCGGCTGAAATTTCGCCACTCTCACTCCACACCGCATCTATCATCTCATTGTTTAAAATTTTCACATCTTTTAAACTCTCACATCCAGCCCTATCAAGGGCAAAAGCCGTGCTGCCAATGAGTGCAAGTGCGCAAAAAAGTGAAATTTTCTTCATAACATCTCCTAAAATTTTACCTTGCTAAATGAGGTCTCGTTATTGAGAGCAAAGCCGTCAAATTCATCTATCAGCCCAGCTCGCTCTTTGGCGTAAGCCTTGTAGTTTTCGCTGTGGCGGTAGCTCTCAAAGCTAGCTTCGTCTTTGTAAATTTCAACCAACACCCATTTGTTAGGTGCCTCTTTTTGACTAAAGGCAAACTGCGCGTAAGCGCCCTCATCTACGCTTTTTTGCATATATTTTTTGATGATCTTTTCAAATTTCGCATCGCTCTTTGTTAAAAGGCTTAAATTTGTGATGTGAAAGTAGGCATCTTTTAGCCTCTCTGGCGTTAAATTTTTAGAAAACGCAACCCGCTTTTTCACGTTTATAGCCTTTTTGCTAGCTAAAATTTCAGCGCTCGCACTTGCAAATTTCTTAAAATGTGCCGAGCTTATATGCTTTTTATAAGCCGCCTCGTCCTTGTAAAACTCAAGCAGGTAAAATAGCTCTGGCTTGCTCTTTGCGCTCGCAAAAAAGATCGCCTGCGTGCCTGGCTCGCTCTTTGAGCTTAGTATATTTTCCCTGCCAAGCTGCTTTAACAAAGTCTTGTTATTTGGCGTTGAAAGCAGCTCCTGCAAGCTCACTTTCGCCTCCGCCCCAAAGGCAAAAGCCGCCAAAACCGCTAGTAAAAATAGCTTTTTAAACATCAAATTCCCCTTATCACTTCGCCTTTTTCATATCAGCCTTAGCTTTTATCTCTTCTGCTGCCTCAAGGTCAAGCTGTGCTTTTTTAAAGGCTTTACGTGCTTTTTCTAAGCAGTTAGAGTTGCAGTTAGAGTTTTTGACACTTGGGTTATCAGCATAGGCTTTTTCTGCCTCTTCTAGCTTAAATTTCTTGTCGCCATAGTTCATTTGAGCTTTTTCAAGGTTATTTGTAGCTTTGTCGCCACCTAGTAGCTCAGCCTTTGAGGTGACCTTACCAGTGACTGGGTTTCTACCGATAGTCATATCTAGTTCTCGTTTAGCTCTAGCAGCGGTTCCACGATTAACAAAACACTCTTTTTTCCCTCCCACTAATATACCTGCAATCATATCAGGTCTATTTTTAGGGTCACTACAATCAACCTCTTCTTTTGCATAGCCAAATGTAGCTCCCAGAGCCGCTACTACCAATAAATTTATAAATTTCATTTTACTCTCCTTGAAAATTTTTAAATTTTTCATATTTTCTCCTTTAAATTTATCTCTCAACCACTCTTTTTATCCAAGCAAAAAGCTCGTCTAGGTCGTAGTCGCCACCGTGTCCTTGCCCCCAGACCGCTTCAAAATCAACCTCTTTGCCAGCATTTTTGAGCGAGAGTGCGAGCATACCAGGCACGGCAAGGGCTAGGTCGGTGTCGTTTGTGCCCTGCCTTATGCGGTAAAATTTCGCTCCGTTTTTGTTTGCGGTGTAGTTCATCGCATTCATCATCTTTATGACGCTAGCCTCCGCCATCTCGCCAATACTTCGCTCTTTTGCAAATTTAGTAAAGTGCTTTGCAGGCGTTTTGCTATCTCCAAAAAGGTCGTTTTCAGCATTTTCAAGAGCTAGGCCGTCAAAGGCAACTGGTGCTTTGGCACGTTTTAGCGAGGCGATGAAGTCTTCTAGTTTGAACGTATATCCAAGCTCGCAACCCTGCGTGTCAAGAGTTATAAATTTAGGCGTGAGCGTGCTTTTATCGCTGTTTTTTGTAGCGGTAAATGCCTTTGAGATGAGGGCGTTTATATACTCTTTGAAGCTGCCCTCGCCATTTTCATCAAGGCTTAGTGCATGGCCTTTGGCGTCTTTTAAATTTAGCGAGTTTAGATAGGCTGGGAATTTACTCTTTAGCTCACGTGAGAGCTCTTTTTGTGTGGCATTTAGCTCGCCTACTATCATCTTTGGCTTTTTGCTCCTGTCGTTAAAGCTAGCCGCGTCAAGACTTGAAAAGTCTATCCTTTCAAATTTATCCAAATCCCCAAACATCCACTCATACGCCTCGTCCTCATGCTCTAAATTTGTAACAGGACAATAGGCTGAGACGGCATAAATTTGATCGTCCGCCTGCGCAGTGCCTAGCTCGTCAAGATATGGCTCGTACTCTTTTGCGTTTGCGCTAGTGCCTAGAAGTGCTGACATCGCTCCGCCTGCACTCGTGCCGTTTGAGATGATCTTATTTGCGTCGCCTGGCATAAATTTATCGTTAAATTTAAGGTATCTAACGGCCGCTTTTAGATCGACTATCGCAGCTGGGGCTTTGCCGATGAATCGCTCGCCATCTTTTAGCGTCCTGCCCCTAGCGCCAACGCTTGCCACGACGTAACCTCTAAGAAGCGCTTCAAGGGTGGCATTTGGCTTTTCGTTTTGGATTTCTGGCTTTTGGGGTTTTGCTGGCATGTAGCCGCCGATAGCGTTTGGCATAAAAATAGCCGTAGTTTTATCGTCAAATTTACCCTCTGGCACGTAGAAATTTAGCACCTCATAGTCGCTCGTTGGCTTTGCCACATAGACTATGCCCTCATAAGCTCTAAATTTAAGCGTCCTATCGCCAACTTGCACGCTTTTTAGCTCAAATTTCTTTTCATCAAATTTAAGCTCGCCCCCAAAGCAAGCGCCTACCAAACAAACCCCTAAAATAGCAACCCTAACGCATTTCATGATCTGCCTTTTTATTTTGTCCTACTTTTTGCTTTACTAACCTTGGCGTAGGCTACCAGGGCTTTAACGCCTAGTTATCTTTTGGCTCGTATTTGATAGCATAGTCAAATTTTGGCTTGCTTAGACTAAACTCAAAGCTATCTCTATCCACCGCGCCAACGCAGTAATGGCTATCATAAAGACGAAGCAAAAACTCCGCCATCTCTTCACTCGTGTGGTACTTTTTAAACGCCTTGTCGTAGTCGTAGCTCTCTTTGCTAGTTGCCACCATGCCAAATTCTGTCTTTGTGGCAGCTGGAGCTAGCACTTTAGCCTGCATCTTTGCCTGCTTGTCTTGTGCTAGCTCGTGGTAAAGCCCCTCACTAAAGGCGCTTACGAAAAATTTACTAGCGCAGTAGGTCACGACGTTTGGCACGATATTGTAGCCTCCTATCGAAGAGATGTTTATAAGCTGCGTATCTTTGTCTTTATATTTTTTAGTAAAAAGCGTTGAGAGCGTCACAAGAGAGATGATGTTTAAATTTATCATCTGCGTCACTTTCTCTAAATTTTGCTCGCCGACCTTGTTATAGTCGCCAAAGCCAGCGTTGTTTATAAGCGCTTTTAGCTCAAATTTTTCTAATTTTTGCCAAAGAGAAATGGCATTTTCTTGCTTTGAGAGATCGCAAAGCTCTATAACCACATCGACATTTGCAAATTTAGCTATCTCGCCTTTTAGCTCCTCTAAAAGCTCCCTGCGTCTTGCAACAAGGATCAAATTCTCCCCGCGCCTTGCAAATGCCTTTGCCACGGCCGCTCCTATGCCTGAGCTTGCCCCAGTGATGGCGATGTATCTTTTCACTTCGCATACTCCATAGGACTATAAATTTTCACACCTTCACTGTGGTCATCTTGCGCTACTTGAACGATCACTTTAGCGATGTCAGCCGCCCTCATCGGACGATACTCGTCAAAAAAACCTTTTGGGATAAATTTAAACGCCTTTATCGCTAGATACTCGCCAAGTCTAAATTCCTTTCTCTCAGCCTCGATAAGTGGCAGTCTGGCGATATGAAATGAGCTATATCCAAGCTCTTTTATCTTTGCTTCTGCCTGACCTTTTGCCTTTAGGTAAAATGAGCCTGACTTTCTGTTTGCGCCTGCCGCTGAGAGCAAGACAAAGCGTTTTGCGCCGCACTCCAAGCCAAATTTGGCGAAATTTATCGGATAGGTCACATCGACTTTATAAAACTGCTCTTTGTGCTTTGCCGCTTTCATCGTCGTGCCAAGCGCGCAAAAAACGTCATCAGCGATAAATGGCACCTCATCTTTAAAATCATCAAAATTTACTATCTTTACTTCAAGCTTTTCATGGGTAAATTCTAGCTCATGCCTAACAAGGGCGACCACCTTGTTGTAGTGCTCACTCTCGCAAAGACCCTTTAAAATTTCACTTCCCACAGCGCCGCTGGCTCCTGCTATAAGGGCGACTTTTTTCATGTTTATCCTTTGTAAATTTTGGATAAATTCTATCTCGCTAAGGCAAAAATTTCGCTTATGGCCTCTTTTGTATAAATTTGCTCCAAGCCCCTGCCCTTGGCGTAGTCATAAACTAGCGCCATGATCTCGTCTAAATTTGACTCATCTACGCCGATTTCGATGAGGCTTGTTGGTGTGCCGATCTTGCTAAACCACTCTTTTAGCTTTTCGATGCCTGCATCTGCGTCATCTACGCCAAAAATTTCTTTGCCAAAGCGCTTAAATGCCTTTAAATTTCTACTCTTATACCACTTCATCCAAGCTGGCATAACGACACTTAGCCCAGCCCCGTGCGCGCAATCAACCACCGCACCTATGGCGTGCTCGATCATGTGATTTGGATAAGAGTAGCCAGCCGTGCCAACGTAAGTTAGGCCATTTAGCGCCATCGTCGCAGCCCAGGCAAACTCGCTTCTAGCGCCATAGTTTTCTGGCTCTTTTAGTAAAATTTCAGTCGTTTTCATGACTGTTTTGATGTTTGCTTCGATGTATAAATTTATGATCTCAGGCTGAACGCTCGCCGTAAAGTAGCCCTCGATGCTGTGAGCGATGATGTCTGAAGCTGAATAGACCAAGTACTCCTTGCTAACGCTTGCTTGAAGAAGCGGGTTTATCACCGATACTTTTGGGTAAAGACAAGCGCCGTGCATGGCAAATTTCTCTTTTGTGGCTTCATTTGTGACGACTGCTCCGCCGTTCATCTCTGAGCCAGTTGCAGCAAGCGTTATGATGTCAAAGATCATAAGCGCCTCTTTTGGACATTTGCCAGTAAAAAAGTCCCAAACATCGCCGTTATACTTCACGCCAGCAGCCACCGCCTTGGCCGTGTCAAGCACCGAGCCACCGCCTATGGCTAGCACGCTATCGACGCCTTGTTTTTTAGCTAAATTTATAGCCTCATTTACCTTGCTTAGCACTGGGTTTGACTTCACGCCGCCTATCTTGCAAAACTCGATGCCATTTGCGCTTAGGCTCTTTGTGGCAACGTCAAAAAGTCCGTTTTTCATGATCCTGTCGCTGCCATAGATGATGAGCGTCTTTTTTACGCCAAATTCTTTCATGTATTTGCCGATGTTTTGCTCTTTGTCTTTGCCAAATTCTATTTTAGTAGGGTTTAAAAAGCTAAAATTTTGCATAGTTTCTCCTTGTTTGCTTTTGTGATTTGGGGTAAATTTTAGTTAAATTTTCTTATTTTTAGCTATTTTTATCTGCGCTAAATTTAGAAATTTCTTAGTCTGATAGGTAGTTTTGATGTGATCTTATCTGGATCGAAGCTGTTTTTTGGATCGCCTAAGCCTCCAAAATTTTCGCCAGTGTTAAAGAATTTTTGTAAGAAATAATCCCCTCTATACCCAAGCTCGTAAAGTAGCTCAGACATCTCAGAGATATCCTTTTCGCTTAGCAAGTCCGCATGCACGGTCGTTCTAACTTCAAATTTAAAATTTATCTCAAGCAGGTATCTAAGCGTGGCAGCAAATTTCTCATATAAATTTGAGCCAGTGATGCCTATAAATTTCTCTTTTGGAGCTTTAAAATCAAGCGCGATGTAGTCAATCAGCCCCTCATCTATCGCCTCTTTCAAGACGTCACGATATGAGCCGTTAGTATCGACCTTTAAGCTAAAGCCGCGCGCCTTTACCTCGCGTGCTAGCCTTAAAAAAAGAGGGTTTGCTGTGCATTCGCCACCGCTAAAGACTATGCCATTTAGCTTGCCGACCCTGCGGTCTAAAAAGTCGCAAACTTCGCTAAAGCTTATAGTGCCATTTGACTTTACGACCTCAACGTTATAGCAGTATCCGCAGCGCATATTGCACCCAGCAAACCAAATGACAGCTGCCACTTTGTCTGGATAGTCAAGCGTCGTAAATGGCGTTATACTAAAGACTCTTTGCAAGTTTTTGACCCTTTTTTAAACTAAAAGGCACAAGGGGCGTGCCTTTGGCTTGCATTTTAGTTTATTTTTTTAAATTTATTATTGTTTTTAGGCAAGAAATTTATCTCTTGCAACAACTTGCGTATTCGTCAAATTTAACACGCTCTTTGTGCTCGCCTTTTTTACCGAGATTAAAGCTCTCAACTGGCCTATGATAACCCATAACACGAGTATAAACCACGCATCTTGTGCGTTTGTCTTGCACTTTTTCTAAGATTTCTTTTTCTGTCATCTTCTCTCCTTATTTGGTTTTTTTCTTTTCATTTTCTATCAGCTCTGCATCACAAAGTGGGCAAAACTCATGCTCGCCAGCTATGTAGCCATGCTTTGCGCAGACGCTAAAGACTGGCGTTATCGTGATGTATGGGAGTTTGTAGTTTGAGATTATACTCTTTACAAGCTCTTTGCAAGCTTTAGCCGAGCTGATGCGCTCTTTCATATATAGGTGAAAGACGGTGCCACCAGTGTAGGCGCTTTGTAGCTCATCTTGCAGATCAAGCGCTTCGTAAGCGTCATCTGTGAAATTTGCAGGTAGCTGGGTTGAGTTTGTGTAGTAGATGTTATCGCCCTCGCCTGCTTGGATGATGTCTGGATAGCGCTTTTTATCCTCTTTGGCAAAGCGATACGTCGTGCCCTCAGCTGGTGTGGCCTCAAGGTTATATAAATTTCCACTCTCTTCTTGAAATGTCCTTATCTTATCGCGCAAAAAGCCAACCATCTCAAGGGCAAATTCTCGTCCAAATTTAGTTGAGATGTTCTCTTTGTCGCCAGTAAAATTTCTAAGTAGCTCATTCATGCCATTTATGCCTATCGTGCTAAAGTGGTTGTTAAAGTGCTTTAGATACCTAGCTGTGTAAGGATAAAGCCCTCTGTCATACATCTCTTGGATAAATTTACGCTTTTTCTCTAGGGTTGATCTGGCTAGCTCTAAAAGGTAGCTTAGTCTGTTGTAAAGTGCGACCTTATCGCCTTTGTAGTTATAGCCTAGGCGGGCTAAATTTATAGTCACAACTCCGATCGAGCCAGTCATCTCAGCGCTTCCAAAAAGACCTCCACCGCGTTTTAAAAGCTCTCTTAGATCAAGCTGTAAGCGGCAGCACATAGAGCGCACGTGGCCTGGTTTGTAGGCGTTTTCGTTTTCTATCTTGTTGCCATTTTCGTCGTAAGTGTATTGTGAGCCGATGAAATTTTGAAAGTAGCTTGAGCCCATTTTTGCGGTATTTTCAAAGAGCACGTCTGCTACTTCGCTATCCCAGTTAAAATCCTCTGTGATATTTACCGTTGGTATAGGGAATGTAAAAGGCTGCGAGCACTTGTCGCCAGCTGTCAAGACCTCGTAAAATGCTTTGTCTATGCGCGCCATCTCAGGCTCAAAGTCCTTGTAGGTCATATCGATCAAATTTTTCCTGCCACGCTCGTTTGCTTTTTTCAAAATTTTCTCATCTTTTACGTTTGTAAAGAGGTGTATATCATCGCTCGTTGGGATCTGATCTCTTAGGTCGCTTGGGCAGGTGATGTCTATGGTTACGTTTGTAAATGGACTTTGTCCCCAGCGTGCAGGGACGTTTAGGTTAAATATAAAGCTAGTTATCGCCTTTTTGATCTCGGCGTCGCTTAGATCGTCTTTGAAAACGTAAGGCGCAAGGTAGGTGTCAAAGCTAGAAAACGCCTGAGCGCCAGCCCACTCGCTTTGCAAAATTCCTAAGAAATTTGCCATTTGATAAAGCGCCTCTCTAAAGTGCTTAGGCGCCTTGCTCTCGACCCTGCCACGAACGCCGTTAAAGCCCTCGTTTAGCAAAGCCCTTAGGCTCCAGCCAGCGCAGTATCCTGTAAGGCAGTCAAGGTCGTGGATGTGGTAGTCGCCGTTTCTGTGAGCAAGACCCTCTTCTTTGCTATAAACAGCGTCTAGCCAGTAGTTTGCTATGACTTTGCCAGCGGTGTTGTTTATAAGCCCTGCGTTTGAGTAGCTTGTGTTTGAATTTGCAGAAATTCTCCAGTCAGTGCCGTTTATGTACTCATTTATAGTTTGGGTTGAGTTTATATAGGTCGTATCTTCGTTTAGCCCTAAAATTTGCTCGCGTTGGAGCTTGTGAGTGTGGCGGTAGAGCATGAAGCTCTTTAGAACTTCAAAATGTCCGCCGTCAAATAGCTCTTTTTCTATCGCATCTTGGATGTCTTCGACTGTTATCGCACTTGATTTTTGAAAGATATCTTGGACTACATTTGTAAAAACTTGCTCGTCATAAACTTTATTTTCGCTGGCAAATGCCTTTTTTATAGCATCTACTATCTTGTATGCTACAAATTCTTGCCTTGTGCCATCTCGTTTTAAAATTTCACGCATCACTTGCTCTTTTCTGATTATTTTTTTGATATAGAGTTTAAAAGTATAGGACAAGAAAGCTTAAAATATAGAAAACTTATTTTATTTTGTTTAATAATATTTATCAAAAAATATAAAATTTTATAGAGTTTTCTTAAATATTATTTTACGTATTTTAGGTATTTTAAAATAAAATTTGACTATTTTTACTTAAATAATTATTTTAATTTTAGTTTTTAAAATAGTAGATTTGAAATTTTACAGGTCAATCAAGCTTATTTGGGTATAATCTCAAAAATTTAAAGGATAAAAATGACTTCGATGAATATACAAACCGCAAATGATAGCATCATAGAAGCTATCAAAGCCATTGTTGCGCTTGATCCTGAAACGATACTTTCTTATGATGACGACGGATATTTAGATGAAGCAGATCAAAAGGATTTGGCTGAGCTAATAAGCGCTAAAAAACGTGGTGAATTAAAGTGCGTAAATTTAGATGAATTTGACCTAGAGATGAGATCATTTTTAAAAAGAAAAAGGTCTAAATGAAGCTTTTATTAAGCAAACGCTTTCAATCAGACCTTGAAAAGATTTTAAAATTCTACTCTCTAAAAATTTACTCCAAAGGCGTAAAAGATCACATCACTACTATTTTGTGTTTCTTCTATCGTCTTTAGCTTTTATCTCTTCTGCAGCCTCTAGGTCAAGCTGTGCTTTTTTAAAGGCTTTACGTGCTTTTTCTAAGCGGTTAGAGTTTTTGACACTTGGATCATCGGCATAAAGTTCTTCTGCATCCTCAAGTTCCATTTTACGCTTACCATAGTTCATTTGAGCTTTTTCAAGGTTGTTAGTAGCTTTATTGCCACCTAGTAGCTCAGCCTTTGAGGTTACTTTACCAGTAACTGGGTTTCTACCGATAGTTCCATCGAGGCTACGTTTAGCACCCTTTGCACTACCAGTATTTATATAACACTCTTTTTTTCCTCCAATAAGCATACCTGCAATTAAGCGAGGCCTATTTTTAGGGTCAGAGCAGTCAACGGCTGCAAAACTAATAGATGAAAACAGACTAAGTAGTAAAACATAGAGTAATGCTTTATTTCTCATCTTATTTTTCCTTTCTTCTTGTTTGGTGTAAAGTTTTTGTACTCATCTCTTTCCTTTCTAGTTTGGTATCAAAGCATTGTAGCTTTTTTAGATAAATATTTCATTTTTGTTACATGTGGAAGGTATATTTCTCTAGGTTGCGTGCTAGCTCTTGAGAAGCGAAGCTTGCTCCACTATCACTTAGACCTACCATCTTTAAAACCCATGTTGGTGCATGAAGTATGATCTTCCAAAGCATATAAGCACCACCTATTGCACCTATGATGTGTAGTAGTGCCATAAATATATGAAGCATAATTGTTAAGAAGAACTGGCTTTGAAGTTCATACATCATATTCATCTGCTCTTCGGCATAGAGTAAGAATATATCTTTAAATATACCATAGACAAATAGACCAAAGTAGATAAATATAACTATCAAGATAGGTTTAAAGAATATAGATAGTGCCCCCACTAAGAAGTCAACTATCTTGTTTGTTTTACCCATAGTGACAGCAAAAGCTGTAACAAATGGTGAGATGTAGTAAAACTTAGCTAGCTCTATAACATAGCTTATAAAGGCTAGTGCTCCAGCTACAATGCCAACCGTAAAAGGCATATAGTCTAGAACTATCTTATATAGGTATGATGCACTTACGTAGCCGATAAGACCTGAGATGCCTCGTGAGCTTCTCTCTGTTTTTTCGCTTACAAATAGGTCTTTTACCTTGGCTAGTTTGCCAAAGCAAAAGACCATCTTAAATTTAACTACTGACATCCCTCACACTCGATCGAGCGGTCAGCTACGTCGTTTAGTTTTTCGCTATCTGGGCTTTCAGAGCGTAGATAGTAGGTTGATTTTAGTCCAAGCTCCCATGCAAGCGTGTAAATTTCGCTTAGATATCCGCCACTTGCTTTGTCTAAGCTCATAAATATATTTAGACTTTGACCTTGATCGATCCATTTTTGGCGGATCGCGCCTGCTTTTATCAAAATCCTCTGATCAAGCTCATATGCTGGCGTGTAAAACTGCCAAGTATCAGGGCTTAAATTTGGCACGACATTTGGGATCATACCACTTAGGTTGTGCTCGAACCACTTGCGTTTATAGACTGGCTCGATGGTCTGAGTAGTGCCAACAAGGATCGAGATCGAGCTAGTTGGTGCGATCGCCATTAGGTAGCCATTCCTCATGCCGTCACGCTTGACTTTTTCTCTTAGCTTGTCCCAGTCGCAGACATTTTCATCAAATAGTCCGCCTTTGTCGTTTAAAAGAGCCTTTGCGTTCTCGTTTGCGGTGTCTATCGGCATGATGCCTTTACTCCATTTTGAGCCTTCAAATTTTGGATAGATGCCCTTTTCTACGGCTAAATTTGAGCTAGCATAGATCGCGTTGTAGCTTATGTTTTCCATTATGCTATCAATGAGCGCCAAATGCTCATAGCTGCCCCATTTTACGTTTTTCTCAGCTAGCATTTGCGCCTCGCCCATGACGCCAAGGCCGATCGAGCGAGAAGCTAGATTTGTGTGTTTTACCTTTTTGTGCGGGTAGAAATTTAGATCTATAACGTTATCAAGCATCCTGATAGCTATCGGCACGACGCGCTCGATGTCCTCTTTGCTGTTTATCTTGCTTAAATTTATACTTGCAAGGTTGCAAACTGCAGTTTTGCCCTCGATACTCTCTTTTTCTACGATGAAAATTTGCTTGCCTTTTAGGCTATCAAGCGCGCTAAGCTTTTTGGCTTTTTTGGTTATGCCACTATCTACAGTGACGTCCTCTTCTTCGTCAAATAGCTCCTCGCCGCCATCTTCATAAGTGATCTTGATCTTATAGTAGTTTGGCGCTGTGTTTTGGAAAATTTCGGTGCATAAATTTGAGCTTCTGATGATGCCATCGTGGTCGTTTGGATTTGCCTTGTTGGCATTGTCTTTAAAGCACAAAAATGGCATGCCAGTTTCAAAATAGCTAGTTAAAATTTTCTTCCAAAGCTCTTTTGCAAGGATGGTGTTTTTCTGGATATTTTCGTCGTTTTCATACTCCAAATATCTCTTCTCAAACTCCTCGCCATAAAGGTCGCAAAGGTCGCTTACTTGAGCTGGGTCAAAGAGGCTCCAGCGGCCATTTTCTTTGACACGCTTCATAAATAGGTCGTTTATCCAAAGCGCAGGGAAAAGCTCGTGCGCACGGCGTCTCTCCTCGCCTGAGTTTTTACGAAGATCGAGAAAATCACTCACGTCCATGTGCCAAGGCTCTATATAAACAGCGATCGCGCCCTTTCTAGTGCCTAGCTGATCGACTGCTACTGCGATGTCGTTTGTCACTTTTAAAAATGGTATGATACCGCCAGCTGCGTTTTTGTGTCCGTCGATACTGCCGCCCATCGCACGCACCTTGCTCCAGTCCCAGCCGATACCGCCGCCAAATTTTGAAAGCAGAGCCATCTCTTTGTAGCTATCAAAAATTCCCTCGATATTATCAGGCGTACTACCTACGTAGCAGCTGCTTAGCTGGTGACGTGTAGTCCTTGCGTTTGAGAGCGTTGGCGTGGCTAGCATCACTTCAAATTTAGAGATAAGGTCGTAAAATTTCTTAGCCCAGCCTTGACTATCTAGCTCGTTTTGCGCAAGAAACATCGCTATCGCCATAAACATGTGCTGTGGCAGCTCGATAGGCATACCGCTCTTGTCTTTGATGAGGTAGCGATCATAAAGCGTTTTGATACCAAGGTATGCAAACTGAAGGTCGCGCTCTGGTTTGATGTATGCGTTTAGATCCTCTAAGTCGTACTTCTCTTTTAGCCCAGGGATGATGCGGCCTACCTTTTCGCCCTTTGCGAGGTAGTCTTTTAGGTGGTTGTAGCCGTTAAAGCCAGTCACTTTGTGATAAAGGTCGAACAAAAATAGCCTTGCAGCGACAAATGTCCAGTTTGGGCGGTCGATGTCGATCTTATCGACTGCTGTTTTTATAAGAGTTTGCTGAATTTCCTCAGTCGTTATCATATCTCTAAACTGAATTTTCGCGTCTACCTCAAGCTCGCTAAGGCTTACGTTGCTAAGGCCTAGGACCGCTTCGTTTGTGTATTTTTTGATCTTGCTGATATCAAGCTCTTCTGTTCTGCCATTACGTTTTATAACTTTCAAAAATGTCTCTCCGTTTTAAATTTTAATTTGAGATTTTATCCAAAAAGAGATAAAAATTCTCTTTGCCAAAAACTACTCAATAAATATAAAATTCAGAGCCAAAATGAGAAAGATAAAGGCTTTTAAAACTATCATTTTTAGTGCGAGAGAGCGACGAAGGCGTTAAACGTGATGAGCTTTTGGATTAGCTTTGAAGATCAAAATTTAAATTGCCACTAAATTTTGCTGGCACTTGTAAAAGCTACTTGAAAAGTGCCGCCCTTAGCTAATAAATTTTGCGAGCTAAATTTAAGGTGGATTTTGTGTTAGAGTATTTGCAAGGGGCTAAATTTACCCCTTGCGTTTAAATTTATTTGCCAAAAACTCTGGCGAAAATTTTATCTACATTTTTGGTGTAGTAGTTGTAGTCAAAGCACTCTTTGATCTCATCTTTGCTAAGGCTCTTAGTTAGGTCCTCGTCGTTTAGCAAATTTTGTAAAAATAGGCTGTGACCTTGCTCGTCAATCGCTTTTTTGCCCTCTTGCAAGTCCGCCCAGACCTTCATGGCGTTGCGCTGAACGATCTTGTAGGCGTCCTCCCTAGAGATTCCACGCTGTGGCAGCTGCAAAAGCACGCGCTGTGAAAAGACCAGACCGCCTGTTAAATTTAAATTTTTCATCATATTTTCTGGATAGACGACTAAATTTGCTATCAAATTTTTGATACGAACCAGCATAAAATCAGCCGTGATAAACATATCTGGCAGGATAAATCTCTCAACCGAGCTGTGGCTGATGTCGCGCTCGTGCCAAAGTGCGACGTTTTCAAGAGAAGGCGTGACGTATGAGCGTAGCACCCTGCAAAGGCCGGTGATGTTTTCGCTAAGGACAGGATTGCGTTTGTGTGGCATAGCGCTTGAGCCCTTTTGTCCTGGGCTAAAGTACTCCTCCGCCTCATAAACTTCAGTCCTTTGGTAGTGCCTAATGGCAACTGCGATCTTCTCACAAGTAGAAGCTAAGATAGCCATAGCACTCACCACGTGGGCATAGCGGTCGCGCTGGATCACTTGATTTGACGCTGGGGCAGCTTTCAGACCTAGCTCCTCGCACGTTAGCTCTTCAAATTCCATCGGAGCGTGGGCTAAATTTCCCATAGCGCCTGAGAGTTTGCCGTAGCTGATCGTATCTTTTGCGTCTTTGATGAGCTTAAGCGCCCTTGCGATCTCGTCGTACCAGACGGCAAGCACAAGGCCAAAAGTTATCGGCTCGCCGTGGATGCCGTGGCTTCTGCCGACCATGAGCGTGTGTTTGTGCTCGTTTGCTCTGTCTTTGACCGCCTGCATGAACTCCTCTACGTCGCTGATGATGAGCTCTAGGCTCTCTTTCATCTGAAGTGCGACGGCTGTGTCGATGCAGTCGCTTGAGGTCATGCCGTAGTGTACGAACCTGCTCTCCTCGCCAAGGCTCTCGCTGACGCTTGTTAAAAATGCGATGACGTCGTGCTTTGTCGTCTTTTCTATCTCGTCGATGCGAGCCACTTCAAATTTAGCGTTTTTGCAAATTTTCTCGCAGTCGCTGTCGCTTATGAAGCCAAGCTTATTCCAAGCTTTAACGGCAGCTTTTTCTACCTTGAGCCAAGCGTCGTATTTTGCTTGTATGCTCCACTTTTCAGCCATCTCTTTGCGTGAGTATCTTTCGACCATTGTTGAACCTTTTGTGTTAGTTTGCTTTTGTCCTGAAAGTATAAATTTGGCTTTTTGGGCCAGAAATCACGTCGTGCAATTTCTCTAAATTTAAGTTTTGATTATATAAAATCCGGGCTGAAATGTCGGTTATACGCTTATAAATTTGGGCTTAAGATAGCTCGCTCATTTTTCAAAAGGATCATTTTTGCCCTATGTAAATAAATTTATCATTACTGCAGATCATCAAAAAGCTTACGAAATTTTACTGCAAAATGGCTTTAATATGAGCCAAACCCAGCGCCTCATCGATAAAGGCAGGCTGATCTGTGGTGGCAATGTCGTGAGCGAGAAAAATGCCGTTTTGTGTGGCGATGTCTTTTTGATCGACTATGAGGCCAATCCAAAGGGACTAAAGCCCATCTTTGAGTGCGAGAGCTTTGCGGTATTTGACAAGCCAAGCGGCGTGCTCAGTCATCCAAATGGCAGGCACTGCGACTACTCGCTAAATGATGAAATTTACACACTTTTTGGGCGAGAAGCGAGCGTGGCACATAGGCTAGACTGCGAAACAAGTGGCGTGATAGTCGTGGGCAAAGATAGAAATTCTACGATAAAGCTAAAGAAAATCTTTGAAAACAGAGAGGTTTCTAAAAGCTATGTCGCGATGGTGCAAGGCAAGATCGAGCGAGAATTCACGATAGATGCTAAGATGGATCTGGCAAACAACTACGACGATGTGAAAATGCGAATGCAAATTTGTGAAAATGGAAAAAGTGCTGTGACTAAAATTTTGCCTATAAAGTATTTTGACGATATCGATACGACTTTAATTCGAGCTATCCCACTCACTGGCAGGCAGCATCAAATTCGATTGCATTTGTTTCATGTGAAACACAAGATCCTTGGCGAACCACTTTATGGTTTGTCACGTCCGCAGATCGAGAAAATTTTAGACAAAGAGATGAGCGAGCGTGAACGGATAAATTTAACTGGAGCAAAAAGGCTCTTACTTCACTCGGACGAAATTTCATTTAAATTTGATGAATTTTTTTACAAGATAAAAAGCAAATTTGACGCCGAAAGTGAGTTTTATAAATTTGCGAGAGAAGCAAATAATCAAACTATTTAAATTTCAAAAAATCTTTCTAGTGAAAATAATCTATAAAAAATTTCATAATTTTGCTTTTAAATTTGAAATAGAGTTTTTATTGAAAAGTAGAATTAGATTTTTAGTGTCGCCGCATTGTGAATTAAATTTTGGCAATCAACTTTGTGTTTTAGTTTTTAACCCACAAAATTTCATGCCAAATTTTATAATTTATTTTGAAGTTTTATTTTCCTCTTTCAAAACTTTTATGATCAGCCCAAGTCCAATGCCAGCAACCAGCACTATAAAAATTATCTCAGCGATATCAAGAGCTGTCATTTTTTACTCACGTTAGTTTTATCGTTAGTCGGTTTTTCTTCTGCTTTAGCTGCGTTCTTATCGCTAACGTTAGCTCTGAATTTTGGATTTTCATTTCGCTGTTTTAGTTGTCCGCAAGCAGCACTTATATCAAGCCCTTTACTCTGTCTGATCGTGCAAGTGACACCATGATCCCTTAGATATTCTTGAAATTTTAGCATACTAGCAAGCTCAGGCCGTCCAAATTCACTACCTTCATGCGGGTTAAAGTAGATCAAATTTACCTTTGCCTTGATACCATGCAGCAGTTTAACCAGCTTTTTCGCATCACTAACGCTGTCGTTTAAGTCTTTGATAACAAGATACTCAAACATCACACGCTTTCGCATATCGATAGGAAATCCCCTAACAGCATCCATAACAGCCTCGATATTATACGCCTTATTTATCGGCATCAAGCGGCTTCTAAGCTCGTTAGTAACAGCATGTAGCGATATGGCCAGCAAGACACCAAGGTCCATCTCGCCAAGCTTTTTTATCTGACTACCAAGGCCGCTAGTTGAAACGGTTTGACGTCGTGGCGATATGGCTAGACCCTCATTTAGAGCTAAAATTTTGATCGCTTTACTAACGTTAGCAAGGTTGTCAAGTGGCTCACCCATACCCATATAAACGACATTTATGCGCCTCTCGTATGGTATGTTATTCTCTCTTTTTATCCACAAAATTTGCCCTACGATCTCGCCAGCAGTCAAATTTCTAACAAGCCCGCCCTTTGCTGTTAGGCAAAAAGCACAGCCCATTTTGCAACCAACCTGCGAGCTAACACAAACAGTATAACGAGCATGGCGACTGATCTTGCCATCTTCGTCGCTAATCTCCTCTTTCATCGGTAACAAAACGCTCTCTATCTTTAGACCATCTTTTAGCTCAAAAAGATACTTGATCGAGCCATCACTACTTTGCTCAAATTTCACACATTTTATAGGATCAAGATAAAATTTCTCAGCTAGATCCTGACGCATATCCTTTGGTAAATTTAGCATTTGGCTAAATTCAGTCGCATTTTTTTTATATACCCACTCATAAATTTGCGTCGCTCTAAAAGAGGGAGAGACAAGCTCTTTTAACTCTTCGATGCTAAGATCAAGCAAATTTTTCACATATTTTCCTTTACATATTTTGTTAGTAGCTCTTTAGCCGCAGAGTGATTTTTTATAAAATCAGCATGCGCATTTTTATCGCAAAAATTTGTCGCTACAAAAATTCCGTAAGCTGGAATTTTAAAAATTTGAGCCACTTTTAGAACAGAAAAAAACTCCATATTTTCTAAAAAATATCCCTTTTCAAACATCTTATAAGCCAAATTTTTATCTGTTGTTATAAAATTTGATGAATTTGTTTTGATAGTTCCACGTGAAACGATAGAAGAAATTTCACACTCGATAGGCGAATAAGATCTATTTTCTATGCTAGAAATTTCAACATTTGCTCCAACTGAGCTTTCATAAATTTGCAAAATTTCACCATCTTTATATAGACCTGCCGAGCCAACAAAAACTATCTTTTCTGGCATCTGGTATAAATTTTGATCAGGATTTTTTGACAAATTTTGGCTTAGATTTTGTAGCTCTGGGTTTGATGAGTTTGCAAATTTAGCCTCGATCTTTGCGAGATAGCGCGGGTCAATATTTTTTAAATTTATGCTCTTTTCATCTGCTTCCACGCACGATCTTTTTTGCAAAAACTTTGTCAAATTTATCGCCATATCGACTAGCCCAACCCCCATCGGCAAGGCAAAGTCAAAAATTTCATTTTTTCCAGCTGAGATAACTAACATCAGAGCCTAACCTCAACGCCATTTGCTTTGAGATACTCTTTTAGCTTTTTTATCTCGATCTCACCAAAGTGAAAGATCGAAGCAGCGAGACACGCATCAGCCCCGGCCTCAAAAGCATCTTTAAAATGCTCCATTTTCCCTGCACCTCCGCTTGCGATAGTCGGTATAGAAAGCGCACTAAAGATCTTTGTTAGCTCCAGACTAAAGCCCTGTTTGACGCCGTCATTATCCATAGATGTTAGTAAAATTTCCCCTGCTCCGCGCGACTCGACCTCTTTTGCCCAAGCAAAGGCATCTTTTTTCGTATCGATCCTGCCGCCATTTATAAAAACACTATAACCATTTTCGATCTTTTTAGCGTCAATCGCCACGACAACACATTGCGAGCCAAATTTCTTAGCCGCTTCGTCGATCAAATTTGGATCTTTTATCGCCGATGAGTTTAGGCTCACCTTATCGCAGCCTGCATTTAAAAGGCGAGAGATGTCGTCGATCGTGCGTATGCCACCGCCAACGGTTAGCGGTATAAAAAGCTTACTTGCGACCTTTTTTACCACATCAACTATCGTATCACGACCAAGGTGAGAGGCTGTGATATCCAAAAAGCAAAGCTCATCAGCGCCCTCGTCGTTATATCTTTTAGCTATCTCGACTGGGTCTCCAGCATCGACAAGTCCAACAAAATTTACACCTTTTACGACCCTGCCGTCTTTTACGTCGAGGCATGGGATTATGCGTTTTGCAAAATGATTCAAATTTATCCTTTGTCTATCTTTCTAGCTGCCACCTCAAAATATGGCAAACTCGCCCAATTTTCTCGGTTTCCAACTATATAAATAACCTCTTTTGCCCTTGTTAGCGCCACGTTTAGTAAATTTGGCTTGCTAGCAGCCCACGCTCTAGCGCCCTTTGTCGCACCGCCTAACACAAAGACAATAACATCAGCCTCTTTGCCCTGCATAGTGTGGATAGTGCCAGCACCTTTTAAATTTCTACAAACATCTTTAAATGGCGTTATTATCCTGATGTTATTTTTCTCATCAGCTAGCTCACCTGTCAAGAGTTCTTTAACAACCTCGCCCTCGGCTTTGTTGTAGTTGCCTATCCACTCTTCACTTCTAACGTCTATCCACTTTGTTTGCACGTTAGTGTTTGCAAATTTACTAGCCGCACTTCTGCCAAGTATCATCATATCATCGTATGTAGTCTCGTTTGATATCTCAAACATAGGGTTAGCGCACCTTCTATGCACAATCAGTGGCGAGCCAACCCAAATACTCTCGCCGCTACCTTTTATATATGTGCCGATCTTTTGAGCTTTGTCGGCTCTTAGTTGCACAGAGGATTTAAGCAAGTTAAACTCCTCCTTTGCCTCGCAGTAGCTAATGATCGCATTATTTAAACTAACAGGTAGTGTTACGACGGGCTCAAGCTGAAGCGGGTCGCCTACTACCACAGCCATCTTTGAGCGAAGTAGTGCACCTAACGCGTTAGTCAAATTTGCCTGCCCTGCTTCATCTATCAAAAGCATGCCTATATCGCCATTTAAAAGGTCTTTAAAAGTGTTATTAAACGAGGCAAAAGTCGAGCTAACAACTGGCGTTAGTAAAAATAGCCCCTTGATGATCTCACGTCTATGCTTTGCCTCTAAGCCGTTTTTCTCAGCCATCTTTTCATCGTTAAAGATAACACTAAGGGCACGCAAATTTGTCCTAACAGCCTCTTTGCAGGCAAAGATCGCTGCCTTGTGTAAATTTAGTGCCTCTTTAAAAAGCTCTATCCTAGCTCTAAAAAGCTTTGTCTTGTGAAATTTTTTGTCTATGCCAAATTCCATCATAAATGGCATACTCTTTTGCATTTCGTCATTACTCTCGCTAAAGCTGCCGTTTAGATAGCCATCTAGTTCCTCGCTCCTACCAAGTATCTTTTGGCGTCTAGCAAAGTCACTTTGTAGCCTTTTGTAAAGATTTATCTTAGTACCAAGCTCTGCCGCCCTGCTCTGCTGCTCTGCTATCTCGTTTTTTAGCTCATTTAGCCTTGTCTCATTTTTCTCTTTGCTCTCGCCATTTTGCTTGCTTGCTTTTAAATTTTGCTCGGCTATCTGGCGGTTTATCTCACCAACCTTTAGCGCCTCGTCATTATACTTTTCAAAGGCCTCTGTCTTAAAAATTTGCTGAAAGGCAAAAAATGCTGGCTTTTGCGGTAAATTTAGATACTCCTGCAAGGCCTCATTTTGACTAACAAGCCTTGTTAGCTCCTCTGCCTCTGCCTTTTTATCTTCAAGCTCGTCACTAACACTGGCAAGCTCGCTCTCAAGCGGAGATAAAAGCTCCTCTATCTGCTTGGCTGAGTTATAGCTCTCAAGCCTTCTATCGACGTCAGCTAGCTCACTTTTTAGGCTCTTTAGCTCCTCTTCTTTGATCCTGATCTCACTAAAAAGCAAATTTACCTCGTGAAGCGCAAGGTTAAATTTCTCCTTTGCCTCGTCAAAATCATGGCCCCCATCGCCCGCTGCCAGATATTTGCCAAGCCCCATCAAAAAGCCATCTTGCTCCAAAAACTCGCCGTATTCGCTTGCGATCTTGTCAAACTGGCTGTGAGTTGGCTCGATCTTTACGCCATTAATTGCGTTAAAAACAAAATTTGACTTATTTTGCTTTGAGCCAAGCGCCACGCAAAATAGCCCCCAAGCTGGCTTTGAGACAAAGGATTTCTCGCCATATTTGCTCTTTTCATCAGCCGAGAGCAACCTTGTGGCTATAAATTTAAAATAATCAATCTCGCCCGCATAATCCCCTATGCTCTTTAGCTGACTTAGCTCCTTGCTCAAAATCTCAACCGCGCCATTGTTGCAAGAGCTAACGACCATCTCGTAGCCCTGCAGCTCGTCATTTAGTCTAAAATAAAGCGCCTTTTCATCGCTGTCATAAACTGGCTCAAAGATATCGTGCCTGCTCATTTGCGCAAGCTTCATCGCCCTAAGCGTCACCACTTCAGCCATCACGTCCTTTAAAAGCGTCGTTTTACCCGTGCCTGGAGCGCCATTTACGCTATAAATCCCGCCATTACCTTCTTTAAATTTCTCTATGATGTTATTTAGCGCCATTTGCTGTGAGAAATTTAGGGCAAAATCACTTGCAAAAGCCGATCTTGGGTAGCGCTCAGCCTTAAAAAAGTCCCTCACCGCCCTTTGATTTAGCTCATCTCTAACATCAAGCCTCTCAAATTTATTCTCACTGCCCTCGTCTAAAAACTGATCCGTCAGCTCGTGCGTCCTGCCTGACTCGTAAAATTTGATAAGTAAATTTATATCATCTATAAAAAAGCTATTTAAAAGGGCGTCGTTCTCTTTAAAATTTGGGTCAGCGATCCTTACTTCAAGCCTGATCACGTCTTTACAAAATGGCGTCTTTAGCGAGCTTTTTAGCTCCTCATGCACCGCTTTTACATAGTCGCTAAGCCGCATTTTCTCTTTATGGATAGAAATTTTATCCTTGATGTGCTCGCACTCTTTGTTAAAGTCGTTTTGGCTGATCTCTTTTAGGTGGTTTAGGCGCACCATCGCCCAAGGAGCCGTTGGAATAAAGAGCTCATTTGATGAGTTTGGCGTGAAAAATAGGCTTAGCTCATCATCTAAATTTGCATCTTTTAGAGCAAAATTTTGCTCATTTTTGCAAAAGAGTAGATCGCCAGAGAGCTTAAGCTTATAGCAAAATGCCTTTTCAAAGCTCGTTTGCTCAGAGCGTAGCTCCTCTAAAATTTGCTCTTTTTCAAATTTCACCTTTGCTAGCTTTGATATCGCAAGGGCGAGCAAGTCTGTCTCAAAAATGCCGCCATAAATCGAAATTTCTACGCCATTTTTTAAAAGTGACCTATCAAATGCCCTTAAAATTTGCATAAATTTCTCATCAAAATTTGCGATCTCAAGGTCCATTGATTTTTTAAATTTGCTATTTGTCTTTTTTGGCTCGTCTAAGGTTTTTGGCTCTAAATATTGTGATAATAAAAAGTATTTTAAGGTATTTGCCCTACTCAAATTTACGCCTTATTTTGTTGTTATTTAGTGATTATAGTCCATTTTATATATGATTAAACTAAACTTGTAATCATAGTATAAGTAATCTTTGGCTAATATCGCGGCTATGATAAAGGCAAAAAAGCACTTTGGACAGAATTTTTTACAAGACAAAGCGACACTAGATAAGATCATCCAAGCGATACCCAAGGACGTAGAAAACGTCGTTGAGATTGGGCCTGGCTTAGGTGATTTGACATTTAGACTTTTGCAAATTTACAAGACGACCTCTTTTGAGATAGATTGTGAGCTGTTTCAAATTTTAAAGGTCAAATTTGCAAATGAGATCCAAAATGGACAATTAAAACTTTTTTGTAAAGATGCTTTAGAGCAGTGGCAAGAAGAGGGCGGACTAAGTAGCCAGAACTACTTTTTAGTCGCAAATTTGCCCTATTACGTTGCTACGAAGATGATACTAAATGCGATAGATGACGAAAAATGCCTTGGGCTTATTGTGATGATACAAAAAGAGGTTGCTCTTAAATTTAGTGCAAAGAGCAAGGATAAAGAATTTAGCGCTTTATCGATCCTCGCTTCACTTCAAGGCAGGTGCGAGCTTTTGTTTGACGTGGATGCAAAGCTTTTCAATCCACCTCCAAAGGTCACATCATCAGTCATCAAACTACAAAAAACAAAAAAGATTTTTGGCAAAGACGGGATTTTCAAAGATGCAAAACAATACGAGGCTTTTAAAGCATTTTTAAGAGCTGCGTTTGCTTCGCCAAGAAAGACGCTTTTGAAAAATTTATCCACAAATTTTGACAAAAAGGCGTTAGAAGAAATTTTTGAAGACCTAGACTTAGCTCAAAATTTACGTCCACACGAACTAGATGTCGATTCTTATCTAAAAGTATTTGAAAGATTAAAGGAAGATAATGAACGACAAAAACGAAGAGAAAGTTGTAACTAATCAAAGTAAAAACAACAAAAGACGAAGATTTAGACCAAAAAACAAGCCAAAACAAGAGGGCGAAACTACCGAGCAAACATCACTAGCAAGCAAAAGCGTGATAGATAACTTCTTTGCAGCAGAGCAGGCTGAAGCCAAAACGCATGCCGAGCCAAAAAGTCAAAATCCTCGCCCAAAAAAGCAAAGAAATAACAAAAATCAAAACAAAACTGGCGAAAACAATAAGCCAAAAGAGCAAAAACAGCAAAAAGAAAAGCCAAAGCAAGAGCCAAAAGCTTCAGCTAAAAACGAGACAAAAGAGCCAAAAGAAAAGCCAAAAAAGGCTAAAAAACCAAAGAAAAATTTACCAGCAAAGCTAAATGGCAACGAGCAGTGGCAGCAAGATATCGCAAGCGCGATGGAGGCAAATAAAGCCACTCACGAGCTAAGACTTGAGCCACTAAAATATCTAAACTCAAGCGAACATAAAATTCGTATAACACCACTTGGCGGTCTTGGCGAGATCGGCGGCAATATGACTGTCTTTGAGACTGAAACTAGCGCTATCATCGTTGATATCGGCATGAGCTTTCCAAGCGAGAGCATGCACGGCGTGGATATCCTCATCCCAGACTTCGACTACGTTAGAAAGATAAAAGATAAGATAAAAGGCGTCATCATCACTCACGCACACGAGGATCACATCGGTGCGGTGCCTTATTTTTACAAAGAGTTTAAATTTCCTATCTACGCCACACCGTTACCGCTTGGCATGATAAATAATAAATTTGAAGAGCACGGCCTAAAGCAAGAGCGCTCACTCTTTCGCTCAGTTGAAAAGAGAAAGCCATATCTCATAGGCGACTTTGAAGTCGAGTGGATACATATAACGCACTCTATCATCGATGCTTCTGCACTTGCCATCACGACAAAGGCTGGCACGATCATCCACACAGGCGACTTTAAAATCGACCACACGCCGATAGATGGCTACCCAACAGACCTTGGCAGACTAGCGTATTATGGCGAGCGTGGCGTGCTTTGTCTGATGAGCGATAGCACAAATAGCTACAAAGAGGGCTTTACAAAGAGTGAAAGTAGCGTTGGCAAGACCTTTGATGCGATATTTTCAAAAGCAAAAGGCCGCGTCATCATGAGCACATTTAGCTCAAACATCCACCGCGTCTATCAAGCGATCGAATGGGGTTTAAAATACAACCGCAAAGTCTGTGTCATCGGCAGATCAATGGAGCGAAATTTATACACCGCGATGGAGCTTGGCTACATCAAGCTTGATAAGAAAATTTTTATCGACGCAAACGAGGTTGGTAAATTTAAAGATGATGAGGTACTTATCGTCACCACAGGCAGCCAGGGCGAGACCATGAGCGCGCTTTACCGCATGGCGACAGATGAGCACAAATATATAAAGATAAAGCCGACCGATCAGATCATAATCAGCTCAAAAGCGATCCCAGGCAACGAAAACAGCGTCTCAACGGTGCTAAATTTCTTACTAAAATCAGGTGCGAGCGTCGCTTACCAAGACTTTAGCGAGATCCACGTCAGCGGTCACGCAGCGCAAGAAGAGCAAAAGCTGATGCTTCGCCTCATAAAGCCAAAATTTTTCTTGCCAGTGCATGGCGAGTACAACCACATCGCAAAGCATAAAGAGACGGCCATTAGCTGTGGTGTGGATGAGAGAAATATCTATCTAATGAGCGACGGTGATCAGATGGAGGTTTGTCAAAAATACCTAAAACGTGTAAAAACTGTAAAAACTGGCAAAGTCTTCATAGATAATCAAATAAATAAACAAATTTCAGACGACGTCGTCATCGACAGACAAAACCTTGCCGAAGCAGGCGTCGTCATGATAATCGCTCAAATTTCACGTCACGGCGCAAAACTCATCAACAAGCCTCGCGTCATCAGCTACGGCCTTGTGGGCGACAAGCAAGACGCCGAGTTTAGAAAAGAGATGGAGGGCGTGCTAGAGCAGTATTTAAGCAACGTCAAAGAGGAGCTTTTAAAAGATAGCAGACTACTCGAGTCACAAGTGCGCCAAGTGATCAGAAAGCACATATTTAGAAAGGTCAAAAAGTACCCAACTATCGTGCCGATCATCTATCTAATGTAAGGAAAATTTATGCAAAAAGCCAACCAAATCGCCGCTGAAGTCTTAGAGATAGAGGCAAACGAGCTTTTAAGACACGCTAAAAGCGTAGAGATAGAAGATGCTGTAAATTTGATATATAACGCAAAAGGCAAAGTCATAGTCACAGGCGTGGGCAAGAGCGGTCACGTGGGCGCAAAGATCGCTGCTACGCTTGCAAGCACTGGCACGCCAAGCTTTTTCTTACACCCGACAGAGGCCATGCACGGCGACCTTGGCATGATAGAAAAAGACGACATTTTGTTAGCCATTAGCTTTAGTGGCGAGAGCGATGAGCTTATCAAAATTTTGCCTCATGTAAAGCGCTTTGGCGTAAAAATCGTCGCCATGGCAAGAAGCAAGACAAGCTCGCTTGGTAAATTTAGCGACGCTTTTATAGATATAAATGTAGAGAAAGAGGCGTGCCCACTAAATGCCGCCCCAACGGCATCAACCACGCTAACGTTAGCTCTTGGCGATGCGTTAGCTGTTTGCTTGATGCAAAAGCGCGGCTTTAAAAAAGAGGACTTTGCAAATTTTCATCCAGGTGGCAGCCTTGGCAAGAGGTTATTTTTAAAGGTCAAAGACGTGATGAGAAGCGAAAATTTACCGATAGTCCGCTGGAATGCAAGCCTAAAAAGTGCGATCGATACTATGACACATGGCAAGCTTGGCACGGTTCTCATCGTCGATAAAGATGGCGTGCTAGACGCTCTTTTAAGTGACGGCGATCTTAGGCGTGCGCTTATGAGAGAGGACTTTGATTTAGAAGAGCCAGCGATGAAATTTGCAACCTTGCATCCAAAAGAGATAAATGACAAAGAGATGTTAGCCGTAGATGCGTTAGCTTTAATAGAAAAGTATAAAATTCAGCTTCTAGCTGTCGTAGAAAATGGCGTGCCTGTGGGTGTTTTACACATCCACGACCTTGCAAATTTAGGACTATAAAATGGAAAAAACAAGACTAAATAAATTTATCTCACATAACACAAACTACTCACGCCGTGAGGCAGATGAGCTGATAAAAGCTGGCAAGGTTAGCATAGCAGGGCGTGTGGTTAGCGACCTTGCTACAAGCGTGGATGAAGATGACAAAGTGCGTATAAATGGCCGTTTGATAAAGCTAAAAAAAGAATTTACTGTTATCGTTTATCACAAACAAAAGGGCGAGCTAGTTAGCAAAAAAGATGACCGCGGACGAAAGACGATCTACGACACGTTAGATAAGAAATTTGCAAAATTTGTTAGCGTGGGACGCTTAGACTACGCAAGCGAGGGGCTACTTTTGCTAACTGACGCTCCAGCGATCGCCACAGCACTCATGAATAGCGACTTAGAGCGCGAATACTACCTAAAGGTAAAGGGCGAAATTTCAAAAGAGGTGATAGAGGCGATGACAAATGGCTTTTTCGCCAAGAACGCAACCAAAGGCGCGCACGCAAAAACTACTATAAAATCAATGGAATTTAAGCCATTTCTAGCCTATAAAGTCTTTGGCTCAAGCGGTGGCTACACAAAACTAAAGGTCATCATAAATGAGGGTCAAAACAGAGAGCTACGCCGCTTCTTTGGCTACTTCGACCTTGAAGTGATGGACCTAAAACGTGTTAGCTTTGGACGCGTTAGCCTTGATATGCTAAAGCCTGGCAAATGGCGCTACTTTGAAAATAGCGAATACGAAGACCTAAGAGACTTTTTAAAAGTTAATAACGTTAGATACTAACTTAGGCTTGTTTCTCCATCAAAGAGGCAAGCCAAACCACAATAACTACAAATTTACAAAAATGGAGAAAAAATGAAAAAGGCTGTTCTTTTATACACAATCTTACTAACTATTGGATTCTCCAAGGATCTAGTAGAACTTGGACTTGAGGCTTACAGCAAAGGTGACTACAACAAAGCAGTCGAGATATTTACTAAAACTTGCAATGATGGAAATAATGGCAATTGCTATAATTTAGGACTTTTGTATATAAATGGCCAGGGTGTAAAACAAGACTACAATAAAGCAGCTAAATTATACGAAAAGGCTTGTAATGGTGAAATTATTCAAGCTTGTTATAACTTAGGATTTTTATACTATAACGGTCAAGGCACTACACAAGACTACTATAAAACTGCTCAATTGTGGCAAAAAGTTTGTGATGCCAAATATAGTATTGGTTGTTATAATTTAGGGCTTTTATATGAGGATGGTCAAGGTGTAGAGCAAGACTACAATAAGGCGGCTAGATTATACGAAGAAGCTTGCAATAATGGACATGCACTAAGCTGTTCTAATCTAGGTGTTTTATATATAAAAAACCAAGGTGTAGAACAAAACTATAACAAAGCCATAGAGCTATACAATAAATCTTGTGACGGTAAAAATGCTATAGGTTGTTTTAATTTAGGAAATTTATACGAAGAAGGCAAATATCTAAAGCAGGACTACTATAAAGCGGCCAATCTATATAAACAAGCTTGTGATGGCGGATATGCTAATGGCTGCTATAATCTAGGTAATTTTTATGAAAGAGGACAAGGGGTAGAGCAGGACTATACCAAAGCTATCAAACTATACGAAAAAGCTTGCGATGGCAATATCGCCCAAGCCTACCACAATTTGGGAGTTTTATATGTAAATGGTCTGGGTGTAGAGCAAGACTATTATAAGGCAGCTCAATTATGGCAAAAAGCTTGCAATGACAGATACAGTATGAGTTGTTACAACTTAGGAATTTCATACAATAATGGCCAAGGTGTGAAACAAGACTATTATAGAGCGGCTGATCTATACAAACAAGCTTGTGACGATGGAGTTAATGATAGTTGCTCTAATTTAGGAATTTTATATGAAAACGGTCAAGGTGTAGAGCAAGACTACAGTAAATCCCTAGAATTATATAAAAAAGCTTGCAATAATGGATACAATCGCGGTTGTTTTAATTTAGGAGCTTTTTATCTAAAAGGCAAAGGCGCAAAACAAGACTACCACATAGCAAAAGAATATTTTTATAAAGCTTGCGAATTAGGGCTTCAACCAGGGTGTGACGTTTATAAAAAGTTAAACGAAAAAGGCCTTTAATACTAAAAATAATCCAACAGGGTTCTAGCAAATTTAGAGCTTCATAAATTTATATCCTATTTTCTGAAAGTAGGATGTTTATATATGGATTTAGCAGCGTTTCGCCGCGTGCTGCATAGAGCAAGACCTCTTTAAAGTAGTTGTCGTTTATGCCGTAAGTGTGAAACTCATACGCCCCTATGCCGTATCCCATCGGCGTGATATCGACCCTTGAGTACCAGGCATTTTGCGCTGGGATGTAGCGGTTTGTATCTCTTGAATAGACATATAGCTTGATCTTATCTTTGCTCTTTTGCGCCATATACCAGATGAAAGAATTTGTGATGTCGTTAAAAAAGTAGATGTCGCCATTTGGCATGATCGCCTGAGCTGTATCGTTGTTATCAGCGATGAGCGTCCTGCTCTCATAACATATAAATTTATTTGGCGTAAGCTGCTCTATGGGCTCAAATTTGCCGTTATTTAGGACTAAAATTTTATCATCGCTTATGTCGGCATTATAGGCGAGCACGGCTAAGACTAGAGCTAACAAACAAAGAGAAAAAATTTGCTTTATCAAAGTAAAAATCCTCTTAACAAATAGTATTTGAGCACGTAAAGCGAGCAGATCAGCACGCAAACACTTAGCCAGATCGATGAAAATTTAAGCTTGTGCGAGTAGTTTGTCTTTGTGATGATCTCCACAAGATATGGCATAAGGCCGTAAAAAATGCCCAAAAACAAACTGCCCCAGATAAGGTAGCCAACGTAAAAATAGTCGCTTCTTAGCATGCAGTATGGGCACTTGTGATTTGGCTGCTCATAAACGTAAAGCCCAAAAAAGTAGGTGATAGCGTAGTAGCTAAGCACTAAAAATAGCAAATTTGCCACAAAACTTGCCATGCTTTGCTTTAAGAAATTTAGCACCAAAATGACAAAAAATAGCACGAAAAAGGCGCTTACTAAGCCAAAATTTGTATAGCCAAATGGCAACTTTGGAGCTTGAAAAGTGACCGAGCAGCAAAAGACTGGCACTTTTAGCGGGATGTTATAAAAAAACGAAATTTCTATGCCAAGCTCGACTAATATCATCACAAAAAGGCAGATGAAAATGGCATATTTTTTCTTTAGATATGGGAAATTTAGAGCCTGCAAGTCAAGTTTGTTTATAACCAGCCAGATACCAAGCCCAAATATCAGCAAAATTTTAGTGAGCATCAAGATGCCGCCAAATTTATTTGAGCCGATCACACCAGCCGAGCACATAGCCCCTGGCACGATGTCAGAGAGCTCGTTTAGACAAAGTGCAAAAAATATAAACAAAACGATCTTTGTGCAGACGCTAAAGAGCAAGATCGTATTTACAAGGTAGTTTTGCTTTTCAAGTGAGTATTGAAGCGATGTTAGCGCGTTATAGTCCCACGACTTCATGATCCTGACGACGTAAAATAGCGAAATGCTCATCAAAACTAACAGCACAAACTCCGCTAACAAAAAGGCGATAACGGCGTTTGATAAAAATACGCTCATACTATCTCTCCGTTTTGCAAGCTAACTACCCTATCTGTGGCGCCCAGCTCGTCAAAAATGCTATCGTGAGTGGCAACTATAACGCTTTTTTTAAGCGCTTTAAATGACTCAAGTAGGCCTAAAAATGCACACGCATTTTGCCTATCTAAATTTGCCGTTGGCTCATCAGCCAAAATGATATCCGCATCCATTGACAAAGCCCTAGCCACCGCACATCTTTGGCGTTCGCCACCGCTTAAATTTGATACATTTTCATCTCTTTTGTGTGAGATATTTGCGAGCTCAAGAGCCTTTTTTATCATCTCTTCGCGCACATTTGCCTTGAAATTTGTTAGAGCAAACGGAGCTAACAAATTTTCATAGACGCTTAAGCCCTCTATGAGGTTAAAATTTTGAAAAACAAGCCCAAGCCTTTTGTGCCTAAACTCGGAGCAAAATACGTCAGGCAGCTTTGCGATGTTGGTGCCGTCTATCAAAATCTCCCCGCTAGTTGGCTTTTGAAGTAGGGCGATGAGCGAGAGCAGGGTGCTTTTACCACTTCCGCTAACGCCTTTTAGTATCACTAACTCGCCGTTATTAACGTCTAAATTTATATTTTTTAGAGCGCAAAACTCGTTTTGTTTGCCTTGGTTATAGACTAGGCTAACGCCTCTTATATTTATCATTTTAGCCCCTCATTTATGTCGCCACACGCCACACGCCACGACGGGATAAGGACAAATGCCAAAAATGGTATGACGCCAAAGACAAAGATCAAAAAGAGCTTATCAAACTCCAAAATAGGCGTGAAATTTGTAAAATTTAAAAGCTCGTCGCCTAAAAATATCCCCTTTAAAAATGGAGCATTAAAAATAAATACAAAGATATAAGCTAACATAACACCAAGCAAAAAGGCGCTAACGCTAACGATGAAATTTTGTATAAATTTTAAAAAAATGATCTCTTTTATACTAAAGCCAATACTTCGCAAAATGGCTATCTCACGCTTTTTACTGCCATAAGCAAGTGAAATTTGGTTTTTAAGCAGCACGAAAAAAATGAGCATAACGCTAACATAAATGCTCATAAAAATTCCGCCCTTATAGTAGTAAAGATGCCTAATGTTTGCCACCTCATCTTCTATGCTAATGGCAAATGAATTTGGATATAAATTCTCTATCTTTAAAGCCACTTGGCTGATCTCTTCGCTATTTGGCACATCGACATAGAGCTTTGTGTATTCTTCATCTTTTAAATTTAAGATAGCCCTTAGCGTTTTTGGATGCAAAAATATCGCGTTATTTGAGATAAGAGCGCTTTGTTTTGGCATGGTTTTTACTATCTTTACTGGTATCATGCGCTCTTCTGTTAAGAAGTTAAAGCTCTCATCGTAGTAAAGCTCGTTCATAGCAGCTTTTACGCCCTCTCCAACGATCATCTCATCTTCTTTCAAGCTATCATCCTCATATAGATGAAACCAGACGCGTTTTTGCACGAAGTAGTACTCCCCATCAACCACACCCCTAACGTCAGCCACGCCATCGATCTTTGAGATGTCGTAGATGTAGCCAGGGTGCATGAGGTCGTTTTTGCCAGCACGAAAGGCGCTAACAACGATGCTTGATCTATCTTTTACTAAGCTTATGAGATCATGCTGGATCGAGCTAGAGATGAAAAGCACCGAGCTTAGCACAAAGATAATGAGCGCAAAGAGGCAAAAGCTAAAGAGATGATCCTTTTTGTCTTTAAAAAGCAATATCACGGCGTAGTTTATGAAATTTCTACTTATCATAGACAAAGCCTTTTTGCTCTTTTAGGCTAAAGCTAGAAGCTAAATTTGCCCTTGTTATCTTTGAAATTTCTCTTAGCTCATCTTGCTTTGCTTTGTGATCAAAGCTAAGGTAGTGCGCCGCTAAAAGCGTGTATGAGAGTCCAAAAAATAACGCCAAAAATGCTAGAAATTTCACTTTATTTACCGATAAATGTCTTTATCTCGTCAAATTTTATGACACCTTTGCCAGCGTGATCTTTCATAAAGCTATTTGCCTTTGCTTCGTCTTTAAACGGGATAAACTCCTCACCCATCGGTCCAAAAACGTTTGAGCCATGAACGTAAAACGCCTCTTTTGCATCAAGCTTTTCAAGCGTGTAATAATCACTCACATAAGCCTCTTTCGCCACCTCATCTGCAAAGTAAAAGTGCGCCATATCTTTTACACCATCAAAGTAATAATCCTTGCCACCAGCCTTGATAAGCGTCGCCCACTGCTTGTTTTTTATAGGCATGCCACACACTGCACATCTTGCATCCTTTGGTAGCTCGATGCGCTCTTTTGCCCCTTTATAGGCGTTTATGTTTACCTCACTCGTCAAATTTCCAGCCCACAAGGCAAAAACTGCACTAAGCAACAAAGCTATAAATTTCATCTTATCTCCTTTAGTTTCTCTTTTTCTAACTCGCCCTTTTCATAGAGCTTTTTTAACATCTCATCATCAAATTCTATCTCGTAATAGCCCTTTACAAACTCGCTAAATTTATCAAACTCATCAAAGGCATAGCCAAGTAGCCAGCGTCCGCCGTTATTGCCACCGACTAAATTTTGATGCTCCGTCCCGTCATACCAGATAAAAAAGGTCGTTTGCTCTATCTCATCTGGCAAGAAGTAAGAGCGAAATTTAGCAGCCTCGCCACTATAAATTTGCTCTATTACGCTTTTGTCTGCCATGCTTAGCGCATTTAGCTCATTTTCATGGTCAAACCCTCTAACAAGCACCGCCTCACGCGTAAATATCACATCGAGTAGATCGCCCTGCCCGTTATCTACCACGTATCTTAGGCTATTTTCATCCTCTTTTTTAGAAATGAGCCTTAGATACTCTTCATCTGGCTCTAAAAAGGCGCTATCAAGTAGATAAAGCGCCTCTAGGCTTGCCTCTTTATTGCCCCAGTTTTTAAAACTCATCAATTCTTTCCTAAAATTTCTAAATTCTCGCACGCCTCTTTTAAGCCATTTTTGCAGCTTTTAGTGAAAATTTCACGTGCTTTTTCTACGTCTTCTTTCACGCCTTTGCCCTCAGCTAGCATGATAGCGTAGTTGTTACAGCCCTTTTCATAGGCGTATATGCACGCTTGCTCGTAAAGTTTTGTCGCTTTTGTAAGATTTTGATCAACCCCTTGCCCATAAACATATAAAAATCCAAGATTGTCACACCCTATGCCAGCTTCGTTTGCGCAGGCCATTTCGTAGTATGCTTTAGCTTTTGCGTAGTCTTTCTCGGTGCCCTCGCCCTGAGCATATAAGTAGCCAAGGTTGCTACATCCCATGCCGTCCCCTGCTTTGCAAGCCTTCTCGTAAAGCTCTTTTGCCTTTTTTAGGTCTTTTCTCACGCCAGTGCCATTTGCATAAAGCAAGCCAAGCTCCGTGCAGCCCTCGTTGTCACTGCATGCTTTTTCATAAAATTTAACTGCTTTTGCTAGGTCTTTTTCTACGCCTTTGCCCTTTTCATAGACGTAGCCAAGGTTGCCACAAGCCATAGAGAAATTTTGATCGCAAGCCTTTTCATAGAGCATCGCCGCCTTTGCCTCGTCCTTTTTGACGTTGCCGTCACCCCTGCTGTAAAGCACAGCTAGGTTGTAGCAGCCTGATGCCTTTTTCTCTTTGTCGCAAGCATCTTCATAAATTTGCGCTAGTTTGTTATGATCATCTTTTGCGTTTAAAGCCTCTTTGATGTAGCCAGCATTTAAAACGCATAAACTAGCAGCCAGTAAAACCAAACTCTTCATCATATCTCCTAAACTACTTTTATATCTCTGCCGCGGTAGGCTAGGGCGATCAGCAAGGCAAGAGCTGCTAAGATCAAGTATATCAGCCCAGAAACGCCAAAACTCTCGCCATTTGCGTATGAGTGAAGTCCGCTAAGGTAGAAATTTACTCCAAAATATGTAAAAAGCACCGAGGCAAATGATAGCACGCTAGCCGTTAAAAAGGCAAAAACGCCCCTTAGCTTTGGTATAAACCTTAAATGAAGCACTATGGCATAGACGATGATCGTTATGTATGACCAGCTCTCTTTGCTGTCCCAGCCCCAGTATCTGCCCCAGCTCTCATTTGCCCAGACACCGCCTAAGAAATTCCCTATAGTTAGCAAGCTAAGTCCTATGATAAGGCTTAGCTCATCAGTGGCGGCTAGGTATCTTATCTGCTCGCTAAGCTTTTGCTCATTTTTGTCATTTTTTAGAGCCATTAATATAAGTCCCACAAGTCCCAGCACAAAGCCAAAGCCCAAAAAGCCGTAGCTTGCGGTGATGACGCTTACGTGCACGCTAAGCCAAAATGACTTTAAAACTGGGACTAAATTTGTTATCTGTGGGTTTATAAAATTTAGATGAGCAACGAGCAAGCTCACACTTGCAAAAAGCGAAGCAGCGCCAAGAGCGAAGCTTTGATGCTTGAAAAATAGCACTCCAGCTAGCACGCTTATAAGCGAGATATAAACTAAACTCTCATAAGCATCGCTCCAAGGCGCGTGACCTGAGATGTAAGCGCGTAGGGCTAAATTTAGAGCATGCACTATAAATGCAGTAAAAAACGCAAGGCTAAGCGCTCTTTCAAATCTAAATTTCCTCCCAAAAAATAGCCTATAAAAGCCAAGAGCGAGCGAAGCAAGAGCTAGGATCATGTAAAAATAGATAAGAAATTTAAATATCTCCATTTGGTTATAAAGCACTTCAAGCTCCACCTTTGCCTCGCTTGGCGCAAGAGAGCCTAGAGTGCTTCTTTGATAGTTTGAAATTTGCTCCAAGCATTTATTGGCGCTCGCGCACTCGCCACTTTTTACGCAAAGGCTTAAATTTTCTATATAAGCTCCTAAAACGCTTTTAAACTCATTTGAAATTTCATCTTTGCTAAAGGCTTCATTTACACCTAGCCACGTGATCGCTTTGCCATTTTTAGCAGGGATGAATTTTAAAATTTCGCCCTTTAGCGCAAGGTATAAGACATTTAGCCTCTCGTCAAATTTAATGACATCGCTATCAAATTTATCTCTTTTTGAGGCAGATTTTTCATTTGCAGCCTCTACAAATTTAGCCAGCTTATACTCGCCATTTTCGTTAAAAACGTCATTAAAGCTAGCAAATTTCTCACTAACGCCAAGAAGCTCGCCCACGCGCTCACTCGTGATCTTTACTATCTTTTTATCCATCCACTCTTGTGGCGAGATGGCAAAAGAGAGCATCAGCTCATCGCTACTAAGCCCAAAGAGTGTGGTTTTGGTTGAAATTTTGCTTATTACTGCCCTTGTGTAAGAGCTAGCTGGGGCGATCCTGCTATCAGTTTGAACTAAAATTTTGGCAAATTTATCTGCGTGAGCTTTAAAATTTATGGCTTCATCGCTTGCGAAATTTGGCGTAGCATTTAGTAAAAGCAGGGTTAAAAATGCAAACTGTGTGCCTTTTATGAAGTTACAAAGTCTAAAAAATCGGCTCTTTTTGCTAAATAAATTTCCCACAAAGCCAAGGCAAAGCAGAAAATATCCGATGTAAGTTGGCACTTTGCCAGGATCAAAGCTGATCTCAAAGGCGCTTCCAAGCTCGTCAGCATCGTATGATGACTGAAAAATTTTATAGCCCATGATGCTAAGTGGGTGATTTAGTGAAATTTCATGCTCGCTACCTGCGATATTTACCCTGCTTGTGTAAGATGATGGGCTATTTAGCCCTGCGTAGCGCTCTAGGATAAATTTATCAAGCCTTAGTGAAAATGGTAAATTTATCACTCGTGAGCTAAAGTAAAATTTTGCCTCTTGCCCATCAAAGCTCAAAATGCTTGGCTCAAGATCGTATCCAGCGCCACCTTTTAGCTTGGCGGTTTTACTCTTTTGTCCAGCAAAGCCAGCCTCTATGCTAAGCGTGGCTGGAGCATTTTTCTCATCCTTTTTGTAGCCAACTATCTTTATAATAAATTCTTTGCCGTTTATATTTTTTTTAAAGCCAAAGTCGTTTTTGCCAAGCAGGCTAAGTTTTAGTGGATATTCAAAACTTTCATTTGAAATTTGCACTCTTAAATAGGGCTTTGTGCTTTGCATAGAGTTGCCACTCTCGCCCACTCTTAAGTGCATAACGCCCTCTTCGCCAAAGTATCTTGTAAGCGCAGCACCGATGAAGATCAGAATAAAAGCAAGATGTATCAAAAATGCGCCAAATTTCTTATACATCTTGGTTTTTACGATGCTAATGGCTAAACAAATAACACAAACTGCCATGACGCACTCGTACCAGAGCGCTTCATAAACAAGCACTCTAGCCGTCTGTGTGTCATAAAAATTTTCCAAAAAGGTCGCCACCCCTGCACCAAAAGCAAGGATAAATAATAATATTAAAGACAAGCGATAAATGTTTAAAATTTTCATCACTTGCCCTTAAGCCTTAAATGCTATAAGTCTGTCCTGCATAAAGTATAAAAACCCTAAGCAATAAAACGCCAACGACTGCTGCAAATGAGCCAAGGTAGAAGCTAAATTTCATCTTGCCAAGTGCGAAATTTAAAACAAGAGGCAAGACAAAGCCAACTAAAACAACCCCAAGCCAAAAGAATTTAGCCCAAACGCCACTATAAAATGCAACTGCTGCGCCTTGTTGATAGCTTGAGCCAAGCAAAAGCGATACAAAAAGCATTAAAATGAGTAAAATTTCAGCGCATAATACGTAAAACTCCACGCCATGAAGCGAGCTAAGGTCGCTTGAGTGTGGATCTTCTTTGAAAAATAGTGCCGCTATCAAGCTGCTACCACTTATGCCAGCACTAAGTCCTGAAGCTATGAAAAGCGCTGGTAAAACGGCGGTGTTTAAAAGTGGAAATCTAATGAGCACCGAGATCAAAAAGCCTGTATATGCGCAAATGATAACCGCAAAAAGCAGGCAAAGCGCGCTTAAGAGCGGATAAAGTGGCGATAAAATTTTCATAACGCCATCAAAAAAGCCACAAAATGACTTTAACTCCGCATTAAAAGCGTATAGACACATCAAAAAGCTAAGCGGTATAAACACGCAAAGCGCGGCTACACCGATAGACATAACCGATGTGAAGTTGTAATTAATTAAAATTTTCCAAAACAAAAGTGGCTTTTCAAGGTCAGCTATCAAGCAAACCATGCCAAGCATGATGCTAACGAATGCCAAAAGCGAAGCAGCCTTGAAAAATGGACTAAAGCCATCTTGCCTTTTGTAGCGCTTTAGAACTATGGCAGCGATCAATGCTCCGCCACTCATACCAGCTAGCAGAAGATAAACAGCGATCGGCCAGCCCCACTCAACTGCGTGCGAAAATGTCGCAGTGAAATTTAATGCACCATCCATCTTACACCCCCGCTTTTACTTTAGGAATATATCTAAGGCTTGGTTTTGTGCCAAGTTCTGCTCTTAGCCTTATGCTATCTTTGACAGCTAAAAGCTGGCTAATGTGCGAGCTCTCATCGTTTAAATCGCCAAATACCAAAGCCTCATATCTGCACGCCTCAACGCAGGCTGGGTCTTTTTTATCCTTTAAATTTGTATCTATGCAGAAGTTACAGCTTTGGGCTGAGTGACTAAACTTATCGATATATCTCACGTCGTAAGGACAGGCTACGATGCAGTATTTACAGGCGATGCAGTCATCTATGTTTGTAGTTTGGATGCCAGTTTTTATATCCTTGTGACAGGCTTTTGTTGGGCAAACAGCCACACAAGGCGCATCCTCACACTGCTGACAAGATACTCTTACATATCTTTTATCGAGCAAATTCTTTGGATCAGTCTTATCCTCTACAAAAAGTCTCATCTGCCCTTTTGGGACTAAATTTACTTTTCTACATGCCACTTCGCAGTCCGTGCAGCCAACGCATTTGTTTTGGTCAAATATCATGCCAAAATGTGGTTTTTTCGCACTCTCTTCACTCTTAAAAGCAAAACCACTACTTGCCACGCTAGCACCAGCAGCCACAACTGCCATGCGTTTAAAAAAGGCTCTTCTGCTATTTTGATTTTGCATTTTTAACTCCATTTATGCCTTAATGAGGCTTTTTAATACCCTCATTTTGCTCTTTTTCATGAATTTTTCTTGCTGCCTCAGCTAGTTCGCCAGGCTTTAAGACCTTAATAAGCTCTATCTCAAAAACGATAGTCTCGCCTCCAGGTATCCCCTCCATGCCGCTATCGCCGTATGCAAGCTCAGGCGGGATGACAAATTTAAACTTCTCGCCCTCTTTCATAAGCATAAGTCCCTCTTCAAGACCAGGGATCAAATTTAGCATCGAAAGATGAGCTGGAGCCTCTTTTGTCTCGTCAAAGACCTTGCCACCTGCAAAGCTTGCTTTATAATTTACTATGATGATGCTCTCAGGTTTTGGAGTAGCCCCTTTTGAGCCACCTTTTATGATCTCATATTGTAAATTTGATTTTGTTGTTTTTACATTTTTGTTTTTTGCATTTTTTTCCATATAGGCTTTGCCTTGGGCTAAATTCTCTTTTAGCTTGGCAGCCTCTTTTTCTTTTACTATCTTATCTAAGCTTTCAGCCCTTTTGTTTAGTAGCTTTGCTATCTCATCATCACTTAGTTTTAGCTCGCTCTTTAGCGCATCGCTAAAGCCTTTTATCACTGCATCAGCGTCATAGCCAACACCTAGTTGCTTTTGATCTAGCAGTCCTTTTAAAACATATCCGCCACTTGTTGCGCCTATGGCATAAGAGTCGTTTGTATCGACATTTGCTAAGAGGCTAGCCACGCTTAGGCTAAGAAGTAGCGAACATTTTAAAAACCCATTTTTCATTTCAAACCCTTAAGATTAAAGGGGCTAAAACTAGCCCCTAAATGCTATAAATTTTTGTTTAGAATTCTCTGAGCTTCTTTTATATACTCTTTAGATGCATCTAGTCTTTGTTTAGTAAATTTAAATCCGTGCATACCCCACGAACCATCTTTTTCGACCATATCGATGATCTCTTGAGCGTTTTGAACAAGCTCATAAACTCTTGCTTTATCACTTGGATCTAGCTTTTTAGTCTCTAGTAGTGAGTAAATTCCCTCAATGCCTATTTTGACCTCTGAGAATTCATTTTTAACTGGAGTTTGCCATCCCATAACCTCATCATAAACTTGTTTTTGGTTTTTGAAGTGAAGTGTTGGTTTTAGCTCAGATAGCACTGGGCTATGGCAGCCTTTATTATCTTTCATATCTTTATCAGCCCAAGATGTTCTAGCGCATGCCCACATCAAATCAACATAGTTGTGGCCATTTTTATCTCTCTCAAAGTGCCAATCTTTAGCATCTCTTGGACCTTTAGCAGCGTCGCCTGGGACAAGAGATTTCTCTTTTGGATCGACCATGATCTTCCAGATGTGAGAGCGTCTTTGAGTATCAAAGCCAGCGTTGTCTTGGAACTGAACAGCGTAGAAATTCTCGCAGCTCATCATAAATGGCATGTGGCAAGATGCACAAGTGTTGTTTTTGTGAGTATCTGCCTTTGATGCGATATATGCTTGAGTTTCGTGACAATCTTTACAATCTTTTTTGATCTTTGGTTTAGTGTAGAACGCACTTAGATAGCCTTGATCTGGGTTGTAATTCATACCAGTTACGCTCTTATCGCCTACAACGTTACCTGTGTTGTCGTGTGGATCGTGGCAGGTGACGCATCTCATACCTTTATCGTAGTGAGCGGTAAAGTATGATTGTGAGCCCTCAGAACCACATCCTGGTCCCATTGATTTAAATTTAGAGCTTAGTGAGAGATCAAGCTTGCCGTTATTGAGTGGGTTAGCTCGCATTAGATCTGGGCTAAAGTTAAATCTTTGGTGACAGCGTTCGCAGTTTGATGTTCTAAAATTTGTAGCTCCATCAAGGTGACCGCCAGCTCCGTGGCACTCCTCACAGCTTACGCCTTTTGAGATAGTGTGTTTTTGAAGCTCTTTGGCATTACCAAGTGCTGCGTAAAATTCTGCTTTTGACTTAAAGTCAAATTTAACTGGGTGGCAAACCTCACAATATGATGAGTTTGCTTGGAAAAACATCGACTTTTTATGTTTTGCGGCGTATGAGGCAAGACCTCTGACATATCCGCCATTATCGCCATACTCTTCAAGCGTGCCAGGAAATTCTGGGACAAGCTCTTTTATCTTTTTAACAGTTGCGTCGTCTAAATTTAACGCCCATGTTCTTTGCCATTGGTTACCGCCAGCTACGATCTGACCTGTGCCATCTCTTAGCAAACCGCCCTCAACGTAGTAAGTACCACGAAGTAGCCATGCATCAACGTATCCCATCTTAGTTCTTAAGTGACCAACGGTTGCGTAGATGACATCTGGAGTGATACCTTTTGGAAGGATAGAAGCGGTATCTTTGTCAAATACTGGCTCAGTTAGGTTGTTATTAACCTCTGGGTGCTCGCCAGGGAAGCGCATAGTAGTTGCGTGGCGAGATCTGCTCCAGACCTCATACTGAGCTGGGTGACACTCACCGCACTTTTCTGGACCTACAAATTTATTAGGAAATTGAAGTGATGAAGTGGCTGGAATTCTATACATCATAGAACTATAGCCCTTACCGCCATCTCTTTTACTAAGCTTTGACATATCAAAGCCATGTCCCTCGGCAAGCCATTCTAAGCCACGGTCATGAACGACCATTTTGCCGACGGTTTTGCCACCATACTTTGTAAAAATAGGGTGGTTTTTAAATAGCCAGTTATACATCTCTTGCTCTTCTACGACGTAGTCTTGCAAGGAGACAACACCTCTACTTTGCAGTGTGCCTTTAGGATTTGCGATAACATCACGTGCTTTATCGGACATCTGCATATTATGCTCTTCGCAACAGGCTTGTGAAGCAAAGATACTAACACCCATGAGTAAGCCTGCTAAGGCTTTGTGTAAGTTTCTCACGTCTCCTCCTTTGAATTTTTATCCTAAAATCAAAATGATTTCATACTGATAATCTTAACACCAAAAAAGGGCAGAAAAGGGGGAAAATTAACAAATTATAAATTTTCAAAACTAATTGTAAATGCAACGTGGTTTTCATCCACATTTTTAGCAAAGATTAAGGCGTTGTTTTTGCGAGCGATAAGACGGCTCATATATAGCCCAAGCCCACTACCGCTCTCTTTTGTGCTAAAGTGTGGCTCAAAGATAACCTTTAAAAATGAATTTTTTATCGCTCCTGCGTTATTTTGCACGCATAAATTCTTGCGATCATCTTTTAAAAAGGCGCTTATCTTTATCACTCTTGGCTTTGTGTAGCTCTGCTTAAATGCGTCTTTGGCGTTGTTTATGATGTTTATTAAAATTTGGATTATCTCATTAAAATTTGCAAATAGTTCAAAATTTTCTCTCACGTCAAGCTGCACTTCGATCTGATACTTTTTAAGCGTTGCGTTTAAAATTTTTATCGTTTGATTTATCACTTCAAGCACTTTAAACTCTTTTCTCAAGGTATTTGGACTAAAGAAATTTTTAAAGTCATCAACGGTTTCTGACATGAAATTTATCTGCTTGCTTGTCTCTTCTATAAATTCATAAATTTTCGCCTCATCAAGCTTTTTTCTCTCTTGATAAAGCTCTAAATTTATCAAAGCCGAGCTTATCTGAGCGAGTGGTTGCTTCCACTGGTGCGAGATATTGCCTATCATCTCGCCCATAGAGGCTAGGCGGCTTTGATGTATCATTAGCTGCTCAGTCTGCCTTTTGCTCTCCTCTCCTCGCCTATGCATCTTATAAACAAGTAGCAAAAATAGCCCAAAGATAAGCGTTATAGCGCTCATTATGACGATGACCTCTTGCAAGTGGTAGGTAAAAATGGCGCGGATTGGTATCTTAAACGAGATCATCGCGACCGTTTCGTTCACGTCTGGGATCTCTATGCCCTCCATGCCGTATTTTTCTAGCATTTGTTGTGGGGCATTTGCGCTGCTATGACAGGCTAGACAGCTTGGACTTTGGTTTTTTATAGGCAGACCCACAAAGAGCTGTGAGCCATTTTCATCTTTTATTATCTTTACAAATTCTTTAAATTTATTCTCTTTAAAGCCATGCAAGACGCCAGCTTCAAATTCATTTGGCTGGTGGGCTTTATTTAGCGGAGCGATAGCAACTAGCTTGTAGTCAAATTCAAGGTTGTATTTTTTCTTTTGGATGTTGTAAATTTCACGGCTTATATATGAAGATGATAGAAGTCTCTCGTCAAAAAAGTCCTCTTTTAAGATGCCCTGCTCTTTTAACTGCTCGATTAGCGGGCGCTGAACTCCAGCGATATACTCTCTTACAGAATTTATGCCCTCCAAAACATAATACGCCTCTTTTTTGGCGTCTTTCATCGCAAGATCGTTGTAAAAATTTAAAACAAGCGCTGAGACTAGCAGATAGACAAAGATAAAAGCACCGACAATTAGCTGAAATTTATATCTCACAAAGATAGCCCACGCCGTATAAATTTTTGATCACATCTTTACCAAGCTTTCTTCTAAGCTCCTTTACGATCGTCTTTATCGCCTCTTTTGTCGGCTGCTCGTAGTCCCAGATGTAGTCAAAAATTTGCTCATAAGTGATAGTTTTGTTTTTGTTGTTTAAAAAGTACTCCAAAAGCTTGCTCTCGCTCTTGCTTAGATGAGAAATTTCACCATTTACATAAAGCACTTTTTTGCCAAAATCATACTCAAGCTCGTCATTTAGCCTGATAGTTGGTGTGCGTCCCACAAGCTCCATAGCCACATCTTCAAGCGCTTTTATGAAAGATTTTTTATCGTATGGTTTTGCAAGATATCTTGTGATCTTTAGCTCAACTGCTCGCCACAGATACTCTTGCTCAACGTGGCTTGATAAGATCACGATAGGGATTTTTTGATTGATAGCTCTTACTTTTTTAGCGATCTCAAGACCATCGATATTTGGCACGCTGATATCAAGCACTAGCGCGTCATACGCCCCACTCATTGCAAGCTCAAGCGCGTCAAAGCCGTCTGTAACGCCTTTAACCTCTGCGAAAAAGAGCTCCAACGAGGCGCAGATATTTCGCAAAATCGCCTCTTCGTCCTCTAGGCAAAGGACCTTTTTGTTTGATAAAACATCTAAAATATCATACTCTTGCATACGTCATCTCATCTCTTAAGCCAAAATGCCGACTTAAATAACACAAAATAAAAATTATTTCATAAATTTACATCATGATCGTAAGCTTAAAGTAAAAAATCGGCTCGATACTTAAGCGATAAATTTAAAAGAGAAAGTTAAATTTAGCCAAAGATTTGGCTAAATTTATCAGGTTCTAAATTTTGAAAGGCTAGTGTTTAGATTATCAGTCATCTTTGAAAGATGAGCAGCTGCGAGTGAGATTTCATCCATGCTTTTTGAGTTTTGTTTTGAAATTTCATCGATATTTACGATGCCTTTTATCAGCTCTTCGACCTTATTTCCAGTCTCTATATAATCCCTCGTAGAGGTCTCATTTAAGCTAACAGTCTCGTTCATTAGCAGATTCATATTTTCTATTTTTTCATTTATCTGGGCTGATTTTTTGCAAAGCTCGCCAGCTTTTTTGGCATTATCGCCGATGGTATGGCTTGAGTTTGAGATCGCTTCAACGATTAAATTTATAGTTGCATTTATCTCGCTTAGGCTATTTTGCGTGCGCTCAGCTAGCTGCCTAACCTCATCAGCCACGACTGCAAAGCCACGTCCATGCTCACCTGCACGCGCTGCTTCTATGGCGGCATTTAGAGCAAGTAAATTTGTCTGATCAGCGATGTCATCGATGATATTTAAGACATCTTTTACATTTTTAGCTTGATCAGCTAGGCTTTTCATCGAGCTAGCTAGTGAAATTTCGCTATTTGCAGCCTCATCGACATTTTTGCTAAGCCCCAAAACATCGTTTGAAACTTCATTTATATATAGACAGGTTCTTTCAAGATTTTCTTTGCTCTTCTTAGCCTCTTCAAATGAGCTCTTTATCTCTTCTGACATATTTTTTGCCATGTTTGTCGTATCTGTGACGATTAGCGAAGATTTGTTGGTTAAATTTGTAGTTTGAGCTGATGTTGAAGAGAGTTGCTCGGCGATAGAAGAGTTCTCATGCGCTAGGCCTTTAACGCTCTCTATCACAGATCTTAGCTCGCTTGTTAGGTCATTTATAGAGCTTTTGATGTTTGAAATTTCATCTTTGCCACTAACTTCAAGCTTTTTAGTAAGATCGCCTCTGCCACTTTTTATCTCATCTGACATCGCGGTTAAATTTGCAACGATATTTTTTATAGGTCTGATGATCGCCCTACTTAAGATAAATAACACGATAGCTATCAAAACAACTGTGATCAGGGCGCAAGCGATGATAAATGTTTTTGTATTTTGGCTGTTTTGCTCGTTTAAAACGGCCTTTGTCTTTTCTGTCTCGTCCGCTAAGTCATCGACATATACGCCACTTCCTAGCATCCATTTATATGGCTCAAAATTTGCAGCGTAGCCAAGCTTCTCCACTGGCTCCTGCCCCTCTTTTTTCGCCCAACCAAATGTAACAAATCCGCCGCCTTGTTTAGCCTTTTCGATGAGCTCTTTTATCAGAAGTAGCCCTTTTGGATCTTTTAGTCCGATTAAGTTTTTACCCACAAGCGATGGCTTTTCAGGGTGCATCAAAACAACGCCGTCGTAGTCGTAGATGAAGATATAGCCAGTCTTGTCGCTAAAGAATTTTAGCTTTGAGACGACTCTAAAAATTTCTTTTTTTATCTCATCGTCGCTTAGCCCTTTTTCTTTGCCGCCATTATAAATTTCACGCATCATTTGATTAATCGTCTCGACATCATCTTTTAAATTTTCTTTTCTGGCATTTACCAGCTCGTCGTAGGACTTGTTGGTAAAAAACTGCGTTAGGTCGCTTGAAAATTTGCTATTTAAAAAGATGAGCAAACAGCTGACAAGTAAAACTGAAAAAACAAAAGTGAGAATTATCTTTGTAGATATTTTCATAGCACACATCCTTGCATTTTGGGATCTCCTAAAAATTGCGTGCCATTTTATACATTCAAATCTTAATTATAAATTAACTTTTAAAATTTAAGGAAAAAAAGAAATTTTGATGAGAAAATTTACTCAAAGCCCAAAATAACGAATAAGTTACAAATATTATTATTTTAAGCTTTGAGCGTAAAATTTTATAAAATTTAGTTGCCTCTGCTTCCAGGCTTAATAGCCTTGCTACCACTCTTACAAAGTGGACAGTGCTCTGGCTCGTAAATTTCAAATTCAAAATTCCCCAAAGCGAAAAATGGCTTGTCGCTTGGCAGTTTTGCATTTGGCTTTGAGTCATTGCCTAAATTTGCAACCTTACAAAAACCGCGGTTTGCAAGTGCTGCAAAGCCAACTACCTCGCCCCCAAGGCTCTCTATCACGTGGGCTGCTTCAAGTGCCGAGCCACCAGTTGTGATGATATCTTCACAAACTATAAATTTCTCGCCCTTTTTCACTTCAAAGCCGCGCCTTAAGCTCATCACCCTATCAACGCGCTCTGTAAATATAAAGCGCTTTTTCGCCGCGCGAGCTAGCTCATATCCAGCTAAAATTCCTCCAAGTGCAGGAGAACAAATGCTATCAAATTTAATGCCAAATTTCTCTATCACGCGTGCTAGCTCATCTGCTAGCTTTGCCGCAAGAGCAGGGTCTTCAAGCACCTTCGCACTTTGTAGATAAAACTGCGAGTGGTTGCCGCTACTTAGCAAAAAGTGCCCCTCTAAATACGCCCCAGCGTCCTTATAAATTTTCTCTAAATCCATCGCTTTTTCCTTTTGAAATTTGGCAAAAATCTTAACACATACCCACTTAAGCCACTCTTTTTAAAATTTAATAAGCCCCACGCTTGTATAATTCTTTCAACATACAAAAAGGACACACATGCTTCTCTTTAACCCTGTTGTTTTTAGCATTTTGGTGATGACGGTGCTATGTTTGCTGCGCTTTAACATCCTGCTTTCTATCCTCATCTCAGCCCTTGTTGCTGGGGTTATGTATAAGCATGGTTTTAGCGGATTTGAAAGTGGTTTGGCAAGTGGTTTTGAGAGCTTTTTTACGGCCCTAAAAGAGACCACGCAAAGCCTCATAAGCGGCATGCAAGGCAACCTTGAGACCTCACTTAGCTACATCTTGCTAGGTGCTCTTGCAGCTGCCATTGCAAATACAAATTTAACAGCCATTTTGATAAATGCAATGAGTAAATTTCTTAGCTCAAATAAGGTGATATTCACGCTAACCATCGCATTTATCGCTTGCTTGTCTCAAAACTTGATCCCAGTTCATATAGCTTTCATACCTATCTTGATCCCACCACTTCTTGCTCTTATGAATAAGATGGGTATAGACAGACGTGCGGTGGCTTGCGCTCTTACATTTGGTCTGCAAGCGCCTTATGTGAGCCTTAGCGTTGGCTTTGGCCTTCTTTTTCACAATATCCTTAAAAAAGAGCTAGCAAATAACGGCATAAATACAACTATCTCGGACATTTCTTCAGTTATGTGGATCGGCGGTGCGTCGATGTTGGTTGGCCTTATCATCGCTATCTTTGTCTACGGCAGAAAGAGAGTTTATAAAACATCTAAATTTGAAAAGGCCGAGCTTGATGAGATCGAGCGTGCAAAGAGCCTTGAGATGACTAAAAAAGAGTGGGCAGTCTTAGCTGGTGCGGTAGTGGCCTTTGTCGTGCAAATTTATACTTCGCTCTTGCCACTTGGCGCGCTACTTGGACTTTTGGTCATGGTAGTTTTTGGTGGAATAGAATATAAAAAAGTAGATAAGATCATGGATAATGGCCTTGCTATGATGGGCTTTATCGCATTTATCATGCTTGTTGCTGCGGGATACGGCACTATTTTAAGAGAGAGTGGCGGTATAGACGAGCTTGTAAAATACGCTAGTTTGGTATCTGGCGGCAAGATAGGTGGAGCATTTTTGATGCTACTTATCGGACTTCTTGTGACGATGGGCATAGGCACTAGCTTTGGTACAATACCTATCTTAGCCTCTATCTACGTGCCACTTTGTCTTAGTCTTGGCTTTGGCGTGCCAGCTATCATCTTGCTAGTTGGTATAGCAGCAGCTCTAGGCGACGCTGGAAGCCCAGCAAGCGACAGCACACTTGGACCAACGAGCGGTCTAAATGCTGATGGTGAGCACAACCACATATATGATACTTGTGTGCCTACGTTTGTATTTTTTAACATCCCACTAATCATCGGTGGCATCGTAGGAGCCATGATACTTGGATAAATGTGTTAAAATCATTAAAAAATTTAAAGGAAAATGCGATGCAAACAAATATTGATTATGCAAAATACGAGACGATGACACGTAAAGCATTGTTTAATTCTCTTGAAAAAGAAGAAAAAAAACTAAATTCATTGCAAGATACTTTAAAAAAACAATCAGAACTAATCCTTTATCTTAAAAAAAAGATAAAAAGTAAACTTGATGAGCCAAAAGATTATGAACTTTTAAAGTCTCCAAGCATAAAAAAACTCGATATAGAATTTAAAAAACTCTCAAAAGCAGAGCAAGAAGCACTAATAGCTGAAGTTAAAACTGAAATGGGCGTTTAGTGTATAAAATAGTCATTAAGCGCTCTGCTGACAAGCAACTAGATAAAATTTCAAAAGGTGATCTAAGAGCAGCTCTAAAAATACGTACCTTTCTAAAAGAGCTCGAAAAAGTAGAAAATCCTTTTGCAACAAATAACGCAGAAAAGATGCAAGGCTATGATGATCGCTGGCGTTGGAGAGTTGGCATACATTACCGCATAATAGGGCTTAAGCAAGATGAAATTTTAACTATTGAGATAATAGAAATTTCATCACGAGAAAAAGCATATTAAAAAATACAATCTATAAAAATTTTCAATTTTTTCTCTTTTTGCCGATATAAATTTTGGAACATCTTTTGCTTTAGAAATATCATAAAAAATTTTAAAACGAGAAAAAGGATAAGCTCATGATGAGATCACTTTGGTCTGGTGTTTCAGGCCTACAAGCCCACCAGATAGCCATGGACGTAGAAGGCAACAATATCGCAAACGTCAATACTTATGGTTTTAAATACAACCGCGCAAATTTTGCTGATATACTAAGCCAAACTCCAAGAGTTGCTACCGCTCCACAAGGTCAGCTAGGCGGTCAAAACGCTATGCAAATAGGTCTAGGAACGACTATAAACTCAACTACAAGAATTTTCTCACAAGGCACACTAACAGCCACTGATAAGCAAACCGACCTTGCTCTTCAAGGAAATGGCTTTTTTGTCGTCTCTCCAGATGGTGGAACGACAAGATACTATACAAGAAACGGCGACTTTGTTCGTGATAAAGCTGGTAACTTCGTAAATAACAGCGGTTACATCGTTCAAGGCTGGACTAGAGATGACGAGACTGGCACTATCGACTCAACAGGTCCTATAAGCAACATCGTCATCAAAGAAGGTCTTACAACTCCAGCAAGAGCGACAACAGAAGTTAAAATAAAAGGCAACCTTGACTCAGGTAACAGCATCGGTCAAAGAAGCACACCTATTTACGCACTTGACTCAGTTGCTGGCGGACGTGACTACAATAACGATGGAATTTTAAACGCCAACGAAGTTCATAACGAAAACGATACAAATAATGATGAATTTTATACAAACTCAAGAAACGAGCAAATCTTAACAGAGCGTGGCGTCGATCTTGGTGTTACATTTGACGAGCTTGGAAACGGTCTTGCACTAAGAGATGGACAAGGTATCTGGGTAAGCTACGCAAATGCTAAGACTGAGAAATTTAGCGTAGGTAGCGCTCTAGCACAAAATATCGGTCAGATCAACCCACCAGCTACGCTTGATATAACACTAAATGGACAAAACATCAAAACTCAAGCTGGCACGATGACAAGCATCAGTGACGTTGCTGCTGCTATCAACGCTCAGTACAACAAAACTGGCGTTAGAGCTGAAATTTCAGAGGGTAACAAACTAACGCTTATAAATAGAAACAACTCAGGCACAACCGAAGAGACAAAAAACATCCACTTAACAGTAAATGCTGGAAACACGGTTGGCGGTCTAGCTAGTAAAGATATCATCACAGCTTATCAATATGTCTATACAAGCTCACAAACAACAGCTGTTCACCCAAATAATGACAAGATAGCAAGACAAATAACAACAACAGAAGATCTTCGTGCTGCTATGCAAGAGGATGCTAGAAACCACGTTGATTATAACGGTGATGGTCAGATCAATGCAAATTCTGACGCACTTGATGCAGCAAAACTTGCAACTGCTGCTCACAAGGTAGCTCCAGGCACTGGTGGTGCAGCTATAACAAATCCAGCTTATGCACTAGCATATAACAACGCTTATGCAGCAGCAGCAGGCACACCTGATCAAAAACACGCAGCCGGTATCGCAGCACTTCAGGCAATTGCTGGAGATGATACAAACGACGGCGTAAAGATCACTGTAAATAAACTAGGTCAATTTCAACTAGAAAACCCTACAAACGAAATGGCTGATCAAGCCCTTTATATGACTACAACTGGTCTTACAAAACCGGCTCAAGGTACAAACAACGCAGCAGTAAATGAAAACGTTCGCTTTACAAATATCATGAAAGCACTTGATGGCGCACTAAGCCCAGGTCAAGCTCTAAGAGCGAGCGGTAAGATGATGATGTCAAGCCACGGCTCAACGGCTGAAATTTTTGACTCACTTGGCTCAAAACACACAGTTAGTATCAGATGGGCAAAGACAGGCACTACAACAGATGGTGGAACTGAGTGGAATATGATCATCCAAGTGCCAGAGCCTGCTAAGATAAACTACACAGGCGAGGGTCCAGACAACGTTGTCACTGGTTCATTGAGATTTAACTCAAATGGCTCACTAGCTAGCTTTCACCCAGCTACGATAACATTTTCAGCTAACAACGGCTCACAAAGCGGTCAAAATGTTAGTTTAAATTTTGGCTTGGGAACAGACTTTAACGGACTAACAAGCTTTGATAAAGACTCATCAACTGAGTCTATCTCACAAGATGGCTACACAGGTGGCACACTAAATGACCTAAAGATCGACGAAACTGGCACTATCATCGGTGCATTTACAAACGGACAAAGCTTTGGTCTAGCTCAAGTTGCACTTGCTAGCTTTACAAACAACGAGGGTCTTCAAAGTGAGGGCGGAAACGTCTTTTCGCAAACTGCAAACTCAGGCGAAGCAGTCATCGGCGCAGCAGGCACTGGCGATAAAGGAACGATCGCAGCTTCAAAACTAGAAGCTAGTAACGTCGATCTAAGCCGTGCGCTAACAGATCTTATCGTCATCCAAAGAGGCTTTCAAGCAAACTCAAAAACGATCACAACAAGTGATGAGATGTTAAACACACTTCTTCAACTAAAACAATAATCACAAAGGGGGCGCTCGCTCCCTTTTAAATTTACAAATAAAATCAGCCTTCTTTTTGTAAAATGCTAAAAAATTTCACAAAAAGAGAAAATATGCAAGTAACACTTCTAAATCACACTCCACTAAATATCTGCTCTCATGCGATCCGCACATGCTGGCAAAGCTTTGAAAAAGGCGACAATGGCGGCGAAAAAGACGTCGAGCTGATAGATAGGGTGGGTAATAAATTTAAACACGCTTCAACACTAGAGCATCTTTACTACAACTTCTACATCCAAGGCATCTCGCGCGCACTACTTCAAGAGCTAGCCCGCCACCGCATAGCAAGCCTAAGCGTCAAATCAACACGCTACACGCTAAAAGAGCTAAAAAAGGAGGAGAAATTTGAAGTAGGGCAGTTTGAGCGTGCGGCTAAATTTATCGTGCTGACAAATGACGAAGTGGTCGATAACGCAAGCATAAAAGCGCTTGAAAACTTACGTGAAATTTTAGCCACAACTACAAAGAGCCTTGATATCGTTAAATACTGCTTGCCAGAGTGCTATAAAACCGAGCTTACGTGGAGTATAAACGCTAGAAGCTTGCAAAATTTCATCTCACTAAGAAGCTCAAAGTCAGCCCTTTGGGAGATAAGAAATTTATCAAATGCTATCTACGACGCCTTGCCAAATGAGCATAAATTCATATTCGAGAAGTGTTTGCCAGCGGATGAGGGTTAAGCCTTAAATTTATTTTTTCAAAACGTAAAGAAGTTCGTCTACGTGGATGTTTCTAGCTTTTAAATTTCTGCTGCCGCGGTAGGCATTATACTTTTGGCGAAGTAGATGAACTTTGCCCATTTTATTTAGATTTTTATCAAATTCATCTTGGTTGATAAAGCCCTCTGAGTTAAACGAGATAAGCACAAATTTCGCCTTTAAATTTGATATCAACTCGAAAAATGCCTCGCTTGCTGATGATTTTTTATTAAAAACTGATCTGTTCCAGTCCTTTGCGATGCCTGAGACTTTTGAAATTTTACTTGGCTCTTCATAACTTGCGATGAGATTTAGCATGAAGTAGTTTGAGCCGTATGGATGCTGGTTATAAGGCGGATCAAGATAGACTAGATCAAGCCCATCAAGCTCTTTTGCCAGCAAATTTGCGTCCTTTTGATAGACCTCAAATGGCACGCTAAAATTTGAAAAAATAGGCTTAGTCAAATTTATATCAGAAGTGATCCTTGAGATGGCATTTTGTCCCCTGCCACCAAACTGACCGATGCCCTCTTTATTTTTATGAAAACCTTTAAAAATTCCACTCGTATTTGCATGCACGCTTGCGTTATAAAGTAGTGGAGCTATGAAAAATTTTCTCATCTCCTCTGGCAACATCTCATCTATGAGCCTTCTTGCGGTATCAATAAATTTGGCATTTTTCCTTGTGTAAAAGACCCGCTCGCCAAATGCGATATTTTCATCATCTTGCGGGGCATAAAGCCTTGTTATAAAGCCCTCATGAAGGCTATTTTTTATCTCTTCTTCAAGTCTCATTTGCCAGAAATTTATCTCATCTCTTAGCTCATTTGTGGCGTTTTGTAGGTAGCATGAGTTTGTGATGAAGCTATAAAGCTCCAAGTCGTTTGCGACTATAAATTCGCTATTTTGTTTTAAAAACCTAGCCACCACGCCGCTTCCGCTAAAGAGATCGCAGCAGCTAAGCTTCTCTTTTTTAAGCTCGTCTTTTGCGTATTTTACGCCTCGCTCGATAAAGCCTAAAAGAGAGCGTTTGTTACCAAGATAGGTTAAAATTTGCTCTTTTAGATAGGCTTGATTTTCTTGTCTAGCTGGTTTCAAATCAGTGCTTTTTTAGTCCCATAGCATCAACGTCAAGCTTGATCTCATCGTTGTTTATGATGACTAGACCATGATCTAGAATTTTCTTTGCTATGGCGTGCGCCTCATCAAGTGAGTGCATCTTGTAAGTGCCACATTGAAATTTATTTAGCTCTGGGATATTATCTTGATCTTTGACTTCTAAGATGTCCTTCATAGAGGCTAGCCATGCCTTTTTTACAGCTTCTTCGCTAGGTGTGCCGATCACACTCATATAAAAGCCCGTCCTGCAACCCATCGGCGAGATGTCTATGATCTCAACGCCGTTGCCGTTTAAATGGTTTCTCATAAAGCCAGCAAATAGGTGCTCTAAAGTGTGAGTGCCTTTTTCTGGCAAAATTTCCTCATTTGGCTTGCAAAATCTCAAGTCAAAAACGCTGATATCATCGCCCTTTGGGGTCTTCATACTCTTTGCTAGTCTAACTCCTGGGGCTTTCATCTTCACATGATCTACGCAAAAACTATCAAGTAGTGGCATATATTCTCCTTTAAATTTTTGGTAATTTTAGCGTAAAAAAGATTTAAAATTTAAAGGCCCACGTAAATTTACATGAGCCTAGTAGTATTTTTGGGTATTAAAATTTATTTTTTCTAACGTCTGTTAGTATGACCTTTGCCATGCCATCTATCTCGCTAGTTACTTCATTTGTGTTACTAACAACGCTTCTATTTTCTTTTGTGACGTTATCTATCTGAGCGACACTTCTATTTATCATATTTATGCCCTCAGCCTGCTCTTTTATGCTCTCACTCATCTCGTTGATTGATTGAGCCAATACATTTGTATTTGCCTCGATCTCGCCTAGACTTTTTTGTGTCCTTTCAGCTAGTTTTCTAACCTCATCAGCCACAACCGCAAAGCCACGTCCATGCTCGCCAGCCCTTGCTGCTTCTATAGCGGCATTTAGGGCTAGTAAATTTGTCTGATCAGCGATGTCACGGATGATGACGATGATATTTTTGATCTCATCGCTTTGTCTTATGACGTCCCCTGTCTTTTGCGAGATAGCATTCATCGAGCTTGACATCTGCTCAACCGCAGCCGCGCTCTCTTGGATAGAGTCAGCTTGTTTGCTCGCACCTTCAGTTAAATTTCTCATAGACTCAGCAAGCATCGTTGCTTTTTCTTCTAAAATTTGAGCTTGATTTAGGTTGCTATTTAGCATAGCGCTTATAGCATCGCCTGCGCTATTTATGCCAACTATCATAGCTTTTAGATCAGCCTCTATGTCATCTCTTAGCTCGATCTTAGCGGTGTAGTCATTATTTGAGTAGGCTTTTAGGATATTTATGACGCTGCCTAAATTTTGACTGATAGAGCTAAAGAAGGTGTTTAGTAGCTCTTTTAGCTTGATAAGTGATGGGTTGTTTGGATTCTCACTTAGTTTGACGCCTAAATTTCCTCTTATCATGTTATTTGCAGCTACATTTAGCTCTTCAAGCATGGTGTTATCTTTCTTGATACCAGCTATGACTTTGTCGATATTTTTATTTATATCCTCGCTCATCACGCCAAATTCATCAGTTGTGTGGATGTCTAGCTTGCTTGGAGCGGTGCTGCTCTCATAAGTGATAAATTTAAATGTATCAGAAAGCTTCTCTTGGATAACTCCGATAGGTTTAAGCGAGCGTTTTAGTAGCACGAAAACAATGGCTGAGAGTATGACTATAAATAGCACTGCAAGCATTAGCTGAGCTTTTAAGATAGGCATAGTGTGGTTTGAAAATGTATCTGCACCTATGGCAACAGTTGCAAGCCAGCCATCATCGTTGATAGGTAAAATTTTAGCCGTTACATCTTGGTTTTTAGAGTTTTTATATGAGATCAGACCATTTTCGTCAAATTCTTTATTGGCATATTTTTCTGAGACGACCTTTGTAGCTGGCAAGATAGTGCCAACCTCTGAAACTACGTCAGAAAAGAGCATAGTGCCATCTTTTCTCATCACATAAGCATATCCGCCATCGCCAGTGTTGCCTATCTCGATGATCTTGTCGCTAACTTTTTTCACATCTACATCTATACCAGCAACGCCAACAAATTTACCATTTTTAGTAACAGGAGCAGTAAAACTCATAACAAGATCATTTGTAGAAGTGATCCTTGGCTCGGTATAAATTTCTTTATTTTTCTCTTTTGTGCTCTTATACCAGCCTCTAGTTCTTGGGTCGTAGTTATCAGCTACGGTTGTTCTTTTACCATCTGACTGAAAGAAGTGTCCGTCCTCATCGCCGTAATAGACATATTTCACCGCAGAGTTTGCGACCTTTTTTTCTAATAAGACAAAGTTCATTATCTCATCGCCACTTTGAGCGCCTTCAACTGCTGATGAAATTTTCTTGACGTATTCTAAATTTTCATCAAAAAAAGTATTTGCAACACTCTTTATATCTTTAAGGACTTGATCCTCTTTGCCACTGACAAGTTCAACGATCTTGTCCTTTGAAGTAAAATAACTAACCGCCGAGATAGCGCAAAACGAGATGATGAGTAAAACCATCAAGGCGAGTGCTATCTTATTTGTGATAGAACGAAACACCTCTGCTCCTTTAAATTTTGTTTGAAATTTATTTGTAAAACAAAATCGGAGCAAAAGTATAAATGTTTATAGTGTTCTCATAAATTCAGTGCTGTAAATTCCCTCGATGCGTCTTTTCATATCATCATGCCAGCCATTTGTAAGAGTGGTGAGGGCGTTAAATTTCTCAAGTAAATTTAAATTTTCATTTGGCGCGTAAAAGAGCCTATTTATCTCTAAAATGCTCATATGAACTGGGTCACTCTCTATAACCTCTATCGCGTCGCCTGCTTTGCATGAGCCTGGCGTAAGGACGCGGTAGTACCAGCCAGTAAGGCCTGTTTCAAAGATATGTGTCGCCATATTTTCATTGCCCCATCTTTTTGAGAGCTTAAAGCATGGCTTTCTAGGCTGCGAGACTTGAAGCACAAGTGAGCCCACCTTGTGGATATCGCCCACATAAACGCAGCTCTCATCAAGCCCATCAACGCATAAATTCTCTCCCATCGCCCCATAAGCTATGTTTTTTAATCCCAAAAATTTCTCCCACTCGGCGTAGTTTGCAAATGAATTTGCAAAGACCGCCTTTTCAGGGCCGCCGTGGTGCTTCGTATCAGCGACGCTATCGCCCTCAAAACCAAGCTCATTTGCGAAAATTTCGCCATTTTGAGCTACTTTAAAAATAGCTGAGCTCCAAGGTAAATTTAGCTTATCAGTTGCGTTTTGCGAGCCGTAGTTTTTCACGCCTCCAATTAGTAAAGCTTTTAGTGTTGCCATTTCATCCCTATCAAATTTAGTTTATTCTTAAATTATTCGCGTGAGTTAGCGCGATCGCGATCGCATCGGTGATATCAAGCGGTTTTATCTCTTTATTTATACCTAAAATTTTCTTCACCATAAATGCCACTTGCTCTTTGTCAGCCTTTGCCTTGCCAGTGACCGTTTTTTTCACTTGAAGTGGCGTATATTCGGCAAAGTCACCATGAAGCTGCAAAATTTTAAGACTAAGTGCCCCGCGAAACTGAGCGAGCTTTAAAACGGTTTTTGGGTTGTAGGCAAAGAAGATGTCCTCTATCGCGACCTCATCAAATTTATGGTTTTTAAAGATGAGATCAAGCCCCTCGCAAAGCTCTGTTATTTGGTATTGAAGTGTGTTTGGCTTTATCTTTATAAGCCCAGCTTCAAGAAGTATGGTTTTAAATTTGCTCTTTTCAAGTATCGCGTAACCGCAATTTTTCGTGCCTGGATCGATTCCTAAAATTTTCATCACAATCTTTTCAATACTTTTTCACGACTTTTTCACGCCGTGAAAAAGTTTGTCGGAGTTTAACAAAGGTTTTATTAAATTTAAGATAAAATCGCTAATAAAATTAATTACTTCAAAAGGGTTTAAATTTGCTAGCAGACGAGATTTTAGAGCTTTTACAGACAAAAATATCCGCTAATGAATTTGACTGCTACATCAAACAATTAAAATTTAACGAAAAGGCTTCAAACGAAGATTTTATAGTTTTTAACGCCACGAGTGAATTGATGGCTAAATTTATAAAAACTAGATACGCAGAAAAGATCGCCTACCTTTATGAAGTAAAAACCGGCAAAAAGCCAGAGGTCGAGATAACTAGTCAAACAAAGCTAAAAAACATAAAGCAAAACCAAGTAAATGTAAAGCAGATCAAGGCGCAAAGTAGCATTTTAAACCCTGGATATACATTTGAAAATTTTGTCTGCGGCGACTCAAATCAGTTTGCATTTTTAAACGCAAAGGCAGTCGCGGACAAGCCTGGCGTGCTTTACAACCCACTTTTTATATATGGCACTACTGGCCTTGGTAAGACGCACCTGCTTCAATCAGTTGGCAACTACTGCCTAGATCAAGGCAAAGTAGTCATCTGCGTCACGAGCGATCAATTTATGATTGATTTTACCACGCATCTAAATAGCCACTCGATGACTAAATTTCGTGAAAAATACCGAAACTGCGACGTTTTACTAATAGACGACGTGCAGTTTCTTGGCAAGACAGATAAAATTCAAGAGGAGTTTTTCAACACCTTTAACGAGCTCATCGCCAAAAAAGGTCAGATCGTAATGACCTCAGACCGCCCAGCAAAGATACTAAAGGGCTTTGATGAGAGGCTAAAGTCAAGGTTTGAGCAAAGCATAATGGCTGATATCACGCCGCCTGAGCTTGATACAAAGATAGCTATCATCATCAAAAAATGTGAATTTGACAAAATTTACCTAAACAAAGAGGTAATCGACTACATCGCTACAAACATGGGCGATAATATCCGTGAGATCGAGGGCGCTATTATAAATTTAAACGCCTACGCAAGCTTGATGAGAGTTGAGATAACGCTTGAATTTGCTAAAAACACACTAAAAGATCTCATCAAAGAAAAACATGAAAATATAAATTTAGAGACCATTATAGAGATCGTTAGCAAAGAGCTAAACATCAAGCCAAGCGACATAAAAAGCAAGTCAAGAGTGCAAAATATCGTCGAGGCTAGACGCATCATCATCTACCTTGCAAAGATGCTCACTACAAATTCAATGCCCCAAATTGCAAACTATTTTGGTATGAAAGACCATAGCGCCGTTAGTCACAACATAAAAAAGATAAACGAGCTCATGGAGAGTAACGAAATTTTCAACCTCAGAGTGACTGAGATAAAGAACAAAATTTTAACAAAAGGATAAAAACAGAATGAAATTCGTGAATAAATGTGAAGAAATGAAAAATTCTTTTCACATTTTAAATAACGATGCTGGCGTGAGAAAAGATGCTTTTCACACTTTCACGCTACCAACTAATACAACAAAAAGAAAATTAAAAATAAGAGGGAGTATTTAATGAAGGTTCTAATAAACAAAAACATGCTTGAGAGCATAGTAACAAACACTAATCCATATCTCGAAAAAAGAGATCTTAGTGCTATAACTTCTCACATCTACATTTCAGCAAAAGATGGAGTTTTAAACATAAAAGCAACTGATCACGAGATAGGACTAGCATATAAACTAAGCAACGCAAAGATCGTTGATGAGGGCTATGCAACTGCAAATGGTAAAAAGCTACTTGATATCATCAAAAGCCTAAAAGATGAAGAAGTAACGCTTGAAACTGTTAATAACTATCTTTACATCAAACAAAAAAACTCAAAATACAAACTTCCAATGTATAAATTTGAAGACTTCCCAGAGTTTCCAACGATAGATGGCAAGGCTAAATTTGACATAGACGCCATAATGCTAGGCAGAAGCTTAAAGAAAATTTTACCTTGCATCGATAGCAACAACCCTAAATTTGAGCTAAACGGCGCTTTACTAGACATAAAACAAAACTATATAAATATAGTAGGCACCGATACAAAAAGGCTAGCTGTATTTAAATTTGCAAATGAAGCGAGCAATGAGTTTTCACTGATCATCCCTAAAAAAGCGATAAATGAAATTCAAAAGCTATTTTTCGACAAGATAGAAATTTACTATGATGAAAATGTCCTTATCGCTCAAAGCCAAAATTTTGAGTTTTTCACAAAGCTGATAAACGGCAAATTCCCTGACTATGAGCGCGTTATACCAAAAGATATCGCTATAAGATTTGAGCTAAGCAGAGATAAGATGGTTGAGGGCATCAAAACTATCTCGATGCTAAGCGATCAGATGAAGATAACTTTTTCAAAAGAGAGCATCACATTTGAGAGCATCATAGAGGATAACTCAGAAGCAAAAACAATGATAGAGTTTCAAACAGGACTTGAAGAAGATATCAGCATAAATGTAAAAAATAGAAATTTAATAGACTTCTTGCAAAGCATAGAAGATGAGAAATTTGAGTTTGGATTTAAAGATAAAAATTTACCTTTCGTTGTTAGCTCAAAAGAGCTTCTAACGGTTATAAGTCCATTAAATATATAAGTTAAAAAAGGTTTATGATGGAAAATAATTACGGCGCAGAAAATATTAAAGTACTAAAAGGGCTTGAGGCGGTTAGGAAGCGCCCAGGCATGTATATAGGTGATACTAACATAAGCGGCCTTCACCACATGATCTACGAAGTCGTTGATAACTCTATCGACGAAGCGATGGCAGGATACTGTGATACGATAGATGTTGAGCTTACACGTGAAGGCTCAGCGATCATTAGCGATAATGGCCGTGGTATCCCAGTAGATATGCACCCAACTGAGAAAATTTCAGCTGCGACTGTTGTTTTAACTGTGCTTCACGCTGGTGGTAAATTTGACAAGGACACTTATAAGGTCTCTGGCGGTCTTCACGGCGTTGGTGTATCTGTCGTAAATGCCCTTTCTAAAAAGCTAATCGTAAATATCAAACGCGATGGCAAGCTTCACAGACAAGAATTTGCAAAAGGTATCCCACAAAGCGATCTTGAAGTGATAAAAACTACAAACCGCACAGGCACGCAAGTCGAGTTTTGGCCAGATGACAGTATATTTGAAGTGACTGAATTTGACGATGAAATTTTAGTAAAAAGATTTCGCGAGCTAGCATATCTAAACCCAAAGATAACTATAAATTTCAAAGATCAAAGAAATGGCAGAAGTGAGAGTTTTCATTTTGAGGGCGGACTTGAGAGCTTTGTAACTGATATGAATAAGGCAAATGCTGTTAGCAAAGCAGTCTCATTTAGCGGCGGCGAAGATGATGTTATGGTTGATTTTGCACTGCTTTACAACGACACTTATAGTGAAAATTTACTAAGCTTTGTAAATAACATCAAAACTCCAGATGGCGGTACTCACGAGGCTGGCTTTAGAGCGGGTCTTACAAGAGTTATCACAAACTACGTTCAAGCAAACGCTGCTGCACGTGAAAAAGATACAAAGATAACTGGTGAAGATATCCGCGAGGGACTTATCGCAGTTGTTAGTGTAAAAGTGCCAGAGCCACAGTTTGAGGGACAAACAAAGGGCAAACTAGGCTCAAGCTATGTAAAACCTATCGTTCAAAAGATGGTTTTTGACGTGCTTACAAAGTATTTTGAAGAAAATCCTATCGAAGCAAGAGTGATAATGGATAAAGCCCTAATGGCAGCTCGTGGTCGCGAAGCCGCTAAAAAAGCTAGGGATCTAACTCGCAAAAAAGAGAGCATGAGTGTAGGCACACTACCTGGCAAACTAGCTGATTGTCAAAGTAAAGACCCAGTTATTAGCGAGCTATACCTAGTGGAGGGCGACTCTGCGGGCGGTTCTGCAAAGCAAGGACGTGATAGAGTTTTTCAAGCGATATTGCCGCTAAAGGGTAAAATTCTAAACGTTGAAAAGGCAAGACTAGATAAAATTTTAAAGTCTGATGAGATAAAAAATATGATAACAGCGCTAGGCTGCGGTATCGGAGATGAATTTGACGCTGAAAAGCTTAGATATCATAAGATCATCATCATGACCGATGCTGACGTCGATGGTAGCCACATTCAGACGCTACTTTTAACTTTCTTCTTTAGATTTTTAAATAAAGTTGTTGAAAATGGCCACATCTACCTAGCTCAGCCGCCACTTTACCGTTATAAAAAAGGCAAAAAAGAAATTTATCTAAAAGATGAAAAGGCACTAAACGAATTTCTTATCGAAACTGGCATCGAGGGCGTTGATATAGAGGGTATTGGCAGTGCGGATTTGATTGACTTTTTAAAGATCGTTGCAGCTTATAGAAGCGTCTTAAAAGAGCTTGAAAAACGCTTTAACGTCCTTTCGGCGATCCGCTATATGATAGAAAATCCAGACATCGTCTCAAAAAGCTACAATGAAATTTTTGAAATTTTAAGAGACTTCTTAAAAGCTGAGGGTCACAACATCCTAAATCACTACGTTAGCGAAGATGAGGTTAGAATTTACGTCCAAACTGAAAGCGGCCTAGAAGAGCTTGTGGTAAATGAAAATTTATTCACAAATCCACTCTATGAAGAGGCACTTTACATCAGCCAAAAGATAAAAGAGCGCGGCCTAGACTTGCATAGTGACGTTATAGACGTGCTTGATGAAGTAGAGAAAAATGCGAAAAAAGGTGCATATATCCAGCGCTACAAAGGTCTTGGTGAGATGAACCCTGAGCAGCTTTGGGAGACAACTATGAACCCTGAGAACAGAAGACTTTTAAAGATCGATATAAACGACGCTATAAGTGCTTCTGATACGTTTAATCTCTTCATGGGCGATGAGGTCGAACCAAGAAGAAACTACATCCAAGACCACGCAAAAGACGTTAAACACTTGGATATTTAAAAGGTGATCAAATTTAAATTTGACCTGGTTAGTAAAAATATAAAGGATAAAGAATGAGTGAAGAGCTAGAGATAGAGATGAAATACGGCGAGAAAATTTTAAAAGAATTTGACGTAGAGAGTGACCTTGAGGTCTGGGAAAATAAGCAAACAAGGGACTATGTCATAAAGATCACTCTGCCTGAGTTTTGCTGCCTTTGCCCTCGCTCTGGTTATCCTGACTTTGCGACTATATACCTTGAGTACATCCCTAACAAGCTAGTTGTCGAGCTAAAAGCGATAAAGCTTTATATAAATAGCTTTATGAACCGCAACATCAGCCACGAAGATAGTATAAATGAAATTTACTCTGTTTTAGAGAAAAAACTTGAGCCTAAATTTATGAAGATAGTTGGCGACTTTAACCCACGTGGAAATGTCCATACAGTTATCGAGATCAGCTCTGATCTAGTGGTAAAAAAGCCAGCTGAAGAGAAAGAATACGCTCCAAAAAGTAGGGAGAGAAACTTTAGCGACAAGCCACGTGAGAGACGCAGCACAAGCGATCGCGCTAGCAGTAGAGGCAGCAGAGATGATAAATTTAAAAAAGATGACAAGCCAAGAAGAAGCTCAAACAAAGAGGGCTTTAGAAAGATAAGCTATGCCGATGATAAGAAGCCAAAAGTAGTCAAAAAGGATAAATAATGATAAGTGCTAAGCTTATAGAACATATCTTTAAAGCAGCATCTATATCACGTTGGAACGACTATCCAAAGATGACAAATTTAGTCGAGCTTGACAAGCAGGCTCATAAATTTATCATCGCTTATTTCATAGCAAAACAAGAGCAAAATGCCGATATGAACTACATCATCGAGGCTGGAATTTTTGAGTTTTTAAGCAGGGTTGTTGTCACAGACATACGTCCTGACGTCTTTCACCACATCCAAAAGACGAAAAAAGAGCAGATAAATAGCTGGGTTTTAAGCAACCTTGAGACGCTCATCTCAGATATCGAGGACGGCGAGTTTTTGGAGAGGTTTAAAAACCACTATAAAAACGACAAAACTCACGAAAAAGAGCGCCTTATACTAAAAGCAGCCAGCTATCTTGCCACTAGGTGGGAATTTTCTATCGTCTATCAAACGAGCCAGTTTTTAAGCGACATCGACGAGCTTAAGGCGAAGGTTGAGGAGGAGATGGAGGATTATTACGAGTTAATTGGCGTTAGAAAGATCGCTATGAATCAAAAATTAGCCCGCCTTGTTGATCTAAGTGGCAGGCTAAGGTTTCAAAAGCGCTGGGCACAAACGCCACGCATCCCTGAAACTGCGGTCTTAGGACATATGCTAGTTGTTGCGATACTAAGCTACTTTTACTCACTAAAAGCAAAAGCTTGCAAAAAACGGCTAGAAAATAACTTCTTTTGCGCACTATTTCACGACCTGCCAGAGAGCCTTACAAGGGATATCATAAGCCCTGTAAAATACGGCGTAAAGGGGTTAAATGAGATCATCAGCGAGTATGAGATGAGGCTTATTGATGAGAGGATTTTGCCATTTGTGCCTGAAAAGATCAAAGATGAGTTTAGCTACATCCTTGGTATCAGAAAAGATGGCGAGAAATTTATAAAAGATGAGTTTGAAAATAGAACATTCGAGCGCAAGATCATCTGCCACGAAGGGACTATGGAGAACGTAAATGAGGATAAATTTAACCCGATCGATGGCAAAGCGCTAAAATACTGCGACAAGCTCTCAGCCTACATCGAAGCCGGAATTTCCATAAGCTACGGCGTCAAGTCAAAAGAGCTAACTGATGGTTTTAATAATATGTATAAATTTTTTAGCGAAAAACCTAAGATCGACGGAGTGGATTTTTTAGAGATTTGCGATGATTTTAATGAGCACTTTGGTTTAGAAAGACCCCCTCTCAGATGACTGCGGCACACACTTAATACAAGTGCTCTGCTGTGTTCCCACCCTGAAGCGGTGCTCATAAAAAGCATTGCACAGGTCTAAGAAGGAGCTTCGCAATCATACAAAAACTATACTTAAATTTAGTTTTATAGTTACATTTTTAAAAATTTAGCTTTAAGAGTATATAATCTCACATAAATTTCACCAAAAGTAGGGCAATGTCAGGAAAGATCAAACTTCGTTTTTTATCGGCCTTTAGAGATTTTTTTGTCTATCATCACAAGTCTTTAGAGTTTCGTGCCAAAATTTTTACTGCGATTATCTCGGCTAAATTTGACCCAGACGAGGATGATTTTGACGTTTTAAACGACATCGTAAGTGAAATTTATGAAAACGATCAGACCAGAAAAGACTTCTTAATCCAAACCGTTAGAGAGTATGTGGCAAGGGTCAAAAGAAACGATAGGATCACGCTTGACACGCTTCTTTTAAGCATAGATAAAGATATGAAAGATCATAAAAGATATGCTAAAAAGATAGACTTTTCGCACCTTCGTCGCTTGATGAGTGGCTGCGAGGAGGAAATTTTAGTGCAACAAAGAGTCTATGAATTTTTGATAAACGAGGTCAAACTCTACTCGCAAAGCGCTTAAATTTCACTCAAATTTAATCAAAAATTTTTCGTGGCTTGTAGCTAAATTTCTTAATTTTCAGCCTTTATTTTCTCTATTTAGCTCACCATATAGACGATTTGTGACCAAAAATTTGAAACAACAATTCATCAGCTAAATTTACATTGATAAATGTGCATTATTTTGTGATAAAGCTGTTGCCAAGATAAAAAATTAAGAGCATAGATTAGCCCGTTTTGTAACTTCTTAGTGGCACCTGCTTGCTACCATGCAAAGGACAAGAGATATAGGGCTTTTTAAAGAGTATATCTGCTCCATTATAAAAGAGAGTATTGATACAAAGCTAGGCAAAAACCGCCTACTTTGGCACGGAGCAAAGTAAATTTAAGCTGCTTTTTGCACGGCGGCTGAGTGGGTTATGATGTCGTGTAAATTTAGTCTGTCTTTTCTGAAAAAGCAAAGGCAAAGTCCGATGATGCTAAAGCCAGCAAATGCAAAGCAAATTTGACGCAAGATCGCGTGAAAAAGGCTTAGTTTTTTGCCAGTTTGTAAATTTATGAGATAAATTTCTTGCGCTTTGTAGCCTGGAGTTTGTGCTTTTATGCTAAAAAATAGGCACATTATAAATGAGATGATGCTATTTACCACAAAGATGGCAAGCTGGTTGTTTAAAAAGTCCTCTTTACCGCCAAGAACGAGATATGTGCTGATGTAAAATATCGGCATGCCGATGATGAAAAGATCGATGATAAAGGCCTTTACTCTAGCCCAGATCGGTGCGATTTTCGCCTTTTGCTTTGCCAAGTCAATTTCCTGTATTTATGTAGATACGGCTAAATTTCTCCCAGTCATATAGGTAGATAAGGCAGTCGATCACCTCGTAGCTCTCATCATAAAGATCGCCGTCCTCGCCGTTGTCTTGCATGATAGACAGCATGCCTGACCCTCGTGAGACCTTGCACCAGTGATTATAAGGATCAAGCTTTTTTATCTCGCTTTCTAGTACACCAAAATAGCCTATATATTCATAAATGCTAAGATCAAAAAAGCTCTTATTTTCGGTCCTTAGCAGGCGTTTTTTGCTAAATTCTTGCATCAAACTAGCTCAACGCCTTTGCCACTTACCACTTCGCCGATCACGTAGCCATCGCTATTTGCTAGCACAGTATCTACGTTTTCTTTAGTTACAACAAGGATCATACCAACGCCCATGTTAAATGTCCTCATCATCTCGCTATCTTCTACTTTTTGAGCTAGGATTTTAAAAATTTCAGGCGTTTTTATAGCGCTTTTTTGCACCTTCGCGCCAAGTCCAGCAGGGAAGACGCGAGGCAAGTTTTCAACTATGCCACCACCTGTTATATGCGCCATCGCTGTGATCTTATCTTTCAAGTTTAAAAAGTCGCTCACGTAAATTTTAGTTGGCTCAAGAAGCACGTCGATTAGTTTGCGCTCATCCACTTTTTCATCAAATTTTAGCCCAAGCTCGCTTACTACTTTTCTTGCAAGAGAGAAGCCATTTGAGTGCAGGCCGCTACTTGGAAGTGCGACTAAAACGTCGCCAGATTTTACAAATTTGCTCCTGTCGATCTCGTCAGCCTCAGCGATACCCACGGCAAATCCAGCAAGGTCAAAGTCGCCCTTTTCATACATCGATGGCATCTCGGCTGTCTCGCCGCCGATAAGCGCGCACTGCGCCTTTTTGCAGCCATTTGCGATGCTTTTTACCACCTCTTTGGCGCTTTCTATCTCAAGCTTTGCAGTCGCGTAGTAGTCGAGGAAAAAGAGTGGTGTGGCGAAGTTGCAGATGAGGTCATTTACGCACATAGCGACTAGATCCTCGCCAACGCCCTCAAATTTCTTAGCGTCGATAGCTAGGCGAAGCTTCGTGCCAACGCCGTCTGTGGCACCTAAAATGGCTGGATTTTTATATCCGCTTGGCAGTCTGACCGCACCTGAAAATGATCCGATGCCGCCTATGACGTTTGGTGTTTGCGTAGATTTTACGAAAGGCTTGATCGCCTCAACAAAGCTATTTCCAGCATCTATATCGACTCCGGCATCTTTATAACTTATCATTTTCACCCTTTTGGTTATTTTTTAAAACTTTAGCCAAAAGTTGCTAAAATTGTTATCAATTTTCAAAAATGGAGCGAGTTTGCAGAATTTTCCAAACGCCTACGTCATCACAGGCTCGATCGCTAGTGGCAAAAGCACGGTTGTAAATTTACTAAAAGAGCGAGGTTTTAGTGTGATCGACGCGGACTTGATCGCGCACGAGCAGCTTGAAATTTGCAAACGAGAGATAGTAGAAGTTTTTGGCGAGCAAATTTTAGATGAGGCTGGTAAAATAGATCGCAAAAAACTGGGCGCCATCGTCTTTAACGAGCCAAAAAAGCTTAAAAATTTAGAGCAAATTTTACATCCAAAGATAAAAGCTGAAATTTTTTTCAAAGCTTCGCAGTTTGAGGGTTTGGGGCAAGTTTATTTTGTCGATATCCCTTTGTTTTTTGAAAAAAAGGAGCGTTACAGCGAATTTAAAAATGTAGCCGTGATCTACGCGCCAAAAGAGCTTTTGCTAAGCCGTCTAATGAACCGAAATGCTCTAAATTTAGAAGCTGCAAAAGCTAGAGTAGGGCTTCAGATGGACATCGAGCAAAAGAAAAAAATGGCAAAATTTGTTATAGATAATAGCAGCGACATGGAGCATTTAAAGCTTGAGCTAGAGAAATTTCTAGGCCAAATTTGCGCTATTTCTTGATAAATTTACTAGCAAATTTATATGTTTGCATGGCCTCTTTACTATCCAAATCCCAGCTATCAAGCTCGGTTTTTACTAAATTTGGAAATTTCTTGCTTATATCTTTTATTGCATTGCCAACTGACTTTCTAAGATACTCGCTCTCGTCTCCTTTTAAGCTGGCTAGACGCCTAATGGCCTCGTTTGGGTTATCTTTAAAATAAGGTCTATTTGTCCATATCCTAAGCCCCTCTGTTACGGCTCTTTTTGCATTTGCGTTGCCATTTTTTAGCCATTCATCGATCGTTAAAAGTGCCTGCTCGTAGCCAATTTTCTTGCAAAACTCGTCAAACGCCTTTGCCAGCACCTCTTGAACCCTCCAGTTTTCATCTTTTGAGACTTCATCCCTCATAAACGTCAAAATTTCTTCACGATCTGATAGGTGTCCAAAGAGAAAAACCGCATACATCCGCACTTGATAGACCTCCGAGCTGTATGCTAGGAGTGCAAGCTCTTTGCAGTGCGCAGCTCCCTTTGCTTTATAGTCAGCTAAGGCTCTTCTTTCTTGCTCTTTAAAGCCATTTTCTATCAAAGAAAACTCTTTTTCTAAATTTAAGATGTAGCTCTTCAAAGTGGCTCCTTTAAAATCACTAATAACTCTTATCTAAATTTTAGTAAAATCACGCAAAAAATAAAAGGATGGCTCATGCAAGTCTCAAAATATAACGCCAGCGGCAACGATTTTGTCATATTTCACACATTTTTAGGCAAAGATAGAAGCGAACTTGCGAGGCAAATTTGTAGCCGAACAAACGGCGTGGGAGCTGACGGGCTCATCGTGCTTTTGCCTTACGAAAAGGGCGTGAAATGGGAGTTTTACAACAGCGACGGAAGCTACGCTGCGATGTGTGGCAACGGCTCGCGTGCGGCTGCTAGATATGCCTATCTAAACGGCCTTGTTAGTTCAAGCGAATTTGCTCTGCTAACTGGTAGCGGCGAGGTGATGGCAAGCGTGAAAGATGAGTGCGTCGAGGTCGTGCTAACAAGTCCAAAAATTTTAAGCGAGCCACTAAATGAAAACGGCAAAACTTGGTACTTTTACGACACTGGCGTGCCGCATCTTGTAAATTTCACTCAAGATTTAGATGAATTTGACGTCAAAGAGTGCAGGGCGCTTCGCCAAAAATACAATGCAAATGTAAATTTAGCCAAATTTGATGGTGGAGTTTTAAAGGTAAGAACCTACGAAAGGGGCGTGGAGGACGAGACACTAGCTTGTGGCACTGGTATGGCGGCTTGCTTTTATGGCGCTACTTTAAATTTAAACGAAGCGCAATGCCTAAAAGTCTATCCAAAAAGCGGCGAAGAGCTTGGCCTTAGGCTTGAAAATGGCAAAATTTTATTTAGCGGAGCAGTGAAACACTGCTTTGATACGAGTATTGAAATTTAAGCTTTTAGAGCGAGTTTTACGCTTGCTTTGGGTTAGTCAGAGCAAGCAAATTTTCAAATTTATGCCATTAAATTTTACGCTCAACAGTTAGCTAAATTTATAGTGGTATTGACTTAAAATTTAAATACAAACCATTTAAGAGTTTAGCTACTTAAATATCTCGAGAATAAATTTATATGAAGTTTAGTGGGGTGTAAAAATCTCCGCCGAAATTTTATTTAGCGGAGCGGTGAAACACGAGTATCGAAATTTAACTTTTTCGTCTGCTGGTAGTTAAATTTAGCTAGTAGTTTGTAAAAGTCGCGGGTAGTAAATTAAAACAAAGAGCTTTATAGAGTTTTTGTTATTAAATTTTTTAAAGTGTATAAAAAAAGAAGATCTCCGCCGAAGCGGAGAAAAGGTGTTATTTCAAAGCATCTTTTGCTTGTTTTGCAAGTGCCGCAAATGCCTTCGCGTCATTCATAGCTAGATCAGCTAAAATTTTTCTATCAAGTTCTATGTTAGCTTTGTTTAAGCCGTTGATAAATCTTGAATAGCTAATGTCGTTTAGTCTGCAAGCTGCGTTGATACGAACGATCCATAAACGTCTGAAATCACGTTTTTTCTGGCGTCTGTCGCGGTATGCGTAAACTAAACTTCTCTCTAGTTGCTCTTTAGCTTTTCTAAAGTGTTTATGTCTAGCACTGAAAAAGCCACGTGCTAGCTTTAAAACTTTCTTATGGCGTCTTCTTCTAACTACGCCTGTTTTTACTCTTGCCATATTTATCCTTTTACAAATTGGCGCTCACGAAGTGAGTCTTGCCCCTAAATTTGGGGGAGTTTGAATGACTTTTTGTCAAAAACTTAAATCTACGCTGCTTTATACGCCGAGCATTTTGCGAACGGCTGGGACATTTGTGCTATCCACGTAGTGTGGGCCACGCAAATCTCTCATACGCTTAGTAGGTTTTTTTGTTAAGATGTGGCTTCTAAAAGCAGAGCCTCTTTTTATCTTATTTTTACCTACTTTAAAGCGCTTAGCAGCACCGCGAACGGTTTTCATCTTTGGCATGCTAATCCTTTTTGAAATTTTATACGCAAGTGCGTAAGATTTGGATTATATCGAAAAATCCTTTAGAAAATTTAAATTTCACTTAGACAAATTTGCAATAAATTTACATTAAACTTAAAAGAATTTTAAAATTTATAATTAAATTATTAAATTTGGCATATAATCACATATAAGAAATTTATTTTACTAAAGGAGTAAAAATGAAAGGGAAAATTCTCGCATCAATCGTCGCTATGAGTGCGATTCTAGGCACAAGTAGCTTGGCATGCACTACCATTTTAGTAGGAGATAAAGCTTCAAACGACGGCTCTATGCTAGTGGCTAGAAGTGCTGATAGCAAGGCTATAAAAGCTCAAGTCTTTTTGATACACCCAGCTACGAAAAACCAAACTGGCATGCACAGCTCAAAGGCACATGACGGCGCAAATGACTTTACATATCCGCTCCCAAAAGATGGCATGAGATACACAACTATCGCAAACTCACACACAAAACTTCACGGAGCAGTCGGCTACAACGAGGCTGGCGTAGGACTTAGTGGCACTGAGACCATCTATGCAAAAGATGAGCTTTTAAAAGTTGATCCATACAACGAAGAGAGTGGCATTACAGAAGATGACATCCCAGACGTGCTTTTGCCGCGTATGAAGAGTGCAAAAGAGGGCGTTAAACTTCTTGGCGAGATAGTTGAGACAAAAGGCGCTGGCGAGGGCTTTGGTGTGGTATTTGTCGATGCAAATGAGCTTTGGTACTTTGAAACTGGCACAGGCCATAAGTGGATCGCTTCAAAGATCCCACAAGATGAGTACTTCGTCACTGCAAACCAAGGCAGACTTCACGCTTATAAAGAAAATGATCCAAATTTCATGGGCGCAAAAGATGTCATCAAATTTGCGATCGATAACAAGACTTATGACCCTGCAAAAGATGGAGAATTTAACTTTACAAAGGCCTATACAAGGGATGATGAGAGGGATGTGACTTACAACTACCCACGTGTTTGCTGGGTTCAAAGCATGTTTAACCCAAGCCTAAAACAAGACTTCGCCGATGGCCAGAAATTTCCAGTATTTTTAAAACCAGAGAAAAAACTAAGTGTAGAAGATCTAAAAGCTGCGATGAGAGCCCACTACGACGGCACCCCGTTTGATAACTACACTAGCAAAGATGAAGATAAGAAAAACATCTACCGCGCTATAAGCGTCTTTAGAACATACGAGTCTCACGTCATGCAAGTGCGCCCATGGCTACCAAAAGAGATCGGCCGTGTGACCTACGTCGCTCTTGGTATGGCTGATCTTAGCGTTTATTTGCCGTATTACGAGGGGCTTGATGGCTTTATAAAAGGCTACTCAGACGGCTCATACGATGCTGATGACACTTCGATTTACTGGGTTTATAGAAAGCTTCAAACCCTTGTTATGACTGACTATGAGAAGTATTCGCCGGTGGTTAAAGAGGCCTACGCTAAATTTGAAAAAGAGTTGGCGGTAAAACAGGCTAAATTTGAAGATGAGTACGTCAAACTTTATAAAAAAGATAAGAAAAAAGCGGACAAACTCCTAAATGAATTTAGCCAAAAGACTATGCAAGAGGCTAAAGATCTAACTCAGGAGCTTACAAACAAAGTCTTTACTATGCTTACAGCCGATATGGATGCTAAGCTAAAATCCCTAAATAAAGGCAAAAAAGACTAAAAACTTTGGGCGCGAAATTTAGTAGCGCCCAAACTTTAAACAAAAATTTGGCAAAGAGCGTTTATAATGCGACAAAAATTCACTACAAAGGAAAAACGCTGATGCCTTGTCCCATGCGTAAAGCTCATTAATCTCGGCAAAAAACATATCAGCGATTTTCAAAAAACACGCAAATTTTTAAACAATTTTACATTTTTTCACATTGATATAAATCCATTTTTGCTAGCAGGTCCGCTGCATTGTAACTGCATTTTTAACAGCAAAGCTAAGCAGTGCCTGAAATTTGGCAAGGATCTTTTTAGCAGGGTTTTTTATAAATTTTACTTTAGTTTAAGAAGAAGTGGGTGTCATCCACCGCGTTTTGGGTAGCCCAGACTTGTGCGCAGTGCAACAACATTGAACGTGCTGGGGGGTTTTGGTCGAAGGGATATACCTGCATAAAAATATTCAAGGTTGCTGTGCCTTGCGCAGATTTAATTTAAAAATAGAAATTTATAAAGGATAAAAATGATAAAAAGTTATGTTTTAGGTTTTCCAAGAATCGGAGAGAAAAGAGAGTTAAAGCGTGCGTTAGAGGGCTTTTGGGCTGGTAAAGAGGGCTTTAGTGAAGAGAATTTGCAAGAGACTGCAAAGACGCTTCGCCAAAGACACTGGAAATATCAACAAGACGCTGGCATTTCGGCTATTAGCGTTAATGATTTTTCGTTTTACGACCTAATGCTTGATAACATCATCGCTTTTGGCGCTACGCCTCCAAGATTTGCAAATTTAAGCGGCTTGGAGCAATATTTTGCTTGCTCAAGAGGCAACAAAAATGGCGTTGCGATGGAGATGACAAAGTGGTTTAACACAAACTACCACTACATCGTGCCAGAGCTTAGCAGCGAGAGTAAATTTAGCCTAAAAGCGGACAAAATTTTAAATGAATACAAAGAGGCGAAGGTTAACGGAGTAAAAGGCAAGGTAAATTTGATCGGCCCTATCACATTTTTGGCTCTTTCAAAGACGACTGATGGCAGCTGCCCATTTAAGCACCTTGACGCGCTTGTAGGCGAGTATAAAAAGCTACTTGAGCAAATTTCTAAGCTTGATGATGAAATTTTAGTGCAGTTTGACGAGCCGATCTTCGTAACTGACAAAAACGAAAGCGACCTTTTACCACTTATCACAAAGGTTTATAACGAGCTAACAGGCGTTGCAAACAACATCAAGATCGTGTTTGCGACATATTTTGAGCATGCGATCAAGGCAGTTAGCGAAGTGGCTAAAACTAAAATTTACGGCATCGCGCTTGACTTCATCCACGGTAAGAGAAATTTCGAAGCACTTGAGACTATCAAAAATAGCCATTTGACGCTATTTGCTGGCGTGATAGACGGCAGAAATATCTGGAAAAGCAACATCGATGATAAGGTAAAACTTGTTCGTGAAATTTCAGAAAAAATAGGCGGCAAAGACTTTTACATAGGCACTTCATGCTCGCTTCTACATGTGCCATACACTCTAAAATATGAAGAGAATTTAAACCCAGAGATCAAAAGCTGGCTAAGCTTTGCGGTTGAGAAGCTTGATGAGATCAAGATCATCACAAAACTAGCAAATGGCGAGAAGCTTGATGAGAGCGAAACAAAAATTTACGAAGAGAATAAAAATGCAGTTAAAACTCGCGCTACTTCAAAGCTCATCCACTCTGAAAGTGTTCAAAAACGTATCAAAAATTTAAGCAAATTTGAACGTGACGAGAAATTTGAAGATCGCATCAAAATTCAACGTGAAACGCTAAAATACGGCATCTTACCAACAACAACGATAGGTAGCTTCCCTCAAACGGTTGATCTTCGCGTACTTCGCCAAAATTTCAAAAAAGGCGAGATCGACGCGGCCGCTTATGAAGCAGGCATCAAAAAATATATCGATCACTGCGTGAAATTCCAAGAAGATATCGGCCTAGATGTGCTAGTACACGGCGAGCCAGAGAGAAACGACATGGTTGAGTACTTTGGCGAGCAGATCAGCGGATATGCATTTAGCCAAAATGGCTGGGTACAAAGCTACGGCAGCCGTTGCGTCAAGCCACCACTCCTCTTTGGTGACGTAAGCCGCCCAGAGCCGATGACTGTTAAGTGGATGAAATACGCTCAAAGTATCACAAAACACGTAATGAAGGGCATGCTAACAGGTCCTGTGACTATGCTAAACTGGAGCTTTGTGCGTGACGATCTTCCAAGAAGCGAGGTAGCAAAACAGCTCGCACTTTGTATCTATGACGAGATCGCAGACCTTCAAAATGCGGGCATCAGAGTGATCCAAGTCGATGAGGCAGCGTTTAAAGAGGGCTATCCGCTAAGAGCTGAAAATATCCCAGCTTATGAGAAATTTGCGGTTGATTGCTTTAAGCTTTCAGTAAGCTCAGCTGAGGCAAAAACTCAGATCCACACGCATATGTGCTACTCTGAATTTAACGATATCATCAAGACTATCGAGGCAATGGATGCTGATGTTATCAGTATCGAGACGGCAAGAAGTGGCAACGAGCTACTTAAAATTTTCAAAGCCGTTGGCTACAAACAAGAGGTCGGACCTGGCGTTTACGACATCCACAGCCCACGCGTGCCAAGTGTCGAGGAGATCGTCGCTCAGATCAAAGCTCTGCTTGAGGTCTTGCCAAAAGAGCAACTTTGGATCAATCCAGACTGCGGCCTAAAAACCAGAAAATGGGAAGAGGTCGAGCCAAGCCTTAAAAACATGGTAGAAGCCGTCAAGATCGTAAGAGGTCTATAAAATTTAATTAAAAAGGATTTGAAAAATGAAAAGGATTTTTCTATTTGTAATATTAGTTATCTTTGCGTCCGGATGTAGTTCTGGACGCCACTCTATACCACTCAACAAAGGTGCATACAAGCAAACAAATATCTATAGTATCAGCGAGGCTTTAAATTTAGAAGCTGCCAAAAAAGAGCTAGCAGGTTTTGAAAATGTAAGGCTTGAGTTTGGCTCAAACGACCAAAATAAAAGCGTCATCAAGGCAAATGTAAAGGTTCAAAGATTTATCACTGATAGCGGAGATATAAAGGGCTATTGCCAAGAGGCTTTTGTCGCTGTTATAAAAAGATATATGATAGCTGCTAAAAAGCAAAATGCCGACGTGGCAAATATCGTAAGCTTTTGGCGAGCCGACGCGAAATACCTAAAAGACGAGTTTGTCTGCATGTCGTCAAAAAGTTCTGTTGGTGTGGTGATGAGGGCTGATCTAGTTCAAAAGTGAGAAAATGCTAAAAGAGAAAATTTTAAATAAAGAAAAAGGGCTCTTGCTATATGGCCTTACGCCGCCAAAGGCTGAATTTGAAGAGGCAAAGCTGCGTGAGATCTCAGAGCGCTGGACGGGCCGGATAAATGATATCAAGGCCGACGGGCTCGTGCTTTACGAGGTGCAAGACGAGAGCGAGCGAAATGATAGCGAGAGGACATTTGAGTTTAGTGGGACGTTAAGCCCAGAAATTTACTACAAAAAGTATCTAAACGTCGCAACACCTAGTATATTTTACCGCGTGGCTAGCGGATACGGCGAGGATGAATTTCGCGCGGCACTTAAGGCTCAAAGCTCAAATTTAAACGTGCTAGTGGGGGCAACTTCAAGCACGCAAAAAGTGAGGCTAAATTTAGCTCGCGCCTACGAGATCGCTAGCGAATTTAAAGAGTTGGCAGTGGGCGGTGTCTGTATCGCAGAGCGTCACGGCAAAAAGGGCGATGAGCCACAAAGAATGCGTGAAAAGATCGCAGCTGGGGCTAAATTTTTCATATCGCAAGCGATATTTGACGCACAGCTAGCGCGTAAATTTTTAGAGGATTGTGCGGCTGCAAAGATAAGCGAGCCGATATTTCTTACATTTAGTACAGCTGGCAATGCAAAAACACTTGAATTTATCAAATGGCTCGGAGTGAGCGTGCCAAGCTTGGTTGAGAAGAGGCTAAATTTAAGCTCTGACTACCTAGCCAGTAGCTGCGAGATCATCAAAGAAATTTGGTGCGAGCTAAAGAAATTTGGCGATGAAAATGGGCTAAATTTAAGCATAAATATAGAAAGCGTCATGGCAAAACGCGCCGAGATCGAAGCGAGCCTTGAACTAACAAAAAGCATAAGAGAGTTGGTGTAACGCCAGCTCTTGCTATAAATTTATACAAATTCTTTTTTGATAGCGCAATGGCACCACAAATCCACAAAGAATAGTCGTTATCATTAGCGATTACAAGCTGTTTTAAATGTCGGTTAGCTACTGCTTGGCGATTTTCAAAAAGTTGCTATAGCAAAAAAGATGTTGCTTTATGTAAGAAATTTGACGAGATATACGAATACGGCAAACTGCTAAGAGAAAAAAGGCGCTGCTTTGGCAAGGTAAATTTATCAAAGGTGCTGTGAAAATCGTTGAAGTCAAAATAGCCAAACAAGGCAAGAGTTTTTACAAATTTAAGCAAATTTGATCCAAAAGTATAGAAATTTGCCCCTCAAATAAGATCTAAATTTGACTAAACCCCTCACTACACCTTATATCCAGTGCCTCGCACGGTTTTTAGGCAAATGGTTGGGATCTTAGCTCTTATCTCCCGTACGAGTGATCTTATGCGGTCTTGAGATAATGTCTCGTTTTTGTATAGGTGATGATCTATCTCGTCGTAGGTGACGACGTGGGGCGAGTTTTTGCATAAAATTTCAAGCAGCTGGCTCTCTTTTTTGCCAAGATAGATGACCTCGTCCTCTTTTCTTATACAAAGGGAGTCTTTGTCAAAGACTAGGCCATTTTTTAGCTCAAATTTAGAGCCTAAAAGCACCTTGCAAAGCTAAAGGCGTGAAATAAAAACTCTTCAGGGCAAAATGGCTTGATGATAAAGTCATTAACTCTAGCGTAGTAAATCCTATTAAAAACGCTAGGAACGCTAACATCTAGCAAAAGCATAATGGGAGTGATATTTTGGCTATCTCTTATAAATTTAACCAGATCAAGGTTTAAATTTCTTTATCCGTTGCCGCACTCAAAGTCTTTGATGACTTCGCTGGCGCTTTTGAGCTGGATCATCCTAAACCCAAAGCGGTAAAGCGATGCATTTAGGATGACATTTTGCTCAAAGTCGCTTGAGAGCAGCAAGATCTTTTTCGTCAGCCAGCCATGCCACCGCCAGCTGGTTTTTTGGCGTCTTTTTCAGCCTTTTGTTTTATAAATTCCTCTTCTTCTTTTGTAGGTTTGTACTCATCTTTGAAGAATTTTTGCTTAGTTTCGATCCTCTTTTCGATCATCTTTTTATCGTAAATTTTATACGATGGCTTCCAGTACTCAAGATAGTTTCTAAAGCCAGCGCCGTGACCTGCGTCATAGTGGCAGCTTACACATTTTAGCTCTTTAGGAGTGCCAAGAAGCTCTTTATAGTGAGCGTGCATCTTTTGAGCTTGCACTGAAGTGCTGTTGCTGTCTATCACGTTTGTGTGGCAGCTTGTACAGCCGTTGTCAAAGACAAAATGCTCGCGATTTTTGAGGTTTTTGTGCCAGTCGATTGCGTTAGGATCGCCAAAGAAATGCACCCAGCCCTCTAAAATGCCATTTTTCGCCTTTGTTAGGGCGTATTTTGCGATGTTGTCATGTGGTATATGGCAGTCGACGCATCTTGCTTTGATGCCGGTTTTGCCCTTGCCGCTGTGGATGTCGTCATTGTAGGCGATCACCATAGGATCCATCTCGTGGCAAACTACGCAGAATTTATCCCCACTCGTCTCATCAAGCGCGTAATGAACTGGCAAAACGACTAAAAATCCAACAATTCCGCTTATGAAGATTATAAGCGCTAGTAATTTTTTTGAAATTTTCATGGTGTTACTCCGTTCATCCATTGTGGCACCTCGTGTTCATGGCACTCAGAGCACATGTTTGTAGATGGTTTGTGCTCGTTGTGGCACTCGTCGCAGTACAAAGTCGGACCATCGTGAACAGAGTTGTGAGGATTTGCCTTTAGAGTATCCATAAATTTTAGCCTCTGGGCTAAGAGCTTTTTACTCTTGTGACAGGATAGGCAGCCAGCGTCGCCGATCGCTTTAAATTTGCTAGGATCATCGCCTTGGTTTTGGTGACAATCAACGCAGTCAAAGCTTAGGTGCTCGTGATGAGGTTTGATCTTATATTTGGCTCTTAGCTCATCAGAGACTACTACTTTTGTGACGTTTAGATCGCCCTTTGGCATATCGGCGCCAAAGAGATGAAGCGAAAATAAACAGGCAAAAATAGCGATGAATTTAAGCTTATTCATACCCTTTTCCTTTCTTTTAAAATTTTATTAACGTCAAATTTCAGTGAAAAACTAATATTTTTGCTTAAACTTATTTTTATAAAATTATAGTCTTCGCTTGATTAAATCTGCATTAATAATAAATTAGTGTGCCAAAAGGCACACTAAATTTAGATATTTTCTCCAGCGATCATGCCAAATACTATACAATCAGTGATCGCAACAGTGCCTAAGCGGCTCGCTCCGTGCGTACCACCAGTGATCTCGCCAGCTGCGTAAAGGCCTGGTATTGGCTTGCCACTCTTGCTTGATAATACTTGCGCTTTTTCGTTGATCTTTAGACCGCCCATTGTGTGGTGAGGTTTTGGAGATAGGCGGATGACATAAAATGGACCAGCTTCGTTGATCTCAGAAAGCGCACTCTCTTGCTTGCCAAATTCATCTTTTTTGGCTTTTACGCCCTCATTATATTTTTTGACCGTCTCTTTTAGCGCATCAGCTGGGACGCCGTATTTGCTAGCGATCTCATCTAAGCTCTTGCACTCGCCAACTAGCTTGCCACTACTCATGCCCTTGCTTATGATCTCTTCGCTAAGGTCTTTAAATGCCATCTTTGTATCGGCAAATGTGATAGGGAATTTATCAGGTGCTGCTCTTAAAATTTTAAACTCAGCGTCTGCTCTTGTCTTGCGGTCAGCTAGCTCGTTCATGAAGCGCTTGCCAGTTCTTACATCTACTGCGATGCCGTATTTAAATGTGCCTTGTTGAGTTAGGATAGGAGCTGTGCCAAAGCCTTTCTCATCTGGGCTCGCCCATGGGCCAAACTGGATCCAGTCTACTTGCACAGGGTATGCGCCAAGCTCAAATGCCTTTAAAAGCACGCCAGCTGTCGCACCTGCGTGGTTTGTACTATCGACGTTGTCTGGGATACGCGGGTCTTGAAGCTTTCTAAACGCCTTATCCCTGCAAAAGCCGCCAGCTGCAAGGATGACGCCTTTGTTTGCTTTGATGGTCTTTTTAGTGCCGCTTGTGTTCTCTAAGTCGTCGTTATAAAGTTTATCATCAAATTTATACTCTTCTCTTACCGCAACACCCACTACTTTGCCGCTCTCATCGACAACAAAGTCGTCAAATTTAGTTCTTCTTACTAGCTTGCAGCCATCTGTTTTTTCAAATTTCTCAAGCATAGGCTGGATGTAGCCTGAGCCGCTGTCGTTTGTAGTAAGCATCGATCTAGCCACGCTGTGACCGCCAAAGTGAGCGCAGTGATCCATCTTAAACTGCACGCCGCAGTCTACTAAGAAGTTAAATGACTCCATCGCGCGATTAGCTATGGTCTCAAGTAGCTCTGGGTGGTTTAGCCCAAGGCCTGCTTTTAGACAGTCTTCGATAAATAGCTCTTTGCTATCTTTTATGCCAGTTTTTTCCTGGACTGGATTTACTGGAACAGCCATACCGCCGCCATTTATGACAGAGTTACCGCCGATCCTACCCATTTTTTCTATGATCAAGACTTTGTTTCCTCTTTTGGCTGCGCTAAGGCCAGCTGCAAGCCCTGCAAATCCAGAACCGATGATGACAACATCATATTCTTCGTCAAATTTGACATCTTTTGCATCTATAGCAGAAGCTTGTGCATTTACAGCACCTAAAGCCAAAGCACCAGCACCTGCAACACTCATCTTAAGCATTTCACGTCTTGAAATTTGCTTCATAAGATCTCCTTTTGGATAAAATTTGTCTCGCTGTGAGAATTATACAAGGATAGTATGAGAATAATATGAGAAATGATAAAAAATATATTGCCATTTTTAAGGTAATAAAAGAAAATTTGTTAGTAAAAATTAATATTATCTTTAATATATAAATTTATCTTTTGGTAATAAATTTCATATAATGTAAGAGAAATCAAGCGTTTGAATTTTAAAGAAAAGGATAATTAAGCTAAATAAAAAGGAAAATAAAATATAATCCCAAATCTTTGGTCCCGTAGCTCAGTTGGTAGAGCACTACCTTGACATGGTAGTGGTCGATGGTTCGAGTCCATTCGGGGCCACCATTTCTATATAAACTTCCCCAAAACGTAAAATCCAAAAAATAAAATTTAAAAATATTTTTTTGTAACTATACCATTTTTAAATTTTAAACTAAATCCCTAAAATACGGCAAGCTATTACTAAATTTAACTAAAAAATTTATAACTTCATATTTCTAAAATGTCACAACTGTACCAAAGTACAATAGTAAAGAACTAAAATATTTACTTATAATTGCAGCATAAAAACTAAAAACATAAAAAGGAAATGTTATGAGTAAAGTTAAAGGATTAATAAAATCAATAATCGGCACGGATGCCATCGTCGCTATAGACGCTAACGGAAATCAAAGAACTCTAAAAGCAGGCGACGTGATCTATGACAATGAGGTCATAAAAGAGCAAGATGGCGTAAAGGTTGAGGTACAATCTGCGCAAACTCAAAATGAAAAAGCTAGCGATGAGACTGGCAAAGAGATAGCATCACTACAAGAGCAATTATTAAATGGTAAAAATATCTCTGATCTTGAAGAGACTGCAGCTGGCGGCACTCAATCAGCGGGCGGAGTAAGCTCGAATGGCGTGAGCCTTGGCGCTGCTGGCTTTGCAAATGGCGGTCATGAGTCAAACATCAATGCGAATTTTGGCGATCTAAGCTCTCAAGCAAATGCAAGTGCAGAGGCTTTTACAAATGTAGGCGGTGGCGCAAGCGAGGAGGGCTTTAGTCTTGATACACTTGCGGCTGCGATAGATAATGCATATAACAATATATTGCCGCAGCCACTAGAAGTATCTGTCACAGCAGTTGATGATAACGTAGTGACTGGAAATACAGATCAGGCAGTAAGCAGCAACCTTGACATCGAGGGCAATATCTTAGAGCATGAAAATTCACAAAGAACAGGCCTACATATCACAAATGATAACACTCCAACTTTAGTAGGTAAAGCTACTGCAAACTCTACTATAAGTATATTTGATGGTGAAGGTGAAAATGCACCACTGCTTGGCACGACAACTGCTGATAATGATGGCAACTGGTCATACACACCAACTTCGCCTTTAGCTGATGGGGATCATAAATTTACGATTGAAGCTAGTAAAGTAGCTGCAAACGGCGAAGAGCTAAAAGCTACAAGCAAGCAAGAGATAACTGTTGATACAGACAATAGCACCTTGTCTATCACAAAAATATCTACTGATGACTTTTCTGACCTGTCACACTATAATACAATGTATGATAGCAATAAACAATATGACTTTTCACCGACCATAGAGGGCAAAGCAGAGCCATTTGCTGAAATAAATTTGGTTATTAAAACAGCTGATATTATTAATCGTGATGGCTTAGGTAACTCTTGGCTAGGTAAAGCAGCTCAAGTAGTCGAAGAGCTAAGCGCTAAGGCTGATGCTGATGGCAACTGGAAAGTCGAAAGTAGTGTTTTAAACAATAGAGATTTTGAGTACACAGTCCAAGCTTCATCAGTAGATGAGGCTGGCAATAAATACGCAGAACCTCAAGCAACGACATTTTATATGCCACTTGAGCCTATAACTGTTGCTCCAACTGACCACCTATAATATAAATTTAATGTGGAGAGAGCTCTCTCCACTCACTCTTAAATTTACTTCAAATACTCTTTTACGTCGTACTCTTTGCCAGCATCGTGATCTTTTAAAAGTTTGGCTACAACTGGGCTTAGAAGGATAATGGCGATCAAATTTGGCACAACCATAAGACCGTTAAACATATCTGCTAAACTCCAGACAAAATCGACCTTTTGCAAGCTGCCTAAAAAGACAAAAACGACAACTAAAATTTTAAAAATTTTAACCGCTTTTGCGCCAAAAAGGTAGCGCACGTTGATCTCAGCGAAGTAATACCAGCCAATGATCGTCGTAAATGCGAAGAAAAATAGGCAGATCGCCACGAAGCTATAACCGCCAGTTTTGCCAAATATATGTGACGAAAACGCCTCTTGCACCAAGGTGATGCCTGTAAAGACTGCCTTGCCGTTTTCAAAGCTGATGACATTTGCAGTAAGCACCACAAAAACGGTTATATTTAAGATGACAAAGGTGTCTATAAAGACGCTCATTATGCCAAGGACGGCTTGATCGACTGGGTGTTTGACGTTTGCAGCAGCGTGTGCGTGCGGAGTTGAGCCCATGCCAGCTTCGTTGCTAAAAAGTCCCCTTGCGATGCCGTATCTCATAGCAGCTGCGATGCTAGCTCCAGTTGCCCCACCCCAAGCAGCCGAAGGATCAAATGCGGCTTTAAATATTAGCGAGATCGCCTCTGGGATTTGGTGAAAATTTAAAGTGATGATAACCACGCCAACAACGATGTAAAGTAGCGCCATTAGCGGCACGATCTTTTCAGCGACCCTTGCGATCGCTTTTACTCCGCCTATGAAAATTAGCGCGCAGATGAGAGCCAAAAACGCCCCCGTTAGCCACTGCGGTATGCCAAAAGCGCCGCTAAAGCCGTCTGATATGGAGTTTGCTTGAACCATATTGCCGATAAAGCCAAGTGCGATGATGATAGCGATAGCGAAAAATCCAGCTAGAAATTTCGCCCATTTGCCCTTTAATCCGCGGCTTATGTAAAAGGCTGGACCGCCTATCGTGTGGCCGCTATCGTCTTTGGTGCGGTAAATTTGGGCGAGGCAAATTTCAGCAAAATTTGTAGCCATGCCTAAAAAGGCTGCGCACCACATCCAAAAAATGGCCCCAGGACCGCCCATGATAAGCGCTGTGGTCGCACCCACGAGGTTTCCAGTGCCAACTTGAGCCGCGATAGCGGTTGCGACTGCTTGAAACGAGCTCATACCAGCCTTGCCAGCAGCCTCGCCGTGAAGTGAGAAATTTCCAAAAAGTTCGCCTAAACCCATCTTAAATTTAAAAATCTGAACAAAGCCAAGTCTAATGGTGAAAAATAGTCCAGTGCCGCAAAGTAGGGCGATTAGGAAGTATGGACCCCAGAGAAATGAATTTATACTTTCAACGTAGTTATTTAAAATTTCAGCAAAATTTGTAGGCATTTTTTAACTTTCGTGATTGATTTGGATTTAAGAAGTATATTTGAAAAAATATAAAATTTAAATTAACTACTAAAAAATCATGGCCAAGCTAAATTTTTACAAAAGCGTCCTGCAAAACCATGCTTGAGTAGTAGTAAAAGCTGTAAAATAGCCTATCGTCATAGTTTAGCTCGTCTTGATCTACGATATCAAGATACTTTGGCTCTAGCATTTGCTCCATTTTAGTAAGTGGCTTTGCGTGCTCAAGCTGCTCTAATTTCTCGCAAATTTCAAGCATAAATTTAAAAAAGAGTTCAAGCTTACACGAGATAAATTTAGCTGCCTCGCCTTTTTCGTCTAGCGCACTTTTATAAATTCGCACTAAAAAAACGAGCGCAAATGGCGTTGCATGCCAAAATGTCTCTTGATATTCACACTCACCAAAGATTTCATCAAGCAGCTCGCTAAGCTCTTTTTCATCAAATTTAGACTTTTTCACAGCCTTTGTAAGTGTGTTTAAAATTTGCGCAAAAAGCTCCGCCGTGCCGTAGCTACAGCTTAGTCTATCCCATGGCACGTCTTTTATCTTTAAATTTGCGATATATTCTAAATTTTGCTCATTCATCCTTAAAACAGCCCTTTTAAATTTGAAAGAGTAAAGCCTAAATTTAGTCCTTTGACCTTATCTTTTCTAGCCACTCATTTAGCGTTTTTTCAAAGCCTATGCCCTTGCTTTTGTAAAAAACGAGCGGTTTTTCTAGGTATTTTTGCTCGACCCAGCCGCCAAAATCATGCGGATAAAGGTAGTCTTTGCTCTCTTTTGTGTGATTTTTTAGATATGGCGGGATCTTTAAAATTTCTTCGCTTTGCACGTATCTTAGGGCGGCATTTATCGCGTTGTAGCTGGAGTTTGACTTTGGCGAGCTAGCTAGATAGACGGCGCACTGAGCCAGTATGATCCTAGCCTCTGGGAAGCCTATCTCTTTTACGACGCTAAGCGTGCTTGCGGCTAAATTTAGCGCATTTGGGTTTGCGTTGCCGATGTCTTCGCTGGCAAATATCGCCATCCTTCTAGCGATGAAGTCCGCGCTCTCGCCAGAGTCTATGAGCCTTGCGAGATAGTATATGACGGCGTTTTCGTCGCTTCCGCGCAGGCTTTTTATAAAAGCACTTGCTAGCTCGTAGTGCGTGTCATCCTCTTTTGCCCCCTCTTTTAGGGCGTTTTGGCGAAGTGTTTTTAAATTTTCTAGGCTCACATTTTCATCAAGCGTGACGGCAAATTCGAGTAAATTTAGCATAGCTCTTGCGTCGCCACCGCTACTTTTAAAGAGATACTCCTTTGCCTCCTCGTCAATACTAAATGAAATTTGCTCTTTTATCTTGCCAAGAAGCTCCTCAAAATCGCCACTGCTAAGCGGTCTAAACTCAAAGAGCATCGAGCGACTTCTTATGCCTGAGCTTAGCGTGAAAAAGGGATTTTCAGTACTTGCACCGATGACTAGGGCTTTGTAGTTTTCCATGGGGATCAAAAGCGCTTCTTGCTGGGTTTTGCTAAGCCTATGGATCTCGTCTATGAAAAAGAGCGGCTTGTTTAGGGCGTTTTCGTAGTTTTTTAAAATTTTGCGAAAGTCATCTATCTTTAAATTTCCGCCGTCAAACTCGTAAAAGTCGTAGTTTGCCCCGCTTGCCACAGCTCTTGCAAAGCTCGTCTTACCACAGCCTGCTGGACCATAAAATATGGAGTGCGGTATCTTGCTTGTGGCTATAAATTTTAAAAATGCCGCTTTAACCGCCTTTTGACCGCAAATTTCATCCAAGTTTTTTGGTCTAAACATCAGTGCAAGTGAGCTCAAATTTACTCCTTTACCGCTTTTGGTAAAATTTTGGCCTTTGCGCTAAGGCTCTCTATCTTTAGCTCGTAAATTTTCATATTTTTTAGCCCATACTCGGCCGCCACGTCAAAGGTGCTCATCGCGTAGGAGGTGTATTTTTGGCTGAGAATTTTTAAAATTTCATATCTTTTGGCTTCATCTTTCACTTCGTAGGCTATTGTTTTTGCGATGGCGCTTTTGTATTCAGTCGTAAAGACCTTGCCACCAAGCGCCTTGCCGTCGTCTTTTATCATTTCTAGCTCGCTATCATTTAGGTGTGGGACCTTGTTGAAGCTAACGCAGACAAACTCCATTTTTCGCCCATTTTGAAGCAGTTTTGCCTTGCTGCCAGCGCTCGCTCCGTGGATAAAAATGCTCTCACCAACTCTAACTGGCGAGATCGGTACGCTAAAAATTTCTCCCTCATCATCCACGCATGAGATCACCGCGTATTCGCAATCATCGATAATCTCAAGCGCCTCGTCTTGGCTAAGCTCTCTATCTTTTCGCCTCATTTTTCATCCTTTTTTTGCAAAATATTTTAAAATTTAAGTGCTTAAAGGCTAGTATAACGCAAAAATTTCAAGGAAAAATATGAAAAAATTTGCCATTTTTGCCCTTTTTCTGGGCGTAAATTTATTTGGTGCAAGCGAGGTTTGCAAAGAGTATGTCAAGCAAAGCAGGCTCTATCTTGACGAGCTTTATGCCAAAGAGAGCAAGAAGCTTGCGGGTGACGAGAAAGCGCTAAGGCTTTTTGAGCTTAAATTTGATGAGTTTAAGCAAAGACAAATCGGCCAAGAGGCGATGATAATGCAAAATAACGATGAGAAATTTTGCAAAAGCGAGCTTGAAAAGGTAAATAAGCTTCTTAGTGAGCTTAAAAAATAGCTCAAATTTAAGCGTTTAAGTCCCACTCGATGGGCGTTTTGCCGTGGTTTGCTAGGTAGATATTTGCCTTTGAAAAGTGCCTGCAACCAAAAAACGCCCCACGAGCTAGCGGACTTGGGTGGGCTGCCTCTAAGATGAGGTGCTTGCTGGCGTCTATTAGCGGCGCTTTTGCCTTGGCTGGGTTGCCCCAGAGCATAAAAACTACGTTTTGTAAATTTTGGCTAATCTTTCTTATGACGGCGTCTGTAAAGCCCTGCCAGCCGAAGCTAGCGTGAGAATTTGCCGCTCCAGCACTTACACTTAAAGTTGAGTTTAGAAGTAGCACGCCTTGCTTTGCCCACTTTGTAAGATCGCCGCTATTTGGCTCTTTTATGCCAAGATCGGCGTAAATTTCTTTATAAATATTCACAAGGCTTGGCGGCACTCTCACGCCACTTGGCACTGAAAAGCTTAGTCCCATGGCTTGATTTGCGCCGTGATATGGGTCTTGGCCTAGGATGACGACCTTGACATCGTGAAATGGCGTTAGATTAAATGCGTTAAATATAAGCCCGCTTGGTGGATAGACGACGCCAGCGCTCTTTGCTTTTAAGAAATTCTCTTTGATGCGTGCGAAATTTTCACTCAAAAACTCATCTTTTAGCACCTCTTTCCAGCTTGGCTCGATCTTTACGTCATCTAAATTTATCTGCATTTTCCTGCCCTTTTTTGGTTTTAGCGGTATAATTTTAACTAAATTTATCCAAAGGAAAGAGCTGTGTCAGAGCAAATTTTTAATAAAATCCACGAGCTTCTTAGTAAGAATGGGGCTAAATTTAGAGTGATAGAGCATGAGAGTGCTAGGACTTCAGAGGAGGTCGCTAAGATAAGAGGCACAAAGATGAGTCAGGGCGCAAAGGCGCTGGTCTGCTCTATAAAGGGCGTAGATGAAGAGAAATTTAGGCAAATTTTTAAAGGTGAAAATGTGCTAGATGGCTACTTGTTAGACGACGAAAAGCCAGCGATGAAGGCTGGTAAAATTTACTTGCTAGCGGTCTTGCCAGCTGACGAGCAGGCTGATCTTGACGCGCTTACGCAAAAATTTGACGGTAAAAGAGCAAGCCTTGCTAGTCCAGATGAGGTTACAGCGCTTGCTGATTGCGTTTTTGGCTCGGTTCCACCATTTAGCTTTCATAAAAATTTGCACCTTGTCGTGGATGAGAGTTTGCTAGAGCGAAACGAGGAGATCGCCTTTAATGCGGGGCTTCTTGATAGATCTATCGTTTTAAACGCAAAAGACTACGCTAGGATAGTAAAGCCGGTGTTTGTTAAATTTGCAAAATAAAAGTGCTAGGCTAACCACTTCCTAGCACTAAATTAATCGGGAGAAAAATGAATTTAAGTAATGCAAAGACGAGAAATTGCTAAATTCATTTCAGGAGCAAATATTATCAGGGATAATCTTAAAATATAATAAAGTATATTGATAAAATGCGTATATTTTAGGGATATTTATCTTTATATATAAAAAAATATATTTTAAAATCCAAAAATTTTGGCTCAAATTTCATTAAATTTAAAAAGAATTTATAAAAATTTGCTTAGCAAATATTAAGTTTAGCTTAAAGCCCATTTTGATAAAATCCTTAATCGTTCTTTTATCGTAAAAAAGACAATTTGATATAAGGAAAAACAATGAGCGATATCATCGCATACAAACTAAATGGCGAAATAGTCGATACTCAAAGTATCGCAGGGCGTGAAAGTAGTGCTGAGCCTATCTATTTTGACAACTCAAAAGAGGCACTACACGTTATCAGACACTCCTGTGCGCACCTCATGGCACAAGCTATCAAATCACTCTATCCAAAGGCGAAATTCTTTGTCGGACCAAACGTAGAAGATGGATTTTATTATGATTTTAGAGTTGATGATGAGGGCACGAAGCTAGGCGAGAGCGATCTAGCAGCGATCGAAGATAAGATGAAAGAGCTTGCTGAGAAGAAATTTGACATCGTTAAAACCTGCTCAACTAAAGCTAATATGAGTGAGAAATTTAAAAACGACGATCTAAAACAAGAGGTCTTAAAAAGAATTCCAGATGGCGAAGTGAGCAGCTACGCACAAGGCGATTTTGAAGACCTTTGCCGCGGACCGCACGTGCCAAATACTAAATTTTTAAAATTCTTCAAGCTTACACGCGTGGCTGGCGCGTATCTTGGCGGCGATGAGAGCCGTGAGATGCTAACTAGAATTTACGGCACAGCTTACGCAGACAAAGAGAGCCTAAAAGAGCACATCCGCATCATCGAAGAGGCTAAAAAGCGCGATCACAGAAAGCTTGGCGTCGAGATGAAGCTATTTACATTTGATGAAGAAGTGGGTGGCGGTTTGCCTATCTGGCTACCAAATGGCGGACGCTTAAGATCAAAACTAGAGCAGCTCTTATACAAAGCTCACCGCGACCGCGGCTACGAGCCAGTGCGAGGACCTGAGCTTTTAAAGGCTGATGTGTGGAGAAGAAGTGGCCACTACGCAAACTATAAAGAAAATATGTACTTTACAACGATTGATGAGACAGAGTATGGCATCAAGCCGATGAACTGCGTTGGTCACATCAAAGTTTATCAAAGCGATATCCGCTCTTACCGCGACTTACCGCTTAAATTTTTCGAGTATGGCGTCGTGCACCGCCATGAAAAAAGCGGCGTGCTTCACGGACTTTTCAGGGTTAGAGAATTTGCACAAGATGACTCACATATCTTTTGTATGCCAAGCCAGATCAAAGAAAATATCTTAGAAATTTTAAAATTTGCTGGCACGATAATGGAGAATTTTGGCTTTCATTACGAGATGGAAATTTCAACCAAACCAGCCAAAGCTATCGGTGGCGATGAAATTTGGGAAACTGCTACAAAAGCGTTAAAAGAAGCTCTTGATGAAAATGGCTTTAAATACGGCATCGACGAGGGCGGTGGCGCATTTTATGGACCAAAGATCGACATTAAGATAACTGACGCACTTAAGAGAAAGTGGCAGTGCGGTACGATACAAGTTGATTTTAACTTGCCAGAGCGCTTTGATCTAGGCTACATCGACGCAAAAAACGAAAGACAGCGCCCAGTAATGCTTCACAGAGCCTTGCTTGGTAGTTTTGAGAGATTTATAGGAATTTTACTTGAGCACACTGCTGGCGAGCTACCATTTTTCATAGCTCCTACGCAAGTAGTCATTGTGCCTATTAGCGACGCGCATTTAGACTACGCAAAAGAGATTTCACGCGAGCTAAGAAAGATCAACGTCGATAGCGAGATCGCAAGTAAAAATGAGAGTTTAAATAAGAGAATAAGAACGGCAGAAAAACAAAGGGTGCCTATGATAGTCGTGCTAGGAGACAACGAAGTAGCAAACAAGGGCGTTGCATTGCGCGACAGACAGGCTAGGACGCAGAGCGATATGAGCTTGGCGGAATTTATAAATTTAACGAAGGAGAAACTTAGTGAGGTACATTTTTGAGTAAGGAAAATGAAGTATTGCTCAATGAGGACATAAGGGCGAGAGAGGTAAGATGTGTAGGAGACGATGGCACGGCGTACGGTGTCATCTCAAGAGATGAGGCTTTAGAGATCTCAAACAAGCTTGGGCTTGACCTGGTGCTTATAGCGCCAGATGCAAAGCCGCCAGTTTGCAAGATAATGGACTATGGTAAATTCCGCTATCAGCAAGAGAAAAAGCAAAAAGAGGCTAAGAAAAAGCAAAAAACCATCGAGATAAAAGAGATAAAACTCTCTGTCAAGATCGCCCAAAACGATATAAACTATAAGGTTAAACACGCAAGCGAATTTTTGCAAGATGGCAAACACGTTAAATTTCGTGTATTTTTAAAGGGTCGCGAGATGAGCACCCCAGAGGCTGGCGTAGCTATGCTTGAGAAGGTCTGGGAGATGATCAAAGATGAGGCTGACCGCGACAAAGAGCCTATAATAGAAGGTCGTTATGTAAATATGCTTGTAACTCCAAAAAAGGGTTAAATTTCTATAAAGAGCAGGCTAGAGCTTGCTCTTTTTCATTAAATTTTTAATATAAAAACTCACAAATAACTATTTTCAAAAATTCTATCATTTTTATATTTGCTAAATTTACGCTGAGAGTATTTTACTGGCTGATGTGGCTTGCGGTTAAATTTTGTAGGATGAATTTAGACGTGGCTTAAATTTAGTAAATTTTGATTTTTGCTTACTGGAATTTAATACTTTGACATCACTTGTATAGACGTTGTGCTGAAAATAATTTAGACAAATTGACTTTCTTGCGAGTTTGTAAATTTAAGTGTTTGTGCGAGTGTTTTAAACTAAATTTCGCCTGATTGCTGGCTAAATTTGGAAGAAACTTGATTATTTGTAGCTTAAATTTAGCAAATTTTAAATTCCCTTGTTCGAATTTGATTATCTTGCTGTCACTCGCAAAAGCGCTGTGCCTAAAAACTTCTTGTGAGTTTTAAATTTTGTCTTTTATATGCTTGAGTGAGAGTTTTTAAGCTAAATTTTGCCTATGAGCTAGCTAAATTTGGCAAAGAGAATATCGCTTTAATAATACTTTTTACAAAATGTTTTGACTACTTCAGTTTTTATTTGATGAGCAAATTTGGTAAGAAACTTGATTATTTGTAGCTTAAATTTAGCAAATTTTAATCTTTGCTTAGCAGAATTTAATCAGTTTGCTATCACTTGCGTGAGTGCTTTGCTGAAATTTGACCAAGCAAATGCAGCCTATTAGAGTAAATTTGAACTTCTTGTGAGTTTGCAAATTTAAATGCTATGCGGGTGTTTTAAGCTAATTTTCGCCTAATATCTGGCTAAATTTGGCAGGGGGTGTGGTGTCGCTTTGATAAATGCTTTTCGCAAACGTTTTTACTGCTTTTGGTTTTATGTGGTGACTAAATTTGATGGGGAATTTGCTTATTTGCGGGTTAAATGTAGCAAATTTTACTTTTTGCTTGCCAGAATTTGCCCCACCTTTTTACTGCCTCTTACGTGAGTGATTTGCTGAAATTTGACCAAGCAAACGCAGCCCATTAGAGTAAATTTGAACTTCTTGTGAGTTTGTAAATTTATGGTGCGTGTGCGAGTGCCGTGAGCTAAATTTCATCTAATAGGTTGCTGAACTTGACGAGAGAAATATAGCTTTAATAAGTGCCCTTTGCAAATCTTTTGACTGCTTTTATTTTATTTGGAGCAAAATTTAGCAAGAAATTTCTTTGTTTATAGCTTAAATTTATAAAATTTTAATTTTTGCTTGCTGGAATTTGTTCTATTTTTTTATCGCTCGCATGGATGCTTTACAGAAATTTGACTGGGTGAGAGCCACATACTAGAGTAAAAATGAAAGCTTCTTTTGAGTAAATTCGATATTTGTAGTGTTTATGCGAGTGCTTTGAGCTAAATTTTGCCTAATAGCTGGTTAAATTTAATAAGTGAAATTTGGTTTTTCTTGTAAAAATGTGAGTAGTTTTTATCGCTTTAAAATGCTTTTTTGCGAAGGATTTGACTGCTTTTGTTTTATGTGGTAGCAAAATTTGATAAGAGAAATTTAGGTGTGGCTTAAATTTATAAAATTTAACTATCTCTTGCCAAAAATGTGCTCTGTTATCCGTTTGAGAAATTTTAGGTCTTGCTCGCTTTTTGGCAGGATTTTGTCATTTAGCCTTACTATGTCGAAGTTACAAGTGCTATGAAAATTTCTCTCTCAAAACTCATTTACTGCAAATTTCTTCATCGCCAAGCAGCCACATATAGACGACACAACTCCGTGCAATCAAGCAAAATATCCACAGGATGCTCCATGGCAAAAACTTTCAATTTTACTGGATGAGCCTTGCCATACCACCATTTGCCACTATATTAGCTCTTTTGACAAAAATTCTATAAAAAGCTCTAAAAAATGTGATCTGCTAGCCACCCTAGTGAAATTTAGCCAAGCTTCAAATTCACATCTGCCACGCCAGCAAAAATTTGTCAAAACAAACACCGCATAAAATGCTTCAAACTAGCGTAAATTTGATAGCTTGCTAGTAAAATTTGCCATACAAAAGGCAAACTCTATTTTGGCTAAAAACCCTGCCTGCCTCGTATCGATTTACGCCCAAATTTAACTTGGACGTAAATTTACAAAGCAAAATTGGCCTACACATATCCTTGATCTATCATCGCATCAGCCACTTTTCTAAAGCCAGCGATATTTGAGCCAAGCACTAGGTTGCCCTCTTCGCCAAACTCTTTACTTGTTTCATAGCTTAGTTCAAAGATGTGATTCATAATGCCATGAAGTCTGCGATCGACCTCCTCGAAACTCCACGAAGTCATGCCAGCATTTTGCATCATCTCAAGGCCACTTGTGCCAACGCCGCCAGCGTTTGCTGCTTTTGCTGGTGCAAAGTGAAAGTCTTTTTGCGCAAGCATGAAATTTATCGCATCAAGCGTGCTTGGCATGTTCGCGCCCTCAGCCACGAAGCGGCAGCCATTTGCGTAAAGCACTTTTATGTCAGCTAGGTGAAGCTCGTTTTGTGTCGCACATGGGAAGGCCCCGTCGCATGGTACGTCCCAGACGCCGTTTCTGCCCTCTTTATACTCGCTTACGCTTACATATTTTGCATTTGGTCTAAATTTGGTGTATTCGCTAAGGCGAGCGCGCTTCACTTCTTTTAACTCTTTAAGCACCGCTAGATCGATGCCCTCAGCGTCATAGACATATCCGTTTGAGTCAGAGACGGTGATAGGCAGTGCGCCTGCTTGATAGAGCTTTTCGACTGTGTAGATAGCGACATTTCCGCTACCGCTGATGCTGCATTTTTTGCCCTCTAGATCAAGTCCAGCTTTTTTTAGCATGTTTTGAGTGAAATATACTAGTCCGTATCCAGTGGCCTCTGTGCGCGCTAGGCTGCCGCCCCAGTTTAGCCCCTTGCCAGTTAGGATGCCATCAAATCTGCCAGTTAGCTTTTTATACTGGCCAAACATATAGCCGATCTCTCTAGCGCCCACGCCGATGTCGCCTGCTGGCACATCCACGGTGTTACCGATGTGGCGATATAGCTCGCTCATAAATGCTTGACAAAAGCGCATTATCTCGCCCTCGCTCTTACCCTTTGGATCAAAGGTGCTGCCACCTTTTGCGCCGCCGATATTTACGCCAGTGAGCGAGTTTTTGAAAATTTGCTCAAATCCAAGAAATTTTAGCACGCCAAGATCGACGCTTGGGTGAAGCCTTAGACCGCCTTTGTATGGGCCAACAGCTGAGTTAAACTGCACGCGGTAGCCGTTATTTACCTTTGGTCTGCCATCGTCGCCTGTATATGTCACGCGAAAGATCACCGTGCGCTCAGGGATGACGATACGCTCTAGGATCGCGTGTTTTTGGTACTTGCTCTCTCTTTTGATAAGCGGCTCTAGGCTGTTTAAAACCTCAGTCGCAGCTTGGACAAAGACGCCTTGACCTGGGTTGGTCTTCTTTATCCACTCCATCGTTTGTTCGATGTACTCGCTCATTTTTGCTCCTTTTTCCTTTTTTTGTAGTTAAATATTAACTCGGCTAGAAAAAATTTTTATTTAAAGATATTTTAATATTTTTATTTTGGGCAATGAGTGTTACATATCGAAACTAAATTTATAAAAAATGGTTTTTGCTTTGGTTGCTAGGATAAATTTATAAAATTTACTAAATTTGCGCCATCTCTTGCCAAAAATCAAGTGCCACGTCGTCTGCTTGGACAAAATTTAGTATTTGCTGGGCTGATGGCATGGCTTCGCCGTTTAGTCTTGCTATATAGGTGCTGGCAAGCGCTATGAAAAATTTTTCAAAGTCACTCGCAACGCACCTGCTGCAAAGCTTTTTATCTCCAAGTAGCCACGCATAGACCGCACCACTCGTGCAATCAAGCAAAAATATCCAAGGATCTCCCACGGCAAAAACTATCAAATTTGCTGGTCGAGCTTCACCCTGCCACCATTTGCCTCCAAACTCATCTACGCCATTTAGGCGCACTAGCTCGCTTGCATAGTCGCCTCTTGAGCCAAAACTGACATTGCAAATTTCAAAGTTGCCAAGGTTAAATTTGCTTAAAAACTCTAAAAATTTGGCTGGAAAATTTACGCCAAGGCTCTTTTGTGCTTGCATAAACGCCAAAGCGTCCTTTTGTGGCAAAAGTCTCATACCAGTTATGTCCTCTTGCTCTAGTGGCAAGAAAATTTGATCTAGTTTTCTAGCGATCTCGTCTAATTTTAAAAACATATCGCTCCTTAAATTTGCTAAATTTGGCAAATTTTATCAAATTTAGCCCAGTGCGCTTTGAAATTTGGGTTATAATCTATCCTCTTGATATGCCTGGTGTGGAGTTTCGCGGGCACGGCGTAACTGGCATTTATGAGATGGATGAGCGCATTGCATTTGTGCATTTTGCTTTTGGGGTGCCTAGCGAGCTAGAGATAGCTCAAAAACTAACGCCAAACTACGTGCTACTAGATACATTTTCACGCGACTTTAGCGAGCATAAAAGATCAACGCTTATCTACAAACAAAGCGAAATTTTTATAGCTAGCAATGCGCGTTGCTACCCAGAAAATGGCTATTTCGTGCTAAATACTAGATACTACAAGGGCTACATAAATTCCCCAGCAAAGCTTATAAAGATAAGTGACGGGCTGATGAGCGAGCTTGGCGTTGCTAAGGAGCCTGTAAAAGAGATATATAACGACGCTAAAACGTATGAATTTGATGGCTTTTGCGTGCGCATGAGCTCGCCATTTATGATGGAGTGCAAAGAAATTTTGGGCGGCGCAGAGCTCAAAAGCGAAGCAAAAGATGAAAATTTAAACACTAATTTGCCGCCCAAAGAGCAGGGCGCAAGGATAGGTAAGAGCATCTGGCGGCTAAAGCTTGGTGCATATCTTTACACGCCAGTTTGCCTGCGTGAGGGGGTGCTTTACTTTGGCACCGCTGGCAAGGGCGGAGATCTATACGCCGTGGATGCAAAAAGTGGCGAGGTGATGTTTAAGTTTAAAACCAGCGGCACGGAGCATTTTGTTTGGATCAAAGGTCAAATTTTGCTCGCAAACCGCAAAAATAAGCCAGTTTTGATAAGCGCCAAAGATGGCTTGCTATTAAAAGAGATAGAGTTTGAGAAATTTAGACTTAGCGCAGATCAGATCATGCTAGTAAGCGGTGGCAGGCTCTATGCTGTGGCTAATGACGGAGCTAAAATTTACGCAGTTTGCGCGGAAATTTAGCCTTGGCGAAATTTATCGCCAAAGCCATAATGAGATAAATTTATCTCTTCTTTTTATATCTTTTTATCGCCTCTACGATGACCTCTTCTAGGTCGTCATTTGGCTCTTTGTTCATATCATCGTAGGTGTTTTCAAGGATAGTTTTTAAGTTTTTCTCAACGTAGCTAGTATCGAAAAATCCCCTTCTAAACTCCTTACTTTTGCTGATCGTTAGCAAAAATGGGATGATAGTTCGCACGCCCTCGATGGTAAATTCTTCAAGTGCTCTTTCAAGTTTATTTACCGCAAGATCATAATCAGTCGCCTTGACGATCAGTTTTGCGATAAGTGAGTCGTAAAATGGCGGTATGGTGTAGTCCTTATAGACGTGGCTATCGACGCGCACAGATGGGCCAAGAGCTGGGTAGTAGCCCTCGATCGTGCCTGGTGCTGGGATGAAATTCTCCCAGACATTTTCAGCCGTGATCCTTGCTTCTATCGCGTAGCCGCGTGGTTTGATGTCGCTTTGCTCGATCTCTAAAATTTCACCAGCTGCGATCCTTATCTGCCTAACGACAAGATCATGTCCTGTGATCTCTTCAGTGATGCCGTGCTCCACTTGGATACGGGTGTTCATCTCCATAAAGTAAAAGTTGTTGTAGTCATCTAGCAAAAACTCGATCGTTCCTACGTTTGAGTAGCCAACGGCCTTTGCAGCAGCCACTGCGGTCACACCCATGATCTTTCTTAAATTTTCGCTAATCGATGGGCAAGGTGCGATCTCGATGATCTTTTGGTGGCGCCTTTGGATAGAGCAGTCACGCTCGCAAAGGTGGATGATGTTGCCGTAGTTATCGCCTAAAATTTGAAACTCGATGTGGCGAGGATTGACGACAAGCTTCTCCATAAAAACTTCGTCGTTGTTAAAGTATGCTTTTGCCTCTCTGGTGCACGACTCAAAGGCATCTTGCATATCTTCTTCTTGCCAGACCTCCCTGATACCACGGCCGCCACCGCCACCACTTGCTTTTAAGATGACTGGATAGCCGATGCGTCTAGCGTGCTCTTTTATGGCGTCCATGCTCTCATCATTTAGCTTTTCAGTGCCAGGCACTATCGGTATGCCGTTTTTCTTCATTAGATATCTAGCGATGTTTTTATCGCCCATTTTTTTGATGACTTCAGCCTTTGGACCGATGAAGATGAGCCCAGCATCCTCAACCGCCTTTGCAAATTCGTAGTTTTCGCTTAAAAAGCCGTATCCTGGGTGTATCGCGTCAGCTCCGCACTCTTTTGCAAGCTTTACGATAGCTTTGGCGTCAAGATAGCCTTTGATCGGATCTTCGCCCACTTGATAGGCCTCATCAGCGATCCTGACGTGTAAGCACTCGCTGTCTGGTGCTGTGTAAATTCCTACGCTTTGGATGTGTAAATCCCTACAAGCTCTGACTATCCTAACTGCGATCTCACCACGATTTGCGATAAGAATTTTATGTATCATAGGCTATCCTTTTTGAGTTTTTCTTATCATATAACTATTCGTTTTATTTTTAGATAAATTTGTTAAGTCTGGTTTTAAAATTTGAGTGTAAAGGCTAAATTTACACTCAAATTTCTTTATTTGCTGATGATTTGTGGGAAAGGTGTGGCTAGGGCTTTTTTGCTAAAGTCTTGTGACTCGATCGTGAAATTTGTAGCAAATCTTTGAATGCCCTCTTTTTTATAGGCACGCCTTTGGATGGTAAAAAGGACTAAATTTCCGCCTTGTTTGGTGTAGCGATATATCGAGTGCTCGGCTGTTGGCACACCATTTAGGTTTGAAAATATCGTGATATCAAGATAAATTTCATTTGCGAGCGAGCCCTTTTTATAAGCCACTTTTAGCCCTTTTGCTTTTAGCTCCTTTAGGTCATTTATCTTTTGCTCGACCGCTTGCTCTGGCGTAGCGTCAAATTTAAGGGTATTTAGCGAGAGCATGTAGCTAAAACTATCTAGCTTCTCACCAGGCAGCAGATACTCCTGCGTGAATAAATTTGGCACAGGCTTGGCTGAGCCTGCTAGCGAGTAGAGTCTGTTATCAAATTTTATTTGCATCGGCTCAAAATACTGAGTAGCCGCGAGCAAGAGCGCTGGCAAAGCGATAAATGCTAAAAATTTCTTCATCAAATTCCTTTAAAATGGATTTACTATCATGACCCAGATGATGATTAGCATCGCGATAGTTGGCACTTCGTTGTAGGCTCTAAAGAAGATGCCACTTTTATTACAGCGTTTTTCTTTGAGCTGCTTCATGTAGCGTCCAAGGTCTAGGTGGTAAATAGCCATCAAGATGACAACTAAAATTTTGACATGGATGTGACCAGTTTTTATAAGATCAGGCATCGCGATAAGTATCAATATGCCAGTGACAAATGAGCCGATGAGTGCGACCCAACCGATGTAGTGATACATCTTGTACTCCATCACCTCAACCACTTTTACAAAGTCAGGTTTGTCCATATTTTCTACGTGATAAACGTAGAGCCTTGGCTGATAAAACAGCACTGCCATCCACGAGATGAAAAACAAATAGTGGAGGTATTTTAAGTAAAGATAATATTCTGCCATAACGTCTCCTTATCTAAAAAGTATCTCTTTTCTAGCTTCAAATTCAGCCTTGCTGATCGCACCACTCTCAAAAAGCTCGTAAAGCCTTTTTAAGTCATCCTCTTTATCTTTTAGTTTTAGTCTCTCTTTTAGCTCGACTTTTTGTAAATTTTTCTCGACATAAGCACCAACTAAAAATGCATCGATAAGCCACCAAATGCCCCAGATGATTAAAAATGGTATGCCTATAATGAAATAAAACGTAGAGTAGCCAACGAAAAATAACCCCATCATCAAAAAGCCAGTGATAAATTTACCAAGGTAAATTCTATGCGCCCCAAGCCAGCCAGTAAGTAGCCAAAGCGCGTATGCGACGTAGATATTATTTCCCACTCTCTCTCCTTTTTCTAAAACTTTGCCAAAGTATCATCACGACGCAAAGATCGATCATCACATCAGCGAAGTTAAAGACCGCAAAGTTAAACCACTTATGCCAAAAGACGTAATCCACGACGCCGCCATGGATAAATCTATCTGTGATGTTTGAGCTGCCAGCTCCTAGTAAAGCTCCAAGCCAAATGGCATGCGAGCAAAGCAGCTTTTTCTCAACGACAAGATAGACAAAGACGCCTAAGATAAGGGCGATCTGGATAAATTTCAGCCACTCATCTAAAAAGGCAAACATCGAAAATGCAACGCCCTTATTATATGTAAGAACTAGCGAGAAAAACTCGCCCTCCCACGAAAAACCATCTATAAATATCATTTTTATCGCTTGATCAACGATAAAAATGAGAAAAAATGCGATGAAAAATTTAACTAAGCTTTTAAGCATTTAGGGCTTTTATAAAAAATTTCTCAACTTCATCCATGCGTTTTTCAACTAAAGTTTGATTTTTACCTTCAAGCAAAAGTCTGATCAAATTTTCAGTGCCAGAGTATCTAAAGAGCGATCTTATGCCCTCTTTTGCGAGGCTAGCCTCAAGCTCTTTTAGCCCCTCTATCTTATCAAGCGGCTTTTTCTCTGTGATCTTTAAATTTAGTAAAATTTGTGGATACGGTTTTAGCTCGCCAAAAATTTCACTAGCTTTTTTACCTTTTTTAAGCATCATAGCAACTACTTGCATCGAAGTAACAAGGCCGTCGCCAGTCTTGGCGTAGTCGTTAAATATGACGTGACCGCTTTGCTCGCCACCAAAATTTATGCCATTTTCTTTCATCATCTCAAGCACGTATTTATCGCCTACGTTTGAGCGAAGTAGCTTGATCTTGTGAGCTTTTAGATAGTCATCAAGTGCGGCGTTACTCATCACTGTAGCCACGATGGCTCCACCTTTTAGCGCCTTTTGCTCGTGTAAAAATGCTGCAAGTGAGCCAAGTATCGCATCTCCATGCACAACTTCGCCGTTTTCATCGACAACGACAAGTCTATCAGCATCGCCGTCAAATGCAAAGCCGATATCTGCGCGAAGCCTTTTTACCTCGCTTGCTAGATCTTCTGGGTGAAGTGCGCCGCAGTTTTGGTTGATGTTGCTACCATTTGGCTCGTCGTTTATGACGATGACATCAGCTCCAAGCTCGCTAAATACAGTTGGTGCGACCTTGTAAGCAGCTCCGTTTGCCACATCTAAAACTACTCGTAAATTCTTTAAATTTAGCTCTTTTGGGAATGAATTTTTGATCTGCACGATATATCTGCCGATAACATCGTCGATTCTCTTGTTTGCACCGATCTCTGTCATCGTTTTTTGGGCGTTTGCGATGAGCTCATCGTCGTAGAAAATTTTTTCTATCTCAGCCTCTATCGTCTCATCAAGCTTGTTGCCAAAGCTATCAAAAAATTTGATGCCGTTATCGTAGTATGGGTTGTGCGACGCGCTTATCATTATGCCAGCGTCACAGCGCATATTTTCTGTTAAAAATGCGATCGCAGGTGTTGGCATAGGGCCTATTTGAAGGACGTTGTAGCCAACTGCAGTTAGCCCTGCAACGATGGCGGTTTCTATCATATAGCCACTTTTTCTAGTATCTTTTCCAACCAAAATCACATTTGTCGCTGAGGTCTTTCTAAAGTAAATTCCAGCAGCCATTGCAAGGCGCATAGATGTTTGAGCTGAAAGCTTTTCGCCAGCCTTACCACGAACTCCGTCTGTTCCAAAAAGTTTCATCAATTTATCCTTTTTATTATAAAATGGTGCTATTTTATCAGAAATTATCAAATTTAAAATCTAAAATTTTATTTGTTTTAAAGCAGACTTAAATTCAGTTACAATTAAATATATTTTTCATATAATCACGGACTAAAATTATCAAAAAAGGTATATTATGGCAAACCATAAATCTGCTGAAAAAAGAGCTAGACAAACTATAAAAAGAACTGAGAGAAACAGATTTTACCGCACTAGACTTAAAAATATCACAAAAGCAGTGCGTGTAGCTGTAGAAGCTAAAGATATTGAAGCTGCAAATGAAGCTTTAAAAGTTGCTAACAAAAGCATCCACAGCTTCGTAAGTAGAGGCTTTTTGAAGAAACAAACTGCTGCTCGCCGCGTTAGTCGCCTTGCTCAATTAGTAAACACTCTAAAAGCTGCTTAATCTATTAAATTTTAATGTTTGCTGATAAACTTCATCCATTTTTGGATCGCTATGATGAAATTTCTACGCTTCTGAGCGATCCAAATATAGCAAACGATATCGAAAAGATGACAAAGCTCTCAAAAGAGCAATCATCTATCGAACCAGTCGCAACTGCTGCAAAAAAATATCTACAAATTCTAAACGACATCGAAGAGAATAAAGCCTTGCTTGAGGACTCTGAGCTTGGCGAGCTTGCAAAAGATGAGCTTAAAAATTTAGAAATTTCAAGAGAGAAGCTTGAAGAAGAGATCAAAATTTTACTTCTTCCAAAAGATCCAAACGATGATAAAAATATATTTTTAGAAATTCGCGCAGGCACTGGTGGCGACGAGGCTGCACTATTTGTCGGAGATCTTTTTAATGCTTACATCAGATATGCAGAGCTTCGTGGATATAAATTTGAGATCGTTAGCCAAAGCGAGGGCAACACTGGCGGTTTTAAAGAGATCATCGTGCTTATAAAGGGCAAAGGCGCTTACTCTAGGCTAAAATTTGAAGGTGGCACACATAGGGTTCAGCGTGTACCAGAGACTGAGAGCCAGGGTAGGGTGCACACCTCGGCTGTGACTGTGGCTATCATGCCAGAGGTTGAAGATAGCGAGATCGAGATCAATCCAAATGATATAAGAGTTGATGTTATGAGAAGCTCGGGCCACGGCGGTCAGTCAGTAAATACAACTGATAGTGCCGTTAGGATCACGCACATACCAACTGGACTTGTTGTCACAAACCAAGATGGCAAGAGCCAGCACAAAAACAAAGAGGCTGCTATGAAGGTGCTAAAAGCTAGACTTTACGAGATGCAAGAGCAAGAGAGGCTTGCTAAAGAGACTAGCGAGCGCAAGAGTCAGGTCGGCACTGGAGACCGCTCAGGCAGGATAAGAACTTATAACTACCCGCAAAACCGCATAAGCGATCACCGCATAAATTTAACACTTTACCGCCTTGATGCGATCATGGCTGCAGGATTATTTGACGAGATCATTGAACCGCTTATCACTCACTATCAAGCAGAAGCGATGCTTGAAGCTGGCATTTAAGCGCAAAATTTATAAATTCTCACCAAGTCATTAAAAATCAAAAATCTACAAACTAAGATCTAAAGTCATCTGATCTCGAAACGATCTTAGTTTGTCTACTTTATAATAAAAAATAATATTTATTCAATATATTTTTCAAAAATAATTTAAATTAAATTTTTAGATTTTAGTTTCATTTTGTGCGATATTTTGGGCTTTGGTAAATTATAAACCTTTACTTGTGATATTAAAAAATTTTATTAATTGATCATAAGTTCGCATTAATAATAATACTCTATAATACCCAAACATTAAATCAAAAATAAGGAGAAAATATGTCACTAAGTGCAAGAAATCAACTAAATGTTGAGATATCAGAAGTAAGAACAGGTGCGGTAAATTCGCTAATAGCTGGCAAACTAGCAGGTGGCGAGGTGCTAAAAGCAACTATTACAGTTGATAGCGAGAAAGCTCTTGATCTTAAAGTTGGTAAAAAAGCTATATTCTTATTCAAAGCTTCAAGCGTTATCGTTTCAAAAGACGACAGCATCAAGCTTAGCGCAACAAACCAAATCAAAGGCGTTGTTAGCGAGATAAAAGATGGCGCTGTAAATGCTGAGGTTATCATTGACGCAAATGGCAGCAAAATTTCAGCTATCATCACAAGAGAGTCAGTTCATAACTTAGCTTTAAAAGCAGGCGACAAAGTAACTGCTATCATCAAAGCAACTCAAATCATAGTTGGCGTTAAATAATTTTTCGGGGCAAATTTGCTCCGATCCTCTTGTTAAATTAATTTATAAACTTAAACTAATATCCAAAACTAAATCCTAAAATCTCTAATAAATTTTTCAAAGCAGAAAATTTAATTAATATTTATTTTTTCTAAATTTAAAAATAAAATCTCCAAATTTTATACTAAATTTACTATAAATGCCAATTTAGCGTAAATCTAAAGTCAAATTTAAATGAATATAATCTCACTAAATATTATCAAACTACGCTCTAATCGCACTTAGCTTTAATAAAATTTAATTTAAAAAACTAATTAGACTATTTTAATAAAAAAGTCGTATAATCTAGTTAGTGAATATCTTACTTCAAAGGAGAGAGCATGAAAAATTCAGGTTTATCTAGAAGAGATTTTGTGAAATTTAGCGCTATCGGAGCCACGGCACTTGGCATGGGCGCTACAAATTTAATGGCTAGTCCAATGAACGAAAAAGATGTCAAATGGGACGAGGAGTATGACGTAGTCATCATCGGCTCAGGCTTTGCAGCTCTTGCAGCTGGCGTCACATCAGCTAAAAAAGGCAACAAAGTCGTCTTGATCGAAAAGATGGGCCGCACAGGTGGCAACTCTGTCATCAACGGCGGTATCTTTGCCGTTCCAAATAGCGACATGCAAAAGAAAGCTGGCATAAGAGATAGCACAGAGCTATTTATCAAAGACTGCTTGAAAGCAGGTCGCGGCATCAACCACGTTGATCTTTTGGCAAAGATCGGCGAGAGAGCGCAAGATGCTTACAAACTCACACTTGATTGTGGTGCAAAATATATCGATCAGATCACTCACGCAGGCGGTCACTCAGTGCCAAGAAGCCTTCAAACAGAGGTTGGCAGCGGTGCTGGCATCGTGCTTCCTATGACTGCGACATTTGAAAAGTTAGAAGGCGCATCGATCAAAAAAAGGACAAAATTTGATGATTTCGTCTTTGACGACAAGGGCGCAGTTGTGGGCGTCATCGTCAGAGAAAACTACAAATTTGATGGCAATTTGATGAGTGACGATGTCGAAAACAAAGGCGGCGATACAAAATACATCAAAGCTAAAAAGGGCGTTGTGCTAGCAGCTGGCGGCTTTTGTAGGGATAAAATTTTTAGACGCCTTCAAGATCCAAGGATCACTCCAGAAACAGACTCGACAAACCAACCAGGCTCAACAGCGGGCGCGCTTTTAGCGGCATTTAGAGCGGGTGCTTATCCAGTTCAGCCAAGCTGGATCCAGTATGGCCCTTGGGGATGTGCCGATGAGACAGGCTTTGGCGTGGGATCGATGTTTAACGTAAATGGCGCTTTTCCGTTTGGAATTTCAGTCGATCCAAGAACTGGCAAACGCTACATGAACGAGCTAGCTGACCGTAGGACAAGAACTGAAGCGATGTTTAAAGTCATCCATGAAAAAGGCGAAGACGATAAAAACTTCCCTATCAACTTCTGCGACTCAAGAGCACTTCCTCACATGCTCCCAGCTCACTATGAAAAAGCTATCGCAGCTGGAATTTGCAAGAAATTTGACACACTTGATGCCTTGGCAGCTGAGTATAAGATCCCAGTTGATGAGCTCAAAAAAACAGTCGCAAGATACAATGAATTTGTCAAAAAAGGCGTCGATGAGGACTTTGGCAAGCCAGTTGTTGCGACTACGACAAAGGGCATTGATATCTCAGTTCCACCGTTTTACGCAGAGCGTGGCACGCCAAAAGTTCACCACACAATGGGCGGCCTAAATATCAACACGAAAGCCCAAGTCATGAACTCTCAAACAGCTATGCCTATACCAAATTTATACGCAGCTGGCGAGATCACTGGTGGCGTTCACGGAGCCAGCCGTCTAGGATCAGTGGCTATAACTGACTGCTTGACATTTGGCATGATCGCTGCTGAGACTATCGGCTAGAAAGAGGTGGCAGGCACTTGCTTGCCACTATAAATTTTTAAATCTATAAACCCCGTTTTTTACTCGCTCAAAAATTTTCTTCTCTTCAAGTAGCTTAAACGTGCTTATCACGGTTGGTTTGCTCACATTTAGCTTCTCGCAAATTTCTGAAATTTTAAGCATGATAAAGCCATTTTCATCGCTTAGCTCGCAAAGTAAATTTATGATCTCTACCTTTTTCTCGCCAAGAAGCGCCTTGTAAATTTCTTTTTCTAGCCCCAAATTTTATATCCTATCGCCACGCACCAAAGCGCGCCACATAAGAAATTTGCGATCATTACGGCTGCACTTCCAGCGTCTTTTGCCGCTTTTGCTAGGACGTGATAGTCTGGGCTTGCAAGATCAGTCACTCGCTCTAGGCCCGAGTTTAAGCACTCACAAACTAGCACAAATGCCATGCTAAAGATCAAAAATAGGTTAAAAATAAGGTCAAATTTCCAAAAAAATAGCGAGATCGTAGCTATCAAAAATATACAAATTTCTATGCGAAAGCTCTTTTCGTTTTTAAAAATTTCAGCCAAACCCTCTCTTGCGTAGCCAAAATTTTTAAAAAATTTATACTCTGGCTGGTTTCTCATAACTTTCCTTTTTGCGATTTTTGGCATAATTATAATTAAAAAAAGGATGAAATTTGAAACTTATTAGCTGGAACGTAAATGGGCTGCGCGCAGTTGTGGCAAAAGATGGCTTTGGCTGGCTTGATGAGGTTAGGCCTGATTTTTTGGGACTTCAAGAGATCAAGGTCAAAGAAGATGACGTGCCAAAAGAAATTTACAACCTTGGCTTTAAAGATATCAGTGTAAATTCAGGCGCAAGAGCTGGCTACTCTGGCGTGATGAGCCTAGCTAAATTTGACGTGCAAACGCAAAAAGCGGCCTTTTTTGACGACACAGAGGGGCGAGTTTTGGAGCATAGATTTGATGATATCGTGCTTTTTAACATCTACTTTCCAAACGGCCAAAAGGACGACGAGAGGCTAGCTTACAAGATGGACTTTTACGAGAAATTTCTAGCTTACTGCAAAGAGCTTGTAAAAAGCGGCAAAGAGGTGATATTTTGCGGTGATGTAAATACCGCTCACCGCGAGATCGATCTTAAAAATCCAAAGGCAAATGCCAAAACTTCTGGCTTTTTGCCTATCGAGCGCGCGTGGATAGATGAGGTTTTAAAAAGTGGCTTTATAGATACCTTTAGAGCCGTAAATGGCGACGTTGAAAACGCCTACTCGTGGTGGAGCTACCGCTTTAACGCAAGGGTGAAAAATGTCGGCTGGAGGATTGATTATTTCTTCATATCGCAGGGGCTAAAAGATAGGCTAAAAGACGCCTTTATCCTGCCAGAGATCACCGGCAGCGACCACTGCCCAGTTGGAATAGAGATAGAAATTTAGAGCACGCCCTCTTCAAGCAGGTGGGTGATGAGGATTTTAAAGCCTAAAAATATAAGTATCGCGCCACCTAAAAAGAGTGCCTTTTTCTCTAAAATTTCACCCATAAATTTACCGATGTAAAAGGCGGCTAGGCTTAGCACAAAGCAGACTACGCCGATGATGAGCGCACTTTTAAATATCCTAACCGCTTCAAAGCTAAGCGTGACGCCAATGGCAAGTGCGTCGATACTCGTGGCAAATGCACCCACAAAAATGGTCTTAATATCCATACTTAAGGACTCGCCAGCCTCGCTGCTACAGGCCTCTTTTAACATTTTAAAGCCAAGAAAACAAAGTATAAAAAATGCTATGAAGTGATCGATAGAGCTTATAAATTTAGCAAAGCTAATGCCAAGAAAATAGCCAAGAAGCGGCATGAGAAACTGAAAAAAGCCAAGCATAAAAGCGATAAATAAAATTTTGCCAAGGGCAATGCTTTTATACCTTGCGCCGTTTGCCATATTTAGAGCCGCGCTATCCATGCTAAGAGCAAAGCTAAGAAGTAAAAGCTGCATAAATTCCCTTTAAAAAAAGAGCAAATTTTAGTGCAAAAATATTAAATTTATTTTAAGCGTTTAGATATTTTTTGTATGATTTTGCTTTAAATTTAAAAAAGGAGAGAAGATGAAAAGATCTCTTGTAATTCTTTGTGGCGCGCTTGTTTTAAATTTACAAGCCGCAAGCATGGATGATATGATAAATAAAGGCGTCAAAATCGCCACTCACGCATCAAGCGGCGACTATAAAAGCTTAGTTAGCGAGGCACTAAATGCCGCTGTTAGCGAGCTTTCAAAAGAGGGCTTTATAAACAACGCCACAGCTAAAATCCCACTCCCAAAAAGCCTTGAAATGGCGTCAAATTTAGCCAAAAAAGTGGGCGGCGAGAAGTGGGCGCAGGACCTTAGCAAGTCGATAAATAACGCTGCGACCACGGCCGTGCCAAAGGCTGCTGAAATTTTTAGCGAGAGCATAAAAAATATGAGCGAGGCTGACGTGAAAAAGCTCTTTAACGGCGGCAGCGACAGCGTTACGAAATATTTGCAGCAAAGCTCCAGCCAAAAGCTAAAGGCGGCATTTACACCGATAATTGAGAAAATGATGAGTGATAATAGCTTTGCGACTGCCTATAATGGGCTAAATTCTTTCATCGGTGGCTCGGCTAAAAATAACGAAACGATAAAATCAGTCAAAAGCCTAGCTAAAAATTTAGGCGCAAGCGAATATGTGCCAGATGACGGCGAAGACCTAAACGCATATATCACGAGAAAGACGCTAGATGGGCTATTTAACGTGATGAGCGAGAAGGAAAAGGGGCTAAGAAGCGGCTTTAGCCTAGATAGCGGCAAAAAGGTGCTAGACTCGATCTTTAAATGAGAAATTTAAGCGCTCAAAACAGAGCCGACATCGCTCTTATCGTAGTTTCCATCGTTTGGGGCGCTACGTTTTTACCCATGGCAAATGCGCTAAAGACAAATGGCGTTTTTGTCATGCTTTTTTGCCGGTTTTTTCTCTCGGCTATCTTTATGGGCTTTGTCGCGCTTAAATTTACTAAGAAATTTGATAAAAAGAGCGTCATCTACGGCGTTATCCTTGGTGCGGTGCTGTTTTTGTCATTTGCAACGCAAACTTATGCTCTAAAGCTTACGTTTAGCTCGAGCGTCGCCTTTATCACGGGGCTTGAATGTGTGATAGTCCCTTTTATGGCGGCGGTGTTTTTTAAAAATAAGATAAGTATTTTTGCAATTTTAGGCGCACTAATCGCTATTTTTGGGCTTTGGCTCTTAAGTGGCGCCACGTTCGCACTTGGGGCTGGCGAGGCACTAGCGCTTGTTTGCGCCATATTTTACGCACTTTACACGACGCTAAATGGCCACTTTGTAAGAAAGAGCGAGCTTTATCTGCTTGTCTTTGTGGTCTTTCTCACAAATGCCCTGCTCTCGCTTGTTTTTGCGCTTTTTCAGGGCAGTATCGTGCCAAATTTTGATAGGGAATTTTTCATAGCGATATTTATCACGACGGTGATTGGCACCATATTTTGCTACTTTGTGCAAACTATCGCTCAAAGATATACGACCGCTAGCAAGGCGGCCTTGTTTTTCTGCTTAGAGCCAGTCTCTGCAGGGTTCATTGGCTACTTTTTTGCAGGCGAGATACTTAGCATCTGGCAAATTTTTGGAGCTGCGCTCATCATCTTTGGCGTCATTTTTAGCGAATTTGGCAAGCAAATTTGCTCTAAATTTAAGCCTTAAAAGACAAAAAGCTTCATTTGAGAGTCTATTTTCTCATCTATAAACTCGCCCTCAAATCTCTCTTTTAACATCGCTAAAACCGCCTTTTCATCGTAGTTTTTAGCCCCGTTTATCTCAAGGTGCCAGCAGATATTCTCAGCAGCTTCTTGCACGCTTCGTCTAGCGATCCTAGTTTCGTTTAAAATTTCACTCTTATAAGCGATGCCTTGCTCATTTAGCCACGCTTCAAGCCTATCTACTACGTTTTTTTGCGAGAGTGTGCGGCCAAATTTTTCAAAAAACGGCTCGAGCAGGTCAGAGCTTCTAGGCTTGTCCCAGCCAAGATAAAGCTTTTGCTTGGCGCAGTTTTGAAATTTAGCAAAGTCCCAGTCGTTTGCAATGGCTGGGCTCATCGTGCAAATAGCGATATCAAAGTGTTTTTTAGGTTTAAAATCTCTCCACGAGCAAACCTCGCTACTTAAATTTGTAACGCCAAATCTCTTTGCGTCTTCGTTTAAAATTTCTATCATCTTTTCAGAGCTATCTATGCCAGTTATATGTTTAGCCGTTTTTGATAAAAATATGCTCCAAACGCCCGTGCCACAGCCGATATCAAGGATATCTTTGCCACTAAAATCAACTCCCCAAGCCAAAGCTTTGGTAAAAATTTGCTGCTGAATAGCGCTGATCTTGCCGTCAAATCTTTGGTAGTTTGACGCCTTTTTATCCCATAAATTTTGCATTTTAGCTCCTTATTTTTGGTTATAATTTTAGCAAAAAAGGTCAAAAATGAGAGATTTTATATATCACGTCACCATCCCGCCACAAGCCATCGACATGCACGGACATATGAATAATGTCTATTATTTCACGCTTATGCAAGAGGCCGCATTTGCCCACTCTGCCGCTGTTGGCGACACGGTCGAGGCGCAGTATAAAAGGGGAGAAATTTGGCTCATTAGAAAAAATGAAGCAAAATATATAAAAAGCGCAAAGCTGATGGACAAGATAGAAATTCACACCTACACGCAGACTGAGGGTAAGGCGACATCATGCAGATATTTTGAGTTTAAAAAAGATGGCGAGCTAATAGCAACTGGCAAGACGGAATTTGTCTATATCGATCTAAAGACAAACCGCCCAAAGGCGATCCCAGCTGAGATCATCGCGCTTTACTCGTGACCGCACTCGTCGCAGATGCCCTTTATCACGGCGCTTTTTATATTTTTAGCGATGTTTAGGTGTGGCATGTCGATGTTTGTTACTTTGTGGCAGACGTCGCAGATGAAGTAGGCTTTGGCTTCATTTGCCAGCTCGTAGTAGCTCTTGTGGTTGTTTTCGGTTTTTATCACGAGATTTTCTTTTTCAAAAATTTCCATACTTCTATAAAAGGTCGTCTTGTTTGCGTCAAGAATTTGCAAAATTTCATCGTAGCTTAGCGGCGCCTTGGCGTTTTGTAAAATTTCAACAAGCTTTATGCGAAGCATCGTAGCTTTGATATTGTGCTCTTCTAAGAAATTTCTCGCGTTCATCTTTGCCCTTTTCATTTTTCGTATATTAACGCTAAAAGATTTAAACTATATTTAAAAGAAAAGGCTAAATTTAGGCATTTGCTTTTTAAGTTGCAACCAAGTTGCATTTTGCTAAACTTCGCAATTATTTTTTAAAGGAGAGATAATGAGAAAAATTATCGTTTTTTTAGCTGTTTGTGCTTTGTCTCTTTTTGCAAAGCCGGTTGTGACTACTAGCATACTGCCAACGAAATTTTTTGTCGAGCAGATCGCTGGAGATACGCTAGATGTAAATGCGATGGTTGGCAAAGGCGCTGATCCACACACCTATGAGCCAAAACCAAAGCAGATGAAGGAGCTTGAAAAGAGCGAGCTTTACTTTGCTATCGGCATCGAGTTTGAAGACGCGTGGCTGGATCGCTTCTCAAAGACGTTTAAAAATTTACGCATCGTAAAGACGCAAGAGGGCATCGAAAAGATCGCTATGAGCGAGGAGCATGAACATGAAGAGCACCACGAGCATAAACACGAGGGTGAGCATAAGCATGAGCACCATGACCACGAGGGCGAGCATCATCATCACCATGACGGCCTTGACCCACACATCTGGCTTGACCCTATCCTAGTAAAAACTCAAGTTGATAACATCGCAAAGGCGCTAATAGAGAAATTCCCGCAAAATGCAAAACTTTATGAGGAGAATTTGGCTAAATTTAAAGCTAGCCTTGACGAGCTTGATAGCTTTATCAAAAACGAGCTAAAAGATGTCAAAACTCGCGAATTTATCGTATATCACCCATCTTGGGGCTACTTTGCAAAGCGCTATAACTTAGAGCAAATCGCCATCGAGATAGAGGGCAAAGAGCCAAAGCCAGCTGAGCTAAAAGAGCTTATAGAAGAAGCTAAAGAGCACGGTGTAAAGGTCATTTTCGTGGCTCCACAATTTCCAACAAAGGCTGCAAATTTGATCGCAAAAGAGACTGGCTCAAAGGTCGTCATGATAGACCAACTGCCTGAAAACTGGCTAGCCGAGATGAAAAAAACGGCTGAAATTTTCGCAAAAAGTCTATAAAAATGTTAGCACGCCTGATCGTCATTTGCCTACTAGCGATAAATGCTTTTGGGTGTGCTCTATGCTCGCTTTATAGCCCAACAGCTCACGTTAGTGCGAAATTTGTTGCATACGAAAATAACATCAGCCAGATCGCCTTTACTTGGACCTTTTCGCAAAATTTCTCAGATCTTATGAAGCAAAATTTTGACCTCAATCAAGATGAAAAGATAGATGATAAAGAGCTTAGAAAGATCCGCTTAAATTTACTAGACTACCTCGTGCCAAGGCACTATCTAACGGACATTGAATACTATTATAAGGATGAAAACGCCACTAAAATAGAGCCAAATTTAAATGAATACAAGCTCTATTTTGACGAGGGCAGACTTAAATTTGACGTGAGTTTTAAGACAAATTTAGTGATCGCTGAGGGCCTTGTCGTGTCGGTTGATATGGAGGATAAAGAGGGCTATTTTAACTTCAAATTTACGCAAAATAACGCATTTTTGGTTGGTAAAAGCTTCTGGGCGATACCAAATTCAAACTCAAATTTGATATTTTTTACATTTTCAAGCAAAGAAGCAGCCAAAGCTCACAACGAGAAGCCAGCGCTTAAAGAGCTGCTAAAAGAGCCAGTAGCAGGCGCGAGCGATGAGAATTTAAGCCAGATAGATAAGATCGATGAGGCAAAATTTGACATCGTCTCAAAAACTAGCCTAAGCTTGCTTGATAGGCTAAAGCAAATTTTAAGAAGCGTGGATTACAAAAGTCCGCTTGCGCTGCTATTTTTGGCATTTATCTCATTTGGTTATGGCTTCTTGCACGCTGCTGGAGCAGGCCATGGCAAGGTGCTAACAAGCTCATATTTTGCCGCAACTGGTGGCAGCTACAAAAGGGCGTTTTTATTTGCACTAAAGATCGGCTTTTTGCACGTTGTGGGCGCATTTGTCTTTGTCTTTGCTAGCTTTTTGCTGCTTCGTGAAGTAAGCAACGACCTCACAAAGGACACTGCTAGCATAACGACTGCGTTTTCTGGCGTCGTGATCTTTTTTGTGGCGATTTTTATGCTCGTTAAAAAGATCAAATTTTATCTCTCAAACAAAAATGAGACTAAATTTTATATTTTTAGATCAAATTTAAGCCAAAATTTGAGTAAAAATACAAAATTTAAAAGTGAGTGTGGCTGTCAAATTTGCTCAACCAAAAAGCCAAAGAGTAAAGAGGAGTGGCTAGTAGCGGCCGCTGCGGCTCTTGTGCCCTGTCCTGGCACGATCTTAGTCTTTGTGCTGGCAAATGAGATAGGTAGCTACTTTGCAGGCGTGATAAGTGGCGTATTTATGGCGCTTGGCATGAGTGTGGTGATATTTGTAGCGGCAGTTTTTGGCTCAAAGATCAGCACGAACATTAAGCTAAAAAAGTTTAAAATCTATGCAGAATTTGCAGCCCTTGGCATCATGCTTTGGCTTGGACTTTTCATTTTTGTCATGACATTTACGCAAAAGAGTCTGTTTTGAAAGATATTATAAAAATTAGAAATTTAAACTTTAGCTACGATAAACAAGTCGTTTTAGAGGATATTAACTTAGAGTATAGTAGCGACGAGTTTTTAGCGATAATCGGTCCAAATGGCGGGGGCAAAAGCACGCTTTTAAAGCTCATTTTGGGACTGCTTAAGCCTCAAAGTGGCGAGATAAAGCTCTTTGGTAAAGAGCCAAGCGAGGTTAGTAAATTTATAGGCTACGTGCCGCAAAATTTCCTCTCAAATCAAAGCTTTCCGATGATGGTTCTAGAAGTTGTTTTGATGGGGCTAATCGATAAAAAAATCTTTGGTTTTTACTCAAAAGATGAAAAAGCCCTAGCGCTAAGTGCCCTTGAAAAAGTCTGTATGAGGGAGTTTGCAAACGCGAGGATCGGCGAGCTAAGTGGCGGTCAAAGGCAGCGCGTCTATATCGCTAGAGCGCTTTGCGCAAACGCAAAAGTGCTCATCTTAGATGAGCCAACAGCCAGCATCGACACAAAAGGGCAGGCTGAAATTTATGAAATTTTAAAGGGCATAAACGCAAATGGCGTGGGTGTGGTTCTAGTCAGTCACGACCTAAATATCGTGCTAAATTATGCTACAAAGATCGCTTACGTGAGTAAAAATTTACACATTCACAAAACACATGAAAACCTTGCAAAGAGGGAATTTATCGAGCATCTAGCTAGAACGCATAGCCATTTTTGTGATGTCGAGATCGCGCTTGGCGAGTGCGGTTGTGAAAAAACAAAGAGCAATGTTTTTAAATTTTAAAGAGAGAAAATGAGTGAAATTTTAGAGTTAAATTTTATGCAAAATGCCTTTATTGCGGGCATTTTAGTAAGCATAATATGCGGCATGATAGGCTCGCTTGTGGTGATAAATAAGATGACTTTCATCGCTGGAGGCATCGCACACGGCGCGTATGGCGGCATAGGGCTTGCATTTTTCTTCTCGCTTGAGCCACTTTTTGGTGCAAGTATATTTTCGCTATTTTTAGCGCTCATCATCGCCACGATCACGCTAAAAGATAAGACAAACATCGACTCCGTAATAGGCGCTATTTGGGCGATTGGCATGGCTATTGGTATCATTTTCATCGACCTCACACCTGGCTATAACGCCGATCTTATGAGCTATCTTTTTGGCTCGATACTTGCAGTTAGCAGCACAGATATCGCATTTATGAGCGTTTTAGACCTCTTGTTTTTGGCTCTCATTGCGCTTTTTTACCGCCAGTTTGTGGCGATCAGCTTTGATGCGGAGTTTGCAAAACTTCGTGGGGTCAATACGACATTTTTTCACTATCTGCTAGTTTGCATGATGGCGCTTTGCGTGGTGGCTACGATCCGCGTCGTGGGGCTAATACTTGTCATCGCACTACTTACCATACCGCCATATATTGCGCAAATTTTTGCCAAAAGGCTGGGGCTCATGATGCTTATCTCAACCATTTTTTCTATCATTTTTTGCTTTATCGGCCTTGTGATCAGCTTTTATTTCAATCTCACAGGCGGAGCCAGCATCATCTTAGTCGCCTCGCTTTGCTTTTTTGCATTTAGCTTTAAATTTAAAAGCTTGAGGAGTTAAATTTAGCTCTTAAGAAGATTTTTCTGCTTTTTCTTTTAGCTTTAAAAGTAGTTTTACGTTTTTGTCTAAGTAAGCTTCATCTCTTTTTACGATATTTAAAAGCAGGATTATTAGTTCGTCGTCTTTTAGCAAGCAAATCAAGCGATAATCACCAACTCTATAACGCCAAAGTCCGTTTAAATTTGCTACTAGAGCCTTTCCACTATCACGCGGGTCTTTTAGGGTTTCTAGTTTTTCGAGAGCCTTGATGATTTGCTTTTTAACAGAGCCATCAAGTTTGTTAAAATTTACCTTTGCTTCATCGGTAATGATAACTTTCATAAGCAGTTTTCTTTTTTGAGTTCATCAAGCGTCGTGCCTTTGCTGTTACTTGCTACAAATCTAGCATAAATTTCCTCAGCCTCTTTTGCATCTTTTATATCCAAAACATTATCGATCAACTCATCATCTATCTCTACTACTTTGATCTTTTCGCCAAAAAGCTGTTTCATGGCGCTGATGATTTCGCTTGTGATTATAAAGCCATTTTGCCCTTGAAGCATTACTGTGTTAGTCACTTTAGCTCCTTAAAATTTATATTTTGCGAGATTATATCATAGATGTTTGTGGCTAAAATTTATTAGCTCTTTTTAACCTAAAAAGCGTCCAAGTCAAAAAGCAAATCGCCGTAAAATAGACACTAAAAAATAGCGCTAGCCACATAAATTTGATCTCAAGTCCTAGCCAAAAAACCACCGCGTAAAAGAGCGAGCATTGAAGCACGAGCTGTCTAAAGCCATTTAGCAAAAAGATCGCCACTGGGCGTTTTATCGCCTGCAAAGTGCTGCCTGAGATGTTTATCGTGCCGTAAGCCATGTAGGCAAGTGAGTTGATGCCAAGGTAGAGTTTGGCTACCTCAAGCACGGCTGGCGTGCTGTCAAAGAGCCTGATCGCGCTCTCGCCAAAAAGCCTTATAAAGATGTAGGCAAAGACGCAGTAGATGAGCAAAAAAAGAAGCGATAGTTTGTAGCACTGCAATACTCTTTGAAAGCTCTTAGCGCCGTAGTTTCTTGAGATGATGCTAAGCACTCCTGCTGCCATGCCGATGGTTGGAAGCACTAAAATTTGCTCGATCCTTAAGGCTATGCCATAACCTGCCACCGCATTGACGCCGTAAAAGCTTACAAATTTTAAAAGCACGAGCGAGCCAAGTGACATTGAGAGGTAGTTTAGACAAGCTGGTAAGGCTTGCCTTAGTATCTTTGCCCAGACGGCGAAATTTGGCACGAAGTAGCCTAAATTTCTAGGCTCTATCATCTTGCTCTTTCTCACTTTAAAAAAGAGATAGAGCGTGCCTAAAAACTGCACGCTAGCCGTTGCTAGTGCAAGACCCTTTACACCAAGATCAAAGCTAAAGGCAAAAAGATAGCAAAAAAATGCGTTGATAAAAAGGCCTAAAAATAGCCAGTTGCGGTAGCTTTTAGTATCGCCAAGTGCGACTAGAACGCCGTTAAGAGATTTTATAAGCAAGAAAAATGGAGCTGCAAGAAAGATGACGCCAGCGTAGTCAAGCGCCTCTTTGATATAGTGATGATCAGCACCTAAAATGACTAGTAAATTTGGCGCTAGCAAGTAGCCACATAGCCCCATAAATAGGGCAAAAAGAAGCACGAAAATGATGCCATTTGCCGCATAAAGCTTAGCCATTTTTGGTTTGTTTGCGCCTAGGCTGTTGCCTATTAGCGCGGTGAGTGCCGAGCCAAAGCCAAGCCCGATGCCAACGACACTTAGATAGAGCAAAAAGCTCATCGCCATGCCAGCAACTGCAAGGGTTGAAATTTTAGCGGCGAAAAATGTACCAGTGACGTTGTAAAGGGTGTTAAACATCATGCCCACGCCAGCTGGTAGCGAGAGCGAGATGATTAGTTTATTTAGTGGGTCTTTTAGTAGGTCCAAGCTGCCTTCTTACTAAATTATATATGAGCTAAGTTCTATCAAATTTCCATCAAAGTCGTAAATATATAAACTCTTCATTGCTCCAAGCGCTCCGTTTCGCTTCACTTTGCTAAGCTTGATCCCTGCGTCTTTTGCGAGTATCTTTATATCATCACGGGCGAAGGCAAAAGCTATCATATGTCGCTAGCAAAGCTCGCCTTCAAACCTATCTAAATTTATCTTTTATGAGACAAATTTGAAACTAAATTTTGGCTCACATTTTTATTTTTGATCTCTTGATGCCCTTTTTCTAGCGTAGATATTTAGGCACTCAACCGCTAGCGAGAAGCCCATCGCAAAGTAGATGTAGCCTTTTGGCACATGCACGCCAAAGCCATCAAGTATGAGCGCAAAGCCAACTAGCACCAAGAATGCGAGTGCGAGCATTTTTATCGTTGGGTTGTTATCGACAAATTCTGAGATCGCCTTTGAGGCAAACATCATCACTCCAACTGCGATGATGACGGCAAGTATCATGATATCGATGTGCTGAGCCATGCCAACTGCGGTGATAACGCTATCAAGCGAAAAGACTATGTCTAAAATGCCTATCTCAAGGATAGTTGCAAAAAATCCTGGATGAGACTTGCTCTCGTGAGCCTCCTCGTGCTTGCCAGTAACGTTTGCGTGGATCTCCATTGATGATTTTACTATCAAAAATAGACCGCCTATTATGAGCACTAGGTCGCGTCCAGTGATGCTAAGCTCGCCTATGCTAAAGAGCGGCTTTGTAAGCTTCATGATCCAAAATAGCGAAAGTAGCAGGATGATCCTAGTGATCATCGCAAAGCCAAGACCTAAAATGCGGCCCTTACCCCTTTGCTCTGGTGGCAGCTTGCCTACTAAAATAGCGATAAATATGATGTTATCTATGCCTAAAACTATCTCCAAGCCAGTTAGCGTAAGTAGCGATATCCACGCCTCTGGCGAACTCAACCATTCAAACATTTACTTCCTTTGTTAAAATTTTTATTATGCTCTCAGGCAAAATTTCATGCTCTATGGCGTGAATTTTAGCCTCCCACTCATCTAAACTCATGCCGTCTTCACGCTCAAACGCCCTTTGCGCGATCAGTTTGCCCCCGTCAAGCTCCTCACTCACATAATGCACGCTCACACCGCCTATCATCATGTCGCTCTCAAAGCTCTCCTTTATCGCATGCGCGCCCTTAAAAAGCGGTAAGATAGAAGGATGTAAATTTATAGCTTTTACTTGCGTCGTAAAAACTGGCGTTAGTATCCTCATGAAGCCTGCAAGCACCGTTAGATCAGCACCGCTTTTTAAAATTTGCTCCACCAAAACAGCGTCAAATTCCTCACGGTTTTTAAATTTAGCGCTCTCTATTATCGTCGTTTCAAGCCCAAATTTCTTAGCTCTCTCGATGCCAAATGCACCAGGTTTGTTGCAGATACAAAGGCAAACTTCGATCTTTACGCCGTTAAAAATTTGATTATGAACTTTTTTAAGTATCGCTTCTAAATTTGAGCCACTGCCGCTAAAAAGCACGGCTATCTTTTTCGTAAGCATTTTACTCCTTTGATGATGTCTGTTGGCTCTAGCGCGTAGCTGTTTTTGCTAAAATTTTTAAGGCTAAGTGCATGAGCTAAAGTGGCTGAGATGGCAGCATTTAGTGGCTCATAGCCTTGAGCCAAAAGTGCTAACACAAGACCGCTTAGCACGTCGCCGCTACCGCCTTTTGCAAGCGCGCTTTTACCATAAGGCATGACGTAAATTTGCCCATCTTTGGCGATTATGGTGTTTGCCCCTTTTAGCACAAGCACAGCCTTAAATTTCTCGCTCCAAGCCCTCGCGTAAGCGTATCTGTTTTCTTGCAGGATTTGCACATCTATATCGGCCATTTTGCAAATTTTTAAAAGCGAGCAAAACTCCTTTGGATGAGGTGTCAAGACGCAGTTCTCGCTTAGTAGGTCAAGCATTTTTGGGCTGTAAAAGATATCAGCGTCAAGAACAAGCTTTTTGGCTTTTAAAATTTGCACCTCAAGCTCTTCTACACCCTTTTTGCCAAGTCCCATGCCAAGGGCTCCAGCGTTCATTTTCTCGCTTATCTTGCTAGCTTGCATGATATGCGTTGGTAAATTTAAACCTTGCTCGCCTATCACGCTAACTAGCCCAGCCCCAAAGGCAAATGCCGCCTTTGCACAAAGCTTGCTAGCTCCTATGTGCTCGCCAGATATGATAAATACGTGGCCAAAGTCGCCCTTATTTACGCACTGATTTTTTCTATTTGGAAGCATGAGATCGCATTTTTCAAGCAAGTGATAGTCACTCTCGCACTCGTAGTTTTGAGCACTTATGCCAAGAGTAGCGAGCTTTATCTTGCCCACGTAGTCCTTTGCCGCGTCACTATAAAGAGCTAGCTTTCTAGCTCCCATCGTGATCGTCGCGTCTGCTTTTACGCAAGCGCCAAGCACCTTGCCCTCGCTACTTAGCCCGCTTGGCATGTCGCAAGCGATGATGTAAGCGGGGCTAGCGTTTATTTTTGAGATTAATTCTATGTGCTTTTCGTCTAAATTTCTATTTAGCCCTGAGCCAAAAAGCCCGTCTATGACGCATTTTGTGCTATTTAAGCTACTTTCTATATCTTTACTCTCTCGCACGCCAGCAAATTTGGCCCTTTCAAGCTGTTTGGCGGCAAGCGGCTTTAAGCTTTGGCTAGCTAGGATAAATTCACACTCAAACTCACCCTCTAGCATCCTTAAAGCGCAAAGCACGTCAGCGCCGTTGTTTCCGCCACCACAAATGCCAAGCACTCTCTCGCCTTTTTTAAATTTCTTGCGGATGAAATTTGCTATGGCTGCGGCTGCATTTTCCATCAAAAGCTCTTCGCTAAGGTCAAATTTCTCGCTTGCTCGCTCGTCTAAAACTCTCGTATCTAAATATAAATTTTTCATTTTATGCCCTAAAACTAAGCGCCTCTAAGATGTGGGGCTTTAAAATTTGCTCGCTCTCATCAAGATCGGCGATGCTTCTAGCTACTCTAAGTGTCCTTTTTATGCCCCTTTGAGAGAGGTTGTATTTCGTGGCGGCCTTTTGTAAAATTTCACTCGCCTCGGCGTTTAACGTGCAAAATTTAGCCACCTGCGCGTCATTTAGCTTGCCATTTAGCTCATCTTGACCCCGCTTTTTTTGAAAGATAAAGGCTTTTAAGACCATCTCGCTCATCTGCTGCGAGCTCAAACTCGCTTTGTCGCTTGGCGAACTCTCATCCATCGCGACTTTTAAGTCTATGCGGTCAAGCACTGGGGCTGAAATTTTGGCTTTGTAGTTTTTGATCTCATTTTCGCTGCATTTGCAGTTTAGGTTACGGGAGAATAAATTTCCACAAGGGCAGGGATTTTGAGCGGCTACGAAGATAAATTTAGTCTCATAAGTCACTTTTGAATTTACCCTTGCGATGTGGATTTGATTGTCCTCAAGTGGCTCTCTAAGGCTTTCTATCACCTGTTTAGCAAAGTGTGGGAACTCGTCAAAAAATAGCACCCCGCCATTTGCAAGTGCGATTTCGCCGATCTTTGCGACGTTCGAGCCTCCGCCAAAGATCGAGCTTTTTGTCGAGGTGTGATGTGGCGAGCGAAAGGCTCTAGTGCTTGTAAATTCGCTATCTTGAAGATTTAGCGATCGGTAGGCGGCGGACTTTAGCACCTCTTCTAGGCTTTGTGGCGCCATGATATAAACTAGGCGTTTTGCACACATGCTCTTGCCGCTGCCTGGGCTGCCTTCAAATAAGATATTGTGCATGCCAACAGCTGCGATAATGCAGGCTCTTTTGGCTCTTTCTTGACCCAAAACGTCCTTAAAATCAAGCTCGTAATTTAAATTTGGAACGTATCTTTTGCCGCCAACTTCTATCACATTTGAAAATAGCTCGTGTGTGGCGTTAAAATGCGTGCTTTTAGCAAATTCTGCGTCGCTAAAAAACTTTATCGCCTCCTCTAGTGTGCTAACGCCATAAATCTCTAAATTTGGGATCATCGAAGCTTTTGCAGCTATCTCGCTAGGCACTAAAATTTTTGCATTTTGAACCTGCGTGCTTAAAAAAAGTAGGATCGAAAATAAATTTGCCGTGCTTTTTACACTGCCGTCAAGTCCAAGCTCGCCAAAAACAAAAATTTTCTCCAAGCTTTTTGCCTTTTGAAGGGCGATTAAAAGGGCGATACTTAGATCAAAATGTGAGCCACTTTTTGGCAGGTCTGAGGGGGATAAATTTATGGTTATTTTCTGAGCTGGAAAGGCAAAGTCAAGCGCTAAAAGTGCTGCTTTTACGCGCTCTGTGCTCTCTTTGATGCTGGTGCTTGCAAGGCCCACGATGCTAAAGCCAGGAAGCCCACGCGAAAAGATAGACTCAACATCAATGATCTTTAGTCCGTCGCCGTAAGTAGCACATTTTAGGGACTTCATGATGTCTTTTCTTTTTTTTGCTTTTTGTATTCCTTGTCAAATTTCTTGCGTTTGTTAAAGCCTATTTTTTCTATAAAAAGATGTCCGTCTAGGTGGTCATTTTCATGCTGGATGGCGATCGCTAGTAGCCCATCAGTTTTTAAGGTCTGCTCTTTGCCAAAGCGGTCTTGAAATTTGATAGCAACTACCTCGCTTCTTTTAACGTCTTCGTAGTAGCCAGGCACGCTAAGGCAGCCCTCTTGATAGACGCACTCGCCCTCACGTAGCTCAAATTTTGGGTTTATGATCTCGATTAAATTTTCTTTATCTTGCACGCCCTCTTCGTTGGCTAAATTTATGATGAAAATTCTCTTTGCAACGCCTATTTGTATGGCTGCAAGACCGATGCCTTCTTTTGCGATCATCGTCTCATACATATCATCAAGAAGTTTGTGAAGCTTCTCATCGAAGACTTCGACCTCTTTTGAAATTTCATAAAGTTTTTTATTTGGATAGGATAAAACTTCTAGGATCAAACTAATTCTCTGCTTTCTCGTCTAAAAATAGTGGCTCATTTAGGTCTTGGTTGGTCTCTAGCTTGTCAAGCGCGTGAGAGAGCAGCTCTTCGGTGCTCTTTGTCTTTGAGATCATGCTTGAGACGATCTGCACGTCTAGTTTGCACTCTTCATTGTCGATCTTCCAAGGCATAGATGAGAGCATGTTTAAAATTCTCGCGCACGCTTGCTTTGTGCCGTTTTCATCGGTGTATTTCATCACCATAGCAAAGCAGCCATCGCCGTAATGTGCGACTATATCGCTTCTACGTGAAGTTCTTAAAAGAAGCTGCGACATGCTTTTAAACATATTGTTTCGCTCTTTTAAATTTTTAACTCGGTTTGCAAATTTGTCTTTTATCTTAACTAGCAAAAATGAGGCATTATAGCCGTAGCGCCTAACAGACTCGATCTCGCTGCTTATGGTCGCTACTAGAAATTTCTTGTTATAGACCTCGTATGTTGTGTCGTAGATCGACTGCTCTTCGATTGCCTTAAACATCTTGCCGACCTCTTCGTAGCTCATCTTGATGACGTCAAGATGCTTATCCATGAGGTCGTTTAGCTTGATGAGGTCTTGGTTAAAGGCGCTTAAAATGTTTTGGAGCGCAAGGACATTTGTGTTATTTTTAAGCCCATCCATACGCTTTTGCACTAGGCCTCTCATAACGCCTAAATTTTTATAGATGAGCACGACTGCTTGAAGCATACTTTTTATCTGGATAAAGCCTTGTTTTACCTCTTTTTCGATAGAGATGTTGCCATTTGTTGGCACTGAGCTTTCAGAATTTGCCACTATGATATCGCCGATCTCTTTTCTAAACTCATCTGACTGCCCATCAAGCATCTTTTCAAAATATATTGAGTAGTTTGTCGGCGTAGATGGGACGTTGTCGTCGCTTAGCTCATGCAAAACGTCCTCTGAAAATTTATAGATATTTACCTTTTCTTTTTTGACAGCTGGTTTTGCTTCAGCTGCTTTTCTTTTTGGATCTGGTGCGTTATCTATCTTTATCACTTTGGGCCTTATTTAAAACTTTTCTCCAAAATTTTATCGACAAGTCCGTATTCTTTGGCTTCAGCTGAGCTCATAAAGAAGTCACGCTCAGTATCTTTTACGATCTTGCTTAGCTTTTGACCTGTATTTTTTGCCAAAATTCCATTTAAAATTTCTTTCAAACGTAAAATTTCACGTGCTTGTATCTCGATATCAGTCGCTTGTCCTCTAGCACCGCCAAGTGGTTGGTGTATCATGATGCGAGAATTTGGCAGTGCATATCTCTTGCCAGGTGCGCCACAGCTTAGTAAAAATGCGCCCATGCTAGCAGCCTGACCGATGCAGATCGTGCAAACATCTGGCTTTATGTAGTTCATCGTGTCATAGATACTAAAGCCACTTGTTATCACGCCGCCTGGTGAGTTTATATAAAGGTAGATATCTTTATCTGGATCCTCAGCCTCTAAAAATAGCAGCTGAGCGACGATAGAGGCAGCCATGCCGTCCTCTATCTCGCCACTTAGCATAACGATCCTGTCTTTTAAAAGACGGGAGTATATATCATAGCTTCGCTCACCTCTACTAGTTCTTTCAACTACGACAGGAACGTAATAGCTCATTACTCAGCCTTCTCTTTTTTGCTTGCTTTTTTCTCGTCTTTTTCTTTGTTGAAAAGCTCACTAAATAGCTTCTCTTCGATCATCGACATCTTTATAGCTGGGAGCATGCCTTGGTTGCGGTACATCTCAAGGTGTGCTTTTGGATCTTGACCGCTTCTATATGCCTCAAAATAGATCGCTTGAACGACCTCTTGATCGCTCACTTTCACGCCTCTTACACGAGCTAGCTCATCGATGATGAAAGTTAGACGAACGCTATTTTCAGCGTCTTTTCTATACTCGTCACGTTTTTTAGCTAGAGCGTCTTTGTCCTCTCTAAATTTCTTCATATCGTCTGGAGTAAATGAGCTCCATGCGTTTCTAAACTGCATATCGATCTCTTGCTCGACAATATTTTTTGGCACGTCAAATTTAAATTTCTCAACCGCAGCTTCAGCAAATTTTGGTTTTAGCTCTTCGTTTATAAGTTTATAAATTTTCTCTTGGCGAATTTGCTCTTTTATGCGCTCTTCAAGTAGCTCTTCAGTTGGTTTTTCTTCGTTTGGAAGGATAGTTTTTAGCATCTCTTCATCTAGTTTTTCAGGGATCTTTCTCTCTTGAATTTCATGAAGTTTGACTTTAAAAACGGCATCTTTGCCAGCTAAATGTGCAGCGCCGTAGTTTTCTGGGAATTTAACCTCGATATCTTTTTCGCCGCCAGCTTTTATGCCTACCATGCCATCTTCAAAGCCTGGGATGAATTGATTTGAGCCGATCTCAAGCACGTAGTTTTCAGCCTTGCCACCTTCAAATGCAACGCCATCAACAAAGCCCTCAAAGTCAAATTTAGCAAAATCGCCAACTTTTAGGCCTCTTTTGCTCTCTACTTTTTCAAGTGGAGCTATCATTTTTAAAAGCTCAGTTTTCTTCTCGTCGATATCTTTTTTCAAAACGCGTGGGTTTGAAAACTCAGGTATCAAGCTCTCATAGCCGCTCACATCGACGCTTGGCTTAAATGAAACTGTTAGCTCAACGTCGATCTTGTCATCTTTTCTATCAAATTTTGAAACGATAGGCTCGCCGATAAGGTCGTCATTTTTCTTGCCTGCTTGTTTGATAGCCTCTTCGACTACATCTCTTAAGACATCTTGCTCAGCGTCGTTTGTTAGCTCTTTCTCGTAGCGTTTTAGCACGACAGCGACTGGCACATGGCCTTGTCTAAAACCATCTACTTTCATAGTTTTTGCTGCTTTTTTTGCTAGTTTTTCTACGCTAGACTTTATAGTATCTGCACTTATGGTTGTGCTTGCTAGGGTATTTACGCTATCTAGAGCTTTGATTTTGATTTCCATCGAATTCCTTTATGAATACAAATTTTTAGCCCAAAATATAGCAGAATTTTCCTTATTTCATTGTAAATTTGTAAATTTTTATAGATATAAAAGGCGTTTTAACGTAGAATTTGGCGATAAAATTATGGAGAAAATTTATGCAAGAGAGTTTTGAAAATTCAGTTAAAAATATGCTAACTATCATCGGCGAAGATCCAAACAGAGAGGGGCTTATTAAAACCCCAGAGCGCGTTTATAAAGCTTTTAAATTTCTAACTAGCGGATATGATCAAGACCCAAAAGAAGTCCTTGGAGACGCTCTTTTTACTAGCTCAAACAACGAAATGGTTTTAATGCGAAACATCGAGTTTTACAGCCTTTGTGAGCACCATTTGCTGCCTATTATCGGCCGCGTGCATGTCGCATACATCCCAAATGGCAAGGTCGTTGGCCTTAGTAAAATTCCACGCATGGTAAATATCTACGCCAGACGCTTGCAAATTCAAGAGCAGATGACCGAGCAGATCGCAAAGGCGCTTGAGGACGTTATCGCTCCAAAAGGCGTTGGAGTAGTCGTCGAGGCAAGGCACATGTGCGTTGAGATGAGGGGCGTGGAGAAGATAAACTCGACTACCACGACCTCTGCGCTTAGGGGCTGCTTTATCAAAAATGCAGACACAAGACGGGAGTTTTTCTCGCTTATAAATTCGCCTAGGGAAACGCATTTTTGAGCTTAGAGCGTATAAATTCAAGGCTTAAAGAGGGCGTGAAGCTCTCAAATACCTTCGGTGTTATTACAAAGATCACAGCTACTACGATAGAGATCACCGGACTTCGCCCAAGTATCGGCGACATCGTGCGCATAGTGGCAAAAGACAAGAGCAAAAACGGCCTTGGCATGGTCACGCAGATAAAGACAGATGGCGCTTATATCAGCCCGTTTGGCTTTGTCGAGGGCTTTAGGATAGGCGACTTTGTCTATGAGAGCGATCAGGGCATGAGCATACCGGTAGGGCTAAATTTACTAGGTCGCGTGGTCGATCCATTTATGAAGCCAATTGACGGCAAAGGGGCGATTGATACGACTGAATATATGCCGATCATGAGAGCGCCCATAGATGCGATGAAAAGGGGGCTTATAAACGAGCCTTTTAGCGTTGGCATAAAGACGATAGATGGGCTGCTTACTTGTGGCAAGGGGCAAAAGCTGGGAATTTTCGCAGGTTCAGGCGTGGGCAAATCAACTCTCATGGGCATGATCGTAAAAAATACGCTAGCTCCCATAAAAGTAGTCGCGCTAATAGGCGAGCGTGGCCGTGAGGTGCCTGAATTTATCGAAAAAAACCTAGGTGGCGACCTGGAGGGCACGGTCATCATCGTAGCGACCAGTGACGATAGCTCGCTCATGCGAAAATACGGCGCATTTTGTGCGATGAGCGTGGCTGAATACTTCAAACAGCAGGGTAACGACGTGCTTTTCATCATGGATAGCGTCACGCGTTTTGCGATGGCGCAGCGTGAGATCGGCCTTGCGCTTGGCGAGCCACCGACCTCAAAGGGCTATCCGCCAAGCTCGCTCACACTCTTGCCACAGCTAATGGAGCGCGCTGGCAAAGAGGAGGGCAAGGGCAGTATCACGGCGTTTTTCACCGTGCTAGTCGAGGGCGATGATATGAGCGACCCGATAGCCGACCAAAGCCGCTCTATCCTAGACGGCCACATCGTGCTAAGCCGCGAGCTAACGGACTTTGGCATCTACCCACCTATCAATATCCAAAACTCGGCCTCGCGTGTCATGGGCGACGTGATCGGCAAAGAACACAAGCTAAATGCGATGAAATTTAAGCGCCTCTACTCGCTTTTAAAAGAAAATGAGGTCTTGCTTCGCATCGGCGCATATCAAAAGGGTAGCGACAAGGAGCTTGACCTTGCGATCTCGAAAAAAGAATTTATGGAGAGCTTCTTAAAACAAAGCTCAGAAGAGGCCTTTGCGCTTGAAGAGGTCGAAGAGCTGCTTGATAAGATCAATCAGTAAATTTCTGCATAAATTTGACTACTAAAATTTCATAGCCTTTTAAATTTATTATTAAAAAGATCGGTAAATTTTGCATTTTTTGGTGCGAAAAGTGATGTTGCAAAAGTCGCGGAAGCGTGTTTGAAATTTACTGGGTTTTTTGGGCTAAATTTTATGAAGTGGGCGACTTTTGTATTAGGAAAAATGATAAAACGTTATAGAAAGCAGTCACGCCCACGCTTCAAACGGCGGATAAAATTTGAAATTTTTGGCTTTTTAATAAAAAATGCGGTAGTAAATTTGAAGTGGCGAGCTAAATTTACATTAGGCGGTTGCGAGTGCATTTATCATGCTTGTGGTTTTTGCAAATTTGCATAGATAAAAACAAAATTTAATGCAAAAACATACGCAACTAGAGATATGTGCTTTGCACGCTTGATGTTTAAGGCATAGTGGATAAATAAAAATTACCATTTTGCAAAGGCTAGGGTAGTAAATTTATGCTAGTGCCTATAAGTTGGCATCTGCCAAGCTGTAGTTTTGAGTTTAAATTTAATAAAAAAGCAAAATTTCACACTTAGATCAGCAATCGTCGATAATGTAAAAAGTCCGCAATAGATAAAACAGCTTATGTAAAAATTTATCCGCCTAAACGGGAGTTGCAGAGCGGATAAATTTCAAAATTTAAAGCAAGCAAGCGAGTTAAATTTATGCAAAAAGCCTATGGATGGGTATCTATCCTGCCGTGTTTTTGCCAAAATTTAATTGTAAAAAATTCCATATTTAGTTTTGCAAGCGCCAATATTTTAGACTTTGCTTTGTGACACAAAGCGTATATTTAAAAAAGCCCAATAGGAAAACCTCTCTTTTTTCTTTACCAAAGATCGAATTTACTTCACGTTTTTTATAACTTTTAATTGTAGGCTTCTTTTAAATTTAATAGATAAAAGCAAATTTGATATCCGCACTTTGTCTTTGTTGCAGCGTAAACCTTGCAATATAGCTTTAAAAATCCAAGAGCAAGCTTATCCTTTTTCTTGTCAAAGCTCGAATTTAGCTCACTTTCCCTGTTGCTTTTAGGGCCATGCTCCGTATAAAAATAAAATTTAACACTCTCGGCACTTATCTACATTTTTTATCGCCAAAGATTAAATTTATCTCGCGCTTTCCGTGATTTTAGTGGCGACGCTTGTCTAAATTTTATTGAGTGAAGCAAAATTCTTATAAAAGTCAGTGATTTTTGCAGTGCAAAGTCAAATTTATAAAATTAGATAAGGCTTAAGAGCCAAATCCCATCTTTTTATCCTCGCCAAAGCTTGAGTTTAGCTCACGCTCTATCGTGGTTTTAAAGTCCTCAAAGGTAAAAATCCCATCATCTTTTATCGCCACTTTCAAAGCGGTGTTTTTTAGCGCAAGGACGATCTGCGCGCCACTTAGGTTAAACTCAGCCAGCCTTTCAACGCTAAAGCCATCTTCAAAGCTCGCATTTTCAGGCAAAATTTTACGCCAAATGGCGAGCCTGCCGTTATAATCAGGCTTTTTAAACTCGATCTTATAGTCAAACCTCCTAGAAAACGCCACGTCAAGGCTTTGTAAGAAATTTGTCGTGGCGATCAGCACGCCCTCAAAGCGTTCGATCTGCTCTAAAAAGATATTTTGCATTTGATTATGCATCTTCTCAGCCCCGCTCGAGCTCTCCACTCTCGTGCTTAAAAACTGATCGGCCTCGTTTAGCAAAAGCACCGGCTCGCTGCCACTTTTTTTGCAAATTTCTTTGTAGGTGTCAAAAATTTTCCTTACATTTTGCTCGCTCTCGCCGACATATTTGCTTAAAATTTTTGAGCAGTCAAAGCTTAGAATTTGCTTCTTTAGGCTCTTTGCAAGCCCAACAGCGCTCATCGTCTTGCCAGTGCCAGGTTCGCCGTAAAAGATGATCTTTGCGTCTATATTTTTCCTAGTTTTTATGCCCCAGCTGCTAAGTCTAGCGAGCACTTTTTTATCGACTTGCTTTAGTATCGTGCTTAAAAGCTGCTTTGTCTTTTCGTTTAGCACGACGTCTTCTAGGCTAGTTACTGGCTCAATGAGCTCAAAAATTTCTTGCTCTTTTACTAGGCTTTCGATCTTGATTTTCTTGCTGTTTTTGTCATTTTTTGGGTGCATTATGCTTTGCAAAATTTCTTCGTTTATAAAAAAGCTCTTGCTAACATTGCCATAAGCGTTTAAAACCTCGTCGTAGTCGATCAGTGCGCCCTCGATGAGCCTTGAGCCGTCCTCTAAAAGTGTGCGATTTTTGATGCGTTCAAGCTCATCTTTGCTTATTAGCCCAACTAGCGTGTTTAGGTCGCGACCATTTTCAAAGTCGCCCGCGTACTCCTCTTTTAAAAGGGCTAAAAATATGATCTGCTCTTTTTCATCAAGCGAGTTTTCTTTAAAAATTTGCTCTATTTTTAGGCTGATCTTGCTTAGTTTTACACGCTCGTTTATGCGCTTTGTAAGCTCAGAAATTTGCTCGTTTATGCGCTTTTTAGCGTCATTTGAGCCACCTTCAAATATCGCAGCCTTTGAGTAAAGCTCTATCTTTAAAAACTGATCTTTTAAATACTCCAAATGATCTTCATAAGGCGAAAGCTCTGGTAAATTTATATCAGCGTTGCCATCTTCAAGGATCTTTAAAAACGTGCTTGAGAGTGAAATTTCAGAGTGAAGTAGCGAAAGCAGCCCTTGGTTAGAGCTTTTTTGCGAGTTCTCTGGCATTTTAAAGAGGCTGTAGTTTTGCACTATCCAGCCGCTACCCAGCAAATTTTTTATAAATTTAAGGTATAAGAGCTGCTTGTCGTTTTGCGTGCCAAAAACAGCTCCAAGTAGTTCATAAACGCTCATACTAGCCGTGCCTTGCACGTAGGCTTTGCTTAGGTATTTTAAAATTTCTCCCTCTTCATCGCCACATTTTATAAGCTCGTAAATTTTACTTTTTTTGAGGTCTCGGTTTAGAAAATCAAGCAAATACTTCACTAAATTTTATCCTTTATCTGCTCTTTTAGCACGCGTTTTAGCACCTTGCCAGTCGCGTTTCTAGGCAGCTCCTCGGCAAAATAAATGCTTTTTGGAATTTTGAAATTTGCTAAATTTTTCTTTAGATGCTCTCTAACCGTCTTTTCATCAAGATCCATGCCATCTTTTACCTGTATGAAAGCGACGACCTCTTCGTCTGCATGCACATCTTTTACGCCAATCACTGCTGCAGCTTCAACGGCTTCTAGCTTATAGATGACCTCTTCGATCTCGCGCGGATAGATGTTTATGCCCTTTGATATGATGAGGTCTTTTTTGCGATCAACGATGTAGATAAAGCCCTCTTCATCGATCTTGCCAAGGTCCCCTGTCTTTAGCCAGCCATTTATAATGGTCTCATCAGTCACACCTGGCATGCCGTAGTAGCCTTGCATGACGCAGTCGCCTTTTACGATGATCTCGCCGATCTGGCCGACTGGTAGCTCCATCATCTCATCATCTACGATCTTAACCTCGTAGCCATTTAGCGCAGGGCCGACGCTTAGAAGCTTTTGCTTGTCAAATAAATTTGCCGCTACGACTGGCGAGCATTCGCTAAGGCCGTATCCTTCAACGAGCGTTGCACGTGGGAATTTCACTCTAAAATCACCGATCGTTTGCTTAGCAAGCGGAGCAGCGCCACTTACAAATAGCCTTATGCGGTTAAACCATCTAAAATACCAAGGAATTTTTGCCTTGCCGATGGCTGTATAGATGGCTGGGATACCCAAAAATACAGTGACTCTTTTAAGCAGCGTCTGTTTTAGCACGTTTGAAAATGGAAAGACTGATCTTACAAGCACCATCGAAGCGCCCGCATATATCGGTAAAAGCACCATCGCTGTGAGCGTAAAGCTATGAAACATCGGTAAAAATACGATAAATCTATCGCTTTTTTTAACCTTAAAACGCTCATGAGCGCCGATGACGTTTGAGAAGATATTTTTATAGCTTATCATAGCACCTTTTGGCTTGCCTGTGGTGCCTGAGGTGTAGATGATATGCATTAGATCGTCTATTTTAGGGTATTTTGTGATGCTTAGAGTGTATTTGTGATTTAGCGCTTCGCTGAAATTTACATTTTTTACAACGCCGTTATTTTCATAGCCCTTGCTCATATCCTCTTTTGAAATTTGTGGAGTTGAAGATAGATAAGCACTCTCGCCATACTCCTCATCAACGCTTACATAGTCGTCTTTTGAGGCACTTTGAAGTTTTTTTGGCGTTTGACCGATCCAGATGATCTTTCTTAAAATTTCAAGCTCACTAAGCGCTATTAGCTCCTTTGCAAGCGAGCTGGAGGCAAAGAGCACCCTTGCGCCGCAGTCGTTTAATATATACTCAAATTCATTTGTCTTTAAAAAGGTGTTCATCGGCACTGCGACCGCGCCGATAGCCGTGATGGCGAGGTATGAGATGATAAATTCTTTCGAATTTGCCACCGCCATAGCCACCTTGTCGCCAAAATTTACTCCACAAAGCTGCAAGTAAGCCGCCACTTTATCGACGTTTTGCTTTAGTTCGTGGTATTTTAGCTTCTCTTTTTCATCAAAGATCGCTATCTGGCTTGGACTTTGCTTTGCTACTTTGGTCAAAATTTCATAAAAATTATTATAAGAGTATTGCATTTTTAGCCCTAGAAAGAGTATTTAAATGTCATTGCAGTTATCTGAACGCTACTTGCGTCAAATTCGCCAGACATTGAGCCGGTGCCATTGCGAGTACCATTTTTTATACCTGTCGCACGCTTTTTGTCTCGGTGCTGATAGAGATAGCCTAGCCCTAGCTCTAAATTTGGCGTAAATTTATAGTTTGCCCCAAACGAATATGCCTGAGAGGTGGTGTTTGGAAGCTCTAAGCCAGTGTGTTCGCTACTAGTTATATCCTCATCGTATGAAAAGCCAGCCATTAGTCTAAGCTTCTCATTTACATCGTAAGCAAGGCCTATCCTATATGTGTTTGTATCTTTTGCGTTTTTAACGACTGGATCGTCCATAAATGCCTTAAAGTATCTACCTAGAATAGGGTGTGAATGAGCTGCTGTCTTATCATCATATTCAAAGTCATAATCTTTAAATTTAGACCAGTAAGTCCTCTCAAAAGCTAGCAAAAGGGTAAAGTCGCTAAATTTATATCCAGTCGCAAGCACTAGCTGAGCAGGTAGAGGGATCTCAACTCTTGTTTTGCCATGATAGCTTATAGGTGCTAGAGCCCCGTTAAAATCAGCATCGGCACTACCTTTAAGCTCTAAATTTACCTTCGAGCGGTAAGTAACCGCAAAGCTTAGATCCTCGATAGGCCTATATGTAAGAGCGACGTTGTAGCCGTAGTTTATGCCATCACCTTGTATCTCTCTGTAGCCAAAACGTCCAAAATCACTTGCTATCTTGCCCTTGCTATAAACGCCTCTAGCGCCCAGAGCAATGGCAAGCTTGTCATTTATGCGGTAAGCCACGGTTGGATTTAGCTCGACAACTTGTAGTTTGAACCTCTTGCCAGTAAAAGCAGTCTCTGGATCCTCCCACGAGATGCCAACAGCAGCGGGCACAGCAAGAGCTAGTCCAAATCTCCAGTTTTCATAAATTTCTGGCGTTACAAAGCTAAATGTGCCAGCTAGTGAGTCAAATTTCTCTGAGCTGTAGCTCTTGCCACCATCGCTTTTAAAGTCGATGGAATTTATATGAAACCAACCAAGCGTGCTTTCAAAATGGTGAAGCCCGTCTAAAAACATCATATTTGCAGGGTTAAAATAAGCCGCATCAGCCCCAAAACTAAAGGCTACGTTGCTAGCAGCAAGCCCTAAAGAGTCAGCACTTTGCTCAGGGACCTTGTAACCCCCAGCATTTAATAAAGAACACGTCGCAATAATGCTTAAAAGCACTCTTTTCATAGCTTTTCCTTTTCTAGGTTTCTTAAAATTTTGATCTCATCTTCCCAAATACTCTCATCAATCGTCTCTAAAATCAAGGGAATTTCGCCTATTTTATCATCATTTATTATATTTTCAAAAGCGCCAAGCCCAAGCTCACCCTTGCCAAGGCTCTCGTGCCTATCTTTTTTTGAGCCAAGACCAAATTTAGCGTCATTTAGGTGCATGCCAGATAGAAATTTATAGCCGATGATCGCATCAAATTCGCCCATCGTCTTAGCGTAAGCCTCTTTGCTTCTTAGATCGTACCCAGCGGCAAATGCGTGGCAAGTGTCGATGCAAACGCCAACTCTACTCTCATCATCCACACGCTCGATCAGATACGCCAGCTGCGCAAAATCAAAGCCTAAATTTGAGCCTTGTGCGGCCGTGTTTTCGATGACTAGTTTTACGCCACTTGTTCGTTTTAGCGCTTCGTTTAAGCATCTTGCGATGTTATCTAGGCACTCATTTTGGCTTATTTGCTTTAGGTGTGAGCCAGGGTGGAAATTTAAAAGCTTTAGTCCAAGCTTGCTAGCGCGCTCTATCTCGTCGATAAAGGCTTCAAGGGATTTTGTCCTTGCCTCTTTTTCTGGATGGCCTAAATTTATGAGGTAGCTTGCATGTGGCAAGACGTGATCGGCGCTTATGCCAGAGGCTTTTAAATTTGCTTTAAACTGCTCTATCTCGCCCTCGCTCAGCTCCTTTGCGCTCCACTGGCGCTGATTTTTTGTAAAAAGTGCAAAGGCATTTGCTCCTATTTTTGCAGCATTTATCGGTGCGTTAAAGACGCCTCCAGCTGCACTTACGTGGGCCCCTATGTATCTCATTTTAACTCTTTTATTATCACTTTTATTTTATTTTTACTATCGATAAATTTGACGTAGTTACCACAAACTTCGTATTTTATAAAATAAGAACTTAGATCTTGTCTAAAGCCGCACTCTGTGGTGCTTAGACCTTTGCCGTCATAAATTTTTTGCCTTTGCAAAATCTCTTCAAAAAGGCTCTCATAATGTGGTGCTAGAAAAAATTTCTCGTTAAATTCAGTCTTTTTAAAACAAGCGCCATTTACGCAAATTTTGTCCTTTATATTGATATTTGCGGTATTTACGCCAGAGCTATAAATTTGCAAATTTAGATCATTTTTGTATGTGTGAAAAAATCCAACATCATTTATCTTTATCATCGGAGAAAATAAAGTGACCTGAAAAGCTTGTGAGCTTTGCGGCGTTTTAGTCGCAACACAGCCTGAAAAAATGAGAGCAGATAATAAAACAAGTGAAAATTTCTTCAACGATTTGTCCTTTTATATAAATTTAAGTTAAAAAGTAATATAATCCCAACTTCATAACCGACCGTGGCCCATTCGTCTAGCGGTTAGGACATCGCCCTTTCACGGCGGTAACACGAGTTCGAGTCTCGTATGGGTCACCACTTCTAAAAGACAAAATCTTATCCACATAAGCTTTAAAATCTAGTTAATCCAAATTTTCAAGCCTTTTAAAAATAAATTCTTAAATTTTCGTTTTGTAAAAAGAGATTAAATTTCACGTCTAGCAAAATTTAAAAAGTAGGTTTTGTGCGAGTATAAAAGTAAAAAGCAGTTAAATTTAGCCTTTTAATAGGCTTTAAAGTAACTGCAAAATTTACATCTGATGCGGTTTGCCTAGTAAAAATCCCTGTGCGTATGAAATTCCAAATTTCTTTATATATTCTAAAATTTCTTCGTTGCTCACAAACTCAGCCACGATCTTATAGCCTTGTCTTCTAGCAAAGCTCACGATAGTCTCAACCAAAACCCTTGCGTTTTCATCAGTTGGTAGCTTTTTGATGATCGAGCCATCTATCTTGATGTTATCTATATCAAGCTCTAAAATTCGGTAGTAGTTAGAGTAGCCAGAGCCAAAGTCGTCGATTGAGATTTTACATCCATATTTTTTAGCTCTTTTTATAAATTCATTTGCCATGGCGTAGTCGCTAAGCTCTTCGCTCTCTAGCATCTCAAAGCAAACTCTACTTGGATCTGGGCAGCTCTCTAGCTTTTCGTCTAAAATTTCTCTCACACCAGGATCTGTTAGATCCGAGCTTGAAAGGTTGATAGAAAATGTATAGTCTGGATATTTTTTCACTAGATCAAAGGCTAGAGCGATCACTTTTTTTGTTATCTGAAGATAGAGTTGCGTTTTCATCGCGATCTCTAAGAACTCGCCTGGGTAGCGGATCTTGCCGTTTTGATCGACTATACGCACCAAAACCTCGTAGTATTTTGCCTCTGTCTCATTTTCTTGCACGTTAAAAATTCCCTGACACTCAACTATCACCTTGTCGTTTTCTAGGGCGTACTCGATGAGTTCGGTTATGAGTTGGTTTTTATAGTATCTCATCTCGATCGCGTCGTTTTCGAGATAATAGTAGATCTCGTTGCCGCTATCACTTGCTTGTTGATTGGCTAGGATTGACTGCATTAGGCGGTTTGTTTGCGGTGTGTCATTTGATAAAGATACGCCAAGAGTTATCTTGATACCAGGTAGGTTTTCAAATTTACCATCTATCTCGATGTTCATCCTGCTAAAGTTAAAATACTCTTTTATAAAGCCGATATCTCTAACGATGTCATCGCCTTGATACCAGATATAAAACGCATCATCTTGAAATCTAAATAACTCAGCATTTATAGAGTAGGTATCAACACAGAGTTTTAGCGTATTTGCCACCGCTTTTAACATAGCGTCAATAACCTTTGTTTGGTAGAAAAATCTTAGCATCTTGTAGTTTTTGATGCTTATGCTGATCACAATTCCATCTTTTTTCGCCTCTATCATCTCAGTTAAAGCAAAGTAGTTGCCAAAGCCAGTTAGCTTGTCGATTGAGGATTGAATTTTTATCTGCTCATTTTTTTGAGTTAGCTCTTTAAGCATGCTAAGCTCTTTTGTCCTATCAAGCTTTATAGCCATGTAGCCCTCTAGCTTGCCCTCAAAGAAAAATGGCGCAAAACGCACCTTCTCATAAAGTAGCTTGCCACTTTTTGTCCTGCTTATGAGCTCGTCGCTCTCCCACGAGATGTGCTTATTTATAGCATTTCTTATCTCAGCATAAAAGCTCTCTGGGTGCATATTTGATTTTAAAATTTTAGGGCTTTTACCGACAACATCTTTTAGTTTATATCCACTTTTTGCCTCAAAGGTTTTATTTACATATAAAATTTTATTGTTATTGTCGCAAAAGACTATAGAGCTGTGTCCCGCATCCACTGTCGTTTTTAGTAGTTTTATCTGTTTTTGCTGCTTGGTTAGCACCCTTGCTTGGTAAAAGGCCAGTGCGCAAAATAGCACAAAACTGATAAAACAAAGCACTTGCATTATCACTATATTTCGTATCATTATGCTGTAAGAGGCTAGGGTGTCATCTCTAAATTTTCTTAGTGTTTCTCCAAGTTTTAGATCAACAGAGTCTTGAGCTACGGCACTTAGGTTTTTTGCAAATTCAAGCGCGTAAGTTGCCTTGTTTAGCACCAAGATCGCTTTTGTGTCGTTTTTGTAAGTATCTTTATATTTTTCTATCTGCTCTTTTGTTTGATTTAGCGTTTCAGGACTGATTATGGCTGAGCTTTTTATCGCATGAAATATCGCATTAAGCGCATCTAGCTTCTTTTCTGATGCTATTTCAAACTCACCTGATAAGATATAAGCAGCCATTGACGAGCTAGCGTAGTTTGACCTATCTACAAGCCTTTGTTTTTTTAAAAAGTCGTCGTTTATGACCTTTAAAGTTTTGGCATTTTTCTCTTGGTAAAAGACCTGTATGATCGCGTTTAGCTCATCAAGCTTGGTTAAATTTTGATCAAAGCTTCTTAAATTTTTATTTACATCGTCGTAGTTTAAGCGAAGTACGTTGTTCTCTAGGGTGAAGCTTAGCTCATTATCTAGTAAGATAAGACTTAAGATCGTATCGTTAAATTTACTAACAGCAGTAACTGCTTTATTTGCCATGTAGATATAGGTTGAGCTAAAGCAAAAGATGATTGCTAGGACGATTAAGATGATATTTGCTTGTCTTTTATTCATTTAGTATCCTAGGTCTGCGTCCATTTAGTGTTAGCAAAAATTTATAAATTTGCCCCAACTCTTCGCTATTTAGTGTATGGATCAGCTGATGATAGCTCACAAAGCCTATGACCTCTTTTAGATCACTCATTTCGCCACTACTTAGATATGGAGCTGTTCTTGCTACATTTCTAAGCGAAGGCACACGCATAAGGCGCCTGCTCTCACTAGCATCCTTTAAGCCCACGTTTTGCATCAAATTCCCACCTAAATTTCTACCATTGTGGCATGCCACACAGCCTACTTTATTAAAGAGCTCAAAGCCTTTTTTTGCCTCAGTGTTTATGGAGTCGTCATTGCCAGCTAGATACTCATCAAATGGCGAATCTATGCTTAAAATAGCCTTTTCAAATTCTGCCAAAGCACCTACTATATTTTCATAGTTTATGCCATCACTATATGCATCATTAAATAAAATCCCATACTCGCCTATACTTTTTACTTTTTTTACTATCTCATCTTTGTTTGAATTTAGCTCATTTCTAGAATTTATCGACTCTTTTACCTGATCTTTTAAGCTTCTTACCCTGCCATCGGTAAAAAATAGAAAATTTAAAGCCGAATTTAGCACGCTAGGTGGGTTTATAACGCCCTTTTGGCTGGTATAAGATGAGTTTGTGCCGCTTAAATTCCAGTATAAGTTGTGGCAAGTTTCGCATGAGTAGTTTTCAGTGGTGCTTAGTCTTTTGTCAAAAAAGAGCTTCTTACCGATGTAGGCTTGTTTTTCGTTATATTTTGATGAAAGCACTGGCTCAAATGATGAATTTGCGCTCAAAATGCAAAAAGATACTACCATCCAAAATAAAACTTTTTTCATAAAATCTCCATATTCTTGAGCGTCATTATAGCGGAATTCTTTTTCATAACTACCAAATCGGCTAAATTGTAAAAAATTTAGTTTTTATTTGCATTTTGAAAAAAATGTTGTATAATCCGCCAAATTTTTAATTTCAAGGAGGAAACCATGAAAAAAGGTTTTACAATGATCGAGTTGATCTTCGTGATCGTGATTTTAGGCATATTAGCTGCGGTTGCTATACCAAGACTAGCTGCAACAAGGGATGATGCAGAGAAAGCTAAAGTTGCCACAAACATACAGACTATTATTTCTGATTTAGGTGCATATTACACCTCACAAGGTAAATTTGCTACAAAAACTACAAGTAGTGGCGGCACTACTAGTAGTGATATTGATATAGCTGCGATGACAAACGTTGCAAATCCTGTTAAGGCAAAAGCAGATAACTGTTTAGAAGTCAAAGGCCCTTCAACTACAACAAGTGGTGCTTTAGAGGTAGTGGTTGGAACAGCAGGTCTATGTAATGATATATGGGGCTTACCTGGCTTAAAAAGTGTTAAAGATGCTCTGACTGATGATAACGGTAAAAAGTATTTAAAATTTGGCGGTATAGGCGTAAAATACGAATAATTTAAGCTCACTAGCTTTTTGGCAAGGAAATTCCTTGCCATTTCTCTTTAAATTTCCCTTAAAAATTTATTTTTCATTTATAAAAATTCTAGCTATAATCTCCCAACTTCAAATTTCAAGGATGAAGTGATGAAAAAAGCTTTTACTATGATAGAGCTCATCTTTGTAATAGTTGTTATTGGCGTATTAGCAGCTATTGCTATCCCAAGGATCAGTGCTACAAGAGATGATGCGGTCTTAGTAAAGAGTATGGCGGAGATTAGAACCGCTATCGAAGAGATAAATGCCTACTATATATCACAAGGCAAACTAGCTCTTGATACTACAAACAATAAAGTTAAATTTAAAGAGATGACAAATGCTGGGGTTGTGGATAGCTCTGGCGATCTTGGCATTTTTGCTAAAAATGAAAGGTGCATTTCATTAAAATTCTTTGCTGCAGACCAAAGCTGCTTAGGAGTAGATATCAGCGAGCAAGGCTTATGTAAAAAACTTTGGGAAGCTCCAGAATTTAAGCGCTTTAGCCAGACCATGATAAAGCCAGCACAAGGAGCATTGCCAGCTCATATCAGCTTTAGTGCTGTTCGCATCGTTTTTTAGCTAGATATTTTTATTAAAAGTTTTAAAGTCTGAAATTTACACTTAATTCTTGAAATTTTATAAAAATAAAGTCCAAAACTAATTTTTTCTTGACAACAATAACATTTTTAGATACAATGCGACTTTTTAATGAGGTAGTGGCATAAACTTACAAACACGACTCAGGCGGGGTGTAGCGCAGTCTGGTTAGCGCATCTGGTTTGGGACCAGAGGGCCGAAGGTTCGAATCCTTTCACCCCGACCATGTTAAATGGTGAGTGTAGCTCAGTCGGTTAGAGCATCAGATTGTGGTCCTGAGGGTCGTGGGTTCGATTCCCATCACTCACCCCATTTTGGGCGCTCGTAGCTCAATTGGATAGAGCGACAGACTTCGGATCTGTAGGTTATGGGTTCGACTCCTATCGGGCGCGCCACTTAAAAGACTTTATGCGCTCATAGCTCAGCTGGATAGAGCAACGGCCTTCTAAGCCGTAGGCCTCAGGTTCGAATCCTGATGGGCGTACCACTTATTATTGTTGTGCGGATGTGGTGAAATTGGCAGACACGCCAGACTTAGGATCTGGTGCCCCACGGCGTGGAGGTTCAAGTCCTCTCATCCGCACCATCTTTTTAAAATCCATCTTTAAAACTTCAAAAACTCGATTTTTATTTGAATTTATCAAATTTACTTATTCAAAATTTAGTAGAAATTTTCACTTATCAAACGATCTACATTAAATTTATAAAATTTATAGATCAAATTTTTATGCCATTAGAAATAAATAGATAATAAAAAACCTATGGCAAGTGCGGTGGTGTTTAGGCTACCGCTTTTAGCAAAATGCTTAAAGACGCGCATTAGTCGGGCTTGATAAGCTGTTTTGAGCCATTTTTGATGAGTTTGATAACGCGCTTTTGGCTTAAACAGGATCGATTAGTGTGGGATAGAAAAATCGGTTGGTTGCAGACGAGGCACTATTGCTAAACTTGAGTGCAAATTTTAAAAATCTAGGGGCTAAATTTAGTCGTTTTGGGCGTAAATTTAAAAACGTTAAGGCTGTGATGCTTAAAATACAACAGAGGCAGTCAATTTGAACTATTGGATAAGCATATTTTTGTGCGGTTTGTGGCAATTAGCTGTAAAGTCTAAAACATAAAATTTTAGGATTAAATCTAGTTTTTTGGGTTTAAATTTAAAAATTTGGACGCTGCGATTTCAAATAATAAAATAAGCCAATTTGAAATGTGGGCGGTAAATTTATCGAGTAAAGATGGCTTTTTATGGGCTACATGAAGGCAAGGTTTTCAATGTAGCGAATTGGTTGCGTTTGATATGCCCACTAAATTTAACTACAAAAATAAATAAGATAGAAATTTATGGCTAAATTTGGTTTTATGGCTTAATTTTAGAGGCTGTGATTTAAAGAGTAAAAGGATCAAATTTACAACCGAAGCAGTAAATTTAAGCTACCAGAAAAGCATTTTTCATGGATAATGCGCTTGGCAATGTCCTGGTGCCTCGCGATATGGGGATAGTTACGGCTGATATGTTCTCATTAAATTTTTAATAACATAGAAATTTACGACCAAATTTAACTATCTCTGGAGCTAAATTTAAAGAGTACAAAACATATAAATTTAAACTATTAAAAAATGTATGCCTTGTGTTGGTGACAGTGCTTTGAACTAGCAACAATGAAGTTCGTTGTGGCTGATATACTTTTATTAAATTTGACTATAAAACATCATAACATAGAAATTTACGCCTAAATTTAACCATTTCAGGAGCTAAATTTAAAAAGATAAAACAGGGTAAATTTACAAAAAGAAGTAATAAATTTGAACTACTAGAAAATGCTGATATTATGTGCGTGGGGGCATTGCTTGTGGCTATCGACAACGCAGTTGGTTATGATTGGTCTGCTCTTATTAAATTTAACAAGAAAACTTAGCAGCATGAAAATTTACGACGAAATTTAGTCGCTTCAGACTTAAATCTAAAATTTACTAACAAATTTTTAGCCAAATTTACACTGACTGCGAAATTTGCTCTGCAATCATCTTGATCTAAAAACAAATATAGGTAGCATTTTGCCTTTTTAAAGATATAGAAATTTGTTTGCTTTGTAGCTTTTGATCAGGCGATAAAGCGTGCCTAAATTTGCAAAAATAAATTTAGTAACGATCATTTTGATTTTTTAGATAAATTCTAGCACCAGTTGTTTTCAATAAGTGATATTTAGCGCTTTAGAGCAGGTTGATTGACTAACTATGGATCAAATTTAAGCCACAAGATATTTTGATTAAAAGCAGCAAATGATCAAATTTAGCCCCCAAGTGAGGGCTAAATTTATATAAATTCTACAAAGATTGTAAAATTTTTGGTTTAGAAAACGCAGTGATCGGTTTGATCTCACCTTTATATTTTTCTAAATTTACAAGGATCGTGTGTCCGCAGTTGCTTTGAGCGATGCTAGATGTGCCTTTGTCGCGAGTTAGGACATTGACGCAGCCATGCTTGCAAAGGCTCTTTTCGCCTAGCACTTCAGGATCGTACCACGCACCCTCGCAGATGGCGATGACGTGCTCTGGGATGATGTCGGTGACAAGCGCGCCAACCAAAATTTCGCCTCTGTCGTTAAATACTCTCACCACGTCGCCAGTTGCGATGCCTTTTGCTTTGGCGTCATTTACGTTTATTAGCATTGGCTCTCTAGCGCTCACCTCAGCGTAGTTTCTGATTATTGAGTTATTTAGCTGTGAGTGGAGGCGGTATCTTGAGTGTGGGGTTGTGACGCTAAATGGATACTTTTTGGCTTTTTCGCTGCCAAGCCACTCAAACGGCTCGATCCAAGCAACGTGTGGCGCAAAGTCTTTGTAACCAAATTTAGCGATAGTTGGAGAGTAGAGCTCTATCTTGCCAGATGGCGTGCCTAGGCGGTTTTTGTGAGGATTTTCTCTAAAAGCGCTAAGCCTTGTGTAGTATCTGCTCGCTTCGTCATCTTGCTCAAATCTAACATATCCCTCTTTCCAAAACTCATCAAAGCTTGGCATCTTGACATTTATGCCTTTGGCTTGCTCGGCTGCGTCTGCGTAAAATTCTTTCGCCCAGCCAAGCTCATCTTTGCCCTCTGTAAAGACCTCTTCTCTGCCCCAGCGTTTGCAGATTTGTGAGCAGATCCAGTAATCGCTCCTGCTCTCGCCCATAGGCTCTACGACAGGCTTGTAAGCCACGATGTATTCGTTTGTAGGCACGCTTTGATTGATGTCGTTTCTCTCGACTTCGAGTGCTACTGGCAAGACGATGTCGCTTAGTTTTGCTGTGCTTGTCCAAAATGGCTCAGCAGTTATTACAGTGTCAAATTTACGCCACGCTTTTACGGCGTTATTTACATCCTGATGCCTTGTAAACATCGATCCAGACGCCATATAAGCCACTCTCATGTGTGGTAGCTTGATCTTTGAGCCGTCATAGTCTATCTCTTTGCCAGGGTTTTGCAAAGCCTCGATCGATCTTGAAGATGGGATGGTGACGTTTTTAAATTTCTTCCAAGGAGCGCCATCTACGTTGTCGTATTTCTCGCTTATGCTAGTGCTGATGCCTTTTAGTGACGGAGCGATCTTGTCTGTAGCGCCATTTGAGTGGTAGAGGTTAAACTCGAAGCCAAGTCCCTCTTTGCCTATCTGACCTAGCATCGCGCTAAGTGTTACGATACCCCAAAAGCTCATCTCGCCGTGATCTTGTCTTTGAAGTGATCTGCCTGCGATGATGACGCTTGGCTCTTTTGCAAGTGCTGTTGCAAATTTTGCGATATCCTCAGCTTTTACTCCGCAAATTTTGCTAGCCCAGTTGATATCTTTGACTACCTTGTCGGTTGTGCCAAGCAGGTAGTCTTTAAATTTATTAAAGCCAACTGTGTATTTTTTGATAAATTCTTCGTCATAAAGCTTGTTTTCATATAGATAGTGGCACATGCCAAGCATCATTGCTACGTCGGTATTTGGACGAACGATGATAGCTTCAGAGTCAAGGTATCTTGTGGTGTCGTTTTTAAAGACGCAAACGCTATAAGTTTTTATGCCTGCCTCTTTTATCTTTTTGATGCCAAGATAGCCATCATGTGTTGGTGGTTGCCATGAAATTTGATCAGTTACAAGTGGGTCAGTGCCCCAAAATACAACATTTTTAGCGTTTTTAGCGATAGCCTCCCACTTTGTCGGAGCATCATAAACGGCGCTGTTGCCTAGGACGTGAAGCATGATAACAAGGCCAGCACCCGTTGAGTAGTCGCCGCTCTCTTCTACATATCCGCCAAGCACTTTTAGCATCCTGTGACCAACAGTCCTACCCCAGCTGATCTTGCCGCTACCGCCCCACCAGTAGCACTCGCCGTAGATGCTCTCAGGGCCATACTTATCAAAATTTTCTTTTAAGGCTTTTGCTGCTAGATCAAGGGCAGTCTCCCAGCTAACGCGCACAAATTCCTCTTTGCCACGAAGCTCGCTCTTTGCTGCGCCTTTTGCTTTTAGATAGCTCTTTCTTACGTATGGATAGAGCACGCGGCTCTCGTTTTGGATGAGGTCTGGCAAGCTGTTGTTCATGGTATTTGGAAATTTATCGCCCTCAAATGGATCGACGGAGACGATTTGGTTTGAGTTGGTATTTGCCCAAAATAGGCCAAATCTATTTGCGCCAAAGGTCTTGCTTTGATCAAAGATGGTCTTTGTCACGCCCTCTATCTTGTTTGCCTGCGCTGCTGTGGCAGCAAGTGCAGAAAATTTTATAAAATCTCGTCTTTTCATATTTTCTCCCTTATGAAAATTTATTTTACTTTTTTGGCATTGTGTTGTAGGTATTTAAGCACTAAATTTAGGTCAGTTTCATCTAGTGCGACAAATTTCGCATCGACCATACCAGATAAATTTGCTGGCCACTGAGCGGCTGTAAAGCTATTTGGTTCATGCAGCCTGTGACATGCTGAGCAGGTCTCTTCGTAAATTTTCTTTGCCTTTGCGTAAAGCTCTTTTTGGTTGCCACCAAGCGCATCATTTGGCACTTCATAAAGCCCATCAACTTGGTACCAAACCTCGCCGTAGTCATCTTCAAGATCTTTTACTTTTTTGAAATTTGCCTCGCTCTCGTCATCAAAAGCTACAAAGACTTCAGGATCTTCTACGCTTCTTTGAAGCTGAGCCAAGTAGTTTGCCGACACTACACCACTAACCTTGATCTTGCTCGTTTTATCGCCTTTTTCTAAGACTTCAACTGGCGTTAAAACCTCGATCTTACCGATCATCTTGCCATCAAGTGTAATGTTTGCGTCTTTTGCGATCACATCAGCACCAAAGGCAAGACTACAAGCTAGCACTGGGGCTAAAAATAGCATTTTCATTTAACAATCCTTAAAAAAAGAAATTAAATGAATTTTATAACCAGCATGCTTAAAATTATATTGATATATTTAGAGAAAAGTAAGTATTTTAGGGGATTTGAAAGGGCTAAAGTAAATTTAAAGTTATAAAAATAGGGCGATCGCTCGCCCAAATTTACTTTAAGGATTATTTCTTCATCTGGATAGCGGTTTGTATCATCTCATCGCTTGTCGTGATGCTTTTTGCGCTCGCTTCGTAGGCCTTTTGCGTGACGATCACCTCGCTTAGTGCTTGGCCAAGATCGACATTACTCATCTCAAGCTTGTTTGCTAAAATTTGCGCCCCATAAACGGTCTCGCCAGCTTTGTTTTTGTAAAAAAATGGCTCGCCAGAGTTGGCTGTGGCTTCATAGAGATTGTCGCCAACCTTTGCCACGCCTTGGTCATTTATGAAGTGATAAAGCGCCACTTTTGCCACCGCAAATGCACGAGTGTTGTCGAAATTTGCCATGATGTTGCCGCGGTCATCGACGCTATATTTTGATAAAAGCCCCTCAGCGTATCCATCTCTTTTTATGTTGAAATCTTTTCTAGCGTTTGCTGAGCTTGTCATGCCGTTATAAACGTCCGCATCGCCGTCGCCCTCGAAGTTTAAATTTACGCCGCCAACGCTCGTTAGTGTATTTGCCACAAGCCTGCCGCTGCCATTAAATGTAAGCGAGCCCATCGCTGTGTTTTGCACGGCTCCGCTAGCGTCAGTTATCGTTGCCACCGCGTCCCAGATAGTTTGGTCGCCAGTTTGTGGGATCTGCTTGGTTAAATTTATAGTGACCAAACTTTTTGTGCCGTCTGCGTTGTAGATGTCAGAGGTTAGTTTCTCTTTGTTTGGCACTTCAACGAGCGAGGTGACTTCAGCATTTACCTCTAAATTTGCAAAATCCATAAATTTAAGGCTCTTGTCGTTTATTTGCCAAGTGCCATCACCCTCAAGCGTGGTTGAAAACTCGCTAAATTTACCATCGCCGTCTTTTACTTTTACAACCACGCTGTCACCAGCTTTTGCGCCAAGAGATGTGGTGCTTAGCGGGATCTGTCCGTTTAGTGAGATCGTCTTGTTTGTATTATCAAGCGTGTAGGCGTATTCGCTAGCCTCAAGCGCTGTCGTTTTTTTATCTGTTATGCGGGTTGAGTTTAGGTTGCCTTTTAAGCTAATATTTGTAGTGGCCTCAGCTGGCATAAATAAAAAATGAGGCAGTGTTATGCCCTTTTGCGAGCCAGGATCGCCCAGACTTAGCTCCTCTTGCGAGACTGTGTAAGCTTGTGGGGCGCTTGAAGTTTGACCATATTTTTTAAGGGCAGTTGCACTTGGTGTGGTCGGAGTGAAATTTGCAAGCGTGCCAAGGAGTAAATTTCCCCTAGTATCTACTAAATTTCCAGCCGCATCTATATCAAAAGTGCCTGTTCTTGTGTAGTAGTTTTTGCCTGTCTTATCGACAACGCCAAAGAAGCCATCTCCGCCTATGGCAAGGTCAAAGTTGTTATCAGTGCTTTGAAAGCTACCATTTGACATATCAAGTGCAGTCGTTTGCTTGGTAGCTCCAAGCCCCACTTGATCGCTAGTTGGACCACTTCCTGCTGAGACTAGGTTTTGGTTTATTAAATTTTTAAACTCAGGGATTGAAGCTTTGAAACCGACATTGTTTATGTTTGAAATGTTGTTTGACCAAACATCCATGCCAAAGCTTTGCGTCTTGATGCCGCTAACCCCGTTGTAAAAACCTCTCATCATGGCTTTTAGCCCTCGTAATATTCAGATACTTTATCCATTGAAACGTATTCGCCAGCTACCTTCATCATAGCCTTGCCATCTACAAATTTCACCGCCTCGACTGGGTAGTTGCCTACTTGTGTTTTATACTCTTTGCCATCTTTGCCAGTGTAAGTCGCTGAAATGGTGTATGAGCCATTTGGCACTTGGTTGCCAGACGCGTCTTTGCCGTCCCAAGCTAGGTTATGAACGCCTGCATTTGTCTCATTTAGATCAGTTGTTCTTACGACTTGACCATTTGCGTTTTTGACCTCGATTTTGCCATTTGCAAGATCTGTCTTAAAGTAAAGCGCAAATTTTGCATCTTTTTTCTCATCTGTTAGTGTGACTGCATTTGAGCCAGTTGAAACCATCTTGCCAAGGGCTGAGATAGCGTAGGCATTTGCGTTTGACTTTAGCTGACTTACTAGCTCTTTCATCGCTTTGTTTGTATTTTCTTGCATCTCGACTGATGCTAGCTGGCTAGTTTGCGTTAGCATCTTTTCAGTATCCATAGGGCTTGTTGGGTCTTGGTACTGAAGCTCGGTTAAAAGTAGCTTCATAAATGCATCTTTATCTAGCTGTCCATTTGGATTAGTTCCTGTGCTAGCTGCAGCGTCTTGTCTTGCTTTTGCCTTTTTCTCGGCATTTTTTTGTTGCGTTGTTTGTGTAGTTATATCTGAAACTGAAGCCATAATCTCTCCTAAATATATCTTGGTATTACTAGCTCAAGCAAGCTTTGTTCCGCTTGAGTGTTTTCGCTCTCGTCGCTTTGATTTGAGCTATATTTGTTCTTTGCTTGTTCTCTTTTTTCTTGTCTTTGGTTTTGGTCTGAGAAATTCATTTCAAGCTCGGTAAATCCCATATTTACAAGGCTGTTTTTAAACTCAGCTTGGTTTTGTAAAAAGAGGTTCATCGTAGCTGTGGTCGAGCTAAAATTTACATGCAAGTTATTGCCGCGATTAACCATCGTGATCTCGACCTCGCCTAAATTTAGCGGATTAAGCGTGATGTTAAAGCGAGTGATCGGCGCTTTGTAGTTTTGCACCTGCTCTTTTAGCGTAGAAGAGAAGTTGCTAAGCGTCTCTTTTATCTCCGCCTTTGTTTGAAGCTGGTGTTTAGCGCTGTTTGCGATATCTTTTACCATTTGATTTAGCTCTGATTTATTATCACTGCTAAATGTCTCCTCACTTGGCTCAGCCTCGCTCATCTGCTCTCTTTCTGGAAAGAGTAGCGACTCAAGAGTTGGGGCTTTTTGCGCCTTTTGCTCGTGTAAATTTACCTTTACTTTTGGCTCTTTTGGCTGCTCCTCTGGCTCAACATCCACTAGCTCATCATCAAGCTTTACTTCGCTATCATCTAGCTTTTTAGGCTCTTCTTTGACTAAATTTTTAACTTCGCTGACTGGATTTGCCACAACCTCTTTTAGCAAAGTATCAAGCTTTACGACCTCTTTTGGCTCATTTTTGATGATAGTTTGCTCGACCTCATTTTTTAGTTCTTTTAGGTAAAAAGGCTTGTCTTCAGTCTTTATCGGAGTGAAAAATTCCTGCTTGCCCAAATTTTTAAACATCTCGTTTAGTTTTGGCACGTCTTCATTCGAAATTTCTATATTTTCAAGGCCAAGGTCAAATTTCTTAGCAAGGTCGATAAGATCGCTAACGCTTTTAACATTGCTAAGCTCTTCAACGTTTTGGGGCACACTTAAGAAATTTGCTATTTTGTCGCTGAAATTTGGAAATTTACTTACTTTTTCATTGCCATTTAGAATTTCCAAAACTTGCAAAAGCTGCATGAAATTTGCATTTTCATAGAGCTCATTTTTTGTATCTTCGTCCAAATTTTCTTCAAGTGCGGCTGAAATTTTTGCCACGCTTTCGTTTTGCGCCTTTTCTATCGTCTCTTTTTGGATATCAACAGTTTTTACTATCTCTTTGACATCCTTTTCGGTGATCTTTTGACCGCTATTTGCCTTGCTCGCAGCCGCATCCAAAACCATCGACAAAAACTCGCCGTTGTTTTGAGACTTCTTCGCAGCTGCAGGCTTTTTAGTAGCCGCAGGAGCTAGCAAATCTACGTTGTTTTTCGCTGTGTAAGCTTGCATTTAATCCCTTTAAATTTAAAAACTTAACGCTTACATGCAAAATCTATTCCAAAAATTAATTTCTTGATATCAGCTTAAAATTTATAAAAATTTGGCTATAATCTGCCCCTATTTTAAAACTGATAAAGCGAAAAATATCAAACTAATAAACGGAGAAACATTTGGAAAAGATACGAAATATAGCCGTTATCGCGCACGTCGACCACGGTAAAACAACAATGGTTGATGAGCTTTTGAAGCAGTCAGGAACATTTAACGAGCATCAAAACCTTGGCGAGCGTGTAATGGATAGCAACGACATCGAAAGAGAGCGTGGCATCACGATCCTTTCTAAAAACACCGCCATTCGCTACAAAGATACAAAGATCAACATCATCGACACCCCAGGCCACGCCGACTTTGGTGGCGAGGTAGAGCGTGTTCTTAAGATGGTTGATGGCGTTTTACTACTTGTCGATGCGCAAGAGGGCGTTATGCCACAAACTAAATTTGTCGTCAAAAAGGCGCTCTCACTTGGACTTCGCCCAATCGTCGTCGTAAATAAGATAGATAAACCAGCAGGCGATCCAGACCGCGTTATAAATGAAATTTTTGACCTTTTTGTAGCACTTGATGCAAATGACGAGCAGTTAGAATTTCCAGTCGTTTATGCAGCTGCAAAAAATGGCTACGCAAAATTAAAACTAAGCGATGAAAACAAAGATATGCAGCCACTTTTCGAGACTATCCTAGCTCACGTGCCAGCTCCAAGTGGCAGCGACGAGAACCCACTTCAGCTTCAAGTTTTCACGCTTGATTATGATAACTATGTCGGCAAGATCGGCATTGCGAGAATTTTTAACGGCAAGATAGCTAAAAACCAAAACGTTATGCTCACAAAGGCTGATGGCACGAAGACAACTGGTAGAATTTCAAAACTCATCGGCTTTATGGGACTTGATAGGATCGATATAAATGAGGCTGGCACTGGCGACATCGTAGCGATCGCTGGCTTTGACGCGCTTGACGTTGGCGATAGCGTCGTTGATCCAAACAACCCTCATCCGCTTGATCCGCTCCATATCGAAGAGCCAACACTTAGCGTTGTATTTTCTGTAAATGATGGCCCACTAGCAGGCACTGAGGGCAAACACGTCACATCAAATAAGATCGATGAGCGCCTTGCAAATGAGATGAAGACAAATATCGCGATGAAGTATGAAAACATCGGCGAGGGCAAATTTAAAGTAAGCGGCCGTGGCGAGCTTCAGATCACTATCTTGGCTGAAAATATGCGCCGTGAGGGCTATGAGTTTTTACTTGGCAGACCTGAGGTCATCGTAAAAGAGATAAACGGCGTAAAATGCGAGCCATACGAGCTTTTAGTGATTGATGCGCCTGATGATACGACAGGCACAGTCATCGAAAAACTAGGCAAAAGAAAAGCTGAAATGGTCTCTATGAACCCAACAGGCGACGGCCAAACAAGGATCGAATTTGAGATCCCAGCGCGCGGACTTATCGGCTTTAGAAGCCAGTTTTTGACTGATACAAAAGGCGAGGGCGTTATGAACCACAGCTTTTTGGAGTTTAGGCCACTTAGCGGCACCGTCGAGCACAGAACAAACGGCGCTTTAGTTTCTATGGAAAACGGCGTAACGCTTGCTTATTCGCTATTTAACTTGCAAGATCGTGGTGTGCTATTTCTTGATCCGCAGGCAAAAGTCTATGTGGGTATGATCATCGGCGAGCACAGCCGTCCAAACGACCTTGATGTAAATCCAATAAAAGGCAAAAACCTAACGAACGTGCGTGCAAGCGGTAGTGACGATGCGATCAAGCTAGTACCGCCTAGAAAGCTAAGTCTTGAGCGTGCGCTTGAGTGGATAGAGGACGACGAGCTAGTTGAGGTTACGCCTATAAATATCCGCGTTCGCAAGCGCTATTTAGACCCAACAGAACGCAAAAGAAAAGCAAAACTATAATCCAAATTTGCTAGCAAATTCCCTTTGGTGCCAGCCAAAGGGCTAGCAAGTGAAATAAAATCCAAAAACCAAATTTAATAATCAGCTTGTAAATTTATCTATTTATGCCAAGTGGAGTGGGCTAAATTTAGCCAAATTTAGGGCTTGGCTACTGTAAATTTATAAAGGCTATTTTTTGATTCTGGCGCTTCAAATTTGTAAATTTATGATTGGTAAGTAAATTTGCCTGACTCTTATGCCGTCGCTAGAAATTTATAGAGTAGTTTGCGTTTTACAAAGACTATTTTGCCCGTGAAAAAGCAACTAGCTGTGGTGATTAATTTTGCTTATTTAAATTTGCGAAATGGCTAAATTTAGGTTTTGAGGGCTGTTAAATTTACTTATTTGACTATCTCTACACTAAAATTTTGGCAGTGGCTAAAATTTTAAATTTGTGGTTTGAGTGATTTTTCTTATGCGATTGTAGCGGTGTTGCGTCTAATGGCTACTTTGTTTGCACAAACGAGCTAAATTTAGTGAAATTTGGTTTTTACTTCTAAAATTATGCAAGATAGAGGTTTTGTAAAATTAAATTTATATCAACTGGTGCTTGAGTAAAAAGAGAATGCAGTAGTTTGCATAATTTAAATTTCTATGAGGCGGATTTGGAGTGAGCCTTATGGTGAAAAAGCAGACTAAATTTAATGAAATTTAGTCCTTTCTTGCTCTAAATTTGTAAATTTATGCGAGTTGGTAGGTTTTGATCGATATAAATTTTGGTTTTGTAGGCATTATATATTGGCTCAAATTTATATTGGTTAGTGCTTGGCTAAAGTTGCTGACCTTAAATTTCAAAAAAAATAGTCTGGGACGAGGTTTATGATAAAAAATAGGCTAAATTTAGCCCAGCTATTTGCAAATTTATCTAGTTAGCAGAGCTATGTTGGTTTAAATTTAGGTTTTAACTAAAAAATACTTTTCTAAAACCGCTCTTGCTAGCTGTGAAATTTAGCAAATTTATCACCTCAAACCACAACAAAAACCACTCAAATTTACAAAAGTCCAGGGCGTAAATTTAACTAGCGGATCTTTTTTAGTTTGGATTTTGAAATTTTATAAATTTTTGATGGTCTATCTTCAAAAAATCGTTCATCAACAACTTCATCAGCCACGCTTCTAGCCCAAATTTCATCAAATTTCATACCATTTTTGTTTGCGCTGCTTGAGTAAAGCCAGTCAAATTTGCTTAGGAAATTCTCATGTTCGCACCCTTTTACGACCCTGATCGCCTTTAAATTTGGATATAAAAATGTCGTTTTTCTCGAGCGACGGATGAAATTTTTATACTTTTTTGGCGCTCTAGCAAGCCCATTTAAAACATTAAATTTAGCCGTCGTGATGAGGCAAGGTTTGCCCTCGTTTCGCATTTTGGCGTGGTTTATCTCTTTGTAGTCTTTGCTTAAAAAGCCAGCCGTCGTGTCAGTTTGCGCTAGGTATATCATCTCTCTTCTTTGAAAGTAAAAATATGCATGATATGATGAGAGCAAAGCCTAAAAAGTCCCAAAAGACGAATTTTGTCCCAAGCCAAAAATAGCCAAAAAAGGCCGCACTTAGTGGCTCTATGCAGGCTATCATGCTAGCTTTTGAAGCGCCTATGAGCTTAACTCCAGTCATATAAAAGCTAAATGCAAATATCGTACCAAGCGTGATGACGGCGAGAAATGCCAGCCACTGCGCCGTGCCACTAAGCCCCGCAAACTCCCACACTCTCATATAAAGGCAAAGCACCACGCCGCCTATCACCATGCCCCAGCCAAGCGTGAGCGTGACTGAGTATTTGGCGTTTAGTCTTGTGGGAGCTAGGTTATAAACGCAGACGCAAACGGCACTTACTAAGCACCAAAATAGCGCTTCTGGTGAGATGACAAGGGCTGAAATTTGCGCATGAGTAGCCAAGAAAAAGACGCCAAGCATCGCGCAAAGCAGAGCCAAAATTTCAAGCGGTTTTGGTGCTCGCCTCTCTTTTAGGCAGATGATGGCTAGGATGAGGACCGGGGCTGTGTATTGGATAACTGTCGCAACTGCGGCGTTTGAGAGCTCGATCGAGTAAAAGTAGGCATACTGCGTCATCATAAGTCCAAGTAGGGCATACGTGAGAAGCTCAGCCATCAGTTTTACGTCAGTAAGTGGCGCAAGAACGGCTTTTTTAGCCTTAAAGGCGTAGTAGAGCACGATAAAAGCGCCAGCTAGCAAGAGCCTATAAGGCACTAAAAAATCAGCGCTTATGCCTTGCGAGAAGAGATACTGCCCGCAAACTCCGCTAAATCCCCAAAGAACGCCACCAACTAGCGTAAGAAGCACTCCAAGTTGATGGCTGGACATTAAATTTATCTATCTTTATGTAGCTGGGCGTCTTTGCCGTAGTGAGGCGAATAAGGCCCATAAAGTATGCAGTCGTGGCAATTTCTAGAAAAGAGGTAGGCATCAGCTCTTACTGCTAGGTCGTATGATCTATCTGAGATGGTGTTTGCCACCTGCGTGATGACGGCTGAGACTAGCATGCCAAGCAGGCTGTTTTGCCCATTACCGCTATCCTCTGCGGCTGCTGCCTCGCCCTGCCAAAGCGTCGCGCCACTTTTTATATCGACTAGCTTTGCTTCAAGCACTACCTTTGTAGAACTTGAGACCACGACGTAGCTTGTGCCATAGTCTTTTATATTTATGTAAAGCACGCTATCGGCATGAAAAATTTTATCAAGCTTATTTAGAGGCACGGCTGCGATCTCGCTAGGTTCGGTTATGCCATTTTGCTTAAATGTATCATTTACAAGAGCCACTGGAAATACATAGTACCCAGCCTCGCTAAGTGGGGCTACTGAGTTAGCTAGAACCGCTGCTGAGCCAGCAACCTCGGTGCTATCGTTTGTTGGCATTAGCACTAGGATGGAGCGTGGCTTTTTTTGCAAAAAGGCTGAGTAGTCGTATGGCTCAGGCTCTTTGAAAGAACAACCCGCAAAAAATATCGCAAGAAGCGTCACAGCTATAAATTTCAGGCTATTTTTCATCTTTCGCTCCCTCTTTTTTGCTCTGCTTTTTCGGGGTTAAATTTTTAGAGCCTTTGATGAAATTTATAAATTCTCTTGACTCTGGGAAATTTTGCACCTCTTTGTCAAAATTTGCATTTGCAGCGCCTAAATTTCCGTTATTTAAGTATAAAAGTCCAAGGTGTGCATAAAGCCCTGGCGCAACCTTGTAGCCCCTTTGGGTTGAGTTTTGCACTAAATTTTCTAAGCGTGAAATTTGCTCAGTTGCGTCGCCATCTTCGTTTAGATAGCTATATAGCGAGCTACTATATGTGCCGTCCCAGTAGTAAAGCGACCTTGGGCCACTTGCGTTGCTACATCCTGCAACTAAGAGTGCAAGAGCGCCAAGGCAGGCAAGCCCTATTTTACTTGCCATGCTCCGCTTTCTATGCCATTTACTAGGTTATTTACCGCTTCAACTATCGCTAGGCTTAGCACCTTGCCATTTAGCGTAGAGTCGTATCCTGCAGTGCCGCCAAAGCCGATTATTTCTCTGTTTGAAAGGGTGTATTCGCCAGCGCCGCTAACTGAATAGACGACCTCAGCGGTTTTGGTATCGACAATGTTTAAATTTACCTTTGAGTAGGCGGTTTGCTTTTTGCCTTTGCCAAGTATGCCAAATAGCTCGTGATCGCCTGTTGTTTTGCGGCCAAATTCAGTCACATCGCCAGTTATGACGTATCTTGAGCCTTTTAAATTTTGAGCCTCTTTACTTAGCTCGCTCTCTTGTTTGAGGACTGACATATTTGATCTATCAAGCACCGAAAATCTACCGCTTTGCTGTAAATTTGTGATCAAGATGCTTTGAGCTTGGTTGCCAAGTCTATCCTCGCCGTCACCAAAAACGCCATTTTGATAGGCTGATTGGTTATTAAAGCGACCAATAGAAACTGAGACTTTTTTGCCGTTATAAACTGAGCCGTAGCTTGCTACTTTTGGAGTTTCAACCACTCTTGAGCTCTCGCTTGCACATCCAGCAAAAAGTGCTGCGATCACTAGAGCTGCACTAAATTTTAAAACATTTTTCATCTTTATCCTTTGTGACAAAATCGTGTGTATATTACTACTTTTTTTTAAATGACTCGAAATTTCACCCACGTGCCATTTGCGTATCTGCGCACAAAGAGCACCGCCTTTACTGCCCAGTCGGCAAACATCGCAAACCAAGTGCCTATCATGCCAAGATCAAACGTGAGCGCAAATATATAAGCTAGCACGATCCTGCAGGCAAACATGCAGGCTAAATTTACTATCATCGGATATTTTGCGTCCCCAGCAGCTCGAAAAACGGTCGGATAGGTGTAGGCAAGCGGCCAGATAAGGCACATCGCGATGCCGTGATACCAGACGATCTGCCTTGTTAAATTTATGGCCTCGCTTGAGAGATTATAAACGTGAAGTAGCGGCTCAAGAAGTAGTAAAACTACAGCCGTGCTAAAAAGCTGCACGATGTAGATGCTTAGCATCGATTTTCTCACGTAAAATTTAGCCTGATTAAAGTCATTTGCACCGATGCATCTAGCCACGACAACGCTTAGACCTGTGCCTATCGCCATGCCAGGGAGCACCTGAAACATCACGATCGTCCCGCCTACGGCATTTGCAGCGATGCTTGCCGTGCCAAAGAGCGAAACAAGGCTCAAAACGATGATGCGACCCACGTAAAACATCGAATTTTCAAAGCCATAAGGCACGCCGATATTTAAAATTTTCTTGATGATCTCGTAGTCAAATTTATAGATAAGGCTCTTTCTTATGTGAAGTTTTAGCTTTATATCAAGTAGCAGATAGACTATGACAAAGCAAGCGATCGCCCTAGCTATAAGCGTGCTAATGGCGATACCAAGCACCCCTGTGTGAAATGTGTAGATGCTAATGGCAGTAAGCAGCACATTTAGTAAATTTGCAGCCGCCATGATATACATAGGTAGCTTTGCGTTTGACATCGTGCGAAAGATCGCTGCAGCTGCTGCATAGACGGCTAAAAAGGGCGCTGAAATGGCGGAGAAAACGAGGTAGTGGCTAGCATCGCTCCTCACTTGCTCGCCGATATCGCCAAAGACTTTATCTAAGATGAGGTCTTTTAAAAGGATGATGGCAATGGCTATAAAGATGGCAAAAATTAGGCTAAACCAAACTAGCTGATCGGCGGTATTTCTGGCGTTGCCGCTTTGTTTGCTGCCTAGATACTGGCTAGCGACCACCGAGCCACCAGTGGCTATGGCGGTAAATATACTAATAAATAGCGCCATGACAAACTCCACAAGGCTTACCGCACTCACCGCACTTTCGCTAACGCTTTCTGCCATTAGCGAGTTTGCAAGGCCTAGGCTATACTCTAAAAACTGCTCTACGGCGATAGGGAAAAAGAGCCTTGCAAGGTCGGCATTTGAGAAAAATCTCTGCTCGCTTGTCAAATTTTTCAAATTTCATCCCCTTTGTAAAGTGTGGGTAAATTATAAATTTTAAAAGGTGAAAAGGCTATAAATTTTGGGTCTTATTTATTGACAAATTTGTCTTAAAGTGAGTAAAATCACGCCAGTTCTAAGTTTTAGAAAGACCTTTTTTGGATACAAAATGCACTCAATCGGAATCGATATAGGCTCAACATCTGCAAAGGTTGCCGTCATAGAGGCAAGTAGCGGCGAGATAAAGGAGCTCTTTTTGCTCCCAACTGGCTGGAGCAGCGCAGATACGGCCATGCTTATAAAAGAGCGAATTCTAGCTTTAGACCTTGGCGAGCTATATTTTACTGCGACAGGTTACGGCAGAGTTTCGGTGCCATACGCTGACAAAACCCTTACAGAGATCACCTGTCACGCGCTTGGAGCGCACTACTTTTGCAAAAGCGACTGCACAGTTATAGACGTGGGCGGACAAGATACGAAGGCTATCAAGCTTGAAAATGGCTCGGTGATGGACTTTACGATGAATGACAAGTGTTCAGCTGGCACTGGTAAATTTCTAGAAGTGATGTCAAACCGCCTTGGAGTTAGGTTTGATGAGCTGACAAACCTTGCTAAAAATAGTGACAAAGATATATCCATAAGCTCGATGTGTACGGTCTTTGCAGAGTCTGAGATCATAAGTCTCATCGCTCAAAATGTCTCACGAGAAAATATCGCAAAAGCGGTGATCATCTCAGCTATAAATAAAATTTCAAATTTGGTCAAAAAACAGGCAAATACGAGCTATTTCTTAAGCGGCGGCTTTAGTAAGAGCGAGTATGTAAGAGAAAATTTAGAAGCGTGCTTGCAAGCTAGCGTCAGCACGCACAAAGATGCGATCTACTGCGGTGCGATAGGCGCTAGCCTTGCAGGGATAAGAAATTTAAGGAGAGAAAATGGCGATAAATGAGAGTATGAGTTTGAGCGAAATTTTCGCTACCTATGATGGCGCTAAGAAAAATTTAGCCCAAAATGTTGAAGCAGTCAAAAATAGCGGACAAAAGATCGCGGCTATCTTTTGCACCTACACGCCAAGAGAGATCATCCACGCAGCAAATGCCCACAGCGTGAGTGTCTGCGCTACTGGTGATAACGCAGTGGTTGAAGGCGAAAAGTACCTGCCTAAAAACCTCTGCCCGCTCATAAAGGCAAGCTATGGCTTTGCCAAGGCAAACAAGTGCCCATTTGTGCGAAACTCTGATATCGTTATCGGCGAGACTACCTGCGACGGCAAGAAGAAGATGTATGAGCTAATGGGTGAATTTAAAGACGTCCACGTCATGCACCTGCCACACTTTAAGAGCCAAAAGAGCCTGGAGCTTTGGCAAGATGAGGTTAGGGAGCTAAAGGAGCGGTTGGAGGCTAAATTTGACGTGAAAGTGAGCGATGAGGAGCTTAGAAACTCTATCAGGCTATTTAACAAAGAGCGCGAGCTGATGGGGGAAATTCAAAATTTCATGAAACTAACGCCACCACCGATGAATGGCAAAGAGCTGCACGCACTGCTATATGGAAATGGCTTTATATTTGATAAAGCTGAGCAGATAAGCGACCTTGAGATCATCGTAAATAAGCTAAAAGAGTGTGTGAGGGACAAAATTTTACCCGTGCATAAGGACGCCAAACGCATCATCATCACAGGCTGTCCAAGTGGCGGGGTCTATGACAAGATCGTGCCAGCCATAGAAGAGGCTGGTGGCGTCGTGGTGGCTTACGAAAACTGCACTGGAACTAAAAACTTTAGCAACCTTGTCGATGAAAATGACGATCCAATTAGCGCCATAGCAAAGCGCTACATGGCTATACCTTGCTCGATCATGTCGCCAAATAAAGATAGAGAAAATGTGCTTCAAGAGATGATAAAAGAGTATAAGGCGGACGGCGTGATCGACGTTGTGCTGCAAGCCTGTCACACCTACAACGTAGAAACTGCTAATATAAAAAGGGCGTGCAATGACGTAGATACGCCTTATATGGCGCTTGAGACGGACTTTTCTACAAGCGATGCTGGGCAGATCAAGACAAGGCTCGAGGCATTTATAGAGATGCTTTAGGATAAATTTAAAAGAGTAGGGGGTAAATTTAGCTTTAAATTTAAAATAGCTGACTTTAAATGCAGTGAAATTTACTAAATTTACAAGTCAGCTAAAGTGAATGAAAATACTTTATTTAATTATTTTATTTTTTCTAAAAGCAACCAGCTTGAATAACCACCGTGGATATATCGCATGTGCTTATAATCATAAAGAACCGAATTCCACTTCTCATCACCATTTTTCATTTTGTCGTTATACTCTTTTGTCTTTTCTTTGTCGCCTAAATATTTATACATATCGCGTAGATCTCTACATATATAGGCACTTTTTAGTTCATTGCAGCCATATTCAAGCATTTTTACGTCTGCTTTTGACTCAGAAAGGGCTTTTGCATAATCAAATTCTTGATTTTTTATTTTTGTGTAATCATCACTTCTTTTTGAAAAATAAACTATTTTCCATTTTATCAAATCAAGAGCTGGTATATTGCACGCTGGAGCAAATTTTTTATCGTAGCAGTATTCTGGAATGGTTTTTTCGTAGAATTTCATAACCTTTTTAAGGTCTTTACTCTCTAAAGCTTCTAATTTTTCTAGCGAAAGACAACCTAGATCATTGCCTTTATCAAAGCACCAGTATTTAGCATTGTCACCGCCAATTTCTTTAGTATTTTTTTGAATAAATTCCTTCTCTCCACTATAATCATAATTTGGTTTTTCTTTGCTACTCCCAAAGCCCCAAGCATATACGCTACTTGTGGCCAACACGCTGGTTAAGACTGAAGCTAAAATTTGCTTTTTCATCTTTATACTCTCCTTTTTTTGGTTAAAAAGGCATTCTACCCCCCCCCGTGCTTAAAATAAATTTTAAAAGGGTGCAGGCCCATGAAAAAGTATAAATTTAATGTCTGAGTGCTCGCTAGAAGGTGCAGAGTATGTCAAACAGTCTGCCAAGCTTTTGCATATCATTTAAGAAAAGCTGGTTTGGTTTTTGTGTGAATTCTTTAGCTTCGTCTAGGATCTTGGGCTCAGAGATACTATAAGCAAACTCCTTTTTCAGGATCTTTGCACCCTTTTTATAAACAAATTTTGCCTCGATAAAACTTGCAAAAAAGCTATCATCTCTTAAGTAGTAGTTTGTAGCCGCATTTACAAAAACTGGCTTTTGAGCCAAAAACTCACCGCAAACGCCATTTGGTGATCTAAATTTAACACTCTCAACCACGTCAGGTCTTATCTCATAAAACCTTATCTCGCTAGATTTTTTAAGAGCAAAAACGTCACTAGCTTTGTTTAAATTTATAGAGGCGCTATCAGCTTCAATGACGTTTATAACGCCATTTACGAGAGAGTAGGCACTTGTAGTTTTGTTTTGATCAAGAAAATTTACTATGCCAAAAAATGGCACACTAGCATTTTTATCAGCTAAATTTGGCAGGTTTTTTATTAGTAGCTGCTGCTTTTCGCCACCAAGCTCAAAGTAGCTCACCATGATGGAAATTTCATCCTTTTTGCTAGGTGTCTTTTGCGAGCAGCCCACAAAAAAGAGGGCTGCAAGCAGCAAAACTACTAAGTTTCTCATTTTATAAAGTAATCACCATCAAAGCTTACAAGCGAGTATTTTCTCTCGTTGCCGATACTCTCTTTAAGCTCATCAATGCTTAAAAACTCCAAGCTGTCAGCTCCGATGTACTCTCTTACCTCTTCGACGCTTTTTTTAGCGCTTATTAGCTCCTCAAAGCTTGGTGTATCGATGCCATATCGCTCAGGATACTTGAGCTCAGGGCACGCAACTCTGAAGTGAATTTCTTTCGCCCCCGCGTGCCTTAAGAGATCGACCACCTTTTTAGAAGTAGTGCCACGAACGATGCTATCATCGATCACGACGATACTTTTACCAGCTAGCACGCTTGACATTGGGTTTAGCTTTAGTTTGACCTTTAAATTTCTCATCTCTTGGCTTGGCTCGATAAAGGTTCTGCCCACATAGTGATTTCTAGTGATGGCTAGCTCAAATGGAATTTTGCTCTCGTTTGCGTATCCAAGCGCTGCTGGCACGCCGCTATCTGGCACAGGCACTACAAAGTCAGCCTTTACCTTGCTCTTTCTAGCTAGCACCTCGCCCATCTTTTTTCTCACTTCATAGACGCTTTTGCCCTCTATAACGCTATCTGGGCGCGCAAAGTAGATGTACTCAAAGGCGCAAATTCTAGGCTCTGGCTCGAAAATTTGCAAGCTTTGAAACTCGCTCTTGCCATGCTCAAAAACTATCATCTCGCCAGGTCTAACATCTCTTATAAATGTCGCTCCCACAAGGTCAAACGCGCAAGTCTCGCTAGCTACGATATATCCGCCGTCCTTTAGTCTGCCAAGGCTTAGCGGCCTAACACCCCAGCGGTCTCTGATGGCAAAAGTCTTGTGGCGTGACTGCACGAGCAAGCAGTAAGCACCTTTTATCTTATCAAGTGCTGCGATGATGCGATCTTGTAGGTGTTCGTCGTGGTTTCTTGCGATGAGGTGGATGATGTTTTCGGTGTCCATATTTGTCTGAAATATCGCGCCATCTTTGATGAGCTCGTCTCTAACCTCGTCTTTATTGACCAAATTTCCGTTGTGAACGATAGAAATTTGACCTAGGGCGTAGTTGGCGGCTATTGGCTGGGCGTCACGGCCTGAGTTTTTGCCAGCTGTTGCGTAGCGGTTGTGGCCGATCGCCATGTCGCCTTTTAGTGAGCTCAAAACCTCCTCGTTAAAGACTTCGGTGACTAGACCGTTGCCCTTGTGAGTGGAGATCTCGCCGTCGTTACAGACGCTGATGCCACTTGCCTCTTGACCGCGGTGTTGCATAGAAAATAACGCATAATACGCTGTTTTCGCCGCATCTTTAGAATTTATGATACCAACTATCGCACACATCTTTTATCCTCTTTTCATCTTTTTAAATTTCATCTTTGCAGTTAAATTTCATAGCCAACGCCTAAGCAGCATATTATCCAAAATTCTGGCACATTCGCCGCTATTTGCACCATTTATAACAATCCACATGCGCTAAAACTAAATTTCATCATCTCAAATCAAATTCATTAGCTCTTAAATTTTGACGATTTTTGCGCTCTGACAGGTAGAATTTATCGCCAAATTCTAACTCGTATCTCTTTATATCATCAAGGCTAAATTTAATCATCAAGCCCCAAACTATCGTCTATCGAGTATAGGCCGCTGCTTTGATCTTTTAGCCAGATAGCAGCCTTAATGGCACCTTTTGAAAAGGTTGCTCTACTAGTTGCGGTGTGGTTTAGCTCGATAAATTCGCCGTCATTGTAAAAGCCAACCGTGTGACGACCGACCACGTCGCCGCCACGAAGCGCCATAACCGCGATCTCGTCTTTGCTTCTTGCACCCACCATGCCAGCTCTGCCAGTTACTAAAACATCTTTTAAATTTAGATCTCTTGCCTCTGCCACACAGCCCGCCAAGGTCATCGCAGTGCCGCTTGGAGCGTCCTTTTTGTGTCTGTGGTGCTGCTCGACGATCTCTATATCAAATTCTCTTAAAACTTTCGAAGCTATCCTTGCAATTCTATTTAACACTGCTACACCTAGACTCATGTTTGTTGCGTAGAGTATTGGCATAGTGCCTGATGCTAGGTGAAGCAAGTTTTTCTCATCGTCATTTAGTCCGGTTGTGCCGATAACTAGTGGTTTTGGGTTGGTTCTAGCGTAGTTTAGTAGCGCCACCGTCGCCTCTTTTTGGCTAAAGTCGATGATGACGTCGCACGCTTCAAAAAATTTAGCAAAGTCGTTTGTCAAAAGCTCGCTACTTAAATTTTCAACCTCATTTTTTTGGCTAAAAGCGACGCTTAAAAGCGCATTTTTCTCATCTTTTAAACAAGAGATGATACTCTGAGCCATCTTGCCGCTAGCGCCGTAAAGTCCTATTTTTACCAAAATTTATCCTTTGATTTTTGGTTGAAATTTAACATAAAATTTATTATAGAGAGATTACGAAATGGCTTTTGAAAATAGCTATTTGAGGCTGGAATTTAATTAAAAATTATCATTGTGACAATTACTGCAATCAGAAAAATGGATATTGATTATATTAGAGCGCACTTTTTGCCTATTTTATGCAAAAGAGGTTATGTTCTACCCTAGAGTTATTTTATTAATGCAATTTTTGAAAAAGTGTTCTGATAAGCCTAAAAACCAAGCATTTTAAAAATATAAATTTTATTAAAAATGGTCTATTTTGAAAGAGAAATTTAGCCAAAAATTTGGCTAAATTTGAGTATTAATGTAAGCTTTCTATGTAGCTCATAGCACTAAGTGCAGCCACAGCGCCGTCGCCTGCTGCTACGACCACTTGTTTTGGAGCATCCTCTCTGATGTCGCCTGCTACAAAGAGCCCTTTTAGGCTTGTTTGCATCTTAAGGTTTGTCTTAACCTGTCCGTCATCAGCCATTTCGCAGATAAATTTGCCGTTTTCATCTTTTAAAATTTCGTTATTTACATTTAGTCCGACAAATGTGAAAATGCCCGGCACGTCAAGTACGCGCTCACCATTTTTGGTATCAAGCACGATCTTTGTTAGACCCATATTATCGCCAAGTGCCTCTTTTACAGTCGCACTTGTTATAAACTCGATCTTCTCATTTTTTCTAGCTTTTTCAACGGTTGTTGGCGCCGCTCTAAATTCGTCACGTCTATGCACTAGATAGACTTTTGAGCAGATATTTGCTAGATAAAGTGCCTCTTCAACAGCTGTGTCGCCACCGCCAAGAACGGCTACCTCTTTGTTTTTGTAAAAGAAGCCATCGCATGTTGCGCACGTGCTAACGCCTTTGCCAAAGAACTCGTCCTCGCCTTTAAAGCCAGCACGTCTTGGGGTTGAGCCAGTCGCTACTATGACAGCCTTTGCCTGCTCGCTCTTGCCGCCCTCAAGTAAAATTTCAAAGCTACCGTCGCTATTTTTTCTAACACCAACGACGTTTGCCCACTTATGAACTAATCCAAATGCACTGCACTGCTTCCACCAAGTGCTCATAAAGTCAAAGCCGCTCTCGCCAGGGGCTTTTTGGCCTGGGTAGTTTTCTATCTCTGAGCTAGAGGTGATCTGACCGCCAGGCTCGCCTTTTTCAAACATTACAACATTTTTTAGTCCGCCTCTAGTGGCGTAAAGTCCGGCGCTTAGTCCTGCTGGACCGCCTCCGATGATCGCTAAATCAAGCATAAATTTCCTTTATTCTAAAACATTTATGGACGAATTTTGTTTGTAAATTTCGCCCCTTTGATGAACTATCTCAACACTGCTAGGTAGCTTTGTGATACTTAAATTTCGCATAAGCTCTAGGACTGTATTTATATCTGAGCTTATATATTTTAGTGTTGAGTTTGACTCATATCTTTTTTGAAAGATATCGATTGCCACAACTGTTTCATTTTTGGTTGGTAAAATTTCGTCTAATTTTGATTGATTTGAACTGAAGATTAAAAGCGTGTATTTTGGCTCTTTTGGAGTGAAAATTTCGCTTTTTTCGTAAAAAACTAGCTTCGCAAAATCAACAAATTTATATTGTGAAAAACGATAGTTGCTATACGCAAATGCAGCTGCTATCATAGCTGCACCAAAAAATGAACCAAATATATAGGTAAGAGGAAGCAGACTTCCTCTTCTTTTTTCGCCCATTAAAGAAGCGAATTTAGTTTGTCAGTTAGGGCTTGTTTTGACTGTGCACCGACCATTTGCTCAACTAGTTCGCCATTTTTGAAAAATAGCAATGTTGGGATCGATCTGATGCCAAACTCAACTGCAAGATCTTGCACTTCATCAGTATTTACCTTGCAAATTTTCGCTTTGCCCTCAAAGTCTTCAGCAAGCTCTTCGATAACTGGAGCTAGCATACGGCAAGGTCCGCACCATGGAGCCCAGAAATCTACTAGAGCAACGCCTTCTTTTGTTACATCAAAATTTTCTTTTGTGAGTTCGATGTATTTTCCCATTTGTTCTCCTTATTTTCAAGATGTGGCAATTATACCAAATCAATTTTAAATTTTAGCTAAATAATAAATTTTATTATAAACTAATATTTTCTATCAGCTCAAAATTTTCATTTTTTACAACAAGCAGATCAAGCTGATAGTCCCTGTTTGGCTCATTTTTCATCATATAAAAATTTATTGTTTTTAAAATTTTCATATATTTTGCCTTGTTTAGCCTATACTCCGCTTCGTATCCTCCGCTGGTTGCTTTTACCTCAATAAAATGTAAAATTTTATCGCTACTTAGCGCGATGATGTCGATCTCGCCAAATTTAGAGTGAAAATTTCTCTCTAAAATGACAAAACCAAGCTTGCGCAAAAACTTGCATGCCCTATCTTCAGAGCTCTTGCCAAAGAGATACTCTTTTAGCCCCAAGCTACTCCTCGATCCTCATCATAAATGGCTCTTCTTTTATATACTCTTGCTCTTTTAGAAGCTCTATCGTTCGCTTCGCATTAGCCTCTAAGCTCGTGTGCGTCGTGAAAAATAGCACGGCATACTCGCTCTCATCTTTTGGCTTTTGTAGTAAGCTATCAATCGAGAGGTTGTTCTCACTCATCAAATTTGTTATCTTTGCTAGCACACCCATTTTGTCTTCGACTTTTAACCTAAAATAGTATTTTGTCTTTATCCTGTCGCGATCAAGCAGCTCTAAGGTGTTTAGCTCAAATGGCGCTTTGTATCCAAGCATAGGCGACTTGCTATCTCTTGCGATGTCGATAAGATCGCTAATTACTGCGCTTGCTGTTGCGTCGCCACCAGCTCCTGGGCCATAGTACATCGTCTCGCCAACGACTTCGCCAACGACGCTGATCGCATTTGTCACACCACTTGCCTTTGCTATCATTTTGTTTTGTGGCACAAGCGCTGGATGCACGCGTAGTTCGACCTTGCCCTCACTTTTTTTGGCGATAGCTAGAAGCTTGATCGAGTATTCAAAGTCTTTTGCGAAAAATATATCTTCTGGAGTGATGCCTTGTATCCCTTCGATCAAGATATCTTCTGGATCGCCGTGCACGCCGTATGCGATGCTTGCTAAGATGAGAAGCTTGTGAGCCGTATCAAAGCCACCCACGTCAAAAGTAGGATCAGCCTCAGCGTATCCTAGCTCTTGCGCCTTTTTAAGTGCGTCTTTGAAATTTGATCCTTCATTCATCATCGAGGTTAGGATGTAGTTGCTAGTGCCGTTTAGTATGCCATTTATGCTTAAGATATGGTTGGCACTAAGCCCCTCTCTTAAGGCTCTGATGATCGGTATGCCACCAGCCACGCTTGCTTCAAAGCCAAATGGCGTGTTTTTGGCTAAATTTTGCAAAGCATATCTGTGATAGGCAAGAAGCGCCTTGTTTGCAGTGACGACCGCTTTTTTGCGCTTTAAAATTTCGCTCACCACTCTAAAAGGCTCTTCAACGCCGCCCATAAGCTCGACAAAAACGTCGATATCATCGCGGTTTATGACGCTATTTATATCGTCAGTCAAAGGGATGCCAGCGTCTCTTTTTTTATTTAAATTTCTAACCACACCGATGACTGGCACTATCTCTTCGCCACATCTTGCTGCGATTAGCTTTTTGTTTTTTAGTAAAATTTTTGCAACCGACTCGCCAACGGTTCCAACGCCTAATATCGCTACATTCATTCAAATTCTTTCAAATATTTTTTTATATTTCTTGCTGCTTGTCTTATCCTGTTTTCGTTTTCGATAAGAGCTAAGCGCACGTAGTCGTTTCCGCCCTCGCCAAAACCAATACCTGGACTAACAGCAACTGAAGCCTTTGTAAGGAGCTGCTTTGAGAACTCAAGACTGCCTAAGTGGCTCACCTTTGGCGGAAGTTTCGCCCAGATAAACATGCTAGCATTTGGCTTTTTAAGCTCCCAACCAGCCTGAGCAAAGGCCTCTATCATCACATCTCTTCTTTTTTCATAAATTTGGCGTATCTCTTCAACACAGCTTTGATCGCCGTCAAGTGCGACCGTGGCTGAGACTTGTATCGGCGTAAACATGCCGTAATCAACCCATGATTTTATCTTTTTAAGAGCGGCGCAAAGTCTCTTGTTTCCGCACATGAAGCCAACTCTCCAGCCTGCCATGTTGTAGCTTTTTGAAAGAGTGTAGCACTCGACTGCGACATCTTTTGCGCCTTCTACTTCAAAGATGCTTGGCGTTTTGTAGCCATCAAAGGTAAGATCAGCGTAGGCGATATCTGAGATGACGTAAAATCTCTCTTGCTTTGCGATGCTTACAAGGCGCTCGTAAAAGCTCTTTTGCACGGTCACGGTCGTTGGATTGTGAGGGAAATTTACCACTACGTATTTTGGTTTTGGTGAGCTTGCATGTATCGTCTGGATCAAATTTTCAAAAAATTTATTCTCATCTAGCTCAAATTTATCGTTGTAGTGAAGTGGCATCTTTGCGACACTTCCGCCAGCAAATAAAAACGCTTGCGTGTGTATCGGATATGCAGGGTCAGGCACGATAGCCACGTCACCTGGGTTTATCACGGCTTGAGCAAGATGCACAAAGCCCTCTTTGCTGCCCATGGTGGCAACTGCTTCAGTTTCTGGGTCTAAATTTACGCCGTATTTGCGCTTATACCAGTTGCAAATGGCAAGGCGGAGCTTATAAATTCCAGCACTGGCTGAGTAGCCGTGGGTCTTATCTTTTTGCGCGCTTTCGCATAGTTTATCGACGATGTGCTGCGGTGTTCTGCCCTCTGGGTTGCCCATAGAAAAGTCGATGATATCCTCGCCAGCTCTGCGTGCTGCCATTTTTATAGCATTTACTTCGGCAAAAACGTAGTTTGGCAAACGCTCAATTGTATTAAATCTTATCTCATCAAACACTGTTTGCTCCTATTTTATAAGCTTGATAATTATCTCGTTTTTAATGTTAGTTATGTCGTTATTATCGCTAATTAACGCATATTTTGCGTCGTTAGCTAAATTTATGGTGTAGTTAGTTTTTATCTCGTTTTCTCTTTTTAGATCGATTTGATTTAAGTTTTTATCATAAATTCTAACAAGTGGCACCCATTTGTTAGGCTCGTTTGAGATGATATTTAGGCTACTTGCGCCTGCTACATCTACGATATATACGCCACCGCTTTTTACAAGTGGGGTCTCTTCATTAAAATTTACTTTTGACGCATCAAGGCTCATATTTTTAGCATCCAAATAAAGCGCTAAATTTCCATCAAGCCTATCAAATCCCATGATCTTAAAGCCGCTTTTACTAAGCGTGAAATTTAGTAAATTTGGATCTATGCCGCCACTTTTTAGGGCTAAAATCCCATAAGAAATTTCACTGCCATTTTTTAGAGAATTTACCCTTGCCACGCTTATATTTGCATCTTCAAGAGCTAAATTTATCGATTTTACAAATAGTGCTGAGGGGACTTTTTGCGTGCTTATAAATTTTAAATTTAAGCTATTTGAGCTAAAAGAGAGAGCATCGTAGTTCGAGCTTTGCTTTAGCCTTGAGACTAGCTCGCCAACATTTAGCGAGCCGTTATTGTCTAAATTTTCTAAAGAAATTTGCAGATCTTTTCCGTTGCTTAGTGCATTTGCACTGCTATTTAGATCAAAAGCGTATGAAAAAACGCTAAAAAGAAGAAATATGGCTAGTTTTTTTACCAAGATTTGCCCTTATTCATCTCGACAAACTCGTCATAAGTTAAAAATTTCATATCGCCATTTTCTACTAAAAATCTAGCTGGACGGCTTGGGTTATACTTTGTCACTTTATCGCCGATCTTAAGCTCGATGTTGCCATTTCCGCAAACGACTAGCTGTCTTTGGTCTAAATTTATATTGACACTTTTGCTTGTATCGCTTGATGTTTTTTGACCATTTTCAAGGTTGATGATGCCTATCCAAACGCGTTGTTTTGGTGTGATGATCGCCTCATTTAGTGGTTTTGTCACATTTTGCTCTACTTTTGGAGCTGGCTGGGCTGCCATGCTAGGTTTTAGGGCATTTTGATCAACGCTAGCAGGACTTACAGTCACGTTTTGCTCAGCTGGAGTTGAAATTTTCACGCTTGAAGCGTTTGCATCGATCTTTGGAGTGTTTTGAGAGATCGTTACGTTTGTGTCGATTATGTTTTTCTTCACTTCATTGACAATGCTTGATTGCGAGTAGCTCACGCTTGTGTTGTCTTCATTTAAGCTTGCTATGAAATTTTGGACGTATTTGTAAGCGTCAAAGTAGTAAGCACCGCCAGCGATGATAGCTAAAATGATGAACCAGAAGAAAAATCCAGCCCCGCCACCGCTACTTTGCCTTTGGATCGAGACATCTTCAGGCGTATAAGAAGAAATTTTTGGGCTTACTTTTGTTTTTTTGCTCTCATCAGGCATATTTTCTTGCATGAAAGCGTCGTATTCAGCGAGAAGTTCGCTAAGATCGACGCCATACTCACGCTGTAAAATTTTGGCATAGCCTCTCATGTTTAAGCGTGATAATTTTTCAAAATTTTTGTCAAAAATGTATTGTAAAAATGTGGGTTCAATGTGCGTTTTACGCGAAATTTCCTTTACGCTTATCTCTTTTAAATTTTCTAATTCATTCATCTATCATCCTATCACAAATTATCGCAAAAGCTGCACTTACATTTAGGGAGTCCCAGCCGTCTTTTAGCTTGATACCGACGCACTCATCGCACTTTGCTAGAGCTTTTTGCGGTATGCCTTCGCCCTCTGAGCCCATCACCAAAGCCCTTTTGCCAGCAAATTTCATCTCTTTTATATTTTTGCCGTTGCTTGCCGTCGCGTAAAGCCTAAAACCACACTGTTTTAGTTCGTTTAGCAGGCTAAGTCCATCTTCAAAGATCGCTATTGGTATCTCGTAAGCAGCACCGCTACTTGACCTTAAAACGCCTTGCATATTTACACTTTTTGCAACTATGACAACTCCTTCGCAGCCTAGAGCATAGGCACTTCTAGCGATGGCGCCGATATTTCCGACGTCACTTATGCCATAAAGCACGGCGATGAAATTTAGCTTTTTAAGCTCACTAAAGTCTGAAAACTCAAACTCACTAACGCTTGCTAAAAAGCCTTGATGGTTGCCGCCATGCGCCATCGACTGAGCTTTTTGATTATCCACGCGGATGATCTTCTTGCCAGTGCCACAAATTTTAGAAAAGAGTTTTTTATCACACTCTTTTGAGAGATAGATCTCTTCTAGGATCTGCGGGCGCTTGTTCAAAATATGTAAAAATAGCTGTTTTCCGTATATTATCATGGTTGCTTATGGTAGCTAAAGTCAAGTAAAATTTAACTTATTTTGCTTCTAAATTTGAGTGAATTTTTGAAACTTTTTGGAGAAATTTGAGCTTTTAAATTTATGCTTTTATGAGCTCGTCGTAGATCTTTTTGACATCTTCGCCAGTTATTTTACTAAGCAGTTTTGCCTTTGCTTTTGGGGCGATGTCAAGCGAGATGATCTCATCTTTTGTGATGTTTTGAGTGGCTATATTTGCGCTTTTTGAGATGACCACCGCCCACTCGCCGTTTAAATTTGCCTTTTCTAAAATTTGGGCTAAATTTTTGGCTCTATCCTTAAATTTGGTCTCAAATTTCTTGGTGGCCTCTTTTATGGCAAAAATTTCTCTCTCTGGCTCTAAATTTGCAACGCTTTGCACTAAGCTTAATATGCGTTTTGGGCTTTCATAGATCACAGCCGGATAGGCTAAGCTTAGAGCGTTTTGTATGGCTAAAGCCCTATCTCTACCGGTATTTGGTAAAAAACCTAAAAAAACAAACTCTTTATCGCAAAGTCCGCTTGCAACCACGCTTAAAAGTGCAGCGTTTGCTCCGCTTAAAATTTCATATTTGATATCATTTTTTTGAGCGTATCTTACTAGGCTAACGCCTGGATCGCTTATGCCTGGCATGCCAGCATCGCTCATATAAGCTATATTTTTGCTCCAAATTTCATCACTTAAATTTGCAAAAAATTCATCTTCGTTGTGGGTGTGAAGCGGGATAAAATTTGAGATATTTATATTTGCGTCAAAGCGTTCGTTTAGCAGATTTACAAGGCTTTTGCAAACTCTTGTATCTTCGCAGATAGCTATCTCGCATTCACGCAAAATTTTGATCGCGCGAAGCGAGATATCTTCTAAATTTCCTATTGGAGTAGGAACAAAGTAGAGCAAGGCTTATTTTTGAGCGTATTTTTTCTTAAATTTCTCAACACGGCCAGCGCTATCGACTATCTTTTCGCTGCCTGTGAAAAATGGGTGGCACTTGTCACAAATGTCAATTCTGATTTCACTTTTGTTTGACTTTGTCTTAAAAGTGTTGCCACACGCGCAAGTTACGGTGCAATCTACATACTCTGGATGGATCTCTTTTTTCATCATCTTTCCTTTATTATTTTGGGCTATTTGTTACCTTAAAAGTTGCTGATTATATAAAAACTAATCTAAAAATCAAATAAATTAGGCAAGAAATTTTGCCGCCACAGATATGACTGCGGTCTGCGATCTTAAGATATTTTTTGTATTTAGGCCGTAGATATTTTTAAATTTAGCCGTCTCATCCTCGCTAAATCCGCCCTCTGGACCGATTATTAAAATTTCATCATCTCTTTTTTCATTTAAATTTTTACCACCAAAATTTATAGCCGAGACATTTTTATAAACGTTCATTAGCTCGTCTAAATTTTTGTAAATTTCAAACTCCATTAGCGACGTTCTCCCGCACTGCTCGCATGAAAGTGCGTTTATGTAGTTTAGCTTTTCAAGGTCGATTTTGAAATTTGCCTGAGAAAATTTAGTATAGACAAAGGCGATCTTGCCAACGCCAAGCTCATTTAAAAATGGCAGCGCCTTTTCGATCGTCTTTGGATCAACGACCGCCCAAGCGATGGTAAAGTCAAATTTATGCTCGCAGTTTAGGCTAGCAAAGACAAGGCTTAAATTTGCACTTCTGCGCTCTATCTCATCGATCTCGTAGATATACTCTTTGCCGTCACGTAAATTTCTAACACTTATGCGCTCACCTGCTTCAACCCTTCTAGCTTTTAGGTGCAAAAATGCCTCATTTACTATTTTTAAGCACTCTTCGCCAGCGTTTTTATCATATAAAAATTTCATCTAAATCCCTGCTATGATGATCAAAATAATGTCGCAAATGCCTTTAATAAGGGCAAATTTTTTAAATTTCTCTAGCTCGCCAGCAACGGCGTACCTTTTTAGCCTTTTGTATCCAATGGCGCTAAGTGCGATTAAGGCTATCAAGATAAGAAGCATTTTTATGGCGTTAAATTTTGGTTCGTAACTATAATATGCCCACAAAATAAGCCCAGTTAGCATCAAAAAGCTAAGTAGCATATGATAAATAGGCAAAAAATACCTTATGCGAAGCACGTAGTTTTTGCTTCTCACTCTAAGCTGAGTAAGCGCTAGATAAAGCGCCGCTAAAGCAAGAAGCACATAAAAAAATGTCACGTGAAATGGCAAAGTATAAGCGTATAGTGAGCTTAAGTGTTCGTTCATTTTTTATCTTTAGGGGGCTCGTTTTCTTCGACGACTGGCTCAGGTGGCAGCTGCTCGTCGATAGTTACATTCGCATCAGGCTGAGCTATCGTAACATCACTTGGTACTGGCTCACTAACATCACTTTTGGCCTCTTCTTTATCTCCACATCCCAAAAATACGCCAGCTATAAGCAAAAAAGAGGTTATAAATTTTTTCATTAAACGTCCTTTGGATTTTCTATTTTTTTCTTATTTATCATCTTTTCAAGCAAATTTTTATCTTCCCACTCGTCCATAACGGCCTCAGAAAATTTGATATCACTAAGCCTTATCTCGCCCATTTGTAGGTTTGTCGCGTCCTCTTTGAAGCACTGCGCATAGCCAGTATCGGTCTCGTGCACGATGACGCTGTGAAGCTTTACTTCGCGCTCGCCGTTGTTCATCACGCTAAGCTCAAGTATCCGCTCGATCATGACAAAAAATATACGGCAAAACTGCTCTGCACTGGGATTTAGTGGGATCTCTATCCACCTTGCAGAGTGCTTTTTAAGGTCGTTTTTGTATTCGTCACTATCGCCTGAAAATATGGTCGTAGCGTGATCAAAACTATCGATGATCGTCTTTATGTTTTGCTTCATCAACCCAAAGTCATAGACCATGCCAGCTTTGTCTAAGAAATTTGAGCTAAGTAAAATTTCTGCTACGTAGCTGTGGCCGTGGATGCTCGTCCTGCAGCGCTTTGAGCTACAAAATCTCACGATATGCGCATTTTCAAATCTAAAAAGTTTTCTAATAATCATCAAACACCCTCTTTGTCGCCCCAAAGCCTGATGTGGATACGCTCTGAGTAGTTAAATCCATGCTTTATGGCAAATTCCGCTGTTTTTAGAGCATTTTTGTTTAGCTCGTCTTTATTTGCGCCCATCGCCATGCACCAGACGGGCAAATTTACTCTATCTTTTATATCTAAAATTTCCTCCAGCTCGCTTTTATCAAAGCGCGAGAGGACAAATTTTAAAAAGCTGCTTTTTGCACTATTTTTGATAGCTAAAATAGCATCTAAATTTATGCGTTTTTGCTCGCTAACTCCGCTATTTGCTAATTTTACGCCAAGTGCAAAATGGCAGTTTTTATAAATTTCAAATTTATCAAAATCAACCAAGATCGTGCCATTTGTCTCAAAATGCACCTCGTAGTTTATAAGCAAATTTCTTACCAAATTTATGAAATTTTCATTTTGATGCCAGATGAGTGGCTCGCCGCCTGTTAAAACGATGATCGGCTTTTGCTCTAAGCCTTTACAAAGCCCATCAACTAGGCTTAAAATTTGATCTGCGCTGTGTTTTTTGTGGTGAAAATGTCCCTTAAAAACGGCTCTTATGCTATCACAGCCCAAAAGCTCTTCGCCTGTTTTTAAAGATCTTGTCTTTACGCCAAAGCCAGAGCAGTTTAGGTTGCAGCCCAAAAAGCGTAAAAACACAGCGAGCCTGCCCTGATAAGCGCCCTCGCCTTGGATGCTTAAAAATGCCTCAACTAATTCTAGCTCTTTGCTCATCAACCACCAGTTTGGTAAAAGGCCCTTGAAGAGGTTTCGTTTTCAGCCCCTAGTGCCCATTTGTTCTCTTTTGGCTTGTTGGCAAGCACTTGCCTTAAAATTTCACTCGCTGCGACGATATCGCCCTTTTCGACCGCTTTTTTGATACTTAGTGCATCTTCAAAGTAAAGGCAAGGTATCAAAAGCCCCTCAGCGCTTAGTCTGATGCGGTTGCAACTCTCGCAAAAGTCGTGTTTGTGAGGGTCGATGATGCCAAATTTATAGCCGTCATCAAGCCTGTAAATAGACGCAGGCGCGTTTGGTAATTTTTCATCTTTTGTGACGTTATATTTTTGCGAGATGATATTTAAAATTTCATCGCTTTTTAGCCCTTTTAGATCCTCTTTGGCGTGTGAGTTTTCCATATATTCGATAAATCTGATCTGAGAATTTCTAAATTTGGCAAACTCAAGCAAATTTACTAGCTCATCGTCGTTAAAGCCTTTTAGCGCGACCGTGTTTATCTTCACCTTTAATCCAACATCAAGTGCTGCCTCAAAGCCAGCTAAAACCTCGTGTAAGACGCTCTTTTGAGCGATAAATTTAGCCTTTTGCTCATTTAGCGTATCAAGCGACATATTTATGCGCTTTAGGCCAGCGTCCTTTAGCCTTTTGGCAAAGTGTGGCAGCATAAAGCCATTTGTCGTAAGCGCTAGATCGATGTCTGGCTTATAATCGCTTATCATCTTTATAAAGACGTCCAGATCCTTGCGCACGAGTGGTTCGCCGCCTGTGATCCTGATCTTTTTCACACCCTCATCGATAGCCACTTTTACAAATAAAAATAGCTCTTCAAATGTCAGTAAATTCTCTTTTGGTGTCCAACTAAATGGCGTCGTAGGCATGCAATATCTACATCTAAAATTGCAACGCTGCGTCACAGAAATTCTTAAATAATCAACAACCCGACCATATTTATCTATTAGCATAAAGCACCTTTTTTAAGCTTGGTTAGAGCTTTTTTAATTTTCAATTATATGTTAAAAGATTTAAATTTAAATAAAAATTTAAGCCAATTTTTGTAGTTTAAGAGTAGTTTTGTCTTTTAAAATTAGCCCAAATTTAGGCTAATTTATGAAATTTAAGCACAAATTCAACTCGCCCCATACCCACGTGAAGATCTTTAGCGATCATGGCTGCACTTTTGCCATCTTTAAACATCTTTAGGATCTGCTCTTCTTCGTTTATAACACTCGGGGCGATTTTATTGATATCTCTTGTTCGCTCCTCAAGGTTAAACATCCTATCTTTTTGTTCGTTTGCAAAGTCATCTATCACTCGCTCGATGCTCTTTATAGCGCGGATTATCGGCACGATTTTTTCATTTATCTGCTCATTTATCTGCTCTTTTAGCTCGTCTTTTACATCTTTTAGCTGCTCGTCATCATCAGGCTTAAAGCTCGCCAGTGCGGCTAGCTGTTTTTTGAGATTATAGTTTTCTTGTATGGCGCTCTCTATGGCACGCTCATACCTTGTAAATTTCTTATTTGTCTCGCTATCTTTTATAAATATCAAAGCTATTATTATCGCTAAAACGATGCCAAAACCTAAAAAAATGTAAATTTCCATATTTTTCCTTTACGAATTCGCTCTAAGCTCTCTTATCATCACACGCTCTCTAGCCGTCACGTAAGCGTTCCAGTCGGCCTCGTCCTCTTCGTGCATGTTCTCTATCTTTGCTAGCCTCTCATCCTGCGCCCTTAGATAAAGGCTCAAATTTCTCTTTGGAAAGATAGGCATCGCAATCCTTGCGTAGTAAATTTCATCTTTTTGAAATTTATCTTCGCTTATTTTTATATGTGTAAAGCCGATCTCATCGATATCTGCACTCTCTTTTAGCTGCAAGTATTGCTTGTGCTCGTTTTTTATATAATCACTTAGCGCATCGATCTTTCTATGAAGCTCGATGACAAGCGTTAGCAAGACTTGGTCGCTCTCTTTGGTCTCGCCCCGTGATTTGGCTCGCTTTAGCCACGCTCCAAGAGCATCTTCGTCGCCTGGTAAGATAGAGTTAAATTCTCTTAAAAATTTCTCATCTCCACTTTTGTCGCACTCATAAACCATGCTAAGAGGCGCCTTAAAAAGCCTTACTTCGCTCATAATACACTTATCCAAACAAAGATGAAAAATAAAATTCCCAAGTAGCCATTTAGTGTGAAAAACGCCCGATCTATCTTGCTAAAGTCGCGCCTTACGATCCTATGTTCGAAAAATAAGATCACGCCACTTACCACAATGCCAAAAAACGCTATCGCTCCAAGTCCAGCCGCCCAAGCAAAAAGTAGCCAGAGTATAAAAGCCAAAGCGTGAAAAATGGCTGATAAAAATAGTGTCGCCTTGTCGCCATAGATCGCTGGTATGCTAAAGAGCTTGTTTTCTTGGTCAAATTTCATATCTTGAAGCGAGTAGAGCAGGTCAAATCCAGCCACCCAAAATGTCACACCAAGGCAAAGTAGCACGCTCCAAAGCGGTATGGCAGCGCTTACTGCGACCACGCCAGCTATAGGAGCAAGCCCAAGACTAAGTCCAAGTACCAAGTGCGCTAGCTCGCTAAATCGCTTAAATAGCGAATATCCGCCAAGCACGGCAAGTATGGGGAAGCTTAGCCAAAATGCGAGCGAATTTACAAAATAAGCGCAGATGATAAAGATAAGCGCGTTTGCTACGATGAAAAGCTGCATATTGCCCTTGCCGATGCGTCCATCTACGCTTGGACGGCTTGCGGTGCGTGGGTTTAGCTTGTCGATGTCCTCGTCTTGGTATCTGTTAAACGCCATGGCGAAATTTCTAGCGCTGACCGCGCAAAGAGTGCCTAAGATAAGCAGTTTAAAGCCAAACCAAGCCGAGCCATTTTCTATCTTGCTCGCAACTATCATCGCCACAAAGATAAATGGCAGGGCAAAAACCGAGTGCTTAAAAACGATGAGTTCTGCGATATCTTTTAGCTTTTTGATCATATAAATTTCCATGTTTTTTAAAAAGTGTCTGATTTTACACCATTTTGCTTTAAATCTAAATTTATATTATCATTGCGAGAGTAATTTAAAATGAAGGGTTATGATGAGTAAAATAGCGATTATCGGAGATGGTTTTAGTGCGTTATTTACGGCGCTTGAGCTAGCTAAAAAGGGCGAAGAAATTTTAGTTATTAGTAACCAAAAAGATGAGTTTGAAAGTGGAATTTTAACCCCATTTAACACCCCAGCACTTGCAAGAGATGGAGCGATATCTAGCTCGTTTTTGGGGCTAGTTAGTAAAAAAAGTGAGCTTGATATAGCGCTTTGCTTAAATGAAAATTTTAGAGCTTGGATGGCAAATTTCACGCTTAAATCAACAAAGGCTCACGACAAAAAGATGAGAGTTTTGTTTAAAAAATTTGGACAAAAGAGCTTTGAAATTTTAAGAGAGCTAAGCGAAAAATATCCGCAGATAAAATTTGATGAGAGCGGCGTTTATCTCATCTTTAGCGAGGATGAGAGCTTTAAAAAAAGGCTTGATGAGATGAAAGTCGCTGATAGCGAGCAAGAAATTTTAAGCGTAGATAGTGAGCTAGCAAATTTTGGTCTGATAAACAAAAACATAAAAGGGGCGCTAAATTTAGCTAAAAATGCGAGCATTGACGCAGGTGAGCTAAAAAAAGCACTTATTAGCGAGCTAAATGAACTCGGAGTGCAGTTTATAAATGATGAAATTTATGAGCTAAAAACGCAGGGGCAAGCCGTGCAAAAGGCAGTTGGCAGGACTGGCGAGTACGAGGCTGATAGCTTTGTCGTGGCGAGCAGAAATTTAGAGCTTTCAAGTAAGCTTGGGACAAATTTAAGCGCCATTTTGGCTAAATTTTACACGATTGATCTCGCGCTAAACGAGGGTCAAATCCCTAAAAAACCGATCATTTTAAATGATATGTTTGCCAAAATTTATCCAAACGAAAATGGCGTCACGATCATCACAAATTTACAAGTGGGCGCGATCGACACGCTTGTAAAAACAGAAAAGATCAACGCATTTTTAAACGAGCTAAAAAAACACCTTGGCATAAGCGAGCTAAAAGAGCCTAGATTTAGTGCAAATTTCGTGCTTCTTAGCTCAAACGACAAGCCAGCGATCGGACGTGATGAGACCTATCAAAATTTACTCTACAACCAAGCATACGGACTAAATGAACTAAGCTTTGCACCGCATTTTGCAGGCGTTTTGGCTGATCTTATAAAAGAGGGCAAAAGCAACGAAGATAGCGATGAAATTTTGCTATTTAGCTCATTTTACGAAGGCTAAGCTTGTTTGGCGAGCTAGCATTAATTGGCACCACAGCAAGTGGCAAGAGTGATCTAGCCTTTGAGCTAGCAAAGAAGTTTAATGGCGTCATCTTAAGCCTTGACTCGCTAGCACTTTATAAAGAGATAGATATCGCCAGTGCAAAGCCAAAGCCCTGGCAGCTGGGGGCTGTGAGGCACTTTGGGGTGGATGAAATTTACCCTGATGAGGAATTTAGCGTTGGGGCATTTTTTGAAATTTACAAAAATGCAAAAGAATTTGCGCGCTCGCAAGAGTGCCCGCTCATCATCACAGGAGGCAGCGGCTTTTATCTAAAGGCGATGCTTAGCGGCCTTGCGCCAGACGTGCCAAAATGTGAGATAAATTTAAGCAACGAAGAAATTTATGAGCTAGCTTTACAAAATGATCCTGAGTTTGCAAGCAAATTTAGCCAAAATGACTCCTACCGCCTCGAAAAATGGTATCAAATTTATAAATTTAGCGGCCAAATCCCAAGCATTTGGCTAAAGCAAAATACCAAAGAGAGCGTCATAAAAGAGCTTGCGATATTTGAAATTTTGTGGGACAAAGATGAGCTTAGAGCTCGCATCGCAAAGCGGACGAAAAATATGCTAGATGAGGGCTTGATAGATGAGGCGAAGTTTTTATTTGACAAGTATAAAAGCGAGCCAAAGCCACTAAAATCGATAGGTCTAAAGGAGTGCAAGCAGTTTTTGGAGGGTGAAATTTCAAAAAGTGAGCTAGAAACGCTTATCGCCACGCACACAGCCCAGCTTGCTAAGCGTCAGAGAACATTTAACCGATCGCAGTTTGAGAAGAAATTTGTGGGTGATTTGACGCAGACTAGAAGTGAAATTTTGAAATTTTTAAAGGTTAAATTTGAGCTTGGTTAAATTAAGATTGTCTGGGTGGTAAATTTAGTTTAGTGGAGGCGAACAGCTCCAAAAGAAGCCGTTCGATAAATTTATATAGGCATAACCCTGATCTTTGGGCTTAGGCTCTCTTGCAAGACATTTTCTATCGCATAAAGCGTGCCAGTCGAGCCGCTTGAACAGCCTGAGCAAGCGCCAAGATAGCGGATATAAACGTCGATATTTTCACCGTTATCGTTTCTAATGTCTATGATCTCTAAATTTCCGCCATCCATCATAAGCATCGGGCGGATCTCTTTGTCGATGATCGACTCGATCGCTTTTAGCTGGCCAACCATCGTCATGCTCTCAAAGCTAACGTCGCTTAGGGTGTTGTTTGCTTGAGCATTTGCCTGAGCTTCTAGCCTTTCTTGCTCCATCTCAGCCCTAGTATCGCGCAAGATATCAACCAAATAGTAGTCTTTTTTCTCGTGTCCGCCAGGTCTAACGCATGATTTGCAAAATGCGCCTGCTTTGGTGTATTGCGTAATCTCCTCAACCGTGTGAAGGTCGTTTAGTCTTATCACCTCTTTGATCGTGCCAAGGCTCACTCTAGCGCACTCGCAAACGATGATCTCATCTTCAAAGTGCTCTGGGTCTATGCCCTTGTAGCTTGCAGCAGCTGCCTTGATAACGTCATATGCCATAACCGAGCAGTGCATCTTTTGAGGTGGCACAGCTGGAGTGTCTGGGTTGTCACGCATAGCTCTTTCGACATCTAAATTTGTTATCTTGACCGCCTCATCGACTGTTTTGCCGATGCAAAGCTCAGCCATCGTATCAGAGCTAGCTATCGCCGTACCACAGCCAAAGCTTTTAAATTTAGCATCTATTATCTTGTCAGTTTTCTCATCAACGAGCCAGTAGAGCCTTACTGCATCGCCGCAGCTCTCTGCGCCAAAGTCAGCGATGATAAGTTTTGCGTTTGCTTTTTTGGCGTCCTCTTCGGTTAGTTCGCCCATGAATTTAGGATTATTCATCCTATCTTGCACTACCTTTGAGTATTCATCCCAGATAGAGCCACCGATTAAGTTATTTTTTGCCATGTTTTTCCTTTAAATTTTATAATCCACTCTTATGCCACTCTGGGGCGTATGCAAATGTGCTTGAGATGCCTCTTAGTCTATTTACAGCCTTTGTTATCTGCTCTATCGCATAGTCGATCTCTTCTTCTGTGTTAAACCTTGAAAGAGATAGTCTAAGTGCGGTGTGAGCTAACTCTTTGTCAGCTCCGATCGCCTCCATTATAGGATTGCTCTCAAGCGTTTCGCTCGCACAGGCAGAGCCCGTAGAAGCTGCTATGCCAGCTCTATTTAGATCCCAAAGCATCGCCTCACCCTCGACACCTTTGATAGATGCTAGGATGGTGTTTGGCACGCGCTGCTCTTTTTTGCCAACTATACTAACGTCAGGAATTTGTAGTAGTGCGTCTTCTAGTTTGTCACGCAAACGACGAACGTGTGAATGCTCGTAATCCATAAATTTATTTGCTAGTTCAAGCGCCTTGCCCATGCCAACGATGCCTGGCACATCAAGTGTGCCGCTTCTGCGTCCGCCCATGTGCTCACCGCCGTGAAGCAAGCTGCTTAGTGGCATGCTATTTTTTATAAATAACGCTCCAACGCCCTTTGGTCCGTGAAATTTATGCGCTGAAAAGCTTAAAAAATCAACGTCTAAGTCTTGAACGTCTATCTTTATCTTGCCGACTGCTTGCACGGCGTCAGTGTGAAATAAAGCGCCGTATTCGTGGGCAACTTTGGCAAGCTCTTTTATAGGAAAGATCATGCCAGTTTCGTTGTTTGCGCTCATTATGGCGACAAGCGCGACATTTTCGTCCATGACGGCTCTTAACTGATCTGGAGTGACGATGCCGTCGCTATTTACGTCTAAGACTGTAAGATCCACGCCATATTTTTCTAGAAATTTACAAGTTGCCAAAATGGCTGGATGCTCGACCGCGGTTGTAACGATGCGTTTTTTCTCGCCAGTTGCGATCTTGTCAAAGTAGATGCCTTTTACAACCCAGTTGTTGCTCTCAGTTGCGCATGAGGTAACGACGATGTCATCGCTATCTTTTGCATTTAGTCCGGCGTAGAGCTGATCAAGCGCTGTTCTTAGCGCTGGGTGGGTTTCTGAGCCAAATTTGTGAAGTGAGTTTGGATTGCCGTATTTTTCGCAAAAAAACGGCTTCATAAGTTCAAAAGCTTCTGGATCAACCATCGTTGTGGCGTTATTGTCTAAATATACTCTCAAATTTAAAACCTTAATTCGGATAAAAAATATCCCTTTTATTTTTGATGGGATATTATAACAAAAAAGTTAAAAGCAAGTTTAAAAAAATGCTTTAGTTTTTTCAATATTTGGCTCATTTTGATAGTAAAAAATATTGAAATTCTTTATCAATATTTGGCAGATACGCCATTTGTGAAATTCCGCCTAAAAAAGCCTATTTTACTCTTAATATTAATTATTTTTCTTAAGGATTAAAATTTAAACGCGAGATAATTAATCGTAACGTAAATATATCGACAATAAAATAAGCAAAATAAAATTTCTAAAAGGATATAGGATGAAATTTGTTGCAATTACACTTCTACTACTAACAAGCATATTTTTAATAGCTTGCTCTGCAAATCAAGCAAGCAATAAGATAAGCAACTCAGAACTAGAAAATTTAGCTAGTAAATATGGTGGGGTTTATGTGTTTAATCAAAAATTTGTTGAGGAGATAGAAAAGAGAGAAGCGGAAAGAAAAGAGTTAAGTAAAAAAATGAAAGGTAGAGATTTGGGTGATGGTCTTTATGCTGTTGATCCAAAGCCTATTAATGAAAAACTCCCACAAATTCTTTCTAACGGCAAGCCATACTTTAAGGGTGGCACATCTAGTAAAATTTCAGAAAGCTGCTATGAAGAAATTTATAAATTTATAGGTGATGAAAATTTAAAAAAATATAAACCTTGGATATTTTCAAATCTATACTACAAAGATAAAGACGAAAGAATTGTTCAAATTTCATGTACTGTTGCATATGAAAGAGTAAAAACACAATACGGCTTATTTGGAGACGAAGCTAAAGGTATTAGTTTTAAGAAAAACAGCTTTGAAAGTCTTGGTGGTGGCAATAGATTTGTCTTAATAAACGGCAAATTTGAAAGAGTAAGCAAGGATAAATAATGCAAACTAAAAAATCAAGCAAAGAATTAATAAATTGTTTTAAAGACTACATAGACATTGCTGATGCTTCTTATGCTCTTTTACATAACTTTTTTGAGAATGAAAGAAATAAACTAAACAATAGCTTCAATCAATAAAAAATTTAACAATCTACAAATAAAACATAATAAATTAATAATATTATAATTTCAAAGACAATAAAATAAGCAAAATAAATTTTCTAAAAGGATATAGGATGAAATTTATAGGTATTATACTTCTACTACTAACAAGCATATTTTTAATAGCTTGCTCTGCAAATCAAGCAAGTAATAAGATAAGTAACTCTGAGCTAGAAAATTTAGCTAGTAAATATGGCGGGGTTTATGTATTTAATGAGAAATTTGAAAAAGAGATAGAGAAAAGAGAAGCTGAGAGAAAAGAGCTAAGAAAAAATACAAGAGGAAAAGATTTAGGTGGTGGACTATATTCTGTTAATACAAAAGTAGTTGATGAGAAATTTCCACAAATTTTGTCAAACGGTAAAAAGTACTATACACGCTGGATAGACTATGAACGAGAAACTGGCAAAAAAGCTGAAATTCCTGAAACTTATATAAATAAAATAAAAGAATTTATGGGGGATGATTTTCTAAAAGAAGAACCTAGAATTTATCCTAAATATATGTACTTTGATGGAAAAGAAATGTCAGTGATCAAGATATATCTTTCGTATGACTACATCAAAACAAAATATGGCTTGTTTGGTGATGAAAATAGAGGCATATCATTTAAACAAGATACTTTTGGAACAAAGTCAGGAGATAATATCTTTTATTTAATAAATGGTAAATTTGAGCGAGTAAGCAAGGATAAGTAATGCAATCTAAAAAATCAAGCAAAGAGCTAATAAACTGCTTTAAAGACTATATAGATATCGCTGATGCGAGTTATGCTCTTTTGCATAATGTCTTTGAGAATGAAGAAGGAGAGCTAGATAGATTATCAAAGAAGCATGGGTTGGAAAATTTGCCAGAAAATACAATAAATTCATGCAAAAAGGAAGAAATTAATAATCCTGTTTGGAGATATAAAGACAATACAAGAAAAGGAGATACATTAGACGGCGATATTCAAGACAAAAATGGAAATACTATAAAAAAAGCTGGTGATCCTACCGCTTATGCTCTAGTAATAGAAGCTAACTTTATGGCAGAAAAAACAATAAAAAAGCCATATACTGGAAAAAAATTTATCAAATTAGACAATAATATTACAAATTTTATAGACACACCACTTGGGAAAGATGGTAGTTATCAGGAAGCAGAGATTTTTTACAAAAAAGAAGACCTCTCCCCTCGCACAAAGCTCTTTGTCAATCGCTACGAGCTAGTAAAACATATACCAAACCAAAAATCAGGCTTTAGCTCGTCAGTGTTTTATGACACTGCCAAGTCAAACTATATCATAGGCTTTAGAGGGACGGAAATGAAGGGAAATGACTTTGTTGACGACTTTTTTATGGCTATTACCTCTAGGGCCATTATGCAGATATCTGCACTAACATCACTCCAATCAAGCATGGTTGAAGCTATAAATTCTCATAGTTTAAATTTAAATAGTGTGGATGGCGAGGATGAGAACTCTTTAAATTTAAACCAAGAGCAAGCCTCTCATGGCCCTAAAGAGGTCATCCTATCAGGTCACTCGCTAGGCGGACACCTAGCGCAGATATATGCTGTTACATTTAAAGATAGTGGAGTAAAAGAGCTATATACTTATAATGCTCCAGGAATTGATGGTGGGATAATTGGCTCAGCTTTTACTTGGGTCGTAAGGTTTCTTAGTCTTATAGCTAAAGGCATAGTAAGAGGGGCAAAGTATGTAGCAAGACTTGTTGATCCAGATGGCTTTTTAGGAAAGCTAGTAAATTCTGCTTTTAATAAGATAAAAGGCATGCTTGGTTTTAAGGATGATAAGAGCACGGTGAAAGAGTGCGTAAATGCAGTTGAGAAGAACGATAAGGCGTGCAAGACTCTTTCAAACAAAGATACAAGCCTAAATATAAAAAGAGCTAGCAAGGGTGATGATCTAGGTATAGAGATACATCATATAGAAAGTGTAAAGCAAAGCATCAGTAAAAATGAGGATGGCTATGAAAGAGATTGGCATATGTTATGGGAGCCTACGCTTTCTGCTATATCTGATCTTGGGTTTAAGCTAGGTGTCGGTATGGCTGATGAGATAGACTATAAAAACACTGATAATAGACACTTGATTAATATATTAGTCAGGTCGCACTCGCTAAAAGATAGTGTGATGGTTCTATACTTGATGTGTTATCTCTTAGAGCATAAAGAAAACGAAAGCAAGATAGGGGGTAAAGATATCGTAGGTGCCTTAGACCACCTAAATGAGTATATCCAGTCGCTTAAATTTAAACTAAGATGCATCAGAATGAAGCTAAATTTAGATGTGGATATAGACAGCATAAGTAACACATCGATGCTTGATACGCCTTTATATATCTTCTATGCTTATCTAAACCTCTTTTATGAGCAAGGGAAATTTAGCGATGATAAATTTAAACAAGATATGGTTGGATATATCATCGAGAATTTAGGCAAAAATATAGATAAAAATAGTGACAAAGAGGCTCACTTAGTTAAGCTTTTGGATGCTGAGGATATAGAGAAGCTAAATGCCTCGCAGATAGTAAGTAGTGCTAGAGCTGGTGATATAGATATGCTAGTGGCGATATGTGCTTTAAATTTATTTGTATTTGATAAGAAGATAGAAAAAGACGAACTAGGTAAATACTTCGCTTATAACAAAAATATCTATAAGAGCATAACAACCCTGTGCGATGACAAGGTAGATATAGAGCTTGCTACTACGTACGTAAAAGATAGGATAGAGATACTAAAAAGCATAATAAGCCTAAAATATGCCGAATACAAAAAACTTGAGGAAAACGAGAATTTCTTAGCTAGCGTTAGCTCTAATGAGGCAAGCTCTAGCGATGAAGCGATAGTCATAGCGCATAAACCATCAACTTTAAGCAATAACGATATAGCGCGCAATAATAAACTAGCAACTGAGGATATAAGAGCTCTTGCAAATGAGAGCTTTGGGGATATCTTTCATAAAAAAGAAAACACTCTTAGTGTAAGTGCTGAAGATAAAAGCATCATAGACGCGGCGGTCTTAAATGATATATTTAAACTAGATAGTAAAAGTATGGAGCAAAGAGTATATCTAGGTTCTATGCTTCTAAACACCGCCACAGAGCAATCAGACTATCCACTATACTTTAAAAAAGAAGAAGACGGGGAGGAGTCAAATTCTAATGCTCTAAGCTTCTCTCATCAGCCAAGGGACGAGGAAAAAGATAAAGGAAGACTAAGTGTTAGCTATAAAAACTCACAGGCTAGCATACTAAACTACTCTTTGCTAAACAAGAGCCTAAATATAGACCTAAAACCAACAAACAAAGAGACCAAAGAGTCGCTTGAAAAGGCAAGTGAGAGGCTAAATTTAGAAAAGAAAAGTAGTGCGCTAAGTGCTGGGGGTACTGCATTTGCTAATCCAATAATAGAAGATGACGTGGTAGTTTGCCCACATGGCGGCCATGTGATCTTAAAAAGTAGAGCGGGCAAAAGCATAAGGTCAGATGATCAAGGTGTGATACTTGATGTTGACTTTATAAACTCACCGATAGTTGGCTGCTCAGCTAAAAATCCTTGCACAAAGGTGGCATACGTGCCAAGAGCGGCTCTTAGTCTAAAAAGTATGAATAACCACTATGCTGTTATGCAAGATCTAGTGCCAGCGTGCCTAAGCAACACCAGCTCACCGCTAAGGTGCATAAAAAAAGAAAATAGGATAAAGCTAGCTCATAGCATAGGTAGCCCAACGTCTGAGAATAATAATGCAGCGGTGCTAAATCCAAATTTAAATAGCGCTCACATAAGACTTCATGTAAAATCAGCCCTTAATCAAGCAGACAACCTTGCTGTTTGCATATATAAGCTAAATGATGTGGAGCATAAAAACCAAGAGGGATTTAAAGAGATGGAGCTAAATTTAGATGAGGGCTCTGAGGTAAAAGATAAGAAGCTAAAAGAACATCTAAGCTCTCGCTTTAGAGATGATAAATTTAGTATCTCGTCATTTAACTTCAAATACTCGCTAATGGATAAGAATTTCATCTTTATAACGCCTAAATATATAGAGTCTATATACAAAAATACAACACTTCCAAAAAGTGGTATAGGATTTTTTCAGTTTGTGGATGATATAAGCGATGAGAGTAACCTTATCTATGTCACACCAAGTAAAGCTAAGACGGTGGATATAAAATTTGCTTGCGGACTTGATAGCAAATATAATGATGATATAAATACAACTAAAACAGTAGTGGTGGCTTAATATGCAAAACAACGAAATAAAAATAACCTACTCTTGCGAAGAGACATTAAAAAAGATAAAAGAGTATATGGCTGATGCAAAGAGCGTGACGCTTTATACGTCTAGTTTGAATTCCCTAGGGTCAAATCTATTTGGTAGTATGGCAAGTTTGATAAACAACGAGATGACAACATTCTTAAATACAAGAAGATCAATATTTTCTAAAGAAAATGATGGGGAAATATCTATTGTAACTGACTTTTATATAGATAAAGATAGTTTTAAGGATAAAAATCTAAGTAGAACAAGGGAATTTAAATATAGAGGCATACCAGTAAAAGTAGTTCATAAAAAGAGTGCAGTTGATAAATTCTTTGTAAATTTAAAGGAAAAGATCGATCCAGTAAAGATTAGAACAGAAAAAATAAAGTATGGTCCAGGAAGAGAAAATCAAGCTAGACCAGCAGAAAATTTTGCTGAAATGTTTGATTTTATAATATCTTATTACAACAAAAGTAAAGATATTTTAAGAGAGTGCTTAAGTACTTTAAAAGACGATCTAATAAATGATGCTAAACCTTTAATGTCTAATGAGGAGTTAAATGAAGCTAAATTTGAAAGAAGTGTCAAAGAGTGTTTTGATGAGCTAGATAAAAATTTAAAAGATCTAAACAAGGATGATGGAGAATACATTATAAAGCAGATCATACTTTCTATATTAAACCTTGTTGATCTTTCAGGCACAAAAGCGGTAGGGAAAAAATTAATAGGATGGGGCACTGTTGCTTGGGAACTTATTAGTCTTTCCAATGAAGCATATAAATATTATGACAATAAAGCGTTTTATGGAGTATCTTTGCCTATACTAAGATTTTTTACATCTAGGTTTGCTTCTATTATAAATACCTTAAATATAAACTCAAATTGCAATGTCTTGGTATTTAAGAATGATAAAAATTCTAAGGCTGGATTTTTTATAGACTTTACACATTTAAATTTAGACTATGTTCCTTTTAAGATTAACTCAGGCACAAAGGAGATAAACTGCAATGCAGATGAAGGATATAGCGTATATGGATACTTAGATGATGTATCAGTGTTTGAATATACTAAAGATGCCTGCTCTTACGATATCATAAATAAAAACTTAGGATTTGGCTCAAGTGAAGATACGCTTTTTAACAGACTAAAAGAAGAGATAAAAGGACTAAATGCAAATCTAAATTTCATCTGCGCTTCAAATTTCAACTCTGTAAAACTAGCCAATCTAATATCAGATAAGTCTAACAAAAACGGCAAATCTACAAACGACGAGATGAATAGCAAGGACTTTTCAAATTTAAATAAAAACTATATCGTTCTTTCAAACTCACCTTTTAGATCAAGTGCTGGGCTAAGAGAAGAGGTTGTAAGCAAAAGCTTAGATCAAGAGATAAAAGACGGAATAAATAGATCAAACAATGATAGTGTAGTAAAACAAAAATTTGATGATATAAAGACCTTAACTCCTATAAAAGACTATAGCCAATATAGTATAGATATCAATAAAGGTAACAATAAATCAACTCTTGTCTTAAATTTATCTCCATTTGCAAGGATAGATAAGGGTTATATAGACAATATCGTGGAGAAAAAAGAAGCATTTAATCATAAAAACAATAATGGAAATTTTTTCTCAGCTTCAAATAACCAAGATGAAATCAACGAGCTTTATAAGGTAAATTTTGTACATGTAAATGCTTATGCTAAACAGCCAGATGATATGGAGAAGATAAGAGAAAATGAAAAAGCCTATATGGATAAGGTCACTCTAACTTTTAAAGATATTTTTGAAAATATAAATAAAAACGTTTTTGAAAGAAATTTTGACCCAAACTCTCCTAGTGTAGATGATATAGTTAATATGAAAAAATACGAAGATGAAATGAATATAGAAGATGCTAAAGAACTTGCAAGTGAAATAATCGATCGTATGCCAAACAATCACTACTCTTTAGCAGAAGTGCTCTCTATTGCTGTGGCTTACTTTATAATAACTAAAAGCTACCCAGGAGACCTGGTAAAGAAATCTGTTAGTTATGATGGGGAATATATAGAGATAGCAGAGAAAAAGATAAAGGTTATCCATAAAAACGCAACAATAAAACTTGGTGAAAAAGAGCAATCTTTGTTTTTTTACAAAGATAGTATAAATGCAAAGGTTGGTGAATATATTTGCATCGAAGAGTTAAGAGACTATATGGAACACTCAAAAAAAGGTAACGTAGTAAGTGTGGAAGATCTCTTAAAAGCAAATAGTGACAATAAGCATGAAGTCATAGA
>NZ_NDYN01000007.1:0-144832 GCF_002165815.1 Campylobacter concisus
ACACACCAGAAGAGCTAACAAGACTATATGAGGCTGGTAAATTAGATAAAAAGCTAAATCCTCTAACACCAGTAATGTATAGAGATAGCTTCCCTGAAGATCTTAGAGCTAAGATATTAAGCTATGCAAAAGAGCATAATATAAAGGATTAACACTTTAATATCAAGTAATAGATTATGGTTTATAGAAAAAAGCATGTATCCATTATAAACCATACATCTAATATCTAATAGCACACCATTTCAACTTTTGCTTTTAAAACACTGGCATTTATATTTGTAGCATATGTTCCGAGTAAAATTTTATACTGCTTCTCATGTCCTACTATTTGAGCTATGATATTTGGCTCTACTTCTTGTTGGACAAGCGTATCTATAAAATAGTGCCTAAACGAGTAAAAAGTCTTTTGTTTGTCGCTACTTATTAGCTTTCGTTGTATTTGTGATCTAAAAATTTCTGAAAAGTCTTTATTGCTTACTTTAAAGATATTTTTATTTGCATTAGCTCTTTGTTTTATAAACTCCATTAGTCCAAGCTCTATTAGCTTGCTATGCACTGGCACAAGCCTTATGGAATTTATATTTTTAGTACTCTTACCATCATCTCTATTTATGCTAAAGCAAAGCACGTTATTGTGTTGCATGATATCACGTGCTCTTAGCTGAACTATCTCGTTTATTCTCATGCCACTATATGCCGCTATCATGGTTATATAGTATAGATCATTTGCACTTATCCGCTTGCTTGGTGACTTGTTGGTCTCTTTAAAATTTTGGACTATTTTAAAGATAGCATTAGCCTCTTCTTTGCTATAAGGTAGCACCTTACGCTCCATTGGATTTATCTCTACTTTTACGTTTAGGTCATTTACAATGCTCTTACTTATGTAGTCGCTGTTGTAGCAATACTTAAAGAACTGCACTACCCTTATCATATATTTTTGTATGGTTACTTGTGACAGCTTGGCATCATTTTTGCCTATGTGTATGATTTGCTCTAAGCTTTTGTCTTTATATTTGGCTTTTTGATTTAGCTTGGTTGGTATGTGAGCCAAAGTATTTCTAAATTTAAGCAGATCATCCCGTGATATGGCTGTGATATCCTTGCTTGGATGAAAGAATTTAAATAATATATTGCCCACTATATTTACCAGATCCATAGTGCTACTTGACCACTTTTGACTAACGCTAGTGTTAGCTGTAAAATTTTCAAATGCCGTTTTTAGTGTGACGATCTCCCTGCTCTCTATCTTTTTTGGGCTAGTAGTGCATGGCACTATCTCGTATTCTTGCACTGCCTCATCGTTTAAGCTACCCATGCCAAAGCTACCATCTCCTACTTTTATGCGCTTGCCTATTAGATGGCTATCGCTAGTTAGTATCTGCTCTGCACTCCTCTCATCACCTTTTGTTTTTACTAGCTTAAAAGGATTGTTAAGTCCGTATTGTTGCTCAGCAGTTGCCATTATGGCATGTGAGAAATTTTTAGCTAGGCTTTTGATATCTTCTTTGTTAAGAGGTAATCCACTTGTTTCATCTAGAGAGTTGATGTTATCTTGGAAGCTCTCTATATCGTTTGGCTCAAAGCTATAACTTTCATCTTGTTTGCTTAAAAATTTAAGTCTTTTAGACACAAGGCTTGTGCTCTTATAAAGCTTTGATATTAGGTAGTTTAGGGACAATATGTGTTTTTCTAGCAGGGTTTGAGCTATGCTTGCTTTATCATCTTGGTCTATGGCTTCATCTATACTATTGGCGGATAAAATTTCAGCCTTACTTATCAAAGTCTCATTACTTTTAATAAGTAAATCAGGAAAGGTATTATCTTTTAAAGCCTCTTTAAAATGTCTATTTAGCGCATCTGCAAAGTCAATATCTATCTTTTTATCATAAAGCGAATGCTCTTTTATGCTCTTATCAACCTTTGCCTGCATAAAACTATCAACTAATGAATCTATAATTCCTTGATTTAGCCTCATATCCACCGCCTTTGTTATTAGATAAATATATCTATCATAGATTCTAGCAGATTTTCTGGCTTTTAATATGGAACAAGTACCCAAGGAGAAACTTAGCTCTCTTGAGCATTTTAAAAATTTTCTTGCGTTTGGTGCAATGACGCTTCGGTAGTAATAAATTCCATTGCGGTTTTTTAGATGTATCATGGATTTGCAGTGGAACAAAAGTGGGACACTCGACTAATGCTTATGACAAAAAGTTGTTTGTAATGGCGATGTAGCAGGACTTTAAGCGATATTTAAAAATTTATCTCATAAGCCGGAGGTCGGGAGTTCAAGTCTCCCCCGTGACACCATAGATGCCCTACTTATCGATACTTTAACTGCCCTTTTTGCAGTTTCCCTTTCTTTAAAATTTCCTAAAAGTATGGTACAGTTTTTTAAATTTTTGCAAAATGATTTCAGTAAATTTACTCTTTTGCTTATTGTTAAATTTTCTATTATTAAAAGATTAGATAGCAAATATTTTAAATTTTTTATAAAGGCCTCTTTTTTTACGCTTATCAAAATTCTAACTCATATCTCATCTAGACTTACTTTTACTGGTTTTTCATCACTTGCTAAAACAGCATCTACTGTTTTACTTAAATGATACTATTCTATTATCTCTGCCATTTTTCATAGCTGAAAAATTTACTCTTACTCATTTTCATATGATACCATCTCCACTTTAGCCTTTAGCGTGTTTGCATTAATAGGCTTAGCATAAGTATTTAGCAAAATTTTATACTGCAAACTTACTATAATAAGGCAATTAAATACAATTTTTGTGTTGTATAAAGAAAGAAAATCGGAGCAGAAAATTCCTCTCCGATTTATGATTGAAAAGTTTAAGCTGTTTTGATCTCTTGCAATCTATACCATGCGATGATTTGTAAAACAAATGCCACAATCAACAAGATATAACCAATGAATATGAATACAGTAAGGGCTCCAACAACCGAACCTATAAAATAGTAGAGGAAAAATTTATCGCCAGATATGTTTGAAAGCTCGTTATAGACTTGAAATTCTTTGAAAAATGCATAAATCATACCTGCAACGCCCGCTAAGCCTAAAATAATACCAAAAATAGCACCTGTCCCACCAGCATTTGCATAGCCAGAGCCCATACCAGCAAAGCCTAATGCTCCCGTTATCGCGCCGATCGAGATCAGGATAGTCGATGCTACCGCGACAACTAGATATAAGATATAGTTTTTCTTTAGTGTAGGACTACCGACTTTATCTGATAGCTTAAATATAGAAAACAACATACATAAAAATCCAGCGATAAAAAAGATAAACCCGATGAAAGGAATAATGCCCAAAATAGGTAAAGCTGAACCTGCTAATCCCAGCGTTCTAATGGTAGATAAATCATTGCTTTTAATATCAAAATTTATGTTATCTAAATTTAGATTCATAGATTTTGCTTTTGTGAGATAGATTTGTTTTGCGGTTTGTCCATCTGCGATAAAATCAACCTCATCGCCTTGTTTTAAAACTATGGCGGCTCCGTCTTTTGTCACAGATGCTACATCTTCTTGTAGATAAGTAAAACGCTGATCATCAGCATTTAATATTATGCCAGGAGCTAATACAGTCCCTTTCATGTTTATTCCTTTAAGATTAAGATAAAAAACGCTTATTATAAATTTGTTAAACAAAGTGTTGGCTTAAGTTTATAAAGTAAAATATGCAAACAAATAATACGAATGTGATTTTTCGCCACTTGCTAGAGCAGCATCTACTGCTTTGCTTAAATGATACTCTTCTATTATCTCTGTCATTTTTTCATAGACAGCACTAGGTACTAGATAGGCACTAGGGACATTGTGGTTTAGTATAGCTATGACACTATCTCTGGCTTATTTTAAAATTTGAGCTGGAGACTTTTTTAGCTCGCTTATGCTAGCTGTGAAATTTGCTTGTATGGTTTGCATTTTTATCCTTTATTTAATACCTAAGATAATACTAAAAATTATAAAAACAGCCCAAAATTTTATAAATTCTATTTACCCTCTGGATCTAAGCCATTTAAGATGCAGCCAACCTCTTTGTCACTTAGGTCGTAGTGTAAAAATTCTTTATAAAATTTCTTTGTCTCAGCTTCTATTGAATAAATTCTTGCCATCAGCGATATGAAGCACTTTTGGTCTATCTGACACAGCTATTTTTTGGTTTTGCTTAGACTAATACCAATTTTAAAAAGAAAACAGTGTTTTAATTGTATAAATTTACTTCACAAAAAACTCTTGTGCTAGCTTTTTATCTTCAGGTTTGATGATAAATTTCTCATTAGCGATGCTAACTTCAAATTCATCATCTTTGCTAGCTTTTGTATATGCTAGCGCGAGCCTTGCAGCAAGCTCTTTGTCGGCTTTGCTAGCGTTTTTACTTATAAAACTAACAGCTCCCACGATGTCATCGCTCTCTTTAAATTTAACCTGCTCAAATTTATCATTTGGATGAGCCAAAAGTGCGTTATTGTCGCTCTCATCACGCCCTATTATCATTTTAGCTCCATCAACCAAGCGCAGATGCCTACCAAGTTTTAGCCACGTAACGTCGATATCTCGCATCTCTTTATCAAATTTCAAGTAGTCTTTTATCTTTACTGCAAAGCTCTCGATCGTTAGCAAACACCCACCTCCAGGCGTTGCAAAGTCCTCAAAGCCAAATTCCTTCGCCAAAGCAAGCTGCGGCTTTCTATCACGCCCGCTTATGTCAAGTAGCTTCTCTCTATCGACCCAGCCCTCGCGCTCTGGCTTAGTTGGCGGCAAGAGCTTAGCACACATCGGACGAAGCACTAGATCATCCTCGTCATCAGCTAGGCGTTTAACCTGAAAAAGTGCGTCTCTGCGCTGACTCATCGGCCTTTGTCCTACGACTTCGCCAGTGATTATAAAATTTGCATTTTCGCTTTTTAGCATATTAAGAGCGGTTTTAAACATATATCCGTGGCAGTCGATGCAAGGGTTAAACTGCTTGCCGTAGCCGTATTTTGGGTTAAAGAGTACGTCGCGAAGATACTCGTTTCTCATATCAACCACCTTTAGGCTAGCCCCAGCCAAGGCTGCACGGCGCCTTAAAACTTCGTGCTTCTCCTCATCCACGCCAAATCCAGTATCCATATAAAGTGCGACCACTTCGATATTTTGATCACTTATTATTTTCATAGAGAGCATGCTATCAAGCCCTCCGCTAAACAAAGCTAAAGCCTTCATTTTTGTCCTGAAAGTAAAATTTAAAGCCTAAATTTACTAAATCTAGGCTTTTATGAAGTTTATTTAGCAGCGTTAATTACGATTTTTTTAATCACTTCGCTTGCGGCTTTTAGGCTGCTAACTGGCAAGTACTCGAAGACGGAGTGAAAGTTATTTCCACCTGTGAATAAATTTAGCGTTGGCACGCCCTTTGCAGAGATCGCAGCGCCGTCGTATCCGCCACGCATCGGCTTTATGTTTGGCGTGATATTTAGCTCACTAAAGGCATCTTTTGCTAGTTTTATAGGCAGTGAGTTTTCATCTTTTAAGAACTTAAAGACGTTTTCATATCGTGTTTTTAGCGTGATCTCGCAACGATCTCCATAAATTTTATTAAAAGAGCTTGCCATCTCGCTTAAAAACTCAAGCCTTTTTTGAAATTTCACCTCATCAAATTCTCTTATGTCGATCTTAAGCGTCGTTTTCGCGCTGTTTCCGCTAAGCTCTTTTACCCAGAAATAGCCCTCTTTGCCCTCGGTGCACTCTGGCACTTCGCCGCCTGGCAAAAGAGAGATAAATTTATGCGCAAGAAGTAGCGAATTTACAAGCTTGCCCTTTGCGTTCATCGGATGAGCCGAAACGCCTTTAAAGATCGCCGTGCAGTCAGCTGCGTTCCAGTTTTCGTATATTAGCTCGCCTATCTCGCAGCAGTCTAAGCAGTAGCCAAAGTCAGCTCCTAGTAAATTTACATCAAGTGCCTTTGCACCAAGCAAGCCCTGCTCCTCATCAGGCACGAAGCAGATCACGATCCTGCCGTGCTTTACATCAGGATTTTGCATGAAAAAGCTAGCCATATTTACGATACTAGCGATCGCCGCCTTATCGTCAGCACCAAGCAAGCTAGTGCCGTCAGTCACGACTATATCGTCGCCAACGTATTTTTTAAGCTCTGGGTTGTCGCTAAATTTAAGGTAAATGCCCTGCTCTTCGTTTAGGCAGATGTCGCCGCCTGTGTATTTTACTATCTTCGCTTTTGTGTCGTTTTTTTGCTCGCTGCTTGTATCTAAGTGTGCAAAAAAGGCGATACTTGGAGCATTTTCGCAGTTTGCAGGAATTTTTGCTATCAAGATAGCACTATCTTGCAAGATGATATCTTTTATACCAAGCGAGCTAAGCTCATCTTTTATAAATTTGGCTAGCTCGTACTCGGTTGGATTAGAAGGCATGATGCCTTTTAATCCATTCTCTTTATTTGTCGTGGTGTTAAATTTCGTATAGTTTATAAATCTCTCTACGATATCCATCTTTCATCCTTAGATGACGAAAAATGCGATCGCCACAACAGAGAGAAACATGCCTAAAAACGTTCTTTTTGCAAGCTCGACTGGGCTAACCATAGCGATACCAGCACAAACGATAGCAGCTCCAGCGATCGGAGAAGCTGAACGTCCAAGTGAGCCTGCGATTGCTGCAGCCATACCAAGCTTATCTTGCTCAAAGCCAAGAGCAGCAGCATTTGTTGTGACAGCTTCGTTAAATGCAAATGTAGCAGCGTCGCCTGAGCCTGTAACTATACCCATGATAAATGGCACAAATGTTCCGCCAAATTTAACGTAGCTTTGATCAGTTTTTAGCCATGCGATGACCACATCAACAGCTCCGCACGCCTTTAAGCCAGCGACAAAGACGCCAGCTGCGATGATGATACCGATAACATCAGCGTAAGCGTGACCCATGCCGTTAAAGAACTCTTTTGTGATCTTTTGTGGGTTTGTAAGCGTAGCAAATATAGCTATGATAGCGCCAAGTATCATCGCCTCAGCAACGCCCATCTTTGTCCATGCCAAAAAGCTGTAGTCTTTTGCTAGGCTTGTTCCGCCGATAACTAATATCACAAGTGGGACAAGTGGCATAATAGCGTAGATCAAATTTACTTTAAACGCTGACTTCTCTTCGCTTGTATCGCCATTTTCAAGAGTGAAATTTGTACCTTTTTGATAGTCTTTAAATAATATTGCAACGATAGTTAGCATGACAACTACGATAGCAAGAGCTGTAAATGCGCTAGGAATTTGCACTTTTATGATGTCTTGAACTGTGTAGCCTTCAACTGTCTTTTTAACAAGGTCAGCCACATATATGTTGTGCGCAGAGCCAGGGCTTAGAACTGAGCCAAATGTGCCTGCAAAAACAGCCGCACCAGCCATCGCAGGGCGAACGCCTGAAGCCATAAGAAGCGGTATGAGCGTCGCACCAACAGCAGCAGAGCAGCCAGCAGCTGAAGGGATGGCGATATTTATAAAGTAAGTTAGCACGGTTGTTACAGGGATCAAGATAAATCCCACGTTTTTAAGTGGCTTTGTAAGAAGCGCAACAAGGTGTTTATCGCACATTGTGTATTTCATAACAAAGGCAAAACCCATACTAGCACATATAGCCTTTATAAGACCAGCTTTTGTCATATAGTCAGTAAAAGCACTTAGTGCACCCATCGGTTTTAGTGCGATTATACAAAGCACCAAACCAACACCTATTAGCACCGTTCTCGTCTCTTTTTTTAAGACTAGAAGTGCTACAACTGCAACGATGCCAAGAATGGCAGCAATTAGTTTAAATGATTCCATACCTCTCTCCTTGTTTAGATTTTAAATTTAGTTCCAACTTCTATTTTTTCTATCTCTTTTTGATACTCAAATTTTAAAATTTCACTATGTCCTATGACCTCAGCCTCGCTATCCTCTATAAGCAAAGCCGTGCCCTCAGGCAACGCGTAGATAGCATCTTTTGGATTTGCTATTAAAAACTCCTCTAGCCTCTCCTCCCTGCTCTCGCCGTTATGACCTGCTAGTTTGCCACTTATGAAGTGCGGATTGATCTGATATGGGAAGATATTTAGGCTATCAAATGACTTTGGCATGATGATAGGCATATCATTTGTCGTCATCATCGTCTTACCAGCGATATTTGCGCCTGCTGACCAGCCAAAGTACTTTGCGCCATTTGCCACAGCCTCTTTTATAGGCTCAATTAAATTTAGCTTATAAAGCGTGTAAAGCAGCATGAAGGTATTGCCACCGCCAACTGCGATACTGCTGGCATTTTTGATAGCTGAAATTTTATCCTCGTAGTGGTGGATCGACTTTATATTTTTATTTTTTAGGCGGTCTATAACCTTTTGCTCGTATTCGTCATTACTTCGTCTAACTCCAGCATAAGGGATAAATAAAATTTCCTCCTTACCGCTCTCACCCAAGAAGTCCTTAACCCAGTTTTTGCAGTGTCTCAAGTAGCCAGTATCTTGGTAGCTTGAAGCGCTGATTAGTAAAGCATTTTTCATTTTTTAGCTCCGTTTAGTTTGTAAGCAGCCCTTAGATAGATATCAACCCCAGCGACCAAACACTCCTCGTCAAAGTCAAATTTGCTGTTGTGATGTCCTGCTTTTAAATTTGTGCCGATCATCATATATCCGCTCTTTGCGCCCCTATCTTGCAAAGCTCTCATAAAGTGAGCGAAGTCCTCGCAAGCGCCAAAGTCAAGCTCTTTAACGATCTTATCATCATCTATAAATGGACTCTCTTTTGCTGCTTCATAGAAAATTTCAGTCACCTCTTTGTCGCTATTTGCCCCACTTGTGCCCCCAGTCATCACGACCTTACTCTCAACGCCGTAAATTTCACTCACGCCTTTTACGATATCCATACATTTTTTATACATAAACTCATTTAAATTTGTATCCTCACCCCTTGTTTCGCAGGCTAGATAGCCATTTGGTGCGATGACATTTCTGCCCTCACCTGCCCTTAAAACGCCCACATTTATCCTAGTCACGCCCTTTGCGTGCCTTGTGATGCCATGCATATTTAAAGCCATTTGAGCAGCGGCTAAAAGGGCATTTGCTCCCTCCTGCGGCGCTCCTGCTGCGTGAGCTGAACGACCAGTGATATGCACGTCAAATTTAGATGTTGCAAGCAATTTATTTGTGCCACAAACTATGCCCCCATTTGTTTCTGCTTGAAAGCCGATGTGTCCGCCAAGTAGGTACTCGATGCCCTCAAGCACCCCAGCAGCCTCCATAGCCACGGCGCCCCTTGTGCCCTCTTCTGCGGTTTGAAATATAAATTTAAATTTGCCGTTAAACTCGTCTAAATTTTTAGCGATCAGCTTTGCAAGCGCTAGACCCATCGCCATGTGTCCATCGTGCCCACAAGCGTGCGTGATACCAGCGATATCTGAGCCAAAGCCCTCTTTGCAAGGCCTATGAGCAGCCTCTGCGCTCTCTGTCACATCAACGCTATCGATGTCAAATCTAAATGCACTAAATTTACCAGGCCTTTTTGTGTCGATGAAGGCTGTCAGCCCAGTTAGGCCATCTTTCATGCATTCAAGGTATTTTGCCTCGTCAGGATTTAAAAGACTTTTTGCCCGCTCGATCGCCTTTTGGCACTGCTCTTTGCTGCCAACTCCAAGCCTTGCATCGCTCTTTACGACCTCTTCGCCAAGCTTCACTTCATATCCTAGCTCGCTAAGCCTTTTTGCCAAAACTGCGGTCGTAAAAAATGTAAACCAGCCAGTTTCTGGGTGCGAGTGAAAGTATCTGCGATCTTTGATCATATCCTCTTTTAAAGATAGTGCTAATTTTGCTATTTTGTCCATGACTACTCCTCGTTTGAAAGTCTTATTAGTGCGTTTGTTAAAATTTTAGTTGCGGCTACTGCGTCTTTGAAATTTATCGCCTCTTTGGTGTTGTGGCTGATACCATCCACGCAAGGGATAAAGAGCATGCCAACGCTGCTTGCTAGCTTTGTTAAATTCATCGCATCATGCCCAGCCCCACTTGGCAAAGTAAGCGTTTTTATGCCAAGCTTTTTGGCTTCATCTTCAAGTAAATTTATGGCGTGTTCGCTTAGTTTTACTGGCTCGTCGCTACTTAGCTCTCTTATATCGTAGCTAAATTTAAGCTCATGGCTTAGCGTGTCTACGAAATTTCTAAGCTCTAAATTTAGCTCCGCTAAGCTTGCCTTATCGATATCTCTTAGATCAACTCCAAGTCTCGCCTCACCTGGCACGACATTTAAAACGCCTGGCTTTGCATGCGCGTAGCCAATGGTTGCAACAGCTGTTTTTTTGTTTTTGGCAAATTTATTTGCAGCGATTATGATGTGTGAAGCGGCAAGCAGGGCGTCACTGCGCATATTCATCGGAGTTGCGCCGCTGTGATCAGCTTTGCCCTGTATTGTGATCTCAAATCTAATAGGAGCTGCGATCCCGCTTACAACGCCGACGCTTATGCCGCTTCGCTCAAGCACTGGGCCTTGCTCGATGTGAAGCTCTAAGTATGCGTGTAGGGAGTTTTCTTTTAGGACGGCTTCATCTAAATTTTGTGGCTTAAACCCAGCCGCACTCATCGCCTCAAAAAGTGAAATTCCATCTTCATCTTTTAGCTCATGAAGTCTTTGCTGGCTTAGTTTGCCGCTTATTATCTTGCTGCCGATAGTCGCTGTCTTAAAGCGACTTGATTCCTCACAACTAAAATTTATGAGCCAAAGTGGGCGCTTTAGCCTGATGCCAGCCTCTTTTATCGCAGTTAGTGCCTCAAGACCAGCCATGACGCCAAGTGTGCCGTCATAAAAGCCACCATTTGGCACGCTATCTATGTGAGAGCCCACGCAAACTGGCTTCGCGTCCGCCTCGCAACCATCATCATAGATGGCGTAGATGTTGCCGACATTGTCAATTTTAAGTTTAAAGCCATTTTTCTCTATCAAATTTATAAGAAATTCTCTTGCTTCAAGGTCCTCTTTGCTAAAAGCTAGCCTTGTTAGCCCACCGCCTTTTAGCGCTCCAAATTCGCTTATAGCGTTAAAATTTGCCTCAAATCTCTTAGAATTTATCATAAAAGAACCTTAAATATAAAAATAAACTTAAGAAAATTTATTACTTCTAGATATTTTACATTTTGTTTTATGATTTGAAGCTGAAAAAGTGTGAGTTTTTAAATTTTATAAAGCTGAGTCTTGAGATCTTTGATGATAAATAGCAGTTTTTCTAAAATTTCTATCTTATTTGGGTTGTCAGAGCCTTTTAAAATTTGCTGTTCGTTCTCATAAAAGGCGATTTGCATATTCAAAATTGCCTTTTGCAAAGTGGTTGCATCGGTGATCTCATGGATCTTTTCGTCCATTAAAATTTCTCTAACCATCTCCTCATCGCTCACATCGTATCTATAAAGGATGGCGTTTAGATACTCAGGATGCTTTATAAAGTATCTAGCCCCAAGCTTTGAGAGTATCTCATCTCTGTAGTTTGGGTTGTTTAGCATGGTTTTAAAAAGTGCAAACTCAAGCGGGTCTTTGTTCATCACAGCTGGCACCTCATCTACCATGACAGAGTTGCTAAATTCATCTTTATCTTTTTTTCTAAACTCTTTTTTAAATTTATATTCATTTTTTGGCTTCTGCTTTAGCCCAAACCTATCTGCCACGCTTTGTGGAGTTAGGTTAAATCTTGCCGCAACCTCAGTCACATACGAGCTTGCTATCTCCTCTCCAAGCTCGTCCATATAGGCTTTTATCTCGCTTAGGCAGTTATCTCTTTGCATTGAGCGGGTTATGTCATACTTTTGCATGATCTTTTCTATATAAAATTTCACCGCGTCCTCGCCTGAGCCAAAGAGCTCTTTTAGCTCCTTTATCTTACCTGCAAAGACCATATCAGCAGGATCTGCGCCGTTACTTATGATGACTACTTTTGTATCTATCTTATTTATGCTTAGCAGGTGAGCCGACTTTATGGCTGCATTTATGCCAGCGCCATCTCCGTCAAAGCAAAGCACCACGCTTATCTCGCCCCTTTTTAAAAGTGGCAAGTGGCTTGTAGTAAGTGCTGTGCCAAGCACTGCAACAGCATTTGTAAAGCCAGCGTAGTGAAGCATGATGACGTCAAGGTAGCCCTCTGTTATGATGATCTGATTTTTCTCAAAGATACTTTGCCTAGCTAGGTGGTAGCCATAGAGCAGCTTTGACTTGTCAAATACCGCACTTTGGGGCGAATTTACATATTTTGCAGGGTGATCCGAGATCGTTCTACCGCCAAAGCCAACTAGCCTTGTGGTGTGCGAGTAGATAGGAAATGTTATGCGCTCGATGAAACTAGCGTAAATTCCCTTCTCATTTTGCTTTACGATGCCAACTTCAAGCGCCTCTTTTGGCTCTATGTTTTCATTTTGCAAAAGCCTAATGGTACTTTTACTATCTCCAGCCCAGCCAAGCTCAAATTTCTCTATCATAGCGTCATTTATGCCGCGCGACTTGATATATCTAACGGCCGCTTCATTTTTGTAAAACTCACTCCTATAAAAGGCATTTACCTTTTCTAAAATGTGCTTGTTTTCTTTTTGTGTTGGCACCTTGTCGTTTGTGTATTCAAGGCTGAAATTTGAAATTTGAGCGATCTTTTCTATCGCCTCTGGGTAGGTGAGCTTTTCATAATCCATCACAAATTTGACCGCATCTCCGCCAGCTTTGCAGGCAAAGCAGTGATACATCTGCTTGTTTTGATTTATGCTCATGCTCGGGTTTTTGTCGTCGTGAAACGGACAGACACACTTGTAGCTTGAGCCCATCTTTTTAACTGGGATATACTGCTCGATGATATTAACAATGTCTATTTGGTTTTTTAATTTTTCAATGGATTTTGGATCTATCATAAGCAAAATTATACAACTGCTTTGTTATAATTAAAGTAAAATTTTATTACAAAGTATAAGCGTGGATATTTTTTTCATTGGACACAGAGATCCGATATTTAGCCTTATTATTCTATTTAGTATCATCTTGATGATCGCTGCTTTAAGCTATGCTTGGGGCATATTTTCTAGCAAAGATGAGAAAAAACGCATCGAGAAATTTATAAAGAAATTTGACAGCAAAGATGGCATAAGCGACGAGCACAAGCAGATGCTAAAAAGCCCAGAAGTAGATATACCAAGCCTTAGCATGCTAGGTCAGACCTTTGCTAAAAATGGCGACTTTGAAAAATCAATCGGCGTCTATCTCATCGCACTTGAAAAGGTAAAAGATAAAAACGAGAAGGAATTTATCCTAAACGAGCTTGGAGAGGTCTATTTTAAGGCTGGATTTTTAAAAAAAGCTAGCGAAATCTTTGAAAAAGCGCTTGAGCTAAGCCCTAGAAATATCCTCGCACTTCGCTTTTTAACGATGATAGATGAGAAGCTTAAAAACTATAAAGAAGCCCTTTATGCGCTAAATTCTCTTGAAGAGCTAGGGACAAATGTAAAAGATCAAAAGGCCTATATAAAGGCGATCAGCACGCTTGATGATAGAAATTTAAGCTTTAGCGAAAAGGTAGAAATCCTCTCGCACCTTAGCCAAAATTTTGAGCTCTTAAAGCGCATGATCTTAGCCCTTTTCATAAGACACAATGAAAATTTAGAAAATTTAAAAGATTTTGCCAAATTTGAAGATGTGCTCGATCTACTTTACAACCTAAAAACGCCTATAAATTTAGACGATGCAAAATACAAATCTCTCTTTTACGCAAAGGGCGACATAGATGAGCCATGTGAAATTTACGGCTTTGAGCTAAATGTCATAAAAAGGCTAAAGGACGCTAAATTTGACGCAGCAGGGCTAAGCTTTAACTACGTTTGCAAAAACTGCAAAAACTCATTTCCTATGCACTTTTACCGCTGTCCGGTCTGTCACGAGCTAGGTAGCGTCAAAATTTTATCCCACATCACAGAAAAACCAAGTGAAGATAGTAACACTTTTTAGTGATGGCTCATGCCTTGGAAACCCTGGAGCTGGTGGTTGGGCTTATATATTGAGATTTAATGAAGCGCAGAAAAAAGCAAGTGGCGGCGAGGCGTATACTACAAATAACCAAATGGAGCTAAAAGCTGCGATAATGGGGCTAAAAGCGCTAAAAGAGCCCTGCGAGGTAAGGCTAATAACCGATAGCTCATACGTGGTAAATAGCATAAATGAGTGGCTTGCAAACTGGCAAAAGAGAAATTTTAAAAATGTAAAAAATGTCGAACTTTGGCAGGAGTATTTAGAAATTTCAAAGCCGCATAAAGTCGTGGCTAGCTGGGTTAAGGGGCACGCTGGACACCCTGAAAACGAGGAGTGCGACCAGATGGCAAGAGACGAGGCATTAAAAATAAAAGATGAGAATAAGATATGAAAAATTTAGAAGAATTTGAACGTAATCTTGGCTATAAATTTAAAAAATCTGAGCTTTTAGAAGAGGCACTAACTCACAAGAGCACCAAGCAGGCGTTAAATAACGAGAGGCTTGAGTTTTTGGGCGATGCGGTGATGGATCTGCTCGTGGCTGAGTATCTTTTTAAGAAATTTAGTAAGATCGCAGAGGGCGACATGAGCAAACTTCGTGCCGCGCTTGTCAATGAAAAAAGCTTTGCAAATATGTCTAGGCGGCTAAAAATGGGCGAGTTTTTAAGACTTAGCCAAGCTGAGGAAAACAACGGCGGCCGCGAGAAAGATAGTATCTTAAGCGACGCATTTGAAGCGGTGATGGGCGCTATCTACCTAGAGGCTGGACTTGATAAAGTTAGGGAAATTTCTATTAGCCTGCTTGAGCTTTGTTATCCACAAATCGACTTTGCGCACCTTGAAAAGGACTACAAAACTGCCCTTCAAGAGGTCACTCAAGCGACCCTTGGCGTCATACCAACATACGAGCTCATAGGCTCTTTTGGCCCTGATCATAAGAAAGAATTTGAGATAGCCTTGCTGCTAAATGGCAAAGAAATTTCACGTGCCGTTGGAAGCTCGAAAAAGCAAGCCCAACAGCTCGCAGCAAAAATTGCACTAGAAAAAATCAAAAAATAGGATAAATTTTGAATACTTTTGGCAAAAAACTAACCTTAACTAGCTTTGGTGAGAGCCATGGGGTGGCGATCGGTGGCGTGATAGATGGGCTACCTGCTGGGCTAAAGATCGATGCAGAGTTCATACAAAGCGAGCTTGATAAGCGTCGCCCTGGGCAAAGTAGCTTCACAACGGCAAGAGATGAGGCTGATAAGATAGAAATTTTTAGCGGCGTCTTTGATGGGATGAGCACTGGTGCGCCGATAAGTTTTGCCATTTTTAACAACAACCAAAAGTCAAACGACTATGAAAATTTGTGTGAAATTTTCCGCCCTGGACATGCTGATTTTACATATTTTAAAAAATATGGCATCAGAGATCACAGAGGTGGTGGGCGTGCGAGTGCGAGAGAGACTGCAGTAAGGGTCGCTGGTGGGGCATTTGCGCAGCTACTTTTAAATGAATTTAAGATAGAAGTTTTAAGCGGCGTGCTTGGCATCGGCAAGGTCATTAGTGAAAAGGTTGATTTTGATTTTGCCAAAAATTCACAAATTTACGCCCTTGGCAACGAAGAGGCGATGAAAGAGGCGTTAAATAAAGCTAGAAGCGAGCACGATAGCGTTGGAGCTGTGGTTTTAAGCGTGGCTAGAGGCGTGCCAGCTGGTCTTGGCGAGCCACTTTACGATAGGCTTGATAGCGCTTTGGCAGCTGCTCTAATGGGTATAAACGGAGTAAAAGCCGTAGAGATCGGCGCTGGCGTAAATGTAAGCTCTATGCTTGGCTCAGCAAACAACGACGAGATGGACGAGCTTGGCTTTTTGAGCAACAACGCTGGTGGCATACTTGGAGGCATAAGCAGTGGGGCTGAAATCGTGCTAAAGAGCCATTTTAAGCCAACGCCTTCGATATTTAAAGAGCAAAAGACGCTAAATTTAGCTGGCGAGGCGGTTGATTTTGAGCTAAGAGGCAGGCATGATCCTTGTATAGGCATACGTGGCAGTGTCGTCGCAACCGCGATGATAAGGCTAGTTCTAGCTGATATGCTACTGCTAAATGCAAGCACAAAGCTTGAAAATTTAAAGAAAATTTACGGCTAAATTTGACTTAGCCCCAAAAGAGGGCTAAATTTAGAAATTTACAGCGACCAACTTGATCTCGCCTTTAAATTTTTCTAAATTTGCTAAGACCCCGTGTCCGCAGTTGCTTTGAGTGGTGCTAGTGTGCCTTTGTCGCGAGTTAGGACATTGACGCAGCCATGCTTGCAAAGGCTCTTTTGCTTAGCACTTCAGGATCATACCACACACCCTCACAGATAGCGATGACGTGCTCTGGTATGATGAGTGACAAGCGCGCCAACTAAAATTTCGCCCATGTCGCTAAAGACTCTCGCCACGTCGCCAGTTGCTATGCCTTTTGGCTTTGGTGTCATTTACGGCTCTCTTGCGCTCAGCTTGGCGTAGTTTCTGATCACTAAGCTACTTAGCTGTGAGTGGAGGCGGTATCTTTGGTACGTGGTTTTGCACTCAAATTTAGCCTTTTTTTATTTTATTTTCTAAAAAATTTCAAACCATTTCAAACAAAATTTACAAACTAACTTTTACCAAATTTCATCTATAATCCTCTCATGAAAAATGAAAATCCAAAGAGCAAAATTTACGCTGTTATCGACCTAAAGTCCTTTTACGCCTCGGTTGAGTGCGTCGAGCGCGGGCTTGATCCATTTAAGGCCGATCTAGTCGTGGCTGACGCTAGTCGTGGCAGTGGCGGCATCTGCTTAGCTGTTAGCCCTGCGCTTCGTGCAAAAGGGGTGAAAAACCGCTGCAGACTCTTTGAGATACCAAGGGATATCAAATTTATCATCGCGCCACCTAGGATGCAGTTTTACATCGACTACGCCGCAAGGATCTATGAAATTTATCTAAAATATGTCTCCAAAGAGGACATCTACGTCTATTCGATCGATGAGTGCTTCATAGACCTCACTTCTTACTTGAAATTTTACGCTCTTGGCGCAAAAGAGATGGCGAAGATGATGATGGATGAGATCTTAAAAACGACTGGCGTGACGGCGACTTGTGGCATGGGGACAAATTTGTACCTCGCAAAGATCGCGCTTGATATATTAGCAAAGCACCAAGATGACGGCATCGCCTACCTTGACGAAGAGCTTTACAAAAAGCAGCTCTGGACGCACCAGCCACTAAGTGACTTTTGGCGTATCGGTAAGCAAACTAGGCTAAAGCTCGAAAAATGCGGCATTTTTTGTATGAAAGATATCGCAAATGCACCAAAAAGCCTGCTTGAAAAAATTTTTGGCGTCGATGCCTACATCACGATAGATCACGCTAACGGCATAGAGCCAACGACGATAGCTGATATAAAGGCGTATAAACCAAGCACGAAGTCCTACTTTAGCTCGGAAATTTTGCCTAGAGACTATGAGCGCTGCGAGGCGGTGATCGTGCTAAAAGAGATGGCTGACAGGCTCGCTCTTAGGCTCATAAACAAAGATGTGAGGGCTAGTGGGCTAACGATAAATGTGAGATTTGCCGATAAGCTTGAGCCGCAGCAACGTGCAAGCGTGCGGTTTAAAACGCCAACAAATGTCTCAAGCGTACTGATGAGCGCGGCTGAGGAGCTGCTTTTAAATAAGATAAAAAATACTGGGCTAATCAGGCAAATAGGCATATCAGCAAACGATGTGGTAAAAGAAAATTTGGCAGAATTTAGCCTATTTGAAGATGACGCCAAAGAAAAAGCAGTGCTAAAATCGCTAAATTTGATAAAAGAGAAATTTGGCAAAAACTCGATCCTACGCGCGATCGACCTGCTGCCAGAGGCGACTGGGCAAGATAGAAACAAGAAGATCGGAGGGCACAAGAGCGGTGAGTAAAGATAGGGCGAAAATTTTTAGCTCGTTTAATCCACTTTCTACCTTAGAGCGAGCCTTGCGACAAAAAGAGCGAGAAAGATGCGAAAAGCTCGAGCTTGACGAGAGCAAGATCGATGAAATTTTAAAAAAGATAAGCGAGATAAAGATAGCTGACGAAGTGCGTGTGAGCTACCACAACGGCTTTACTTACGTAAAAACTAGCGGGCTAGTCTCAGATGTAAATTTCAAAGATAAAATCCTCATGGTCGTAAAAACAAGGATCAAATTTGAGGATATAAATAGGATAGAGATCGTTAAAAAATTTATAGTATAAAAACTAAATGAGCGTTTTTGGCTTCTCCCAAGGCTCGATCTCGCCATCTATCTTCGTAAAAATAGTAGAAATTTCTATATTTTTTACATTTAAATTTTCTTTGTATTTTTTTAAATCTCTTAGTTTTAGTTTTTCTTGTAAAAAGCTAAATTCATACTCGATTTGACCTCTAGTAACGGCGATCTTAGATAAATTTTCTACGTCAAATTTGCCAACTTTTGCAACATCAAATTTATATCCACGAACGCAAGCCTCTTTATAAACTTCCAAAAGATAGGCGTTTATGGCATCTATAGAGTTTTGATGAGTGTAAAATCTAATTAATTGTGGGTGGTTTTTATAGCCTTTTGTCAGCCCTTCTAAAACATTTTTAGCCAGCAAAGCCTCTCTCCACAGAGCCACAAGACCCTTCGTGTCAAGATATTTAAAATTTATCGTCCAGAGTCTCATTTTTACCTTATTTATATAATTAAAAATATTAGTTACCCTTTGCTACCTATGGTTTTTGTTTTACTAAGTCAAAAAGCCAACTAAAAAGTTCTGATAATAATAGTTTGTGATTTTATGCATAAAGGCTTTAAAATAACGTTAAAACCGTGGCTCAATGCTTGTAAAAGTTGATAAAATTTTGTGCTGTTTATAAATAGTGGCTACCAAATTTTAAAAATTTAATCCTTCCAAAGCCACCATTTTAGCTTGGCCTTGTCTAGGTGCGGCGTATTTGCGTAGTAGCAGACCATGCGGTAAACATAGAGGATGCACCTGTCGCTGCCGCGCCCGAGAGCCTTTGTGCGTTCAAACATCTCCTCAGGGTCCGCGCCCTTTAGCGAAGCGATGCCATCATAGCCAAGTGCCAACAGATCAGCTTCGGTCGCCTCGCCGACATAGGGGATTTTTTAAAATTGCTCAAATTTACCTCAAATTTCTTTTAAGCTCCGCCAAACTCATCACTTTAAATGAAATTTTAAATTTCATCTTACTGCCGCGTTCAGTCGCCTAACGAAATAATTTTATTAAAATTTTCTCGCGCAAAACCACCCTTAAAATGATTTCCCGTCAAATTTCGCGCAAAACTCGAGCGTTAAATTTGCTCCAAAATTCGTTCGCAAATTTCTCTTGGGTTTGCGTTTTCGTAGATCGGTCTGCCAACGACGATAAAGTCGCTGCCCTCTTGCTTTGCGCTAACCAAATTTGCAACCCTCTTTTGATCGCCCGCACTCTCGCCAAAAGGCCTAACTCCAGGGCAAAGCGTTATGAAATTTTGATTTGTCACGTCTTTTATGAGTTTGCTTTCAAAGACCGAGCAGACCATGCCGTCAAGCCCCGCTTCAAAGCTCATCTGGCTAAATTTCCTAACCGAGCGCGAAAGCGTATCGTTGTAAACCGCTTCAAATTCGCTCCCATTAAAGCTAGTAAGTGCCGATACGGCAAGCACCAAAGGGCGATTTTGCAGCGCATTAAGACGCTCCATTACAGTTTTCATTGCACGTACGCCAGCGCTTGCGTGCACGTTTATCATATCCACGCCTATCTTTGAGACGACCTCAGCCGCGTCTGCCATCGTGTTTGGGATGTCATAGAGCTTTAGATCAAGAAAGATTTTAAACTCCCCTGCCCCTTTTAGCTCCTCTATAAATTTAGCTCCGTCTCTAAGGTAGCTTCTAAGCCCCACTTTTAGCCAAAGATCAAGCCCTTTTAGCTCACGCACGAGGGCTAAATTTTCATCCTTGCTCGCCATATCAAGAGCGACGCAGAGCTTCATAGATCGCCCTTTATCTTATCTAGCACGCCGTTTATAAATTTTGGCGCCTGATCGCTTCCAAGCTCCTTTGCAAGCTCGATCGCCTCGTTTATGATGACAGCTTTATCAGTCTGGCTAAATTTCATCTCATAAAGCCCAAGTCTAAGGATGGCTAGCTCTGTTGCGCCAACCTTACTAAAGTCGCCGTCTTTTAGGTGTGGCTTTAAAATTTCATCTAGTTTTTCTTTGTTTGCAAGCACCTCTTTAAAGGTCTGTTGCGCCTCGTTTTTGCGCTCATTTCTTATCTTTTTCTCTTCTAAAAATTCCTCTTCAAACTCCGCAGTTACCGGATTTATCTCGTTTGAGTAAAGTAGCGAAACGATGGCTTGTCTCACTTGATGACGTGTGGCCATTTTACTCTCCTAGCTTTTTGTATAAATTTAGCATCTCTATAACGCCCGTCATCGCTTCAAAGCCCTTGTTTCCAGCCTTGCTGCCAGCTCGCTCGATCGCTTGCTCGATGTTATCTACCGTTAGAACGCCAAATGTGACTGGTTTTGCGTATTTTAGCGTTACGTTTGCGATGCCTTTGGTGGTCTCAGCGCTTACGTAGTCAAAGTGTGGGGTTGCGCCTCTTATCACCGCCCCCACACAGCAGACCGCGTCAAATTTACCGCTTGCAAGCACCTTTTCAAGCGCCATAGGTATCTCAAATGCGCCAGGGACTAGCACTAAAGTTAAATTTTTCTCGTCGCCGCCGTGGCGTAAAAATGCATCTTTTGCGCCCTCTACCAAGCGGTCTGTGATGATGTGATTAAACCTTGCGTTTATGATCGCTATCTTTTCGTTGCCTTTTAAAGCTAAATTTCCTTCGATTATTTTCATCTTTTCTCCTTTTTTTATGCAAGTTTAGCAAAAGCTTGTTTAATCATCAAACTATCTTTAGCATGATGACACTAAAGATAATGAGCGCTAAAAACAAGGCCTTTTTAAAATTTATCTTTTCACCTTCAAAAACTACGCCAACTACGACTGCTCCGATCGCTCCGATGCCAGTCCAGATCGCATACGCCACCGACATAGCGATGGTTTGCATCGCATAGCTAAGTAGCGTTAAAGAAAGGGCAAAATTTCCAAGCAAAAGGATGAAATTTGCCCACTTTTTTACGCCTGTGCTTTTTGAAAATTTCGTGATAAAAAAGACGCCGGAGACCTCACAACATCCAGCTAATAAAAGTGCTAAAAAGTGGATCATTCTTTTATGCCTTTTAGCCCAAGCACGCCTAAAATGAGCGTCGCTATGAAAAATAGCCTAATGAAATTTGGCATGATCCCACTTGCTGCATAGTCGCTAACGATCTCGGCTATGACGATAAAAACTGTCCCAAAGCCCACAAATACAGCATAAGAGATGCTTACAGGCAGATACTTTAAAGCTTTCATAAACGAGACAAAACTTATGCTCACTAGCAGCGTCGTAAGCAAAAATTCACTTAAATTTGACGCGTGCTTTAGCCCATACGCCCAGCCGCACTCAGCCACCGCGCCAAGCAATATCCACAAAAAGCCTCTATTTGACATAAATTTACTTCATGCCTTTTATGGTATCAACGATCTCTTTTACATTTGCGTTAATCGCCTTATTTTCAAAGCTATCATCGTTATTTTGTCCAACCAGCCCCTTTAAATTTCCAAAGACCCCAGGGTTAAACCTTAGCTCGCTAGAGCTATAATGCCTCAAAACTTCGCCATTTCTAACGACTTCTACCTCGTAAGTAAGGTAGATATTGCCCATCCTGTCGCTTTTAGCAAAGGTCGCCTCGCCCATAAATTCCCTGCGGTGAGTTATCTTGATCTTTAGCTCGTCGCTTGAATTTTGATCAAGCAAATTTTCTTTTGTAAGCGCCTCTGTGATTTGCTTATTATATTTTTTCTCGACCATTTTTGGACTTTGATAGAGAAATTTTGTCGGCTCGTGGCGCTGCACATGAGTGTAGCTAATGCCCTCAAATTTATACTTGCCAGCAAGTGGCACCTTTGGCTGAGACGAGCTACAACCTACTAAAAACAACACTCCTAAAAGTAGCGCAAAAATCCTTTTCATCTCTCTCCTTAGTTTAAAAATTTAAAATTTCCTCTATCTTTAGCGTGTCATTTACGACTTTTTCAAGCTCGTCTAAATTTAGCATATTTGGCCCGTCACATAGCGCTTCGCAAGGATTTATGTGCGTCTCGTAGAAAAATCCATCCACCCCAACGCTAGCTGCCGCTCTTGCAAGATACGGCACAAACCTAGCATCTCCGCCGCTCTTTTCGCCAAGTGCGCTTGGCATTTGCACGCTGTGAGTAGCATCAAAAATAACTGGCGCAAATTCTCTCATCATCACCAAATTTCTCATATCAACGACTAAATTTCCATATCCAAATGTGCTTCCACGCTCCGTTAGCCAGACGCCATTTGCCTTTGCGACATCGTATCCGTCGCCACTCACACCTCTTGTCTCAAGCACCTTTTTAACAGAGTGCTTCATCGCAGATGCTGCTAAAAACTGCCCTTTTTTGATATTTACGACTGCTTTTGTCTTTGCAGCTGCTACAAGCAGGTCAGTTTGGCGGCACAAAAATGCAGGGATCTGCAGCACATCAGCCACTTCGCCAACTGGCTGCGCTTGATAGCTCTCGTGGATATCGGTTAAAATTTTAAAGCCAAATTCTTTTTTTACTTCAGCCAAAATTTCACAACCCTTTTCTAGCCCAGGGCCACGAAATGAGCTAATGCTCGTGCGATTTGCCTTGTCAAAGCTCGACTTAAAGTAAAAATCAAGCTTTGGATTTTCATTAAATTTAACTAGCCTTTTTGCCACTTCAAAAACAAGCTCCTTGCTCTCTATCACGCAAGGTCCAGCGATTAATATCATTTTTTCTCCTTTATTTTTCTTTAACAACTAAAATTCCACTCACTACAACTAGCACAATACCTGCGAGCGCTAGGTGATTTGGCAACGCATCTCCCATAAAATAGCCAATTATAAGCGTAAAAATGACGTCTGCATAGCTAACCGCAGCGATCACACCAGCTTTTTTGCCGACTGCAAATGCCTTTGTCATAAACGCCTGAAAATAGTAGCCACTAAGCCCCATTAGCAAGATAAACACGACGTTGTGCCAGCTTGGCATAGCAAATTTAGAAAATAAAAAATCCAGAGGCTCATAGGTGAAAAACTCAGCCATCCCCATGCAAATAAGCGGCAAAAACGAGCCCCAAAGCATGAAGCTTAGCACGATCACGTTTGTGCCGTAGCTCTTGTTTAGCTCCTTGACACTTGTATAGGCAATAGCCGCTCCAAGGCCGCTCCAAATGCCGATGATATCGGTTTTATTGATACCTAAATTTGGCTGGATAACAAGCAAAATTCCACCAAATCCCAAAAAGACGGCAAACCAGCCAAGCGAGCTTAACCGCTCCTTAAACACGATAGCTGCGAGAATGGCTGTAAATATCGGGTTTGTCTTTTGAAATGTAAAGGCTGTGGCTAAATTTACATGTGCGACGTTATAAAAAAAGGCAAAAAGCGCCACCGTGCCCACAAAACCGCGAAACATCAGCAAGAAAAAGTGCCCGCCAGTTTGCTTAAACGGAAATTTATAGATGGCGTAGATGACGATGAAAAGTCCGATCAAATTTCTAAAAAAAACAACTTCGATAGAAGGCATATCTTTGCTCAGATACTTTGCAAATGCACCTGTCACGGCAAACATAAAGCAAGCAAAGAGCATATAAAAAATGCCAAGATGTGAAATATAAAACCTTTTTAACATCGCAAAACCTCTAAATTTAAAGCACTCATTTTAATAAAAAATGGCTTAAATTTTGGTTGATTTTTTCTTTTATTTCGGCGCTTTTAAGCGTAATTTTATACTTTATATAAGAGAAAAATTTGTATAATCAACCATCATAAAAAGGACAAAATTTGCAAAAAGTAATATTAGTAGGCAAGCCAAATGTCGGCAAAAGCTCACTTTTCAACCGCTTAGCAAGAAGACGCATCGCCATAACAAGCGACGTTAGCGGCACTACAAGAGATACAAACAAAGCTAAGATCGAAGTTGAGGGCAAAGAGTGTATATTAATCGACAGCGGCGGGCTTGATGATAGCAGCGAGCTTTTTAAAAACGTAAAAGCAAAGACCTTAGCAGAGGCTAGAAACTCAGACGTTATCCTATACATGGTCGATGGCAAGATGATGCCAGATGACGAAGATAGAGCCATTTTTTACGAGCTTAGCAAGCTAAATTTACCAATCGCTCTAGTCATCAACAAAATCGACAGCAAAAAAGACGAGCAAAGAGAGTGGGAATTTGTAAGTTTTGGCGCAAAAAACTCATTTGGCATTTCAGTAAGCCACAACACTGGCGTCGATGAGCTTAGCATCTGGCTAGCAAAACACTTAGAAGCGAAAGTGCAGATAAAGGCCGATACGAGCGATGATTTTGATGATTTTTTAGAAAACTATAACGACGAGGGCGAGCTAAGCGACGAGATAGACCATGAGAGCAAAAACATCAGAGTTGGCATCATAGGCCGCGTAAATGTCGGCAAAAGCTCACTTCTAAACGCCCTTGTAAAAGAGAGCCGCGCCGTTGTTAGCGACGTCGCAGGCACTACGATCGACCCAGTAAATGAAATTTACGAGCATGATGGCAGAGTTTTTGAGTTTGTCGATACTGCTGGTATCAGAAAGCGTGGCAAGATCGAGGGCATCGAGAGATACGCGCTAAATAGAACTGAGAAAATTTTAGAAGAGACAGACGTAGCGCTACTTGTACTTGATAGCTCTGAGCCACTAACTGAGCTTGATGAGCGCATCGCTGGCATAGCCTCGAAATTTGAGCTTGGCGTCATCATCGTGCTAAACAAATGGGACAAAAGCAGCGAAGAATTTGACGAGCTTTGCAAAGAGATAAAAGATAGGTTTAAATTTCTCTCTTACGCGCCGATCATCAGTGTTTCGGCACTTGGCGGCAAAAGAGTGCATAAAATTTACCCGCTCATAGTTGAAATTTACAAAAACTACACCCAAAAAATCCAAACTTCAAAGCTAAATGAAGTGATCGGTGAAGCGACCAAAGCGCATCCACTGCCACGAGATAAAGGCAGGGTCGTAAAAATTTACTACGCAGTGCAGTTTAAGACCGCGCCTATCATGATAGCGCTCATAATGAACCGCCCAAAATGCCTGCACTTTAGCTACAAACGCTACCTAACAAACAAGCTTAGAGAGAGCTTTAGCCTAGCTGGCGTGCCTATCGTGCTAATCCCTAAAAAACGTGGAGAGAGTGATGAAGACAAAGAACAATAATATCGTTTTGATAGGGTTTATGGGTGTTGGCAAGGGCACTACGGCAAGAGCACTAAGCAAGGCGCTAAAGACGATGAATCTTGACTGCGACGACTTGCTAGAGAGCTCGCAAAACATGAAGATAAAGGCTATCTTTGATGAATTTGGCGAAGAGCATTTTAGGCAGCTTGAAAAAGACCTGGCTAAATTTCTAGCCACAAATGTCAAAAATGCGATCATCTCGACAGGTGGCGGCTTTGCAAAGGTTAAAAATCTAAACAAAATAGGCACCGTGATCTATCTAAAGGCAAGCTTTGATGCGATCATGCAAAGGCTAAAAAATAGCAAAAATAGCGAGAAAAAGATCGCTAAACGCCCGCTTTTAAGCGACCTGAAAAAGGCTGAAGCGCTACATCTGGAGCGCGAGAAGCTTTATGAGAAAAAGGCTGATTATATCGTTGAAGTAGAGGGCAAGACCCCAAAGCAGATCGTAAAAGAGATAAGGATACTTTTAAAAGTTTAGTTGCAAAGTGGCGTGGGCTGCTTGCAACGATAAATTTCAAGATCAGGCTAGATGGACGTCTGGCGTGGTGTTGGAATTTGTGATGTTTGAGCTAAATTTAACGTTTTGTAGTTAGAAATTTTGACGAAGTTTTGAGATAAATTTTTGCTTCACTTTGATAAAGCGCTAAAGCAACAAATGTTGTGCAGTCGAATTTTAATCAAGGCTAGGTATTTAGCCTGCCATGCTAAATTTTAAGATCAAGCTAGATACACAAAGTCTAACGTGATGTTAAAATTTAAACGTTTTGGCAAAGAATTTTTTGTTTAGGCGAGGCAAAATTTTGTTTTTAAGCGAGAACTAGACACATGGCCTGCCAGTTAAATTTTAAGATTAGATTAGATACAAAAACTCTAATGTAACGTTAAAATTTAAAAAGTATTTTTGGCGAAGTATCGTGAGATGATTTTTTGCTTCACTTGTTCGCAACGCTAAAGCGACGAGAGTTGTGAAGAAATTTTAAGCCAAGGCTAGACACTTAGTCTGCCGAAAGCTTAAAATTTCAAAACTCTATCAAAAGCACTCACGAGAAAAAGCTGAAATTTGAAAGGATAAGATGAGAGTATTAACCGGCCTCCAACCAAGCGGAAAGCTGCATTTAGGCAACTATTTTGCCTCGATAAAGCAGATGGTTGATATGCAAGAAAAAAACGAGATGTTTATGTTTATAGCAAACTACCACGCGATGACGAGCCTTAGCGAGGCAAAGGCGCTAAAACAAAACACATTTGACGCTGCGTGTGCCTTTTTGGCGCTTGGGATCGACCCAAACAAGAGCATTTTCTGGGTGCAAAGCGACGTTAAAGAGGTGCTTGAGCTTTACTGGGTGCTAAGCCAGCACACGCCTATGGGACTACTTGAGCGCGCACACAGCTACAAAGACAAGGTCGCAAAGGGGCTTAGCTCGCACCACGGACTCTTTAGCTATCCGGTTTTGATGGCGGCTGATATCTTGCTTTATAACGCGCAGGTCGTGCCTGTGGGCAAAGACCAGATCCAGCACGTAGAGATCGCGCGTGATATTGCGATCAAATTTAACAATGAACATGGCGAGATTTTCACTCTGCCTGAAGCAAAGATCGATGAAAACGTCGCTACCGTGCCTGGCACAAACGGCGAAAAGATGAGCAAAAGCTACGGCAATACGATCGATATCTTCGCAGACGCCAAGACGCTTAAAAAGCAAATTTCAAGCATCGTAACTGATGGCACACCGCTTGAAGAGCCAAAGCAGTGGCAAAACTGCAACGTCTATAATATCGCAAAGCTCTTCTTAGACGAGAGCGGACAGCGCGACTTGCAGGCTAGATATGAGCGTGGGGGAGAAGGCCACGGACACTTTAAAGCCTATCTAAACGAGCTTGTTTGGGACTATTTTAAAGAGGCAAGAGAGAAATTTGAGCACTATCAAAATAATCCTGACGAGGTGGCTAAAATTTTAGATCTAGGCGCTAAAAAAGCTCAAAATGTGGCTCACACAACGATAAAAAAAGTGCGTGAAGCAGTTGGAATTTACAGATAAGGAAAAATATGCAAAATTTATACCCATACGCACAGATAGTCCATCTTTTTTGTGCGATCATATTTGTTGGCTACCTATTTTTTGATGTGATCATATTAAGAGCGGCGAGCAAAAAGATGCCACCAGAGCTTGCGCAAAAGGCAAAGCAAGCCATCGGCTCAGTAGCTGTTAAGATCATGCCTATTTGCGTGCTACTTTTAGTTTTAACTGGTGGAATGATGATGAGTAACTGGGTCGGCAGCAAGGCTGGAGGCTACTTTGAGACAAATTTACAGATCGCTTTTATGATCAAATTTTGCTTAGCGATGGTGATCGTGACTGCGGTGATAGTAAATTTAAGCTGCAAATTTATATTTAAGCGCCCTAGCCCACTTGGCAACATCCACCCTATCGCGCTTACGCTTGCGGTGGTGATCGTTTTGCTTGCAAAAGTTATGTTTATGGTTTAAGGATAGAATAAGGAGAGGATAATGATAAATTTAAAACTACTTGAGACAAACTACGATGAATTCGTAAAAAAACTAGAGGGCAAAAACGTTAAAGCTAGCCTACTAGACGAGCTTTTGCAGACTTTTAACGAGCTAAAGCAAAAACGCAAAGCGCTTGAAAATTTCCAAGCGATCCAAAATGCAAAGAGCAAAGAGCTTGGTGTAAAAGCAAGAGCCGGCGAGGACGTAAGCGAGCTTAAGAGTGAGCTAAATTTAAACAAAGCTGCCCTTGCTGACGCTGATGAGATCGTTAAACAATATGAAGAAAAGCTTGAGCAAATTTCATTTAGCGTGCCAAATATCACCGACGATGACGTGCCATTTGGCAAGGACGAGGACGATAATGTCTGCATAAAAACAGTGCTTGAGCCAACTAAATTTGACTTTAAGCCAAAGGAGCACTGGGAGCTAGGTGAGAGCCTTGGTTGGCTTGACTTTGAAAGGGGCGCAAAGCTCTCAGGATCGCGCTTTACCGTGCTTCGTGGCATGGGAGCAAGGCTTAGTAGAGCGCTTGTTAATTATATGATCGACTTTAACAGCGCGCGTGGCTTTGAGCTTGTAAATGTCCCTTATCTAGTAAGCTCAAACACACTTTTTGGCACCGGTCAGCTGCCTAAATTTGAAGAGGATCTTTACAAGGTGCGTGACGAGGATCTCTACCTCATTCCAACTAGCGAAGTGCCTGTGACAAATTTATACAATGACACCATCATTGAAGCCGAGCAGCTACCTATAAAGATGACTTGCTACTCAGCATGCTTCCGCCAAGAGGCAGGCTCAGCAGGACGTGACACAAGGGGCATGATCCGCCAGCACCAGTTTGAAAAGGTCGAGCTTGTAAGCATCACAAAGCCTGATCAAAGCGAGGGCGTGCTTGCTGAGATGATATCTTGCGCGAGCGACCTACTAACTAGCCTTGGTTTGCCTCACCGCCACATGCTTCTTTGCAGCGGCGATCTAGGCTTTAGCGCGGCAAAGACAGTAGATCTTGAGGTTTGGCTACCAGGTCAGGGCAAATACCGCGAGATAAGCTCTATCTCTAATACTCGTGATTTTCAAGCAAGAAGAGCGAAAATTCGCTTTAAAGATGGCAAGAAAAATATACTTGTAAATACCCTAAATGGCTCAAGTCTGGCAGTTGGCAGGACACTAATAGCGATAATGGAAAACTACCAAAAAGCTGATGGCACTATCGAAATTCCAGAAGTTCTTAAAAGGTATATGTAGTGGCTGATGACGAGGTTGTAGTTCTAAAACCACCTGGCGAGCAAGCAGAGCAAGCGCCTGAAGAGGCAAAGACAGAGGCACCTGAAGAGATCGTCTCGCTTGAGAGCATCGCAAATGATGGCGTGCTGCAAGATGAGAGCATCCCAGAGCCAATACCTGTAAAAAAGAGCAAGAAAAAGCTCTTTATCATCATCGGCGCGGCTGTTTTGGTGCTTATCATCGTGGTTATTTTGCTTGTGGTGCTACTAAAAGATGACAAAAAAGAAGAGGTTGATACAACCAGTATCGTAAAAAGCATAGAAAACAGCTACCAGACGCAAAATTTTGGCGCTTCAAAGATCGATGAGATGATAAACAAGGCTAACCAGCTCTATGAGCGTGGCAATAAATTTGAAGCGTTAAAAATTTATGAAAATATAGCTGTTTATAATCAATCACTTTCAAACTACAACCTCGGCGTTTCACAGATGAAACAAGAAAAATGCGATGAGGCGATCATCTCGTTTAACAAAGCGATAACTGACCGTGAAAACACCGCAGTGAGCGCTATAAACGCCGCTGTTTGCTCACTCGAGCTAAATAACACCAAAAATTTCAACTACTACATAGGGCTTGCGGACTCCTTTTTGCAGTATGAAAACAGCTCGCCACTTTACAGCTACTACTATGCGCTAGTTAATTATTACAAGGGTAATTATTACGAGGCGCTTCAAGCTCTTTCGCACCCTAGCACAGAGGACTACAAGGGCGAGTATGCCTACTTGAGCGCCAAAATTTTATCGCTTCTTGGAGATGACGAGAGAGCTATAGCTAAGCTTGAAGGGCAAAAGGCCTTTAAGGCTGACTTTACGCTAGCGCAGCTTTATGCAAGACTTGGCAAATACGACAAGGCAAGAGACCATCTAACAAAAGCTTCTAAAAATACGCCAAATATCGACCTTATCAAGATGACTGAGGCGTTAATCGATCTAAAGACTGCTGATTATGGCGACGCGGCGGCATTTATCAAAGACGTTTATGACTACAACGCCTCGATGCCAAGCAAAATTTACAAGATAAAGACCATACTAAAGCCAGATCTATTTGACGTCAGCCTAGCTCAGGCGCACTTTAGTGACGATATGTTTTTTGATAGAACAAGGCGCTACGAGACGCTATTTTACTTCGCGCCGTATAAGGTTTTTGACGCGAAACAGAGCATCGAGCAGATAAGAAAAGGCGGAGTTAGCGTCTTTTTAGATGATACCTCAGCGGCAAATGACTACCTTAGCCAAAGTGCCGCCGCCTCAAAGGTCAATGCAAAACTTAGTGAAGCCATCGCAAAGGCACTTAACTACCGATTAAAAGAGGCAAACAAGGACTTTGAAGAGCTAGCCAAAGCCTATCCAAACCACTCGATCTTGCAGTATAACCTAGCTCTTAGCTACGCTCAGCTTGGGAATTTTAGCCTTGCAGCAAAGCACTTTATAGCAAGCTATCATCAAGATGTAAATAACCACCTCTCTGGCATCTTTGGCGCGATCTGTATGGATATAAATAGAAATTTAAATCCAAAACTAGTTGAAGAGATCGGTGAAAATTTAGAAAACGACAAGAGCCTAAAACCTGTAAATTTATACGCCTCGCTTTTAAGCCTGATAAGCGGCAACCAAAGTGCGATGATAAGGTGGCTTGAAGAGCCAAAAGAGCCTACAACGCTAAATTTAGCCTTTGATATCATCATCGCTAAAATCTCAAACAACGATGAACTAATGTCAAAAAAAGCTGATGAGCTTATGAAAATTTTGCCAAATGATATCATCGCAAATATCTTAAATTTCATCTCTAAAAACAAAGATCAAAACGTCAAAGAGTATGCAAAAGCAATACAAATTTACTTCATCGATAAAAATCTCGACTCAAATGCCTTCTACCACGGCGCTGATATCATCAAAAAGCAATACATCAAACTGCTTCAGATCTCAGGCCTGCTAACAAGGGAGCGCGATAAGCTAAGAGCCCAGCTAAAAGAGGCGCCAAAAAATATAAATTTGATCCAAACTCTGGCCTACGTGGATATCTTTACAAACGACTTTGATGAGAGTTATAAGCTTTATAATGAGGTCATAGATGAGTTTAAGATAAATGACGCTGGCACGCTCTTTTTAGCAAGTGTGGCTGCCACTGGAGCGAACAAAATAACAAATGCGATCGCACTTTTGGAGCTTACAAAGCTAAATGATCCAAGCGCTGTCGAAAACAGAGCCGCCCTTGGCTTTATGTATCAGCAAATTGATAACATAAAAGCCGCTCTTATACAATACAGCAAAGTAGGAAACGTAGGATATAACAACGAATTTTATGATTTTATGATAGACAACTAGAAAATTTAAAGCTAGGTCTTTAAAAGCCTAGCTTTAGATAAAATGGCTCTAAAATTTAAATATTAGTAACTTCAAGCCTTATCTGATCTGAGACTTCACTAAATTTATAAAGCAAATCACCACACTTATACTCTATGCATTTTTCATTGATCTCATCTTTTTTATCTTTTTTAGACAAGATTTTCTTCATAACGCCAGGAAGCTCTCTTTGCAAAAGCAGTTTATAAGACATCCCCATGCCGTGAGTTAGAAACTTTATAAATTTGCCATCAACCTCGCTCTCATCTTTTATCATATGAAGCGTCGCGTCAAATTTTAGCTTCTTAAGAGCCTCATAAAGCTCGGTTTTATCCTTTGCGGGAGCAGTCTCATTATCATAAGTGCAGTGATAGCTCACGTAAATTGGCTTTTTGTAGCTACTTTGAACATTTAAATGATCTAAATTTAGGATGTTTCTTATCTCTTCTCTTGCGTCAATAAAATAATATGGTGATTTTTCATTAAGTGTCCAGTGGGTCTTATCAAAAAAATAAAGATATAAATTTTGATACAAATTGCCAGTGCCAAAACAAAAATAGTTAGTAAAATCGATCTCTTTACCAAAACCAATAAGCCGCCATAAAAATATAGCGTAAGAGCTATTATCTATCACCGCATCAACTAGCCATGGAGCGATCTTAGCGCACATATGTGCCAGATATCCACCATGTGAGCTGCCTACCATTATCGCTGGCAGATGCTCAAATTTGGCATTATTTATATATTTTTTTGTATAAAGAACGGCATTTAGCACGTCCATTGCTTGCATAACGCCAAAATTTTGATATTCATTTTTTGTTGGCACCATCGTAATGCTAGCATTTAGCCTAAAATCAGCCGGCAAAATACCGCTCTCTTTTCGAATAGTTATCTCTTTACTAAGAAATTTAAGTAGCAAATCAACCTTCTCATGGCAGTCGATACTTTTTAGATCGATTGGTAAATTTATACCTATGCTTGACAGCTCTCTTCTTAAGATTTCGCGGTCTATATCATCAAGCCCAAATTTTGCCCCAAGCTGTGGGCGGTTGCCTATGCAGTGATAATCCACACTAATGCATGCCACATCATAGTTCTCTGCCATGGTTCGCATGAGATGGGTTCTATATCCAGAGTCAGAGTCTGCTCCAAGACCAGGAATGATGACTAAAAGAGCTTTTGCCTCCTTGACATCGTCATAACAGGCATAAAAAGATAAAGCAGAGCTTCTTTTTATGTCAAGCTCCACATCATCACAAGATAAAATTTCGTAGCTTCCATTAACTAGCATCTTAACTCCTTTTAAATTTCGCTAAATTTCTCTACCTTTGTGAGACGTTATAAAAAAAGCTAACGATCTGTTTTGCTAGGCGCTCTTTGAAAAATGGCCAGATGTAGCTTGGCGAATAGACATTGCCCGCTTGCATGAGCGAGATATTTGTCGCTTTCTCACCGCCATCTTTTGGGCGCACTAGCACGCTTACTTGCATGTAGTAAGCATAGCTGTTTGTGCTAAAGTCATCATCGTCATCATAGTCAAATGGGAAAAACATCGAGTAGCCAAAGCCAAAACTTGGTCTGCCAAAGCCATATCCCATGCCCATTGAAAATCTAGGATCTCTTTTGGTTGTCCTAGAAAAGCTTTGCACGTCGCCAAGGATGATGAAGTCGGCATTTTTGATATTTGGCTCATTTCTAAAGCCAGCCTTTGCAAATTCGCTTAAAATTTCAGCATTTACATCTTGTCCAGTCGCGCTATTTTTAAAATTTACATAGACGCTTTTGTTTGCTTCTCCAAGCGTAAAAAATATCGGATCGCTCGTTTTTACCGAGATATTTGGCGTGCTGCTAGCACATCCGACAAAAAATACCGCTAGAACAAATAAAAAGAAATTTCTCATCTTCACTCCTATAAGAGCGATCTTATAGCACCTTCAAGCACACTTTTTGGTGTAAGACCGATAAATTTTGATCGCATCTTACCATCTTTATCAAAAAAATAGATAACTGGTACGCCCATAACGCCACCAACTGCCTTGCTGAAGTAATCCACCGAGACCTTGTCGCTTGTAGTTTTAAAGGTGATGTTGTGCTCTTTTAAGATTTCGATATCCTTATCAAAACCCTTGCTAGGCCCTAAAATGCCAATGAACTGAACCTCTTTGCCATACTCTTTTTCAAGTGCGTTTAGATCAGGGATCGCAGCCTTGCAAACTCCGCAGTCTGTGCCAAAGAAAAAGAGCATATATGGCTTATCGCCTATCTTTAGGCGCTTCTCAGTAGGGAAAAACTGCGTATCGATGCCACTTGAGTCATTTAGAGTGATGTGGTGCTTCTCATACTGCTTGACGCAGCCCAAAACTAGGGCTGAGACTAGGCATAAAAGTAAAATTTTATATCGCATTTGGCACCTTTGGATTTTCGATAGTGCGGATATTCTCTAGTTTGCCGTGTCTTAGATAGACGATCTTATCGCCATACTCGCCTAGATCTGGGTTGTGAGTGACTAGAAGTATCGTCTTGCCCTCTTTTCTTAGCTTGCAAAATAGATCAAGTATGATCCTCTCATTTGCCTCGTCAAGGTTACCAGTTGGCTCATCTGCTATTAAAATTTCAGGGTCGTTTATGAGTGAGCGTGCTATACAAAGGCGTTGTTGCTCGCCACCACTTAGCTGACTTGGTCTGTGTGTTAGTCTGTGAGAGAGGCCAACTGCCTCAAGGGCTTTTTTAGCATCCTCTTCATCAACCGAGCTATGATAATACTGCGCTATCATCACGTTTTCAAGCGCGCTAAGATATGGCACTAGGTGAAACTGCTGAAAGACAAGTCCGATCTTTTCACGTCTAAATTTAAGCGTATCATCGGCATTTAGGTTGCTCGCATCATCGCCGCCAAGCATATATACGCCGCTACTTGGAGTATCCATTAGAGAAAGGATATTTACAAGCGTACTCTTGCCACTACCGCTTGGTCCCATGACGCTGACCCACTCACCCTTTTTAACCTCAAAACTTATATCATCAAGTGCTTTTACATCGCCAAAAATTTTACAAATATTTTTAAGTTCTAGTGCATTTTGCATATCATTCTCCTCTTAGTGTATCTGCCATTTTGTTATTAAGTGCCCGCTTAATCGGGTAAAACGCTGCGATCGCTGCAAAAAGAAGTGATATGACCACAGCTACTGGGATGCTTAGAATTCTAAAATCAATACTAGAATCAAATATCGCATAACCTAAAATTTGAGCTAGTAGATAACCTAAAAATGCTCCAACTAACGCTGAGATGAGCGCTGTTACAAATGTTTCAAAGCCAAACAGCCTTAGCACGTCTTTTTTGCTTGCGCCTATGGCTCTAAGAAGTGCGATCTCACGTGATCGAGAGAGCAAGATAGCACTAAGCGTTGTATTTACGCACATTGAAGTAATGAGCAAGATGACAAGGCTGACAAGTGCCATTAAAAGTTTGATCTTTTCTAAGATATAGCCCTCAGACTTTGAGACCTTTGCCACTGGTTTTGCGACTATTTCATCGTTGCTTATAGTTTTTGCAAGTGATGTTATCTCGTCAAAATTTCCAAGCACAACAGCCTCTGCATAGTTTATCTTGCCAGCTTTGTTTGAAATTTTCTGAGCCAAAGATAGCGACGTGATCAAAAGAGCGTCCTCTTTATCGCCACTTGCCACTACGCCTTTTATCTTCACATTTATGCTCTCGTTTGAGCCAATGGCACGAATTTCTATATCATCGCCTGCTTTAAAGCCAGCTTGACGAGCAAGATCGACGCCTATTAGCACATTTTTATCGTCAAAATCGACATTTATCATAGCTCCATCTCTAACATCTAAAAACGGCTTAACCTTTTTTAGATTGCTAAATTTTGTCCCCATGACGATGGCATTTGTCGGACCGATATTTGCCTGAGCAAAGAGATAACCGCTCTCGCCAAGAAGCTTGTCTTTTGGCACTTTAGCGATCATTTCATTATAGGTTTTTTCGCTCATATCATCGCTTGTCGCCATATCTTTTGGAGCAAAGATCATATTTGCACCATAAGTTTTTAACTCGCGTGAGACCTTTGAGTCGATGTCTAGATAGACATTGACAAATGCCGCACACACGCACGCTCCAAGCAAGATCGAGATCACGATGACCATAACCCTTGATGAGCCATTTTTTAGGCTTTTGTAGATTAGATTGTAAAAGAATTTGCTATTTGCGGTCATATAGCACCTCCGCAGGTAGTAAATTTATGACGTTTCTCATTGGCATTAGCGAGCCAACGACTGAGATGAGCAAGGCAAATGCTACGCTTATTGGCAGCACGATCCATGCTATGCCTATGCCGTGAGAGAAGATGATGTAAGACATCACGTAGCTTAGTGCGTATCCTAAAAACGCTCCCGTGATACCAGCAAAAAAGGCAACTACAAGGCTCTCGCTAGCAAAAAGGGCGTAAATTTCAACGTTACTTGCGCCTATGGCTTTTAAAAGGCCGATCTCTTTTTTACGGCGGTAAATTTCACTTGTCATTAGCGACGTTATGCCGATGGCTGAAACCACAAGGGCGATGATACTAACGATACCCATTAGGCTTTGAATTTTCTTTACGATATTACTCTCAGCATCACTTACTTGAAGGCTAGCTTTTGCGCTAACGTTTGGTAAATTCTCTTCTATCTGAAATGCGATAGATCCTGCGTAGGCCGAGCAGTACCATTTGTCGTACTCTGCGCTATCAAGGTTGTCTAAATTTCTTCTTGCTTTTAGCGATAGGTCATTTTCTGGGATCGTCATGGCTGAGACCTCAGCTTTTGTGTATGAGCCAGGATGCCCTGAGAGATCGCCAGCAAGTTTGAGCGAGCCTATTAGCTTATGTGCCTCATCGCTTGCCCCTTTTAAGATGCCAACCACGCTAACCTCTTTTGTGCCATTTTTGCCCACAAGGCTAAGCTTGTCGCCAACTTTTAAATTTTTAGCCTTTGCAAGCTCATCTCCTACTAAAATTTCATCCATGCTCTCATCTTTTGGCCAAGCACCCTCAACACCCCAAAATCCATACAAGCTCTTAACGCCTGTGCTAAATTCTGGCTCATCTTTTAGTCCGATATTTTTATCAAAATATGTCCCCTCAAAGCTAAACTCATCGCCCTTAGCGTCTTTTACCTTTGTCTCTAAAAACGGAGCAAAAGCAACGATGTTATTTCTCCAAAAGATCTCTTTTATCTTGTAGATATCAGCCTCTGGGAGTAAATTTTGTGATTTTAGTGGGGTGAAATTTTTACCCTCGATCTCGATGCTTAGGCTCTCACCGCGTGGTAAAACGACGATATTTGAGCCATATCCTCTAAGCTCGCTTGCCACTTGATCGCCGATTTTTAGCGTGATATTTAGCATGCAAGCTATCAAAAGAGCAGCTAGCAAGATGGTGATAAACGCCATCGTCTTTTGCACCTTTGAGCCAGTGATCGAGCTTTTTATCATTCTTAGTTGCATATTTTTCATTTTAACGTTCCATTTGTTTCTACATATTTTTCTGGATTTGCTTCAAATTTCGCCTGAGTTTCGTTGCTCTCAAAGAAATATGTGCGTCCATAGTATAAATATGATCTTGAATCAAGATTGCTCACCTTTTTGTGGCTTACAGGATCAAGCACCATCTTTTCGACGACCTTGCTAAAGTAGTTTGCCCCTGCGACGATCGTTTTATAATCAACTATGATATTTTTACCATCAAAGGTAAATGCCATAGGGATCGGGTTACAACCACCCTCTTTACCAACTGATGGCAAGAAAATTCTAACATTACAAGAGATACAAATAAGGTCATTACCTTTTTTTATGTAGCCCATATCACCGCAGATCATACACGAGTCAAAGACGATGACTGGAGATGGGCGGTCGCTAAAGCGGTTTAGCAAGAAAAATCTTATCTGCTTGCCCTCATCTGTGATGTAGGCAAATCTGTGAAGTTCATTATCTTTTAACATATCAACATCAAATATAAATTTATCTCCCACTGGCTCAACCAAGAGTGGCTCTGAAATTTGAGGTGGGCGAGATGCGTAAAGATCAAAATAAAGAGAAAAGCCAAGCGCTATTAAAACGCTGCAAAATGCAAATTTTGCATTGTCAAAGACATTTTCTCTAATAGCTTTTGTAAAGCGGTATTTGATAGAGCCAAATGCGTTTTTATCGATACTTTTTGGCATAAAGCAAAGCGCGATGATGCATAAAAGTATGATCACTACTATGTAAAAATAGGCACTAAATTCTGTGACGTAGATGCCTTTTGCGCTGATAGATAAAATTTGAGAATTTAGCTCGCTACTTATCTTTAAAGCGCCTGCACGCAAAAGCTCAAGTGCAGTTTGTGAGCTTCTATCAACTAGTAAAAATACTAATGTGATAAGAGCTAAAATTTTAGCTATTGATGATGGGATGCTTGCTTTTAAATTTGAAATGAAGAAAAATAAAAATATTATCAAGATCATCGCAAAGATCATCAAAAAGAAGCTAATGACTGAAAGCGTGTCAAGCAGTTCGCCGCCAAATAATGGGAACAAAGCACTACTTGAGCTATAGCCAAAGCCAAAGCCGATGCCTAAAATAAAAAATGTTATGATTTTTGCTATCTTAAGCTCGAAAAATATCCATAAAATGCTAATGAGTAGAAAAACCAGTGTCACAGAATCGATGAAAATTTTAAACTGGTCATCAACAAGCGCATGACGAGCAGCTTTAAAGATAAGCACACCAGCAACAACGCCAAGAAATGACGGTAAAAAGATCGTTTTTAAACTTTTGCCATTGTTATTTAAGGCAGCAAAAAGCGTAAATCCAAGGAGGGCTAAAAAGACCTGATAGAAGTAAATTGACATAACTAAACCCTATGAGAATTTTTAAAAAGGGGCGAGAACGCCCCAAAGTGACTATTTAACAGGACCACCTGTCCATTGAAATTTATAAGTTGTTGTGAAAGGCTCAAACCATTTACCAACACCAGTCTCTTTGTCAGCGTGGCGACCAAAGCCTTGTTTTTCTGGATTGTCGATGTGGAATTTAAGCTCATAGTTACCAACACCTGTATCCATTTTTACGTTAGCGCCGTAGTGTGGGCCATCGCTTGCAACCATTGGCATAAATGTACCTTTTTTAGTTTTACCATTATCAAGGTTTTTTAGCTCATAGTTGATCTTTAGATATGGGATCCACTCGCCTTCGCCAAAGCCGTTTTTGTTGCCTTTTACAGCGTGGATGTCAGCTTCTAGGTGAAGATCAGCCAAGCTTGGAGCTAGATCAACGCCTTTTGGCTCCATGTCGATTGGCTCAAGATAAACAGCAGCTATCTCCATGCCATTAGCCTCTACAGGCTCGCCGATTGGGTGCTCTCCAGCAAGTGCAAAACCAGCTGCTAGGCTAAGTGCTAGAGCTGAACTAAGAATTTTATTCATTTCCTCTCCTTTTAATAAGATTAGTTTTTATTTTGTTTTGATTTCATGATAGCGATGCCTATAATTAGGGCAAGCACCATAATGATCTGAGGTATTAAACTCTCGTAATATGGCATAAGTCCTAGCCAGTCTCTCATCCAGTCAGGAAAATTTAGTCCTTTTATGATAGTTGGTATGAAAATTTTGCCCTCAACTAGCTCGCCAACGCCCTTTCCAACAAAGACGATCGACATGTAAAAGATGATAGCTGATGTAAATATAAAAAATGGCTTAATAGGAATTTTAATAGCGAAAATTTTAAATAAGAAATAGACTATCAAAAGAACGATAAGACCTACAACAAAGCCAGCCGCGATCATTGAGTAGCCAGCTGAGTCTTTTGCGTCAAAGATAAGCGCTTGATAAAATAGCACTGTCTCAGCACCCTCTCTAAATACCGCTAAAAATACAGTCCACCAAAGCATCGTGCTTGAGCCACTTGAGATAGAATCAGATACATGTGATTTGATATAGTCGTTCCATTTTTTAGCACCAGCATTTGAAAGAAGCCAGAAGCCAACATAAAATAGAAGTCCCACTGCAACAAGCATCGTGATGCCTTCCATAAGCTCTCTTTTTTGACCTGCTGCTTCACCAAAGATGGCGTTCATTATCCAAGCCATGACAAAGCTTAAGATGACAGCCACGCCAACTGAGCTATATACGACCTTGCCCATAGATTTTGCATTGCCAGTTTTTACAAGATATGCAACGACGGCTGCAACAATGATAAGAGCTTCAAAACCCTCTCTTAAGATGATAGTTAGTGCCCAGATAAATAGCGTCCAAGGTGAGCTTGAACCGCTAGTTTTCTCAAGTGCAGCTGCTAGCTGAGATGACATCTTGCTTGCACTCTCTTCAAGTGTTTTTTCGTCTGCACCTGATTTCATAAGGGCCACAAGGTTACCAAATGTAGCTTCGATAGCTGTTTTTAAATTTACATCTATTGCACCTACTTTGTTCTCCATGCCGCTACCTTCAAACTCATCAAAGTAGATATCTTGGATATCGCCCATAGCTTTAGCACTATTGCCACCTTTGTAAAGCGCGATGGCTGCTTGAATTTTGTCATTTATGTTTTTAACAGTTTGAGTGTAGTCTGTGCCACTATCTTCGCTGCTATCGCTAGATGCTGCACTACTCATATCAACTTTTGCTAGTTTTACTGTTTCAGCTGGGAGTTTTGCAACGGCATCATAAGCTAGTTTTTTGATCTCTTCTAGCTTTACTTTAAAGTCATCTTTGCTTATGCCATTTGTGATGCCACTGATCGCTTCACCCATCTTTCTTTGGATGTCAGCATCTATGCTTTTACCATTTTCTATATATTGGCGAACGGCGATTTCAAGTTGAGTGTTTCTATAATCATTAAATTTAGCATCTTGGATAGAATTTTTAGCATCATCTTGTTTGTCGCCCTCATAGCTTGATATAGCTTTATCTAGAGCAGCTGATAAATTTTCAAATGCCACCTTCCACTCAGGGATAAATTTAGAAGTGTCATAGCCACTTGTAGCAGCTTGTGCTGGGCTGTCTGAGTACTCACCAACAAGCTTATGTCCATTTAAAATAACTGGCAAAACTTCAGCGATTTCACTATTTATCTGATCTATTCTTTTTTGCACATCATCTGGTGCTTCGCCAGCTTTTATCGCCTTTCTGATCTCGCCAAACTGCTTCTCCATAGAGTAAGCTTTTTTCTGACCTAAATTTATTCTGATGCCAGCTTCGACATCTTCAAACAGACCAAAATAAGCATTTTGAGTATCGCTAACTGCTTGCTCGACGTTGCCAGCTCTATACTCTGTTATTACTTTTTGTAATGACTCTTTTATCTGAGCTGCGACTTGTGTGTAGTCGTCATTTTTTGCCACAAGCCAGATAGGCAGGAGCATGATAAGCATAAATTTAAAAAATTTATTCATTAGTTAAACCACCTGTAAAATATATTTTGCCCGAATATTAGCAAGCCTTTACTTTGATTAAAATAAAAACGATTATCATAAAAGAATGTAAATTGAAAGCGTAAATAGTATTTTTTACAATCTAATAATCAACTTTACGTAAATTTAGGGATTTAGAGGGTTAGAGTTAAATTTCATATCGAGATAAAAAAGTTATATATTTTTGCTAATTTCAATAGATAAGAAAAATTATTGATGAAATTTTAGATTATAAAAATCATAAAAATAATTTAAATTTTATAAATTTAAAAGGAGAGCAAGCGCCCTCCTTAGTGTTATACGTTTAGTCCTGTATTTCTTAGCATAACGCGTTTGCGATATACATTTGAAACCTCAGCAGCGTCGCCAACTAAAAGTGCGTTTGTAGAACAGATAGCCGCACACATAGGCACTTTGCCCTCAGCCATTCTGTTTTGACCGTAAAGCTCTCTCTCCTCGTGTGAGTTAGTTGGCTCTGGGCCGCCTGCACACATAGTGCATTTATCCATTACGCCTTTTACGCCAAATGCCCCGTCTTTAGGGAACTGCGGCGCACCAAATGGACAAGCATATAAGCAGTATCCACAGCCTATGCACTTGTGTTTATCGTGAAGCACGATGCCATCAGCTCTAATGTAGAAGCAATCAACTGGGCAAACTTGCTCGCAAGGTGCGTCGGTGCAGTGCTGGCATGCGATAGTGGTTGATACCTCTTTGCCCTCGATACCATCGTGAAGTGTGATAACCTTTCTTCTATAAATTCCAACCGGAAGCTCGTGAGCAGAAGAGCAAGCGACTTGACATCCATAGCAGCTGATACATCTATTAGTATCTACAAAAAATTTCATTCTTGCCATTTTTCTCTCCTTACTCTTTACCTAGGGCGTCTCTCTCGCCATACTCGTGATAAAACGATGTTTTAAAGGTGTTCTCTTCAGCTTTTTCTATGCGGCAAAGACCTGCGTTAAACTCTGAAATTTGAGTAACAGGGTCAAATCCGTAGTTAGTAACTGTGTTAAAGCTCTCACCGATTACATAAGGCTTAGTGCCCTCTGGGTAGCGAGCTGAGAGATCGACACCTTGCATAACGCCAGCGAAGTTGTAAGGCATACAAATTCTATCTGGAGTGACCATGTAGCTGTGGTAGCACCTTACTTTGATCTTCGTGCCTTGTGGGCTGTGGATCCACATCATATCGCGATCTTTTATGCCGTATTTTAAAGCAAGCTCAGGGTGAACGTTAGCAAACATCTCAGGCGTGATGGCTGATAGATATTTACTAGTTCTTTCTATCATTCCCGCACCACTTAAATTTACGACGCGTTGCGTACTAAATACGATAGGAAACTCTTTTGACCAGTCTTTTGCTTGTTGCTCTGACTTAAATCTAGTAGAAACACGGAAATTTCTAGCTTGATCATCAAATGTCGGATACTTTTGGACAAGATCCCAGCGTGGTGAGTGGATAGGCTCTCTATGTTTTGGGATAGGATCAAGAAATTCCCAAACGATAGCTCTAGCCCTTGCGTTACCATACGGCACGACCCCTTTTTCACGGCATTTTTCTAAGATGATGCCGCTGTAGTCCATGCTCCAGCTAGGTCCGATCTTAGCTTTCTCTTCTTCAGTTAGAGTGATGCCTAGGACTTTTTCTATATTATCTTTTGTGATTTGTGGGTAGCCACCTTTTATAGCTGAGCCAACCAAAGTTGCCTCTTCGCTAGCTAGCTGACTAACGCCGTTATGCTCTAAGCCAAAGCGGTTTCTAAAGCCAGAGCCACCCTCTGCATAAGGCTTACTCATATCGTAAAGTATCGGTGTGCCAGGGTGTTTTTCATCCCATGCTGGCCATGGCTTGCCGTAGTACTCGCCTTTTACTTCGCCGCCTAGACCTATTAGTGTATCTGGGTCAAATTTATCCCAGTTTGCTTGGTGACGTCTAAACATCTCAGCAGTTCTGCCACCATAACCTATAGAATTTCCAACCCTTGCTATCTCGTTTGTCGCATCATCTGGCCATACAAAGTCATCTTTAACTTGTTTTAGCTCTCTATCTACGACAGCCATCTTCATGCCTTTTACGTATTCATCATAAAAGCCAAATTTCTTAGCAAATGCAAACATAACTTCGTGATCACCCTTGCTCTCATAAAGTGGATCAACGACTTTTGTTCTCCACTGACCTGAGCGGTTTGTAGCGTTTAGGTGACCTTCGTTTTCAAAGGCAGTTGCCACTGGCAAGATATAGACGCCATCTTTTCTATCTGAAAGGATAGAAATTTCATTTACAAATGGCTCAGCAACTACGATCATATCTAGTTTTGAAGCTGCTTCTTGGATTTTAGCTAGGTGCGCCATAGATGTTAGACCAGTTCCTTGAACCCAAAGAACCCTTAATGCGCCACTACTAAAGGTATTTTCCTCTTTTAAGACGCCTTGCCACCATTTTGAAAGTGACCAGCCTTTTTCATTTCTCCAGTTTCTATCCTCTGGATTTTTAGGATCGTGGTAATAATACTCTTCAAAAACAGTGTTTTTAACTGGTGTGCCGCCTTGTTTTGGCTCTTTAGTTGAAACTGCAAAGCGTTTTATAAACTCGTCATAATCAACGCCCCAGCCTTGGCAGTAGTACTTCCAAGCCGCGTCAGTTAGTCCATAATACATCGGCAAGCTATCTGAGAGGTTACACATATCGGTTGAACCTTGAACGTTGTCGTGACCACGGATGATGTTACAGCCGCCGCCTGGTTTGCCCATGTTGCCTAGGATTAGTTGAAGGATAGGTAAAATTCTAGTATTTGAGCTACCAACTGAGTGCTGAGTGATACCAAGTGCCCAGATCACAGTGCCTGGTTTTGTGTGAGCTAGGATATTTGCAGCTTCCATTAGCTTATCAACTGGCACGCCTGTAACGTCAGATGTGACCTCTGGTGTCCAGTGCTCAGCCTCTTTTGCTATCTCGTCGATACCATAAGTTCTATTTTTTATAAATTCTTTATCTTCCCAGCCATTTTTTAAGATGATGTGGATAAGTCCATAAACAAGCGCTATATCAGTGCCTGATCTTTGTCTTAGGTATAGATCAGCGTGCGCGGCTGATTTTGTAAAGTTTGGATCAGCTACGATCACTTTTGCGTTGTTTCTATCTTTTGCTTGCAAAGTGTGCTTCATGCCACCAACTGGGTTTGCCACAGCTGGGTTTGCACCTATTATAAATATACATTTTGAATTTGCAGCCATATCTCCAAAGTGGTTTGTCATCGCGCCATAACCCCAAGTATTCGCCACACCGGCGACTGTTGCGCTATGTCAAATTCTTGCTACGTGGTCGTTGCTGTTTGTGCCCCAAAACGCAGCAAATTTTCTAAAGTAATATGCTTGCTCGTTGTTAAATTTCGCAGATCCTAAGAATATAACGCTATCAGGACCATCTTCTTTACGGATCTGAAGCATCTTATCACCGATCTCATTTACAGCTTGATCCCATGAAATTCTTTGCCATTTGCCATCAACCTTTTTCATAGGATATTTGATGCGTTGTTTGCTGTGTGTAAGGTCGATCTGATCGATACCTTTTGAGCAGTGTGAGCCTTGAGATATCGGGTGAAACATCGCCATATCTTGGCGAACCCAAACACCATCTTGTACCTCAGCCTCGATACCACAGCCTGCTGAGCATATAGAACAAATAGTTCTAACCTTTTTTGAGCCAGGGAAAGGATCTTTTATCTCCTCTGCGCTAGCGTGTCTTATCGTATCATTTTGTCCAAAAGCCATTGTGGTGCCAGCACCAAGTGCGGCTAGCTTTAAAAATGAACGTCTTCCTATACGTGCATCACTCATGGTTTTCTCCCTTAGTATGCGATTTTATAGTAGGTTTCCCAGTTTTTGCTTTTTTTATAAAGCACCTCTTTTTTGTTTGACTTGCCTACGACAACGCCATTGTCATCAGGAGCCAAGTCATCACTAGTCACTTTTGCTACGGCTGAGACTGCGAGTACTCCGCCGGCAGCACCGACTTTTAGAGATTTTTTGAGAAAATCTCTTCTTGATCCTTGCATTTTTTCTCCTTATGCCTCAAAAATTATTGAGAAATTTGGTTCACTAATATGTAAAATTTGCATATTTAGAATTTCTAAAATATCACAAATAGCCTATTTAAGGGCATTTTAGCGCCCTAAAGTTAAACTATGTAAATTTAGCATATTTATAAGTTAAGCAAAGTAAATATAAAAGTTTAATTAAGAATGTTAAGTATTTATTAAAAATATAGTTAAATATACTTTAAATTTATAAAATTTATTTGTAGTAGGAATTCTAGGGAGAGCTCCCTAGAAAATGTTATTTTAGATCACTTTTATTTACGATAAATGGCACTGATCTAACGCCAGCTGCAAAGTATTTTTTGCGCAGATTATCGATCTTTGCGACATCTTCTTTACTAACGCTTTTATCATCTACATTGTAGTCTTCAGCGTAGTATTTTCTTAAAATTTTAACCTTGTCACTGTCACTCTTAGCAGCTTTTGCATCTTTGTAGATTAGTGAGCTTTTTTGAAGTGATGAGATGTCATGGACTGGAGTTAGGACGATCTCTACGTTGCTATCTTTTAGCGTTGTCTCGATCTTTGCTAGCTCAGCTCTGCAGTATGGGCACTCTGGGTCTGAAAACATTATGATAGTTGGCTTTTTAGGGTCGCTACCAAGAACGATGATGTTTGCCTTGTCTTCATCTTTATAAATTTTAGAAATTCCCTTTGCGATGACCTCTTTTTTCACTTCAGCGAGGTATGATTTTTGCTCTTTTAGATCGATCACGTCTGGGAAGATGAAGTCACCTTTTGTAAATACTATCTCATCTTGTGAGTTGCCATCTTTGCTTAGTTTTACCACGACAGCTTCGATGTCGCCTGCCACTTTGTGACGATCAGCTACCTTTACTTTTACGCTGCTATCAACCATTTGAGAGTAGAAGTCCTCTATTTGCTTATCGCTTGCTGCCATTAGGCTAGTTGCCGCTATGATTGAGGCTAAGATCACTTTTTTCATTTTTATCCTTTTTAAAAATTTGGCGGATTATATTTGCTTTTTGTAAATGAATACTAACTGCGAAAAACCCTATCATTTCCTTGCTTCATTATGTCACTCTCAAGATCGAGCTGCTCAAGGTAGGCGATTATATATTTTCTACTTAAATTTAGCGCATCCTTCGCGTTTGTGACATTTACAAAGCCTTGATTTTTTATGATCTCTCTTAGCTTATCAAGTGCCATTTTTAGTGAATTTCTGGTGATGAAAAGGTTATGCTCTAGCCTTATGACCCTGCCCATTGCGGTTAGCTTTTTAAGGGCATTGTCGCCACTAACCCTATCGATCTCTAAATCATCATATATATTATATGGCGCTGTTGGGGCTAGCTTGCCACTTTCTAAAATTTCATAAATTTTCTCTTCAAGCCTTACTTTTAGCTTGCTAAGATCAACGCCTTTTTTGGTATAGACACCGCTATCTTTGGCGATCAAATTTGCACTTTCAAGCTCGTCAAGCGCTTTTTGGGCTAAATTTTGGCTAGCCCAAGCAAGTTTTAGGCTGATACTTTGAGCTGAAAAGACAGCGAATTCATTCTTTTCTATCATAAATTTAATGGCTGATTTTATCCGCTCAACCGCGCTTAGATCGTAGATATTTAAAGCCTTTTCATCAACAAAGACATTTGAGACTTTTTTGGCCACGGCTACGGCTTCTTCGTGATTTAGACCAAATCTCTGATAAGAAGAGATGATGCCAAAGCCATTTTTGTGAGCCTCTTTTAAGATAGAAAAAGCTTCAACAAAATCATGCTTTAAAAGCGAGGCTAAAAAGAGAATTTTGCCAGCCCTTTTTAGTGGCTCAAGCACTGGGTTTAGCACCCTACCACCACCTATCACGCGCGCGTCTGATATGAGAACAAAGGCCTCGTCAAATTTCAAAAACATATCGCTTTGAAATTTAAAGCTCACAAAGTAGCTATCATCTTTTTGGCTTAGTATTAGTACCTTTGCGGGCACGTTTTTAGCGCCCACGCAAAATGTCACGCTTTGTGAATGTATCAAATTCTTAGCAGTTACGACCGCATCAACCTCTCTAAATCCCCTAAAAAAGCCCTTTTTGCTAAGTAGCTGCCCCTTTTTTAGCTCACTAAGCTCTATGCCAGTTAGATTAAGCGCCACGCGGCTGCTAACTCCAGCACTATCAACGAATTTATCGTGGCTTTGCACGCTTCTTACTAGCACCTCTTTGCCAGCGTCGTAGTTAAAAAGCTTCTCGTTTTTACTAACACTTCCCTCTATAACGGTGCCAGTTACGACATTTCCGATACCTTTTAGGCTAAACACCCTATCAATGTAGTATCTAAAAACACCCTCCTCATCGCGCTTTTTTGCCCTTAGTGTAAAGAGGTAGTTTCTAAGCTCATCGATGCTCGCCTTATCCTTTATGCTAACGGCAAAAATTTCTAAAATTTGCAGGTTTTTAAATTTAGAAATTTCATCTCTTATCTCTTTTTTTCTTAAATTTATGGTGGCCTCATCCACGAGATCGCACTTTGTAAGCGCAACGATCACAGATTTCACGCCAAGGAGATTTAAAATTTCAAGGTGCTCCAAGCTTTGAGGCATAAGCCCGTCATTTGCCGCCACCACAAACAAGCACGCGTCAAAGCCATACGCGCCACTTATCATCGTTTTTATGAGATTTTCATGCCCTGGCACGTCGATAAACGCGATATTTTCATCATTTTTGCTTAAATTTGAAAAGCTTAGATCGATCGTTATGCCACGCTTTTTCTCCTCCTCAAGATTATCCCCCTCAAAGCCGTTTAGCTCCTTTATAAGCGCGGTTTTTCCGTGGTCGATATGTCCTGCTGTTCCTATTATTAAACTCATTTTTCTTCCGTTTCATTTATTATTTTTATTAGCGTCTCTACGTCATCATCAAGAAGCGATCTAAGATCTAGCATAAATTTATCGTTTTCTATGCGTCCGATCACCTTTTTTTGCCTAAATTTTAGCTCATTTAAATTTGCGTCGCCACTAAGCGCAAGTGCCACGCTTGGGATCTTTTTATTTGGCATAGCCCCGCCTCCTACAAAGGTCGAAGTACGCACTATTTCAAGCGGAGTTTTTAGGCTTTTATTTATAAAATTTGCTAAGCCTTCAAGCTCTTTTACACTTTTGTGAAGCAGTTTTTGTGTTGTGATTAGCTCAAATTCTTTGTTTAGATAGGCTTTTATGCTCTCGGCCAAAAGCGAGATGATCACTTTATCGACGCGAAGCATCCTTAAAAGCTGGTTTTTTCTAAGCTTTGCGATGAGCTCTTTTTTGCCGACAATTATGCCACACTGCACCGCACCAAGCAGCTTATCGCCGCTAAAGCTAACTAGCGAAACATCTTTTAAATTTTTTAGATCTGGCTCGTTTTTGTCTAAGTTAAATGGCAAATTTCCGTAAAATCCACTGCCAAGATCAAAATAATCTATCAAATTTTGTCTGCTTGCTAGCTCGCTTAGCTCATTTGCCGTGGTCTCTTCGCTAAAGCCAACGATGTCAAAATTTGAGCGATGAACCTTTACAAGCATCGCCGTTTCGTCACTGATCGCCTCTTCGTAGTCTCTTAGCCTAGTTTTGTTTGTAGTGCCGACCTCTTTTAAGATACAACCTGCATTTGCCATCACCTCTGGCACTCTAAAACTACCGCCGATCTCGACAAGCTCGCCTCTACTAACGACAACCTCCCTGCCCTTTGCAAAGGTGTTTAGCACCAAAAATACAGCGCTTGCGTTGTTATTTACAACGATGGCGTCCTCAAAACCAAAGGCTCTTGCTATTAGCGAGCCAACGTAGTCGTATCTATTGCCGCGGCTGCCTGTTTTTAGGTTGTATTCAAGGTTTGAGTATCCTGTGATAACAGGCGTTGCTCGCTTTAAAATTTCTTTATCGATAACGCTTCTAGCGAGGTTTGTATGTATGGTGACACCGGTTAAATTTAGCACTCTTTGAAGGCTAGCTTCATTAAATTTATAATACTCATCTAGGATCAAATTTATTATCTCTTCGCCACTAAAGCTTGCATTTTCATTTAAAATTTTAGCTCTAACCTCATCTAAAATTTGCCTTGCAAGCATAGTGACTAAACTCGTATCAAGCCCCAAAAATGCTTCGTTTTTTATGATCTTATCAACTTGTGGGATATTTCTTAAATCGTTCAATTTGCGCTCCTAGTAAGTTAGTTTTACCAAGGCGTGATTTTAACATAAAAATATTATAAATTAAAACTTAGAGCAAAAAGGAGGATATAAATTTCAGAGTCTATTAATCCCATTAATATTAGAATAAGCCCGTTTTTGATAATAGGAGAAACAATGAAAGAATTTGGCTTTTATAACGATTTTGACGATGCTTTGATGCTAAATGAGCAGATAGAGATCAACAACGAAAATGGCGACTATCTAGTCTCAAACTCTCCAAAACTAAAAGCAAGCATCATCGCACCTGAGATAAATTTCTACCTTAAAAATACCACTGCAAGCGTCTTAGAAAAAGCCAAAAACACACTTTTACTCTACGAGGCAAGAGCTAGCGCCTTTGACATGGCAAAGGATGTGGATTACGAAAAAGAAGTCGGCAAAAATGTTGTGATAGTAAGCAACTCAGGCCGCGAAGAGCTAGCAAATTTACTAAAAGAAAATGGCTACAAAGTGATCGAGCTCACGCACTTTGAGGTTAAATTTATATATGGCGCAGCTGGCGAGCTAAGCGTTTTGGTGCTTAGAGCAAATGATGAATTTGAGGTTGATTGCGACTTTTTCTTAGTTGAAAACGCAAGGGACTATATGCTAAAGCAAAGCGGCTGCTACGAAATTTCAGGGCTAAAAGATGAAAAAGTGGTTGAAATTTTAAATGCAAAAAGTCCAAAATTTAGATACAAAAGCTTTATTCAATACGACTCATCAATCTGTCAGTATCACGAGCGAAGGACTGAAATTTGCGGTCGTTGCGCCGAGGTTTGCCCAACGGTTGCTATCTTAAAAGAGGACGAGACAAAGCACCTCGTCTTTTCACAGATAGATTGCACAAACTGCGGAAACTGCGTCAGCGTCTGCCCTAGTGGCGCGCTCGACTACACGCTAATGCCACAAAGCTCATTTGCCACTATCGCTAAGCTTTACAAGGGCAAGATCCCACTCATCGTGCCTGAGGAGATGAGCCTAGATGAGCTAAATGTGAGCCTACCAGAAAATGTCCTGCCTTTCGCCATCTCAGCCGCTCATTTTTTAAGCCAAACGCACTTTTTGACACTTCTTCAAGAGAGTGGCTCGAGTGTGATTTTATATAGCAAGAGCCTTGGCAAGGGCGAAAAAGACGCCATTAGCATATTAAATCAAATTTATGAGCTTAAATTTAAAGAGAGTGCGATCTACCACGCAAAAGACAAGGCTAGCCTTGAGAGTGCGCTAAAAAAGGCTAAACTAATTGATGGCTCACAGCACTCTATCAACGAATACGCGCTGCCAAAGAGAGAAATTTTTGCCAAAAGGCTTGAGTTTATCGTAGGAGAGAGTGATCTTGGCGTCGTAAAAAGCGGCGAGATGATAAGATATGGCGAAGTCACGATAAATGCTGATACCTGTACGCTCTGCCTTAGCTGTGTTGGAGCTTGTAACGTAAGTGCTTTGGTGGCTGACAAGAAGACAAATTCTATTTTATTTAACCCAAGCGTTTGCACCGCCTGCGGCTACTGCGAGCTAAGCTGCGCTGAGAAAAATACCATCTCACTTGAGGTCGGCAAGATCGCTCTTAAGCCTGAATTTTTCGTTTATAGCGAGCTTGCGCATGACGAGCTATTTGCCTGCGTGGAGTGCGGAAAAGAGTTTGCGACTAAAAAGGCGGTTGAGAAGATCGCATCGATCATGCAACCACGTTTTGGCAACGACAGAGCCAAGATCAAGTCACTCTACTGCTGCGCTGACTGCAAGGCAAAGATCATGGTGCAAGCCCAACTAAATGCGATGAAAGAGGATTTATTAAATGGATAAAAACATCATAAAAGCAAGGTCATATTTTTACGAATTTTTAGCATATCCACTCTTTTTTCACACGAGCGATGAGGGGTTTGCTAGATGGAAAGAGCAGCTTAGCTACCTAGCGCAAAATCCTTTGAGCGAGCAAAGTGCAGAGGCGTTTGCAAATTTAGATAAATTTAGCTTTGATGAGCTTACAAGCGAGCAAAATGACGTTCTTTTTGGCTTTACAAATATCCCTTTAAGCGCCTCATTTTATGAAGAGGGTAGAGATAACGGCGCGGCTAGACTTAGGGTGATACACTGCCTAAAGCTTAGCCCATATAGGCGTGATAAGGAGCTTTGCAAGGATAGCGAGGACTATGTTGGCTTTATATTTTTGGCGATGGCAACATTTTTAAATGACGAATTTAACGGCGCAAAAAATATCAGCGACAAGCTCTTTGGCGAGACTTTAAATTTATTTATAGATGAGTTTGGCTCGCTACTTTTGGCTCATAAAAATGCAAATTTCTTCCGCTCATATGCGATCATTTTAAAAGACTTCATCGAGCTTGAAAGAGCTGTTTTAAGCCTAGAAGCACCAGCCAAGCCACAAGGCGATAGCGTCGCTATGGCAGCGCTTAAAAAAGAGCCATTTCAAAGCAAGATGCCAACTATTAAAACCAAGCTTCACTGGGAGGAATTCTCCCCAGTCATCTCACACGAGTTTAAAGACTAGCTTAAATTTACTCTTAGCCAAGCTAGGAGTAAATTTAACATTCGCTTAGATCTCACAACTATTCTCAATATTTTATAACTATCTTAACCCTTTGGTAGTAAATTCCTTTAAATTTTTACAAAGGATTTACAATGGTAATGACACACTACATGGAGCTTTTATCGCTCAATCAACCATACAATCTAATCCTCTACATGGTGATACCTATGGGGCTTGCGGAGCTTTTAGTCGCGATGGAGTTTTTCACGATGTATCACATGGATAGCGGCAAAAATGCTGGCTTTAAGGCCGTTAGCAAATTTGTTGGCATAGTGCTTGGGGTCTATTTTACAGCTCTTGTGATCTACTTTATAGCAAAAATTTATCCAACCATAAAATGGCGCGGATATGCCGATGTCATCGCTATCTACTCATATCTCATCGGCGTCATCCCACTTCTTGGCATCGCCCTTTTAGAGCTAAATTTGATCTATAAAAACGCAAGCCAAAAGGCAAAGCTAAAGCTTCACTTTTGCCTGCTTATCTTCTTCTTGATCGTCGGACACGTCGCGATGATATTTGGTATGGTTGATCCTACTATAACAGGCTATAAGGCTAATGATGGCGCGATGGATATGCAGATGAACATGCCAATGAACATGCCAGCAGATATGCCGATGCATGATCACCACAAGATGATGATGGATATGCAACAGATGAGTGATGATAACTCAACTAATATGCATATGCATCACTAAATTTAAAGGCTCTTTAGCGCCTGCTAAAAAACCTTTGCTCTAAATTTCTAAATTTACTCTTTAGAGCTAGCTAGCAAGATCTCTCTAGGTCTTGCTTCAAGCTCTTTTATCTGCGTATCTTTGGGATTTATAGCGATCTTTTTAAATTTCTCCAGCCTGCTATCAAGCCCACCTTGACCACTCACGCTTTTAACGACCTCATTGAAGTTATCATTTACCGATCTCACCGAGTTTCCAAGCCTATTTAGCTTCTCAGCGACGGTGCAAAATTTCTCATAAATTTCATTTGCACTCTTTAAGATCTCTTTTGCCTCTTTGTTGCCATGCTCCATGCGCCATAAATTTGCCACCACGCGAAGTAGCGGCATGAGCGTCGTGTGCGAGACTAGCACCACTTTTTTCTCATAGCCGTAGTTAAATAAATTTGGATCAAATTTCAAAGCCTCCAAAAATGCCGGCTCAACTGGCACAAACATCAGCACAAAATCAGGGCTTTTCACAAGCGATGAGTAGTCTTTTTTAGCTAGCTCGTCGATGTGCTTTTTTATCGAAGCGATGTGCTCGCTAAGGGCTAGCTTGCTCTGCGCCGGGTCAGCCGCAGCGACTGCCTTTTCGTAGGCGTGGAGTGAGACTTTGCTGTCTATTATCATCTGTTTGTCGTCTGGGAAATTTATGACAAAGTCAGGTATGAGCTTTTTGCCACTCACGTCAAAACTCTCTTGCGTAGTGTAGTGCGTGCCCTTTTCTAGCCCAGCAGCCTCCAGTGTGCGCTCAAGCTGCATCTCACCCCAGTTACCAAGGACCTTGTTGCTGCCTTTTAGCGCCGTGCTTAGCGAGTTTGCCTCTTTTGACATATTTTTGCCAAGCTCGACCACCTCTTTTAGCTGCGCGCTAAGCTCGCCTGCGCTCTTTTGCGAGTCGCTGTGGGCGTCATTTACTCTCTTTTCAAAGCTTATTATCTTCTCTCCAAGTGGCGTTAGCAAGAGCTCAAGCGACTCTTTGCTGTTTTTTGAGAAATTTGCACTTTTTTCTTCAAATATCTTATTTGCAAGGTTTGCGAACTCTAAATTTAGCTCGTTTTTTACCTTTTTTAAATTCTCTTCTTGCGATCTTAGGATGTTTTCTTTGGCCTCGATCTCGCTTTTTAGAGCAACGATAGCGCGTTTTAGCTCGTTTTCGCTCTCGTTTGATCTTTTTAGTTCATCCTCTTTTGCGCTAAGCTCGCTTTGTAAATTTAAAGATAGCGACCTTGCCATCTCAGCCATCTTTGTCTGACTGCCAAGCTCCTCGTTTAGGCGCCTTAGCTCGCGCTCTAGCTCGTCCTCTTTTTCATCTTTTTGCTTGAGCGAAATTTTATACTCGTCTAAATTTTTAGCTAGCTCATTTATCTTGTCGCTACTTGCTTCAAGCTTTGCTCTTTGCTCGATATTTAGCCGCTCGCTATCTTTTAGCTCATCTTGTAAATTTTCTAAAGCTTCTCTTTGTTTTGCATTTTTCAAATTTGCATTTATCAAAAAAGCTGTTAGCATCACACAAACAAGCGCAAGAGCTGCCACCAAAATATATAAATTTTCTATCGTTAGCACCGAAATTTCCTTTTAAATTTTGGCTTTATTATATTTGAAAATTTGTAAAAGAGTTGTGAAAAATAGCTTGCAACCAAAAAGGAGAGATAAAATTTAGTGGTTAAATTTAATAAATTTAGGTGAAGTATTTTTCGCTTAGACAAGGCGAAATTCGATTTTTAAGCGGAGCGTATATGTAATACGTGAGCATTAAAAATCGAATTTCAACGAAGTATAAGTAGAAAAAGACAAGCCTAAAGAGTCTAAATTTTAAACTTCGTATCTCTCGCCTGGCTTCATTTCGATTACCTCCCACGGCAACCCCTGCTTATTTAGCTCGTCCATGAAAGGTTTTGCGTCGAAATTTTCCATATTAAAGACACCTTTGCCGCTCCAGATGCCCTTTGCGACCATTAGCGAGCCTATCATCGCTGGCACGCCTGTGGTGTAGCTAACAGCCTGCGCGCCTGTCTCGGCGTAGCAAGCCTCGTGGTCGCAGACGTTGTAGATATAGACTTGGCGCTCTTTGCCATCTTTTAGCCCACGTATTACGCAGCCGATGTTTGTTTTGCCTTTTGTGCGAGGGCCAAGGCTTGCAGGGTCAGGTAGAAGCGTCTTTAAAAACTGGATCGGCACGATTTTTACGCCGTTATGCTCGACCTCGTCGATACGTAGCATTCCCACGTTTTCTAGGCACTTCATGTGGGCTAGATAGCTTTGTCCAAAGGTCATAAAAAAGCGAATTCTCTTTAGCCCTTTGATGTTTTTAACTAGGCTTTCTAGCTCCTCGTGATAGAGTAGATAGCTATCTTTGACGCCTACTTTTGGGTAGTCCCACTTAAACATGATCTGCATCGGCTTTGTCTCGATCCACTTGCCAGCCTCCCAGTAACGGCCATTTGCGCTAACTTCACGTAAATTTATCTCTGGGTTGAAATTTGTCGCAAATGGATATCCGTGATCGCCAGCGTTGCAGTCTAGGATGTCGATCTCGTGGATCTCATCAAATAAATTTTGCTGTGCATAGGCGCAAAATACGTTTGTCACGCCTGGGTCAAAGCCAGAACCAAGAAGCGCCATGGTGCCAGCGTTTTTGAAGTCACCATCCTTCGCCCACTGAAGCTTATACTCAAATTTTGCGGTGTCTGGGTGCTCGTAGTTTGCGGTGTCGATGTAAGGTATGCCAGCCTTTACGCAAGCGTCCATAAGGGTTAGGTCTTGATACGGCAGCGCGACGTTTAGAAGCAGATCAGCCTTTGTTTGTTTGATGAGCTCCACCACGGCCGCTGTGTCGTCAGCGTCGATCTGCGCGGTGTTTATCTGCACGCCAAGGCGATCTTTTATAAATTTAGCGATCGCATCGCACTTGCTTTTTGTGCGGCTTGCAAGGGTGATATTTGTAAAAACGTCCGAGTTCATCGCACATTTTACGGTTGCGACTTGGCTAACGCCGCCTGCTCCAATGATTAAGATATTTGACATTTTTGGCTCCTTAAAATTTTAGTGATTTTATCAAAGTTAATATAAATTTCTAGCTTCAAAAGGTAAAATGAGCCAAATTAGATGAAGAAAATTTTACCATTCTTAGCGCCTATTTGCCTCTTTGCAAGTAGCTGCGACGAGCTGGTGCAAGAGAGCGTGAATGAGTTTTATAAAAGCGATAGAAATTTGGAGAGAGCCATAAATTTAGCCGAGCAAGCGACTGATGTCTGCTTAAAAGAGGGCAACACCGAGCAGGCGATCACTTCGCTCATAAATGGCGCTAGCATTTGCATGGTAAATAAAGAGCCACAAAAGGCGTTAGAGCTCTCACAGAAAGCCATAGAGCTTGCGGCAAACGTTAGCGACAAACTGCTGCTAGCGCGCTCTTATCAAAACATAGGCGCAGCAAAAAAGGCGCTAGGCAAATATGACGAGGCGCTTGCTAATTTTCAAGAAGCTCAAAAAATTTATGACGTCACGCCAAATACCCCAATGCGCGACAGGCTGCTTTGCATAAAGTCCATCGGCAGCACCTACTACATGAAAAATGACTTTGCGAAAGCCTACGACAAGCACATTTTAGCGTTAAATTTGCTTGATACCACGCCAGAGCTAAGTGGCAACGAGCTTGTGCGATCAGAGCTGTTAATAGAAGTCGCTAACGACCTAGCAAAGCTTGAGCAAAAGGACGAAGCTGCCAAAAACTACAAAGAAGTACTTGAAATTTTAAAAGGCAAGGAGCAAAACCCTCGCGCGCTGGGCCTTTTGGAGCGAGCCAGCAAAGGGCTAAAGGAGCTTAACTAAAGTTTTTCTTTAGGCTCTTTAGTACGAAATTTGCAAGTTCAAGCCCTTTTGAGCGATGAGAAATTTTAAGCTTTGTCTCGTTATCTAGCTCGCCAAGCGTCTTGTTAAAGCCATCTGGGATAAAGAGTGCATCGTAGCCAAAGCCGTTTGTGCCACGCTCCTCGTTTATCGCCTCGCCATACATAAAGCCATGCGTAGTAAAGTCGCCAAACTTTGAGCTAATGGCGATACAAGCGGTGTAATGAGCTAGTGAGCTCTTTAAATTTAGCGCCTTTAGCTTGCTAATTAGCTTTGCTCTATTGTTTGCGTCATTTGCGTTCTTGCCACACACTTCGCCATTTTCATCAAGGTCAAAGTAGCGCGCTGAGTAGATCCCTGGCTCACCACCAAGCGCATCCACACTGATGCCACTATCATCGCTAAGTGAGACAAATTCGCCCTCAAGCCCCTGTTCTTTAAGCTTTGCAAAGACGGCTCTTGACTTTATGAGCGCATTTTGCTGAAAAGTGCTACCATCTTCAACGATCTCAAACGGCTTCACAACCTCGCTTAGTGCGTAAATTTCATAGCCTTTTAAAAACTCTTTTATCTCTTTTACTTTGTCTAAATTTGATGTCGCAAGCACGATTTTCATCGCAAAACTCCTTGATTTTTGGGCGTATTTTACAAAAAAGTAGATTAAATTTTTAAATTTAAATTAGTATTAAAATGATAAACTTAGTCCTTTTAAAAATAAGGGAAAATTTATGTTAAAAAGCGTTTTGCCACTATCTTTTATTGTAGCTAGCAGATTTTTTGGACTTTTTATAGTCCTACCGGTGCTTAGCCTTTATGCCCTAAATTTAGAGGGCGCAAACGAATTTTTAGTTGGGCTAATAGTAGGCGTCTATGCGATCTCACAGATGATATTTCAAGTGCCTTTTGGCGCTCTTTCAGATAAGATCGGCCGCAAAAAAGCGCTAACCATCGGGCTTTTGATCTTTGTGGTTGGCTCTATCGTCTGCGCGCTGGCAAATGAAATTTACACGATGCTTTTTGGTAGATTTTTACAAGGTGTGGGAGCTGTGGGAGCGGTGGCAACAGCGATGATAAGCGACTTTGTAGCTGAGGAAAACCGCTCAAAAGCCATGGCGATCATGGGCGCTTTTATAGGGCTTAGCTTCACGCTTTCGATGGTGCTTGGTCCGCTTCTTGCCAAAGACTACGGGCTTTCAAGCCTCTTTTACTTTAGTGCCGCACTTAGCCTACTTTGCGTCGTGCTACTCTACACCGTCGTGCCAAAAGAGATAAAAGTGAGCGCAAAGGCCGAAAAGGTGCCATTTGGCAAGCTATTTTTACAAAAAGACTACATGATCATAAATTTCACCTCTTTCATGCAAAAGATGCTCACAAGCATTGCATTTTTGGTTATCCCTATCGTTTTAGTAAAAGAGTATGGCTACGAGAGTGGCGAGCTTTACAAGGTCTATACGCTTGGCGCCGTGCTTGGCTTTTTGGCTATGGGGCTAGCTGGCGCGCTGGGCGATGGCAAGGGGCTTAGCAAGGTCATCTTGATAGCTGGCACGCTGCTTTTTGCCCTAACCTACGCCATTTTTACCTTTAGCTTTACGAAATTTATCTTTGTGGTTGGCATCGCGATATTTTTTGTAGGTTTTAACCTTCACGAGCCAATCATGCAATCAACCGCGACAAAATTTGTAAAATCCTCACAAAAAGGCACCGCTCTTGGCATCTTTAACTCATTTGGCTACTTTGGAAGCTTCGTTGGGGGCGCGTTTGGCGGATACATCATGCACACCTTTAACTTTAAAGTGCTTGCCATCGTCTGCGTGGTACTTTGCGTGATCTGGCTTGTTTTGCTCTTTATCCTGAGCGATCCAAGAATCTTTAAAAATATCTACCTAAGCCCAGAAGCGAGCTTAAATTTAGAGCTTCTAAACAGCCAAAAAGGCGTGGTGGATTATTACAAAAACGAGAAAAATCAAGTGATCAAATTTGACTCCCGCCTAACAAGCGAGGCGGCTTTAAAAGAGAGCTTGAAGTTTTGATCTACGACGTCGTCATCGTTGGTGCTGGCGCTAGCGGGCTCTTTTTAGGGGCAAATTTAAAAGGCAAAAAGGTTGCCATTTTAGAAAAAAACAGCAGCGCTGGTAAAAAGATCTTAGCAAGTGGTGGCGGCAGATGCAACATCACAAACCGCTTCGTAAGCGCTAAAAACTACCTTGGCGAGCAAAAATTTATAGAGCAAATTTTAAAAATACTAAACCCTGATCAGGTTTTGAAATTTTTTAGTGAGCTTAAATTTAGTGAGCAAAAGCAAAATCAATTTTTCTGTGATAGCGGTGCAAAGAGCGTTTTGAGCCTGCTTTTAAAAAGGCAAAATGCAGATATTTTTTACAACAAAGAGGTTATCGGCTCTAAAAAAGTAGATGAAATTTTTGAAATTTCAACGAGAGATGAGAAATTTAGAGCCAAAAATTTAGTCATCGCAAGTGGCGGACTAAGCTACAAAGCCCTTGGCGCAAGCGATGTTGGCTACAAGATAGCTAGCGAATTTGGCATTGAGCTCTCGCCTACCACTCCTGCTCTTGTTGGCTTTAGCGTGCAAAAAGATGAGTTTTGGTTTAAAGAGCTTAGCGGCGTTAGTCTAAGCGCTGATGTAGTGATAAATACCAAAATCGAAAGCTATAAATTTAGTGGCGATGTTCTTTTTACACATAGAGGCATAAGTGGTCCAGCGATACTAAATGCCTCACTCTTTTGGCAAAAAGGTCGAATTTGCATAAATTTTTTGCCTAAATTTAGTGAGAAAAATTTAGTAAATGGTAAAAAACAGCTTAGCTCAGTTTTGCCTTTGCCAAAGAGATTTGTACTGGAGTTTTTAAGAAATTTTGGTTTAAAAGATAGAGCGTTTTATGAATTTAATGATGATGAAAAAAATATCATAAAAAGTCTTTTTGCATATCATTTTGCTCCAGCTGGGACATTTGGCTTTGAAAGGGCTGAAGTTACAAAAGGTGGCGTGAAAACTAATTTTTTAGATGAAAATTTAGAGAGCAAAAGCGTAAAAGGGCTTTATTTTGTAGGTGAAGTTTTAGATATCACTGGTATGCTTGGTGGATATAACTTGCATTTTGCATTTGCAAGTGCTTTAAAGGCGGCAAGAGCGATAAAATAGCCCCTATCTTTTTTTAAATAATTAAGCATTTCCTCGACAAAACCTTACACAAATCCATTGAATCTAACCAAATTTTAAGCTCTCAAGCATTTTTATATCACTAAATTTATCTCTAAATTTTATAAAATTTGCTTCTAGTTCAGCCTTTCGCTTAAGTGCAATATCTATAAATTCTTGCTCTTTTTCAATGCCTACAAAATTTCTACCTAACAAATTTGCAGCTATGCCAGTTGTTGCTGAGCCTGCAAATGGATCACAAATGACGCTATTTTCGTTACTTGCCATCAAGATAAGCCTTATCAAAAGTGAAAGTGGTTTTTGCGTAGGGTGCTTACCGCATGCTTTCTCCCAAGGAGCTATCGCAGCAAAACTCCACACATCTTTCATCTGCTTATCGCCATTTATCCGCTTCATAAGCTCATAGTTAAAGATGTGCTTATGTTTCTCATCTTTTCTAGCCCAAATGATCTGCTCAGTGCTATGTGTTAGATACCTGCAGCTAAAATTTGGCGGAGGATTAGTCTTTTGCCATGTGATGATATTTAAAATTTTATAATCAAGCTTTTGAAGTGCCCTACCGATAGAAAATATGTTGTGATATGTTCCACTTATCATTATACTGCCATTGCCACTAAGTGATCGCTTAGCAAGATTGAGCCATTTTAGGTTAAATTCATCAATCTCATCGATATTTGTGCCCTCATCCCACTTGCCTTTATTTACACTAACTATCTGTCCGCTTTGAATACTAAGTCCGCCATTCGAAAGAAAATATGGTGGATCCGCGAAGATAAGATCAAACTCGTCTTTAAATTTAGCTAATTCGTTAAAGCAGTCGCCATTTATGAGCTTAAAATCGTTACGCATTTTTAAGCTCATTCATAAAAAGGTATAATTTCGCAAGGTTATAAATTCTCACACTCTTATAAGCCTCTTGTAACTTATTTCTAGCATCGTGCCAACCCCAGCCATCAGTGATCCAGATAAATTTATACTCTGGCAAACACGATATCTTTTTGGCTATTTCGATATATGCTCTTGCTACTTCGTTTAATTTTGAGCCACCACCACTATAAAAATTTGCTTCAATTAGATAAGTGATATTTTGTCTCCAAACCACAAAGTCAAATCTCTTCACATCGCTACCTAAATTTAAACGGAAATTTGAGCTTGATACTTCAGCTTGAAAGCAGATATTTCCACACTTTTTAGAGAATATCGAAGCTGTTTTGAGGTGCTAAATTTATTAATCGCCGTTAGGGAAAGTAGTAGAAAAGTTGTGAGTTTGAGCGGTAATCTACTTGAGCTAAAGAGTTATTTTGATGAGCCAGAGAAAATTTACAACTTTCTTTTAGAGACTGGGCTTGATGAAATTTTTAAGGATAGAAAAATTAAAAATTTATGTGATTATGTGTTTGGCGTAGAGGTTGGACTTGACACAAATGCTAGAAAAAACCGCAGTGGAACAAATTTTGCGAATTTAATCTCAGAAAGGTTTCGCTCTGAAAATATCTGTTTTCAAATCTTTTGAGCCAAGCAAGGAATTTAAAGCATTAAGTTTGATAGCGACCTCTGTAAGGTTCTTAGAACATTTTTTAAAATCACAAAAGTAGCCAAGTGTGGCATTTGTCTCTTTTAAACTTGCCATAAAATCATCAAAAGGAGTTATATTATTCATTTTTTACCTTTTTCTTTTGGCTTATTTGTGGAAATGGTATTAAATTTCACCTCTGTAAAATCATCAGCTCCAAGCACGATCTCGCAATTTTCATAAGCCATTTTAGCGATCTTACACGCCTCACGCTGATCTTTTGCTTTAAGTTTTATCTTTTTGCTTAAAATTTCAGTTATCTCAACTTCAAATTCGCCCATTAAATCCCCATTTTTATGAATGCTTGCTCGCTCTCTCTTTCAAGCTGCCTTGATATATCTTCATAACTAGCAAATTTCACCTTTTGAGCTATCTGTTCGTAGATACTAGCTCTTAAAACACTCTCATACTCTCTTTGTCTCATTTTTTCTGCGACTATAAACATCCTAGCATTAAAGTCTTGAAGCTCGTAAAATTTATTTAGTGAGTTTTTAAAGTCCGTGCTATGCTCGACTTCGTAAAATGAGTTAGGCAAATTTCTTTCATTAAACCATATTGTATCTATTGTTTTTGCTCTTTTAACGATGTCTTCGTAGCTAAATTTATATATCTCACTCAAGCTCGCAAGCTCACAAAGCTTCTTGTCTGATTTGTAAATTTTATTCTTATCTTGAGCTGGGATAAACGTTTGAAAATGCCTTAAATTTCCTATCTCAACAATTACACCTTGAAAATAAGAATGTGTAAATTTCGCATTTTGCTCGATCTTACTATCGCCTGTTTTGGCTAAATTTTTATCTCTAAAATCACAAAGTCCCCAAAGCCCAGCTCTAATCTTATAAAATTATTTATTAGTCTGCACTATCCGCCTTATACTAGCAAACGGGGTTTTGCTGCCCCAAGTACTCACATCAGTTTTATGATAGAGATCAAAAAGCGTTGCCATACCACCAAGGCTAGCTAACGCTTCTATTACACACTCTTTTTGATTCATCTCTCGCTTAGATACTCTTGCAAGCTTTTTACCTCAAGTGCTTTGCCAGTTTGAACTGTGCTTAGTGACTTAGCAGCTGCAAGTGCTGCACGGATAGTTGTGAAGTATGGGATCTTAAATCTAAGCACATTTTGGCGGATCTTTTTGCCATCATCCACGCTTGATTTAGTATCGCTTGTATTTATAACAAGTGCTATATCACCATTTTTAAGCCTATCTTCGACGTTTGGTCTGCCCTCGCTTATCTTATAGACAAACTCAGCCTCCACGCCAGCATCGATTAAAATTTTATGCGTACCGCCAGTTGCGACGATGCTAAAACCAAGTGCTATTAGCTCTTTTGCAAGGTCTGGCGCGTAAGATTTATCAGCGTCAGCTAGCGTTAAAAATACCCTGCCTTTGCTTGGCAAAGTGTTGCTAGCAGCGATCTGGCTCTTTGCAAATGAGCTTGCAAAGTCGTGGCTTATGCCCATGACCTCGCCCGTGCTCTTCATCTCAGGGCCAAGGATGAGATCGGCGCCACTTAGCTTGTTAAATGGCAACACGCACTCTTTTACACAAACATGCGAACTTACGCGAGGTTTTAGGATGTCGCCGTCCTCATAAACAACTCTATAATCATCATAAAATTTAAGCGCCTCACGTAAATTTCCCTGCCACATAACTCTTGTAGCTACCTTTGCCATAGGCACGCCAGTAGCCTTGCTCACAAACGGCACAGTCCTGCTCGCGCGAGGATTTACCTCGATCATATAAAGCTCGTTTTCATAGATGGCAAACTGGATATTCATAAGGCCAACAACGCCTAAATTTAGCGCGATATCTCTGGTTTGCCTCTCCACTTTTTTTATCATTTCATCACTTAAACTCATCGGTGGCAATATGCAAGCTGAGTCGCCAGAGTGAATTCCAGCCTCCTCGATGTGCTCCATTATCGCACCTATATAGATCTCTTTGCCGTCACATATAGCGTCTACGTCGAGCTCTTTTGCATCTTGTAAAAATTTATCAAGTAGCACTGGCGAGTGGTTGCTAACCTTTACCGCCTCGCTCATATACTCTTTTAGCTCACTCTCGTTATGCACCCTTCTCATCGCTCTGCCGCCTAAAACGTAGCTTGGGCGAACAAGCACTGGGTAGCCAATATTTGCGGCCTTTTGCAAGGCTTCTTCTAGACTAGTGGCGGTGTCGTTTTTAGGCTGAAGGACGCCTATTTTATTTATAAATTCGCTAAATTTCTTTCTATCCTCGGCCACGTCGATCACTCTTGCGGTTGTGCCGATGATCTTAGCGCCGATCACGCTTAGACGCTTTGCAAATTTAAGCGGAGTTTGGCCGCCAAAATGCACGATCACGCCGTCTGGCTTTTCACGCTCGATGACCGATCTAATGTGCTCAAAATCGATCGGCTCAAAGTACAAAATATCGCTCGTGTCGTAGTCGGTTGAGACGGTTTCTGGGTTGCAGTTATACATTATCGTCTTTATGCCAAGGTCTCTTAGGGCGTAGCTTGCATGCACGCAGCAGTAGTCAAACTCTATACCCTGGCCGATCCTGTTTGGACCGCCGCCTATTATCATCACCTTTTTAGCGTCTTTTACAGGCTCTTTTTTAGGAAATTTAGTGATATTTGTGGTTGAGTAAAGATACGGCGTTAGTGCCTTAAACTCGCCCGCACAAGTATCGACCTCGTTGTATTCAAGCTCGATGCCAAGCTTCTGCCTAGCAAAATAGATATCATTTTGGCTAAGCTCAAGATCGTCTTTTTCATTTATAAGCACAGCTATCATCTTGTCTGAAAAGCCCATACTTTTGGCCTCTCGTAGCAGCTCTTCGTTGTTTAAGATATCCATGTCTATCTTATCTTCAAATTTAACTATCTCATAAATTTGCTCCAAAAACCAAGGATCGATCTTGCTAAACTCATGCACCTCAGCCACGCTAAAGCCATCTCTAAATGCTTGTGCTAGATATAAAATTCTTCTCTCATTTGCATTTCTGATGCCATAAATCAAAGTGTTTTTCTCTAGGCTAAGGCTGTTAAATCCGCAAAGATCGCGCTCTAGGCTACAAAGCGCCTTTTGGATACTCTCTTTAAATGTCCTACCTATCGCCATAACCTCGCCAACTGACTTCATCGCAGTGCCTAGATATGGGTTTGATCCTGGGAATTTCTCAAATGTAAAGCGTGGGATCTTTGTCACGATATAATCAATCACCGGCTCAAAGCTAGCAGGCGTGCCAGTGATGTCGTTTTTGATCTCATCTAGGCTAAAGCCAACTGCAAGCAGTGTCGCAACCTTTGCGATCGGATAGCCAGTAGCCTTACTAGCAAGTGCTGAGCTTCGGCTAACGCGTGGGTTCATCTCGATAACGATCATACGGCCCGTTTTTGGGTCTATGGCAAACTGCACGTTGCTGCCGCCAGTATCAACGCCGATCTCACGAAGTATGGCAAAGCTAGCGTCACGCATCGCCTGATACTCTTTATCTGTGAGTGTGAGTGCTGGTGCGACTGTGATGCTATCGCCTGTATGCACGCCCATTGGATCGAAATTTTCGATCGAGCAGACGATGATGCAGTTGTCATTTCTATCTCTGATGACCTCCATCTCATACTCTTTCCAGCCAAGCAAGCTCTCTTCTATCAAAATTTCATGTATCGGGCTTGCGTCAAGGCCAGTGTTGGCTAGCTCTTTAAATTCGTCCATATTGTAAGCCACGCCGCTTCCTGCGCCACCAAGCGTGTAGCTAGCTCTTATGATGAGCGGAAAGCCTATCTCGTTTGCCGCATTTAGCGCGTCGTCCATGTTATAAGCATATCTACTCTCAGGCAGGTCCATGCCGATCTTTTGCATGGTCGCTTTAAAAATTTGTCTATCTTCGCCCTTTTTTATCGCTTCTGGGTTTGCACCAAGAAATTTGACATCTTTTAAAAGGCCACTCTCAAAGACTTCCATAGCGGCATTTAGCGCCACTTGACCGCCCATCGTTGGCAAGATAGCATCAATATTTTCTTTTTCAATAATCTTTAAAATGCTATCTTTTGTGATCGGCTCTATATACGTTGCGTCGGCGAAATTTGGGTCAGTCATGATGGTGGCTGGGTTTGAGTTGATAAGCACTACGCGGTATCCAAGTTCTTTTAGTGTCTTGGCTGCTTGCGTGCCTGAGTAGTCAAATTCGCAGGCTTGACCGATGACGATAGGGCCTGAGCCGATTAGCAAAATGGTATTTATATCTGTTCTTTTTGGCATCATTTTTCCTTTGTTACAACGTATAGGTAGTTTGGTATGTTTAGCTTCGCATAGGGCTCAACTATCACGCTTTGATAGGAGCTCTCTTTTAAAATTTTACTCACGCGCCCTACTGGCACCCCACTAAAAAATATCCCATCAAGCCCGCTCGTAAAGACCTCATCGCCCTCTTTTGGGCTGAGCCATTGTGGGATAAATTTCACCATTATTTGACCTTGATTTCCATGCGCGACGCCTGGAATTTTCTCGTTTCCTATATAGACTGCAAATATACTTTTTGGGTCATTTTGCAAGTAGGCTAGTGGCTTGCCGTCTTTTGCGATGACGATGCCAGCACTGCTTCCTTGATAGATGAGACCGTAAATTTTATTTGGGTCGTATCCTTCAAACTCGCTTATCCAAATTTTATTATAATCCCCAATATGAACGTAGCTAAGCCCTTTTACTAGCTTTACAGCTGGGGCGTAGGCAGTTGAGTTTTTATCTTTTAAAATTTGATTTAGCTCGTTTGCAAAAGTAGATAGAAGCGTAGCTGAGCGCTCTAGCTCTTTGTTTTGCGCTCTTAGCCTTTCTATCTCGCTAGCCTGCCTAAAATATTCATTTATATAATCTTTCACGCTTTTGGCAAAATTGTCGTATGAATTTATAGCGTAGTTGCTAAATTTGATAGAAATGTTGCTTAAAATTTCGCCCTTAAACATCGAGGCGCCAGCAAGCAACGCTATAAAAACAAAAAGAACAATCTTACTCTTCATTTGTTAGCTGTTGTAAAAGTCCGATCTCTTGAAGTGCCTTGCCTGTGCCTCTAGCAACAGCAAGAAGCGGCTCATCAGCTACAAATACTGGAAGTTTAACGATATCAGACAAGAACTTGTCAAGCCCTCTAATGAGCGCTCCACCGCCAGTTAGCACGATACCAGTCTCGACGATATCGCCAGCAAGATCAGGCGGCATCATCTCAAGCACGGTTTTTAGCGCATCTGCGATCTCTTTTAGCGGCTCTCTCATCGCCTCTCTCACGTCTTCACTTGTTAGCTCAACCCTGCTTAAAAGCCCGCTCACTTGATCGCGTCCTTTTACCACTACGCTTAGCTCTTTTTCAAGCTGCACAGCAGAGCCCACAGCGATCTTTATCTCCTCGCCTGTTCTCTCACCTATTAGTAAGTTGTATTTTTCTTTTATGTAATTAACTATGCTGCTATCTATCTTATCGCCAGCTGTGCGGATAGATTTTGATATTACCAGACCGCCAAGTGAGACGACACCGATCTCAGTCGTACCACCGCCGATATCAACTACAAGGTTGCCTTGTGGCTCTCTAACTGGTAAATTTGCTCCGATAGCTGCTGCCATAGGCTCTTCTATCAAAAATACCTCTCTTGCACCAGCACTTAATGCGCTCTCTCTAACAGCCTTTCTCTCAACCTGAGTAAGTCCGTAAGGAACTGAGATGATGATCCTTGGGCGTAAGAAATTTTTTCTTCTATGAGTCTTTTCTATAAAGTAGCGTATCATCCTCTCTGTCATATCAAAGTCCGCGATAACGCCATCTCTCATCGGTCTTATCGCCTCGATGTCGCCAGGAGTTTTTCCCACCATCTCTTTTGCAGCGTGGCCGACTGCTAGAATTTTTTGTTTTCCATATTTTTCACGTCTTACTGCAACAACTGATGGTTCATTTATGATTATTCCCTTATCTTTTACCAAAACCAAAGTGTTTGCCGTACCTAAATCTATACCCATATCACTTGAGAAAAAACCTATAACCTGATCTAAAAACATCTATTTCCTTTACGCTGTTAATTTATTGTGCTTTACCAAAATCGGCTTTGCCTTATCTTTTACCGTCTCTTTTGAGATCACGATATCGTAGTCTTTTAGCTCTGGCAGATCATACATTATATCTGTCATGAGCTCTTCCATTATGCTTCTAAGCCCTCTTGCTCCGGTCTTTCGCTCGATAGCAAGGCTCGCTATCTCTTCAAGTGCCTCATCATCAAATTTAAGCGTAGCACCATCGATCGCACAGAGCTTTTGATATTGTTTTAATATCGCATTTTTTGGCTCGGTCAAAATTTTAACCATATCCTCTTTTGTTATCTCATTTAAAGTAGCCACCACGTGAAGTCTGCCGATGAGCTCTGGGATGAGGCCATATTTTACAAGATCGTCTGGCTCAAGCAGGCTTAGTAAATTTTCTTTTTCGTTTTTGCCACGTTTTTCTTGATTAAATCCAAGTACGTTTTTACCAACTCTGCGCTCGATGATATCAAGAAGTCCGTCAAATGAACCGCCGCAAACAAATAAGATATTTGTCGTATCTATCTGGATGAAGTCTTGATTTGGATGCTTTCTGCCGCCTTTTGGTGGGATATTTACGACGCTGCCTTCGATGATCTTTAAAAGCGCTTGCTGCACGCCCTCGCCTGAGACATCTCTTGTGATGCTTCTATTTTCGCTCATTCTAGCGATCTTATCGATCTCATCGACAAATACAATGCCCTGCTCCGCCTTTTTCACGTCGCCATTTGCAGCTTGCAAGAGCCTTGTGAGGATATTTTCAACGTCCTCGCCGACATATCCAGCCTCAGTTAGGCTTGTTGCATCGCAAATCGCGATAGGCACGTCAAGAAATCTCGCCAAAGTCTGAGCCATCAAGGTCTTGCCGCTACCAGTTGGACCAACAAGCAAGATGTTTGACTTTGAAATTTCGGTGTCGTCTTTGATGTCGCTTTGTTTAAAAATTCTCTTATAGTGGTTATATACGCCGACGCTAAAGACCTTTTTAGCCCTATCTTGACCGATCACGTAGTTATCAAGTACCGCTTTTAGCTCCTTTGGTGTGAGCTTTTGATACTCTATCGCCTCTTCGTTTTTGCTCTCTTCTACACTCGTATCACCATGTATCATATCGTATGCTGCTGCTATACAGTACTCGCATATATAGGCGTTTCCTTCGATATCTGCTAATAATCTTCTCTCAGCAGACTCAGCCTCGCCACAAAAATTACACTTTCTAGCCATTAATCTCTTCCTTTTGCAAGCGGAATTCCTCTTGTCGTTTCTAATATAAATTTACACATTTTTTTAACATTTTCATCGCTGGTTTTTGCGATCAGCTCATTTGCTTGATCTTTTAGGCTGATGCCTTGATTAAACAAAAATTTATAAGCACGAACAAGCTCTTCAACCTGCTCTTTGTCAAATCTACGTCTAATGCCAACTAAATTTAAACTTCTTATATAGGCTCTGTTGCCCTCAGCTAGGCAAAATGGCACTACATCTTGGCTGAGCGCACTAGCCCCCGCGACCATGCAGCTTTCCCCCACTCTAACAAACTGGTGAATAGGTGTAAGGCCGCCCACAACAGCGTAGTCACCAAGCTCGACGTGACCTGCTAGAGTTGCATTATTTGCCAAAATGACGTTGCTGCCTATTATGCAGTCGTGTGCGATGTGAGAATATGCCATGATAAAGGCGTTATCGCCGATCCTTGTTATGCCATCGCCCTTGTGCGTGCCTGAGTTTATCGTGCAAAACTCACGTATAGTTGCGTGCTCGCCGATGATGACGCCAGTATCGACCTCATCTTTATAGCTGATATCTTGCGGGATGTCGCCCACGATGGCGTAGCTAAATACACGAGAGTTATCGCCGATCCTCGTCTTGCCAAGCACCCTTGCGCCTTGTTTTATCGTGACGTTGTTGCCAAGGACTGTATCTTTACTTACAAATGCGTAAGCCTCGATATTTGCGTCATCTCCTATTATCGCTCCATCTTCTATAACGGCTGTTTGGTGGATATTTTTCATTTTTTCTCTTTTTCTTAAGCAAAAGCCTATTTATCGACTATCATCGCTTTTAGTTCAGCCTCGGCGCATAGCACGTCGTCTACGTATGCTTTGCCTTCAAGCACCCAAATATTTCCCTTATGCTTTAACACGTTTAGTCTGTACTCTAGCCTATCTCCAGGGCGGACTGGATGGCGAAATTTAGCCCCATCTATGCTCATAAAATAGACCACTTTGTTTTCAATGCCAGCTTGGTGCTCGTCACTCATACTCTTAAACGCTAGCACGCCACCAGCTTGCGCCATACCCTCAATGATCATCACACCTGGATAGATCGGGTGACCTGGGAAGTGCCCCTGAAATATCGGCTCGCCAATGGTTACATTTTTATAAGCGACGATGTTTTTCGCAGGCTCTAGCTCGACAACTCTATCGATAAGCAAAAATGGAAATCTATGTGGGAGAATTTTTTGAATTTCTACGACGTCTATCACGTTTTAGCCTTAGTAATGTAAATTTTGGCAGATTGTAACAAATTTATACTAAGAAAAAAATTATTAGCCTCTTTTAAAATCTCTGAAATTTAGCCTTAATAGGTCTAAATTTAGCCCTCTAAAACCAAAATTTCTTCGCTGTCGTTGTAAAAAAGAGCCTTTGCGTAAATTTCGTAGCTGCCCTTTTTGACCTCGTCTAAGACGATGATAGGATTTTGTGAAAACTCCCCGCTTATATCACGGCGAAATTTCATCTCAGCGTCAAGCTCAAGCGGCCTTTTACAAAGCTCATCAACGCTTTTAAATTTACTATTTGTAAATTTATTAAAGCGCTCTATGCTCATAAATATCGCGCCCTCTTTTAGCTCATCGTCCATCTCGCAGTCGCGCTCTACGTTAAGCTTTAAGCTCTCTCTTTTAAAGCCAGAGTAGAGCACAAAGTAGCTTGGCACCACAGCGTTTTGAAATTTCACGCTAGCACGCAAAAGGCGGTAGTTTAAAAACCTTCTTCTAAAAAGGTGAAATTTCTCTCCTCTCGCCTCGCAAAGGCGCACCTTTTTGTAAAGCTCAAGCCTAGCCTCAATGCTTCCATAAAGTGCCCTTGCATGAAGCTCGCTCATTAGCTCACTTTGGGGTAAATTTTGCGAGTCGCGCTGTTTTTTTAGCGCAAAGACGCAGCCACAGTAGTTTTGGTGATAGAGCTTGTCTTTTTTAGCAAGGATAAACTGCTCGCTTGTGCCGCCATTTTTTCTATAATCAACCGCAACCGCTTCTAAATTTGAGCCAGCCACCGCCTCATCAAGCGCCTTTTTAAGCTGAGAAAAGTCCTTTTTTGGGCTCATCAAAAGTGTCGTCGTGATCTTACTAAGTCCTAGCTCAAGCGCCTTTTTAGCTGAGTCTTTCATACGAAAATCAAAGCAGTATTCGCACCTTTTGCCCTTTTCTGGCTCATCTTCAAGTCCTTTTGTGCCACCAAGCCACGCTTTGTAGTCGTATTCGCCACATATTAGCTTGATGCCTAGCTTCTCGCAGCTTCGCTTCACGTCCTCAAAACGCAGTAAAAATTCGCTATATGGATGTATGTTTGGATCATAAAAATAGCCTACTATTCGCTCATTTGGATAGTCTTTTCGTAGGCGCCCTAAAAAGTAGTGGCTATCGACCGAGCAGCAGATATGAACTAGCAAATTTGACCTTTTTTGCTTGCATTATATCAAAGTTTGGCGTCATAAAATTTAGCCGCGTCAAGGTATTTTTTAAGGACATTTTGGCTTGCAAGATCTTCAAATTTACCCCACGCCACTTGCTTGCCAGATTCGATGATTAGCACCTTTTGCGCTATCTTCATCGCACTTAGGATATCGTGCGTGATAAAAATAATGCTGATCTTTTTATCCAAGTTTAAAAGCAAATTTATGATCTTTTGCTTCGTCTCATTATCAAGCCCGCTTGTTATCTCGTCGCAGATTAGGATTTTTGGCTTTGAAAGAAGCGCTAGCAGTATCCCAACTCTTGTCGCCTCACCGCCACTTAGCTGTGACGGATATTTGCCTAAAATTTCATCTTTTAAATTTAAATTTGCTAGAAGCTCTTTGAGCTCATTTTGGCTAAAGCTAAGCTTAAGATATGACCTCACGTGAGCGATGGCTGTTTTTACTTTTAGTGCTGGATTTAGGGCTTGTTTTTGGTTTTGCAAGATATATCTGATATCTTTTTTAAGCTCATTTTTGTCCGTGATCTCTTCATTATTTATATAAATTTTTCCCCCGCTTTTTAGCTCGCTAAATGATATGAGCTTTGCAAGCGTGCTTTTGCCACTGCCACTTTGACCCAAAATGGCTAAATTTTCGCCATCATCAAGCTCGCAACTTATCCCCTCTAAAAGGTGCAAAACTTCGGCTCTAGCGTTAAAATGCTCCTTAAAGCTTAAACTTTTTGATACGTTTTCAAGCCTGATTTTCACGCATTTTCCTTTAAATTTAGCCGCCCATCTCTCATCTGCCAAATTTCATCACTAAGATAGTTCGTTAGCGCCTCATCGTGCGAGATAAAAATGACGCTCATTTTGCCTTTTAGGCTCTCTAAAATGCCCGCCACGTGGCTAGCGCTAATGCTATCAAGCCCGCTTGTTATCTCATCGCAGATTAAAATTTTTGGCTTCAAGCAAAGCGCAAGAGCGATCTGCACACGGCTCGCCTCACCGCCACTTAGCTCGTATGAGTATTTGTGCCAGATGAGATTTGCATTACCCAGCCCAAACTCCCTAAAATAAGCAAATGCAAGCTCTTTATTTGATTTATTATCGCCGCCAAGATAGGCATTAAAGTGATCGCCCACGTTTAAGAGCGGATGAAGGCTGGCAACGGAGTTTTGAAAAACGAGCGCAGCGACCTTTTTTCGGTGCTCTTTTAGCTCATTTTGACTAAGTTTTAAGATATCTTTTTTATAAATACTAAATTTATCCGCTCTCACTCTAAATTTATCATCAAAAAGCCTTATTAAGCTCTTTGCAAAGAGCGATTTGCCGCTGCCACTTGCACCCGTGATACCTATAAATTTACCCTCGCCCATGGCAAAATCAAGCTCTCGCAAAAGCTTCTTATCCTTATAAAAAACGTTTAAATTTTTAATCTCTATCATATTTTTATATTGCCATTTTTTGAATTTGACGTGATGATCGAGGTTGCAAGGATGAGCAAAAAGAGCGTCACGCCAGGGAAAAGCACCATCCACCAAGAGCCAAGAAAAAGTGCCTCTTTGCTCTCATTTAGCATGATGCCAAGGCTTATTTTATTTGCGTCGCTACCCACGCCAAAAAAGCCAAGCGTAGCCTCCATAACGACTGCATTTATCGCGTTTATGCCAAAGATGCTAACTATTAGATGCTTTAAATTTGGCAAAATTTCAAAGCAGATAAGGCTAAATTTACCAGCTCCATTTATCACGGCTTGCTCGGCGTAGTCGCACTTTTTACTAAGTCTTAAATTTTGCATAAAGACTTTTGCGCCCTGCATAAACGAGCAAATGGCGATGATAAAAGATGTTATAAGCAGATCTCCGCTACTAAATGAGCTAAAAAGCATGATAAAAACGATGTTTGGGATACTTAAAAAGGCATCAAGTCCCTTGTCAAAAAGGCTCTCGCAAATCCTGCTCTTGCTTGTGCCAAAATACGCGTAGATGAGCGAGAAAAGCGTCGTTAAAAAGCCAGCTAAAAGCAAGATAAGAAGCGAGTTTTTAAGCGCGTAGGCTACTCTTATGAGATTGTCTCTACCAAGGATGTCAGTGCCAAAGATATGCTCGCTACTTGGAGCTAAATTTACCGCCATAAAGTCAGTGAAATTTGGCTCAAATTTAGAAAAAAATGGTGTCACAAAGGCAAATGTGACAAGCGACAAAAAGACAAAACAGGCTAGGAAAAATATGACTTTTCTCATAAATTTCTCTTATCTGCCAAGATAGCAAAAATTTTTGCTAGCAAATTTGCAAAAACGACAAAAACAGCCGTTAGCAAAATGGTTGCAAGTGCGACTGGATAGTCTTTGGCGATGACTGCATCAAGGCTAAGCTTGCCAATGCCTGGAAATGAAAAAATGCTCTCAATGACGTATGAGCCAGCAAAAACGCCAGCTACAAGGGTTGCGAAATAATAGACTATATCGGTGCTTGCGTGCTTTATCGCAAAGAGATAAATTTTGCCCCGCCCCAAACCTCTAGCGTGAGCCGTCTGGATAAAGTCAGCGTTTAGGCTTTGATTTAGCCTGTCTCTTACAAATTTCACGTTTGCGCCAAGGTGTGGCAAGATGATGGCAAGCGTTGGCAAGATGATAAATTTAGCCCCTACTCCGCTAGAGCCTAGCTCGTTTGCGCCAGAGCTTGGTAGCACGTTTAGATAGACGCTAAAGATGGCTATTAGCACGAGTGCTACGTAAAAATGTGGCAATGAAGCTAGCAAAAAGGAGCTAAAGTTTATAAAGATATCGGCAAATTTATTCTTATAAATGGCGCTTAAAAGCCCCAAGAAAAATGACAAAAAAACTATCAGAAAAAATGAGGCAAAAAACAAAATAAGCGAGTTTAAAAGTCTCTCTTTAATGAGTAAAAAAACGCTTGCCCCACTTACAAAACTAGTGCCAAAGTCCCCAGTAACAAAGTGAGCCAGCCATCTAAAATACTGCACAAAAAAGCCATCTTTTAGCCCCAAATTTTCTAAAATTTGCTCCTTTATAGCCACGCTCACCGCCTCACTTCGCAAAAACATCGCATCAGTGACGTTTCCTGGCAAAAAATATATGAGCAAAAATAGAAAAAATGAGATGAAAAACAGCAACCCAAGGCTTGAGATCGCTGTTTTTAAAATGGCTCTAAACAAAGTTTTTATCCACTATTTTACTTGCCACTCTCTTATGTTCCATAAAAATCCAGCCCCATGGTGGCCTAAAATTTGCGTCTTTATGCCTGAAATTTTGTTGTTAAAAACGAGCGGATAGTCAAGATAGGCTATAAAAATGTAAGGTGGATTTTCAAAAAGCGCTTTTAGAAATTCTTTGTAGTATTTTTTTCTAAGCTCCACGTCCTTTGTGTATCTTGCGTTTTTTAGGGCAAGATCGACGTTTGCGTCCTTGTAGTGGCTAAAATTCCAGCCATTTTCATTGACATCGATGTCGGCAAATCCGCCAAAAATTCTATATGTGTGAAAGTCTGGATCAAATGGGCTTCCCCAGCCGATCACAAAGCTATCGACCTTGCTTATGCTAAAGGCTGTTTTTGGCTTTGCATAGGCTTTGGCTCTCACGCCAAATTTCTCAAACTCGCTGCTTAAAATTTTGGCTAGATTGACCCTTAAAATGTCGTTATTAAAAGCGTAGATATCAAAGCCAAGCTCCTTGCCGTCCTTCTCGAAAAAGCCAGCCTTGTTTTTCTTAAAGCCGCTTTTTTCAAGTAGCTCCCTAGCCTTTTGCGGATCGTAGCTAAATTTAAACTCGCTGTCGTTTGCAAAGCTTTTTTCTATCGGGTTGTTCGCTACGCTTGCATATCCGTGAAATAGTTTTTTAACTATCTCGTCTTTATTAACCGCGTAGTTTAGGGCTATCCTTACATTTTTATCTTGAAAGATAGGATCATTAAAGTTAAACATCAAAGCCCTGTAGTCCGCACTTTTAAACTTAAGCAAGCTTAATTTTTTATCATCTTTTATGAAATTTACACCAGTTGGAGAGATGAGCGCAACGTCGATTTCGCCGCTTTTAAGCCCAACGAGCCTTAAATTTTCATCGCCAACTATCTTTAAAAATAGCCTTTTTATCTTTGGCTCACCTTTATAAAATTTATCATTTGCCACAAACTCCAAACTCTCATCTTTTTTCCATTTTACAAGCTTGTATGCACCAGTGCCGATAGGTGCGTCATTAAATTTATCAGTCGCGATATCTTTGCCCTTTAAAATGTGCTCAGGCAAAACGCCAAAGCTAAGCGCATCTAAAAACGGCGGAAAAGGCTCACTAAGCGTGATCTTTACTTTATAATCGCCCAAAATTTCAACGCTTTTTACCACCTCGTAGTTTGAGATAGCAGGGGCATTTAGCTTCTTATCTTGAGCCGCTTCGATGGTAAATTTAACGTCCTTTGCGCTAAATTTTACCCCGTCATGCCAAAACGCATCATCTCTTAGCTCAAAAACATACTCCAGACCGTCATCGCTCACCTGCCAAGACTTGGCAAGCTCAGGCACGACGTGGCTATTTTCATCGTGGCTAGTAAGTCCAGAAAAAACCAGTGAAAGCGTAGGATCGTGATCCTCGTCGTAGAGTGGATTTATACGAGGTGTTTGCTCCTCGATAGCGACCACAACGGCATTTTCATTTGCATAAGCAAAGGCAGAAAACAACAAAAACAATAAAGCCAAAAATCTCTTCATCACTCGCTCCTTTGTTTAAAAAATATTTGACGAATAGTAATACGAAATGCATAAAAGTATTATTAAGATAAGTGTAAATTTAATGTATAGAAAATTTGAAATTTCTAACTAACTTTTAACCTTTTTTAAAGTAAAATCAAGGCTCATTTTAGCTTACAAAAAGGTAAATTTCCAATGGATAAAAAGAAAAAAATAGCCCTAATCACCGGCATCTGCGTAGTTTCACTTTTGCTTATCTACACGCTTCTTGGCTTTTTTGGTCTGCCTTATGCTATCAAAAATATCGCACCAAAATACCTAAAAGACTACAACGCAACGCTTTTTGTAAGTGATGCTAAATTTAACCCATTTACCTTCGAGCTAAACGCTACAAATGCCGAGCTAAACACCACTTCTCCGCTTTTTAGCACGAAGCAGATCGACCTTAAGCTAAAGCCATTTTCTATCTTTAAAAAGCTAGTTGAGATAGACATTTTTAGGCTAGATGAGCCAAAAGTAAAGATCACAAGAGATAAAAAAGCAAATTTTAACTTTAGCAATTTTATAAGCGATGATAACGCAACCAGCGATGATAAAAGCACCAGCTCGATAAATTTCGCGCTAAATAACGCCAAGATCATCAAAGGTTCATTTTCATATAGCGATCAAAATTTAACAAAGCCATTTAATGTAAGCTTTGATGATATAAACTACGAGCTAAGCTCGCTAAATACGAAGAAAAATAGCGCTGGCAGTCACATCTTTGACTCAAACTCAAGCCTAGCGCACAAGATCGATCTAAATGGCGATATCAAGCTAAATCCACTAAAAATAGAGGGCAATGTCAGCATAAAAGACTTTAGCATAAAGCCAGTTGCGATAAGTTTTATCGATAATGACACGTTAAATCTAAAAAATGCCATTATAAACTTAAAGATAAACTACGCTTTAAAAGCCGATGAGAACGCAACTAGGATAAATTTAAAAGATGGCTTTTTAAATATAAAAGGACTAAGTTTAGATGAAGGCGCAAATGAGCTTAGCCTTGGCGAGCTAGAGCTTCCAAAATTTGATCTTGTTAGTAAGATAGCGGATAAAACAGAGGCTGCGCTAAATTTAAGCGCTATAAATTTAAATGATATCTCTTTTAAAAATGCTATCTCCGCAAGCGTAAAATCACTAAATTTAAGTGATATCTCGCTTCTTGCAAATTTAAATGAAAAAAGCGAGCTAAACGCCACAGCCAAGCTAAAAAGCATAGGCGTAAACGCTCTTAAAGTTGATGAAGCAGATAGAAATTTAGCAAATTTAAAAGATATAAATGCTTCAAATTTAAATATAAATTTAGCAAATAACAAAACCGCTCTAACGCTTGAAAAAATAGCACTTAATGGCATCAATGCGCCACTTAGCAAAAACGCAAATGCAAATGTAGCAAGTGCTGGCGCGACAAATACAAGCTTCACAATGGATGGCAACAAAAGCCTTGCGAGCCTTGATGAGCTAAATGTAAAAAACATAGAGCTTAAAGCAAAAAATAAAGATATAGCAAGCGTCGCTGATGTGGGGGTAAAGAGCATAAGCTTTGATCTTTTAAAAATGGCTCTAAATATCGCTAGTGTCGATGTTAATAAGCCTAAATTTGCTTCAGAACTAAACGACAATGGTCTAAGCGCTGTAAGTGAGCTAGGATTTGGCGAGCAGAGCGCAAAAGCTACAAAGGCGGCAAAACACAATAAAAAAGTAGAGAAAAAGACTGAAAACAAAAGCGCTTCAAAAAGCAAAGAAAATGAGTTTAAATTTGATGTAAAAAATATAAGTGTAAATAACGCAGATATCGCTTTGACGCACCTTTTTGAAGGCGAGAAGATCGCTCATAAATTTGATAATCTTTTTGTAAAAGTAGCAAATTTAAGCAGCGATTTTAGCAAGCCATTTGACGCAAAAGTGGCGATGAAGAGCTCGCAAAAGCTAAATTTGGATGTTGAGTCCAAGATAAAGATCGAGCCACTTGATGTGAGTGCGAAGATCAAGCTAAATGATACAAATTTACCAAAGTATTTTGCCTATGCAAAGCCGTTTTTAGAAGCATCTCTAGCTAGCGGTCAGATGAGCGCAGATGCCCAGCTTCACTACGCAAAAGATATCAAAGCAGACGCAAAAGTTAGCATCAAAGATATAAGGCTAAATGGCAAAAAAACTGAAAAACTAATCGCCTTTAAAAGCCTAGATCTTGAAAAAATTTCATTTGCCAAAAATGACCTTGCCATAAGCGGAGTGAGCTTAAATTCGCCATTTATCAAGGCTCATCTAAGCAAAGAGCGTAAATTTAACCTATCTCAGATCGTAAAAGAGGATAAAAACAAGGCTAAAACCGAGACAAAACCTGAGAGCAAAAAGGCAGCTAGCAAAAAAGATGACGAGCTAAAATTTAGCGTTAAAAACTTCTCTTTAAAAAATGGCGAGGTTGATTTCTCGGACGCATCGCTATTTATGCCATTTGCCACAACGATCTCAAAGCTAAATGGCAAGCTCACTGACATCGATAAAAAGCGCCCAAGCTCAGGCGAGTTTCAAGGTGTGGTTGGTAAAAATGGCTTTGCGCAGATCACCGCAAAACTCTTTCCATTTGAGCTAAAGCAAAATACCGACATAAAGCTTGACTTTAAAGATATCGATCTAACTGATATAACGCCATATAGTGGGCAGTTTGTTGGCTATAAGATCAAAAAAGGCAAGCTAAATTTAAACCTAAACTACAGCGTCGTCGACTCAAAATTAAATGGCTCAAATTTCATAAATTTTGACTCACTTACACTTGGAGAGAAGGTTGATTCAAAAGACGCTGTAAATTTACCACTTTCGCTTGCTATCTCGATACTTAGCGATCAAAATAATCAAATAAACATCGACCTGCCGGTTGAGGGAAATTTAGACGATCCTGACTTTAAATATGGCGGCGTCATCTGGGCAGCTGTGAAAAAGCTCTTTGCTGACATCACGCTAGCTCCATTTAGATTTTTAGGCAACGCTTTAGGACTTGGCAGCAAAGATCTTAGCTCTATTGATTTTCTTGCTGGAAGTAGCGAGCTTATAAGCTCAGAAGCGCCTAAGATAGCTGATTTCATAAAGCTAACTGGCTCAAAACCTAAAATGAAGCTTAGCATAACGCCAACATACTCAAAACTCGATGAGAGCTTTTATAAGAACAAAAAACTAGATCAAAAGATCAATCAAATCATCGCTTCAAGCGGCAAAGACTACATCGCAGTTTTAAATGAGCTTGTGCCAAATTTAAAAGATAGAAGCGAAAAAGCCTTAAGAGAAGAGGCGCTAAAGAGCATCGAGGTCGATAAAGCAAAGCTAATAGAGCTTGCAAATGAGCGTGCAAATGCGGTAAAAGAGGCGCTTATAAAAGCTGGGCTTGAGGCTGGCCGCATAAATATAAACGATGCAACAAGCTCAGAGCCTAAGCAAAACACCTACACAAGCGTGCTAATGGGAGTGGCGAACTAAATTTCATTTATTTCGCTGCTTCTTGCATTATAGACAAACCAGCTAAGAAGCATAAGCATCATAAATGCCCCAAAAATAAGGCTTGCATAAAAATATAAATTAAAATCAGCTCCTAGCAAATTTGCGTTGTGAAGGGCGATCATAACGCCAGCTAAGGCGATTAAGTAGCCAATTAGCTTGATGATGAAAATTTTAGGATTTACAAGGATCAGCAAAAGGCCACAAAGTATGATGCCAAGGGCTATTTGTAAATTTGAAACGTCAGCTTGAGCGCTTGAAGTAAGCGTTAAAAAGCCAGCCAAAAGCGCCATTAGTATCATCAAAACCGCATAAACCGCCCTGCTTCGTCCAAAGCCATACATAAAGCAAACAAAGCCCTTATTTTGCCTGTTATAGTCCATTTTTCGCTCCTTTTGGAAGTTTGCTTATTTTAATGCCAAATTCTTAAATAACGGCTTTAATCTGAAATTTCACTCATTTTGGCTAATATTTTGCATCTTAAAAAAGGAGCAAAAATGCCTTATGTTAATATCAAAATAGCAGGCCCAGAGCCTACAAAAGAGCAAAAAGATCAAGTTTTTAAAGAAGTAACCGAGACGCTCGTAAGAGTTCTTGGCAAGAAAAAAGAGGCGGTTATGATCTTTATCGAAACTCACGATGCTGGCAATATCGGCGTAGGTGGCGAGAGCGTAGAGGACAAAAGAAAGGGGATGAAATGAGCGAATTTAGCAAAGCAGACATTGAGAGAAAGATAACGCTTGAAGTTGGCGACAAAGCGCCAGAGTTTGAAGCGCTAAATCAAGATGGCGTAAAGGTCGCATTAAAGGACTTTATAGGCAAAAACGTGGTGCTTTACTTCTACCCAAAAGACAACACTCCAGGCTGCACGACTGAGGCTTGCGAATTTAGCGCAAACTACGATCAGTTTATCAAAAATGATACCGTCATCATCGGCGTTAGTCCAGATAGTGTGAAGTCGCATGTGGGCTTTATCGCAAAGCAAAATTTAAAGCACATCCTCTTAAGCGATGAGGATAAAGAAATTTCAAAGCTTTATGGCGTTTGGCAGGTCAAGAAAAACTACGGCAAAGAGTATCTTGGCATCGTTAGAAGCACCTTTGTGATCGGCAAAGACGGCAAGATAGTTAAAATTTACAAAAGCGTAAAAGCCAAAGACCACGCCGCAAGAGTGCTAGCTGATCTAGTAAAATAAGGAGCAAAGATGAAGCTTATAAAAATGCTAATTTTAAGTGCGTTTTTTGCGCTAAATTTATCAGCACTCACTGAAGGTGTGGAGTATCAAACTCTAGCAAAACCGCTTAACGTACCTAAAAATTCAGTCGTTAAGGTCTTTAGCTATGACTGCCCGCACTGCTATAAATTTGACCGAACGATTACAAAAAAGCTGATGTCAAAGCTTGAAGATGTGAAATTTATCCCATATCATCTAAGCACAAAAGGCAAACTTGGCGAGACTGCGAGTAAAATTTTTGCCGCTCTTATATCGATAGATGAGGCAAATGGCACTAATCTACTAAGCGATGAGTCAAAATTTAAGCAAGCAAAATTTGCGATCTATAAAGCAAGACATGATGAAAAAGATGACTTTAATGACGGCAAAGACAAGCAAAGATTTATAGATCTAGCACTAAATGCGGCTCACGTGAGCAAAGACGAATACGAAAAAGCGCTAAGCTCAGATCGTGCAAAAGAGCTTTTAAACGAGTGGTTTGCCTCTTATGATGTAGCAAGTATCAGCGGTGTGCCAGCCTTTGTGGTAAGCGGCAAATATCTGATAAATTTAAACGCAGCATCATCGATCGATGAGATGGCAAAGACGATAAAAGAGCTTTTAGATAAGTAACTTTAGCCTAAAATTTACGGACATTTTGGGCTTAGAAATGTAAATTTAAAGCAATTTTAGATAAACTCGGATCAAATTTCTAAAAAAGAAAGGTTTAATTATGAACGCTTCAGAATTCATCTGGATGGATGGAAAACTAGTAAAATGGGACGATGCAAAAGTACACGTTCTAACTCACTCTTTGCACTACGCTAATGCCGTATTTGAGGGCACAAGAGCTTATAAAACAAAAAAAGGTCTAGCTATTTTTAGACTCAAAGACCACACAAAAAGACTTTTAAGATCAGCAAAAATGACCGTTTTAAACGTGCCTTACACTGAAGAAGAGCTTGAAAAAGCGCAGATTGAGCTACTTCGCGCAAATAAATATAACAGCAACGTATATATCCGCCCACTTGTCTTTTTAGGATACGGCGTGATGGGCGTAGCGCACACAAAAGCACCGGTTCAAACTGCTATCGCTTCATGGGAGTGGGGTGCATATCTTGGCGATGAAGGCTTAGAGAAAGGCATCAGAGTTAAAATTTCAAGCTTTGCCAAACTAGCTCCTGCTGCTCAAATGAACAGAGCAAAAGCTAGCTCAAACTACCTAAGCTCACAAATGGCAAACTACGAAGCAAAAGAGGCTGGATACGACGAGGCGCTGCTTCTTGACAGCGAGGGCTTTGTAGCTGAGGGCCCAGGCGAGTGCTTCTTCATCGTTGAAAATGGCGCATTGATCACTCCACCAAATGACAACAGCCTACTTAGCATCACTCAAGATACAGTCATAAGACTTGCTCACGATCTTGACATCGAAGTAAGAAGAGAGCGCATCACAAGAGATCAGGCATATACAGCTGACGAGGCGTTTTTTACTGGTACAGCAGCTGAAGTAACGCCGATAAATAGCATAGACAACCGCATCATCGGCAATGGTGCTAGAGGCGAAGTGACAAAGAGATTACAAAAAGCTTACTTTGACGTAGTTTATGGTCTAAACAAAAAATACGAATCATTTTTAACATATATTTAAGATTTAAAGGAACGAAATGCCCGCTGATTTAAATGATTATTTCAACAAAAAAAAGCCAGGTAATGACAACAGGGGCTCTAGTCAAAATAACGACAAAGAGCCACCTTTTAAAAAGGATTTTAAAATGCCAAATATACCAAGCGGCTTTGGCAAATTTGGTGCGCTAGCCTACATCATAATCGCCATTATCGCGATCCTTGCTATCACTCAGCCATTTAAAGTGATACACTCGGGCGAGGTCGGCATCAAAGCCACAGCGGGTAAATATGAGCCAAATCCTTTGCAACCAGGATTTCACTTCTTTTTGCCATTTATCCAAAATATCATCGTAGTTGATACTAGAGTTAGGATCATCAACTACACTTCAGGCGAGGACATGGGCGAGAGCTTGCAAAAGTCTTATCAGGGAGCTGGAATTTTACGCAAAAACTCGATCTCGGTTTTGGACGCTAGAAATTTACCAGTTAGCATAGATATCACCGTGCAGTACCGCCTAAATCCAGAAAATGCACCACAAACTATCGCATCTTGGGGTCTTAGCTGGGAGAGCAAGATCGTTGATCCTGTCGTGCGTGACGTGGTTCGCAGCATCGCTGGTAAATATACAGCCGAAGAGCTGCCAACTAAGAGAAATGACCTAGCAAGGCAGATCGATGAGGGCATAAGAAAAGACATCGACTCTCAGCCAAACAAGCCAGTCGAGCTTCTAACTGTGCAGCTTCGTGAGATCATCTTGCCTTCAAAGGTAAAAGAGCAGATCGAGCGCGTCCAGATCGCTAAACAAGAGGCCGAGAGGACAAAATACGAGGTCGAGCGGGCAAATCAAGAGGCTCTAAAACAAGCTGCACTTGCCGAAGGTAGCGCAAAAGCTGCGATCATCGAGGCAAAGGGTAAGGCAGATGCTATCAAGATCGAGGCTGATGCGACTGCGTATGCAAACAAAGAGATCGCAAAAAGTGTCGATCAAAATTTATTAAATTTAAAACAGATCGAGACACAAAATAGATTTAACGACGCTCTTAAAGAGAACAAAGATGCCAAAATTTTCTTAACACCTGGCGGAGCTGTGCCAAATATCTGGCTAGATGCAAAAGATAGGGCAAAAGCTAGCTCGGTTAGCGAAAGGTAAAAATGAATAGCGTAGCAAAAAGTATAGACTGGCAAAAGGTTAGTGGATTGCTCCCGGTGGTGGTTTGCGATCATGCTACAAACGAGGTTTTGATGCTTGCTTTTATGAACGAAGAAGCACTAAATTTAAGTCTATCTAGCCGCTACGCTCACTACTTTTCACGCACTAAAAATAGAATTTGGAAAAAAGGCGAAGAGAGTGGCAACACACAAGAGATCAAGGCTGCGTTTTTAGACTGCGACAACGACACTTTGCTTTTAAAAGTCATTCAAAATGGAGGCGCTGCTTGTCACACTGGGGCAAGGTCTTGCTTTTTTAACGAGATAAATTTAGAAAATTTAGAAATTTCTGATCAAAAATGCGAGGTTAAAAAGCCAAGTTACGGCGTCATTGACGAGCTTTATCACGTTATAGAAGATAGAAAGCTAAATGCTGATCCGCAAACTTCATACGTGGCAAGCCTTTTTAAAAAGGGTGAAAATCAAATTCTAAAAAAAGTTGGCGAAGAGGCTACGGAGCTTGTCATGGCGGCAAAAGAGCTTAGTTTTGCCAAGCAGATAAAACAAGATGAGCAAAAAGCAAAAAATGACCTCATCTATGAAGCAGCTGATCTTTGCTTTCACGCACTTGTGGCACTTTCAGCCCACAACATACATCCAGATGCCGTCAAAAACGAGCTTGCAAGGCGTTTTGGCATGAGTGGCATCGAAGAAAAAAGATCGCGAGATGTTAAATAGCATCAAGCATAACATACTTTTCATACTTCAAAACGCCAAACTTATCGACTTTCTAGCCTATGGTTGGGTGTTTTTAGCCTTTATTTTTATCGTGCTTTTAGGAATTTTCGTCGCGATAAAATCATGGTGGCAGATAGGATTTTTATTTATCCTAGCCGGTTTTTTGGGACTTTTCGCAGGTAACTACTACGCAAACAAATATATAAATGAGAATTTAAGACCAGTTAGCATAAGCAAAATAAACACAAAACAGCTTCAATATGTAGATGCGTTGATGGTTGATTTTAACATCACAAATAATTCAAACTATACATTAAACGTTTGCAAAATCGAGCTTGGCTTCTACCTTGGCTCAAAACAAAGCACGAGAAATTTTCTAAATTCACTAAACTCTTTTGCTAAAAAAAGGATCATTTTAAATGAAGCGCTTTTGCCAAAGCAGAGCAAGCAGATAAGAGAATTTGTCAATGACTTTGCATTTATTGACTACAATATCACCAAAAAAGCGGAGTGTTTTTGATGAGTTCAAACTACTTTACCATCGTTCATATCATCGTGCTTTTTGCGATCGCACTACTTTCTATTTTATTTCTTGTGCTCTCGCTTAGAGCCGAGCGAAAGCTATTTTTATCACTACTTTTTACAAACATTTTGGTCTCAACCACGCTTGCCATTTTTTTGATGCTAGTTCTTGATAAATACACCAAAAAAGGCATAGTCGAAGGCGTAAAAAGCGAGCGAGTGTTAAGAAATGAAAGCATCGTATTTCGTGGTCAAGTAAGAAATGTCGGTAAATTTACCATTAGCAAATGCACCCTTACAATTAAGCTCATTAATCAGCCGCTAAATAAAAATGACCTCGGTGGCGAGGCACTATTTAAACCAAGCGGGATCTCATTTTTCTCATGGGTCTTTGGAGGCGATGAAGACGAGAGGCCAAACACTGTGGCATATAAATTTGACGTAGCCCAAAATTTACCAAAGCAAAAAGCGGTGCCATTTACCGTGACTATGCCCTACCCGCCATATTTTAAAAATGGTATGAATATCACAAAACTTAGTTGCTACTAATAAATTTAGATAAATTTTTAGTATTTATTGCATTTTATAGTTACAATCTGGCTAAATTTCTCTTAAATTTAAAATAACTCAATTCATAAAAATTTAGCTTATATAAAATAAATTTAAATATGAAATTTTAAACCAAAGCCAAAAAAAGACAATGGTTTAAAATTTAGTTTTAATGTCTTGAAAGATAGTTTGTATCGTAGTTGTTGCTTAAAAAGTCTTTGTTTTCCATCATGGCGATGTGAAAGTCTTTTGTTGTTTTGATGCCGCTTATTATGAGCTGATCAAGAGCAACTTTCATCTTATGAATGGCTCTGTTTCTATCAGTGTCCCAAACAACAAGCTTTCCGATCATACTGTCGTAATACGGCGGTATAGAGTAGTCTTGGTAGATGTGGCTATCCATTCTCACGTTGCGGCCGCCTGGGCAGACATATTTTGTGATCTTGCCAGGGCATGGTGTGAAGGTGTTTGGATCCTCGGCTGTGATCCTACACTCGATCGCATGGCCTTTTAGCTCGATGCTCTTTTGTGAAGGTAGCTTTTCGCCCTCAGCCACTTTTATCATAAGCTCTATAATATCAAGTCCGCTTACCATTTCGCTTACCGTGTGCTCGACTTGAAGTCTTGTGTTCATCTCGATGAAATAAAAGTCTAAATTTTTATCAACCAAAAACTCAAACGTACCTGCCCCCTCGTAGCCGATCGCTTTTGCCGCTTTTATGGCAGTTTCATGTAGCCTCTCTCTTGTTTTTTCATCAAGCAAGATAGCTGGGCTCTCTTCGATCAGTTTTTGGTGGCGGCGCTGCATAGAGCAGTCACGCTCGCCTATGTGAAGCACGTTGCCGTGGCTATCGCCGATGATTTGAACCTCGATGTGGCGTGGATTTAGGATATATTTTTCCATATACATCGTGCCATCGCCAAACGCACTCATCGCCTCGCTCTCAGCAGACCAAAATGCTTTTTCTAAATCAGCCTCTTTTTCAACCACGCGCATACCGCGTCCGCCACCACCTGCAGCAGCTTTTAAGATGACAGGATAGCCGATCTTTTTGGCTAGCTCTTTTGCAGCTTTTGTATCAGCCACAGCGCCGTCTGAGCCAGGGATGACTGGCACTCCAGCTCTTTGCATGACCTGTTTTGCCTTGCTCTTGTCGCTCATCAAAGCCATCGCAGCAACGCTTGGTCCAATGAATTTGATCTTGTGGTGTGAGCAAATTTCAACAAAATTTTGATTTTCACTTAAAAAGCCATAACCTGGGAAGATAGCGTCTGCTTCGCTGATCTCAGCTGCACTTATGATAGCTGGGATGTTTAGGTAGCTGTCGCTTGAGCGCTCTTTACCGATGCAGATGGCTACGTCGGCGTATTTTACATAAAGCGCGTCTTTGTCGGCGGTTGAATAAACTACAACGGCTTCTTTACCCATCTCCTTTATCGTTCGCAAAGCACGAAGAGCGATCTCACCGCGGTTTGCGATTAAAATTCTTTTTAATTCCATTAATTTTTCTCCACGCCAAACAACGGCAATCCAAACTCAACTGGCTGTCCGTCAGAGACTAGCATCTCAGTGATCTGGCAGTCAAATTCAGCCTCGATCTCGTTCATGATCTTCATAGCTTCGATGATGCCCACTACATCGCCTTTTCTCACCCTTTGACCCACTTTTACAAATGGTGCAGCGCCTGGGCTTGGAGCAGCGTAGAAAGTACCTACCATAGGAGATTTTATGCTATCTTTTGGCGAATTTGCAGCTGGTTTTACCTCTGAGCTAACGACAACATTTACAGGTGTTGGCGCTGGAGCTGCTGCTTGTGCCACTGGCTTTGCAGGCGCGCAATAATCAGCAAATTTCTCTACCTCGACCTCAAAATCACCACTTTTTATCTTGATATGATTCATCTCCATACCATTAAAAAATTCGATAAGCTCTTTTATATCTTCTTTTTTCATAGAAAATTCTCCTAAATTTTTATATAAGCCCCTAATTGTAGCGAAATTTAAATAAATTTAATTTTTAGCTGGCATAAAATTTGTGCTAAACCCTACTTTTATCTAGCAAATTTATAATAAAAAATAAGATAAAACTAAGCACAACTAAAACAAGGCTTAAAGCGAGTGCCTGATCGCTTCTGCCGTCATAGACAGCGTTGTAGATAGCAAGTGAGATGGTATCTGTTTTACCTATGATATTGCCGCCTAAAATGAGCGTTATGCCAACCTCGCCAAGACCGCGCGAGAGCGCTAGGATAAATTTTTGAGGCATAAAGATTGCTTGCATAAATTTACTAGCCCTATTTTGCCTGCGCCAAATTTCGCTAAAATGGTATAATCTCGCAAAAACAAAAGGATAGACATGAACGAACTTGAGCTAAAGATGCAAGGCAAGATAGAGAGGCTAACAGATAAGACTTTTAGGCTAGATCCAAGGATCGGCGAGGGCTATTTTACGGCGAAATACTTTCTAAAAGTAAATGAGATAATCAAGCAAAACCTGCCTGATCAGCACGTGACGATGCAGTTTTTTCAAAGGCGTGATGATATCATGCTTTGCGGTATCGACGAGGTTTTAGCGATAATCAATAAATTTGCCAAAAACCCAAGCGAGCTTGAAATTTACGCGCTTGATGATGGCGATATCATAAATGCAAACGAGCCAGTTTTAAAGATAAGCGGCAAGTATGAAAATTTCGGCTTTTTAGAAAACGTCATCGACGCGACGCTCACTAGAAGAAGCTGCGTGGCGACAAACTCCAGAGACGTGATAAAAGCGGCAAATGGCAAGGACGTCTTTAGCATGGCAGACAGACAAGACGACATCTGCACGCAGCCAGGCGACGGATATGCCTCATTTGTAGGTGGCATCAAAAAGGTCGCCACAGACGCTCAGGGCGAGCTTACAGGGCTAAAAGGCGGTGGCACCATGCCTCATGCGCTCATTCAAATGTGCGGCGGAGACGTGGTGAAGGCTTGCCAAATTTACGCTAAAACCTTTAAAAACGAGCAGATCACGGCTTTGGTTGATTATAACAACGACGTGATCACGGACTCTTTAAAGGCTGCAAATGCCCTAAAAGAGAGGCTTGGTGCGGTTAGAGTTGATACTAGTAAAAATTTGATAGATAGGTATTTTGAAGGCAAAGATACGAGTAAATTTGACCCACACGGCGTTTGCAAGGAGCTTATATTTGCCCTAAGAGAGGCGCTTGATAAAGCTGGCTTTAAGCACGTTAAGATCGTAGTTAGCTCAGGCTTTAATCCGCAAAAAATGAGCGAATTTGAGAAATTTAACACCCCAGTTGATACTTACGGCGTGGGAAGCTATCTTGTTAAAAATGACATTTGTGGCTTTACAGGCGATCTAGTCGAGCTAAACGGCAAAAGTGAGGCTAAATTTGGCAGAAAAAATTACGCTTCAGATAGACTAATGAGAGTTAAATTTTAGGAAAGAAGATGAAATTTATAAAAATTTTAACGATTCTGTCGCTTTTACTGACTGCTTGCACCGCCGCAAACTACGCTAACGCTTTTGAAAAGGTTGGCATAGTTGAGGACGGCGTTTATCGCTTTAGCCAAAATGGTCTTGGAGTCAAAAAAGACCTGCTTGTAAAGGTGATCTCTGTGCAAAATGCGGACAGCTCCCGCAAAAAGATCATCTCCATGCTAAATATCCCTAAAAAGTCTAAAATTACGGACTTTAAAACAAACGACGCGGGCGTGATAGTCTGGCCATTTTACGAGTTTGAGGGCAAATTTATAACGACAATAATCGTTGAAAATATAAAAAAAGAAGATAGCGATCAAAAACTAATTAAGATGCTTGAACTTAAGCATCCGTTTTACTCAACGCTCCAAGCTCGAAGAAAAGGGGCTAAAGACGCCATAGACGTGAAATACGTGCTAAATTTCAAAGGGGCAAAGCTGGTAAAATCATTTCAAAACCGCCCTTAAAACTTTATTTTAAATAAATTTCATTAAAATGGCGTAATCAAAAAAAGGATCATCTTTGCACAATCTAAAAACCATAAACGTCGCTCACTCGCCGGACGCTGACGATATTTTCATGTATGCCGCGGTCAAATTTGGCTGGGTTAGCAGTAAAAATTTAGCCTTTACATCAAAGGCGCTTGATATAGAAACGCTAAACGAAGAGGCGCTAAAAGGCACTTACGAGGCAACAGCGATCAGCTTTGCGCTCTATCCTAAAATTTTCGATGAATTTGCACTTTTACGCTGCGCGGTGAGCTTTGGCAACGGATATGGCCCAAAGCTTATCAAGCTAAAAGATAAGCAGCTAAAGCGAAATTTCAAGGTCGCACTATCTGGCAAAAACACAACAAACGCCCTGCTCTTTCGCATAGCCTACCCAGAGACAAGGATCGTTTATAAAAATTTCTTAGAGATCGAAAATGCCGTGCTTAGCGGCGAAGTCGATGCTGGCGTACTCATACATGAAAGCATCTTAAATTTCTCAGACCAGCTATGCGTAGAGCGCGAAATTTGGGACATTTGGAGCGAGCTAAACGGCGAAAATTTACCGCTTCCGCTTGGTGGCATGGCACTTAGACGAAGTCTGCCCATAACCGACGCGATCGAGTGCGAGAGAGTGCTTAGCGAAGCCGTCAGGATCGCCACTTCGCACAAGCCATTTTTATCTCACATGCTAATGGAGCGAAACCTCATCAGAGTTGGCAAAGAAGAGCTTAAAGCGTATCTAAATTTATACGCAAATGACGAGTCTATAAGCATGAACGAAACGCAGCTAAAAGCGCTAAATAAGCTCTATCAAATAGGCTATGACAAAGGCTTTTTTGAAAAGCCGATCGACGTAAACGACTACCTCATCCCAACTGAATACAACGAAGCAAGGTTTAGCTGATGCAAAGTACGCTTGTCTCACTTGGAGTTGAAACCTTTAAGATCGCCCTTTATATCAGCCTTCCGATGCTGCTAAGCGGACTAATAGCAGGTCTTATCATCTCCATCTTTCAAGCGACCACGCAGATAAACGAAACCACGCTAAGCTTCGTGCCAAAAATTTTACTAGTCGTCGTTGTCATCATATTTTTAATGCCTTGGATGATCTCGATGATGGTTGAGTTTACCACTCGTATGCTTGATTTTATACCGGAATTTATCCAGTGACGAGGCTTGTTGATTTTTCTAAATTTACCTCGGTTAGGATAGGCGGCGTGCATGAAATTTTTGAGGTAAATAGCCTTGAAGATCTAAGCTCACCTCACTTTTTAGGCGCTGTGATGATAGGCGGGGGCAACAACCTTCTTATCTCGCCAAATCCCCCAAAAATGGCAATGCTTGGCAAGAGCTTTGACTATATAAATTTAGAAATTTGTGATGAAAAAATTTACCTTGAGATAGGTGCTGCGACAAAATCAGCCAAAATTTATAACTTCTGCAAGCAAAACAACATAGCTGGCCATGAGTTTTTAAAAAATATCCCAGGCACGCTTGGCGGACTTATCAAGATGAACGCTGGACTGCTTAAATTTAGCATAAGCGACAATCTCACGCATGTGCGTCTGGCTCGTGGCTGGGTGAGCAAAGAGGAGATAAGCTTTAGCTACCGCCACAGCGGCATAGATGAGGCCATTTTGGGAGCTAAATTTGAGCTTCAAAGTGGCTTTGACGCGAGCATATCTGATGCCATAAGCGCAAAAAGGGCAAATCAGCCAAAAGGCGCTAGCTTTGGCAGCTGCTTTGTAAATCCTGAAGGGCACTTTGCAGGGGCGTTGCTGGAGGCTGTTGGACTAAAGGGATACGTGATCGGCGGAGCGAAATTTAGCGAAGAGCACGCAAATTTTTTGATAAATTTTAACCACGCAAGCTTTGAGGATGCCACTAGCCTTATAAATTTGGCTAGAGCTAGAGTTTTAGATAAATTTGGCGTAGAGCTTAAGACTGAAGTTTGCATTTTATAAGGATGATGATGAGTGAGTTTTTGAGCGAAGTTTTTACCCTTTCACTTTTGTTTATAGCTATCGGATTTTACGCCATTTATAGGGCTAAAAAGGCACAAAGCGAGCATGAGAAAAATGTGGCTAGTTATGATAAAAACTTGCTAAATTTTGCCAGAATTTTAGGCGTAAAAGATCATATCGATCTAGTTAAATTTGATGAAATTTTGGCTGAAGCCTTAAAAGAAAAATTAATTTTTAAATTTAATAAAAGAGCCTCGCAAGAGGAATTTATCTCTTTTATGAAAGATGAAAATTTCAAAACCAAACCCCAAATTTCACAAAATCATATCGATGAAGCTTTTTTAAACCTTTGCGCAAGCTCGCTTGTGGAGCCATTTAAGCTAGCGATACTAAAAAACGAAGATCAAATTTATGGATTTTTGTTTGAAAAAGAGCAGCTTTTTGCTCTTATTGATAGCGCTGCGCTGCTTGGCGAAAATATTATAATTTGCGAGTAAATCAAGTAAAATTCATCTCTTTTTAGATAAAATCAAGCCAAATTTCAACTATAAGGTAAAAAATGGCAAAAGAAAAAGATAGTGACAAAAAGATAGCTATCCCAGAGAGCGAAGCGGACAAGAAAAAGGCGCTTGAGCTTGCGCTAAAGCAGATCGATAAAGCTTTTGGCAAAGGCACGCTTTTAAGACTTGGCGACAAAGAGGTTGAGGCTATCGAGTCGATACCGACTGGCTCGCTAGGACTTGACCTGGCTCTTGGCATAGGCGGCGTTCCAAAAGGCAGGATCATCGAGATCTACGGACCAGAGAGCTCTGGTAAGACCACGCTCACACTTCACATCATCGCTGAAGCGCAAAAAGCTGGTGGAATTTGTGCATTTGTCGATGCAGAGCACGCGCTAGACGTAAAATACGCTTCAAATTTAGGCGTAAATACCGACAACCTCTACGTCTCTCAACCTGACTTTGGCGAGCAGGCACTTGAGATCGTTGAGACACTTGCAAGAAGCGGTGCGATCGATCTTATCGTAGTTGATAGCGTCGCAGCTCTTACTCCAAAGAGCGAGATAGACGGCGATATGGGCGATCAACACGTTGGCTTGCAGGCAAGACTAATGAGTCAGGCGCTTAGAAAGCTAACTGGAATTTTAAGCAAGATGAAGACAACTGTTATCTTCATCAACCAAATTCGTATGAAGATCGGTATGATGGGATATGGCACGCCAGAGACTACAACTGGCGGTAATGCGCTTAAATTTTACTCGTCTGTAAGGATCGATGTCAGAAAGATAGCCACACTTAAACAAAATGACGAGCCTATCGGCAACCGTACAAAAGCAAAAGTCGTTAAAAACAAGGTGGCACCTCCATTTAAAGTGGCTGAATTTGACATCATGTTTGGCGAGGGTGTGAGCAAAGAGGGCGAGATCATCGACTATGGCGTAAAACTCGACATCATTGACAAATCAGGCGCGTGGTTTAGCTACAAGGCTGAAAAACTAGGTCAAGGTAGAGAAAATGCCAAAGCCTACCTAAAAGAGCACCCAGAAATTTCTGACGAGATAGTAGCGGCGATCAAAGGCTCAATGGGCATAGATCACCTAATAAGCAGCGGCGCAAAAGACGAAGACGACGACACAAACGAAGCAGGAGAAGAATAATGGTATTTATTGAAGATGTAGAAGCTCACGAGGTTTTAGACAGCAGAGGCAACCCAACAGTTCGTGCAACAGTTAGACTAAGCGACGGAACCGAGGCAAGCGCGATCGTACCAAGTGGCGCAAGCACTGGCAAGCGTGAGGCGCTAGAGCTTCGTGACAAAGACGAGAGATACGCTGGCAAAGGCGTTTTAAAGGCTGTTTCAAACGTAAATGAAAAGATCGCAGAAGCAGTGATAGGACTTGATGCTTACAACCAAAAGGCAGTCGATGCGGAGATGCTTGAGCTTGATGGCACACACAACTACTCAAATTTAGGCGCAAACGCTGTCCTTGGCGTGTCTATGGCGGTAGCTCGCGCAGCTGCAAAGAGCCTAAATATCCCACTTTATCGCTACCTTGGCGGTGCAAACGCTAGCATCTTGCCAGTGCCGATGTTTAACATAATAAATGGCGGCGCACATGCAAACAATAGCGTTGATTTTCAAGAATTTATGATCATGCCATTTGGTTTTAGCACATTTAGCGAAGCACTTAGAGCTGCGACTGAAATTTACCACAAGCTAAAATCTATCCTAAACGCAGCTGGACACAGCACAGCTGTCGGCGATGAGGGCGGTTTTGCTCCAAATTTAAAAGACAACGAAGAGCCACTAAATCTCATCTCACAAGCCGTAAAAGAGGCTGGATATGAGCTAGGCAGCCAGATAAAGCTAGCCCTTGACGTCGCTTCAAGCGAGCTTTACAAAGACGGCAAATACGAGCTTGAAGGCAAGAAATTTAGCAGCGACGAGCTCATTAGCTACTACGAAAAACTTTGCGAAAAATATCCGATATTTTCTATCGAAGATGGCCTTAGTGAGGACGACTGGAGCGGCTGGGCTGAGCTTACAAAAAGGCTTGGCAGCAAGGTGCAGCTAGTTGGCGACGACCTATTTGTCACAAATGAGAAAATTTTACGCGAAGGCATCGAGAAAAATATCGCAAACGCGATCTTAATCAAGCCAAATCAAATAGGCTCAGTCACGCAAACTATGCAAACCGTCCGCCTTGCTCAAAGAAACGGTTACCGCTGCATCATGAGCCACAGAAGCGGCGAGAGCGAAGATGCGTTTATCGCTGACTTCGCAGTCGCACTAAATACTGGCGAGATAAAGACAGGTGCCACCTCAAGAAGCGAGCGCAACGCAAAATACAACCGCTTGCTCGAGATCGAGCTTGAGGCGGGTGAGTTTTTAGGGGATAATATTTGAGCGAAATTTTAGATGAATATGGCAAAGAAGATGGCATATTTCATAAAATCATAAAATTTGTTCGGCCGACATTACGCTACGTCATAGCCACCATTTGCGTGGCTATGTTTGCCTTTTATGTGGGCAACATGATGTTTGGCAAACGCTCACTTGACGTGATGCTAAGCCTTCAGAGCAAAAAAGAGAGGCTTAGCGAAGACGTGGAAATTTTGAAAAAACTAAACGCACGTCTGCAAAAAGACTATTTTGAACTACAAGGCCTTGAGCCAGACTCTAATAAAAAGTAGGAACGATGAAGAAAATTTGGTTAGTTTTATCTATCTTGACTGCGAGCTTATGCGCCAGAGAAAACCCATTTATGCCTATTAGCGAGCTAAACACAAGCGTTATGACGACAAATGTCGTAGAAAAATATGACAGCTTCAACTCGCTCTCGTTTAAATTTCCAAGCGATGCGATGTTACTACTTGATGTCACCATAAGATATAGAGCAAATGACGGCAGCATAAAAGAAAAAAGACTAACTGATATAAACAAAACTATCGACTGGAACGATGAATTTGCCATAAGCAAGATGAAAAATCCAGAACCAGTCGCAGCTAAAAAACTAGACGTTTCTGTCACGATGGCGGAGGTGCCAGCTCAAAAGGTTAGCACGCCAGTGATAATAGAAAAAAATGAGACTAAAATTTCAAACAAAGATAGAAATAAAACCTCAGACGTACCAACTCCAAACGTCGTAGTGATCGACCTTGGCACAAAAAAAGCAAAAGAGCCAGCTAAGCCTGAGCAAAAGGTAGTCGAAGTAAAAATTGAGCCAGCCTCAAAGCCTGTACAAGAGACAAAGAGCAGCGAAAAAGAGGTTAAATTCTTAGGATTTGTGAGCTTTTTAGCGCATGAAAAAGAGCTAAATATCATCACAAAAGCTAAAAATTTAAAACACTTTGCTTACGAGAAAAACAAGATCGTACTTGACTTTGCAAAACCTCCAAGAAGCTTTAAAACTAGAAATTTAAAGCTTGAAAACGAGACATTTAAAAACGTCATAATCGGCTGGCATGATAAGTATTTCAGAGTGGTTTTAGAGCTTGATAAGATGCATAAATATAAGCTTGAAACAGCTGAAAATGGATATGTGCTTAAGCTTTTATAGTTTTTATATTTAAATTTAAGCCTGCTGTTTTTAATTTCTCTTTGTCGTAACCAAAAAGGCTTAAACTAGTGTAAAAAGCTTTTAGGCATGCAAGCCTAAATACCTCGCGAATTTACACGCACTTTGATAGTGACAAGCTAAAACTCGCTGCAAAAGTGGCTGAGGATCTAGCGAACTAGGGCACTAAAAGCAAACTATCAATAGTAAATTTAACCCATGCAAATTTAAAACGCTGCTTGAAGGACCAGCTAGCACACTTCAGATGATATTAAATTTAAAACATTAAATTTAACTATGAAGCCCTATAAATATGTGAGAATTTTTAGCTTGTAAGCAGCCCAAAAGCTTACTCTGCATCTAAATTTAAATTTACAACACACGGGCAAAAAGCTGCATGAAAATAAATTTGGCAAGCAAATTTTACTCTGCTTGCCAAATTCGTCTTTGCTTTTAAGCGGTTTTATTTTTGCAAAATGTATTAAATTTTGAGAATTTTTGTAGCACTTTGTGAGTAAAATTTGAAGTTAAATTTAGGGGAAAAGATAGAAATTTAGCTTCTATCTTTTTTAAATTTATGCTTTATGGTTTAGCATATAAAGGCGGATGACTTGCTCGGCGGTCATCTTTAAATTTCTAATGGCATTATCTTTTCGCATGGCTTCTTCAAGGCTCATTGGCTCATTTAGTATGCAAAAATACGCATCTATGCCGTGTTTATGGCAGTCTTTGGCGCACCTTTGCACGCTTCCAGCAAGCGCGATGACTGGCTTATGATGCCTCTTAGCTAGCTTTGCCACGCCTGTTGGGGTCTTGCCCATGGTGCTTTGAAAGTCCATGCGGCCCTCGCCAGTGATGACAAGATCAGCCTTTTTGATCTCATCTTCAAGTGCTATTGTCTGTGTGATGATCTCGATGCCAGGCTTGAGCTTCGCGCCCAAAAATGCCACAAAAGCAAAGCCAAGTCCGCCAGCTGCTCCAGCGCCCTTTTGCGTATGAAATTTGGTGCCATTTTTCTCTTTTACAAGGCTTGCAAAGTGCTTTAGTCCATCATCAAGCTGCTTTACCATGCGACCATTTGCGCCCTTTTGTGGGGCATAGACGTAGGCTGCGCCCTTTTGTCCGTAAAGTGGATTATCCACGTCACAAGCGATTAAAAATTCGCACTCTTTTAGCTCTTTTAGCGCCTCTTCATCTGAAAAGTCGCAAATTTGAGCCAAATCCTCGCCTTTGCCCTCAAGCAAAGCGCCATTTTTATCATAAAATTTAAAGCCAAGAGCGCTTAGCATGCCTGTGCCAGCGTCATTTGTGGCACTTCCGCCGATGCCTATGATAAATTTCCTAGCACCTTTACTAATGGCATCTTTTATCATCTGACCAAATCCAAATGTGCTAGTTTTCATAGGATTTCTCTCATCAGGATTTATAAGAGTAAGGCCAGAAGCGCTTGACATCTCAAGTATGGCAAGGTCGTCTTTTAGGGCATATCTAGCTAAAATTTCAGTGCCAAGCGGGTTTTTTACGATGGTATCTATAAATTTCGCATCAAGTGCGTCAGCCATAGCCTCCACGCTGCCCTCGCCGCCGTCAGCGACTGGCTTTACGACGACGTCACAAAACTCTTCAAGGGCTTCTTTTATAGCAAGGCCCGCCTCAAGTGAGCTTAGCGAGCCTTTTAATGAATCAATCGCAACCAAAATTCTCATAAAAGCACCAAAGATAGTATATAAACGCTGATCATTCCAACAACGCCCATGATAAATGTCATCGCTGTTTGTGTGCGGTAACCTTGATCTGCGGTCATCTTACTAAAGTTTGTCACGACCCAGAAGTAGCTGTCGTTTGCGTGAGATACGCACATCGCACCTGATGCTATCGCCATGACACAAAGCGCGGCTGAAATTTCGCTCGTAAAGCCAAGTATGTGCATGAGCGAGTTGCCATCGCTAAATGCGCCCATGATAGAGGCTGTCGTGATGATAGCCACAGTCGAGCTTCCTTGAGCGGTTTTTAGCACGGCTGAGATGATGAATGGGAAGAAAATTCCTATCGCTTTTATAGTTGAGGCATTTTCTTTTATGAAATTTACAAAGCCAGCCTCAGTAATGACGTTACCTAAAACGCCACCAGCTGCGGTGATAAAAAGTATCGGACCTGCGATCTTTAATGATTCGTTTGTTATATGATCAAATTCTCTCATCTTTTTAGTTTCAGCTAGTAAAAATACACAAAAGATCACGCCGATCGCAAGGGCGATGATAGGATTACCTAAAAATAAAAATATCTTTGGCAAGAGTGCGGCTTTATCAAGCATGCCTTGTTTTGCTAAAACGTCGATCACAGAGCCAACCGCCATGAAGATGATAGGCATGATGATAGGAGCAAGGCTTAAAAATCCGCAAGGCAATTTGCCAAATTTCTTTAAAAGCTCCTCGTAGCTAGCTGTTATCGTAGCATCAGCCTCTTTGTCGCTGATAGTTACGCTTTTAGCGATACTTTTTGAAAAGAAATAAACAGCTACCAAAACAGGCACTGAAACCACTGTGCCCATGATGATGACAAGAAGTAAATTTCCTCCAAGGCCAAGTGTGCCAGCAGCAGCTATCGGGCCAGGAGTTGGTGGGATGAAGACGTGAGAAGCATATAGGCCGCCACTAAGTGCTACTGACATAGCAACTGGGCTTGCTGAAATTTTCTTATAAAGTGCCTCGCGGATAGAGTTTAAGACGACAAAACCGCTATCGCAAAACACAGGGATGCCAACAACCCAGCCCATTATAAGCATGGCAAGCTCAGGGCGTCTTTGTCCGACTAGCTTAACAACCATGTCTGCTAGCTTTAGCGCAGCTCCCGTTTTTTCAAGCACTGTGCCAATGATCGTTCCAAAGATGATGACGATGCCGATGCTCTTAAATGTGCCACTAAAGCCAACGCCTATCATCGCTGGGATCTTGGATAGATCGATACCTGCGACGATTGCTAGCACCAAAGATATGCTCATAAGTGCCAAAAATGGATGCACCTTGAGTTTTGAGATCATAAGGATCATAAGAATGATTGCTATAACAAAACAGACAATCAAAGCTATACCGCTCATGAAAACTCCTTTATTGTGAGATTTTGCTAGTGATTTTAGCAAAATTTGCTTATATTTTTTCTAATATTTTTAAGTTTTTCTATTAGTTAAATTTTTTTCGTTATTTATCTAAAATTTACTTCATCTGCCCAAATTTAGCCACTTTATAAGATTAAATTTTTAAGGCTATTTTAAAATAACAAAGCCAAGACCAACCTTGTCAGTGTGCCTATCATAGTCAATCAAACTCTCGCCATATCCTGTAAAATACTGCAAATAGCTATAAACGCCGCTTGAAAATATCGGAAACATATATGAAAGCTCGGCCGCACCTTTATTTGTTTTATCAAAATGTAAGTTATTTCTTAGCATTAGGCTAAAAATTTGGTCATTTAGCTTGTAACTAAGCCTTAGATCTCCGTGCCCGATATAGTTTAAAATTTCTTTATTGTCGTTCTTTTCGCCGATCACGCTCCAAACTCTTGGCGAGATGGTTAAATCTCCATAGACAAGATCGCCTTGCACGTAGGCTCTGTTCCAGCTTCTTGAGTTGGTGCCATCTCGTCCGTTTGACTCATGCAAAAGTCCAAATTTTAGGTTTTTCACGCCTATTTGCTCTAGGTATTTTGGAGAGGCGAAATTTAAGAAAATTTCAGGCTGATAGTTTGTCTCACGAAACGGAGCTGAGGTTTTTGTTATCTGCCACCAAGAAGTTTGCGTATATGCTGCCACAAGGCTCTCTCTAAGCCCAAAAACGTCGTAAAATAGCGGCTTTGCAAGGCTTATTTGAAACTTCGTCTCAACGCTCTTTCGCCCGTCATCTGGCACAGTTTTAGCGTAAGTTACTGGCAAAAGGTAGTTAAATTTATAAAGCTCGATGCCAAGTGCGTTTTGCAGATGATGATCAGCCTTGTTTTCTTGTGTGATCTTAGCCTGCTTTATCTTTGCTTCTGGCGTCGCTGGCTCAGCATTTAGGCTAGCCCGAGAAGCCATGCTTTGCGCGTTTATAGAGTTTGCGGCGATGCTTTTATAAATTTGCATAGCACCCTTTATATCGCCACTTTGCTCAAGTGCCTGCGCCCTTTGAAACTCGCTAAGCTCGCTTGCTGTTAGAAGGCTAAAGGCAAGAGCCAAAAATAGTATAAACTTACGCATCCTTTTGCTCCTTTTTTTGAATTTCGTTTGCTATTTTGTATTCTTCTGGGAAATTTACGTTAAAAAACTGCTCTTTATTTTCAAAATTTACCACCTTAAGCTTGCAACTTTTTCTTAAAAGACCTATTTTATGCTCATTTTTTAGGTAAAGCTCTTTGGCTAATGGGGCTAAGCTTGGGCTAAAAAAGCCACAAAGCGAGTGGATATGCTCATCATCGCCAGCTACGACCATGTCAAATTCATCTTTAAATTTAGCCAGCTCGTCAAGACTTACAAGATCAAAAAATGGCATATCAGCTGGGATGATAAAGACGCTATGATCAAAGCTTTTAAGCACAGAGTAAAGCGCTAGCATCGGCGAAAAATCCTCGCTGTTCTCATCTTTTATGAGCTTTAGTGGCGGGTTAAATTTCTCAAATTTAGAGCTTACAAAAACCTCATCAAAGACTTTGCTAAATTTAGAGGCTTGATAGTGTGTGAGCGTTTCAAAGCCACCAAATGGCAATAAGGTCTTATCCTGACCCATGCGCGAGCTCTTGCCACCTGCTAAAATGACGCAAGTTTGCATCTTTTATCCTTTTAAATTTTAAAAATTACAAAAGTATAACCAAATTTTCTAACTCATCTTGTTTTAAATTTATTATCACTTTACAAAGCTTTGCCCTTAAATTTGCAAAAAAAGAGCATTTTGTTGCAGATAAAATTAATTTTTTTACCACGCTAATCATAAAGCTAAAAATAATATAATGGCCTACTTTTAAAGGAGATCACATGAGTGAAAGAAATTTACAAATTTTAGGTTGGATAGGCACGTGCTTATCGGTTGTTATGTACTTTTCATACATCCCACAAATAATGGGCAACCTTGATGGCCATAAAACGCCTTTTATACAGCCATTAGCTGCTGCGATAAACTGCACGATATGGACAAGCTACGGCCTACTAAAAGCTAAAAAAGACTATCCACTTTCAGCTGCAAACTTGCCAGGTATAATCTTTGGACTTTTGGCAACTATAACAGCGTTTTAATGCGCTAGCTTCAAACCTTTTATGCTAAAAAATAGCCGATAAATTTGCAAAAATAGCAGGATTTATCGGTTAAATTTATTTTATACAAACTCTTCAAATTTCTTTGATATTTCAAAAAGAATTAAAAATTTAAATCAATTTTACTTGTAACAAAGAATAAAGCATTTTTAGAAGAAACGCTTTTAAATTTTATTTGATTATATAAGTAAGCCTAGAGCGGTAAGATTTTAAGATAGATTTGGATGTTGTGACGAAATTTTCACACAAGATAAAACATATAGTTTATCGAAGTGTGAAAATTTCTAACTCATTCAAAGATACTTAAAAGCTAACGCCTATAAGTCTCTTGGATCGGCGATTTTACCTGCTATCGCTGAAGCCGCCACAACAGCCGAGTTAGCCAGATAAATTTCACTCGTTCTATCGCCCATACGACCGACGAAATTTCTATTTGTCGTTGAGATACAGCGCTCATTTGCACCCAAAATGCCCATATATCCGCCAAGGCAGGCACCACATGTTGGGTTGCTCACAACCGCTCCTGCTTCGATGAAAATGTCGATGAGTCCCTCTTTTTCAGCAGCTCTTGCGATCTTTTGCGTCGCTGGAGTGATGATGAGCCTTGTTTTGCGAGCTACTTTTTTACCTTTTAGGATTTGCGCTGCGATGCGAAGGTCGCTTAGACGGCCATTTGTGCATGAGCCGATAAATGCCTGATCGATAGCTAGATCGTCGAGAACCGCCTGTCTTACGCTCTTGCCGTTGCTTGGCAAAAATGGATATGCGATGACTGGATCAAGGTTTGTGACATCTATCTCTAAAATTTTATCGTATTTTGCGCCCTCGTCTGAGTAGAAAAATTTTGGTTTATCGCGTAAATTTTTATCTTTTAAAAACTCTTTTGTGATCTCATCAACCGCGATGATACCGCTCTTTGCGCCAGCTTCGATCGCCATGTTACACATTGAAAATCTATCATCCATGCTAAGCCCCTCTATCACCTCTCCGCTAAACTCAAGCGCCTTGTAAAGTGCGCCATCAACGCCTATTTGGCGGATGATCTCAAGGATGAGGTCCTTGCCATAGACGTGCTTATCAAGCTTGCCTTTAAAGACGACTTTGATGCTCTCAGGCACTTTAAACCAGTTTTTGCCAGTGATCATCGCATAAGCTAGGTCGGTGCTACCCATGCCGGTGCTAAATGCTCCAAGAGCGCCATGCGTACAGGTGTGGCTGTCTGCGCCGATGATGACATCGCCTGGGATGACTAGCCCTTTTTCAGGCAAAATCGCGTGCTCGATACCCATATCTTTTTCGTCGAAGTAGTTTTTAAGGTCGTGTTTGTAGGCAAATTCACGTGAAATTTTGGCTTGATTTGCGCTTAGGATGTCCTTTGTCGGGATGTAGTGGTCCATCACGATAGCAAAGCCGTCTGGGTTAGCTAGCTTTTTAGCGCCACTTCGCTCAAACTGCTTGATCGAGATAGGCGTCGTGATGTCGTTGCCTATGATCATATCGATCTTGCTCTCGATGATCTCTCCTGCGCTTACCTCTTTGCCAACGTGATCTGAAAATATTTTTTCTGTGATGGTTTGTTTCATAAATTTCCTTTAAATTTTGAGGCGATTTTAACGAAATTTGTATAAAAAGATATTTAGCTAGTGCTTTAAATCACTATAAATTTGACAAAAAATTTATGCTAAAAATTTGGGAAAATAAAATCTTTAAAATAGCATTTTCTTTTTTATATATTTTAAAATTATAATTTAAGCAACTAAAATAAATTCAACGTAAAATTTAGCTTTAAATTTTATACAAAATCCCTAAAATACTCTATTTATTGCTTTGAATCAATAAATCAATAAAATTTAGTAGAATTTATCCAACTAACGTTATTTAGCTACTTTTTACCATTTTTTCTTAAAAATAAAAATTAAGAGATATTATTTAATTTTTATTATAAAATACGCCGAAAATTTTAAAAGGATTTAAGATGAAGAGACTATTTTCTAGCTTGTCTAACAAGATAGCCTTTTTGCTGACAGCTTGGATGCTAATAGGCATAGGCATATTTTTTAGCATAAACTACTCAAATTCCAAATCGGAAAAAATTCAGTCCTACAACAATGTCCGTAAAACTGGCCTAAAATCGACGATGTATTTTGTCGATGAGTTTTTAAAGTCAAGACTTCACATGGTGCAAAACTTTGCAAAAGAGCTAGAGGACAAAAAGCTCTACGCCAACAGGGACGATATAGCTGAGGCACTAAAGGGTGCGTTTGTTATTTCGCCATTTGACGCGCTATTTGTGGGATATGCAGACAATGGCAACGTCATAAAGACTGATCTTTTGAAAAACAACGAGCCATTTTTGATACCAAATTTTGACGGTCGCACGAGGGCTTGGTTTCAGGCTGCGAGCAGTAGCGGAAAGCCTGGATTTTCAGAGCCATACATAGATATCACGACAAAGAATTTAACCATCACAGCCTACGCTCCTATCTTTGATGGCAACCATCAGCTTGTGGCAGTAATTGGCGCAAATATCTTCTTAAACGGCTTTAGTCAGGAGCTTTTAGAGATAAAAACGACTAAGACTTCAAGCATTATGATCGCCGATGACAACGGTAAAGTGATAGTTCATCCTGATATAAATTTGGTCTCAAAAGAGGATGAAAACTACAAAAATCTTATCAAAGAAAATATGAAAAAGAGCATAGAGGGTGACAAGGTCTCGCTATTTTTCCATAATGGCATGCGAAATGTCATCTACTGCCAAAAACAAAAGCTAACAGGCTGGAACGTCTGTATAGTAGCTGATGCTGATGAGTTTGTAGCTGAGATAAAAAGCGCTTCAAATAAGCAAATTTTGATGTTTAGCCTATTTTTGATCTCAGTCATCATCGCCATCATCGTGGTCGTTAGATACTTCTTAAGACCAGTTTTAACGATACAAAACGGGCTAATCGAAGTCTTTAAATTTATAAACAACAAAACTTCAAACGTCGAGCCTATCAAGCTAAAAAGCAGCGACGAGCTAGGCGTTATGGCTAGCATCATCAACGAAAACATCGAGAGCACAAAAGAGAATTTAAATAACGAGCGCGAGTTTTTAGCCAAAACGCAAGAATTTGTAAGCAAGATAAAAGGTGGCGACTTTAGAGCGACGCTTGAAGCGACGACAAATAGCCAAGCTCTGTTAAAGCTAAAAGAGGCATTTGGCGAGCTACGTGACTCATTAAAAACAAATATCGCTTCAAATGAGCACGATATCTTAAAGGCGCTAGAAATTTACTTTAAAAATGACTTTACCGCTAGGATAAACGACGAAGGCGTCATCGCAAAAGGCATCGACGCACTTGGCGATAAAATAGCGCAGATGCTAAAAAATAATGAAGATGTCGCAAAACTGCTAGAAGACCGTGCAAAAGCGCTAAAAGGCTACATGCAAGAGCTAACGACTAAAGCAAACAAGAGTGCTACATCGCTCTCTGAGGGTGCGGCTGCGGTTGAGCAAATGAGCGCATCTATGAGGCAGGTAAATGCAAGGTCTGATGATGTCAAAAGACAGTCTGAGGAGATAAAAAATATCATCACCATCATCCACGACATCGCCGATCAGACAAATTTACTAGCCCTTAACGCTGCCATTGAAGCAGCACGTGCGGGTGAGCATGGCAGAGGCTTTGCGGTTGTGGCTGATGAGGTTAGAAATTTAGCCGAGCGCACTCAAAAGAGCCTTGGCGAGATCGAAGCAAATGCAAATATCCTAACGCAAAACATCGATGATATGAGTGCAGCGATAAACGAGCAAACCATAGCGATCGCTCAGATAAACACGCTAGTTGCCGACATCGACAACCTAACAAAAGAAAATCTTGAAGTGGCAAATCAAACAAACAAGGCCACAAACGAGGTCGATGAGATCGCTGATCAGATCGTAAAAGAGGTCGCTAAAAATAAATTTTAACTTTTGTCCTAGCAAACCAGCTAGGACTCTTTGTTAAAACATTTTTGCAACATTTCTGATATAATCCCCGCATGAAGTACGCACATTTAGTTCAAATAGCAGAATATCTATCAAAATTTAAAAAGATAAGCCAAGCAAAGCGCGTAAGCGACATGGCTATACTTATCGAATTTAGCGGCGAAAAGATCATTTTTGATCTAAATAAGTCAAATTCTGCTATCTACAAAGATGATGAGCTAAAAGAGGCGAAAATTTATCAAGCACCCTTTGATAATGTCCTAAAAAAACGCTTTAACGCTTCGCATATAAAAAGCGTCGAGTGCCTAAAAGACAATAGAATTTTAAAATTTACCTGCACACAAAGTGGCTCATATAAAAGCGAAAATTTCATCCTCTATCTTGAATTTACAGGCCGCTTTACAAACGCCGTGATCACTGATGAAAATAGCGTAATCATCGAGGCGCTAAGGCATATCGACAATAGCTACCGAAAGATAGAAACTGGCGAGGTTTTAAAAGAGCTGCCAGCCATCGCTATAAAAGAAAAGCCGTGCGAGCCGATAACTGACTTTGAGGCATTTTTTAAAAGTGAAGCAGCTAGGATAAATGAGTCTAGGATAGCTAGCTTGAAAGAGGCAAAGCTTACTAGCGTGCAAAAAAAGATAGATAGCATGAGAGAAATTTTAAACTCGCTTGAAGATAAAGATGAGCTTATGAAAAAGAGCGAGGAGTTTGCAAACTACGGCACACTCTTGCTTGCAAATTTGGCAAATTTTAAAGGCTATGAGAGAGAAATTTCTCTTAATGATTTTGACGGCAACGAGATAAAACTAACTCTTAGCGACACGCCAAAAAATAGCGCAAATGAATTTTACTCAAGGTCAAAAAAACTTCGTGCAAAAGCCCTTGGTGTGGAGATAGAAAAGAGAAATTTAAGTGAAAAGATCGAGTTTTTAGAAGGGCTAAAGTCGCTTTTAAAAGAGGCAAAAAGTGCTTACGAGCTTGAAATTTTAAGCCCAAAAAACAAGGCAAAACAAAGAGAGAGACAGATAAAAGATGTGAGCGAAAATGCTGAAATTTTCTACGTTAGAGAGTTTAAAATTTTAGTTGGCAGAAATGAAAAAGGCAATATAAATTTGCTCGATCTCGCCAAAAAAGATGATATCTGGCTTCATCTAAAAGACACCCCAAGCGCTCATGTCATCATAAAAACAAACAAGAGTAAAGTGCCAGAGGACGTGCTAGAAATGGCTGCCAAATTTTGCGTGGAATTTAGCGTAAAAGGGGCTGGCAGATACGAGGTGGATTACACCAAACGCGAAAATTTAAGGCGTGAAAATGGCGCAAACGTCACTTACACAAACTACAAAACGATCATCATAAATAAAGGCTAAAAATGGCGGTAACACCTTTAGGAAACAGCAACTTCATCAACCAAAACGCCCCAGTCGTCTCACAGGTGCATGCAAACCAGCAAGCACGCTTTGACATGCAAGCGCTAATGGCATCTGAGCTAGCCACCCAGCAAAACGAGGAGATACAAGAGGTGCGTCCGATGGAGGAGTCGTATAGACTTGATCCTGAAAAAGAGCACGAGCGTCAAAAGAGCGAAGAAGAGGCAAGCGAGTTTGAGAACGAAGAGCAAAACGCAAAAGCTAAAGATGAAGAGGTCTTAAAAGACGAGCTCGATAGCGAAGAGGAGAGCGAAGAGCCGCACGTTTTGGATATAAAAATTTAAACTTTAAATTTAAAGATGGTTGTTTAAATCACACCATTATTTTTAAAATTTACTAGCTAGTTGCGCCTAAAATCATAAAAACAAATAATTTAAAAAGTAGAAATTAAAAGAAGTAAAAGTGGCGAGAGGATGAGAGAATCGAACTCCCCACCAGACGGTCAACCGCCCAGTCATCGGGTTTGAAGCCCGTGAGCATCACCAGATTACTTTATCCTCCGTGCGTGTTATTTTAGCAGATTTAGATAAATTTTAGCCCATTTTCTATAAACTTTTTGAAATTACAAAAGGATTTATGATTTCTAAATTTAGCGTTTTTGCATTTTTGGTCTTATTTTTTTGCTCTTGCTCCTCAGTCCTCACCCCAGCAACAGCGCCGCTAAATGTATATGACGCATACTCCATTTCTCGCGATAAACGCGGCATCTACTCGATCTCTCGTGATAAATTTATCCAAAGCAAGCTACAAAGCAAAATTTTGTTTTCAAAAGGACTTAGCAACATCGACATCGAGATAGAGGTTTTTTACGGCGATGCCTATCTCATAGGGCTTGTTGATAGCAAAGAGCTAGGAGATAAGCTAGTTGAGCTTGCCAAAAGCACGGACGGAGTGCGAAAAATTTACACCTATCTTAGGGTAAAAAAGAGCGAATACCCGTGCGATAGCCTAAGCATACTTGCAAATTTAAAGCAAAATCTCTTTAAAGATAGTGTCGTTGAGGGCACAAATGTGCGTGTTAGCATCGTTGGCTGTGACGTTGTTTTTAGCGGTGTGGTAGATAGTATCGAGCAAGAAAAGCACGCCATTTGGTACGCTAAGCACATTGACGGCGTGGCTGATGTCTATTCATTCATCAAAGTTATCAAATAAATTTATACCTCGCGCTTTTTCACAAAGCTCGCTATCAGACTTGGCAAGATGATGAGCGCACCAAGCAGCATAAAGACCATAACAAGATCAGTTAGCAAGCCAAAATAAATTGTCGGTATAAAGTTGCTAGTTATCATCACGCTAAAGCCAAGAAAAATGGTAAATGAGGTGTAATACATCGCGTATCCTATACTCGCGTGCGCAGCCTTAATGCTCTCAAAAACGTCCTTTGTAAGCAGCTCCTCTTTGAAGCGGTGGATGTAGTGGATGATATCATCAACGCCGATACCTATACTAATGGCCGCTATCGTAATGCTCATCACATCAAGCGGTATGCCAAAAAATCCCATCACGCCAAAGAGCGTGCAAAGCGGGATCAAATTTGAAACTATGGCGATGGTTGCTAGCTTGATACTTCTAAAAACAAAGCAAAATATGACAAAAAGTATCGTAACCGTTAGTCCAAATGTATCAACCTGCGAGCTAAGTAAATTTTGAAGCATGTTGTTATAAAGCACCATCATACCGGCAACTTCTATGCTCACGTTGTCATTTTTAGTAAGCTCTGCAAGTCCAGCTTTAAGCTCTTTTAAAAACTCATTTCGCCTAAGCTCAGAGTCGCTATCGATGATCCTTAAACTAAATCTAAGCTCGTCGTTTTCGACGCTCACATAAGGACTTAGCAAGATAGTTTTATACTCAAGTGGTAGCTTTTCATACATAGCAGCAAGCAAAAAATCATCACTAACGCCGTTATTTAGCTCTTTTATCGCCTTTATGAGCGTTGCAAGCGAGCTTACGTTGCCTACAAATTTCTGCTGCGTCAAATGGTCGTGGATCTTCTCTGCGATCCTTGTGTGGTAGCTGTTAAACCAGTATTTTGCGCTCTTTGCGTCGTTCTCAAACTCACTTTCAAAGTCATCTTTCTCATCAGTTTTTTCTTGTTTTGGCTCGCTCTCTTTAAATTTAACTATTACATCAACTGGGATCGTGCCACCAAGCTTTGTGTCGATGACCTGCATGCCTTGGCGGATCTGCGTGCTCTCTTTAAAGTAGCCAATGAAGCTGTTTTCGACCTTTATCTTACTGATGCCATAAACGCCAAAGCAGACAACAAGCACGCAAACTGCGTAGATGATCTTTCTTGAGTTTAGGGCTAAATTTGCGCAGTATTTTGTAAATTTAAAGCTGTTTTCAAATGTCCTAACAGGGGCAAGCTTCTTTAAATTTGCATTTACCGAGCCAAATAGCAAAAATGCAAGCACGAGTGAAACGCTAATGCCAGCACTCATCATAATGCCAAGCATGATAACTGGCTTTATATCGGCACTCATTAGTGAGCTAAAGCCAATGACTGTCGTAAATATCGCCCAAAAAGATGGAGAAAATTTGTCACGAAGTGTCAGATAGATGAGCTGATTTTGACTGTATTTTGGATGTCTTGCATAAAATTCTCTATAGCTAACGACTAGGTGAATGACTGTTGAAATGGTGATAATTAGCTGAAGTGCGATGTAGTTTGAGCTAATGACCGTCACTTCCCAGCCAAACATACCAAAAATCCCAGTCGTAAAAATGGCACTTACCGCGCAGATAAACATCGGTAAGACGATCCATCTAACCTGCCTAAAAAATAGCCACAAACTAAAGCTAAGAAGCGCTAGAACGCTTAGCCCATAAACCAAAAGATCGCTCTTTATAAAACCTATCATATCATCAGCGATCATATTTGCGCCGCCCAAAAACAGCTCGTCATTTGCGTTAAATTTAGCGATGGCTGCCTTTATGGCTTCAAGGTTTTTGTGATCACTCTTTCTAAGCTCATCTCGGTAGGCTTTAAACTCCGCTAAAAGCGCTTTAAATTTAAGCTTTTCTGCCTGCGTGATAGTGCCGTTTGACTCTTTTTGACTAAGTAAATTTCGCTCATTTAAAAGCTCGTTAAATTTATCATCTTGCTTTAAATTTAGCGCGATCGCTGTGGTTTTTAGATCTTTGCTTATCAAATTTCCGCTATAAATGGGGCTTTTTGCAAACTCAAGTTTTGCTTTTGAGATATTTATATCTTTATCACTTAGTGTTGGCGTGTGATCTAAGATGCCTGTAACGCCGCCTTTTACGCTATTTAAAAGTGGCACGTTTAAGATAGAGATGACGCTGCTAACCATATCGTTTTTGGCTAGCTCATCGCATAAATTTTTAATAAGCTCTAAATTTTTAGGTGAAAAAAGATCATCTTTTGGGGTAAAAGCGACCACCAAAAGCCCTGGCGAGTCGTAGCGCTTTGCGATCTGCCTATAGGCTTTTAGATCTGGGTCATGCTCAAGCAGCAAGGTCTCAGCCGAAGCATCGATGCTAAGTTTTGTGCTAAGGTAGCCAAAAACTACGCTTAGAACTAGCACAAGCGAGATAACAAGCTTGTTTTTGGCAATGATAAATTTAAAAATTTGTCGCATCAAGGATTAGTTTTGTTTTGATCGGGTAAAACCGCTTCGTTTAGTTTTTGTAAAAGCGTATTGAAATCAGCATTATTTAGCACGTCGCCAAACTGACTTCTATAAGTTTGAATGATGCTCACACCAACGATATCAAGGTCATAAATGAGCCATCCACGCTCTTTTGCATCGTAAAATTTATAGACAAATTCATAGTTTTTGCCGTCATTTAGAAGCTCTGATGTGAGCCAGTATCTATTTTTTTGAGGCTCACTCTCTCCAGTGATGTGGATCTGTTGGTCTTTGTAGCCTAAGAGCTTGTCGATATATGAGCTTTTTAGCTTTTGCTCAAATGCAGCGTCAAATTTAGCTTGCTCGTCAGCACTTAGGCTGTTGTAGCGTTTGCCAAGGCTGATCTTTGCCATTTGCTTGTAGTCAAATAGTGGATCAAGCAGAGCAAAAATCTCTTTTGTCTTTGCATTGTTATCTAAATTTGTATTTTTTAAAATTTCAATCACCTTTGTTGTCTTTGCCTCTATCTCAGGCTTTATCTGCTCTTTTGAGAGGGCAAAAAGGCTAGTTGCTAAAAGTAAAATCGCCGCTATAATTTTAAAAATTTTCATACTTACTCCTTGATAAGTTTATCGCGTCTTTGCTCGTAAGCATCGCGTAAAAATGGATATAGATCGATTGCGTCTTTTCTTAGTTTTTCATAAGCAGTTGGATCTTGTGAAAAGCTATTAAACGCCCTATATGACTTGATGCCAGCTGACAAAAGCATAGGATCAACGTAGCTGATAGGATCAGCAAAATAGTCGCCAACTAGGCCTCCAGTATCTCTTAAATTTGATGGTCCAATCAAAGGCCAAACGATGTGAAAGCCGCTTCCTAGCCCCCAGTAGCCAAGGGTTTGCCCAAAGTCCTCGTTGTGAGCCTTTAGATCATAGTATTTTGCCCCGTCTGTTAGCCCTCCAAAGCCAATTATCGTATTTGCCAAAAATCGCAAAGTCTCCTCGCCGGCGTTTTGAAATTTAAACTGAAGCAAGTTATTTACAAAGCGCACTGGAAAAAGAAGGTTGTCAAAGAAATTTGCAACCATCGTTCTAGCTGTGGATGGCACGACATAAGCGTAGCCTTTTGCCACTGGAGTTAGCATATTTATGTAGATAAAGTCATTTACATTTGTCATCACTCTGTTATAGCCACTAAGCGGGTCAAAAACATCTTTTTTTGCTTCAAACTCAACGTCAAAATCATCTTTTTCACTGTTTGCGTTCAGATCAGCGCTGGCACAGGCTAAAAGCAGGCTACAAAAGATAGCAAGCAAAAATTTCATCATAAAACCTTAAAATTTATTTATAAAAAACAGCTTGATTTTATCCTCTTGAAACTTTACAAGAAATTAAAGAAAATTTGTAATTTTAAGCTTGTGAATTAATATAATTAGATATACTTTGCAAATTATTATTATATATTTAGAGGTTAAAATTTTGAAAGCAGATATAAATTTAGAGCTATTTCTAGGCGAAGATACGCAGGTTTTAGCAAAGCATATAGCCCTACTTAAGGCGATAAAAGAGACAAAAAGTATCACAAAAGCAGCTGAGGTTGTCGGCATATCATACAAAAACGCTTGGGACTGCTTAGATACGATAAATAACAAAAGCAGCAAGCCACTCATAATAAGAGCCGACGGCAATAAGAAAAATAGCGGTTCAGAGCTTAGCCCATACGCCAAAAAACTGATAAAAATTTACGATGCTATCCTCGAGACGCAAAAGGACTTTTTGCAAAAAATTTGTCAAAAGGTTGATTTTGAAGATGTTGATATCATAAATTTACAAAGAATGAGTATGAATTTAAGTGCGAGAAACCAGCTCTCATGCGAGATCGTTAGCATAAATAGAGGTGCTGTAAATTCTGAAATCATCGCAAAGCTAAGCAATGGCAACACGCTTGAAGCGACCATAACAGTTGAGAGCGAGAAAAATTTAGGCCTAAAAGTGGGTCAAAAGGTAGTTTTCATCTTTAAAGCGCCATCTGTCATCCTTGCAAAGGATCTTGATATAAAAATAAGCACTAAAAATCAGCTAAAAGGTGAGGTCATCGAGGCAAAGATAGGCGCTGTAAATGCCGAGGTCACGCTAAAACTAAGCGACGAGCAAACTTTAACTGCCATCATCACAAAAGATAGCGCGATGGATATGCAAATAGGCGTTGGTGACACGCTTTTAGCAATAGTAAAATCATCTCAAATCATAATAGGAGTATAAATGAAAAAGGTTTTTAAATTTCTATGTGTGGCAGCACTGCTTGCCATAAACGCTTTTGGCGCTGACGTAAATGTCTATGCCGCAGCAAACACGACTTATGCGTTTCCTGAGCTTATAAAAGAGTTTAACAAGCTTCATCCAGACGCTAAGATCAACCTAACTCTTGGCGCAAGCGGTGGCCTTGTTACCCAGATCCAAAATTCAGCTCCAGCTGATATCTTCATGGCTGCTGATATGGGCTTTGCGCAAAAGGCCTACGACACAGGCTTTGCAGTGGCTGCTCCAAAAGTTTATGCGCAAGGCGCTTTGGCGATCTTTTCTATAAGAGACGTGGACTTTAAAAAGGGCATCGAAGTGGTTCGCGGCTTAAAAGCTATCTCAATAGCAAACCCAGAAACAGCACCTTACGGCAAGGCTAGTATAGAGGCTCTTAAGAATGCAAAACTTTATGACGAAGTAGAGAAAAACATCGTCTATGCTCAAAAAATTTCTGAGACACTTTCTCAGGCGCTAAGTGCTTCAGATGTTGGCTTTATCGCTGCTAGTGCGCTTTTTAGCGAGAAAATGGCAAAATACAAAGAGGGCACTAACTACATCTTCGTGCCTCAAGAGCTCTACACTCCGATAGATCAAGGCATAGTGCTCTTAAAACATGCTGATGGTAACGCTGATGCGAAGGCGTTTTATGAGTTTATCTTGGGCAAAAAGGCAAAAGAAATTTTCAAGAAATTTGGCTACAACGTCCCAGCTAAATGATAAGAGCAAAGATCGTTCAAATTTCATCCAAAGATGGCGTCAGTTTTTTTGAGCTTGAGTGTCTAAATTTAGGGATAAATTTATATATGCTAGCCTTAAATGAGGCTAGCAAATTTGCTCTAAATGATGAGGTGAGCTTAAATTTCAAAAGCTCAGACGTCGTTTTATCAAGGCTTAGACTTGAGGCTAGTTCGCTTGAAAATGAGCTAAAATGCGAGGTCGCTGGCATAACTCGCGGCGAAATTTTAAGCATTATTAGCCTAAAGTGTGAGCAGCTTTGCTTTGAGGCTATCATCTCAGATCACGCTCTAAAAGGGCTAAATTTAGCGGTAGGCGAGCAGGTTTTTGCCTACGTTAAATCAACAAGTATCCACATAAGCGCTTAAAAATGATAGAAATTTCTTGCAAAAAAGAGCTAAATGGCGGCGGCGGTAAATTTATACTTGAGGCTGAGCTTGCCTTTGAAAGTGGCGAGTTTGTTGCACTTTATGGAGCAAGTGGCGGAGGCAAGACTACGATACTGCGGCTCATCGCTGGCTTTGAAACCCCACAAAGTGGCGTGATAAAGGTTGCAGATAAGATCTTTTTTGATGAAAAGACAAATTTAGCCCCGCAAAAGCGAAATATCGGCTTTTTGTTTCAAGACTACGCCCTTTTTGAAAATATGAATGTCTTTAAAAATTTGCTCTTTGCAAATAATGATGAAAATTTAGCAAACAAACTGCTTGAAATTTGCGAACTAAAGAGCCTAAAAAACGCCAAGATAGGCGAACTTTCAGGCGGTCAAAAGCAGCGCGTGGCACTCGCTCGTGCGGTGATGAGAAAGCCAGAAATTTTACTACTTGATGAGCCACTAAGTGCCCTAGATAACGCCATGCGCGAGAAGCTGCAAGATTATTTGCTAGCGCTTCACGATGAGTTTAAGATGAGTGTTATCTTAGTAAGTCACGACATAGCTGAAATTTACAAGCTTTGCAGCAAGGTTTTTGTCCTTGAAAATGGCAAAATTTCAAGGTCTGGCAGTGCGAGCGAGATATTTTTAAAAAGTGCCGGATCGCAGAAATTTGCATTTAACGCTAAGGTTTTGGAGATCAAAAAGCGTGACGCCATTTTTGTAGCAAGCGTGCTCATAAACCGCCAAATTTGCGAGGTCGTGCTAAGTAGCGCAGAAGCTAGTGGGCTAAGAGCTGGCGACACGGTGGTGGTTAGCACAAAAGCCTTTGGCGTAAATTTGGTAAAAGCATGATGAACGAGCTAGCAAATATTGATTATGAGCCGTTTTGGCTCTCGCTAAAACTCTCTTTTATCACGACTTTTATACTATTTTTCTTCTGCGTAGGGCTTGCTTACTTTATGTCGCAAAAGAAATTCTTTGGCAAGGCGTTTTTAGAGTCCATCATCTCGCTGCCTTTGGTGCTGCCGCCAAGCGTTCTTGGCTTTTATCTGCTCATTTTTCTCTCGCCTTACTCATTTTTTGGCAAATTTATAGAAGAGCTCTTTGGCGTGAGGCTAGTTTTTAACTTCACAGGCCTTGTTGTGGCAAGCTGTATCTACTCGCTGCCATTTATGTTTGGGCCCATTTACGCTGGTCTAAATAGTCTAAAAAAGAGCCTTTTTGAGGCGAGCTACAGCCTTGGTAAAAGTAAGCTCACGACCATTTTTAGAGTCATCTTGCCAAGCATCAGATCAAATTTACTAACTGCGATCGTTGTTAGCTTCGCTCATACGATGGGCGAGTTTGGCGTGGTTTTGATGATAGGTGGCAGCGTGGCAGGTGAGAGCAAGGTCGCTAGTATCGCGATATTTGAAGCGGTTGAGATGCTTGACTATACCAAAGCTCACATCTACGCTCTTTTGATGCTAATAATCAGCTTTTTCGTCCTTTTTGTCGTCTATCTCTTAAATTCAAAAAAAGCTTAAAGATATATAATAGATAAAATTTTTAAAGGACAAAACATGATAAAAGTGCCTACAAGCATCTATCTAAGGACTTTAGACGGTAAAGAATTTGACTTTTCAGCCTTTGCAAGGACCCATGACTGCGTAGTTTTTATCTATCCAAAGATAGGTGAAGACTTCGAGCTTTTAAGCGAGCAGCTGCAAAAAACTGCTGGCATGAAAGGCTGCACGAAGCAAGCGATAAACTACAAAAAACTTCTTAAAGAATTTAACGATCTTGGCTTTATGGTAGTAGCTATTGGCTCCCAAGATATCGCGGCTCAGAAGAAATTTGAAGAAGAGACCGCAACTGGCGTGATGTTTTTAAATGATAGCGAGTTTATGCTAGAGCGCGCGCTTGAACTACCTGTATTTGCAGCTTCAAATGGGCATAAATTTTACTTTCGTCAAACACTTATCATAAAAGGTGGCAATATAAGGCGCGCATATATCGTTGATGAGCCTGAAAACGACGCTAAAAATATGCTAGAAAAATTGCAAAATAAAGACTACTAGGAGGGTAAAATGAGCCAAAATAGCAAAATAGAAAAATCTTATGATGAACTAACTTACAAATCAGCAGCATTTGCGCAGTCATCGCCCTATAAACTAGAGGCTTGCGCTACGCTTCTTGGTATCAACCCACCACCTTGCAAAACCGCAAAAGTTTTGGAGATAGGGTGCAGTTTTGGCGGAAATTTGATCCCATTTGCTGTAAATAATAAAGAAGCAAGAGTGGTCGGCATCGATCTTAGCGGAGAGCAGATAAAGCGCGGAAAAGAGATCGTTAAAGAGATAGGACTAGAAAATTTAGAGCTGATACATGGCGATATCTGCGAGTTTAAAAGTGATGAAAAATTTGACTATATCATCGCTCACGGCGTCTTTAGCTGGGTGCCCGACTTTGTAAAAGAGGCTATTTTAAGGGTAGTAAGAGAAAATTTAAGCCAAAACGGCGTGGCCTTTATCTCTTATAACACATACCCAGGCTGGAAAGTAAAAGATGTCGTACGTGATCTTATGCTGCTTGCCGCAAAGGATAAAGAGAGCACAGAGGATAGACTAAAAGCAGCCAAAGAGGCGCTTTTGGTTTATAAAGATTTTTTACTAACCAAAGATAATGAATACTATGAGAAAAAAATACCTGCCAAAATGCTCATGCACTGGGTGGAAGAGGTTTTAAGCAAAAGCGACTTTTATATAGCTCATGAGTTTTTAGAGGATATAAATGATCCATTTTACTTCAAAGATTTTAATAGTATGCTTGTAAAAAACGGACTAACTTATCTTTGTGAATATACACTTGAAGATATTTTTGTCCCCGATCTTGGTATAAGTAGGGTTGATGATTATAAAAACGATAAATTTAAAGATAGGATCGATCTAGAGCAGTTCATTGATATTGTTAATAATAAAGTCTTTAGACAAAGCTTGATCGTACATAGTGAGGCCTATGAAAAGATAGCCAATAAACAAATAGGCCCAAGCGATGTAAATAAAATTCACGTTGTAGCTGATTTTAAAAAAGAAAATGGCTTGTGGAAAGATAGATATACTCTCATGCCGCAAGATATCTCCTGGCTTTGCGAGGTCTTTTATAAGATGTATCCAGCAAGTATAAACTTATCTCAAATTTTAGAAATTTTGCCAGAAGATAAGCTTATGGTTTATAGCGCTTTTGTAAGAATTCTAACCAACTCAGCTGATACGATGATAGTAAAAGATGAGCTAAAAGATGTGGAGTACAGACCAGGATGTTCAAAGCTTAATCCAAATTTGACCGGCTATATTAAGTATTTTTTAAAGCATCAAAATGACTCGGACATAGCTTTTGCAAATCAATTTAGTATGTCGGAAAAGCTTAATTTGATTGATTATTATATATTTTTACAACTTGATGGTAAAAATAGCCTAAGTGATGTTGCTGCTAAAACTTTAAAATTTATGAAAGAAAAAAATATTCAAACACTTGAGGTAGATGGCAAAAAGCTAACAAAGAATGTTATAGCTGCAAATATAATAAACTATGTAACAGACACTGCAAAAATGGCCAGCATTCTCTATCTACTGGAAGAAATTTAGGGCTATGAAAAAGCTTTCCGCCTTTTTGTTTTGTATATTTCTAGTAGGTTGTGCGAGCCAGCCAAGCGTGAAGAACTTAAATCTTAAAAGCAGCCTAAACTACGGCGGCGAAGAGCTTGCAAAGATACTTGAGCAAGATGATGCAATGGCATTTAGCAGCAACTTGCGTGAGGGAGTTTTCATCTACATAAGTAACGCCAAAGTTGCAAACTATCTTGGCGTAGTAAGAGCTGAGAGACACGCTAAATTTAACGTAAAAGAGCTAGGCAAAAACGATCTTTTGATAAAAAGCGTAAATGATCTAACGCAAAGCTTTGATGCTAGTTTGGAGCGAGCTAGAGAGCTAAAATGTGGCACTTTAGTGATCAGACTAAAAGATAAATTTCAGGATTTAGAAGCGGCAAATAAATTTTTAGAGCAAAACGAGAGCGCATTTTTAAAGATGAGTGGTGAGATAAGCTGCAAGTAGTCTTATCTGCCCTGCTCTATAAGCTTAAAGACTTCATCCTCTAAGCTCAAAGCATTTTTGCCAAAAGCTACGTAAAATGGGCTTTTTAGATCAGCTAGCTTATAGCTTGGCTCACATCTATCGCTAGCGTTTAAGACCTTGCCACCGCTAAATTTCACTACCGCCTCGCCTGCGGCATTGTCCCAAAGATAGCTTGGGCTAAATCTCACATATATCCCGCCAAGCTCGACTAAACGGCAAAATTTAATGGCAGATCCAATGCATTTTTGCTCTAAATTTAAACTATCTCTTATGAGCTCAACCTTTTTTATCTCGCCTCTTCTGCTTGAATAGATGAAGTTATTTAAGCTTTTAGCTTTTTCATTTAGATCTTGCCTTGCCACAACCTCATCATTTGCGCCTAAAATTTCTTTAAAAGCGCCGTTTTCATCAGCGTAAAAAAGCTCTTTGCTAACTGGGATAAAAATGACGCCAAGCACCGGTCTAGCCTCTTTTATAAGCGCTATACAAACGCAAAATTCACCATTTCTAGCTAAAAATTCTTTTGTGCCATCAAGGGGATCAACTAGCCAAAACTCGTTTTTGTCGCTATCTTGAAAGATGCTCTCTTCAGAGCAAATTTTTATCCCGCTTTTGCTTAGCTCTTTTAGTATCACCTCATTTGCCGCTAGATCAGCGCTAGTTAGTGGCGAGCTATCATCTTTTAGGCAGACTTTAAGTGCCTGGCTATTAGATGAGTAAAATTTCATTATCTCACCCCCAGCGCTGATGGCTGCCTTGATGGCTAAATTTAAAAGCTCGCTCATTTTGGTGTTCTGTTTGTCTCTCCGATGTAGAGCTGTCTTGGGCGGACGATCTTTATAGTGTCTTGCTCTTTTAGCTCGATCCACTGGCTGATCCAGCCTGGCGTCCTGCCGATGACGAAGATAACGGCAAACATATTATTTGGTATGCCAAGCGCCTTTAGGATGAGCCCTGAGTGAAAATCAACATTTGGATATAAATTTCTACTTACAAAGTAGTCGTCATTTAGCGCGATCTCTTCGATGCGGTTGGCGATCTTTATAAGCTCTGAGTTTATACCGATCTCATCCATCAGCTGATCTCTCATCTTTTTAAGCACCTTTGCGCGCGGGTCAAAGTTTTTATAGACCCTGTGACCAAAGCCCATTAGTCTAAATGGATCGTTCTTATCCTTTGCTCTAGCGATATATTTATCGACGTTTGCGACCGAGCCGATCTCTTCAAGCTGGCGGATAACACCCTCGTTTGCGCCGCCATGAGCCCAGCCCCAAAGTGCGCCGATACCTGCACTTATACATGCGTATGGGTGCGCGTGCGTAGAGCCAACGGTCCTAACAGTCGTAGTCGAGGCATTTTGCTCGTGATCAGCGTGGAGCATAAAGACCGTATCAAGCGCCTTTATCTCGATAGGCTTAAGATCGACGTGCTCGTATGGATAGCCCCTCATCATGTAGAGGAAATTTTCAGTAAAGCCACGATCTAAATTTGGATATATGATAGGAAGCCCACGTGAGTATCGGTAGCTAAAGGCCGCTATCGTCGGGATCTTGGCGATTATCCTCATAGCCATCTCATGATACTCTTCAGGTTTATCCATATTTAGGTGGTCTGAGTAAAAGGCACTTAGCGCTGAGACTGCTGCCTGCAATATCGCCATAGGGTGCGCCTTGTCTGGAAATGCGTCAAAGAGCTTCATCATGCCCTCGTGTATGAAGCTTCTTTTTTTGAGCTCATCTTTAAAGCTTGCGTATTGCTCGCTAGTTGGTAACTCTTTGTTTAAAAGCAGGTAGGCAACATCTAAAAATGTCTTATTTTCAGCCAAATATGCGATATCGTAGCCTCTATACATGAGCTCGCCCTTTAGTCCATCGATGTAGGTTATGGCTGAACGGCACATCGCAGTTGATGTGTAGCCCCTGTCAAAGGTAAACATCCCAGTGTCGCCAAAAAAGGTCGATATGTCGATGACATCTGGCCCCATCGTGCCTTTTAGGATAGGAAATTCATAGCTCTTGCCAGTTCGGTTGTCGATTAGTGTGGCTGTATTTGATGACATTTTTACTCCTTGCTTTTTGATTGCATTAAAATTTTGATGATTATAGCTCCTATTATAGCTTGTGCGAGGCTTGCTAGGATGAAAGATGAGTAAGAATAGTCACTTATCTCGCCTGATTTGTGTGCGATAGTAGCAACTGCGATCAAAAGAGTGAGCGGCATAGACTGCGAAACGGAAAATAAACATATCCCTCTAAAGCCAAGCTTGCCCAAAAAGAGCAAACTAGATACAACTCTCGTGCCAAGCATCGCTAAAAATATAAAAATAGCATCCTTTATCACTTCGCTAGATCCTAGGCTTGAAAGCTTGAAAGTCGAGCCTATGTGGATGAAAAATATCGGCACTAAAAAGCCAAATCCAAAGCTTGAAAGCTTGTGTGGCAAGTCCTTTTTGTGATCAAAAAATGTCGTGATAAACATACCTGCGATAAACGCACCAAAGGCGACTTCTAAATTTAGATAGAGCATCAAAGCTATCATCGTAAAAAATACCGCGATGCAAAGCCTGATGTCCTTCTCGTCCTTGTCGTAGTGTGGCATGAGCACCACTTTAAGCCCCGGATACCACCAAAAAAGCACGTCCAAAATTTTAAAACTAAGCACGCTGATAGCCAAAAATAGGATCAAATAGCCAATCGTTAGCCATAAATTTATGCTCGCTCCAAACTGCAAGTAAGCAGCGGTAAATGTTAGAAGCGTGATGCTTAAAAGCTCGCCGATAGTTGCTATTAGCATGCTTAAATTTAGCCACTCTTGCTGCTTGCCATACTCTTTAAATAGCGTAAATACCATACCAACGGCCATTATCGGGATGATGATGATGTAAAGCAGGCTAAGCTCAAGTCCTAGCGTCAAAGCTGTGGCTAGAGCGTAGATGAGCGCAAGGTAGATGAGCCCAAGGCGCAAAATTTTACGGTCGATGTTTATGAGCATCCTAAGATCGATCTCCATGCCAGCTAGAAACATCAAAAAGAAAAAGCCAACTTCGCTGATGAGCTTAAACATCTCGTTGTCGCCAACGACTCCGATGTAGCCGGCAACCGCTCCAAGTAGTATCTCAGCAGGTGCGACTGGGATGCGTAAAATTTTAGAAATATAAGGCGAAGCAAAGACGATAAATGCCAAAACGACAAGGATGCTAAGCTCGCTTGCTTGGTGTAACTGCAAAAAGATCCTTAAAATAAAAATACTTGATTGTATAAAAAGCTTTGTTATTTTTTGATTAAGCTAAGCGAAATTTAGGCAAAATGACGGCTATTTTAGAAATTTGGAGTGAAATTTTATGCGTAAATTTAGCCTTTTTGTTTTGCTGTTTTTTGGTCTCTTTTCTTTGGCAGGCGAGCTAAGCTTGGTTGAGAGTTTTAGGTTTGATGGGAGCACATTTTATAAAAAGCAAGTGGTTAAAAATGAGAGCTTTTACTTTTTAAAAAATGAAAATATGGACGAGCACTTTGCCGCCTTTAAAGTAAAGTTTGACAAAGGTGTCAAGACAAAAAGCGAGCTAGAAGAGCTAAAAAAGGCTCTTAAGCAAGATAAAAACGTGCTTTTTAGCGAAGAAAATGATCAAATTTTAGCTCTTATAAAAGATGAAACTAAGAGCAAAAATATAGAAATAATCCACTTTTTGCTTAAAAAAGATGGAGTTTTGATGCTTTCGTATGAGAGAATTTACGATCCACAAACATCAGCAGATGCGCTCAAACCAGTGCTTTTAAGCGAAGCTAGAAATTTTATGCTGCAGATGCCAAAGGTAGAAGCTAGGTAGAGAGGCACATGTGACGGCGCTACATATTGCATGCGTTTGTCATCAGATAAATTTAGAGCAAATTTTAAAAATTTATGAGCGAGCATATCACGGCTCTAAATTTAGTGCTAAACGTAGTGTAGCCTAAATTTAGTAGTCTGCTAAGGCGAGCGAGTAAAGTTTTAAAATTTGCAAATTTGCCTTGTGAAGTCAGATAAGTGTCAAGTAAATTTTAAAATTTCATGAGCGAGTAATTTCGGCTCTAAAATTTGAGCTAAGCGATAAGCGAAGCCAAATTTTAGTAGCCAACTCTTGCGAGTGAGTGAAAGTTTAAAATTTGCAAAATGGCATAAATAAAGCTATTTTTATTACACACCTTAAAAACCTCATAAATTTTTACCAAGCAAAATGCCAAAATAGCTTGCGAGCAGGCAAAGGCTAAGGTTTAAAAATATATTTAAAAAGCCTTTTACGAGTTCGCCTTCTAGTAAAAATTTAACGCTATCAAGGCTAAAGCTTGAAAATGTGGTAAAGCCGCCAAGTATGCCAACGACTAAGAAAACCCTCACGCTTTGGCTTAAATTTAGACAAAATAAAACGCCGATAATGAAGCTGCCAAGCACATTTACGCCAAGCGTGGCTAGGGGAAAGTGGCTAAATTTTAGCAGCTCCCCAGCTAAAAACCTAGCCCCAGCTCCGATAAAGCCTCCAAGCCCTGCACAAAGTAAATTTACTAGCATTAGTGGCAGATACTTGCGAAGCTAAAACCGCGCTTTGTAAGCTCCTCGATGTCCTTGCTCGCCTTCTCGCCCTTTGCAGTGAGGTAGTCGCCTATCACGATCGCGTCTGCGCCATTTTCGAATATCTCATACTGCCTCTCGCCCAATATCTTCTCCCTGCCGCCAGCTATCATGACCCTAGTTTCTGGCAGCGCGCTTTTGGTCTCACGCACGATTTTTAGGGCTTCATCCGCGCTAAGAGGTGGCTGATCAAGCCTTAGAGCATCACTTTTTATGAAAAAATTTATAGGCGACGAAAATGGCTCAAGCTCCTTTAGACTCGCTCTAAAGCTCACCCTGTCGGCCTCGCTCTCGCCAACGCCGTAAATGCCGCCAGTGCAAAGCATGAGCCCAGCCCTTTTTGCGTCTAAATTTGTCTGATATCTCTCGTCCCAAGAGTGGGTTGTGCAGATTTTGGGGAAATATTCGCGGCTTGTTTCTAGGTTGTGGTTGTAGCTAAAAACGCCAGCATTTTTGAGCTCACAAAGCTGCTCGTAAGTCGCCATGCCGTTACATGCGATGAGCATCAAATTTGGCACTTCTTTGCTCACGGCTCTTGCTAAAGATGCGATATAGTCGGTCTTTTTGTCATTTAGCCTGGCGCCACTTGTGACTAAACAAAAGCCAAGAGCGTGGTTTTTATATGCCATTTGGGCCTCATCCACCACCTGCTGCACACTTTTTTCTTTAAATTTCGTGATATCAGCGCCAGCTTTGGCACTTTGCGTGCAATAAGCGCAATCCTCAGCGCAGTTTCCCTGAGTGACGGAGCATATCGCACAAAGCATAATCGTTTTCATTTTTTATCCTTTTTTTTGGGGAGCATTATAGCTTTGGTAGGTTTAAAATTTAAGTAGAGTGGCTTGTTGTTTTGCAAAAAACTCTATCAAATTTTAAAATTTCATGAACGAGTAATTTCGGCTCTGATTTTAGTGGCAAACTTTGCGAGACCTAAAATCAGTAGCCAACTCTTGTGAGTGAATGGAATTTTAAAATTTGCAAAGACAGCTTGATTGAATCTGTAAATTCTTTTTATTCAAAAGGGAGACAAGGGGGCTTAAATTACGAAGCCGTCCCCTTATCCCCCTTTTTAAATCCCCTAAACCCCTCGCACGTTCAAAGTGCATGCAATGGTGCTGACGCACTGCATGTGATTAAAAATTACGACAAATTTTATTTATCAAACCAAATAAGCGTCAGACAAATTTTAAAATTTCATGAACGAGTAATTTCGGCTCTGATTTTAGTGGCAAGCTTTGCGAAACCTAAAATCAGTAGTCAATTCTTGCGAGTGAGTGAAAATTTAAAATTTGCAAAAACTATTTTTTTAGAAATTTAAAGTTTTACTTTTTCTTGTAAATTTCCGCTCTCTCTTTTAAAAGCCCTGTTTTTAAATTTGGCAAAGCACTAAGCTCATCAAAAAGTCCAAAAAGTGCATGCTGTGGCGGCAAGCTAAGGTGAGTGAGGGATTTTAGAGATAAGATGGGTGAGTAGTCCTTGCTCTTTATCCTAGCCACCAAGATCATAAGGCTCGTAAGTCCTGGCATCTGGCGTAAGAACTCTAGGCTATCTATGTGGATAAATTTAGGCGAAAGTCCGTCGCCACTGATCTCTAAGCTCTTTAAATTTTGTAAATTTAAAAATACAGAATAGTCGCTGATCTTTTGAAAATTCTCCACCGCAAGGCTTTCAAGTCCAGTAAGTGTCGCGATCAGCGCTATGCTTTTTACGCTAGCTCCTGATCCGATAAAAAGACACTTTAGACTAGAAAGATTTGCCAGCGCGTCAAGGCTCTCATACGAGCCCCATTTGATGTGAAGGCTCTTTAAATTTCTTTGGCAGCACACCGCATCAAAGAGCTCCTGAGGCATTTTGGTGCAAAAGTTAAGCTCATCAAACGCCTCTTGCTCGCTTCTTAAAAAGTCGCACCACTCATCAAGCACGGCTCTTTTTTGCTTGGCGGTTTTATACTGCGGCGTGAAGCTGTCGCCTAGCTGTGTGCAGTTTATCACAAGGCTCTTTTGCCCTTTATACTGGCTAACTTGTGTGATAGTTTCAGGCATTTAAAGTCCAAATTTATAAAAGCCAAATTTAGGCTCAAGGGCTCAAATTTGGCTAGAAATTTTAGTTTTCAGAAACTAACGTCTTTTTCTTGCACTTTGTGCACTCTATAAATGTGCCTTTTTTAAGCTCTTTTTTGATCATATCGCCGCCGCACTCGTCGCATTTTTGCGCGACTGGCTCGTAGTTTGATATGAAGTCACATTTTGGATAGTTGGCACATCCATAAAATTTACCGCGCCTGCTAAATCTCTCGACGATCTCGCCGCCACATTTTGGACATGGTACGTCAAGCTTTTTAAGCTCGCGTTTTGGCTTAGCTGCCACAGTGGTGCCAGTTTCTGCACTCTTTTCATTATCTTTTGCGACGTTTCTTGAGTATTTGCATTTTGGGAAATTTGAACAAGCGATAAACTCACCGTATCTGCCCTTTCTAAGCACTAGCTCGCTTCCACACTCTGGGCATTTCTCGCCGATCGGAGTTGCTGTTTTTAGGCTTTTTATGCCAGTTTTGCCAGCGCTAATTTTTTCCATAAATGGATAGTAAAAGTCGCTTAGCACCTTTTGCCAGTCAGCCTTGTCAAGCGCGATCTCATCGAGCTTTTCTTCAAGATGTGAGGTAAATTCACTATCGACGATGTTGCTAAAGTGCTCCTCCAAAACGCCTATCATGCTAAATGCGATCTCGTTTGGTATGAGCTGCTTTTTCTCGATCCTCACGTAGTCTCTTGAGGTTAGCAGCGAGATGGTCGGTGCGTAGGTGCTTGGGCGGCCGATGCCTAGGCTCTCTAGCTTTTTAACAAGGCCAGCTTCAGAGTACCTAGCTGGCGGCTCGGTGAAGTTTTGCGTGCTTTTTATGCTTTGCAAACTCATCTCATCGCCCTTTTTTAAATTTGGCAAAATTTTATCCTTATCAAGCTCGCCATAAACCTTATAAAAGCCGTCAAATAGCACCTTTCTGCCACTTATCTTAAACTCGCCTTTTTCGCTCGCGACATAGACGTTTTGCGTTTGGCTCACACATGCGCTCATTTGGCAGGCTAAAAATCTATTGTAGATGAGCGTGTAGAGTTTGAGCGCGTCTTTATCTAAAAATTTAGCGGCGATTTGCGGCGTGAAGTTTAAATTTGTAGGGCGGATCGCTTCGTGGGCTTCTTGCGCGCCTTTTGAGCTTGTCGTGTAGTTTATCGCTTTGACTGGTAAGTACTCTTTGCCATAGTTTTGAAGGATGTGCTCTCTAGCTGCCGCGACGGCCTCTTTGGCTAAATTTAAGCTGTCTGTTCTCATGTAAGTGATCGCACCCATGAAGCCCTCGTTTGTTTGCACGCCCTCATAGAGGCTTTGCGCGATCATCATGGTCTTTTTCGGGCTAAAGCCAAGGCGGTTGCTCGCACTTTGTTGAAGGGTCGAGGTCATAAATGGCGGGCTTGGCTGGATCTTTCTGTCCTTGCTCTCGATCTCACGGACGCTAAATTTCTCATTTTGTAAATTTTCGATGATGTATTTTGCGCGGTCTGGGTTTTGGATAGTGAGCTTTTCGATCTTTTGGTTTTCAAATTTAACTAGCTCAGCGTCTAGGTCTTTTTTAAAAATGGTGTCGATAGTGTAGTACTCAACCGGTTTAAACGCCTGAATTTCACGCTCACGATCGACTATTATTTTTAGCGCCGCACTTTGCACACGGCCAGCACTTAAGCCCTTTTGTATCTTTAAATTTAAAAGCGGGCTTAGCTTGTAGCCAACTATGCGGTCTAGCAAACGCCTTGTTTGCTGGGCATTGACGCTATTCATATCGACACGTCTTGGGCTTTTTAGAGCGTTTTGTATGGCGCTTTTGGTGATCTCGTGAAAGACGATGCGAGGCAGGTTGGTAGGCTCCTTGCCGATGGCATTTGCGATGTGAAACGCTATCGCCTCACCCTCTCTATCCTCATCGGTCGCGAGGTAAATTTCATCAGCCCCCTTTGCAAGCTCTTTTATCTCTTTTACGATGGCAGAGTGATCACTGCTGACGCGGTACTCTGGGGTAAATTTATCATCCTCTATCTTGATGCCAAAGCTTGTTTTTGGCAGGTCTCTGATGTGACCTTTTGAGGCGATGACGTTGTAGCTTTTATCTAAGAAATTTTTTATAGTCTTTGCTTTTGCGGGAGATTCCACGATGATTAAGCTTTTCATTTATATATAGCCTTTGATTTTTTTGGCGTAATTGTAGCAGAAATAATTTTTTAGAGTGTAACGTGTGAAAAAATTTTTAGGTGGAGCGCGATTTTTATTTTTGTAAAAAATTTTACATACAACTATAAACTTTTTTCAAAACCGATCGATATAGTTTTCGTGCGACATGAAGTCGTAACTTAAAACATAAAAGGATTTACAATGAGTTTTCGTATTAACACAAACGTAAACGCACTTAACACACACGCTAACGCAGTTAGCAACAACACTGACCTATCTAAGTCACTTAACAAACTTAGCTCAGGTCTTCGTATCCAAACAGCTGCAGATGACGCTTCAGGTCTATCTATCGCAGATAGCTTAAGAAGCCAAGCTTCAGCTCTAGGTCAAGCTATTGCAAACGGTAATGATGCTATTGGTATCATTCAAGTTGCCGACAAAGCTATGGACGAGCAGTTAAAAGTTCTTGACACTATCAAGACTAAAGCTACTCAGTCAGCTCAAGACGGCCAAACAACTCAATCACGCCAAGCGTTGCAGGCTGATATCGTTCGTCTAATGGAAGAGCTTGACAATATCGGTAACACTACTTCATTTAACGGTCAGCAACTACTAAACGGAACATTCTCTAATAAAGAGTTCCAAATAGGTGCTTATTCAAACCAAACTGTTAAAGCAAGTATTGGTGCGACTACATCTGACAAGATCGGTCTTACACGTTTTGAGAGTTCAAAACTTATGACAAAGATGGAGGCTGTTACACTAACATTTAAAAATGTTGACGGTGTAAACGACGTAAAAGTTGCGGCTGCTAAAATCTCTACCGGTCTTGGCAAAGGCCTTGGTGCATTAGCTGAAAATATCAACAAAGTCGCTGATAAAACTGGCGTCAGAGCTACATTTGACGTAACACGCATAGCAAGTATGACTGTAGGCGCTGTAGATATCAGTAGCTTTAAAATCAATGGTGTAACTATCGGCGATCTAAAAGTAAAAGAAAATGATAGTAACGGCGCACTAGTAAACGCCATCAACGCTGTTAAAGATCAAACAGGTGTTGAGGCTTCAGTAAACACTGAAGGTAAAATGGTTCTAACAAGCCGTGATGGTCGTGCAATGAGCTTTGCTGGTAAGAATATATCTAAAGCTATTGGCGCTAAAGAAAATTCAGGATTCATAGGAAGAATAAACCTTGTTCGTCTAGATGGTCGTGACATTAAAGTTCAAGGCGGTGCAGCAGATAAATTCTCTCAAGCTTTCTTATCGGCTAATGGTGGCGCAGAAGCTTCTGTTTCTCTAAGAGATGTTAGAGGTCAAATAGATAAACAAGTAGCTGCTGCTATGGGCTTCCAAAGAATGAGCAAAGGTGCGATGACATCAAATCAGTCTGCAGGTGTTATGACACTTCGCGGTGCGATGGCTGTTATGAGTATCGCTGAGTCAGCTCAAAAAACACTTGATCAAGTTCGTTCAGACCTTGGTTCAGTTCAAAACCAACTTCAAGCTACAGTTAATAACATCACTGTAACTCAAGTTAACGTAAAATCAGCAGAATCACAAATCAGGGACGTAGATTTTGCTAGCGAGTCTGCTAACTTCTCAAAACATAACATCCTAGCTCAATCAGGTGCTTATGCTATGAGTCAAGCAAACAGCGTTCAACAAAACGTAATGAAGTTATTACAATAGGTAATAACTGAATGAAGTTTTAAATAAGGCTTTGTTGCAGTAGCAAAGTCTTAAATGTGTTAATGCTTTTACAATACGCAAACCCCCAGCCCCAAAGCTAGTCTTTGGGGTTTTAGATCTACCACAAATAAAATAATAATAGTTAATGCATAAGTTGAACCTTTTTAGCTAGCATGGTTAAAGGGTTTACATTTTTAAATTTAGATATTGTGAAATTTAAAAGCTAGCACATTAGATAAATAAATTTGCAAGTAAAAGAAATTTTACTTGCAAACTAGTTTATATACTTAGCGTAAAATTCTCTTTTACGCTTCCTATCTCATTTTTAGTTATTAGCTTTCTTTTTTTAAGCTCAGTAACAAGTGGCTTTGAAGCTTTTTTCGTTACTTCTATATCAGCATTTAGTCCACCTGCTGCAGAGAACATCCAGTATTTATGCATCTCAACCCACTCAAGTAGTTTATTTACCTTTTGAATGGTTGTATCACTAGGGGCAACTGAAATTTTAGCAAGTTCAAGCTCTTGAAAATATATAGACATTTGCAAGATATTATCTATATATAACTTATGTTTTTTTGCACTTAGATATGTTTTTAGTCTATCTAACTTTGAAGTAATCTTAGCAAGCTTTGAAAACATCTTTTCACTAACTTCGCCTGCTTCTTTTTTTGATATTAATTCATCTATTTGTGGTACCAACTCCAAAAATACTTCTTCTATCTTTTTCTTAGCCTCTTTTTGGGCTTTAACTTTTTTTGCAATATAAGTATATGCTTTTAAGAGATCTTTGTTTCTTTGTTTTTCTAAAATTTTAGGGACGTTTGGCTCTTTTTTAGGTATTTTATCTTTACAAAGCTCATTCATAGTCTCCAAAAATGACTTTTCGACACTTCCCTCTATCCTAGCTCCACCCTCAGTGCAGTTATAAGTGACATATCCCTCTTTAGAAGACTGCTCTATATCTTTTTCATACTGATTTTTAAATTTATCCCAGATATAGGTAGTCCTAACTTCACCCTCTCCTCCATAAGCCTTTACATATAAGTACTCATCAGCCTGCGCAAAGGCATGCCCTGTGGCATGACTTTTACCATCTGGTGCAAAGGCTAGGTCTTGCCCTATAAGAACTATATTTTTATGCCCTAGAGCATAGGCTAGCTGAAATGCTTGATTGGCTGTTGAGTGACCGATACCCAAGTAACCATACTTTTTCATATTAAAAGCGATCTCACTTTGTTGCGGTCTCATAGTAAGAACAAGGCGTCTTGGTAAGATATTTTTTATAGTTTGAGGGTGTGTTAGAGAGGCTACTATAAAGTAGATATCTTTATCAAATTCTTTATCACGAGTACTAAAAAATGTTGATGTAGCCTCAACCCTTTCGATGGACGTCACATAATCAGGCACAATGCCATGTTTTTTTAGTATAGGATATGAAGCATCGAGGCTTATAATGGTAGCATATGGTGCAAATTTTTTAAGCGTACCAAGCTGTTTATCCAAACTTGGTCCAGTCGCTACAACGATAGCTGTTTTATTTAGTTCATAACGCTTTAAAACAAGCTGCGTATAGCAGTAGTTTTCAAGCATGTCTGGAATATTTTGTATGTGGTGTTTTATACCTATAAGCATATCGTCTATGCTATTGCCATGGGCTACTACCATTTGTGAGATAGCTTTTGCAAAGTCAGAATTTATCCTGAGTATATCCTCGCTGTAGGCTTCATAAAATGGTGAGTGGATATGAAGATCATAAGTTTTTGCGTAAGATGTAAATTCTGGCGCAGTTATTAAAAAATAAAACTGTGGATAGCTTGCAAATTCAGAATAAAACAAAACAAGCCTTTGGCTAAGTAGCTCACTACTTAGATCAACTACGTTAAGTGTGGCATATATGATATCTATCTCTGGCTCAATAACTGCTATCTTTTTATGAGTTTCATTTTTTAAAAGAGCCTTATAGAGTACGCCATTTCCAAGACCATAAAAGAACATTATCGGATATCTTTTATACTCTTTTTCTAAATTTTCAAGAGCGTTTAGAGTATCGTTTGCTGGATTTTCATATACATATTTTAGTGTCTTGTTATTTATCAAATTTATGTCTATCAAATCTTTACCTATAAAGATATCAAAGTCTTTTGCTGCTTCTAAGCCCCAAAGTTTAGCAGCTAAAATCTCATCTTGTTGAAAGAGTGCTTGGAGGTTTTTTTGAAAGATAGGATTCTTTATATTTGTCATCTTACTTTCGAGTACTTTTCTCTTTGCCTCATCTATCTTTTTACGTTTTTTATTTTTAGATACCTCAAGATCATCTAGCTTATAAACTTTATTTTCATCACTCATGTCAGATCCTCCTTTATTATCCTCTCACTAAATTTTATATCTCTTTTTGCTTTTTTGCCAACTAGCTCTTTTAGAAATTTAGGATGCAGACCATATCCTGGGCGCACGCTCCTTATATTTTGCTCGCTAAAAATTTCACCTTTTTTTATATCTGCGCTTGCATAAAGCGAGCGTGAAAATCTCCTGTTTAAAACCGCTTTTTCATCTAGCTCGTAGTTTACCGCGCCTAAAAGCTCCTCAGCCTCTCTAACACACTTTGTCATAAGAGCAAATTCACTCTCATCAAGACTAAATGCGCTATCAACGCTTTTTACGCTTTTATCAAGTATAAAATGTTTTTCAACTATCCTGGCGCCCAAACTAACCGCAACAACTGGGGCTGTCACGCCTAAAGTGTGATCTGAAAAGCCCACTTCAACACCAAATTTCTCTCTCATATCAGCTATCGTTTGTAAATTCATGCCATTTAGCGGTGCTGGATAACTTGAAGTGCATTTTAAAAGGGCGATGTCGTTATTGCCTGCATTTTTGCAAATTTGCACCACGGCTTGTATCTCTTCTTCGTAGGCTATGCCAGTTGAGATGATGATGGGCCTACCTTTTTTGGCCACAAACTCTACAAAATCATAGTCCGTCACTTCAAAGCTTGCGATCTTATAAGCTGGCGGATTAAACTGCTCTAAAAAGTTGGCATCGTCCTTGCAAAATGGGCTTGAAAAACAAACAAGCCCTTCCTCTTTTGCCACTTTAAAAAGCTCAGCATGCCACTCTTTTGGCGTTAGCGCCTCTTGGTAAAGCTCGTATAAATTTCTCCCATCCCAAAGTCCGCCTTTTATGACAAAGTCGTCTAGGTGCGAATTTAGAGTCAAACTATCAGGCGTATATGTCTGAAGCTTTATCGCGTCAGCTCCAGCGCGCTTAGCCGCCTTTATCGTATCTACCGCCGTTTTTAGGCTACCGCTGTGATTAGCAGAGAGCTCTGCTATTATAAAGACCTTTTTGTCTGTATCAAAATTTCCTATTTTCATCCGCTAGTCCGTTTCATTTTTTAGCTCAAGATAGCTAAATTCATCATCTTTTGCGTAGATCCTAAAGCCAAAATTTTCATAAAGTGCGAGCGCTTTTTCGTTGTTATTATAAGCTTTTGCCTTTAGCGAGCCAACTTTTAATGTAAAAAAAGCGTAGTCTTTTATGAGATCAAGCAGCTTTTTGCCCACACCTTTGAGCTCTGGGTTTTTATAAACGCCAAATTCGCAGCTTTCTTTCGTTATATCAACGAAGCTCACCACTCCGATAAATTCACCCTCGTCTTTTACTAAAAAGTAGATCTTATCTTGAATGCTCTTTAATCTCTCTAAAAAAGCAAAATGCTCCTCTTTGCCAACGCTTTTATTTTTCATAAATTTGGCTATACGCTCGTCATTTCTCCACTTTAAGACCATCAGTTTTTGCTCGCCACTAAGCGAGGTAAAATTTATAAGCTCAAGCAAATTTCATCTCCCCAGTAAGCTTCATATCCATTTTCTTTGAGCCAAGCAAAGATCTCCTTTTGATTATCCGCTACGCAAATGGCTTTAAATTTAGCTCCTAAAACATAAGCCTCATTTACAAGCGAGCTTGCTGTTATGATAAGCATTTTGGCTTCGTTCATGAGCCTTGCTACATTTTTACTATCTACAAAAAGACTAAAATTTTCGCTCTTGCTTGATAGCTCTTTTAGTGCGCTTAAGTTTTTATTTCCGCTAGTTGTTATGACGGCTGTTTTTAGCCCTTTTAAGAGTAATTTTTCTGAAATTTTAGCACTTAGCCCTGAGATATCAGTGCCTCCAAGAATGATAGCGTAGTCGTAAATTTTCTCCCTTTTTATCTGCGCTTCTTCATAAAACTCATCTCTAACTAGCAAAAACTCGCTTCCGCAAAATACCTCACAGCCTTTTTCTACAAGCCTCTCATATCTTGCCTTTTTCGCATATAAATTTACGTTTAAAATATAGTCTGTAAAATGTTTTTCATAAGTATCATCAAATGATAAAATTTTAACACCAGTTTTTTCTTTTATAGCTCTTTCATCTTCAAAGCTAAAGCCGTAGTGGTCGATTATTAGAAGCTTAAATTTATTATCATTTATAAGCTCGCAAAGCTCATCTATCTCACCACTTGTTAAGCTAAATTTAGGGTAGCTTATCTCATCAAAAATGTCACCTTCAAGCCTTAAAGATGCAAATGAGATGTTATTAAATTTTTTAGCAAGCAAAAGGTCTCGCCTGATGTGCCCATGCCCTATCTTGCTGCTACTATCAGCGCGCACTAGCGTTTTTAGCAGGGGGAGTCCTTTAAATTCTTTCAATCAAATCTTTCCATTATTTATCAAGTAAAGCTTTTTAGCAAACTCAAAATCCTCTAGCGTATCGATGTCGCAGACTAAATTTCTTGGCAGCAAATATGCTTTTGAATGTGGCGCAAACAAGGCACTGCACTCTAGCCAAGCCTCTTTTTTACCAAAATAAAAGGCCCCAGCGTCATGAAACGCAGGCTCAAGGTCTTGCGAGCGTGTCTTTTCAAACTGCGGATAAAACATGCTAACTCTAGCGTTTTCATCAATTTTTATCGCCCTTTGTATAGGAAAATCAAACGCAGTGGCCGAAAATAGAAATTTACACTCCTGCTTTTTAAACTCCCCTGCAGCCTCTTTTAAAATTTCAGCCGTTATGAGTGGTGCTGTAGCATAAAGGCAGCAGACGTCAAAGTCAGAATTCACGCGCCTTATCGCGTCTTTTATCACGTCAGTGCTTGTCGCGTAGTCATCGCTTAAGCTCGCATCTCTAAAAAATGGCACATTAGCTCCAAATTCTCTAGCCACATTTGCGATCATTTCATCATCGGTGCTTACGATCACTTCGCTAAAAACTTTAGAATTTAACGCAGCCTCGATGCTATATGCGATTAATGGCTTGCCTAAAAAGTCTTTTATATTTTTGCCAGGTATTCTCTTACTGCCGCCTCTTGCTGGTATGATGCAGATCATTTTTTACTCGCTAAAGCTTTTTAGCACATCAAAAAGCGTGCTTGCAACAAATTTAGCATCATCCACGCTCATGCCGTGATGGCAAGGCAGACTAAGCTCAGCGCTATAAAATTTCTCCGCATTTGGTAGTGAAATTTCGCCAAGTAGTGCTTTATAAAAGCTAAATTTATATGTTGGCTTGTAATGCACCTGCACACCAACGCCCTTTTGCAAGAGTGCTTCAAAAATTTGCTCTTTTTTATCCCAAAATTTCTCATCCAAAAGCACTGGATATAGGTGCCTTGAGCTAGTTGTATTTGCTGGGATCTTTATAGTTTTAAAGTATTCACACTCACTAAATTTCTCATCATAAAATTTAGCTATCTCATTTCTTTTAGCGATAAAGCCGTCCAGCCTTTTTAGCTGGCTAAGTCCCAAAGCGCAGGCTACGTCTGTGATCCTGTAGTTGTATCCAAGCAAGCTCATGTCGCTATCCCAAAGCTTTGTTTTGGTGATGCCGTGGCTTCTATATAGCCTTGCAAGCCTTGCTAGTTCATCGTCGTTTGTAGCAAGCGCGCCGCCCTCAAGCGTGGTGATAGGCTTTACTGGGTGAAAGCTAAATATGCCAATATCAGCCTTAACACCCACTTTTACGCCGTTTTGCACACTACCAAGGGCGTGAGAGGCGTCATCTATCACTTTTATGCCGTGTTTTTTGGCTAAATTTATGATCTTATCTAGCTCCACTGGGTTGCCACCGTAATCAACCGCAGTTATCACCTTTGTTTTTGGCGTGATAAGAGCTGGAATTTTCTCTTCATCGATGTTGCCATTTGCTTTTACGTCGCAAAATTTGACCTGCGCTCCTGCCATCAAAGCCGCATTTGCAGTGGCCGCAAAGGTGATAGGTGTCGTGATCACTTCATCGCCAGCCTTTACGCCAAGGCTAAGATAGGCTACGTGAAGGGCAGAAGTGGCTGAGTTCATCGCGATCACGTGCTTTACGCCAACATACTTTGCCAGCTCCTCTTCAAATTTACTGACCTTTTGGCCACCTGTTAAGATGTCGTCTCTTAGCGCATCTGCTACTACTTTGATATCTTCTTCTGTGATCTGCTGACGGCTGTAAGGTATCATTTAGCATCTCCTATCATCTCAAGAAGGCCTGCTCTATCGAGCCAAATTTTATTTTTATTTGAGCTATATTCAAAGTCCTCACTAACTGGTTTGCCCTTTTGATGAAGAGCATTTGTCGAGAAGTCTTGCGCTGTTAAAAACTGGATAGATGGACTAATAACGTAGTAATCATCAAATTCGTATGTAAGATGCGCGTCGTCTCTTGAGATCATCATCTCATGCATCTTTTCTCCTGGGCGAATGCCTATGATCTTGACGCCAAGGTCTGGTGCAAGGGCTTTTGCGAGATCTACCATCGTCATTGATGGGATCTTTGGTATGAAAATTTCGCCGCCTTTCATCCTCTCAAAGTTTTTAAGGACGAAATTTACACCTTGTTCAAGCGTGATCCAAAACCTAGTCATCTTCTCATGCGTAATAGGAAGTTCTTTTTCTCCTTGTGCGATCAGCTTTTTAAAAAGCGGCACGACTGATCCACGAGAGCCAACAACGTTTCCATATCTTACGACGCTAAATCTTGTTTTTTTGTCTCCAACAATGTTATTCGCAGCGACAAAGAGCTTGTCACTGGCTAGCTTTGTAGCTCCATATAAATTTACAGGGTTGCACGCCTTATCAGTTGAGAGCGCTATCACCTTACTAACACCACACTCCAAAGAGGCGTCGATGACGTTTTGAGCGCCATCTATGTTTGTTTTGATGCACTCCATTGGGTTGTATTCGGCGATTGGTACGTGTTTCATTGCTGCTGCGTGGATGACATAGTCTATGCCGTTCATAGCAGTTCTTAAGCGCTTATAGTCTCTCACGTCGCCGATGAAAAAGCGCATGGCCTTGTCTTTAAACATTTGGGCCATTTCGTATTGCTTTAGCTCGTCGCGTGAGTAGATGACTAGCCTTTTTGGCTTGTATTTTTTTAACAAAATTTCGGTGTACTTTTTACCAAAACTTCCTGTTCCGCCGGTGATCAATATCGATTTGTTGTTAAACATTTTGCGCCTTTTTGCTAGTCATTTTTTTGATTTATAAATGGCTAATTTGGATTATTTTTTATAAATTTTTAAGCAAAAGCTGTGCCAAATTTAAAATTTGTTTATCAAAGCTCTGCTCTTTCTAGCTTCTATTTCGTCAAATTTTCGTTATTGTTTAGGGTTTTTCGTAAAAAATGGGAGATAAATTTAGCCTTTGCAAGGTCGCAAAGGCATGAAAATTACTTCAAAATTCTAGGCAGTGTGATGCCTTCTTGGGCTTGGTATTTGCCGTTTTTATCAGCATAAGTTACCTCGCAAGGCTCATCACCCTCGATAAATAGCACCTGTGCGATGCCCTCGTTTGCATAAATTTTGGCCGGTAGTGGCGTCGTGTTTGAGATCTCTATCGTGATATGCCCCTTAAATCCAGGCTCAAAAGGCGTCACATTTACGATAATGCCACACCTTGCGTATGTGCTCTTGCCAAGGCAGATCGCTAGCACATTATCAGGCATGTTAAAGTACTCGATCGTGCGCGCTAAAGCAAAAGAATTTGGCGGCACGATGCAGACATCGCCCTTAAAATCAACCACATTTTTCTCATCAAAATTCTTTGGATCAACGACGGTTCCGCCTATGTTTGTGAAAATTTTAAACTCATCGCCCACGCGGATATCGTAGCCATAGCTAGAAACGCCGTAGCTAACGACGCCGCGGCCCACTTGCTCCTCGGCAAATGGCACGATCATTTTCTTTTCGACCGACATTTTCCTTATCCAAGAGTCTGATTTTAAACCCATTTTTGCTCCTTTTTTGGGGCGATTATAACGCTTTGCATCTTTAAAGTAAATTTAATGGCATTTTGCAATAAATTTTGAGAAAATCAGTATAATTTTGAGAGAAGAATTTAATAAAGGACAAAAATGCAAGAGAGAAACGCCGAAATTTTCACAGGAGAACGCGCGATGCTTGGGGCAAAGGGACTAAATTTTACTAACTGCATCTTTGAAGATGGCGAGTCACCGCTAAAGCACAGCTCAAATTTAAAGCTAGATGAGTGCGTTTTTGCCTACAAATATCCGCTCTGGTACGCAAATGACATCACGCTAAATAGCGGATACTTGGAGCCTCTAGCAAGAGCTGGCATGTGGTACAGCACAAATTTAAGCTTCAAAGACGTGGTCATAAATGCGCCAAAAAGCTTTAGAAAAAGCTCGCAAATTTCACTTGAAAATGTAAATTTCTCAGACGCTGCCGAGACGCTTTGGGGATGTGCGGACGTGAAGATAAAAAACGTCTTTGCAAAAGGGGATTATTTTGGGGCAAATAGCGAAAATTTAGAGGTTGATGGGCTAAGCTTAGACGGCAACTACTGCTTTGATAGCTGCAAAAATCTTCGCATCACAAACTCAAAGCTCATCTCAAAAGATGCCTTTTGGAACTGCGAAAACGTGGTCGCACAAAACTGCCTAATCTCAGGCGAATACCTAGCATGGAACGCGAAAAATGTGACACTCATAAACTGCACGATAAAGAGCTTGCAAGCGCTTTGCTATGTGGAAAATTTGGTCGTGAAAGATTGCATTTTTATGGACACAAGCCTTGCTTTTGAGTATTCAAGCGTCGATGTGAGCACCAAAAGCAGCATAAAAAGTGTGAAAAATCCAAAAAGTGGCATCATAAGAGCTGGCAAGATAGATGAGATCATCATAGACGGCAGCTTAGTCGATGCAAGCAAGATAGAGATCATCACGGATGAAATTTGATTTGTTTTTAAAAAACATTTGCTACACAACTTAAATTTCTAAAACCGAAATAGCTCGCTAATAAAAGATCTTACAAATTTCGTAAAATTTAATAACTTTTATCCTTAAAAGTAGTAAAATAGTTACACTTTTTTGATCGGAAATGATATGAAATTTAAAGATTTTAAAGAAAAAAACAGTAGTAACTATGACTTTTTCGAAGCTGATGAGATGAGCTATAAAGAATTTGTACAACTAAGCTTTAAAGAGTTTTTAAATAGCGATAGTGACTCAAAATGGCAGCTTGACATAGATGATAAAAGGTTTAACTCATTTCCAAATTTCACCCAAAAACATCAAATTTGCATATCGAATTTAGACTATGAAGATAATGTTTTTCAGTTTAGAATTTGCTCTGAAAACAACGTATCAAGCCTTGGCTACCGCATGTTTACGAGCTTTGATAACGCTCATAAAGACTTTGTCACAGACGATATCAAGCACTCTGATGAGGTTATGATGAGCCTAAAGCTTGGCGAGCTTAAAGAGTTTCCTTGCATATCAAAATGCGGCTGGTGGATCAAAGATATCTGGCGAGACATGTATCCTATCTTGGACGAGACTAGCAGCGAGAACTTTGTGGCTGACATTATAAAAAACGAATTTACCAAAAAGATGACCGATATAAACGAATGCCTAAAACACGCTCAAAATAGCGGCAAGCTTGACGAAGTGATCACCAAACTAAAAGCTAAAATCAACTGAATTTAGAAATTTCCACCCACCGCACACGAGCTAGCTGGATATGAAGTAAGTCCGTAGTCAGCTGACTCAACGTTATAAAAGTCTAAATTTGCACTTCGCGAGATGATATACTCAAAGCCTTTTTGATTTAGTTCGATCAAAATTTCAAGCTCAGCATCTCTTTTACAAACTATGCTTTCAAAAAAGTGAGAGAAGAAAGAAATTTTGGTATTTTCTTTTTGCATTGAGTGATTTAGCATGAGCTCCATGTTGCTAAAGATTTTAAAGATAGTTTGATTTGTCTCAAATTTACCAAATCTAGCATAATAATTTTGCAAATTTGCGTCATTTAGTACGATGTTTTTAGTGCAATTTTTTGTGATCTGCTCGTAGATAAGACCAAAAAGCTCAATAGAGGCATTTTGATTATCCATCACTCTATTTTCGTGATTTGTGACTACTACAAAGCCATCTTTTATCTCGTATTTTTCATTTTTATAATAAAAGCTAACATTTGCCACCTCTTGCTCAAAGCGCTTCTTATAAGCAAAAGGTAAATAGTTTAAAACGCCCATTTTATCGATAATAGCCGAGCTTCTTACGCCACCATCTAGCTCGTGCTGCATGAAGTATCTTATGAAGCTACCTTGCTCTATATCAAAGCTGTTTAAATACTCGATCTTATCAAGATAGATGCATCGGTAGAGCTTTACAAATTCTGGGTTTAGCCTCAAATTTATCTCATCTTGTAGATTGCCATATTTTTCAGTCTGATCTGCGTCTATAAATTCGATGATATTCATCTGCTTTTCGATCTTATCTTTTACAAAGATCGAAATTTTCACGTCTTGCATTTCGTAAAAGCACTTTATCGTATCTGTGGCACTTTTTGTGATATCTGTTTTAAATTTCTTAGCAAGCTCTGCTTTTTTCAGCGTGAGCGAAAAGTCGCCATTTTTTAGTTTATTTTGCGAGTACAAAAGATAGAGTAGCTGCTCATAGACCATTAGATGTGAGTAGGTTAAAAAGGTATTGTCCACTACAATGACGTAGTAGCAACGCGTTATAGAGTACCTTTTGTTATTTTGCAAAAATTCATCATAAATTTTTAATTTGCTTGGGGATTTACATACCTTAAAAACATCATATGATTCTAAAAATATATTTTCCATTACTACCCCTTTTTACCTTTTGCAAAAATATTACATAACTATTCTTTAAGCTAATTTAAATTTACAAGCCAACTAATAAAAATAATTTTGTACAAATTAATATTAATTTAATTAAATATAACTTAATTATATAAAATATTTTTATATAAATATATTTTTATTTACAAAATTTTATTTTATAAAGCAAAACTTAGCTATAAAAATATATTTTTTAAACTAAATTTAATAAATATAGTTATATTATTTTTCTCAGATAAGCATGCTTGTAGTTGAAAATTTACAAATTGGGAGCTCAAAATGGAATTTCTAATTTTGACGCTATTTCTGATTAGTGGGCTTATCTTATACATAAAGCCACAAATGAAGAAAATAGCAACGTCCTGTATGGCTTTGGGGTGCGTAATACTAGTTGCACTAGAATTTTACGTAAATTTATGGGTAGTCTTGCCAATAGGCAACTTTTAGGAGGGCAAGATGCAAACAAAACGAAACGAAATCCCAGCAAACGAACAAGGCTTTTTCAACCTTATGTCACTAGCCATCACTGCTCTTGTGGCACTTCCAGTTGGTATCGCCTGCTTGGTGCTTGGCTTTGGACTAGGTGATAACCCTTGCGTAATGTGCTGGGCCGAGAGGATCACGATGATAGCTATTAGCCTAATAGCACTTTTCATCATCAGGTACGGACTAAAGCCTGGATATCTAGCAGCCCTTTTACTAATGGTTTGCTGGGGCATATTTAACGGCTTTATCCACTACAGCCTAGATGGAACATTTGGCGGCTATCTTGACATCAAACAAGGTTTTGGCCTTGAAATTTTAGGTGCCCACACTCAGTTTTGGGTTATGGTTGTTGATTTTTGTGTGATCATATTTTTGGCTCTTATATTTTTGTTTAGCAAAAACTTAGGCCTTATAATGCAAAAAAGCTCAAATGGCGAATATGGCAACTTTCTAAGCTACCTACCGCTTGGCAAATTTGCAAATTTGGTCTTTATCGTGATCATACTTGCAAACTGCGTTCAAGCCTTTATAGCTTCTGGTCCACCGCCATATCTAGGATCTAGCACACCACCTAGAATGAGCATCGATCCTTCAAAATGGTTCTGGGAAAAAGACCACTGGGATAGCTCACTTGACTTTAGATTTGACTGGAACCCTGAGCTTCCAGACCTAGCAAAGTAAGGAGTAAAAGATGAAAAAGATAATATTTTTTATCGCATTAGCAAGCCTTGCTTTTGGTTTTAGCTTTGATATGGATAGCAAAAATGGAGCTATCCAAAACATAAAAGAGCTAGGCCTTAAAGATACGATCACTCTAAATTTGCAAAACGATAATGCAATAACTGGAGCTGACTACGATGAAGGCAAAAAGCAGTTCGCTCTTGTCTCAAACGACAATGAATTTTACATCGCAGATGAGAATTTAAAGCCTCTAAGTTATGCTAAGCACGACCGTCATTTTATAATGGAGATGGAGGCAACAGTCGGAGCTACTTGGTATAAAAAAGAGCTTGGCATGATAAGTTATAACAAAACTTTTGTATTTTATGAGCCAGCTAGCAACCTTAGTAAAGATGAGCAAAATAGCCAGTGGAGGCACTTGTTGGCTGGATATGACGCGTGGAAGCTAAATGACCTTGGTAACAAGGGTAGATTTTCTACCATTAGATCAAAACAGCAATACATCTTAGGCTGGGACTACTTAGAAAGTGAGAATAAATTTTTCACAGCTAGTGTGCCAAATGACGTTAGAGACTACTGGAGTGTAGCTATATTTGACGGCGACGATAAGATGATCTTAGAAGAATTTGTACCAAAAGCTGGAGCAAATTTGCAGCTAAAAGAGGGTAGAAATTTAAACAACTACTATATTACTGGCATAGACGTGGAGCCCGATGCGCTCTATCTTTTAAGTAAAAATTTCTCAACTATTTTAAAGTTAAATTTGACCACCAAAGAGATAGACGAGGCATTTAGTTTTAGTGGGGTAAATAACCCAAGAGCATTAGCAATCAAAGATAATAAATTTTACATCTTCTCACGAGAAGGCAAAGAGAATAAAGTTTTTATCTTTGAGATGAAATAGCTATCAAATTTAAGGAGAAAACATGCAAAGACGTTCTTTCCTAAAAGGCACCGGAGCAGCTCTAGCAGCAGCTGGAACAGCTCCTAGCCTATTTGGTATGGAGCAATTTGAGGTGGATTTTAACCCAAAATCCTATAAGAACGAGGAAAATGTAGAGTACCACTACCTAACCTGTCCTAGAAACTGCCGTGATGCCTGTTCGATGATCGCTGAGATAAAAGATGGCAAAATGGTAAGCATAAAAGGAGATCCAAAGCACCCACTAACTCAAGGCACAGTCTGCGTCAAGGGTCACACCTATGCCATGCACCTATATAACGCTGACCGCATCATGCACCCTATGAAAAGAGTCGGTAAAAAAGGCGAAGGGAAATGGGAGAAGATAAGCTGGGATCAAGCCTTAAAAGAGATAGCTGCGAAGCTAACTGAGATAAAAGAGAAATTTGGCGGCGAAGCCTTGACCGAGTTTGTCTACTCTGGCAACGAAGGACATATCTCAAAAACTATCGCACCAGGAAATTTCTTTGAAAAATATGGAGCTACAAGGCTTGTTAGAAACCCTTGTGACTGGCCAAGATACGCGGGCACTCCTAGCGTTATAGGTACTGACTTCTCAAAAGATGCACTTGAGATCGATGAGAGTGATATGTACATTAGTTGGGGATCAAACGAAGCTTATACAGCCGTACACTGGATAAGATTTGCTCACCGTGTTAAAAAAAGAGGTGGGAAGATCATCGTTATAAATACGATAAGAATTCCTCTAGCAAACCAAGCAGATATGTTTATCCAGCTAAAACCATCTAGCGACCCTGCATTTTGTCTAGCGGTCTGTAAATTTTTAATAGAAGAAGATCTATATGATCATGAATTTGTAGAAAAATATACCACTGGCTTTGAAGATCTAGTACACGAGTGCTCACTCTACACCTATGGCGAGCTATCTGAGATGTGCGGAGCAAGTGTGGATCAGATCAAAGTTTTTGCTAGAGAGTACGCTCACGCAAAAGCACCAGCCATCATGCACGGCGACGGCGGACAAAGACACTTTAACGGAGCAAGACTTGTTCGTGCGGTTACATTTTTACCAGTTTTAACTGGTGCCTTGACAAAGCTTGGTGGCGGACTATTTTGGGCATACGTGCATGTAAAAGGTTGCTTTAATTTCGACAACTGCATGCCAGATCTCTCTCCAAAAGATAAAGATGGCAAAAAGATAGAAAGGCAGCAAGTAAGCTATATAGAATTTGGTAAAGGCATACAAAAAGAAAATCCAACATATCTTGACAAGCCTATAAACACAGTCATTAAAGCATGCATCAACTACAACTCAAATTTAATGGTAACAGCGCCAAATACAAATTTGATCAAAAAGCGTGTAATGGACGATGACTTCTTTTTGGTTGTAATTGATCCTTACGAAACAGACACCTGTGACTATGCTGACTATGTTCTACCTGGTGTTACATTTATGGAGAGTGAGGATATCCAAAACGACCAAATTTCTGGATACGTCTGCTACAACGCTCAAAGTGTAAAACCTCTTGGCGAAGCTAAGACAAATTTAGAGTTCTTCAACGCTCTTGCAAAAGCTATGGGCTATACAGAAGAGTGCTTTAACTGGGATAGTGAAACGGTTTGCAGACGCTTTTTGGATACAGAATTTGCCAAAAAACAAAACATCACCTATGAAAAACTAAAATCAGTCGGCTGGATCAAACCATTTAGAACGCCTGAAACGATGAAAGATCAGTTCCCATACTACCCTTATGCGCCAAAAGACAAACTAGTCTTTGGTACAAAGAGTGGAAAATGCGAGCTTTACTCACAAACCTTTAAAGACGCAGGCTATCATCCAGTAATAGACCTTGAAACTGACTGGGACTACTATGAAAAGAGCAATAAATTTGGAAAAGACTATCTTAAAAAATATCCGCTTTATTTCATGACGCCGGGTACTCAGCTCCAAGACAACTCCAACTGGGGCAATATGCCTTATATCTTAAAAAGAGTTATCGTTAAGGGCAATGCTGAGCTATTTATGACACGTGAAGATATGGAGGCTCGCGGTATCAAAAACGGAGACACAGTTGAGGCAACAAACGAAAAAGGAACAGCCGTCTTTACAGCAGTCGAGACAAATCAAATGAACCCAGGCATAGTCTATGCGTGGAACAACATCTGGGTAAAAGTGACAAAATCAAGAACTGGGGCAAATATACTTTGCTCTGATGGCGTTAGTGACCTAGGAAATGGCTCAACCTATACAGCTAGCTTTTGCGAAGTAAAAAAAGCAGCTAAACAAGAGATGTAAAGGGGTCTAAGATGAAAAGAAAACAAGGATTTTTATTTGATTATAACTTTTGTATAGGCTGCAAGGCTTGTGAAATTTCATGTCAAGTCTATCACAACCAAGATCCAGATATAAACTGGAGACATGTTGATGGCCTTATGATACATGAAGATGGTATAGAAAAAGAGATCTTTATAACTCACTCTTGCCACCACTGCGACGAGCCAGCCTGTATGGATGTCTGCCCAGTTGGGGCTTATATCAAGCTAGAAAATGGTGTAGTACAGCCACTTCATGATAAGTGCATAGGCTGCGGATACTGCTTGATGGCTTGCCCTTATGGCTCTATCACAAAAGGTAAAGACGGTAAAGCTCAAAAGTGTAATCTCTGCGCTGAAAAACTTGAGCGTGGCGAAGAGCCAGCTTGTGTAGCAGGCTGTCCGTGTGGAGTACTAAAGCTAGTTGATAGCAACGTTAGCGATAGCGCTGGTATGCAAAAAGAGATGCCAGGCTTTAAACACTTCTTTACCAAGCCAAATATCCGCTTTTATCCAAGAATGAAGCGAAACGAATTCATACACTAAAGAGTAAAAGATGGATAAGGTCAAAGAAAAGCTTAGCGTTAGCCTTAGTGTTGAAGACTTTTTAAGGCGATTTTTCTTAGTAGAGCTTAGAGAGCAAAATTTAGATGAGCTCATAAGTCTAAGCCTTAATTTTAGTGATAAATTTAAAAATCACGACTTCATACTTTGGCTAAATAAGTGCAAAGATGATCTAAATTTGCTAGACGAGCTAAGATATGAATTTAACAGGCTTTTTGTAGGGCCAAGACACCCAAAAGCTGAGCCATATGAGTCGGTTTATTTTGATTATAAAACGATGTTTGGCGAAAAGACTATGCAGGTACGTGGCTTTTATGAGAGCTCTGGGCTAAAGCTTAGTAAAGAGCAGTTTGATAAATTTCCAGATGATTTTATCGGATACGAGCTGCAATACCTTTACTTTCTAAGTTTCAATGCCTTACAAGTAGACGAAAAAGAGAAAATGGATGAAATTTTACATAAAAAATATGACTTCATCCGCACTCATCCGTTTGAGTGGTTTTATAAATTTAGCTCTCGTTGTAAGGAGGCTACAAATTTAGAAGCCTATGTGAGCTTTGCTGATTTTTTAAATTTATATCTTGAAAACGAGATAGAGCAGTCAAGAGCTCTTCTAACTTTTAAGAGTTAAAGGATAGATAATGGAACAAACAACTTGGGGATGGCTCATAGTCATATATCTGTTTTTGGGCGGTTTAGGTGCTGGGGCATTTTTGTGCTCGGCTTTAGCCTATAAAGGCTTTTTGGGCAAGCTTGATGAGAAATTTTATAAATTTGGATTTTTACTCGCACCAATAGCGGTCATAGTTGGAACTTTACTTTTGCTATTTGACCTAGCACCAAGTGCGGCGATAAATCCAGCTAAGATCATAGGTCTTTACACAAGACCAGTTTCTATAATGAGTATTGGCACATATCTTCTAACATTTTTCATAATAGTTAGCGTGCTCGTGCTTTTACAAGTTAAAAAAGGTGGCAAAATTTGCGATATGATGCTTAGCCTTGGCTCGCTACTTGCAATTGGAGTGATGGGTTATACTGGACTACTTTTATATGTTGTTAAAGCGATCCCACTTTGGGCAAGTATATGGCTACCAATACTATTTACTATTTCAGCCATATCAACAGGTCTTAGCGCAAACGCTATATCTGTGCTAAGTGGTGGTGGCGTTTTAAGCCATGAGTCGCATAAATTTCACACTATTTTAGTGGCACTTGAAATTTTTGCCCTCTTGATGCTATTTGCAAGCGTTAGAAACGAAGCTGCTGGCATGGCTAGCATAACCAAAATAGTATCAGGCTCTCTAGCACCGATGTTTTGGATAGGTTTTATAGTGCTTGGTCTTGCACTGCCGTTAATTGGTGGCAGTAAATTTATGCTACAAAGATGTGGCGTAACAAAAGACGGAGCAGTATGCGGATGTAGCGAAGGCGTTAAAAGCTGCGTATATAATGAATATGGTGTTTTAATTGGCGGTTTTTGCCTAAGAGCATTTATCGTTCTTGGAGCAATTTATATATTTTAATAAACTTTCTCCCTTTAAAAACTAGGTCGGATA
>NZ_NDYN01000008.1:0-111961 GCF_002165815.1 Campylobacter concisus
ACTAAACAAGGCGAGCATAAATTTACAGCTATAGCTAAGAACGAATTTGGTACTAGCGTATCAAGCAATGAAGTTACAATTGATCTTGATACAACAGCTCCAACTGTTGAAAACGTTAAAGTAACTCCAATAGATATGAGCAACCCAGCTGATAGTACACCAGAAAAAGGTAGAGTAGAGGGTAGATCTGACACTCCAGGTGCTATAGTAGTTATCAAAGATCAAGCTGGCAAAGAAATAATAGGCAGCGGTAAAGTAGGTAACGATGGTAAATTTAACATAGAAACTACTAAACCAATCAATACAGGTGATAAAGTTAAAGTGGAGATCACTGATGATGCAGGCAATACTGGCAAAGGCGAAGGAATAGCTGGTGATATAAAACATGAAGGCGACTTTGCTGCTCCTTGCGATCCAACAATCACATTTGTTGAAGACATAGCTCCAAAAGATGGCAAGCTAAATAAAGCAGAAAATAGCAGTGATAGTGATAACGCTAGTACAAAAGCGCATATTTCTTTCTTCCCAGATGTAGTTGAAGGTGATGTGATCAAATACACTATCAATAATGGCAAAGAAGAGAGCCACAATGTAACTGCAGATGACGTAAAAGCTGGCTACATAGAAGTTAAAGTACCAGTAGTTGATGGTAAAACTTCAAGTGTAACAGCTAAGATCGTTGATCAAGCAGGCAATGCAAGTGAAGCAGTAACTAGCAGTATAGATGTGGATCTAACCTCTATGACTCCGACTATCGATCAAGTAACAGATAATCAATATGGCGGAATACAAGATGGCAACAACGTTCTTGGCATTGACGATGGCTTAACAAACGACAGTACGCCTACATTTAAAGGTACAGCTGAGCCTGGTGCAACAATCGTTCTTAAAAATGGTAACGATATTATTAGTAAAGACATCATTATAAAAGCTGACGCTAATGGCAACTGGGAATTTACACCAAAAACTGCACTTGCTGATGGTGAGTATAATGTAACAGCTATAGCAACAGATAAAGCTGGCAATGTTAGCGATCCATCAAATGTTGCAACGATTAACATTGACACCAACTGCCCTAAACCTGTTATTACTGAGATTGTAGATAATACGGCCGGTGGTGTAGTAAATGGTGATGTTAAAAATGGCCTAACAAATGATAGCACTCCAACACTAAAAGGTACAGCTGAGCCTGGTTCAACTGTTAAAGTTTGGATAGATGGTTTAACTAAAGCTTCTCTTGTTAATGGTGAAGTTATTTATGATTGGACTACAACTACCAAAGGAGATGGTACTTGGGAATTTGTACTTCCAAAACTAGAAGATGGTCGTCATTTATTTGTTGTTAAAGCAACCGATAAAGCAGGCACAAATAGCCCAGATTCTGATACTGTTGGTGTAACTGTTGATACTACTGCAGGAGCTCCAAAAGTAATGATCACAGCTGATAAAGATGATAACAGCATCTTGACAGCCACTGAAGCTTCTGCTCTAACTGATGGCAAATTAAAATGGGTTATCAAGCTACCAGAGGATGCAAAAGAAGGCGATAGAATCGAAGTGACTAATAGCCATAGAGAGTGGGTGACTATATTAACCCTAAGCGCTGCTGACATAGCTAAAGGTGAAGTTGCAAGAGATGATTTTAGTGCGAATTTTGTAAAAAGCAAACCTGGCTTCGAAACTCCATCTTATAGGATAGTAGATCAAGCTGGTAATGTCAGTACAGAGCATTGGGATACAGTTAAATTTGACAAGGCTGCTCCTACAGCCCCAGTTATCAAAGAGGTTATTGATGACCATAAAGGCTATGATGATGATACTAGAGTAGGCGATGTGCTTAAAGTAGAAGGTGGTCTAACAAATGACAACACCCCAACTATCAAAGGTACAGCTGAGGCTGGTATAAAAGTTGATATTTATGACAACGGCAAGTTTATCGGAACTACAAAAGCTGATACTAATGGCAACTGGGACTTTACACCAAGCACAAGCGCAGTACTACCTGATGGCAAACATAGCATTACTGCAGTAGCTAAAAATGCTCTAGATGTAGAAAGCGCATCTAGCAATGTAGCCAACATAGATGTCGATACTGTAACACTTAAACCAACTATAGATAGCATTACCGACAATGTAGAAGGTGGTATATATAAAGGTGACGTTAAAGGTGGTTTAACAAACGACAATAGACCGGTATTTGAAGGTAAGGCTGAAAAAGGTGCATTTATTGAGCTTTTCGATAATGACAAAGTAATAGGCACAACTAAAGCTGGTGAAGATGGTAAATGGACAATACAGCCAAAAGAGCCAATGGCTGATGGCAAGCATAATATGGTCGTACAAGCAACTGACCTAGCTGGAAACAGAAGTAGATCCGACCAAACATCTTCAGATGTAGACACAACAAGTCCTGGCGTTGTCAAGATCACAGCAGTTTGTGACGATGTGGCTGGCTATAACGGTAAAGTAGGAAATATCCTTGGTGTAAATAATGGTCTGACAGACGATAGTACACCAACTATCAAAGGTACAGCAAAACCTGGTGTAACTATAACAATCAAAGATGGTGACAAGGTTGTTGATGGAGATATCAAATATAATGGTGATGGTTCTTGGGAATTTACACCAAAAACTCCACTTGCTGAGGGTAAACATGAGTTAACCGCAATAGCTACAAGCAAGACCGGTGTAGTAAGCAACCCTTCAAATGTGGCAGCTATAGATGTTGATACTAAGATAGCAGATGCGAAAGTTGAATTTATCGAAGATACAAATAACGATGGTAAATTTAGCTGGAAAGAAAATATAGAAAATACTCACACAGGACGTCTATCATGGAAGGCTCTTATACCAGATGATGGTAGCATAAAAGCTGGTGATATATTCCACTATAAATGGGATGAAACAGGCTGGCATGAGCGCGCTATAAGTCAAGCTGAAATTGATAGAGGCTACATTGGTGAGATGAAAAATAACCAAATTGACAAAGATCAGCCGGATGCTGGTAAGCCTATGCCTTATGGTAAAAATGCAAACGGAAGCGTTTATGTTGCTGAAGCATTCTTTAGTGATGCGGCTGGCAATAAAGGTGCTAAGGGTAGCGATAAAGTGGTATTTGACTTTAGTGATAATCAGCAAGTTGCGACAACTAACGTTAAGATCACAAGCATCTATGATGATGTTAGGGGCGGTCATGTAGGCAACCTTATCACAAATGAGGCTGCGCAAGTTGCAGGCTTAACAAATGATAAGACACCAACTATAAGTGGAACAGCTGAGGCTAATGCAAGCGTAAAAGTATCTGTAGTTGATGGTAAGTCACATAGTGTTTGGGAGAAAACTATAACAGCTGAAAGTGATGGTAGCTGGAAGGTAACAACTGATGATATTGCCGACGGTAACTACTCTGTAACAGCAGTAGCTACAAATAAAGCTGGTGCGGTTTCAAATCCTTATACAGTATCAAATCTTGAGATAGATACAACTATTGCTCAACCGAACATTTGGATTAAAGAAGATGCAAATCAAGATAAAATCTATGATAAAGCAGATTATGAAAATCCAGCAAATGGCAATGGTGATATAACATTTGTTGTAGATATACCACAAGACCGCGTAACTATAAAAGCTGGGGATGTTTTCCACTATATGATCAATACTAATAATCCAAGATGGGGCAGAATAAACGGTTATACCGAAGATATTACTATAACTGAAGCAGATATCAAGAGCGGTAGTATAAGTCGAGTGGTAACTCTTTGCGATGATGGCAAAGACTTTAATATGAGTCATGACGGTATGATAGTATCTATGAATGGATACTTTAAAGACCTAGCCGGTAATGCACTTTCTAATGATACAATGGTAAGGTTTGATCTAAAGAACACTTATGGTGGTAAAGTAAGAAGCACTAGAAGCTTGCCAGATGATATCTTAGACAATGATAGTGTTGATCTAAGCAATGCTGCTCGTATAAATGAGCCAAAAGCTGAGCCAAATGTTCTAAATAATAATAAAATAGGCGTTAGCGCAAATGATCTGTTAGAAACACCAAAAGATCATATCATGAATGAAGGTAAGTCAGAAGCTAAACCTTCTTATGCTACTGCAAGCTCACATGCTGGCGAAGAAAATATAGCTACAACTCATCCTATCCAAATCGAAGAGAAAGTAGAAAACCACTTCTAATTTCTTAAAAGCAGGGCGGATAAAGTCTGCCTTGCTTCGAATTTGTTTGCGGTGAAGGGAGTTTGTATGCAAAGCGAGAAGACAAAAAATTTACTCGATGAAGTAAATGAAACAATAGATTTTATATTTAGAACATGTAACAGAAATGGTGGCACAAAGAAGGCTTTAGAAGATAAAAAGCTAAGTAGAGAAATTTTAAAAGATAAATTTAAATCGATCTTTTTAAAATTTGGCCAGATAGATGAGGCTAGTTTTAAGAGTGCGATCCTCGCAAATGAGGAAGCAAAAGAGCTAAATGAGATAGCGATGGCTCTTGAGATAGATAAAGATGTAAGCTTGCTAGAGCTAGAGCGAGCGATAAATTTTGACCTAACTAGCGTCAAAGAAGAAATTTATAAATTTCAAAATAATAACTAATACACTAGGTGTGAGAGGGGGTCTCACACCAAAATTTAATAACTAAACACTTCAGGATCGATAACCATCGCTCTATAAGCGACATCATCTCTTGAAGCAGAATCCACATCCATCTCAAATTTTATATCATTTGTCTTTGGGTCGATCTCAACTAAGACCATTTTGATAGTCTTGTCAGGGCGAAGTAAATTTACATTTGAGCTTGAGATAAAGTAGGTATTTTTATCCTTTTGCCACTCGACATTGCTGGTGACTGCACTGTAAAAGTCAAAGCCACGCTCCTTGCCAAACTGCCAAGTCTGCTCAACCGTGCCCTTTTTCTCATCTATCTTATATTCAACCGCACGTGAATATTTCTCCTCTTTAAGTGCTGGCTGCTCCATACCTCTGCCATCGCCATTGTCAAAGACGCTTAGATGTTTTACGCTACCTTTGTTGTCATATCTTGGTGTTAGCCACGCAGTGTGCTGAGTCCATGACCAGTCAAATTCGCCTTCGCATTTTGAGTTTTCACATTTTATTTTATTGCCGTTGCTATCGACTGGAGTAAGCACTTTGGCTTTAAACTCTTCACTCCAGCCTTCAGGCGAAGCTAATATCCATTTTACTTTTTTATCGCGTCCTATCTTTATGATGCCTTGGTGACGAAGCGAAAGGATGATGCTATCATCGCTCTCATCGTATGAGATAGAATTTACATGCGCCCAGTTTCTGCCTGTGCCAGTGGAGGTGACATCGCCAAATGGCTGATCGTCGCTTATTTTTATCTCTTTTGCGTCCATATCGATATTTAGGCAAACAGCCCTAGCATCAAGCGCCTTTATGAGGTTGCTGCGATATACGTTGTTGCCAAAAATTTCATTTAGATCCCACTCTTCGACCACCTTGCCGGTGTTATCGACCTCGATGATGTGGTCTCTTATGGTGTGAGAAATTTTGCCATTTTTGTGGTGGTAGTTGTATTTTGCTACTCTAAGAAGTGCGTGATCATCTTTTAGTGGCATCACCTCGTGGCTTAGATCGATGTAGCCTCTAGGTAGTGGGCGGTTGTAAATTTCTTTTCCCATGAGGTCATATCTAAGATATCTTTGAGCCATGCCAAAGCTGATATCGCCGTTTTTGAGCTGATGAAAGCCCATCATCATGCCCCCATCCATCACTCTTCTCTCGCTGCGGTCGTAAAATTTCTGATAGTCAAGGTACCATCTGACCTCGCCCTTGGTATCTACGATGTAGTTTTCGGTAAAGTCGTTCCAACTAGCAGCCCCGCCATTTTTCCAATCAAGCGGTTTATAGACGCTTGTGATCGTGTTGTTTATGAGATAGAGCCTGTTTTTAAAGGCAGGATCGACCTTTTTGACGCGAGTTTTTTGCATGTGTGAGAACCTAAAATCACGGCTATATGTTACGATCGGTTGGGCGTAAATTTTATATGTCTCAACCTTTTTAGCTCCGTTAAATGTATAACTAAGCACGACCTCGTTTAGATAGTCAGGATAAAGCCCCCAAATAGGCACGCCATCATGCGTGAGCAAGGCATGCTCTGAGACGTTGTAGTCGATATCTATGCCGCCATCTGGCTTGCCCTTTACTTTGACGTGGATATCTTTGATGTCCTTGCCAGCTCTATCGATGATAGCAGTTAGCGGCGATACATCGTAGGGGTTTATAAAGACTGATCCAAGCTCGCCTTGAACCTTTACTTGATGAGCCAAGACTCCAGCGTTTAGTGGAGCACTAAAGCCAAAACCACTCACCAAAACAGCCGCAAGGGCAACAGAACCTAAGAAATTCTTGCTCATTTTCGCTCCTTTGTGAAATTTAATGATATCTTACTCCCCAAATTTCACACAAAACTAACGCTTATATAAAAAGATGCTTAAGTAAATTTATAAAGAAGTGGTTTTAAAGGGTGAAAATAAAAGAAGAATTTAGGAGCAAATGCCCCTAAATTTTAGTTATTTGCGTCAAATTTCTTAAGAGAAAAAAGAACAAATTTGTAGCTAATAAATAGCGTTACTGGCCAAAGTACCAAAAAAATTCCTGCTTCTAACATCTTTTATCCTTAGTATGCGTGAAGATCGTTTTTGATCTCATCTTGCGTGATCTTCTTGCTATCTATCGCTCTCCAGACGATGAAGATATAGGCAAGTACTACTGGCACTAGCAAGCTAACATAGGCCATAACGCCAAGTGTGTAGTGGCTAGAGCTTGCATTTTTGATAGTTAGCGAGCTAGAAAGGTCGCTAAATGACGGATAAAATGCTGTACCATTTAGTCCTGTTATCAAAAATAGTGCGGTCACAGCTAGCGTAACGCCAACGCCGTAAGCAAAAATTCCGCGAATACTTTTTGTAAATGCTCCTTGGAAAATTCCAACAAGCACCAAAAGCACGCCAACAAGTAGTAGTGCGCCAGCGACAGGCATCTCGATCAAATTTATAGCGTATTTGTAAGCAACAAGGCTAACTACGCCGTTTGCGTCATAGGCAAAGCCATCTTTTGTAAGTATCCACGCAAGAAATCCTAAGAAAAATGGCAAGAATAGCACGGTGTTGATAAGTAGCTGTTTTCTAGCGTTTTGTATAAATTCGCCATCAGCAATGTTATTCATAAGATATAAGCAGCCGCCTATGCGAGATAAGAAAAACATCGCTATGCCAAGCAAGTACAAGTAAGGATTTGATAAAGCTTCAAGACCACGAAATGGAGTCTTCCACTCGACAAAGTTGTGTTCATTTAGCACAAAATCACTACCGCTAAAAAATGTACTAACTGCCATGCCGATAAGGATAACGCCAAGTGAGCCATTTATGAAAAGGAAAATTTCATAAGTTCTAGCGCCTAAGAAGTTATCAGGCTTTTTGCGGTACTCGTAGCTTACAGCTTGGACGATAAAGCAAAATAAAATAGCCAGCCAAACCCAGTAAGCGCCACCAAAACTAGTAGCGTAAAATAGCGGGAACGCCGCAAAGCATGCACCACCAAACATAACAAGCGTCGTAAATGTAAGCTCCCATTTTCTACCGATAGAATTTATGAGCATATCTTTTTTAAGCTCGTCCTTACCAAGGCTAAAGATGAGCGTTTGACCGCCTTGAACAAACATCATAAATACCAAAAGTCCGCCAAGAAGGCTAACTATAAACCACCAATAAATTTGTAAATTTTCTAAGCTTAAACTATGCATGGTCGTTAAATCCTATCTTTATTTGCTTAAGCATGATCTTGATCTCGGCAATCAGCAAGACCGTAAATAAAACAGCAAATAATATAAATGAAATTTTGACATTTGAGTCAGATAAATTTGTAGCTCCTACGCCAACGGTCATGAGATCTTGTATCGCCCATGGCTGACGGCCGACCTCTGCTACTATCCAGCCAGCCTCAGCTGCGATGTAGCCAAGCGGTATGGTAAAGAGGCAGATCCACAAAAAGGCTCTTATGTTTTCAAATTTATATTTTCTTGAGAGATTTAGATAAAGAGTGATAACAAAAAGAGCTATGAAGTAAGTGCCAAGCGCGACCATGATGTGGAAGCTATAAAATGTAAGTGCAACTGGTGGCACAGCATCTTTTGCGTCCTTAAGATAGCCATATCCTAAGAAATTTAGATTGCTCTCTAAATTTGAAAGTGAGCTTGTCATAAGGCTCTCGTCATTTGTTTTTTTAGCCTCTTTGTAGTTTTTAAGAGCTTCGATAGCTACTTTACCTTTTGCCATCTTCTCTTCTACGCTTATTAGATTGTGCTCGCTGTTGCCGTAAAGTAGGTCGTTTATGCCTGGTGTAAATGAGTCAAGCTCTCTGTTTGCCATGATGCCAAGTGCGTAAGGCACCTTTATCTCAAGCAAAAATGGCTCAGTGTCATCGCCAAGCTTTTTAGATGGGTTTAAAATGCCAGCAGCAACTAGGCCAGCGTTTTTCTCGCCCTTGTAAAGTCCCTCCATGGCTGCTAGCTTCATAGGCTGCTTTTGAGCTGCAAGATATGCGTTCTCATCGCCACTAAGTAGCAAAAATGCCGATGTGATAAGGCCAAATGCACTAGCAACGACGATGCTTTTTTTAGCAAGCAAGATGTAGCGTTTTTGGATCAAAAACCAAGCAGAAATTCCTATCACAAAGATAGCTGAGATAGTGTAGCCGCTAGTTACTGTGTGTAAAAATTTGCTAATGCCAAGTGGATTTAGCGCGACTTCGAAGAAATTTTGCATCTCCATTCTAGCGGTATCTGGGTTAAATTTCATGCCTATTGGATACTGCATCCAGCCATTTGCGATCAAGATCCAAAGTGCGCTTAAATTTGAACCGATCGCAACAAGCCAAGTTGAAAGCAGGTGAAATTTCTTACTAACCTTCTCCCAGCCAAAAAACATAATGGCAAAAAATGTACTCTCCATGAAAAATGCGAGTATGCCCTCGATCGCAAGTGGAGCGCCAAATATATCACCGACAAACCAGCTATAGTTTGCCCAGTTTGTACCAAACTCAAACTCCATAATAATGCCAGTTGCCACACCGATAGCGAAATTTATACCAAAGAGCTTTAGCCAAAATTTCGTTATCTCAAGCCAGGCCTTATCGCCAGTTTTGACATATATCGTCTCCATAATGGCGATGATAAAACTTAGCCCCAACGTAAGCGGGACAAACAAAAAGTGGTAAATGGCAGTCAGCGCAAACTGAGCCCTAGACCAATCAACAAAATCCATCTCAGACATTTTATTCCTTTATTAAATTACGAATTACAAATTCGCTTTTTTCTTCGTCGGTTTGAAATTTGGTATTAAGAGTTTCATCAAAGATGAAGACCTTTAATATCCCAAACATAATGATAAGCTTTATCGCTATGAGAAGCCATAGTTTCTTGCCTATTTTCATATTTTTAAAGCCGTCTATATATAAAGAGGCGATGTTTTTTAAGCAGTTTTTAATCATGATGTCGAAGTCTATAACAAAAAAACTTAAAGAATAATTTTTAAAAATTGCAAGATTAATGCCTTACTAAATATTTAAGGGGTATAATCGGCAGATTAAAAAATAACTAAAGTTAAGGAAATTTTGATGGCAAAAGAGACGAAGTATATTTTTATCACAGGTGGCGTTTTAAGCTCACTTGGAAAAGGCATCGCAGCTGCGTCTATCGCGACATTACTTAAAAATTCTGGCTTAAAGGTGAGCGTTTTAAAAGCTGACCCATATATCAACGTAGACCCAGGCACGATGAGCCCGCTAGAACACGGCGAAGTCTTCGTCACAGACGATGGCGCTGAAACAGACCTAGACCTTGGTCACTACGAGAGATTTTTAGATGAGAGCCTAAGTCAGGATAATAACTTCACAACAGGCAGAGTTTATAGCTCGGTTATCGAAAAAGAACGAAGAGGCGACTACCTTGGAAAGACTATACAAGTGATCCCTCACATCGTTGGCGAGATAGTTGATCGTATCAAAAAAGCAGGCGAGGGCAAAGATGTACTCATCGTTGAGATCGGCGGAACCGTTGGTGACATCGAGGGACTACCATTTTTAGAGGCGATAAGGGCGCTAAGAGTAGAAGTTGGTAAAAAAAGAGCGCTAAATATCCACCTAACGCTCGTGCCATTTATCAAAGTAGCTGGCGAGCTAAAGACAAAGCCAACCCAGCACAGCGTAGGCGAGTTAAGACGCATAGGCATAACCCCAGATATTATCATCTGCAGATCTGAAATGCCGCTAAACCGCGAGCTAAAAGATAAGATCGCAGCAAGCTGTGGCGTGGAGAAAAACTGCGTCATAGAGAGCTTAGATAGCGCAAGTATCTATCAAATTCCACTCTCATTTTTAAAGCAAGATATATTAACGCCGATCGCTGAAAATTTAGGCTTTGGCGAGCTAAAACCAGACATGGCAAACTGGGATAGCCTAGTAAAAAGGATCATCGCCCCAACAAACGAAACTACAATCGCCTTTGTAGGCAAATATATCGATCTAAAAGAGAGCTACAAGAGCCTAACTGAGGGCATCATCCACGCTGGAGCAAATTTGGACGCTAGGGTAAATTTACGCTGGATAGATAGCGAAAAGATAGAAGAGAGCAATGTAAATGAGCTTTTAAAGGACGTGGATGGCATCTTAGTAGCTGGCGGCTTTGGAGAAAGAGGCGTTTTAGGCAAGATGCAGGCTATAAAATTTGCTCGTGAAAATAAGATCCCATATCTTGGAATTTGCCTTGGTATGCAGCTAGCGATGATCGAGTTTGCAAGGGATGTTTTGGGCTTAGAAGATGCAAATTCTATGGAATTTAACAAAGAGTGCAAAAATCCTATCATCTATCTAATAGATAGCTTCATCGATGCTCACGGCAAAAAGCAGATAAGAACGCACACAAGCCCACTTGGCGGCACTATGAGGCTAGGTGCTTACAACTGCGACATCAAGCCAAAGACACTTTTGGCTGAAATTTATGGCAACGCAAAGAGCGTAAAAGAGCGTCACCGCCACCGCTACGAGGCAAATCCAAAATATAAAGAGACCTTTGAAAAGGCTGGTCTAATAGTAAGTGGCGAAAGCGACGGACTGGTAGAGGCGGTCGAGCTAAAAGGCCATCCGTGGTTTGTAGGCGTGCAGTGTCACCCTGAATTTACTAGCCGCTTAACTAGACCAAACCCTGTGATACTAGGCTTTATAAAAGCAAGCTTGGCTAATCACGTAAAATGATAAATTTGGCAAGCTTTCTTGCCAAATTTTCTCTTTAAATTTCTCTCAAATTTATATTAAAAATAAAAGTAAATGTATTATTGATAAAATTTAAATCATTTAAGTATTTTTTAATCTTGCTAAACATACAATGCTTATGCAATCATTTATAAAGGAGAAAAAATGAAAAATTGCGTTTTAAAAAGTGTTTTGGCACTTTCACTTGCTGGCTCATTTGCTTTAGCACAAGGTGGATTTGTCGGAGTTGAGGGTGGCTATGATTTTAGCTCAAAGCTAACAGACGATACTGGTAGCGCAAAGGATAGCAGACCTAATATTGGTATCAAAGGCGGTTATGACTTTGGAGTAGCTAGAGTTTATGGTGGATACTTCTATCATACAGAGGGCAAGAAGAGCAATAAAGGCTCAGTTAATGGTGTTAGTGGCACAATAGATGCAAAATGGACTAATCATAAACTTGTAGTAGGTGGTGATTATACCCCAGCAATAACAGACAACTTTAAACTAATTGCTGGTCTTTATACAGGTATCTCAATTATTGACCTAAATTTAGAAGCTAGATCATCTACTGTAAGAGCTACTTATGACCTTACACAAGCTGGATGGTTATTTGGTGCAAGACTTGGTGCTGAGTATAGTTTTGATGAACACAATGCACTTGAGTTTGGTGTAAAAGCTGATAGATCTTGGTATGACACAGATGAAATTAAAAATCTTAAATCAACAGATATCGGCGCTTACCTAGGCTACACATATAAATTTTAATTTTTGGGGTCTTATGACCCCTTATTTTTACTTAAAATTTCTCTCATTTTTTACTTCAAATTTACAATGGCTAATTTATAAAGAGTATCAATTTAACAAAAGTTTTTTGCCCTAAAAATCTTACTTTCAATGAAAATTATAAGAAATTAAATTTCAAAAAGATATAATCAAAGCATTCAAAATAAAGACGAAAGATTACGATGAAAAAAAAGCATTTTTATTGCCAAAATTTTGGCAGTTTGGGCGTAAATTTAAGTGAGCAAATGGCATTAGTAAAAGTTGGCAGGGCGTCAAAAAGTCCTTGCCAAAGCTATGTTAACTAAAGAGGATATTAGGAATTTACTAGCACGTAGATTTTGTAACGACATACACAAAAAACTTAGTGAAATTCCAACGCCAAGCGCTCTAAAGGATATCTACAAAGGCGCTAATCGCATCAAAGAAGCGATCGAGAGAAACGAACACATCGCTATTGTTGGCGATTATGACGTTGATGGCGTAGTTTCAAGTGTGATTTTAGCCGAGTTTTTTGATGATCTTGGCGTAAAAAACTACCTAGTAAAGATCCCAAACCGCTTTAAGGACGGATACGGCTTAAACCCTGAGATCATTGACGAGCTTGCAAGCGATGTGAGCTTAATAATCACAGTTGATAATGGCATCTCGGCAAATGAGGCAGCTAGCATCTGCAAAGAAAAAGGCATTGATCTTATCATCACAGATCACCACATGCCACCAGCCATTTTGCCAGAAGCATACGCCATAATCAATCCAAAACAAGAGGACTGCAACTTTCCAAATATCGAAATTTGCGGTGCTGAAGTGGCTTGGTATTTGGTTGGAGCGCTAAAGGATGTTTGCAAGCTAAACTACGATATGAGTAAGTTTTTAGAGCTTTTAGCCATCGCGATAATCGCTGATATGATGGAGCTAAGAGATATGAACAGGATGCTCGTTCGCATGGGTATTTGCAAGCTAAATGCCTCGAAGCGCTCGGCATTTTGTGTCATAAAAGAGTTTTACGGTAAGGATAAATTTGAGTGTGATGATATCAGCTTTCTTATAGCGCCTCTTATAAATTCAGCCGGACGCATGGACGATGCGATGAATTCATTTAACTTCTTGCGTGCAAAGAGCATCGAAGAGGCTTACAACTACCTTGATACGATTATCGAGTTTAACAACTCCAGAAAAGAGGAGGAGCGCCAACTCTTTGATTGCTCACTAAAGGACGTAAAAGAGGACGATGAGGTCATCATTACTTGGGGAGAGCAGTGGCATGAGGGCGTGATAGGCATCGTGGCTAGCCGCCTGGCAAAGCACTTTGCAAAGCCAGCCATCGTCTTTAGTATCGATAAAGGCCGCGCAAAAGGCAGTGCTAGAAGCGTTGGCAAGCTTGATATCTTGTCACTCATCGCAAGCCACGAAGATTTGCTAACAAGCTACGGTGGTCACAAAGGTGCAGCAGGGCTAACTCTTGCGCCTGAAAATTTGGAAAAATTTAAAGATGCTATAAATAAAAGCTGCTCATGCCTAAATATGCAAGAGTGTAAAAGCTCAGATGAGCTACTTGGTGACATAATGCCAAGCGAGATCGACTTTGAGCTACTTGAAATTTTGGAATTTTATGAGCCGTATGGACAGAAAAATCCGCGCCCAGTCTTTAAGATAGAAAACGCCGTCGTAAAAAATGAAAGACTTATAGGCAGGGATCAAAACCACTTAAAACTTATCTTGCAAAAAGATAACAAAACGCTTGAGGCACTGTTTTTTAACTTCACAAGGCACGTTAGAGTAGGCGAAATGATAGATATCATCTTTTGCGTATCTAAAAATTCGTTCCGCGGTCTTGTTACGCCACAGCTTCTCATAAGAGAAATTTTGTAAATTTGAGATGAAAATGGCTTTAAATTTTGCTCTTTTATTAAAGTAAAAAGATGGGCAAACTAAGAAGAAAAAGAACAAGTAAAGTTAAAAATAAAAAAGAGGCAGATCCTTCTAATGCCAATAATGGCAAACTAAGCACTACTCATAAATTTATAATATCGATTGCGCTTGGCATCTTCTTGGCCCTTTGCGATATAGCTTATAAAGAGGCTAAAAAACATGAATGCGAGGATCGCTGGGATAGATCATTAGGACCAGAAGCGCTTGGCGGCGGCGGTATAGTGCGTGGCCTTTTAAAGGCTGGCTGTGGTGCTGAAAATAGCTACGAGCATCACTATATACATCATAGAAGAGGATGGTAAATTTAATACTTCGACTAGCTCTTTGTCCTCTTGCATTACACTTGCAAATGCTTCTTAGGATGCCAAATTTTTAGATATTTTTTGAAGTTTATAAATTTTATCTATTAAATTTAATGGGTTATTTGATAAAAATACAGAAAAGCTAGAAATTTAAGCTTTTTTAGAAATAGTTTATCTCCAAAAATCATTTAGCTGACCTCTTATATTGCAGCTTCTCGTGCGAGAAATTTTATAGCATTTTTGAAATTTAACGACTAGATGTTACTTTTTAATAATGCAAAATTTAATAAATTTATTTTATAAATCCCTAAAATACGAACTTTATAAACAAAGTAAATTTATCAATACTTATTTAATATTATAAATTAATAATATTTTAAATAAAAATCCGTAAAATTACATTTACATTATATTTTTAAAGGATTGAAAATGAAAAGTTCATTTTTGAAAGCTAGCATGATTGCATGTGCGGTTTGCTCATTTGCTATGGCAGAGGGAGCATTTATTGGTTACGAGGGCGGATACTCTTTTGCGTCAAATGTAAAGTTATCTGAGGCTAACGATGGAGCAAGACTTAGGAAAGGTCAATTTAACAGCGGTGTAAAAGCTGGTTATGATTTTGACAGCTTCAGAGCTTATGGTGCTTATTTTTATAATTTTCAGACTAAAAAAGAGTTAGAAGATGATGGTGAAAAATATACAATTAAGTGGAATAAACACAGCTTTCTAGCAGGTGCTGACTATACTCCAAGCATTACCAGCGATGTTAAGCTTGTAGCAGGTGCTTATACTGGCGTTTCAAGAATAAAATTTAAAGTAGATAATTCAGATAGTGCACAACACTCAACTGGTTTTGTGTTGGGCACAAAATTCGGTGCTGAGTACCTACTTGATCAAAACAATATTTTAGAGGCTGGCGTTAAGGCTGACTATACTTTTTATAGAAAAATTGAAGAAGTTAAAGTTAGAGAGAGCAACATCGGTCTTTATGTAGGCTACACTTATAAATTTTAATTTTAAACATTCCCTCCTTAAGAAATTTGCGTCCTATTTTGGGCGTAAATTTATCTCTAGTATTTTTACCATTAAATTTAATATACTTTCCAAAAAGGCTACAAAATGAAAAAGATAATATTGTCTTTATTTATGCTCTTAACGGCTACGTTTGCGGTTGATTGCAATAATGCATTTATTAAAGCTGTTGTAAGCATGATCGATGAGCCAGCTCCCACAAGAGTCGATGAAAATAGCGTAATAACGGGTGCTACATGTGAAAATGAGACCATAAAAACCACCTTTGTTATAAATGATAGCGAGGATATTAAATTTAGTAAATTTACCAAAGAGCAGGTAGATGAGTTTAAAAGGTTGCAGACTGAAATGCTAAAAGAGGACTTTTGTAGCAGTAAAAACCCTCTTATCGACAAAGCTTCGTGGATATACAACTACGAGAACGGCAAGAACTTTACTGTGATAAATTTGACAAGAGAGGATTGCAAGTAGCATTTTCTGGGGTCTCCCCCAGAAATTTAGGCTTTTTTGTCTTCAAGCTCTTTTAGATGAGCTTTTACAAACTCACCAAATTCGTCTTGAGTTAGCACTCTTTTAGCAAGTTTTTCCTTGCATTTTTTGCCAAGCTCGCCTAGTGTTGCTCTATTTTTTTGGCTTTGTGATTTGCCAAATTTTGAAAGGATCGCATTTAGCTCATGCTCTTCACCGAAATTTACTAGCTCTTTATCTAGTGCCATTTTCTCTCCTTTGATGAAAATTTCATCTAATTTTAAAATTTAATAGTAAATATAAAAAATTTAAATTTTAAAGGCTGAAAAGAGCGAAAAATAGGGCTTTGTTAAATTTAAATTTCATATAGATTAAACGCGTAATAGTAAAATCACGAAAATTTTTAAAGGAGAAGTATGAAAAATTTACTTGTAAAATCAAGCTTGGTTTTAGCTTTAGTTAGTTCAGCAGCGCTTGCACAGGGCGCATTTGTCGGTGGCGAGGGCGATTATTCGTTCAACTCAAAGATCAAAACTAAAAATATCGCAAAAAGCGAAAAAAATAACTTCAACAAAGGTCACTACGGACTTGGCTTTTATGGCGGTTATGATTTTGACAGCTATAGAGCGTATGGTGGCTACTACTACGACTTTAAAGCTAGAAAAAATGCTGGCGAAGCAGACGCAAAATGGAGCAAGCATAAGCTTATAGCAGGCGCTGACTACACTCCAAACATCACTGAAAACTTTAAAGCCGTACTTGGCGGTTACGCTGGTCTTGGTTATCTAAGTGTTAGACAAAGCTTTGAAAACGAAACTAGCAAGAAAAATTTCAAAGGTTTGTTGATTGGTGCAAAAGCTGGCGGTATCTACTCATTTGACGCTCACAACGCACTTGAGTTTGGTCTAAAAGCTGATAAGACATTTTATAAGAAAAATAGCGGCGCTCAGCTAAGAGATACAAGTGTGGGAATTTACACAGGCTACACTTATAAATTCTAATAAATTCTAATTCAAGGCAAGGCTTAGGCTTTGCCATCTTTTACTCACGTAGATGATTTGTTAAAATTTTAACCTATCCAAGCAACCTTTAAGCGGGGGGGGGGGTAGAATGATTTCTACTTTAAAAAAAAGGAAAAAAATGAAAACAAAATCACTCTATCTTATTATGGTATCTGCTATTTTTAGTGGTTGCACTCTCCCGGATCTGCCTAGCCTACAAACACCAACAAATGGCAGTCAAGGCGCAACAATAATCACTCCGTCCGTTCAAGATAATGTATCTAAGGCTAAAGTTGCAAGGGAGTATCAAGCAAAATTTGATAGTGCAAAGCCTAGGATGCAGGAATTTTTAGCAAATATGGCATGCTATAAGGCTAATAAAAATGATAAATTCATGGAAGGTGGCACAAGGGCACCTGCGCTAAGAAAAGATGAAAGTCTTTTAAGAACTTTTAAATATACATATGCTGATTGTGTCAATATTTTACGTATAGAAAATATTAAATTTATCGCCAAAAACGCATTTAGTTTTGATGTGACATTTATTACTCCAGATAGCGAAGAAGTAGCAAAATTTGATGATATTATATTTACGCAGCACCCTAGCGGTGAGTGGCTGGTTAGGTGGTAGTTGTAGAGGTAAAGCCTCTACTCTCTGCCCTCAAGAAGTGGCACAAAAAGACACTCGTCTAAGTACTCTTTTTCTAAATTTCCACTCTCATCTTTTCTAAATTTAGCGATAAACTGCTTGCCATCTTTTTTCATCGGAGCGACCAAAATGCCGCCATTTTTTAGTTGAGCGAATAAATTTGGCGAGATCTCATCGGCAGCAGCCGAGAGTAAAATCCTATCAAACGGCGCGTAGCTTCGCCAGCCGTTGTTGCCATCATCATATCTTACGTGTACGTTTTTGATCTTTAGTGCCTCGAAGCGTTTTTTTGCCTCCATGGCTAGCTTTTCTATGCGCTCGACGCTAAAAATTCTATGCGCGAGCTTGCTTAGTATCGCTGCTTGATAGCCACTGCCACAGCCTATTTCTAGGATGTTATCCACGTTTTCGCACTCTAGCGCCATCGTCATCTTTGCCACAGTTAGCGGCGAGCTGATCCATTGGTTGCCTAGTATCGGCTGTGCGTCAAGCTTGTAAGCATGCGCAGGGATGGGCACGAAAATTTCACGCTCAGTCGTTGATATCGCGTCAAACAAAAGCGGACTTAGCGTGATCTCATCGGCTATGTCGCTAGCTAAATTTTGGCATTTTATCGCTTCTAATGGGGTCAAAATTTCTATCCTAAACAAATTTTAAATCGTTATTATACGATTTAAAGCTTATCTTAAAATTTATAAAAGCCCTAAATTTTTCTTTATCTGCGTGATCAAATTTGCGTCAAAAACTGCGCTTGCTTTTAGCGTGCCATCTGGCAAAAAGACCCCAGCGAGCTCAAGATCTAGCGAGCTTGAGATCATGACGTAGCAGTTATTTGCGATCGCAAGTGCCTTGCAAAGGCTAAGGTAGGCCTCTTTTCTAGCCTTGCCCCACATGGCTGGCACCATGATGATGTCACATCCTTTTAGCTTTGCCCAAAGCCTGCTATCACGCAGCTCAAAGCATATGAGCACGCCAAGTTTTAGCCCTCTAAAATCAAAAGCATTTATATCGCTCACTTCGCCAGCAGCAAATATCTCGTGCTCTAAATTTGGCCTAAAAAGCTCAGCCTTAAACTGCGAATGAAAGACGTTGTTTGAGTTAAGAAGTAAAAATTCGTTATAAATTTTTGGTTGGTGCGGATTTAGATTTGAAATTTGAGCGAGCCCTGCGCTTTTGTTTAGGCTGCTAAGGTGCGTAAAACCAAGAAATTTATCTGGGCTAAGCGCTTCTTGCAAGCGCTCAAGCAGCATCGCATCAAAGCTGCCTATCATGCCACCAAGCATCGCTTTATTTGCCCCAGCAAAAAAGCCGTCGAAATCATAGCCGCTTATGCAAAGCTCGCTTGCAAGCAGGAGAGAGTTTTCAGGTGCAGCCTCAACTAAATTTGCAAGCTCTTCTAGCCGATCTGTTGCATTTTTTGCCTTTAAAGTTAGGCTTATTAGGTTTAAATTTTCGCTCATTTATTTCCCAAATACAAATGTAGTTTGCTTTGGCGCATGACAATTTTCTGGAATTCTAAAATCCATATCCGTTCCACCGATATCAGGCGTTGGCTTTAGCAAAACAGTTATGGCTGTGATCTTGTCATCACGCCCTGAGAGCGGGTCGTTAAAGACCCAAACTTCATAAGAAAACGAGGTTTTATCGTCAAAATATACCATCCTAGTCTCTTTTAGGTCGCTATATTTGAAGTTGCATGTTTTGTTTATCTCTTTAAAAACATCAACAACAAGCGCAGAGCCAATAGGCGCTAGACTTGGCCAAACATCGCCAGCTGGCATGCTTTGGTAGGTGACGCTATCTTTAGTTTCGTTTGTTTTTGCAAGTATGTAAGGGTTAAAACTATTTAGCAAATCCTTATTTGCTATGCTGATGGCTCTTTCATTACTACTGCTCGCACACCCCACAAAAAGCACGCAGGCAAGGGCTAAGATGCCATTTTTAAAAGTCATCAAAGCTGATACTTCCCTTGCTGTAGTTTGTCACCTTTGCTTCAAAGAAATTTGACTTTTGGTCGTTAAATTTAGCAAAGTCATCGACCCATTTGATCGGGTGAGTGACGTTGTATTTGCGTTTTAGGCCGATCGCAACTAGGCGTTGGTCGATGAGATAGTGGATGTACTGCTCGATGATATCGTCGGTAAAGCCCATTATTTGGTTTTGGGTGATGTATTTGCCCCATTTGATCTCTAAATTTCCAGCTTTTTCAAACATATCATAAATTTTTGCCTCAGTTTCAGGTGTGAAAAGATCAGGCCTCTCTTTGCGGACTGAATTTATCATGTTTTGAAACAAGAGCAGGTGTGTGATCTCGTCGCGTTGGATGAAGCGTATCATCTGCGCTGAGCCTAGCATCTTGCCAGCGCGAGCTAGGGCGTAGATCGCTGTAAAGCCGCTGTAAAAGTAGATGCCCTCTAAAATTTGGTTCGCAACCATCGCTAGAAGTAGCTTCTCATCAGTCACTTCGCCTGCAAGCTCCTCATAGACGCTTGAGATGTAGTCGTTTTTCTCGCGTAAGACGTCGTCGTGCTTCTCCATCTCGTAGATGAGGTCGGTGTTGTCGCAGATCGCCTCGACCATGACAGCGTAAGACTTGCTGTGGTTTGCCTCTTCGTAGGCTTGGCGGCTTAACACGGCGTTGATCTCTGGTGCGGTGATGTAAGGGTTGATGTTGTCAGCTAGGTTGTTTGTCTGGAAGCTATCCATCGAGATGAGCTGGCTCCAGACGAGGTCATACATGCGTTTTTCAGCCTCTGTGAGGTTGTAGGCGTAGTCGCGCACGTCGTCGGTGGTATCGACCTCTTTTGGAAACCATGTGTTTGCCTCCATGAGGTCCCAAAGCTTTAACGCCCACTCGTATTTTGCCTTGGTGAAATTTAAAATGCCGTGTGGGTTGCCGTTAAAGACTCTTCTGTCGGTCAAATTTTCATTTGAACTTGGGTTGTAGATGCGTTTTCTGTTCATAAATTTCTCTCTTGTTTGTGGTAAAAATTTCTTAAAATCTTACCCAAAGCAAGGTAAAAATTTACTTTTATTTATATGGCTTTGCTCCTTTTTATGGTCATCAAAAAGCCAGTTATTATTAGCAAAACGGCGATCACGCAAGAGATGGCAAAGACGATCTGGCCAACCTCGCCAAACATCTCTCCAGTGTGCAAGCTAAGCACTTTTCGGCCAGCCTTTTTTGCCTCTGGGATGCTATCAGCCTTGCTAACAAGCTTGTTTTCTTTGATCTTGCCAGTGCTCGCGTCAAGCTTTAGTTTGCCCACTTGGCTCTCGCTAGTTTCGTAGTTTATCGTGTAGGTGCTTTGGTTGTTTTCAGGCACGTTTATCGTGAGTGATTTTAGCTCTAGTGTGACATTGTCTTTAAAAATTTGCTCCGCAGTCTCGATCTCTTTAAATTTATCATCGCTTATTGGGATTAAATTTCTTTGAGGCATTGCCCTTTGCGCCTGGCTTGGTTTTAGCTCGAAAAATACGCTATTTACGCTATTTCTGACCCAGCCATAAGACCAGTAAAGGCCAGTTAGTGACATCACGACAAGTAGGATCGCCACGTAGGTGCCAAGGCTCGTGTGGAGGTTGTAAAAGCAGGCGTAGCCCTTTGCGTTTGTTTTGATCTTTAGCGAATTTAGTAAATTTCGCTTGATCACTGGTGCGTAGAGGATGAGGCCGCTGATGGCAAGAAGCGCCATGATGATCGAGCTAATGGCGACTATTTGCTTGCCGATGTTGGCTGGGACTTTGCTATCAAGCAGGGCAAGGCCTAAATTTCTATGTAGGCTTAGTATTATCATGCGAGTTTTCTCGCCCCAGTCCTCGCTGATCACCTCGCCGCTACGTGGATCGATGAAAAAATTTAAGAGCTTTTTATCTTTAGTGACGCTGATGCTGTAAGCTTTGTTCTCGCCGCTGATTTGCACGTTTTCAAGCGTGTCAAATTTGATCTCACTTTTTGCTTTGGCGAGGATCTCGCTTAAGCTTAAATTTGGCTTTTCGCTAGGTGCTAAATTTATATATTTTTCATTTATCGCAGACTTGATCTCCTCTCTATAAGAGGCAAATGGCGCTGCAAGTGTCATGATAAGTAGCGGTATAGTCGCGATCAGACCGATTATTAGGTGGATGTTGAAAATGATTTTGTTGCGCTTGAAAAACATATATCTCCTTTTAATTTTAATAACGAATATTAATTTATTTTTTGTTAAGTAGAGATAAAATTTAGAAGATTATTTTTTAGTTATCAAGAAGTGATTTTGGATTTTGTGGCTGGCAAAAGTAGCTCAAATGTTGAAATAGCTGCATTTAGATCTTTTTTATCTAAAAATTTAAACGGCCTTAGTAGGTAGAAAAGTGGCTTAAATTTCACTATTAATCGCAAAGAGTACTCGTAAATTTCGCTACCATTAGCTTTGATGTACTCATCAATCGCCTCCTTTACAAGCTCGTTTGAAATTTTTTGTCGGTAGAGCTCGTGGATGAAAACTAGCAGATCACGACACTTTCTAAGCTCTAGATCATCGCTAAAAAATTTTGACTCAAAATCAAGAAATTTTATCTCGTCATTTTTTATGGCGATATCCCTAAGTGCTGGGCGTCCGTGTGCGAAATTTAGCGCGTGAAGTCCAGCTAATGCGTGGGCTGCTTTTAGTAAAATTTCATGCCTAAAATTTTCGTCGGTGCTATATTTAAATAGCCTAGCAACTGGCTCGCCAACATCTTCTATAACGAAAAATTCATCACTTTTTAGCACGAGTTTTGGAGCAGGGGCATTTACCTCGTTTAAAATTTCAAGCTTTTTTATCTCAGCGGCAAATGACTTATAAGGGTTTGGTTTAAAAATTTTAGTTAAGAAGCCGCCTTCAATGCTCTTTTCAATGCGCTTTAACCAAAATTTTTGCCCATCAAATTCAAAGCTAAATACACGCTCATCGTGGTGATTTTTTAAAATTTTATTTACATATTGTTTTAAATTTTGCATATTGTAAATGTAGCGAAAGAATTCTAAATTTTTACATATATTTGACTTAAAATTTCATGAAAAACGTGAAAATATTTGTTAGCAAAAAAAAGAGAGTAAAATCATGGTGGAGTTAAGCGAAAAATGATTTTAGCTCTAAAGTCCGTTATTATCGTATTTTTAGAAAATTAAAAGCAATAATTTTTACACTCAAACTTACATTCGAGCTTTTAAGGTTCAAGTGATTAAATTTTTGGTTATGAAAAGTTTAGTTTTCAATACAAAATAATTGTAAGTGCCTAAAATATGGGATTGTGAAGTTGTAAAGTTAAATGATTTAAGTTTCGGGCGCTTAAAGCAGTCGTTTTGGCTTAAGAAAAATTAGTTTTCATCTCTTTTTTGCTCGAAAACTTAATTAAGGTTATTTTGTGAAACATTACCGCCTTATTACGTTTCACGCTTCCCACTCGTTAGCCTTGTAAATGCCTAGCATATAAATAACCTCATCATCTATCAAGTAAGGTATCACATAACCTTTAAAAATCAAATCTCTTATGCTCTCATCGTTAAAATTAATAGACTTACGACAAATAAAAGGCGTCTGTGCTGTGCGTTCTATCTTTGCGATAAGTTCGTTTCTAAACTCTCGCGCCCTGCTTAGGCTATCTTTAGCTATGAAGTCAAACACTGCTTTTAATTCGAGGTTAAAGCGTGCTGTGCGTCTAATTACCATTTTTCCATCTCGGCTTTTAACGTCTCTAACGGATAGGTTTCAAGCTCTCCACGTCTGATAGCTTCAATATCCGCTTCGTAATCGGCTATCCTTTGCTTCATCGTCTTGCCATCGTCGTAAATCGGATAATCCTCATCGATAATTAGCTTTTGATTAGTCGTATTAGCTAGAGCCTTGCTTATTGCTACTATTTGGCTTATTAATGCTTCGTCTGCTTGTATGGTTAATGTTTGCATTTGTAACCCTTTCTTTTGATTATTTTAGCTTGTATTGTTAAAAGGTGGCTTACGTTCTATTTTGGTATTCACTTTTATTCACTAACTACCCACTTTATACGCTTATTGCGTGCTTGCTAGTATTCGCATAGTATTCACTTAGGCGCTCATTTCTATTTCTGATTTTTGAGTTTATCCCGATAAAAGCGTTATTTTGGCTTCAGCTGAGCGCTCATTTTTGTTCCCATTCTTTTAGTGGTAACTTTTCGCTTTTAGCCTTGTTTTTATCGTTGTTTGTATGGTAACTTTTCGCACTTACTATTTAAAACCTCTCTTGCTCCGGTTCTTGCCTTTGCGAAAGCTTTCGCCGTTTCTTTGCTGTTTTATGCTTTAGTATTTAAATAAATAGCCGTTTCTTTACATCGCATTTTTTACATATCGTTTTACGCTCGCCTTTGCTCTATCTGGCTTCATTCTATTTTGCATAATCCACTTGTAAGCCTCTAGTGGCAAAGCGTAAATTTTGGCTAACTCTTTATCGTATTTACTCACTTTCATAACTCGTAAATTGTTAATAATAGTTTCGTCCGTGTAAGGGCTGTTAAATACTTTTAGAATTAAAAAAGCTATTTCGGTTAAATAATAATCGTCTGTTCGCTTCTCCCAGTCTGGGTAAAACTTATCAAGGATTTTAAAAAAGGTTTCAAGTGTATTAAGCTCTTTTGGTAGCATTGATTTAGCCTTTTTGATTTTTTAGTATTTTATGAAAAAGGCTGTTTACGCTCTCGTGGAGTGATGAGGTTAGGGGCTAGCCTCGCCCCACTTAGATTAACTTGCTCGCATATCGTTTTGTAAGCTCGCACCTTTTAAGGGCTTGTGCCATTTAAAAATCCCTTTGGCTTTTAAGGGATTATTTTTGTTAAAGTCCTCTTTGTTTTTATCACCAGGGCTTAGGCGGTCAAGCTGTCTTTTCAAGTGCTTTACTTGTGCTTCTGCGTGCCTTAGCTCGTTAATGTAATAATCTACAAATAGCCACGCCTTAGCACCTGCTTGATAAATGGCTTCATCTCTGCTAACGTCCTGGCTTTGCTCTAGTTTGCTTATTAGCTCATCAAAGCTTCGAGCCTTTTCAAGCTCGTATAACTTTGCGTATCTCTTAGCTGTCATTTTCTTTGCTCCTTAGTCACTTTCGTGTCTTTTATTGCATAATCATCAAGCGTTGAGGCAATATCGAGCAAAATGCCACTTAGTAGATAAGTAGCGTTTAATCTCTCTTTATCGTCTATGCTCTCGTGTTTATTTGCTAGTGCTAGCATTAGCGTTGATACTTGTCCTAATACGCAAGTTATTTCAACGCCTAACTCAAAATTCTTATTGATTTCATTAAAAACTAACTTCATTTTTCTTGCTCCTTTAGTGATAATTTGCTTTTTAGCTCCGCGTTTTCTTTTTGTAGCTCGTCTATCTCATCGCACAAGGCTACGTAATTACTAGCCAGCTTTTCAAATTTTCGGTTTCTTTGTTCTATCTCGGCTTTTAATTACTCGTTTTGCTCCTCTAGCTCGACATTTTGCGCGTGAAACTTACCGTTGTGTGTTAAAACTCTAGCATTTTCGCTTCTTAGCGCATGGCTCTCATAAAATAGCGAGTATGCCACATCATAAAGCGTTTGTTCGTCTGCCTCTGTGTTACCGTTGTTATGCTCGATAACAAACTCATGAAACCTTTTAAACATTGGTCTGTCTGAATTGGTTGGGATTAACATTTTTTTGCTCCTTTAAAATATGCATTAGCATTAAAATAATTTATAAATTATATGCTTATGCACTTTAAAATAAACTTAATAAAATATACATAAGCATTTTTTAATAAGTTGTTTAATATGCTAACGCATATTTTTTTAAAGGGTTAAAAATGGATAGAGATGAATTTAACGAGCTTATGAAACGTGCAGGGCTTAATAAAAAACAATTAGCTGAAATTTTAGAAACAAGCTATCAGGGCGTAAATAGTTGGGGGACTAATGGGCGAGGTTATCCGTATTGGGTAAAAAGCTGGCTTGAAAACTACATTAAGTCGCTTGATATGGATAAAATCGTTGAGGTGGTTAAGCCCTACACTGAAAGCAAAGAGGATTAACATTATTTGTAACGAGCGACTTTTTTCGTCCGTTACAAGTAACGTTACACGTGTCACCCCCCCCCTAGGGTGTCAGCTGTGACATCACTTAAAAGCTACCTAAATTTAACTTACCCAGCTCAAAGCTACCGGTATTTAATTCCCCTAGCCCTTTTAAAAAAGCTGTATGAATTTAATTCACCTAGCTCAAAATTACGCCTAGAATAGGGCTTTTACGCTCTTTCTAGTTTTGCCACTTTGGTTTAGCTTGCTCGTTTTTTTAACCGCCGACCCCTGATTTTTTTTAACCGCGACCGCGATTATTTTTAGCCCTCTTGATAATTAATTTTTTCATTTAAGGATAAGGGGAGATTTTTTGTAACAGAAAGGTCATTGTAGGGTAGTTTTACTGGGGCACACTATACGTTCGTTTTCTTAAATCGTGATTTTCGCTCGTGCGTGGCTTACGTGCAAAGCTCTAGCCCCTCGGTGTTGGCTTTGATTTTTGATTTTAAAAGATAGACAAAAAACGCTAAAAATATGGCAAGCGGTGGCAATCTCTGCAACTACCTTTTTTATGAAAACTTAAGCAAGCAAAAAAAGGGCTGTTTTGGCTTAAGGTTAAAAGCCGTTTTCATTTTTTTGTAAAATCCATTTTTATTGTTAGGGTTTTCCCTTTTTTTGTGGATAACCTGCTCCCGTTTTTTTATGGAGGCGGATATAATCCACCCCTTTGGCTGTCATCGTTTCATTTTTTTGTAAAGCTATGAGGTAGATTAAATCTAGGTCATCTTTTAAAGCTGGCTACGTTTAACGTATGGAGCTTTTACGTTTCACTTGCAAGGCTCAAGCTTTGATAATAGGGTTGTTTGGGTTTCATTGTTAGAGCTGGTTAGACGGATAGCCTATTTTTAGGGGTCGGCCGTGTCCTTAATTTTAAGGAGACGGACAAAGCTCATATTTAAGGGGCTTCGTTACGTAAGCCAAAAATTAGGCTAACGCATAAAATTAGGGCTTCACTCACCCAAAAATTAGGGGCAGTGAATTTATATTGCGTTGAGGTAACGAGCCAAAATCTCGGCTGGTTATGCTCTTAGCTCTCTTTTGTTCTCTTTTGACTTGTAAGGCTTGATTGTGCCTTGCTCTTTAGTAGTCTTATCCAGTATGGATTTAAACTTATCTAGGGCGTAAGGGAGTTGTAAATTTAGCCTTTGCTTGAGTTGCAAGGGGTTATCTTTGCTTTTAGGATTTATGCTTACTACGGCTTCAGCTCGGTAGATAGGCAAGTTTAAATTATTCTTTTTTGCCTTGTCATAAAAATACACTCTAGTTAATACATCGTTATTTTTTAGATACTTGGTATTTTCAAAGCTAATAACCTCATCGCAAAAAGGGTCAAGGTTAAAGGGGCTATCCTTATCAAAACATAGGTCGAGAGATGAAACGTTATTTATTACGCCTAGAAGTTCCGCTATTAAGTTTTTTGGTGGTGGTGTCTTGTTATACTGCCTAAGTCCATAAACTTCAAATAATGCCTTTTGTGGCTCATTGCCTGCGTTTTTTAATGTAGCGTAGAAAATAGGCAAGTCACTAAGCATATAAATATTAACTATCTCATAATCTCGAAACTCGTAACGGCGTTCTATCTTAACGGCTTTTGCTGTCTGCTTATCCAGCTTTAGCCATTTTTTGCCATATTTTCGAGCGACTGACTTTAAAAGGTCGATTTTTTTATGGGTCTTTTGAATAATAGCTTTTTTGAAAAATGTAGCCCTTATCGTGTCTATATGAATTCCGCTCTCGGCTGGGTTGATAATACTCTCAACTTCTGCTAAAATATCCACGTTCGTAACCTTGTTAAGGGTGGCGTCTGCTCCACCCTTTTTTTACTCAGCTATTTATTTTTAATCTCATTAGGATTTTGGATATTTTCTTTTTTGCTCGGCTCTAAATAGAGCTTTGCTTTTTCTCTAGCTTCTGGCGTGTCTTTTATCCACCACTCTTTAAAATTTGCTCGCCCTTTGACGTGCATTGTTTCGGCTTCTAATATCCCCTCTTTGAAAAGCTCGCCTAAGTAGTGATTTGCGTTGCTTATATGTAAGCAATTAGCACCCGTAACCCTGCCATATTTAATCATTAGTCGTAATATCGTTGCTTTGTGTTTGCTTGTTCTCATTGTTGTATCCTTGTTCTATTAGTTCTCTTACCTGCTTTCTTAGGTTTTTGTTGATGTAAAATAAATCGTAAGCCATATTTATTAACTCTTGTGGTGCTTCTTTCACACTCGAAACGCCATAAGTTCTTAAATGGCTAGTAAATTCTTTTATCTTTTTAGGCTCGATAGCGATTATCGCTCCGCCTTTGCCTGCTGTTGTTATTTCTAACCTCATCTTATTATCCTTTCTTGCGTTGAGGTGCATTACTCGACGGCTTAGATTTTAGCCGTCGGATTTTGTCCTCTAGTTCGTTAATCTCTCTTGCTAGTTGTAGCGATGTATCGTAAAAGCTAAGGGCTATGTCTAGGGCTTCATCCGTTTGTTTGCTAGTTTCGCCCTCTTTTATGGCTTTAAGCAGGCTAGGGTTACGCTCTTTTACTATTAGCATAAAGCCTAAATAAAAATCCTCCTCGCTTAGCTTGTCATATCTTGGTTTTAGGGGCTTCATCTTTCGCCCCCTTGCTCTGGTGTCGCTCCGCCTTGCTTTTTATACATAAAGGCTTCGAGGTCATCACGTTTAAAGCGGATAGTTTGATTTGTGTAGATGATAGGTTTTGGGAAGTCGTCCATTTTTTGATAACGATAAAGAGTTGATAAGCCTATGCCTAGAAACTCCGCCGCCTCTTTTTTGTTGAATAAGTGTTGTGTTGGTGTCATTTTTTATCCTTTATCTTGATTTACAAAAGCCAACGTTAAAAACTTGCAAGTATTGTTAGTTTGCTTTGGTTTGATGTGAGAATATTAATAAATAAAAATGTTAATAGCTAGTGTAAAAGTAGCGTTAAAATCGATGCTAGAAAAATAAAAGATGTTTGTTTTTTAATGTAGGTTTTTAAAAAAATGCATTAGTTTTAATGTAAAAAATAAATTTCTTACATTGCTTTCGATGTAAGAAATTTTTAGAGGTGTTTTTTATGCTTTTAAATCGGATTTTGTCCGTATATTTGGCTTATTATTAAAAATGTTTCTTATGGTAACTCTTAATTGTGTTATTGCTTTGGCTAACTCTAGGGGGCTAATATTATTATTCTTTTTTCTTTCGTTTAGAAGTTCAAAAAAAGCTTTATCAAATTTTTTGTTTGCTATTGTAGGCGTAATATTTTCATCTTTTTCATAACAATCAATTTTTAAGTAAAGTGCGTATATTAAATCATCTATTTTTTGGCACGTTTCTTTATCGTTAGGAACGATAGCTTCTTGATATTCTTCGTCAATATCTTCACTCATAAAAAAATCCTCTTTTATGCCATATAATGTATTAATAGCTTTTTCAATTCTTTTAAGTAGGCGTTCATCTCTTGTTTGTTTGCGTTCTTTTTTCTTGGCTATGGCTTCTAAATCTTGAATGTATTTATTTATGGTAAATTTGGCGGAATAATCTACGTAAGAATTGCCCTCAGTATTAAAATCTTTTAAAAAAATTAAACTTTCTTTTAACTCATAAATACTAGCCTCGCTTTGAAATTGTGGGTATTTATTTGCATATCGCGACAAAAAATTTAATAACTCATCTTTTAACATTATTTTATCCCTCTTCATTTCTAATAATTCATTTAAGTCAATTTTGTTCTCTGTCATTGTTCTTTTACTCTTTTATTAAACTATCTAAATAATCACTCCACCACTGCATAAGCTCCGCCCTCTCGTCCAGCCTTTGGCTTCGGTCATAAATAGCTTTTACACTGCTTCGCTCTTTATGGTCTAGGCAAAGCTCTATCACATCGCTACTAAAGCCGTGATTTTTGATATTTTCATTTAGTAGCGTGCTTGCTGTCGTGCGTAAGCCGTGAAATACCATCTCATCGCCAAAGCCTAACCGCTTGATTGCTTGGTTGAGTGTGCTATCGCTTAGCGGTCTTGTCGCACTTATACCACTAGAAAAGACAAAATCGCCCCTTTTATGCTCTAGCATTGTTTTTAAAAGCTTCTTGACCTGCTTACTCATTGGCATATAAAAAACTTCTCTTAACTTCATCGCCTCGGCTGGAAATGTGATTAAATTATTCTCAAAATCCACGTATTGCCATTTTAGTTCTCTCACGTTTGCACTACGCAAAAAGGTATGCACGCCAAATATTAATGCCTGCTGTGTGCAAAACGAGCCCTGATAGTCCTGCATTGCTCCTAATAGCTCTTTTAGCTTTTTAGGTTCTGTTATGGCTTTGAAGTGATTATTTGTTGAGGTTTTGAAAGCGTCGTTAAAAATAATATCTCGTGTTGGATTATGTTCGATGTAACCTTTATTTACTGCCAAATCTAAGATTTTACGGAGTAGCCTAAAAGTTCTTAATGATGTTTCATGTGTTATCCCCCCTTTTGCTTCTCGTGCTTGTATCTGCTCTATTGCGTGCGCGTAGTCCCTGCGTTTTAGCTCGGCTATGGCTTTATCGCCTAGATATGGGATTAGATTTTTTTCGATACGTCCGATTTGCTTATTAAAAGCGATTAGCCCTTTACTCTGCTCTTTGTCTATCCACTCATCGGCTACGTCTTTAAACGTGATAGCCTTTTGCTTGGCTGTGGCTGTCTGCAAGTCCTCGCCCCTGTCTCTTAGCCTCTCGAGCTCTAAGGCTTTCGCTCTTGCTTCTGCTAGCGTAATGCTTGGGTATTTGCCTAGCCTGATTTGTTTTGTTGTTCGCTTCTCGTCGCTCTCTTGATATTTGAAATAAAAAGTTTTGGTGGTTTCTTTTTGGGTCTTGTATGCAAGCACATATAAAAATTTCACTCCGTCATCTTTTACCCACTCACGATTTTTATTTTTGAGTGTAAATTTTTTTAGTGCCAAATCGTTTGTAAAGCTTGCCATTTCGTAACCCTTGTTTTTGAGTGTAAAAAGTTACTAAAAATATTTTTTTACACTCAGATACACACTCAAAAGAGTGGAATTGTTTGAAATGCAATGATAAGAAGTGAGAGCTTAAAAAGTGATAAAAGCCCTAAATTTAGGCTTTGAAAAGCTTTTTTTGGCAAGGTTTGAAAACCCTTGAAAACGTCACTTGGTGGAGTTAAGCGGGATCGAACCGCCGACCTCTTGAATGCCATTCAAGCGCTCTCCCAGCTGAGCTATAACCCCAAAAGATTTGGTATTTTATCTTTTTATGGCTTACATTTTTTTGAAAGTTGTTTTTATAAAATAAATTTTTAAGCAACTTTTGGGTAACATTGCAACCTTTAACGCGGGAATAGCTCAAGGGGTAGAGCACAACCTTGCCAAGGTTGGGGTCGCGAGTTCGAATCTCGTTTCCCGCTCCATTAAATTTGCCCGAGTGGCGGAATGGTAGACGCAAGGGACTTAAAATCCCTCGGTAGTTTTTACCGTACCGGTTCAAGTCCGGTCTCGGGCACCACCAAAATGGCGACATGGCCAAGTGGTAAGGCATGAGCCTGCAAAGCTTTGATCCCCGGTTCGAATCCGGGTGTCGCCTCCAACTTCAAAAATAACTACATAAAGGGATAACGATGAAAAAATTGCTTTTAATAGTATGCATGGCATTTTTTGCGGTAGGTTGTTCAAACACTTGGCACGGCGTAAAAGAAGATACGCATAATGCTAAAGAATGGACTAAAGAAAAGGTTAATAGCGGCGCTAGCTACGTCAAAGAAAAAACAGAATAATTCTTAGTGGTTATAGCAAATTTTAAGCAAAGTTGGCTATAATCACAAATCTTTAATTCGGGAGATGGCTGAGCGGTCGAAAGCGGCGGTCTTGAAAACCGTTGAGGTGTGAAAGCCTCCTGGGGTTCGAATCCCTATCTCCCGGCCACTTCAAATTTAAAATCACTTTTTAATTTTTCAGTCATTTTTATTTTTAATTTTTAGAATTTGGGCTCAACATAACTTAATATAAACATGATCCGTGTTAAATTGTGGCAAAAACTGTGTTCTTGGAAAAGCTAAAAATAGCAGAATTTTAATCTCAAAAAGTGTGAGAACAAAGTAAATTTAACGTTTAGATGAAAACATACAAAAGTTACCTTGATACTAAAGAGCAAAAGGCAATAAATGTGCCTTGCCAGATGGCGAAACAAGTGTTGTTTTAAGTAATAGCAAGGTCGCTGTAAATGCCATAAAAGAGAGCGTCTTGCCAGAGGATAAAAACGTAGAGGTTTTGACTATACAGTCCATCAAAGGCCTTGAAGCGCAAAATGTCATCATCCACAACTTTTTGCCGTTTTTGCAGACCATATATAAAAATGAAAGGGAGCTTTTTTATAGAAAAATTTATGTCTTGCTAACTAGAAGCCGTGAAAATTTATACATCTCGCTGCCTAAAAATTTGGATGAAAATTTACCAGATGAGATAAAACAGGTGATAGAGATCATCAAAAAATACGCAAGCATCACGCAAGACCTGCCACCAAAAAATGAACAAATAAAAGAAAAATCAAGCCTAAAACTAGCCTCTATAAGGCTAGTTTTAAGAGATGCAAAAGAGGTTGGCGAGCTAGTGGTGACGGGCAGTCAGCTCTTTGCCATCATAGCTGGGCTATTTGCATAGTAAATTTTAATGGCAGCCGCAGCCACAACCACATCCGCCGCTTTGTTTTATCGCGTCAAAAACTGCGTCGTAGTTTGGCTCCTGGGTCACTTCAGGGACGATTTGTTTGTGGATGATGACGCCATCTTTGATGACAAAGACCGCTCTTGCGAGCAAGCCTTTTAGCACCCCATCGCTCATCAGCATGCCGTAGTTTTGGGCAAATTCGCCGTATCTAAAGTCACTTCCCACACGCAGGTTTGCTATGCCCTCAGTCGTGCAAAATCTCCCCATCGCAAATGGCAAATCATTTGAGATGATGCTAAGTTTTACGCCGTGTTTTCCAGCTACTTTTTCATTAAATTTACGTGCTTCTGCCGCGCAAACGCCAGTATCAAGTGATGGTAAGCAGACAAGCACTTCTATGCCGTTATTTCCGCCCACGCTAAATTCGCTAAGATCTTGCGCTACGACTCTTGCCTCAGGCGCATAAGAGCCGACAAATAGCTCATTCCCGCTTAAATTTACCTCACTACCTTTAAATTTTGTAGTTGCCATGATTTCTCCTTATTTTTTAGCTTTTTTAAATGCTTGTTCAAGGTCGGCTATTAGATCATCGACGTTTTCGATGCCGATGGCTAGGCGAAGCAAATTTTGCTTTATGCCGATCTTATCTAGCAACTCTTTTGGATATGCCTCGTGCGTCATCGTAGCAGGCCTGCAGATAAGGCTCTCTACGCCACCAAGGCTCACTGCTAGATCAAAAATCTCTAGCGCTTTTACAAATTTATTTACATCATATTTTTCATCAAGCTCAAATGAGATAAGAGCGCCGATATCGCTTGCTTGAGCCGCTTGCATCTTTGCCTCTTGCTCGCTGTATGAGCCAGGGAAATGCACCACGCTAACGGCGTCATTATTCTCTAAAAATTTGATGATTTTATGGGTATTTTGCGTTTGTCTGTCAAACCTAACGCTAAGCGTTTTAAGCCCACGTATTAGGTAGTATGCGTCCATCGGGCTGATGATGCCACCAAGCGTGTTTTTGGCAAATTTGATCTTTTCAGCCAAAGCATCGTCGTTTAGCGTGACGATACCAGCGATCACGTCAGCATGTCCGCCGATATACTTTGTAGCGCTATATACCACGATGTCAGCTCCGTGCTCAAGCACTTTTTGATAGTAAGGCGTCAAAAATGTATTATCCACGATGACTAGAGCGCCTTTTTTGTGAGCGATCTTTGAAATTCTAGCGATATCAGTCACTCTTAAAAGAGGGTTTGAGGGAGTTTCGATGAAGATAGCTGCCACATCGTCGCTTATGTCATCTTCGCTTAAAAAATTTAGATCATCTATAAATTCGCTCTTTATGCCGTGGCTTTCAAAAACTGTCGTGACATATCTATATGTGCCGCCATAGACGTTGCTATTTAGCAGGACTTTTTGCCCTGTTTTTATAAGGCTAAGTGCAGCTGCTGTTGCTGCCATGCCTGAGCCAAAGCTAAATGCGTATTTGCTACCTTCAACTTTAGCAAAGATATCATCAAATGCCTTTTTTGTAGGGTTGTTGCCACGTGAGTAGGCAAATTCTTGAAAATTTTCAAGGTCATCTTGCACGAATGTGCTAGCTAAAAATACTGGCGGAACGACCGCTTTGTTTGGGTTGTTTTTAGCTTCGATGCCTTTTACGATTAGAGTGTCTAGTTTCATAAATTTCCTTTTTAAAAATTTACGAAATTTTACATGATAAAGATTAATTTTCCCCAAACCCACCCAAAATATAGCCAAACCAGTAAGTGGTAGTAAAAGTGCTTTTTAAATTTGCATTTGTAAGATTGCTAAGACTAAATTTAAGCTTTTGCCTGGTCTTCGCAAGCCGCCAATGTTTGGTTTTTTACTCGCTTTTGGCTAAATTTTTACCATAAATTTTTACTCTACTAGATCAACCGACCAGTTTGCCTCCTGAAGCTTCATCTCAAGCTCTCTGATCTCTTTTGAAAGCGCATCTACTTGCTTTTGAAGTGCGCTCACATCGACTGTGCTTAAAATTTTGATCTCGCTATTTGAGTAGAGATCGACCTTTTGGCTAGCACTCGTGGCAAACTCCCTAAGCACGTTTGCTTTTAGCGTCAAAGCGTCCTTTTTAGCGATCATCTCAGTGAGGCTCATGCCATCAAATTTAGCACTTGAGTTTGTTAAATTTATAGAGCAAATGAGCCTAAAAAGCTCGCTTGTTAGCTTGTCAAGCTCTTTTAAAAGCAGCTTTGGATCCTCGCTTGGACTTTCGTTTTCTTGCGTTTTTGCGTTGCTAAGTAGTCTAACTTTTAGCTGTTCGATGCGCTTTTGCGTGTCAGATCTTAGGATGAGAGCCTGAGCTAGTTTCATCATTTTTCCTTTTTGGGTATTAAATTTTTAAATCATCTTAGTATCTTTTGGGTTATAATTGATTTAAAATTTTATTTAAGGAAAAGCTATGAAGTACGATTTTGACACATTAGTAAGCAGAGAAGGCACCAACTCATCAAAATGGCGTATGAAGAGCGATGTTTTGCCAATGTGGGTTGCAGATATGGACTTTAAGGCCGCACCTGAGATCTTAAGCGTCTTGCAAAAGCGTCTTGATAACGGCGTCTTTGGCTACTCTTTCATCCCAAAAGAGTGGAACGAAGCGATAAAAAGCTGGTGGCAAAGACGTCACAACGTGAGCTTCGAGAATGAGTGGATGTGCTTTTGCACTGGCGTCATACCAGCTATCTCGACTGCCATTAGGAGATTTAGCAGCCCAGGAGATCAAATTTTAGTGCAAGCGCCTGTCTATCACGTCTTTTTTAACTGCATCAAAAACAACGGACGTGAAATTTTATCAAACGACCTCGTCTATAAAAATGGCTCTTATGAGATCGACTTTGACGACCTTGAAGCAAAGCTAGCCCAGCCGCTAACTACAATGATGCTTCTATGTAATCCTCACAATCCAATAGGCAAAATTTGGGACAAAGAGACGCTTAAAAAGATAGGCGAGCTTTGCTATAAGCACGATGTTTTGGTTATCAGCGATGAAATTCACTGCGATATAACTGATCCTGGGCTAAACTACGTGCCATTTATCAGCGTTAGCGAGGAGTGCAAAAACAACTCCATCACGTGCATCTCGCCTACAAAGGCCTTTAACATAGCTGGCCTTCAAAGCTCAGCCGTCGTCACGCCAAATGAAAAGATCAGATCAAGGCTAAATGCCGCTATCAACTACGATGAGGTCGGCGAGGCAAATGCCTTTGCGATCATCGCCGCAATCGCTGCGTTTAACGAGGGCGAGGCGTGGCTTGATGAGCTTAGAGAGTATCTTTTTGAAAACAAAAAGGTCGTCGCAAACTTCATAAAAGAGCAAGGCTTGCCAGTGAAGCTCTTGCCATCGAGTGCGACCTATCTTTTGTGGCTTGACTGCAGTGCGTTTTGTGAGGATTCGAGCGAATTTATGAATTTCTTACGCGACAAAGCTGGGCTTTGGCTAAATGACGGCAACGCTTATAGGGGAGATAGATTTTTCCTTCGTATGAATATCGCAACGCAGCGTGAAAGGGTGCTTGAAGGGCTAAAACGCTTGCAAAATGGTATAAATTTATACACTTCAAAGAGATGATTTTGGCTGGGTGGCTTTGAAATTTAAGCCGCCTTTGCTTGATATCAAAACACCCACTCGTGGTTTTTATGCCCTCTCCCGTTTTTTGAATTTTAATCTTAAATAGAAGGCTATTTGGTCGCAATAGTGTAGGTTATAAAGCCAGTTTTGCCATTTTGCTACTTCGCTAGCGTGTATTAGCGCCAAAAAGAGCGTCATAATCGCGCTTAGGAGTTGTTTTGAGGCAATAAAATGGCGCTTATTTTGAGCATTAATGTTGCTTTGGATTATAAATTTAGCAGTTTAAATTTGAAAGATAGAAATTTAAAGGCGAGATAGTTGCGGTGATCTTGAATTGCATTAAATTTAGTAGAGGCTGGATATTAAAAGCAAGCTATTTTAGGGTTGTTTCAAGGCGTTAAAGACTTTGAGTATCAGGGCGTTTTTTAAATTTAAAGCCACTACCGACTTTGTTTGCTGGGTTAAATTTAGAAAAAGTTGCTAGTCAAAACAGAGCAATCCGTCAAAACAAGCATTTTATGCCATCTTTATGCAATAAATTTTCGTTCGTCGCACGTGTGTTATGCGGTTTTCTTATAAATTTAGAAGTTTAAATTTGAAAGTGATAAATTTAAGAGCGAGAAGTCGAGCTATTTTTGAATTGTATTAAATTTAAGCAAAAAGCCTTTAAATGCGAATGATAATGGTCGTTTTCAAAGCAGTAGATAGCGCGCCTATTGCTTGCTAAATTTAGCAACTCAAAAGAAATTTGAAAGTGAGATATCTCGCGTTAGTGTTAAATTTAAAAGAAGTCATTTTACCAAAACGAGAATTTGAGCCGTTTAAGATCGCATTATCTTTCAAAAAGTGATTTTGCTGATAAATTTACTGGTTGTAAATTTATAAAAAGGTTATTTGTCAAAAGAAGCATTTGCGCTCTTTTAAAATGATAAATTTGATATCTAAATTTGAAAAAAAGCAGAAATTTAAAGGCGGGGAGGACCCGCCAGATATTATTTATGTAGTTCTTTTGTGTAAAACTCAACTGAGCCAAGGCCCTCTTTTTGCGCCCACTCGTAAGCTTGGCTTACAAATTCCCAGTTTATATTCTCGTAAAATGTCTCTAGGTATTTTGGACGAGCGTTGAAGTTGTCGATGTAGTAAGCGTGCTCCCAAACATCAACGACTAGAAGTGGCACTTTGCCATCGCTCACTGGAGTTTTTGCGTTGCTAGTTTGTACGATCTCTAGCTTTTTGCTGCTTGGATCAAATACAAGCCACGCCCAGCCTGAGCCAAAAAGCGTTGTAGCTGCCTTTAAAAACTCCTCTTTAAAATTTGCGAAATTTGCTTCAATCGCAGCTTTTAGCTCGCTTGACATCTCGCTTTTTTTAGCGATGCAGTCCCAGTAAAAGTCGTGGTTATAAACTTGAGCGACGTTGTTGTAAAGGCCGCCTTCGCTATTTTTTAGAATTTCATAAAATGATGCGTTAGCAAATTTTGTATCTTTTATGAGATTGTTTAAATTTGCAACATAGGTCGCGTGGTGCTTGCCGTAGTGGTATTCACAGGTTTTAGCACTTACTACTGCGTTGTGGTTTGCGTCAAACGGAAGTTTTCTTAGTTCAAACATAATAATTCCTTAATAATAAAATTTGTTATTTTGCATTATAGCCACAAAAGATTAACAAACAAAATCTTTTAAAATTTAAGCCAAAAATAGGGCGTTTTTATAAAAGCTAAATTTTTCATTTATGAAAGATGAGCGAATTTGCTTTATAAATTTGTGGTTATAAGAGTGAAATTTTATAACCTAAAAGAGTAAATTTAGCTTTGCAAAAGAGAGAAAAGTAAATTTAAATTTCTCTAAATGTAAAAAATAATATAAAAATATGTGTAGAAACGTAACAAAAATAGACTATAAAAATGATAAATAAATTTTTACGTTAAATTTACGAAGCAAAAACTATCCATTTTAGATCAAAATTGTTACAAAAATACACATATAAAAATAAAGATATGTGAATTTATGAAACAAAATTTCTAAATTTTTATTTTTGAAATTTATAATGCACCTATCAAAACTATTACAAAGGATGAAAGATGAAATTCTTACAAGCTTTACTTTTTACATGTGCCATCAGTGGCTTAGCATTTGGTGCGGATAAGGTCTATACGATCAAATTTGCTCACGTTGTCGCAGCTTCTACGCCAAAGGGCAAGGCAGCTGACTTTTTTGCAAAGCGCGCTGAGGAGCTAAGTGGCGGCAAGATAAAAGTTCAAGTCTTCCCATCAGCGCAGCTACTTGATGACGATAGAGTTTTTGGTGCGTTAAAACTTGGTAACGTTCAAATGGCAGCTCCTAGTTTTTCTAAATTTACACCTATCGTGCCGCAGTTTCAGCTATTTGACCTACCTTTCATCTTTAAAGATGCAGACCATCTTCACAAGGTTCAAGATGGCGCAGTTGGCGAGGAGCTAAAAGGTCTTGTGACTAAGAAGGGCTTTGTGGCGCTTGATTACTGGGATGCTGGATTTAAGCACTTTAGCTCAAGCAAAAAACCTATCCTCACTCCAGAAGATGCAAAAGGACAAAAATTTAGAATCCAAAGCTCAAAAGTGCTTGAAGAGCAGATCAAAGCGATCGGTGGCAACCCACAAGTTCTGCCATTTTCAGAGGTTTATTCTGCGCTTCAACAAGGCGTAGTTGATGCTACTGAAAACCCACTTTCAAATTTCTATAACTCTAAATTTCACGAGGTTCAAAGCTCTCTTACACTTTCTCACCACGGATATCTAGGCTATCTAGTCGTTATGAGTGATAAATTTTGGAACAAACTACCAGATGATCTAAAAGCAAATGTAAAACAAGCTCTAAGCGAGGCTACAGCTTACGAGAGAGAAGAGACAGCAAAAGAGGACGCTCACGTCATAGCTGAACTTGAAAAATATATCGCTGCTAGCAAAAAACTAGAAATTTTCAAGATCGACGACGCACAAAAAGCTGAGTGGGAGAAGGTTATGCAGGCTATCTATCCTAAATTTTACGACGTCATCGGCAAAGAGCTAATCGAAAAAACTCTTGGGGCGAAATGATGAAAAAAATATTTGACGTCCTTGATGTTGTGATAGTTTCGCTAAACAAAACTATCGCCGTAACTGGGCTCGCATCTGGTACGCTACTAGCCTTTGCTAACGTCATGGCCAGATACTTTTTTGATAAAAGCTGGTCGTGGGCGAGCGAGTTATCAAACTACCTCTTCATTTGGTCGGCGTTTTTTGCCGCAGCGTATGGCTTTAACAAGGGCATTCACGTGAGCGTAACTATCTTGGTGGAGAAATTTCCACCAGCGCTTGCGAAAGCGTGCCTGCTCTTTTCGCACATTTTAACAACTGTCTTTTTGATATTTATCGCGGTTTATTCGGTGGATTATCTTAAAATTTTGCACGAGATCGAGCAGATGATAATAGACCTTGGCATACCACAATGGGTCCCTATGCTAGTGCTTCCAATAGCCTTTGTCACAGCTAGCTACCGCTCGGCTGAAAAAGCTATAAAAGTAGCTCTAACTCCAGCAGCAAAGGTCGTAAGCAACGAAGCGCACGAGCTAGCTCATGGTAGCGTAGTCAAAGACTAAGGAGAAAAAGATGACAATAGCATTTTTATTTATCCTGCTTTTTGCACTGATGCTAATAGGCGTGCCAGTCGCGGTTTCGCTAGGTACAAGCACCGTTTTAACGATGATATTTTTTACAGATATCGACATCGCTACGATTCCGCAGCTAATTTTTGATGGCATCAATAAATTTTCGCTAATGGCGATACCGATGTTTATCTTGGCTGGAAATTTACTAAGCAAAGGCGGCTCAGCAAGGCGTATCATCGACTTTGCAAAGTCTATGGTCGGACACTTGCCAGGTGGCTTACCTATGAGCGCGATATTTGCCTGCATCATCTTTGCAGCCGTCTCTGGAAGCTCGCCTGCGACGGTTGTAGCCATTGGCTCTATTATGTTTGCAGCGATAAAAGAGGCTGGCTATCCAAAAGAGTACGCAGTGGGCGGCATAACAACGGCTGGCTCGCTTGGAATTTTGATCCCACCTTCAGTTGTTATGATAGTTTATGGCGTAACAGCTGAGGTAAGCATCGGTAAGCTCTTTATGGCGGGCGTCGTGCCTGGTCTTATGCTTGGTGCTTTTATGTTAGTTCAAACTTATGTCGGAGCAAAAAAGCTTGGATTTAAAGCGACTAAGGCTGAGCCATTTAAAGTAAGAGTGCAGAAATTTGCAAAAGCATTTTGGGCTTTACTAATCGTCGTTGTGGTTATTGGCGGAATCTATGGAGGCATATTCACTCCGACTGAAGCTGCTGCGGCAAGTGCTGTTTATGCGCTATTTATCTCACTTTTTATCTATAGAGATATAAAGATAAGAGATCTTTGGGATATCTGCCTAGACTCAGCCCTTACAACAGCTATGATATTTTTCATCATCGCAAATGCCGTTGTTTTTGCATATTTGCTAACTAGCGAGCAGATCCCACAAGCGATCGCTTCGATGATACTTGATGCAAATATCGGCATGATAGGGTTCTTGATATTTGTAAATATCTTGCTCTTTATCATGGGTCAGTTTATGGAGCCTTCAAGCGTTATCATGATTATGGTGCCACTCTTGCTTCCGATAGCTACGCAACTTGGCGTCGATCCTATTCACTTTGGTATCATCTTGGTTGTAAATATGGAGATAGGTATGGTGACTCCGCCTGTTGGACTAAATTTATTTGTCGCAAGCGGTCTTACAAATATGAATTTAAAAGAGGTCATCATGGCGTGCTTGCCATGGACGCTAACCTTGTTCTTTGGCCTTATCTTGGTTACTTATATACCGCAAATTTCACTTTGGCTACCAAACATAATGTATGGACATTAAAATTTAGAGGCCTAGGCCTCTAAATTTATCCTTTTGGATCGTAATCCGCACTCATAACGATATTTTTACCATTTCGCTTACCGACATAAAGTAGCTCATCAGCTTGCTTGATCATGCGCTCGATATTTACCTCAGTGTTGCCGCTGTGAGCCACGACACCAAAGGTCATAGTAGCTATTATCCTATGGTTTTCAAATTCAACGACATTTTGATTAAGCGTCTCTCTGATACGCTCTAAGATGCTAACTGCTTTTGCCTTTTTAACGTCAAAGATAACAGCCAAAAACTCCTCGCCGCCAAAGCGAGCGACCCTATCTTCATTTCTGAAAGCATTTTTGAAAATTTTAGAAAGGCTCTTTAGCACTTCATCGCCTGCGCCGTGTCCGTAGGTGTCATTTATCTTTTTAAAGTTATCGATGTCGCACATCACGATAGCAAAGTCGTTGCCGTCAAATAAATTCTTTTGTCTAAAAATTTGTTGCATCGAGGCGCGGTTTAAAAGTCCAGTTAGTGGGTCGTGGTTAAAGACAGCTTTAGCAGACTCTTTCTCTTCTAAGATGCCTAAGAATATAAATAAATTTGAGCTCTCTAGCAAAAATGATGTTAGGACAGCAAACACACAAGATGCGGTTAGGTTAAATACAAAAAATATCTCTTTGTATAAAGGATCGTCCTTTGCTGGTAGATCTATCACTAGATAAAAAAGTAAAAAAGCCGCGATATCTAGCAAAGAGATAATTCTGCTTAACATTTTAAAGCTAACTGATAAGAAAAAGAGGCTAATTGTAGATGTTAAAAATAAAATTTCAAAGCCCCAGCCTAGACCAAGGATGAAGACGCAAAGTGAGGCATGGAGTAAAATTTCTACTTGCAAGATGAGCATCACGATCTTGTTGTTCTCTTCGCTATCAAAGAGTATCTTTAGTGCAAAAAGATATATGCTAACAGATAGGATGTTTGCCACAGCCAAAATTTCTTCGCCCATGAGGCAGAACATAACTAGGTAAAAAGTATGTACAGCTAGAAGTGAAAAGACGATGATCTTTTGTGAGATATAAAGTGAAATTTTAGGCATTGTCTTTGTCCTTATTTGCCTTCATGATCTCATACTCGATGCGGTCTTTGCCATTTTTCTTACCCTCATATAGCTTTTTATCAGCTTTGTTTATGACTGTGTCGATATCAGTTATAACGCCATTTGCGCAAAGGACTAGACCAAAGGTCATGGTTACTGAGCTCTTATCAGGCAGTTTTACCTGCGCTATCCTTGTGCCAAGTCTGGTTTCTACCTTTTTTACGTCTTCGGTTTTAACTTCAGGCAAGATAACTAGAAATTCCTCTCCACCCCACCTACAAATGTGGTCATTTTCTCTAAAAGTATCTTGCAAGGCCCTTGCTATTTCTTTTAAGACCTTATCGCCCCAGTCGTGTCCGTAGGTGTCATTTATCTTTTTGAAGTTATCTATATCTCCTAGCATAACGACTAAATTTGCGTCACTGCTTTTTTCTCTAAGCTCTTTTAGCTCATATCTAAGTGTTCTCTCGATCGAGCGTCTATTTAAAAGACCTGTTAAAAAGTCATACTTAGAAATTCTCTCTATCTCCTCTTTCTCTTCACTGATCTGTTTGTAGCCACTAGATGTGATCGCATCAGAGAAAAAAGAAAGTCTAAAGACCAAGTAAAAAGTAAAGAAAACGCTTATACAGGTTGAGCCTATTTGTACCATGGTGTCTATCTCAACTACTTTATCTTTATATGTAAGATATAACCACAAAAGGACAAATAGCTCAAGAAGGCAGACAGAGTAGGTAAGAAGCCTTTGGTTAAAAGCCAAAAAGTAGTTTATAAAGATAACGCCAAGGAGTGTTATCCATATATTAGAGCTCCAGCCCATGCCAACAACGCCAGCGATAACTGCGGTGATGACATTTAGTTGAAAGATGGCAGAGATTAAAAATCTGTATTTGATATTAAATCTAATCCTTAAAGCAGTGCTAATAGAAAGAAATAAAAAACAGATAAAAATGATCGTTAAGTCAAAGTAAAAACTACACAGCACGATCAAGACAAAGGCGTTACTTACTATCGCTACGTTTAATATCGTTTTGTAAATGTCATCGATAGCCTTATAGCTATCTTGCTCTATAAATTCCTGTACCAAGCATTCTCTCCGTTAATTTCATCCATTAAATTTAATTAGGCCATTTTAATACGAGTCGTAACTATCCTCATCCTCATCGCTATCTTCATAGTTGTAGTCATTTTCGTCGTAGTTATAGTCATAGCTATCGCTACTATCCTCGTCCTCATCGTTAAATTCAGAGTAGTCTTCTTCTACCTCTTCGTAGTCAAAATCATCACTCATTTTTCTCTCCTTAAATTTTATCTTTGATATTTTCGATATACAAGCTTTGGCTTGGGAATGCAAAATTTAGACCATTTTGCTTTAAAATATCCATAATTTTTAGCATTACATCTTGTTTTACATCTAAAAACTCTCCCCAAACGATAGTTTTGGCAAAACAATAAACTAGGATATTTATCGAGCTATCAGCAAAGTCATCAACCACGACAAATAAATTTGACTTATATCCAGCGTAGTCATCAACTGAAACTATGTTTTGTCTATATTTTAGACCTCTTTTATTAGCCGCGATATCTTCGCTTTTAGCGATATCTGGGTGATTTATCAGCATATTTTTGATGTCATTTACACATTTTTTGATCTCTTCTGTAGTTGGTCCATACTCGATGCCAATAACCATTCTTATGCGTCTGCCAACCTTTCTTCTGCTCCAGTTTCTAACTGGATCGCTTGCTAGCTTTGAGTTTGGCACGAAGATAAGGGCGTTATCAAAGCTTCTAACTGTTGTTTTTCTAAATCCTATCTCAACGACTGTGCCCTCAATGTCGCCACAAACTATCCAGTCGCCTTGTGAAAATGAGTTGTCAAAGAGCATCATAACAGAGGCAAAGAAGTTTGCGATGATGTCTTTAGCAGCGAAGGCAACGGCAAGACCACCGATACCAAGTGAGGCGATGAGCGCCGAGATATCAAAGCCAAGCTTTTGAAGGATCAGTAAAAGTGTGATGATCAGCACGATCACGTAGATCACTTTTAGCGCTAGGTTTATCACCTCTTTACGCTTGCTTTTTTGCGCGATCTTGTCGAGTATAGCGATGCCGTAGCCATTTAGTATGGTGAGGACAAGCCATGAAAATGCGACTATATAGATGATAGAAAAGATGTTTGCTACCGTTAGAGGCACTGGCACTGGGTAAAATCCAACGCCGATACAGATATTTAGCGCATAGATGATAAGAAGTGCTGAGATCGGCTTTTTGATGATATCAACGATCTGATTTTTAGCCTCTTTGACCCCTTCGCCTGAAGCGACGAGCGACATTAGCCAGTAGGTAAGTTTGGCTAGAATTCTAGTTAGCGAGACGAAAAATAAAAATATCGCAACGATAACAACGATCTTGCCGATGTTAAATTTACTTGAATTTATGTCAGTTGCTTTGTTTATGTATTCGACTGCATCGACTAAATTTAGCTCAGACAAGAGCATGCTTGAGCTTAGAAGATCGGCGTTATTTTTAAGATAGGTTAAAATTTCTTCTTCACTCTCTTTTTTTAGCTCAAGATCAAAAAAGGCACTGTCATAAGAGCCTGAAGTGTCATTTAGTGAGTCTTTTAGATCTTTTATGCTTACATAAGAATTTGTCTGTAAATTTAAAAGTCCATTATCTATCACATCTCTTATAGAATTTGCCTTAGCGCCCTTTTTAAAGACCTCTTCTAGGCTAATAAGCGCTGAGTAGTAAGCGTAATCAACCTTCATCTTCTCAAGCTCGATAGCACTTTGGATATAGGCGTCCTTGTTTGACTGCTTCTCAAGTCTTGCGACCTTTTTCTCTAGTGCCTCTTTTTGCAGATTATATTTATTGATATCGCTTTGTGTAACTTCGATCTGCATAACATAGGTCGGAATTTTCTCTAAAAGAGCGTTCTTTTTATTTTGAAGAGTGATCAAATTTGAGTTATCGATCTTTGAAGCGTTTAGGTCTTTTTGCTGAGATTTTATGATATTTATCTGGCTGTTTAGGGTTTGAATTTGATTTGTTATGCTGATGATATCGTCTTCTTGCGTTACGTTGTTATCAGCGCCAAAAAGAGTTATGAAAGAAAGCAGGATGATGGTTAGAAATTTACGCATTTTCGCCTCTTTTGTCCGCTAAAAGTTTAAACGTGCCCTCTTTTAAATCGTAACTGAAAATTTCACCAGTTTCTATGATGTAGTGCCAGCCATAAATTTGAAGCTTGCCACTTTCATACTCCTCTTTTACATTTGGATATGTCATTATGTTTTCGATCGAATTTATCACGTTTAGCCTCTCGGTTAGCCACGCCATTTTGGCTGGATCGTCGCTTGTAAATTTAAGCACTTCTCGCTTGATCGGCTCTATTAGCCTGATCCAGTTTCTAACGTTTGGAGTATTTTTTAGCTTCTTTTCATCAACATAAAGCGCCGCACATCCGCCACAATCGGAGTGTCCGCAAATGATGATGTTTTTGATGTTTAAAACTTCAAGCGCATATTCGATCGCCGAAGTGGTCGCCAAAAACTCTTCGCTCACCCTATAAGGTGGCACGATGTTTGCGATATTTCGCACCATAAAAAGCTCGCCTGGCAGGCAGTTTGTTATCAAATTTGGCACGACCCTTGAATCCACGCATGATATGAAAAGCGTGTGCGGATCTTGCTTGTGTTGCAGACTTTTAAAGAGCTCTTCATGCTCTAAAAAACCATCTTCCATAAATTTTACTGCACCTTCAAGTATTGAATCATCCATAAAATTTATCTCCATTTTTTATATTTTTATCGCGATTATAGCAACTTTTATTTAATCAAAAAAACGAAGCGAAAATAAAAAACCCTAAATTAATATTATTTATTAAACTACTTTTTATACATTGTTTAACAAAGTTTGGCTAAATTTAGCCCAAAAATTTTCAAGGAGAAAAAATGAGTTTATATGATAGAAACTACGCTAAGCAAAATCAAGAAGAGCTTGCGTATTCTCAAAGCTCACTAAGCACTTTTATAAAACAGACTTATCAACTTTTTGCAGCATCACTACTTTCAGCTACTGCTGGCGCTTATGTAGGCATTAGCATCGCTGGCGTTTTTGCGGCAAATAGATTTTTGTTTTGGGGACTTGTGATACTAGAGTTTGTGTTGCTTTTTGGCCTAATGGCAGCTAAACGCAAAGAGGGATTAAATTTAATACTTCTTTTTGCATTTACATTTGTAAGCGGTCTTACGCTAACTCCGCTACTTTCAGCGATCCTTGCTATGCCAAGTGGTGCTAGTATCGTGGCTCAAGCATTTGGCTTGACGACAGTTGCATTTGGTGCTTTAAGCGTCTTTGCGATGAATACAAAACGTGACTTTACAACGATGGGTAAGATGCTATTTATAACTTTGATAGTTATCATTGTAGCAGCGATCATCAATATTTTCGTTAAAAGCACGATGTTTCAACTTGTAATCGCAAGTATTTCATCGATCTTATTTAGTGCTTACATACTTTTTGATACACAAAATATCATCCGTGGCAACTACGAGACACCAGTTGAGGGTGCAGTTGCTTTGTATCTTGATTTTGTAAATTTATTTACATCATTACTACAAATTTTAGGCATTTTTAATAGAAATGACTAATGACGAGCGCATCTACCGAGTGATAGATGCGAATCTAAATAGGCTAAAAGAAGGGCTTCGCGTCGTTGAAGATATAAAAAGATATGTCTTTGACGACGCTAAGCTCGCCTATAAGATAAAATCTCTCCGCCACAAGGCAAAGATCCCACAAAAAGAATTTTTAAAATTTAGAAATTCACAAAATGATGTCTTAAAAACCAGCACAAAAAGCGAGCAAGAAAGATCAAATTTAGACGAAATCATCACTGCAAATTTCAAGCGTGCCCAGGAGAGCGCTCGCGTGCTTGAAGAGTGCTTTAAGCTTGTAAATTTAGAGCGAGCCGAGCTTTTTAAAAGCATAAGATACGAGCTTTATGAGCTTGAAAAAGAACTTTAACTAAAAATTTAAATCTTTTCTTGTATAATCGCAAACTATTTAAAAAATTTAAAGGAAATTTCGTGAGTTTAATATTTTTAATCTTGCAATTTGTTCTAGCTGTCGTTATCACGATCGCAGTTTTACTCCAAAAGAGCTCATCTATCGGTCTTGGAGCATACAGTGGAAGTAACGAGAGCCTTTTTGGAGCAAAAGGACCAGCTGGGTTTTTAGCTAAATTTACCTTTGTGGTAGGCGTTTTGTTTATCCTAAACACACTTGCACTTGGATATTTTTACAACAAAGATCTAAAACGCTCTATCGTTGATAGTGTCGATAGCAAATCTCTAGTCATACCAAAATCAAACGACGTGCCAGCAGCTCCTAGCGCACCACAAAATCCAGTAAAATAACAATGATAAAAACGTTTTTAGCGTCACTTTTGACGCTAACGTTTGCTTTGGCAGACGCTCACATCCTAGTTTATCACCGCTTTGACGATCCAAGACACGTTAGCACAGATGTTTCTATCCAAAATTTAAGAGAGCAGTTTGAATACTTCAAAAATAATGGCTACGAAGTTGTCAAGCTATCAAGGCTTGTCGATGCGGTAAATGCTGGCGAACCGATCCCTGATAACTGGATCGTTATCACCGTTGATGATGGATACAAAAGCTTTTACAATAACGCTCTTGAGCTTTTTAAAGAGTATAACTACCCATTTGCTTTGATGGTCTATGTAGAGGCAAGTGCGAACAAATATGGTGATTATCTAGACTTTGATCAGATCAAAGAGCTAGAAGCTTACGGCGAGATCGGCTACCACTCATACGCTCATCCAAGGATGACTAGACTTAGCGATGAGGCATTAAGAGAGGACTTTCAAAAGGGCGTTGAGACCTTTGAAAAGCACATGGGCTATAAGCCAAAATACTTTGCAGTCCCTTACGGCGAGATCGATAGCAGAGTTGTCTCTTTGGCAAAAGAATTTGGTTTTTTAGCACTTTTAAATCAAAACTCAGGCGCAGTTTCAGATAAAAGCGACGTTTATGATCTTTACAGAACGCCAGTGATGAATGGCACAAAGATAGCGCTAACTTTTAATAGTAAATTTTTAAATGCCCAGTGGATATTTCCAGAAGGCTATCCGCAAAATAACGCGATCGACAAGCTCATCATCAAGACCGACACAAACGCAAGTGAGGGCAGTTTTTTCATGACTGGCTTTGACGGCTTTAGAAAAGTACCTATGACAAATGGCGTTTTTGAGTGTAAATTTAACCCACCACTTGATAAGCGCAAAGTGTTAATGTCGCTAAAAGTAGATCATCACAGAAGTACAAAACTTCTAATAAAGGACACCAATGCTAAATAAAATTTATGATACCCAAAAAGAGGGTTGCGAAAAGGCGATCGCTTCTTTAAAACGCGATTTTACAACGCTAAGAACTGGCAAAGTAAATATCAACATCCTAGATAACGTTATGGTTGATTATTATGGCTCGCCAACTCCGCTTAATCAAGTAGCCACCGTGCTTACAAGTGACGCTTCGACTATCGCTATCACACCTTGGGAAAAGAGCATGATAAAAGCGATCTCATCAGCTATCCAAGCTGCAAACATCGGCGTCAATCCAAACAGCGACGGCGAGAGCGTTAAGCTATTTTTCCCACCGATGACCGTCGAGCAACGCCAAGAAAATGCAAAACACGCAAAAGCTATGGGCGAAAAGGCCAAAGTTAGTATAAGAAACGTGAGAAAAGACGCAAACGATGAGGTCAAAAAGCTTGAAAAAGACAAGGCTATAACTGAAGACGAGAGCAAAAAGGGCCAAGATGAGGTTCAAAAGATAACTGACACCTACACCGCAAAGATCGACACTCTCGTAAAAGAGAAAGAAGCCGAGCTTTTAAAAATCTAAATTTAATTAGAAATTTGCACCCCTTGCAAATTTCTAAACCCTCATTTTTTAGCCACGTAGTGTGGCTAAATTTCATCCTTTAAAGGACGACATTGCAGATCGCCACTGAACTAAAAGCTGCATTTGCTGATAAAAAAATTTTGTTTCTTACCATTTTGGCATTTAGCCTAGCTACCATTTTTCTTAGCCCCAGCCAGATAGTGGATGAGTATAGAGGTTTTTGGCTGCTTGAGCCGCTACTTTTGGTCGCTATCTACCTAAATAAAAGGCAAATTTTACTACCTTTATATTTTTTGATATTTGGAGCTAGCCTTTACTTTTTTGGACTTAAGCTAAGCGGTCACACTAGCGATCTTGTGGCACTTTATCTCATAGCTTTTGTGCTTTTATTCTCTTTAAATTTTTCCAAAGATAATGAAAAATTTATAAGTCAGAGCCTAGCAAGACTTTTAAATTTGCTCATCTCATTTGCCCTTTTTCACCTATTTTTTCTTGGCATTGTGGCTATTTGTGCAGGGCTTAACTACCTTTTTGATTTAGAGCTTCTAACTAGCCACAGGACGCAAAGGCTCTATCTGACGCTGGTCTCTTTTGGTCTGCCTTGTCTATTCATCTTTTTTGAGAGCAAATTTAGAGAGTATAGGCTCTTAAATTTCATCAAGATCGCCATAAATTTCATCCTAAATCCAGTGCTTATCATCTATGTGGTGCTTTTAAATTTATACTGCATTTATAGGCTTGTTTTGCTTGAGTTGCCACGAGGTGGAGTGGCTTATATCGTGCTTGCTTGCTTGATCGCTGGCTTTGTTTTAAGAGGGCTAAATTTACTTATCAAAAGTCAAATTTATGATCAAATTTTTAAGCTCTTGCCACTTTTTATCATCTTGCCTAGCATAATGCTTTGGTGGGGCGTTTTGCATAGGGTCGGCGAGTACGGCCTAAGCGAGCCTAGGATCTATCTCATCGCCTGCGTGATATTTGCAAATTTGAGCTATTTTGTGATGATATTTTTTAGAAATTTCCCTTACAAATTTCTAGCATTTTTTATGATATTTGGCATATTTTTCACGCATTTTGTCCTTGATACAAAGCAGCTTGTGCTAAATTCTCAAAAAGAGCTTTTATTAAGAGAGCTAAGAGCACTAAATTTACTTGACAGCAGTGGCTTGCTAAGTGGCGACTTGAGCAAGATAGGCAAAGAGAAGCTCTACTTTTTGCAAGATAAATTTGACTATCTCACAGAAAAAGGCGATAAATTTGCGTTAGAAAATAAAAAATTTGTAGCTGGTCTTGAGGTGGCTGAACAGAAAAATTGGCAGATATTTAGCATTGACTTTAGTGGCACCGCTATAAACGTGAAAGATGCAACTATCAAAACGCCCATCACAAGCAGCACAAATGGCGATGAGCTCGTCATACAGCTAGATAATGAAAGAGTTAGCATAGATATGCAAAAGCACCTAGAAAAGGCGCTCGCTAGTTTAAATTTAAAGCCAGATGGCCACTTTGGCTCAGAGGTATTTGAGCGGCTAAAAGAGCAGCTTTTGATCTTTGAAGTTGGCAAGCGCGCCTTTGTTTTGCGCTCTATGGAAATCGTGCAAGAAAACGGAGTTTATAAATTTTACGACGCAAGCGTGCTTTTTTATATGGAGGATGCGCAGCTAAAATAGCGAGCCCTGCGTGAGTTTTGGCTTTATGACAAAGCTTTTTCTATGAAAGTCCGAGTAGCCAAATTTAGCTATCGCATCTAGGTGCGACTTCGTGCCATATCCCTTGTGCCCTGCAAAGCCGTATGCTGGATAAAATTTATCCCAGCCGTTCATCAAGCGGTCACGACTCACCTTTGCTAATATGCTAGCAGCACTTACCCCAGCGACCTTGCCGTCGGCCTTTATCATAGTCGTGATGCCAACGCCGTAGTCTAAATTTCCATCATAAATGATCTCAAAGCTCTCAAAATGCGCCTTGAAAAGCTTGAGCGCTCGCCTTAGGCACTCACTTAGCCCAAGCTCGTCTATCTGGGCGTTTGAGAAGTAGACGATGAGGAAATTTGAGCTTTTTGTGATCTCTTTAAAGAGCTCCTCGCGCCTTTTTGCGGTTAGTTTTTTGGAGTCGTTTAGGCCAGAAATTTCGCTATTTAGCACACAAGCAGCCACGCTTAGTGGTCCAGCTAACGCCCCACGTCCAGCCTCGTCGATACCGCAAATTTTAGCCATTACAGCCCGACTTCATCGCTAAAGTAAGGTCTTAGCTCCTCAAGTGGCACGCTGATCTGCTCTTCGTTTAAAAATGTAAGTCCAAGTGGCGAAAGCACGAAGTTATCGCTCACGCCAGCGTTTGCAAGGATCGCTTTTAGGTGGCTGTCGTTTATATCTTTAAAAATTTGCTTTAGCTTTAGCTTTTTGTTTGTCGCAAGTGAGATCACCTCGCAGTTTGTTTTTTCGTTTTTATAGGTGCAAACGCTTTTGATCTTGTCGTTGATGTAGTAGATCTCTTTTAGGCTCTCGTACTGGTTGTTTGGCCATTTTTTGCGCTCGCTTTTTAGGTCGTAAAACTCTGCAAGAAGCTTGTTTTTATATTTTTTGGCGGAGTCTTTAGCGAAGATGTCGCTGATGATCGCCTCATATCTTGTGCCGTTTGCCTCGGTCATTTGGATGCCGATATTTAGGTTCTCATACTCGTTTGCCACCCTTAAAGTGGCGTTATGGGCTTTGTTTTTAACGACGATCTTGCCTTTTAGCTCGCCATTTTCATTTTTAACCTCTAAATTTATCTTGTCTGAGACTGCATTTAATGAAGAAATTTCGCTACCATTTTGCTCAAAAGAGCCCTTTTCATAGTCGTATTTTGTGCCGTCAAAAAAGATGTGGCCGCTTATCTTAGGCGGGACCTTAAAGCTCTTACTTTGTTTGAAATTTTCAAATTCATCTTTAAAATAGTTCATATAAACTTCAAATTTCACACCATTTGCATCGCCACTAAATTTATAAAATTTAGCCCAGTTTTCGTGGTTTATCTCATAGCCAAAAAGGCTTGCTGCGATGAATAAGATCCCAAAAAATGCTCTCATGCTCCGTCCTTCGTTTTTTTTGATTATAACTTTTTTATTTCTGTGCTTTTAAAACAATAACCAAACAAAGGGTGTAAATTTACAAACCGAGGCTCCACCTAGAAAATGGCAATATCTCGCACTTTATCCCCTCGATGCTTTGCTCGGCTTGGTTTGCGACGCTGATGATTTGAAGTTTGCTAACGCCCAGCTCTTTTAAGCTCGCGTGGAGTTTTTTAAATTTCAAAAAGACGATCTCAGGCGCAGAAAATGGCACGCAAATGATCGCAAGCTTCTTTTTAGTAAGGAAAAAATCGATCTCTTTTGTATAGTAAATCTCATCTTTAAATTTAAGCAGCTCACAAAAAACGACATTTGCAAAGACAGCGAGAAAGTCCTTTTTTAGGCACAAAGCATTACGAAGTGCGAAATTTGTAAAGTAAATTTTCTTACTCGTGCTACTCTCATCTAAATTTGGCACAAACTCAACATATCCGCTCTCATTTAGCAAATTTATCGTGCTATAAACGCTATCTTTTGAAATTTTCATCTGCTCTTTTAGGTTTTTATAAATCCCAAAGGCGCTTATGGTGTCGTGGCACTTTGTCGCGCACTCTTTTAAGATGACGATGTTTTGCTCGTTTAAATTTGCTCTTAAGAGCTGCTGTAAGTGGGCTGTGACCTCACTGGAGTCCAAAAAGGCGCTTGCTATCTCGTTGCCATGAGCCAAAAAGTAGCTAAAAAGTAGGTCTTGGTCTAAATTTTTCTTAAAAAATAGTATAAATTCCTCGTAGTCGAGGTAGTTTAAATTTATACGCGCAAAGCCATCAAGCGAGAGTGAAAATTCCTTGCTTGTAAGGATGATATTTTCAAGTGCAGCGTCCTTTAAAAAGTCTAAATTTGCAAGATCAGCGCCTTGTAAATTTTCAACTGCGAGCACCTTTATCTGGGCATTTTTTTCTAAAAACTCTTTTAAATTTGCTAAAAGTGAGGCTCTATCTATCCTTATATCGTCTAAATTTATATAAAGCCTCTCCTCACTTTTATAATGGCTCAAAAACTCATAAACAAGGGCTGTTTTGCCACTTGATACGGCACCAATGATAAGTGTCTTTGGCGAGATGATCTCATATTTTCTGGGGATAAATTTAGCATTTTTAATGGGTGCTTGATAGAGCGTTTCTAAACTTTTCAAATTTGACCTTTTAAATTTTTTGAAATTATAGCCACTTCCTTTTAAAAAGGAAAATATTGCTTTAAATTTTAAAAAATGAACAAAATTTAGAAATAAAAAATAAAAATTTAGACTAGAAATTTATAAAATTTTTGAAAAATAAATTCTCCATTTGCAAGATACCTTCCTTATCAAAAGGAAATAATTAATCAAAATTCAACAAAAAATAGCGTTTTTCTTGACAACTATAATAGCTTTTTTGTAAAATCCCTATCTCTTTACGAAAGACCTATGTCTTGCTCGTACGATCGCTTGATCCTATGCGAGTTATTTTGATGTAAAGAGGTCGCGAGTTTGCGACAAGTTCTTTTTAAAGGAAAACACATGGAAAGAATCAGGTTAAAGCTAAAAGCTTACGACCATAGAGTTCTAGACCGCACTGTTGCAGCAATCGTAGAAGCTGTCAAACGAACAGGTGCCGACGTTCGTGGCCCGGTACCAATGCCTACAAAGATCAAACGCTATACAGTCTTAAAATCTCCACACATCAACAAAGACTCACGTGAGCAGTTTGAGATGAGAATACACGCTCGTATGCTTGACATCGTAGCTGCTACTCCAGAAACTGTAGATAGCCTAACAAAACTCGACCTAGCTCCAGAAGTTAATGTCGAAGTTCGTGCGATGAAATAAGCGGACAAAAGGATAAGAGTATGGAATATATTGTAGAAAAAATAGGCATGAGTAGAACGATTGCCACGAAGAGTACGCCAGTTACACTACTTAAGCTAGTTGAGGCTAAAGTATGTGAGATCGACGAAAACAAACGTGCTATCGTAGCGTATGCCCACACTAAAGCAAACAACAAAGCTATCGCTGGTCAGCAAAAGAAATACAATCTGACTGCAGAATTTAACAAATTTGCTACGCTTGAAGTAGCTAATAGCGAAGTTGGAAACCTAGACTTTACACCATTAAATGAGGCTAAAATTTTAAAAGTTAGCTTTAACTCAAAAGGTAGAGGCTACCAAGGTGTGGTAAAAAGACATGGTTTCGGTGGTGGTCCAAAAAGCCACGGCTCACGTTTCCACAGACGCCACGGTTCAATTGGTAACTGCGAATGGCCAGGTCGTGTTCAACCAGGTATGAAAATGGCAGGACACATGGGCAATGAGAAAGTTACTGTTAAAAACGAGCTAATAAGCTTTGACGCTCAAAATGGCATCGTAGTTGTAAAAGGTTGCGTTCCTGGTCACAATGGTGCAATGGGTAAAATAAGGATTGTAAAATGAGTAAAATTCACGTACTAAACGATAAATTTGAAAATTCAGGCGAGTTAGAGCTTCCTGCAAGCTACGCTGAAGTAAATCCGCACAACCTATATCTTTATGTAAAATCTTACCTTGCTGGTATAAGAGCAAATACGGCTCATACTAAAAGCCGTGCTTTTGTAAGCGGTGGTGGTAAAAAACCATGGAGACAAAAAGGACGTGGTGGTGCAAGAGCAGGTTCAACTAGAACTAACGTTTGGGTAGGCGGTGCAGTTGCATTTGGTCCAACAAACGAGAAAAACTATTTTCAAAAAGTCAATAAAAAACAAAAAAGACTAGCTCTTGAGTACGCTTTGGCAGCAAAAGCACAAGATGGTAAAATTTTCGCAGTAGATAGCATCTCAATCGAGTCTGGAAAGACAAAAGATGCAGCTAATATCATCAAAAATTTAAAAGTAAAAGACGCGCTTATCGTTAAAGATTTACTAGACGATAAAACACTACTTGCTTTTAGAAATTTAGCAAACTGCTATGTAGTAGATGCAAATGAGGTAAATGCTTATCTTGTCTCTACATTTAGTTCGGTTATTATTGAAAAAGCTGCACTAAAAACTATAACAAAAGAGGGCTAAAATGGCGGATATAACTGATATCAAAACAATTATTTATACAGAAAAAACTCTAGGCCTTCAAGAACAAGGCGTTGTTGTTATCCAAACTTCACCAAGAGTTACAAAAAACAGCTTAAAAGCGGTTTTACAAGAGTATTTTGGAGTAACGCCTGTTCGCGTAAATTCACTTAGAATTAGCGGCAAGGTTAAGCGTTTTAGAGGAAGAGCAGGCCAACGTGACGAGATAAAGAAATTCTACGTTAAGTTACCTGAAGGCGTAAGCCTAGAAAATACGGAGGCGTAAGATGGCTATAAAATCATATAAACCATATACACCTAGTCGTAGATATATGACTGGACTAAGCTCTGAAGATATAACAGCTAAACCAAGCGTTAGAAGCTTGCTTGTTAAACTGCCTGCAACTGGTGGTAGAAACAACAATGGTCGTATAACTTCAAGACATAAAGAAGCAGGTGCAAAAAAACTTTATCGTATCATCGACTTCAAACGTCGTAAATTTGGTATAGAGGGTAAAGTTGAAGCGATCGAGTACGATCCAAATAGAAACTGCCGTATCGCTCTTATAGCTTACAAAGATGGCGAAAAACGCTATATCATTAGACCAAATGGCCTAAATGTTGGCGACGTTATCGCATCTATCGATGAGGGCTCACTAGATATTAAACCAGGCAACGCTATGAAATTAAGATTTATCCCAGTTGGTACTATCGTTCATAACGTAGAGCTAAAACCTGGCAAAGGCGCTCAGATAGCTCGTTCAGCTGGTGGTTATGCTCAGCTAATGGGTAAAGAAGAGAAGTATGTTATCTTAAGAATGCCAAGTGGTGAGATGAGACAAGTACTAGCTGAGTGTATGGCAAGTATCGGTGTAGTTGGCAACGAAGACTGGGCTAACATCACTATCGGTAAAGCTGGACGTAATCGCTACCGCGGTATCCGCCCACAAACACGTGGTTCTGCTATGAACCCAGTTGATCACCCACACGGCGGTGGTGAAGGTAAGAAAAATTCAGGCCGTCACCCAGTTACTCCATGGGGTAAACCAACTAAAGGTGCTAAGACTCGCCGTAAAAAAGCTAGCGATAAGCTTATAATTTCAAGAAGGAAAGGAAAATAGAGATGGCAAGATCACTCAAAAAAGGTCCTTTCGTAGATGATCATGTAATGAAAAAAGTTATTGCCGCAAAAAATGCAAACGATAACAAACCAATCAAGACTTGGTCAAGACGTAGCACGATTGTACCTGAAATGATTGGACTAACATTTAACGTTCATAATGGCAAGAGCTTTATTCCTGTATATGTTACAGAAAATCATATAGGCTATAAACTTGGCGAATTTGCTCCAACACGCACATTTAAGGGTCACAAAGGCTCAGTGCAAAAGAAAATCGGCAAGTAAGGGGAGATAATATGAGTAAAGCAATTATAAAATTCGTAAGACTTTCTCCTACAAAAGCAAGACTTATAGCAAGAGAAGTTCAAGGTATGAATGCCGAGCTAGCACTTGCAAGCTTGCAATTTATGCCAAATCGTGGTGCTAAATTTATAGCAAACGCTATTAGCTCAGCAGTAGCAAATGGCGGATTTGAGCCAGAAGAAGTTGTAGTAACTAGTTGCCGCGTTGACGCTGGTCCTGTATTAAAGAGATTTAGACCAAGAGCAAGAGGAACAGCGAGCAAAATTCGCAAACCTACTTCTCATGTAATGGTAGAAGTATCTAAACCTGAAAAGAAGGAAGCATAATATGGGACAAAAAGTAAATCCAATAGGTCTTAGACTAGGAATTAACCGCAACTGGGAATCTAGATGGTTTCCAACCAAGCAAAGTCTTCCTGAAAATATCGGTGAAGATTACAAAATTCGTGCATTTTTAAAGAAAAAACTTTACTATGCAGGAATTAGCCAAATTTTAATCGAAAGAACGGCTAAAAAACTTCGTGTAACCGTAGTTGCAGCTCGTCCTGGTATCATCATAGGCAAAAAAGGCCAAGATGTTGAAAACCTAAAGAACGAAGTTAGCAAACTTATCGGTAAAGAAGTAAATGTAAATATCAAAGAAGAAAGAAAAGCTCAAGCTTCAGCTCAACTTGCTGCTGAAAACGTAGCTATGCAACTTGAAAAGCGTGTCGCGTTTAGACGTGCTATGAAAAAAGTTATCCAAGGTGCTCAAAAATCAGGCGCTAAAGGTATCAAAATTTCAGTTGCTGGTCGTTTAGGTGGCGCTGAGATGGCAAGAACCGAGTGGTATCTAGAAGGTCGCGTTCCGCTTCATACTCTTAGAGCAAAGATAGATTACGGTGTAGCTGAGGCTCATACAACTTATGGAAACATAGGTATTAAAGTATGGATTTTTAAAGGTGAGGTTCTTCAAAAAGGTGTTCAACCTGAGAAAACTGAAGAAGAAGCACCTAAGAAAACACGTAGAGCAAGAAGAGGTAAATAATTATGTTGATGCCTAAAAGAACGAAATTTCGTAAGCAAATGAAAGGTCGCAACCGTGGTTATGCGACTCGTGGAGCATCTTTAGCAACTGGCGAATTTGCACTTAAAGCTGTTGAGGCTGGTAGAGTAAATTCACGCCAAATAGAAGCTGCTCGTCAAGCTCTAACTCGTCACGTAAAGAGACAGGCTAAAATTTGGATTAGGGTTTTCCCTGACAAGCCACTTACTAAAAAACCTCTACAAACTCGTATGGGTAAAGGTAAGGCAGGAGTTGAAGAGTGGGTTATGAACATTAAACCTGGTCGTATAATATTTGAAATGGCTGGTGTTGACGAAGAGTTGGCTCGTGAAGCTTTAACTTTGGCTCTACACAAACTTCCTTTCAAATCAAAATTTGTAACGCGAGAGAGTGAAAATGAAATATACTGAGTTAAAAGATAAGAGCGTTGCAGAATTAAACGCGTTGCTAAAAGAGAAAAAGGTGCTTTTATTTACATTGAGACAAAAGCTAAAAACTATGCAGTTAAGCAACCCTAATGAGATTAGTGCTGTTCGCAAAGAGATAGCTCAGATCAACACTGCAATTAGTGCAACAAGACAAGGGGCGTAAAATGGCATTAAAAAGAGAAATTCAAGGTGTTGTTTTACAAAAAGCTGGAGATAAGACAGCTACTATTTTGGTAGAAAGACGCGTTATGCATCCAAGATACCATAAATTTGTAAAACGCTTTAAAAAGTATTTAGTTCATGATGAGAAAAATGAGACAAGAGCAGGCGATACAGTTGTTGCAGTTGAGTGCAGACCACTTTCAGCTCGCAAGAATTTTCGCTTAAAAGCTGTATTGGCAAAGGGAGTTGAGTAATGATTCAAAGTTTTACAAGACTTGCAGTTGCTGATAACAGCGGTGCAAAAGAGTTAATGTGTATAAAAGTTCTTGGCGGCAGCAAAAGAAGATACGCTACACTTGGCGATATCATAGTTTGCTCTGTTAAAAAAGCTCTTCCAAATGGTAAGATCAAAAAAGGACAGGTTGTAAAAGCTGTTGTTGTAAGAACTAAAAGAGAGGTTCAAAGAGATAATGGTTCGCTAATCCGCTTCGACGAGAATGCAGCTGTTATACTTGATAGCAAAAAAGAGCCAGTCGGCACTCGTATTTTTGGACCAGTTGGACGTGAAGTTAGATATGCTAACTTTATGAAGATTGTTTCGCTAGCTCCGGAGGTTTTATAATGGCTAATGTAAAATTTAAAGTCAAAAAAGGCGATACTGTAAAGATCATCGCTGGTGACGATAAAGGCAAAACTGGTAAAATTTTAGCAGTTCTTGCAAAAAAAGGTCAGGTTATAGTTGAGGGATGCAAAGTAGCTAAAAAAGCTATCAAACCAAGCGAAAAAACTCCAAATGGTGGTCACGTAAATAAAGAGATGCCAATTGACATATCAAATGTCGCGAAAGTTGAAGGATAAGAGATATGAGTAGATTAAAAGATAAATTTAACGAAACTATCAAGCCAGCTCTCGTAAAAGAATTTGACATCAAAAATCCAATGCTTATCCCTGCGCTCGAGAAGATCGTGATCAGTGTAGGCGCTGGAGACTCTGCGAAGGATCAAAAAGTGCTTCAAAATATGGCTGATACCATTTCACTTATCGCTGGACAAAAAGCAGTTATCACTGATGCTAAAAAATCAGTTGCTGGTTTTAAAGTTCGCGAAGGTTTCCCTGTTGGTATCAAAGTAACTTTGAGAAAAGAGCAAATGTATGCTTTCTTAGATAAGCTAATCAGCGTTGCTCTTCCAAGAGTTAAAGACTTCCGTGGTCTTCCAAAAAATGGCTTTGATGGACGTGGAAACTATAACTTCGGTCTTAGCGAGCAGCTAATGTTTCCAGAGGTTGAGTACGATAAAATTTTACGAACTCATGGTATGAATATTACGATTGCTACTACGGCTAAAAACGATAAAGAGGCATTCAAATTGCTAGAGCTATTTGGTGTGCCGTTTGCAAAAGGAAAGTAAAATGGCAAAGAAATCAATGATAGCAAAAGCTGCACGCAAGCCAAAATTTGCGGTTCGCGGCTATACTAGATGCCAAATTTGCGGTCGTCCGCACTCTGTTTATAAAGATTTTGGAATTTGCCGTGTTTGCCTAAGAAAAATGGCTAACGAAGGCCTAATACCTGGTCTTAAAAAAGCAAGTTGGTAAGGAAGAGAAATGTTGAACGATTTAATATCAGATGGATTAACACGCATTAGAAATGCAAGTATGAGAAGACTTGAGACTGCGAAATTGCTTCATTCTAAGGTTGTTGAGGCTACTCTTTCTATCCTTGCAGCAAAAGGCTATGTAGAGAGCTACAACGTTATCGAAGAAGGTAACAAGAAATTTATAAACGTAGTTTTAAAGTATGATGAGTACGGCAGAAGCGTTATAAACGAGCTTAAAAGGGTTTCAAAACCTGGTCGCCGCGTTTATCAAGGCAAAGACGACATTAAGCGTTTTAAAAATGGTTACGGAACAGTTATCGTTAGCACAAGTAAAGGCGTTATGAGCGGTATTGAAGCAAGTAAAGCTGGCGTTGGCGGCGAGGTTCTTTGCACCGTTTGGTAATAAACTGCGTTAAAAGCGCTATTTTGACCTTATAGCTTAAGGTTAAAATTTCTTTTTAGCTAGGTGAAATTTTATATTTCGCCAAAGCTAAATTTAGAAATTCAAATGAAGGTTTCGTCAAATTTGACGATCAAATTTACGGCATTGTGGTGTTTATTCGTAAATGTAGGAACACCCTAGACAAGTAAAGGAAAAAAATGTCACGTATTGGAAAACAGCCTATCGCTATCCCAAGTGGTGTAGACGTTAGCGTTGAAAATAATGTCCTAAAATTTAAAAAGGGCAATCACTTAAAAGAGCTTGACACAAAAGGTCACGTTGATGTCAAGATAGAAAATGGTCATATAGTTTTTGCTCCAAAGGGCGAAGATCGCCAAAGCAGAGCTTACTGGGGAACATATAGAGCACTTGCTAACAACATCGTAACTGGTATCACTCATGGCTTTACTCGCCAGCTTGAGATCAACGGTGTTGGTTACAAAGCAGCTGCAAAAGGTAAAATTTTAGAGCTTTCTCTTGGTTTTTCACACCTTATCAACTATGAGCTACCAGCAGGCGTTGAAGCTAGCGTTGATAAAAACGTTATTACTATCAAAGGTGACGACAAACAAGTAGTAGGTCAAGTGGCTGCTCAAGTTAGAGGATTTAGACCACCTGAGCCATATAAAGGCAAGGGCGTTAAATATCTAGAAGAACGTATCATCCGCAAAGCGGGCAAGACATCTAAGAAGTAAGGAGCGGTAAATGACAACAAAAGTACTAAAAAGAAAAATCGCTCTTAGAATTAAGAGAAAAAGAAGAATCAGAGGTAAAATTTCTGGTGTTGCAACTTGCCCAAGAGTTTCTATTTTCAAATCAAACAGAACCCTTTATGTTCAAGCGATTGACGATGTTACAGCTACTACACTAGCTGCAGTTGATGGTAGAAAAATAGGCATAAAAGCAAATAAAGAAGGTGCGGTCACTTTAGCTAAAGAATTTGCTAAGGCTTTGAAAGCTAAGAAGATAGATGTTGCAATTTTTGATAGAAATGGTTATTTGTATCATGGCGTTATCGCAGCATTTGCTGAAGCTTTAAGAGAAAATGGCATCAAGCTATAACCCAAAGGAAAATCGATGGAAAAATATAATAGAGAAGAATTTGAAGAAGTAATCGTCGATATCGGTCGGGTTACAAAGGTTGTTAAAGGTGGTCGTAGATTTAGATTTACAGCTTTAGTTGTTGTTGGTAATAGAAATGGCCTAGTTGGCTTTGGATATGGCAAAGCTAAAGAGGTACCAGATGCGATGAGAAAAGCGATTGATGACGCATTTAAAAATATTATCCACGTTAAGATCAAGGGCACAACTATCCCTCACGATGTAGAGGTAAAATACAACGCAAGTAGAATGCTACTTCGCCCAGCTAGCGAAGGTACTGGTGTTATCGCTGGTGGTAGTGCGCGTCCTATTATCGAGCTTGCAGGTATTAAGGATATCCTTACTAAATCACTTGGCTCAAACAACTCAGCAAACGTCGTTCGTGCTACTATAAAAGCGCTTAGTTTGCTAAAAAGCTAAGAGAAAGGAGTTAAGATGGCATTAGAAAAATTAACACCTGCTGCAGGTTCAACTCATGCAACTAAAAGAATAGGTCGTGGCCAAGGCAGTGGCAATGGCAAAACTGCTGGCAAAGGTAACAAAGGTCAAAGAGCAAGAAAAGGCTACAATGAAAAAAGAGGCTTTGAGGGCGGACAACAACCACTTCAAAGACGTCTTCCAAAGGTAGGCTTTGCTTCTAAATTTGAAAAACCTTATGTTATCAATGTTGAAAAGATCGCAGCCATAAAAGAGCTTGCGGAAATTTCAATCGCAACAATAGCTAGCGTTCATAAAATTTCAAAGAGCGTTACTAAGATAAAACTAATCGGTGCAAGCGCAAAAGCTCTTGCTTCAAAGATCAAAGACGAGAACGTTAGCGTTAGCGGAACAAAATAATGGATAAAACACTGACCAACAAGATTTTGATCACGTTGGCATTTTTGTTCGCATACAGGATACTGGCTTATGTGCCAGTTCCTGGTGTTAATGTCGACGTAATTAAAGAATTTTTCAATTCAAACAATAGTAACGCCTTGGGTCTATTTAATATGTTTAGTGGTAAGGCCGCTGAGCGTTTAAGTATCATATCTCTAGGCATTATGCCTTACATCACAGCTTCGATCATCATGGAGCTTCTAGCAGCGACATTTCCAAAGTTAGGTCAGATGAAAAAAGAGCGCGACGGTATGCAAAAATATATGCAAATCATACGTTATGCGACTATCGTTATCACTCTTGTGCAATCAATCGGCGTCTCTATCGGACTTCAAAGCTTAAGCGGTCGTGGTGGCGAGCAAGCTATCATGATAGATATGAATTTATTTATCGCGATCTCTGCTGTATCTATGCTAACTGGCACCATGCTACTTATGTGGATAGGTGAGCAGATCACGCAGCGCGGTATAGGCAACGGTATAAGTCTTATCATCTTTGCGGGCATCGTCTCTGGCATACCTAGTGCGATCGGCGGAACTGTAAATTTGGTAAATACTTCTGAGATGAATTTCCTAACAGTCATCGCTATTTTGGTGATCATTTTAGCGACCATCGGTGCTATTATCTTTGTCGAGATGGGCGAAAGACGTATCCCTATTTCTTACTCAAGAAAAGTGATAATGGAAAATCAAAACAAACGTATAATGAACTATATACCGATCAAAGTAAATTTAAGTGGCGTTATCCCACCGATATTTGCTAGTGCGATTTTGATGTTTCCAAGTACTATTTTGCAGGCTAGTACAAATCCAGTAATCCAAGCTATCAACGATTTTTTAAGTCCAAATGGCTATATGTTTAATGTTTTAACATTTTTATTTATCATCTTCTTTGCGTTTTTCTACGCATCTATCGTGTTTAACACAAAAGATATAAGTGAAAATTTAAAGAAACAAGGCGGATTTATCCCAGGTGTTAGACCGGGCGAAAGTACAGCTAGCTATCTAAATGAAGTAGCTGGCAGGCTAACTTTAGGTGGTGCTTTATACTTGGGCATCATTTCAACATTACCTTGGGTACTTGTAAAGACTATGGGCGTACCATTTTATTTTGGCGGTACATCTGTTCTTATCGTGGTTTCAGTAGCACTTGATACGATGAGACGTATAGAAGCTCAGTCTTATACAAATAAATACCAAACTCTAAGTGCAGTAGGTCTGTAAAATGGCTATCACGCTAAAAAGACCAGCTGAAATAGAGAAAATGAGAGCGGCGAACAAGATCGTCGCTCGAACACTTGACCATGTTTCTACGATTATAAAACCTGGAATTTCACTTCTTGAGATAGATAAAATTTGCGAAGATATGATAAGAGCCGCTGGAGCAAAACCGGCCTTTAAAGGGCTTTATGGCTTTCCAAATGCAGCTTGCATAAGCGTCAATGAAGTGGTGATCCACGGAATTCCAAATGAATACAAGCTAAAAGAGGGCGATATCGTTAGTGTAGATATTGGTTCAAATTTAGATGGTTATTTTGGTGATTCAGCTAGGACATTTGGAGTCGGTAAAATTTCAAAAGAAGACGAGGCTTTGATCGCTTGCTCAAAAGACGCGCTATATTTTGCGATTGATTTCATAAGAGCTGGTATGCATTTTAAAGAGATTAGCTACGAGCTTGAGAAATTTATTCTTGGTAGAGGATATGTACCTTTGCGCGGATATTGCGGTCACGGCATAGGCAAAAGGCCACATGAAGAGCCAGAAATTCCAAACTATCTTGAAGGAAACAACCCAAAAGCTGGACCAAAGATAAAAGAGGGAATGGTTTTTTGTATAGAGCCGATGATCTGCCAAAAAGATGGCACGCCAGTTTTAGGAAGCGATAACTGGAAAGTAACCTCAAAAGATGGTTTGAGAACTAGCCATTATGAGCATTGCATGGCGATAGTTAATGGCAAAGCCGAAATTTTAAGCCAAGCGTAAAATTTATAGCAAATTTAAAGAAAGGAGAGTTTGTGGCAAAAGACGATGTCATTGAGATTGATGGAAATGTTGTTGAAGCACTGCCAAATGCAACTTTTAAAGTTGAGCTTGACAACAAACATATAATTTTATGTCATATCGCCGGAAAAATGAGAATGCATTATATAAAGATAATGCCTGGCGACCGCGTAAAAGTAGAACTTACGCCATATAGCCTAGACAAGGGCAGGATCACTTATAGATATAAGTAAATTTGATTTTGTGGCAAATATGCTAAGTAAATTTAAAGCTGGTTTTGGGTAAAATCCAAGCTTTGCGAAAAGCTGTATGAAGAATTATTTTCAAAGTTCCCCACTTATTTTGAAAATAGTTGGTTTAAATTATTTCTTTAGACCTGATGCAGCCCCTAAAAAAGTGGAATAAATTTTTAGGAGACTAAAATGAAAGTTCGTCCTTCTGTAAAGAAGATGTGTGACAAATGTAAAATTGTCAAACGTAGTGGCATAATTCGTGTTATCTGCGAAAATCCAAAACATAAACAAAGACAAGGATAAGGCATGGCACGTATTGCAGGTGTAGATTTACCAAACAAAAAGAGAATAGAGTACGGTTTGACTTATATCTATGGTATAGGTCTTTACAAATCTCGTCAAATCCTTGACGCAGCTGGAATTTCTTACGACAAGAGAGTTTACGAGCTTAGCGAAGACGAAGCAGCAGCTATCCGTAAAGAAATTCAAGAGCACCATATCGTTGAGGGTGATTTGAGAAAACAAGTTGCTATGGATATCAAAGCTCTTATGGATCTTGGAAGTTATAGAGGTCTTCGCCATAGAAAAGGTCTTCCTGTTCGTGGTCAAAAGACTAAAACTAATGCTAGAACCAGAAAAGGCAGACGTAAAACTGTCGGTGCGGCTACTAAGTAAGGCAAGGGTTAAAGGATAATAAATGGCGAAAAGAAAAATTGTTAAGAAAAAAGTAGTTAGAAAAAGCATAGCCAAAGGTATCGTTTATATCAGTGCAACATTTAACAACACTATGGTAACTGTAACTGATGAAATGGGAAATGCTATTGCATGGAGTAGTGCAGGTGGCTTAGGCTTTAAGGGTAGTAAAAAATCAACTCCTTATGCAGCTCAACAAGCTGTAGAAGATGCTTTAAATAAAGCAAAAGAACACGGCATTAAAGAAGTTGGCATCAAGGTTCAAGGTCCAGGTAGCGGACGTGAAACGGCTGTTAAGAGTGTAGGTGGTGTTGAAGGCATAAAAGTAACTTTCTTCAAAGATATCACACCTTTACCACACAATGGTTGCAGACCGCCAAAACGCCGCCGCGTATAATTAGAGAAAATTAGGAGAAATTATTATGGCTAGATATACAGGACCTGTTGAAAAATTAGAAAGACGTCTTGGTGTGTCTCTTGCGTTAAAAGGCGAAAGAAGACTTGCTGGTAAAAGTGCTTTAGAAAAAAGACCTTATGCACCAGGACAACACGGACAAAGAAGAGCAAAAATAAGCGAATATGGCTTACAACTTCGTGAGAAGCAAAAAGCTAAATTTATGTATGGTGTTTCAGAGAAACAATTTAGAAGATTATTCCAAGAAGCAGCACGCCGCGAGGGCAATACAGGTGCTCTTTTGGTTCAACTACTAGAGCAGAGATTAGACAATGTTGTTTACAGAATGGGCTTTGCAACGACTCGTCGTTTTGCTCGCCAGCTAGTAACTCACGGACATATTTTAGTAAATGGCAAGAGAGTGGATATCCCATCTTACAGAGTGGAGCCAGGCTCTAAAGTAGAAGTTGCTGAGAAATCTAAAAACAATCCACAAATCATTCGCGCGATCGATCTTACAGCTCAAACTGGCATCGTTGCTTGGGTAGATGTGGAAAAAGAGAAAAAATTTGGAATTTTCACTAGAAATCCAGAAAGAGAAGAGGTTATCATTCCTGTTGAGGAAAGATTTATAGTAGAGCTTTACTCAAAATAATAGAGGGTATAAAGATGAGAAAGATTACTACATCAGCTTATATGCCAACTGAAATAGAAGTTAAAAGTGTTAGCGAATATGTCGCTAACATTACAGCATATCCTTTTGAAGCAGGTTATGCTGTTACTTTGGCTCACCCACTACGCCGTCTTCTTTACACAAGCACAGTAGGCTTTGCTCCTATCGGTGTAAAGATAAAAGGCGTTAGTCACGAATTTGATAGTATGCGCGGCATGCTTGAAGACGTGGCATTTTTTATTATAAATTTGAAGAAGATCAGATTTAAATTAAAAAGCGGCAGCGAGCGTGAAGTTATAGAGTATAGCTTTAAAGGACCAAAAGAGATAACTGGAGCTGATCTAAATAACGACCTAGTTGAGATCGTTAATCCAGACGCATATCTTGCAACCATCAACGAAGATGCTGAGTTAAATTTCTCAGTTATCATCCAAAAAGGTATCGGATATGTTCCTAGTGAAGAGATCAGAGAAGAGATCGAAGACGAGTATATCGCACTAGATGCTTTCTTTACACCTGTTAAAAAAGCAGTTTATGAGATACAAAACGTCTTGGTTGAAGACGACCCAGACTACGAGAAGATCGTATTTACGATAACAACAGATGGTCAAGTTGGTCCAGTAGAAGCTTTTAAAAATTGTTTAGAAGCTATGTATCAACAAATGTCAGTATTTAAAGGAATTTTAGATATTGATGTTAGTGCGCCAGTTGCTAGTTCAAGTGCAAGCGGCGAGTTCTCAAAGCTACTTTCTAGTGTAGAAGATCTAAATTTAAGCGCTAGAAGTTTTAACTGCCTTGACAAAGCCGATATTAGATTTATCGGTGAGCTTGCGTTGATGGACGAAAATGAGCTTAAAGAGCTTAAAAATTTAGGTAAAAAATCTCTTGAAGAGATAAAAGCGGTTATGGAAGAGATAGGCTATCCAGTTGGTGTCGATGTGTTAAAAGATAGCAAAGAGCAACTCAGAAAGAAAATAACCGAGCTAAAATCACAAATGAGTGCAAAAGAATAAAAGGACAATAGATGAGACATAAACACGGATATCGCAAACTTGGTAGAACGTCATCTCATAGATCTGCATTGCTTAAGAATTTAGCGATAGCTATCATCAAAAGCGAAAAGATAGAGACAACTTTACCAAAAGCAAAAGAGCTTAGAAGCTATGTTGAAAAGCTAATAACAAGAGCTAGAAAGGGCGATTCTAACGCTCACAGAGCAGTATTTGCTTCATTGCAAGACAAAGAGACTACAAATAAGCTAGTTACTGAAGTAGCTCCAAAATTTAAAGAGCGCTACGGTGGCTATACAAGAATCATCAAAACTCGCGTTCGCAGAGGCGACGCAGCCGAGATGGCTTATATAGAGCTAGTAGCTGAATAATCCCCAGAGAGCCTATCTGGCTCTCTTTTCTTTCTAAATTTTTCTTTTTACGTTTATTTTTTAAAAATTTTGTTTTAAATTTATCCATTTTAGTCTGTGGCAAATTTACAAGTCGGAGCATTATAAATTTTATTTCGTGGCTTTTAGATGAGCTGCTGTGATAGGTTAAAATAGTTGGTATAAGTAAATTTATAGCGGTTTTAAAGTACGAAAAACGCAAGCAAACGCTCTTTATTTTATGTCAAAAACCTCCTAAATGAGGTTTTAAAATTCTAGCCCAAACTTATCTATTAAATTTCAAAGCTAACACCATAAATTTCTAAATTTAGAGCTAGTTGGTTTTTAAATTTTGCTTCGTTGATTTTTCGTGATATTTGCTTTAGAAAGTATTTGTATTTTGAGCAGTTGTGGGTCAAATTTAAAAGCTAGTTTGCGAAGTTTATTTATGATGCAAAAGCAGAGCAAATCATCCAGGCAAACTATCTCAAATTTAATTTATTCAAAAAACAAATTTAAAATTTATACTCCAAAAAGTTTCAAAATTCTAAATTTTGATAGACTACAAAAAGGGCTTGGCCAATGTAACTAGGGTGGCGGATAAGATGACATAAATTTGATCTGAAATAGCCTATGATATGACAAATATGCGGAGTTGTATATGGTAAATTAACAACCAAATATATAGACTAGATACGATAAAACTAAACCAAAATATATGAACCAGATACAATCAAAAACCGATAGATGCAAATTCTACAAAGCAAATTCTAAATTCCAGCCTTCTCAAATGTCTAAATTTATCCAGTCCCAAGTCAGCCTAAATTTACAAGTCAAACTCTACAAATTTCTAAATTTTACTCTGAAAAAGACGATCTTAGTTTTAACTACCTCGCAAAGGATTTGAGATGATAGGTGGCGTAAATGGAGCTAATGTAAATTTATATAGTGGCTTTCAAAACATTAGAGAGCAAAGCGCTAGCCGTAGTAAGCCTAGCACAGACGAAAATTCCTTAAATTTACCATCTGAAAAATTAGTTCAAAACCTCAATCAAAGCAGCGATCAGATAAATTTAAGTCGCACAAACGAGAGCAAATTTAGCAAAGATGAAGAGCCACTAAAATTTGCTAAAGACTACTCGCTCACAGGCATGGCCGCTAATGGCAAGATAAGCATCTGGGGCAAACTCATGGGATACGACAAGCAAATGAGCCAAGATGAGATAAACGAGCTTAAAAGCTTCGTCAATCAAACTGGGGCGCTTGGTTTTGGAAGGCTTTACGAATCGATCATCGGATACTATCCAACAAACGTCGATCTCTTCGCGAAAGAGTACACGTCAAAAGATGATAGCGGCACCTTGCTCGGACTTGGCCACAAGAGCCACGTGGAGGGCTTTGAGATACTTGATAAGGACATGAGCGTAGAAGAATTTAAAGATAGGTGGCTGGACTATGCGCTGAGGCAATATCTTGGCGAGAGGGTCGGCGTGGAGAGTATTACGATAGGCAAGAAGGCCATCTCAATGCTAACTAGCACGAACAAGCCACCGATCGAATATGAGACAATGCAAAGTATAAATTTCACTGACGATGAGAGCAGGCAGAGATTTTTAACGCTGATGAAGGCTAGCATGAAGAGTGGCGCGAAATTTAAAGAGGTGATAGAGGGCGTGCTGTCGCTTTACAATGTGCAAAATACCGACAAACTTGACGGCAATAAGGTATATGCCTCGGTGATCGGCCGAAGCGAGAAACTAGCGACCTACGATATCAATAAAGATGAGAAATTTGCCTATCTTAAGGAGCTAATGCGCCTTGAAAAAAGCGGCATAGACATACTAAAGCTAATGGAGAAAAGCCAGAAAAAGCGAAATTTAGACGTAAAAGTCTAGTCTTTTTCTTGTAAATTTAACCTCCAAAGCCATCTTTTTACTTTCAAGTGATACAATTTTGATTTTAATTATTACATTTTGCTTTTAAATTTAACGGGAGCTCTTATGAAAAAAGTGGTTTGGTTAAATCCTGTTGTAAAAAACATCTACGACTTTGCCGCACTTAAAGAAATTTTGCAAGATAAAGGCTTTAGCGTAGTAGAGTGCGAAAAAGACCACGTTAAAATCGTAAAAAACGCATACAAAAACGCTCTTGCACAAAGTGAGCTTATTTACGATAGCCGCTGTCCGAGGGCTGTAAATTTCATCAGGGCAAATTTCAAAGAACAAGCCGCATTCATTTCAAATTTAAACCCCATTTTAATAGAAAGTGCCATCGAGCTTAGCGCAAAGCTAAAAGAGGACGAGTGGCTTTACGTGACGACGCCTTGTGAGGACTTGGCCCAGCTTGGCAGAGAGCTAAATTTAGCGCGAACCACATTTTTGACGTGGAAAAGCTTTAGGGGGCAAAACGCTATAAATTTAAAGATGCGTAGTATCGAGCAAAGTCCGATACCGCCAGGCTTTTTCACAAATTTGGGCGTAAAAACACTAAGTCTTAGCAGTAAAGAGAGGATAGAAAACGCCCTTTCATATAAATTTAGCGAGCTTAAAAACTACCAGATCATCGAGCTTTTATACTGCGAAAACGGCTGCCACAACGGAGATGGGCTGTGAGGGAGATTTTTAAAAAGAGCATTTTGATCTTAGTGATCTTTGCCATCTGGCAGGTCGTTTGCGAGCTAGAAATTTTCACGCCGTATATCTTGCCAAGTCCGCTAGCTACGCTAAAGACGATGTATGGCATGAGCCTAAGCGGCGAGCTTGCTACGCACGCCATTATCAGCTTCAAGCGTATATTTGCAGGATATGCTCTCTCGTTTGCCCTAGCGCTCGTGCTTGGCGGTATAGCGGCACTTTTGCCAAAGATCAGCGTTTATTACGAGTGGATACTGGAGTTTTTTAGAAATATCCCACCGCTTAGTTTGATCGCGATTTTGGTGCTTTGGTTTGGTATAAACGAGACGCCAAAGATCATCATTATCATCCTAGCCTCGTTTTTCCCGATGTTTCTAAGCATCCAAAAGGGGCTAACTAGCTGCGATATAAAGCTCATCGAGGTTGGCAAAATTTTTGGCTTTAGTAAATTTGAAATTTTTTACAAGATCATCCTAAAAAGCGCCCTAAAAGATATCATTGTCGGCATGCGAATAGGCTTTGGCTACGCCATGCGCGCGATCATCGGAGCTGAAATGATAGCGGCTTCAAGCGGGCTAGGCTACTTAATCCTTGACGCAGAGGAGCTTTCACGCGCAGATAGGATATTTGTGGGCATTTTTACGATCGGCATTTGCGGAGTGCTCATAGATAGGCTCTTTTTGCTTTTGATAGCGAAATTTAGCCTTTTGCGAGGTGAGAAATGATAGAAATTTCAAATTTATCCAAGCATTTTTTTATAGGTGAAAAGCGGATCGACGTTTTGAAAGAGCTAAATTTGAGTATCAAAAAAGATAAGATCACCGTCATACTTGGCAGAAGCGGTTGTGGCAAAACTACGCTCTTACGCCTTATCGCAGGCCTTGAGAGCGTAAGTCTTGGTGAGATAAAATTTAAAGAGCAGGCAAAGATCGGCTTTGTCTTTCAAGAGCCTCGTCTTATGCCGTTTCTAAACGTCTATGAAAACATCGTTTTTCCTCTTAAAAAGCATGAAATAGAGGCTGAAAAGATAGGTAGCTTGATATCGATGATAGGGCTTAGCGACTTTAAACTTGCCAGCGTTTCGCAGCTTTCTGGTGGTATGAGCTCGCGCGTTTCGCTTGCTAGAGTGCTTGCGTACGAGGCAAATTTGATCCTTATGGACGAGCCATTTGCCGCGCTTGATGCCTTTACGAGAGCTAGCATGCAGGCTGAAATTTTAAAAATACAAGCTGGCAAAACCATCATTTTTGTCACTCACAACATCGATGAGGCGCTATTTTTGGCGGACGAGATCATCTTGCTTGAAAAGGGTGGGATAAAGTCAAACTATGATCTATCAAATTTAGCAAGACCACGAGACCTGCTAAGCGAGGAGCTAATAGCTATAAAACGCAAAATTTTGAGTGAAATTTAGGCAAATAAAATGATAATTAAAACCAAAATGAAGCAAAAGATTATATAATCTTGAAAATTTTTAAAAGGAGTAAGTATGAGAAAGTTTTTTAAGGTTTTGTGTGCGGCCTCTTTGCTTTGTCTAGTCGCAAACGCAAGCGATGGCCTAGATAAGATCGGCATGACCTACGTCAAATCGCCGCTAAACGTCCCATCGATCGTCGATAAATTTAAAGGCTTTTATGCGAAGTCTTTTGGCGTACCAGTTGAGTACTCTGAGATCACCTCGGGTGCGAAACAAACGCAAGCGCTCGCTTCAAATTCGCTCCAGTTTCTAAACTGCGTGGGCGGCACTTCGGTCATACTTGCAGCGGCAAATAAGGCTGATATAAAGATCATAAGTGCTTATTCAAGGGCACCAGAGGCCTTTGTCATATTTTCTAAAGATAAAAACATAAAGTCGCCAAAAGATCTAAAAGGCAAAAAAGTAGCAGGCCCAAAAGGCACTATCCTAAACGAACTTTTGGTGAGATACCTGGCTCTTGGCGGACTTAGCATAAACGACGTAGAGTTCATCTCTATGGGCATCCCAGCTGCGCAAGCTGCACTTGAAAACGGTAGCGTCGATGCAGCGCTTCTTGCAGGACCAGCGGCCTACAACGCTCAAAAATCAGGCCTAAATGTAGTGACAACTGGCAAAGGCGTCATCACACCAGTTATCGTCACAGCAACAAGCGGAGAGTTTTATAAAAAGCACAAAGACGTCGTTGAGAAATTTAAAAAGGCTCAGGATGAAATTTTGGCCTACATCAAAGCAAACGAGGATGAGGCGCTTAAATTTACAGCCGAGGAGACTGGGCTTAGCATAGAGGCGGTAAAGAGCATGTATCCTCAGTATGACTTTAGCTCAAAGATCACGGCTGATGATATAAAAGCACTTGAGGCTACGCAAGAATTTATGCTTGAAAGCAAGATGATAGAGCAAAAAATAGATATAAAATCACTTCTACTAAACTAAACTTAAAGGGCAAATTTGCCCTTTTTCTCCACAAAAAACCACCAAAATTTAAAGCCAAAATGCCCCCAGCAAAAGCCTAGAAAACGTTTGTTTGCACTTTATCTGCTATAATAGCTAAAAAATTTAAGGAAAAAATATGATCCCATTTAGTGATGAAGAGCTTTTAAAACCAGTGACTGCGAGTTTGCAAAAGGTGCTACCAATGCTTGAAAATGATGGTGGCGGCATGGAACTACTTGGCATAAAAAACGGCAAAATTTACGTAAGACTCACAGGGCATTGTCACGGATGTGCAGCCAGCACGACCACGCTAAAATACGGCATCGAAAGGCAACTTCGCATCGACATTCACCCAGAGCTTGAGGTCATAAATGTCCCAATAGGCGAGGAATTTGACATTGATAGATTATAAAAAAATAGGCATAAAATATTTCAAACGCTCTAAATTTAAAGATGCGATCTTTTACTTTTCACTAGCCTACGAAAAGACGCAAGAGAAAAATTTACTATTTTTGATACAAATTTGCTCTCTTGGCGAGGAAAATGCCGAGGAGGCAAAGCTCTTGTTTGACTACTATATGGCGAAGGTAAGAGCCGGCGAAGACGACGAGGGCGTGGAGGAAATTTTAAAAATTTTAGAGTCCAGAGACGAGGAGAGCGAGTATTTTGAAGAGCAAGACGCGATCAGCTACGAGGACTTTAAAAGGGCTGTTTATAAGGACGGCAGCTTTAAAAAGGTCTTTGAAAACATCATGTTCTCAACCAAGGTGATGATCTCAAACAAAGACGATTTTTTGGAATTTTTAGGAAATTTGATAAAAAATGACTTCATCGATATGAGCATGAACTACCTTGAAAGTGCGGCGGTGATGTTTGGCGGCGACGAGCGTATAGATCAGCTTTTTAAAGAGATACAAAAAAGACAAAACGATGAAAATATCAGTAGAAAATAGCTTCATAACAGATGACTCAAACGAGTGCGAGCAGGGTGCATACTTTGTGCAAACTACCGCAAATGCGAAATTTGCAGAAGCTGCGGCAAAAAAGGGCGCTAAGATAATCACCCTTGAAGAGTGCAAAAAGCTTTTAAAGATCGATGAAAGCTTAAAAATAGTTGGCATCACGGGCACCAATGGCAAGACCACAACGGCTGCGGCTATCTACGAGACCCTGCGAAATTTAGGCAAAAAATGCGGCCTAAGTGGCACCAGAGGGGCATTTATAGAGGATGAGCAGATAGATGACAAGGCGCTTACGACAAGTGCCATTTTAAAGACGTTCTCATACCTCAAAGCAGCCAGCGAGCAGGGCTGTGAGTACTTTGTGATGGAGGTTAGCTCGCATGCGATCGCTCAAAAACGCATAGAGAGCTTGAAATTTGCTCTAAAAATTTTTACAAATTTAACTCAAGACCATCTCGACTACCACAAGAGCATGGAGGAGTATGCTAGGGTAAAATCAAGCTTTTTTGACGATGAGAGCGTAAAGCTCATAAACATTGACGATGGCGGAGTTAAATTTAACCCAAAAAACGCTTACACATACGCGATCAAAAAGCCAGCTAGCTTTGCGCCGATAGTTTATGGGCTAAAGGACGGCATAGATGCAGTTATCAAGACGCCAAATGACGATGCGGAGATAGACTCAAGCTTGCAAGGTGAGTTTAATCTCTACAATCTAATCGCAGCCCTTGGCGCCGTTTGCTTGCTAGAGCGCCCAGACGCAGCTGCACTTTCAAAGGCGATAAGTAAATTTAAAGGCGTGAGCGGCAGGATGGAGGTCGTTAGCGCTGATCCGCTAGTCATCGTGGATTTTGCCCATACACCAGATGGCATAGAAAAGGTGCTAAACTCGCTTAGACATCTAAATTTGATCGCAGTCTTTGGCGCAGGCGGCGACAGAGATAGGACAAAGCGCCCTAAAATGGGAGCAATAGCCCAAAAATACGCAAGAATTTGCATAGTCACTAGTGACAATCCAAGAAGCGAAGAGCCAGAGAGCATAATAGACGAAATTTGCGCTGGCATGAGCCAAAATGAAAATTTGATACGAAACGCCAACCGCAAAGAGGCGATCGCGCTAGCCATTAACAAGCTTGAGCCCGGCTGGGCGCTTGTCATACTTGGCAAAGGCGACGAGCCATATCAAGAGATAAAGGGCGTCAAGCACCCATTTAGCGACAAAGAAGTAGTAAAAGAGCTTTTAAAGAGGTAAAAATGAATATAGAAATTTTAGCTAGTAAGATCCACAGAGCCGTCGTAACAGACGCAAATTTAAACTATGTTGGCTCGATCAGCATCAGCGAGGAGCTTATAAAGGCTGCAAATTTGATAGAAAATCAAAAGGTTGAAATTTTAGACGTAAATAACGGCGAGAGATTTGCCACCTACGTGATAAAGGGCAAAAAAGGCGAAATTTGCCTAAACGGCGCGGCTGCTAGAAAGGTCTGTGTTGGCGACGTGGTCATCATCGTGGCTTATGCTAGTATGAAATTTAAAAAGGCTAAGAAATTTAAGCCAACCATCGTGCATGTAAATAACAAAAACGAGATCATAAAGGAGTAGGCGATGTTTGAGGGATTTGACTTTTCAAAGATGGGGCAGATGCTTGAGGATGTGCAAAAGCAGGCCAAGCAGATGGAAGAAGAGAGCAAAAATAAAGAATTTGGCGCAAAAAGCGGCGGCGGACTAGTGAGCGTGAGAGCAAACGGCAGCGGCGAGATACTTGATATCAGTATAGATGATAGCTTGCTTGAAGATAAAGAGAGTATGCAAATTTTGCTAATAAGCGCCGTAAATGACGTGCTAAAATCGGTTGAGGCTGATAAGAAAAACACCGCTTCAAGGATGCTTGGTGGTCTTGCTTCGATGGGGATAAAATGAGACTAAAATATAAATTTGCCCTTGCTTTTTTGCTATCAGCGCTTTGCCTAAACGCCGACCCTAGGCCTACGCAAGAGGACTTTAACGCCTGCTTTGAAAAGAACAAAAACTCAATCGTCTCGGTAAATAAACACTTTGGCTTGGCTATCACTAAAAATTTGATCGCAGTGCCAAAAAGCGAGGGAGCTCCGCTTGGCGAATATGTCAAATTTGACCCATATTTGCAGCTTTTCTTAGTGCGCTCTAGCAAGGAGCTAAGCCCTGTTGTGATGGCTGATGAGACCAACGAGGAGCGCATAAAAAAGAGCACTTGGGTTGGCATCTTAAACGACTCTAATAACACCGTCATGGGTCACATCAAGTCTTTGGGGCAAAATTTAGGCGACTTTGACACGCTAAGTTTTGAGTACAACGCAACTGGCGAGATAAACACGCCTTGTTGCAAGATGATAGGCATAGCTGTTGGAGCTGATAAATTTATACCAAATCGCTATCTAAAGCACTTTGTATCTTACGATGATGTCTATTACGGCGATATCGGCGTGAAATTCTTACAAAAAGAGGATAAATTCTTTGTGGGTCTTGTTGATCCACTGGGCCGCGGCAAGATGATGATGGTTGATGATGAGCTTGTTAGTGTAAATGGCATCAAGCCAAAGAGCCTAAGAGAGCTAAATGAGATGGTACTTTTTGCTCCAAAGGGCGCAAAACTGGACATCATCGTGAAGCGTGATAGGCAAGAGCTACTCTTTCAAGTGCCAGTAAGCGGGGATGTGAAATTTAACCAAAGCCTAGACATTGACGCCCCTTCAAGCCTTGATCTGCCAAATTTAAACGTCATGCCAAAGTCGCCTGAGAGCTTGCTAGATGATAAAGTTTTGGTGGATTATGGTATCACGGTTGATAAAAATTTAGTCGTTACTAAGGTCGAGCCAAAGTCAAATGCCGACATCTTTGGCATCAAGATCGGCGATAAAATTTTAGGCTACAACAAAGAGAACGTGAATAACCGCGAGGAGCTTTTAGAAAAGATCAGCGATCTGCAAAATTTCGTGCTTTTATTTACTAGAAACGACTTTCAGTTCTTTGCAAGAGTGCCAAAATGAGCCTACTTGAGGACTTCGTAAAATTTCTAAATGCAAATTTGCCAAAGGCACCTAGCTTTCACCCTTACTATGAGGAGGCGCTTGGCGTTATGCTAAAGGCTGGAGGCAAGCACTTTAGGGCGCTTTTGCTTCTTGGTGTGGTGGAAAATGTCGATAAAAGCCTCACGCAAAAGGCTATGAGAGTGGCTTTGGGGCTTGAGATGATGCATACATATTCGCTCATCCACGATGATCTGCCTTCGATGGATAACGCAAGCCTAAGGCGCGGCACACCAACGCTTCACGTCACATACGACGAGACGACTGCGATACTTGCAGGAGATGCGCTAAATACGCATGCTTTTTATGAAATTTCACGTGCTGAGTTGCCAGCTGACACACGTATAAAATGCGTTGAAATTTTAAGCCAAAATGCTGGCGTTAGCGGCATGGTGCTAGGTCAGGCGCTTGATTGTTTCTTTGAAAATACAAACAAAGAGGACATCAAAAGAGCAAAGACTAAATTTGGGCTCTCTGGCAAGATGCTAAGCCTTGATGAACTAGTCTTTTTACACATCCACAAAACCGCAAAGCTCATCGCTGCAAGCCTAAAAATGGGCGCTGTGATAGTAAATTTAGACGAAACAGAGTGCGAGAAAATTTATGATATCGGCTTAAAGCTTGGGCTTGCTTTTCAGATACAAGATGATATCATCGATCTTACAAGCGACGAAGCGGCCGCTGGAAAGCCCGTGCATAACGATCTAGCTAAAAACTCATTTACAAATTTACTTGGTCTATCTGGTGCAAAAAAGAAAAAAGATGAGCTTATTTGCGAGATAGAAGAGGCGCTAAAGCAGGTAGATGCAAGCATAGCAAAGATGATCTTAGAGCTTACAGACAAGCACCTAAGATAGTGCGTAAATTTCGTAAATTTATATCACTTTTTAGACATTTTGGGCAAAAATGCAAGGCAAGTTTTAATCACTTTTTTGTATAATCTGACGCAATAAAAGGAGATCATATGCTAAAAAAACAAGCCGATACTATAAGATTTTTGTGCGCTGATATGGTGCAAAACGCTAACAGCGGACACCCAGGTGCTCCTATGGGCCTAGCCGATATCATGGTGGTTTTAAGCAACTTTTTAAAACACAACCCTAAAAATCCAAAATGGCTAAACAGAGATAGGCTCGTTTTTAGCGGTGGTCACGCATCAAGCTTGGTTTATAGCTTCTTGCACCTAAGCGGCTACGATCTAAGCCTAGATGAGCTTAAGAAATTTCGCCAACTTGGCTCAAACACCCCAGGACACCCAGAAATTCACACTCCAGGCGTTGAGATGGCTACTGGCCCGCTTGGTCAAGGCGTAGCAAACGCAGTTGGTCTAGCCATGGCAGAAAAATACGCTGCAAACGTGCTAAATGAGCCAGATAATAAAATAATCGATCATAAAATTTACTGTCTTTGCGGCGACGGCGACCTAGAAGAGGGCATAAGCTACGAGGCATGTTCGGTGGCTGGAAATTTAAGACTAGACAACCTTGTGCTCATCTATGACTCAAACAACATCACGATCGAGGGCGACACAGCGATAGCATTTAGCGAGGACGTCAAGGCAAGGTTTGAGGCGCAGGGCTGGGAGGTCGCACGCATCGACGGACACGACTACAACCAGATCGAATTTGCACTTGAGCAAGCAAGCGAGAAAGAGTCGCCATATCTCATCATCGCAAACACACACATAGCACGCGGCGCAATGGAGCTTGAAGGCAGCCACCACAGCCACGGCGCACCGCTTGGCGAAGAGATCATCAAAAAGGCAAAGGCCGCAGCTGGCTTTGACCCTGAGAAGAAATTTGCTATCGACGAGGACGTGCTTTTAAGATTTAGAGGTGCAGTTGAAAAGGGCGATCTTGAAGAGGCGATGTGGAACAAAAAGGTTGAGGCATTAAGTGCTGAGGGTAAAAATTTGCTAAATTCCCTTCTTAATCCAGACTTTAGCAAGATCGAATTTCCAGACTTTAGCGACAAAAAACTGGCCACAAGAGATACAAACCACGTCATTTTAAATGAGATAGCGAAAAAACTCCCTGGCTTTATCGGCGGTAGCGCAGATCTCGCTCCGTCAAACAAGACCGAGCTAAAGGGTATGGGCGACTTCCCAAATGGCAAAAATATCCACTACGGCATCAGAGAACACGCTATGGCAGCTATCAACAACGGCATCGCTAGATACGGGCTTTTCTTGCCATTTTCAGCGACATTTTTCATCTTCAGCGACTACCTAAAGCCAAGTGCGAGGATAGCAGCGCTAATGGGCATCAAGCACTTTTTTGTCTTTACGCACGATAGCATCGGCGTTGGCGAAGATGGTCCGACACATCAGCCTATCGAGCAGCTTAGCACATTTAGAGCGATGCCAAATTTCTACACTTTCCGTCCAGCTGATGGCAACGAAAACGCAGCTAGCTGGCAAGCGGCTCTAAATTTAAACGCTCCAAGCGCATTTGTGCTTAGCCGCCAAGGGCTTGATCCACTTGCAAAAGGCGAATTTGGTGAGGTTAGCAACGGCGCATATCTTTTAAGCTCGGCAAAAGAAGCAAAGATCACATTTATAGCAAGCGGTAGCGAGGTCTCACTCTGCGTAAAAGCAGCTGCACTTTTAGCTGAGCAAGGTATCGGTGCAAATATCGTATCAGCGCCTTGTTTTGATCTGCTTTGCGAGCAGCCAGCTGAGTATGTGGCTAGAATTTTAGATAAAAACACAACCATCATCGCAGTTGAGGCCGCAACTGGCTATGAGTGGTATAAATTTGCCGACGCGGTTTATGGCATGAATAGCTTTGGCGCCAGCGGCAAGGCAAATGAGCTATTTGACCACTTCGGATTTACTCCGCAAAAGCTTGCAAATTTTGCTAGCGAACTTATATAAAATTTAACTTTGGGGAGTAAAATCCCCAGCTGCAATCTAAAATCAAAAAAGGCATTTTATGGAAATTTCTCATGTTATCGTTTTGGCCTTGGTGCAAGGCATAAGCGAATTTTTGCCGATATCAAGCTCGGCTCATCTCATCTTGGTGCCAAAGCTACTTGGCTGGCCAGATCAAGGGCTTGCTTTTGACGTGGCGGTGCATGTTGGTACGCTAAGTGCGATACTTTTTTATTTTAAAGATACGATTTTTAAGCTACTTCGCGACTTTTTTGCCTCGATAGCACAAAGAAAGATGGTGGGCGATAGCTTGCTTGTCTGGTGCGTGGGATTTGCCACTATCCCAGTTGGTATCTTTGGGCTTTTGTTTAACAACGTGATCGAAGAGTACGCAAGAAGCGGCGTTGTGATCGCAGTTACAACTATCATCTTTGGCATCGCACTTTACTTTGCTGATCTTCGCTCAACAAACAAAAGCGAATACGAAATGACCATAAAATTTGCTCTTATCATAGGCTTAGCGCAGGCTGTGGCGCTCATCCCTGGCGTCTCAAGATCAGGCATAACGATGACAGCAGCACTTTTTTTAGGATTTAGTCACAAAGGCAGTGCAAATTTCTCATTTTTGCTTTCGATCCCAGTCATCATCCTAGCTGGCGGACTTGAGAGCATCAAGCTTATAAAAGATCCAAACGCGCTTCCTTGGAGCGACATCGCCCTTGGCGTCATCATAAGTGCAGTTAGTGCTTATATCTGCGTGAAGCTATTTATGGGGATCATCTCAAGGATCAGGATGCTACCTTTTGTCATCTACCGCTTGATCTTGGGTGCGTTTTTGCTATATCTATTTTTATAAATTTAAGTTATAAAAGGGCTAGGCTAAGACCTAGCCAAAATGATAAATTTGTCAAAAGCTTGGCAAATTTACTCCTCTTTTTTATCTTTTTTTATAACGTTTAAAAAGTCTTTTGCGGCTTGATATGCCCTGTCACCAAATTTCTTAGCTTCTGATTTTATATCCATTTGTTTGATGTCTTCAAGCTTATCATTTGCCTTTTTCTCAAACTCTGCGATATCTTGTTTGAGGCCTTCAAGCTTATCGTTTGCGTCAAAATTTAGCTTTAGCTTTTTGCTCTTGTCGTTTAGCTCTTGCTTTAGAGCTTCAAATTTATTGTTCGCCTCGCTCATAAGCTTTGCAACGCCGTTTGACTTTAGCTCTTCAAGCCTTGAGCTGATCTGCTCCATCGCTTGATCACTTATGCGTTTAAATTTTGCTAGATTTGTGTCAAGCTCGCTATTTATCACGCTTTCGATCTCGCTTTTAGCTACGCCATCAAATTCATTTTCAAGCTCTTTAAGAAGCGCTATAAACTCTTCATCCACGTTTTTTAAATTTAAAAGCTGTGAGTTTAGCCTTAGCTCATCTGGAGCAAATTTCGCCTCATCTTTTAGCTTTTCTATCGCCCTTAAAAGGCCATCTCTCGTGCCGTTTATCGCGCCACTCATCAGCTCTTTTGCAAAGATGTGACCCTCGTTTGCTAAATTTCCAGCCGCACTGATGATATTTTTTGAAATTTCAAGGATGTGCTCCTTGCTAAACTCACCGCCCCTTATCGCAGCGTAGGTCATATTTTTAGCCACCGCATTTGCCGTCTCTTCGACGTCTTTTGCACCCTCAAGCGTCGTCAAAAAGGCGATAGTAGCGCTCTCTTTTAAGATACCAAGCATCCTTGTCTCTCTGATGATCGCGCTGTTTAAGAGCTCTAAAATTTCATCTTTTTCGTCAAAATTTCTATCTTTTACGACCTCTTCAGCCGCTTCAAATGAAATTTTTAGCCTATTTTTTATCTCTTCACGCTTTGTCTCGATGGCTCTATTTATCTCATCTCTTTTATCAAATAGCTCATAAAGCCCCTTCTCTTCGCCGCTAACTAGAGCTTGATTTATCCCCTCCATAGCGCTTTTTAAGTTTTTAGCATTTATGAGGCTCTCTTTGTCCATCTTGTCGTAAAGCTCGTTCATCTTTTGTTTCAAAAGATCAGGCAGTGTGTTTTCGTCTTTGTCTGAGACATCCCTAAAAAAGTCGTTGCAAAGAGCTTTTATGCTAGTTAGTAGCCCCTCGCTATCTTTATAATCACGTAAATTTTGCTCAAGTTTATCCATATTTTTGCCTTATAAAACGTATTTTGCTTCGTGTTTTAGCGCTGAAAATATCTCCAGCCTCTCTTCTTCGCTCAAAACTAGCACGGCTAGATCGTAGCTAGCGTATTTTTTATCCTTGCTAAATTTTGAAAAAACTAGCTTAAATTCTCTATCTTTTACTATCTCTTTTACCTTCTCTTCGGCATTTATGCCAGCGTCAAATATCACTTTATACTCCCAGTGTGTTGGGTAGTCGATTTTTGCCTTTTTATTATTTAGATCGCATATACTCGCCACTTTTGCCTCCTGTTTTACTCTCTAGTACGATGCTATTTATCTCCATGCCCTTATCTATGGCTTTTACCATGTCGTAAATGGTTAAAAGTCCCACGCTTACGCCTGTTAGTGCCTCCATCTCAACACCTGTTTTGCCCTCGATCTTTACGCTCACATAAAGCTTAAAAGCGCAAATTTCAGGCAGCTCCTCGATGTCACAATCCACGCCCAAAATGGCTAGTGGATGGCACATAGGTATTAGCTCGCTTGTCTTTTTAGCGCCCATTATCGCAGCGACAACGGCTGTTTGGATGACTGGGCCTTTTTTGCCAGTATTTTCTTTGATCGCCTTAAAAGCATCTTTGCTCATTTTGATGATCCCGCTAGCAGTTGCTACTCTTTTAGTTGGATCTTTTGGGCTTACATCGACCATCTTTGGACGGTCTTTTTCATCTAAATGTGTTAGCATTATCTCTCCTTTATTCGGTGGATTATAGCCTATTTAAGCAAATTTAAGTTATCAGCAAATTTAAGCAAAAAAATATCAAAAATCTAAAATTTAAGCTTTGCTCAAAACGCAAGAGCGATTTTTCATTTCTTAATATAATTATCTAATTTAAATAATTTTTTTGAAAAAATATTTATAATTTAAATTTTAATGTATAAAATACCTAAAATACGAATTTTTATAGATAATAAATTTTATCAAAAATATATTTATATCCGTTAAATTCCAAAGTCTATTTATTGTAAATGGCAAAATTTAAAAAAAATTATTGATATTTTTCTTTAAAAGCTTAAGAAAATAAATTAACTTCTAATTTGCTTTTAAGATATGAATATGTATATTTTTGTTAATTTTAAATTTACGATGAAAGCAACCTAGATAATGAAATTTCTGCTATGTCTTAGCTTATCTTTGATAGCGCTTTTTGCCGAGAGTAATGGCTGCTTCGTCGATGAAAATAGTCAAAACATCATCTTTGTAAAAGATGGCGAGACAAAAAGCCTAGGACTAAAGGAGAAAATTTATAAAGATCAAAGATGTGCTTACGATGAGAGCTCTTTTTACGTTGCAAATTTAAACAATGAGATCGTAAAGGTAGCTAGCGAGAAGGAATTTTTATTTGCACTGCCAAATGTTGGCTGTAAGGTTTCAAATATCTTGCTAGATAAAGAGAAAATTTACGTCGCTTGCGATATGGCAAATGTCGTAACGATCGCCATTTTTGACAAGAGTTCTAAAAAATTTATATCAAAAAATTTTAACAATGTTTATAAAATTTCTAGCTTTTTATCGCTTGGAGAGGGAGTGTTTTTTACAAGCTTTAATGGCAAGGCATTTTTGCTTGATAGCAAGCTTAACGCAAAAGAGCAAAAAAGCGTTGGCTTTGCGCCAGTGAGCGCTTGTAAATTTAGCGATGATGAAATTTTCATAGGCTTTAGAAACGGAGAAATTTTAGATCTTAAAAGTGGAGCTAAAAAGCAAATTTTAAGATCTAAAATTTCAGCTCTTGCGTGCGTGGGAGATGAGGTTTTAGTAGCTGGCGAGGACGGAGTGATCTATAAATTTGACAAAAGCTTTAAGCTAAAGAGCAAAAAAGAGCTTTTTAGCGGCGAGATAAAAGAAATTTTTATAGATAAAAACGTGCTTGTTGGCGTGGATCTAGGTAATAAGACAAAGAGTTTAGAGATAAATTCATTTTAAAAAGGAGAGTAAATGCAAAAGTTATTTTGTGTCGCAAGTGCTGCACTGCTTGGGCTATCTTTAACTGCTGCTTGTGCTGCTAGTAGTGACCTTGAAAAAGTCATGAAAGAGCGCGGGCTAAGCGAAAAAGATGTCCTTGCAGCTGCCAAGACTTACCAGCCAAGCGGTAAAAAAGATGATTTCATCGTCTTTTCATCTGGCGGGCAGAGTGGTCAAGTGCTAGTTTATGGCGTTCCGTCGATGAGAATTTACAAATACATCGGCGTTTTCACCCCAGAGCCTTGGCAAGGATATGGCTATGACAATGAGTCAAAAGCCGTTTTAAAACAAGGCAACATCAGGGGCAAAGAGATAACTTGGGGCGATACACACCACCCAAATTTCACTGAGAAAAATGGTGAGTATGTTGGTGATTATCTATTTATCAACGACAAGGCAAACCCAAGGATCGCTGTTATAAATTTAAAAGACTTTGAGACAACTCAAATGGTCGTAAACCCTATCATGAAGAGCGACCACGGCGGTAGCTTCATCACTCCAAACAGCGAGTACGTCATCGAAGCTAGCCAGTACGCAGCTCCACTTGATGACAACTACCACTCTATGGACGACTACGAGGCGGTTTATAGAGGCGCTGTGACATTTTGGAAATTTGACTATCCAAAAGGCAAGATCGACGAGAAAGCATCTTTCTCACTTGAGCTTCCTCCATACTGGCAAGACCTAAGTGACGCTGGTAAGGGCGAGAGCTATGGCTGGGGCTTTACAAACTCAATAAACACTGAGATGTATACAGGTGGTATCGAAAAAGGTCTTCCTCCATTTGAGGCAGGTGCAAGTAGAAACGACACCGACTTCTTACACGTTTATAACTGGCAAATTTTAGAAAAACTTGCACAAGATAAGAAAAACTACAAAGTTATAAATGGCCACAGGGTAGTTACGATAGAGGCTGCTGTAAAAGCTGGGGCACTATTTTTAATACCAGAGTCAAAGAGCCCACATGGTTGTGATGTATCACCAGATGGTAGATACATCATCATTGGTGGTAAGCTTGATACTCACGCATCAGTTTATGACTTCAAAAAGATCAAAGAGCTAATCGACAAAAAAGAGTATGCTGGCACTGACCCATACGGCATACCTATCTTAGATAGAGAAAAGACAATGCACGGACAAGTAGAACTTGGCCTTGGACCACTGCACACATCATTTGACTCACAAGATGGCATACTCTATACTTCACTTTACGTTGATAGTCAAATCGTAAAATGGGACTACAAAAATTTAAAAGTACTTGATAAAATAAATGTTCACTACAACATCGGTCACCTTGACACAATGGAAGGCAAATCAGCAAAACCAGTTGGAAAATATGCAATCGCACTTGATAAACTTTCAATCGATCGCTTCAGCCCAGTTGGCCCACTCCATCCACAAAACCACCAGTTAATAGACATCAATGGTCCAAAAATGGAGCTAATCTATGATATGCCGATCCCACTTGGCGAGCCACACGACGTTGTTTCAATAGCTGCTAGCAAGCTAACTCCAGCGCTTACTTACAACATGGGTACAAACTCAAGAACAGGCGAGGCTAGTCCATACGCAACCCTAGCTGGCCAAGAAAGAGTTGAGAGAAATGGCAAAAACGTAACTGTCTATGCGACAATGATCAGAAGCCACATCAACCCAGAGCACATCGAGGTAAATAAAGGCGATAACGTAACAATTCACCTAACAAACCTAGAGCGTGCTCAAGATGAGACTCACGGCTTTGGCATCGACCTTTACAACATCCACGCTTCACTAGAGCCTGGCAAAACTGCTTCAGTAAATTTCGTAGCTGATATGGAAGGCGTCTTCCCATACTACTGCACCGAGTTTTGTTCAGCACTTCACCTAGAGATGATGGGTTACTTGCTTGTTAAAGATCCAAATAAAAAATATGAATCTGCAAAAAATAGCAAGCTAAAAACTCTAAGTCCAGAGGCTCTAAAAGCTGAGTACGACAAAGTAATCGCAACCAACAAAGCAACTGATGATGTTATCCAAGAGGTTGTTAAATACCTAAAAGAGAAACATTATGAGAAATATCCAAAAGTAAAAGCTTTGGTTGATGACGCACTTGATCAATATGGCCATATCAAAGAGGTAAAAGCTAAAGCTGACGAAGCTTACAAAAAAGGCGACGTAAATGGCGCTATCCTTTGGGAGTACCAAGTATGGCAATACATGGTTAAAACTGCCGACGTTGGTCTAAGAGCTAAAAACAACCTAGCTAAAGAGATCGCAACTCCGATGAGCCCAGCTGCTGCAAAAGGCGAAGAGGCTTATCTAAAAGGCGGATGTAATGGCTGCCACGTTATCGGTCAAGTAAGCTCAGGTCCAGACCTAACTGGCGTCTTGCTAAGACATGAAAACGGCGAAAAATGGGTAGCAGACTTCATAAAAGACCCTGCTAAATTCTATAACGACGACTACGTTAAAGCGATGATTGATTTCTTTAAACTTAGAATGCCAAATCAGCACATGAGTGACGAAGAGATCAAAAATATCATCCAGTATCTAAAATGGATAGACGAAAACGCAGGCATGTAGTTTTAAGGGGCATTTTTGCCCCTTTTAAATTTTAAAATTTAACTTTTGCTAGGCTAAATTTTAAAATTTAAAGGAGAGATTATGAGTAAATATAAAATTTATACCATTGTTGCACTTATCATTATGAGCGTTTGTTTTACTCTGCCAGTTCTTGGCTGGCACGGAGCAAAGGAGCGTATAGCTAACGGCGACGAGCTACCTTCTTATGCTTACACTATCTACGATCTTTATAGCTCATTTCAGTATAAAAACCATCTTTTGCCAAAAGAGGTGGCAAGCGATCTTCATAAGATGATCGAGCAAAAAGCAGAGATTGGCACGCCATCTCTTCCTATCTGGTACGTATCTCTTGAAGCGCCAAACTATCCAAAGGCAGCCTTTCCAGATGGCATCCCAGTATATTTTCACGTAGATGGATATAGTGGCGACGTGCACGAGATGAACACGATAAACCACTACATCGGCATGTATCCTATGGAGCATGGCGGCAATGTCGAGCGAGCGATCGCACCTTATTATCTACTTATCGCCACACTTTGCATGCTTGCGTTTTTATACTATGACGGTAAATTTAACTCGCTTCTCATGGTGCCAACCATCATCGCACCTGTGCTATTTATGAGTGCATTTGTGGGCTGGCTATATTGGTATGGACACAACATGCAAGAGTGGGGCGCCTTTAAGATAAAGCCATTTATGCCAACCGTTTTAGGCGATGGTAGCGTGGCGCACTTTACAACTCACTCTTATCCGACCATCGGCTTTTGGGTGATGATGGTGATGAGTGTGCTTTGCATACTTGCAGTCTTTTCAAAGAAAAAAGAGCTAAATGCGTAAAATTTGTAAATTTGCCCTTGCTTTTTTGCCACTTTTTGGCTTTGCAAACGTCCTTCAAGATGCGATAAATAACGCTAGCCCTGGCGATGTGATAAAGCTAGGGGACGCTGTTTATGAAGGTGGTATAACGATAAATAAACCTCTTAGCATCATCGGTGAGGGCAAAAATGCCCACATAAAAGGCAGCGGCAAAGGCAGCGTTATAAAGATCATCGCTTCAAATGTGACACTTAAAAATTTAAAGATAAGTGGCAGCGGCAATGACCTTGGCGAGCTTGACGCTGGCATAGGCTGTGACAAGGCAAATAACGTAGAAATTTCTAAAAACGACATAAGCGATGTGCTTTTTGGGATTGATTTTAAAGAGTGCAGTAGCTCAAAGATCACTGAAAACAACATCACCTCAAAAAAAGGCGCTAGCCTTGGCTTTAGAGGCGATGCGGTGAGACTTTGGTATAGCCATGAAAATTTGATCGAGCGCAACAATATCCGTGACAGCCGTGACATGGTCGCATGGTACGCAAGTCACAATAAATTTCTGAGCAACAAAGCAGTTGGCAGCAGATACTCGCTTCACTTCATGTATGCTAATCAAAATTTAGTTGAAAATAACGAATTTATCGGCAACGCTGTCGGTATGTTTTTTATGTATTCAGCTAGCTCAAATATAAAAAATAACCTAGTTATGGATAGCGACGGCGCCTTTGGCATCGGCATCGGGCTAAAGGACGTGTCTGACTTTACGATAGAAAACAACACCCTTGTCTATAACGCGCGTGGCATCTTGCTTGATAACTCGCCGTTTCAGCCGGGATCAACTATAAATTTTATAGGCAATAAAATTTTACACAACGTGGTTGGCGTATATTTTCACGCTACGCAAGGCACAAGCATCTTTGAAAACAACGACTTTATCGGCAACATGGACATCGTCGTAAACGATACCCCGGGCGAAAAGATGCTACTAAATAGATGGAGCAAGAACTACTATGATGAGTATGAGAGCTTTGATAGAGATAAAGATGGCTACGGCGACACGCCATTTTTGCACCTCTCATACATCGATCAGCTCTGGCAGTACTATCCAAATTTGCAGTTTTTCTATGGCTCAAGCGTCTTTAGCGTCTTAAATTTCTTAGCCAAACTCGCTCCATTTTCTGAACCGATAAAGCTACTTGAAGATAGTTCGCCTAGGATAAAACCGCTTGATGTTTCAAATTTCAACGCTTTAAAGGCGAAACGTGGATAGAAGAAATTTTATGATAATAGGCTCAGCCGCAGCAGTGGCTGGATACGCCATAGGCAAGTTTTTGCCAAAAAGTAGTGGCGACAAACTCTATCTTAGACCGCCAGGTGCTGTTGATGACTTTGATGATCTTTGCGTAAAATGTGGTCAGTGCGTGCAAGTCTGCCCTTATCACAGCATAAGCTTACTTGATATAGAAGATGGCTACTCAAGTGGCTCAGCTCACATCGACGCCAAAGAGCGAGGCTGCTACTTGTGCGACCTTTTCCCATGCGTGCTAGCCTGTCCTAGCGGTGCGCTTAATCACGCCACAAAGGTCGTGGGCGATGTCAAAATGGGCGTTGCAGTTTTAAGTGACACGGCGGCTTGTTTGAGCGTGAAAAGAGAAAATTTAAGCGAAACTGGCGTTAAGCATCTGCTTGATCGCAAAGCCTATAATGACAGAGAAGAGGCGCTAAAAGATAAGATAAAAGGCAAGATCGGTCAAATTTGCGATCTTTGCGTCACGCTTTGTCCAGTTGGCGATAGCGCGATAGCAATGAGCGAGGCAAATTTACCACTTATAAAAAATGGCTGCGTGGGTTGTGGCGTTTGTGCTGAGGTCTGCCCAGCAAAGATCATAAATATCGCCCCAAAGATGAGTTATGATGAAATTTACAAGGAGAAAAAATGAGAGCAATAATACCTTTAATAGCTGCTGCGTTGCTATTTGTCGGCTGTGAAAAGAGTGAGGACAAAGCGCAAGAGGCTACTAGCGAGCAAGGTGCAAAAGTAGCGACAAGTGCTAGCATAAAGGTCGAAAAAAGTGAAAACAACGAGAGCGCAAATAAGCAAAATGAATTTATAAAATACGACATGCACGGCGAAAAAAGCGTTAAATTTGGACTTGAAGACAACAACGTAAGCCGCCAGATCGGAGCGCTTGCCATGGTAAAAAGCCCGCTTCAAAGTATAAATTTAAGGCTTATAAAGGGCAGACTTAGCAAGGACTTCATCACAAAGTGCTCAGCCTGCCACGACGACTATGCAAACGGCATCATCGGACCATCTCTTCTAACAAAGAGCGAGGATGAAATTTATAAGATGATAAACGCTTATAAAAACAAAGAGAAAGTAAATGTGCTGATGCGTGATCTTGTTAAAAAGATGGATGAGAGTGAGATTAGAAATCTAGCAAAAGAGATAAGCGATTTTAATGCGCAGTTTAGGAGCAAACAATGAAAATCGGAAAAATCATAACGATCATTTTAGCGGTGCTGATATGCGGCATCATGGTGTTTATGCTAAGCCAAACTCCGCCTAAAAAGGAGAAGTCCGCAGCCAAAGTCGCCACGCCAAAGGTAGAGCAAAATATCTCAAAGCAGCAGCCAAAGTCTAGCGAGGAATTTGCCAGCGAAGATGAGCTAAAAAAGGTAAAAGAGCTAAGCCTAAGCGTGGCTAAGACACAAAATGAAGGCGTTAGTAGGCAGTATCTTACCTCTTGCGCTCCGTGCCACGGTGCAAATGGCAAAGGCATAGTAGCGCCTGACATCACTCATCTAAGCAAAGAGGATCTGCTAAAAAAACTAGCTGATTATAAGGCTGGCAAGGTGCAAAACACGCTTATGAAGGGGCTTCTAACAAACGTTAGTGACAGCGAACTAAACAGCCTTGCTGATGAAATTTCTAAATTTAAAAAGTAAAAATGGATAAATATAACGTTCGCGCGACCGTTAGAAACGTAAGCTTTCTAAGCACGCTAATAACGACTACAAAAGATGGCAAAAAGCGCCCAAGCATACGTTTTTGGCGCATTTTCACCATCGTGCTAGTTCATCTTTTATTTGTGCTCTCATACAGGGTCGATGTGCAAATTTTAGAGGGCGACATCAGCGCTTCTAGGATACTTGGCTTTCACCTAGCAGACGCATTTATGAGCTTGCAAGTCTTTTTAGCAACGCATGAAATTCATGTAAATTTACTAATCGGCTCGCTTAGTATCCTAGCCTTTTACATCATTTTTGGAGGCAGAGGCTTTTGCTCGTGGGTTTGTCCGTATTCACTCATAAGCGAGATAGCTGAGAAAATTCACGAAAATTTGCGCGCCAAAAAGATAGTAAAACCGCGAGTTTTTGACACAAAGTGGCGATACGCTTTTACTATTTTGTTTTTGGCTCTTAGCTTTGCTAGCTCAAGTCTTGTCTTTGAAATTTTTAACGTCGTTGGGATATTTTCAAGATTTATCATCTATGGCTACTTTCACGCTATCTGGCTAGTTGTAGCCATGCTTGCGGTTGAAATTTTCTTTTCACGCAGGGCATGGTGTAGGTATGTTTGCCCTGTTGGAGCGAGCTATTCGCTACTAGCAAAGCCAAATGCGATAAAGATCGGCTGGGATAAAGAAAAGTGCGACCACTGCTTGGTTTGCAGCGATGTTTGCCTAGTGCCACACGTGCTTTTTATGACAAAAAAGGGCGCAAAAACTGATGATAGTAAAAAGCTCTTTAGGATAGCTGGGGCTGACTGCACGCTTTGTGGCAGGTGTATCGACGTGTGCCACCAAGATGCGCTTAAATTTGACAACGGCTTTAAGAAACTCATATAAGGAAATTTTTTGATAGATATAAAAGAAGTAACGAAAATTTTTGGCTCGCAAAAGATACTTGATAGCGTCAGTCTAAATGTAAAAGCTGGCGAAAAGATAGCGATACTTGGGCAAAATGGAGCTGGCAAGAGCTCGCTCATGCGTATCATCTTGGGCGAGTTTGTGCCAAATAGCGGAAGCGTCGCGATAAATGGCGTAAATACTCTAAAAGATAGAAAAGAGGCGCTAAAGTTTATCTCGTTTGTGCCACAAACCCCGCCACCACTTAAATTTAGCCTGCGTGAGCTTTGCGAGTTTGTCTGCAAAAGCTCAAATGTCAAATTTGAAGAGATAGAGAAATTTAGCAAGCTTTTAGAGCTTGACCTGCATGCAAATTTAAACAAGTCCTTTTACAAACTATCTGGCGGTATGAAGCAAAAGATGCTAATAGCCATCGCATTTGCCAAAGATAGCGAAATCTTGATGTTTGACGAACCAACGGCAAATTTAGACGTAAAAGCAAGGGAGTCTTTTAAAAATTTACTTGATAACTTCATGCAAAAAAAGACGTTAGTTTTCATCTCGCACCGCATAGATGAGATCGCTCATTTGCTTGATAGATGCGTCTATATGGACCTTGGCAAGATCATCAAAGAAGAAAATTTAAGGAGCAAGAGTGAATAACCTTTTTTTAATAGCAAAACTAGACGTCAAAGAGTCGTTTCGCTCGAGGTGGTTTGCGATCTATGCGCTTCTTTTTTCTGCTTTGATGATAGGATTTTTATTTAGCGGAGTGACTGACTCGCGCGTGCTTGGCTTTTCTGGGCTAACAAGGGCGCTACTTTTGTTTATACAAATTTGCGTCATCATCGTGCCGATATTTATCCTCATCTCAACCGTTAGAAGCATAAATCAAGACAGAGACACAAACCTGCTTGAATACGTGCTAAGCTTTCCGCTAAGCCTTAAAGAATACTACTTTGGCAAGGCGCTTGGGCGGACATTTGTCGTTTTTGTGCCACTTTTGTTCTCTCTTTTGCTTTGCGTGGTGGTTGGCTTTATAAAGGGCGTGTCGATACCTTGGGGCGTGCTGGTGCTTTACTTTGGCCTACTTTTTAGCCTAAGTATCGTCTTTTTATCGCTTGGCTTTTTCATATCAAGCCTTATTAAAAATCAAGAAACAGGTCAGGGCGTGGCGTTTTTGCTCTGGCTTATCATGCTAGCTTTTATCGACCTAGCGCTCATTGGGCTGCTTATGCGAAGCTCAGTCGATGAGTACGTCATCTACACCATCGCGATGCTAAATCCGATCGAGCTTTTTAGGATAGCAGCGCTTAGTCTTTTTGATCCAAATTTAGCAGTCATCGGCACTGCGTCTTACTTTATCTTGGGCACATTTTCAAAAGCGACCTTCGTAGCTTATGCGATCATCTATCCTTTGGTACTTGGCGTGATCTTGCTAGTTTGCGGCTATTTGGGCTTTAGCAAGAGAGATCTTGTTTGATTGTTTTTTGTTAAATAAGAGTTGGCTTTAAATTTAGACGAGGCTTGTATTATTCCACTTGTCCAACAAGAAACCTCCTTTTTGTAATGACCCCCTTTCCCCCAAAGGGGGTTTATCTCTTAAGGAAATTTATGAAAAAATCCATTTTATTTTTAGCCTTTGCCATTTTATCTCTAAGCGCAAACTGGGATGAAAATATGCAAAACTGCATCAACAAAAGTGACGCAAAAGCTTGCGAGAGCTTTACTAAAAAGCTTTCAAGCGAGTGCGAGAACAAAGACAAAACCTCTTGCTTTTTATATGCTGACATGCTAGGGCGAGGTCTTGGCGTGGAGAAAGATCTGGTTAGATCTTATGAGATATTTAAGTCGCTTTGCGAAAATGGCAGCAGCGAGGCTTGCTACGAGCTAGCTACAAAATATCTGCAAGGAAACGGCGTAGAGCAGAGCTTTGATCTATCTGCAAATGCCCTTGATAAAGCTTGCAAGATGGGCAGCAAACGAGCTTGCAACGTCCTAGAGCTTGTGTCTAAGAATTGAAATTTATCTAACATTTATATCTATGACGAAGTAAATTCGCAAATTTTAAACTTTCATTCACTCGCAAGAATTGACTACTAAAATTTGGCTTCGCTTGCAGCTAAGCTCAAATTGTCGAGCCGAAATTACTCGTTCATGAAATTTTAAAATTTACTATAAATTCTCTCACATAAAACTCATGCGGCACGACAGTGCTATCGCATGCACTTCTAACGTCGTCGGGGTTAGGGGATCGTTAAGGGGGAGCTTCTTTGCTTCGCAAGCTCGCAACTGCAAGCAGACCGTAATTCAAGCCTCTTCCCCCTTAACAAAGAAACAAAACTTTAAATTTCTAAAAAGCTATTTTGCAAATTTTAAAATCTTACTCACTCGGCTTAGCAGACTACTAAATTTAGGCTGCACTACGTTTAGCACTAAATTTAGAGTCGTGATATGCTCGCTCATAAATTTTAAAATTTGTCAGGGCTTCTTTATAATAAAACACATGCGGCACGATAGTGCCATCGCATGCCACCTTGAACGTGCGAGGGGTTTGGAGGATTTAAAAAGGGGGATAAGGGGACGGCTTCGTGTCTGCCCCGCAGTTGCGAGCCTGCGAAGCAAAATTCAAGTCCCCTTGTCCCCCTTTTGAATAAAAAATTTTAAATTTATAAAAATCTATTTAGCAAATTTTAAAACTCCATTCGCTCACAAGAATTGACTACTAAAATTTGGCTTCGCTTAACGCTTAGCTCAAATTTTAGAGCCGAAATTACTCGCTCATGAAATTTTAAAATTTGTCCGAGTTTTTAAGCGCATTTAGCGAGATACCTTTTTACGTCGCTAAATTAAACATTACAAACCACGTTTAATAGTAATAAAAATAAAATTTCAAATGTTAATTTTTCTTTTATACAAAGCATACATTTTTATCTTTTTAAAAGAGAAATTTCATCAGCAAATGCCTAAATATCGCGATTAACTTTAGTATTACGCAGAATTTCTTTTTTATTAACTAAAAATTTCATTAAAATTTATATTTAAATAATAACATTTCATCGTCCTAAACGGGCCCTCCTTTTTGTAGCGGTTAAGACTTTGCTTCCCCCTTTTCTGGCTTTTCCGCTTACACAAAGAGGAGTTGTCTCTCTTTTTTTTTAAATCAAATTTTTACCTTTCTAAACTCAAATTTCACAAGCGTCACTTTCTTTTTAAAATTATATTTTGATAATGGTTTTAAAAATTATAAAAGCAAAAATCTTATAAAATTGCGAGCTGTTATCAAGACTAACTTTTATAAAGGTGGCAAAAAGGGGTGAAATTTTTAAATTTAAAGCTTTTTTACAAGGTGCATGCATATTTGTCGCTTCTCTTTTTTATCCCGCTTGTTGTAGTTTGCTTTAGCGGTGCGATCCTCGTTTATAAAGACGAACTAAACAGCCTTTTTATCCCAAATATCGTAAATGTAAATTTAAACAAAGAAAATTTAAGCAAAAGGATTAGCTTTGATGAGCTAAGAAATATCATCGCAAGCAAGTTTGGCGGCTACGAGATGGTTGGTATAAATATCGATGCAAACCCTAAAAAGTGTGACAAAATTTGGCTAATCGAGCATAATGACAGCAAAAAAGAGTGGAAATTTATCTATTTTGATGCTTTTAGCGGCAAGATAAAGAGCGAGCCACTTGCGCACGATGAGGGATTTTTCGGGGTTTTGGCGCATATCCATGAGGAGCTTTTGCTTGAAAAAAGTGGCAACATTATCCTCTTTCTAACAGCTATTTTTACATTTTTTATCTGCATTAGCGGCTTTGTGATCTACCGCAAATTTTGGCTAACTCTGCTTAGACTGCGCGTAAATGGGCTAAATGTTTTCATGAACGACATACACAAGATAATAGGAATTTTTTGCACGCCAGTTTTACTGCTCATTTGCATAAGTGGCGCTTGGTGGGAATTTAGGATGGCACGCATGCCAGAGTTTAAAAATGACTTTGTGATAGATGCAAAAATTTACAACAAAAGTTTATCCCTTGATGAGCTGGTGGCTCGTTCAAAAAAAGATATAAAAGGTTTCGAGCCACACTTCATCTCGCTGCCTTTCATGCAAGGGGCAAACATCCGCATCTTTGGCTATGTGATATGGCAAAGTTTTGTGCATAACGAATACTCAAGCGTGATCACCTACGACAAAGAAAGCGGCAAACTAGTTAGCGTCCTAGACATAAAAAATGCAAATTTAAGCGAGAAAATCCTCTCAGCCTTTAGGAGATCGCACTTTGGAAACTATAACCAAACTACGAAATTTATCTGGTTTATAGTAGGCATCTCGCCGTTAGTTTTGAGCATTTCAGGGCTTTATCTGTGGTTTAGAAAATTTAAAAGGAGAAAAAAATGAAAAAAATTTTACTTAGCTTAGTTGCTTTAAATTTGGCATTGCCTCAAATTTACGCTAGTGAAAATGACAAGGTTTTAGAAGCAGTCGATGTCGTGGAGAGTGAGCGAAGAGACGATGCAAACTACTTTGCAAAAGAGCTTGTAAAGAGCACAACTAGGCTAAATTTAACCTCTCGTCAAACGCCCCAGTCGCTAACTGTGCTAACAGAGGCCAGGCTAAAAGATCAAGGCATCAAGGACTATCTGGTGCTTCTTAGAAATATCCCAGGCGTCACGCTAAACAAAATGGACGAGCGCGCATATCCGACGGCTCGTGGCTTTAAGATAGATTATTACTTGCTTGATTCGATGCCTAGCTTTAGCGGCTTTAGTCTTGGCGCATATGATATGAGCTTGCTGCCTTATGAAAGAGTTGAGGTGGTAAAAGGGGCAAATGGCCTACTTGCAGGCGCTGGCAGCCCATCTGCAAGCTTAAATTTCATAAGAAAAAGGGCAGACTCAAAGGAGCTAAAAGGAAATTTTGGCGTAAGTGCTGGCTCATACGATAGATACGGCGTAAATGGTGATGTGCAAACGCCTGTAAATGAGAGTGGAAGCGTCAGAGCAAGGCTTTCATTTATACATGAGAAGTCGCACTCTTATATGGATTATTACAACCGAAAAAATAGCGCGATTTACGGCGTAGTCGATAGTGACATAGGCGATAGCTCATGGGGCTTAGTCTTGGTGCGTTTTATCAAGAGCTAAGACGCCGTGGCGTTAGGTGGGGAGGTATGCCGGCATTTTACACAGATGGCTCTAGGACAAATTTTAGTAAAAATGAAATTTTCTCTCAGCCTTGGACGAGGTGGGATATAAAAACACTTGATTTTTATGCTGATTTTAAGCACTACTTTGAAAATGAAGCGAGCTTAAATTTAAGCTACTCATTTAGGCGCGCAAATACTGATTCAAATTTACTTTATTACGGCGGACAAGGTAACAAAGGAGAAGTAAATTTAGACGGCACTGGCAATATAAACGGTCTTAGTATCTACGCAAACAAAAGAGAGGAGAATATCCACAACGTAGATGCATACGCAAATATCCCTTACGAGATAGCAAATTTATCTCATGAGTTTGTCTTTGGCGCGATGTATAACAACTATAAAAAAATTAGCGATAAGGTAAGTAGCTACTGGTTGCAAAGGACTACACCAGCTGGGCTTGCTTATACAGCTAGAAGTAGGATAGACTTTAAAAATTTACACCTTGATGATCCAAAATTTCCTTACGAAGATCAAAATAACAAAGATAAAACGATACAAAAGGCATTTTACGCGGCAAATAAACTATCAATCACCGATGAGCTTAAATTTTTGCTAGGTGCTAGGGTGAGCTACTACAAATACGAGATCGAAGGTGGCAAAGACAATAGAAATTTCACAAATGAGATCACGCCATATCTTGGCATCACCTACGACATTGGAGCAAACCACACTCTATATGCTAGCTACACGAGCATATTTAAGCCTCAAAACGTAAAGGACGCAAACGACAAATATCTTGATCCGATCCAAGGCAAAGACTATGAAGTGGGCATCAAAGGCGAGTATCTTGACGGGGCACTTCAAGCAAGTCTTGGCGTCTTTAAGATCGTGCAAGACAAGCTTGGCATAAACACTGGCAAGAAAAATCCAGCGACAAATGCCGATATATATGAAGCTGGCAAAGGCGTGACAAGCAGGGGCGTCGAGCTAGATCTAAACGGCGAGATCACTAAAAATTTAAGCCTAAGCTTTGGCGCAACGCACTTTAACGCAAAAGATGCTAATGGCGAGAAATACGCCACCGACTCATCAAGAAGCACGGCAAATTTATTTGCAAAGTATGAATTTAGAGACTTTAGAGTAGGGGCTGGAGCTATGTATAAGAGTAAAATTTACACTGGCAATGGCGCAGGTGAGATCACACAAAAGGGCTACACCTTGGCAAATTTGATGTTTGGATATAAATTTGGTAAAAACTTTGACGTGCAGCTAAATATCGACAATCTCTTTAATAAAAAGTACTACGAGGGCATCGGCAAAAACATGATGGTTTATGGCGATCCACGCACATTTAATCTCAGCTTTAACTATAAGTTTTAGCTAAATTTACTCTAATGCGCCAGCTAAATTTCTAGTTGGCGCTCTTCATTTTTTGCATAGTAGGTGTATAATTTCAAAAAACTAAGGAATTTGCATTGCTAAAAGTAGAAGTGATATATAAATTTTGTATCGTCTGTGCTCTTGCCTGTGGGATCTGCCTGCTTGCATTTACTGGGCTAAATTTCGCCATGGGCGAGTATAATGAGTGGATGATGAGCGCGCACAAATTTGCAGGAGCTTTGATCGTTTGTGCTGTGATCTTGCACCTTTTTAACCGCAGAAGAAAGCTAGTAAAGCTCATGAATGAGATGATCGATGTCGCCACGCACCGCAAAAATCCAACGATCTGCAACATGGACCGCATCATCGCCTCGCTTGAGCCTTACACTATCAGTGAAATTTCACGCATGCTTGGCTTTGACGAGACTGAGTTTTGCAAGAGCTTGCGCGAAAATGATGTTAAATTTAATGACGCCAGCCAGACTTTACGCCAGATCGCGAGGCTAAACGATGAGAAGATATTTTTCGTGCTAGTTCTCATCGTCGAAGCCAAATTTGGCAAGAGATTTTGCGGTGCGGTAAGTTGCAATGTCGCAAGAAAATTTTAGTACTCGCTATGCTCCTGCCACCTTCGCTCCTCAAGGTCGATGTGATACAAAAAGATCCTGATGATCTCTTCGTCGATTTTTGGGTCTTTGTTTAGCTCACGAAGCGCCTTTCTTTGCTCCTCTAAAATTTCAAAATATCTCTGCCTACTCTCGTCACTGATCTCAAAATTTTCGCTCTCAAGCTCGAAATTCCAAACTTCTTCAAGCTTTTGAAATAAGAAATGCTCATCGCCCACAAATTTCTCCTTTTTAAATTTAAGCGAAGCCTGCGCAAGTGCCTTTTTGATCTTGATCCTTGCAAGTTCATTTGGCATGTGGTCGTTAAAGTCTGGAAATTTCACGCTTTTGATGAGCAGTGGCAAGCTTAGCCCCTGAACTACGAGCGTTAGTAAGATCACAACAAAGGTGATAAACAAGATGAGATCTCTATGCGGAAACGGCTCGCCCCCAGCCATGGCAGGGATAGAGAGTGCCGTAGCTAGCGAGACTACGCCCCTCATGCCCGCCCAACCGACGATAAACGGCGTCGCTTTGCCTGGATTGCGATCATCCGCCACGCTGATAAAGCGCTTCATAAATATCGTGATATAAACGGCTCCGTATGATGCCATGAGGCGGATAACGATGAGCACGGCAGTCACCAAAACGCCGTAAGATAGTGCCTCAAGCAGCGAGACACCGCTACGCTTTAGCCCTGCTAAAATTTCAGGCAGATCAAGGCCGATCATGGTAAAGGCAAGGCCGTTTAGCAAGAAGATAAAGTTGTACCAAACGGGGAAAGCGTGGATCCTTGTTGAAGCGGTTAAAATTTCGTTTCGTTTTGTCGAGAGGTAAAGTCCGCCGCAAACTACCGCCAAAACGCCGCTCGCGCCAAGCTCCTCAGCTAAAATATACACAACATAAGGCGTCGTGATCGTCATGATCGTATCGATGTTCTCATCGGTTGGCAAGGTCTTATGCAAAAAGTAGGCTACTAATGCCACCACAAGACCGACCAAAACACCGCCAGCCACCATCCAGACAAAGCTTGCAGCCGCCTTGTACCAGATAAACTGCCCAGTTGTCACTGCAACTGCGGCGAAGCGAAAGATGATGAGCGATGATGCGTCATTTAAAAGGCTCTCGCCTTCTAAAATAGCGCTGATCCTGCGCGGTGCTTTGACAAATTTAAAGATCGCAGCCGTGCTCACCGCGTCTGGTGGCGAGACGATAGCTCCTAGCATGAAGCCTAGGGCGAGCGAGAAGCCAGGGATCACTAAATTTGCTATCACGGCAACAGCTGCTGCGCTTATGAAAACGACGATAAATGCAAAACTTCCAATCACTCGGCGCCATTTATAGAGCTCTTTTAGTGAGTTTGCCCATGCGGCCTCGTAAAGAAGCGGCGGTAAAAATATGATGAAAATAAGCTCTGGATCGATCCTGATGGTGGGTAAATTTGGCACAAAGCTAATGGCAAGCCCGCCAAGGACTAATAGCACTGGATAGGCGATCTTTAGGCGGTTTGAGACCATCACTAAAGCGATGATGATAGCTAGCAGTGCAAAAACTAGCAGTAAATGTTCGATCATTTTTGTCCTTTAAATTTCTTTTAAATTTATGGCGGGTAGAGAGAGATTCGAACTCTCGGTGAGTTGCCCCACACACGCGTTCCAGGCGTGCTCCTTAAACCGCTCGGACATCTACCCAAAAAGAAGGTGATTATATCCTCATTTGCTTAATGCTTGGCTTTTAGAGCTTTAGCCCCAAGATAACGACATCTTTATACTCGCCATCCATCAGGCAAACGCCCGGCAGTTCGCCCCATTTTTCAAAGCCAAATTTCAAAAATAGCTCAAGGCTTGCTTCGTTTTTGCTAAAGATTAGCGCGATGATATTTTTTAAATTTAGCTCTCTAGCTTCATTTAGGCTGTGGGCTAAAAGCTGCTTGCCGATACCCTTTTTAAGAGCCTTTTTAGCGACATAGATGCTTATTTCTACGCTTATATCGTAAGCGATTTTAGGGTTAAAATCACTTAGCGAGCAGTAGCCTAAAATTTCATCATTTTCTTTGTAGATAAAAATAGGGCGCGAGCCGCCGTGGGCGTTAAACCAAGGCTCTCGCTCCTTTGTGCTAACTGGCCGCATATCAGCAGTCGCACTTCTTTCTAGTATGTAGTCATTATAAATTTGCGTGATCGCTTCAAGGTCGCTTAAATTTGCTCGCTCGATCAAGCCTAACCTTTTTTGGCTGCTTGATAGATCGGCTCAAGCTTTGCTGCGATCTCTTTTAGATCCTTGATCCTGCTCTCGTTTGATGGGTGAGTGCTTAAAATTTCAGGCACTTTGCCACCACTCATCTTGCTCATCTTAACCCAAACTTCGACCGCCTCTTTTGGATCATATCCAGCTCTTGCCATTAGCTCAGTGCCGATGTGATCAGCCTCGGTCTCGTGTGAGCGAGAAAATGGCAGTGAGATGGTGTATTGGCTGGCTAAATTTAGAGCGCTTGCGCCAAGGTCACCAAGTCCGGTGGCGGTTGCGACTGCAAAGATGCCGATGTTTTTGAGCTGGTCGGTGCTCGCTTGCTCTCTGCTGTGCTCTCTAAGCGCGTGGGCGATCTCGTGACCCATGACCGCTGCCAGCTGTGCATCTGTCAAATTTAGCTTTTTAATAATACCACTATAAACGACGATCCTGCCACCTGGCATGCACCAAGCATTTAGCGTATCTTCGTTGATGACATTTACTTGCCACTTCCATTTTAGTGCGTCCTCTCTGAAAACGCCAGTTTGCGCGATCAGCCTTTTTGCGATATCTTGAACCCTTTTTGTGAGGATCGGATCGACATTTAGCTCGCCCTTGCTTCTAGCAGCTGTGAGCGTCTTGACGTAGGCTTGAGCCGAGCTTTGCTCCATCGCTTCAGAAGATACTAGCATGAACTGCTTGCGATCTGCGCCCACGACGCCTGATTTTGTGACACTCGTGCAGCCTGTGATAAGCATGCTAGCTGTTAATAACGTAAGTAAAATTTTTTTCATTTTCATCCTTTTTGGATTAAAATTTGGCGTATTATAGCTTGTGTTGGATATGCATTGTTAAACGAAGTGCGAAATTTAAATTTTGCGATTTCAAAAATAGAAATTTACCACTTTTGCAAATTTTAAAACTTTCACTCACTCGCAAGAATTGACTACTAAAATTTGGCTTCGCTTATAGCTTAGCTCAAATTTTAGAGCCGAAATTACTCGTTCATGAAATTTTAAAATTTACTTGATACTTATATGCCTGATAAAGCCAATTTGTAAAATTTAAATTTCGCTCATTCGCTTAGTAGGCTACAAATTTCAGTTCTAGTTACTGCTTATCACTAAATTTGGTATCTTTATATGTTTGTCTATAAATTTTAAAATTTTTTGGATGCTCTTGTACAAAAAAACGCCTTTTCACTATTCTAATTTTATTGTCCAAATTTATATTTCTCTCAAATTCTCTCAAACGTTTATTGACCGATCTTAGCTCCGTTATCGTCGTCCAGTTATCGATAAAGACGCTAAAGCTCTCTCTAACCTGTGAGAAGGCATTGCTAGCTTGGATCAAAATGCCAAGCGTGATGACACCGCTAAATAGGCCATTTCCCATGATGATGTAAGGCACGATGACTAAAATTTGCGAAAACGAGATGAGCCAAAGATTGAAGTAGCCGTAGTGTAAAAATAGCTTGTAGTAGTTTAGCTTGACCCCTGTAAAAAGCTCTAGCATGACGTTTGGCTGGCAAAATTTGAGCTTATCATCCTCGCCATAAACTAGCTCTTTTCTAAACGCCGCCTCTGCTTTTTGGTTGTTATACTCAAGATGTGGCAGCTTTATGCCTACAAACCACGATACAATGAGGCCTCCAACGCTAATTAGTAGTGCGATATAAACTAGCGAGCCCTCGATGTCCTTGATGAAAGGTAGGCTCACGCTTTTGCTTAGCTCCCAAAGCACCGGTATAAAGGCAATCAGCGTCATAAATGCCTTTAAAACCTGCACGCCAAGGCTCTCCATGATCTTGGCAAAGCGGTAGACGTCCTCTTGGATACGCTGCGAGCTGCCCTCGATGTCGTTTTGGCAGTTTCGCCAAAATTTGAGGTATTTAAAGGTCATCGCCTCTCTCCAGCGAAAGACCCAGTGGCTTGCAAAGAACGATATCACCGTGTAGGTCACGACATATGGCATGGCGATCTTTATGAAATTTAATATCCCTTGCCAAAACTCATCTACATTGTGATCTTTTGAGTTTTGCACGATGTCGTAGAAATTTTTATACCACTCGTTGATGCGGACGTTTAGATGCGTTTGATAGACAAGCAGCAAGATGATAAATATCGCTCCGCCGTAAGCCCAAAGCGCCCATTTTTTGTCTTTGAAAAATGATGAAAACATAAAGTGCCTTTTGTAAATTTTGGCAATTATAGCAGGCAAGGGTTAAGCATTTATATAAAATTTAAACCCAAACTATATCATTTTGCAAAATTTTAGCGTAAAGGAAAATGATGAAGAAATTTGCATTTTTAGCTCTTAGCCTTTGTGCGACCTTAGCACTTGGGGCCGATATGAAGGTCTATAAAAGCCCAACTTGCGGTTGTTGTGGCAACTGGGCGAGTGCTATGCAAAAGGCTGGCTTTAGCGAAGAGACCATCAAAGTAGATGACTTGGTCAAGGTTAAAAAAGAATTTCATGTGCCACTAGAGCTTTCAAGCTGCCACACAGCTATCGTTGATGGCTACGTCATCGAGGGTCACGTGCCAGCAGATGAGGTCAAACGCCTGCTGGAGCTTAAACCAAAAGATGCCGTTGGTATCGCAGTGCCTGGCATGCCTATGGAGAGTCAGGGCATGGAGCAAGGCGGCAAAGCCGAGCAATACGACGTCATACTCTTTAAAAAAGATGGCTCACAAGAGGTCTTTGCTACTTACATCGGCTCTAAAAAGCTAAAATAACTTCAAATTTAGACTTAGCTCGTCTTTTGATGGGCTAAGTTAAAAAGAAATTCCCTTGCTAATGGCGATGATGCAGAGCAAAAAGGCTATTGGCACATAGATAAATTTACCCACAAAGTACCAAAATGAGCCGTAAGTTTTATTTGCTCCGGAATTTACTTCGTCTAAAATTTCTTCTTTTTTGATGATCCAAAACCAAGATATTGCACCGATGACTGCGCCGATCGGGATGATGTAGATAGAGACAAAGTCCATCCAAGGTCCCCAACTGCTAATAGGCTCCATAAACGCTCCAAAGCCAAAGCAAACCACGCAAAGTAGCGCAAGCACCCAAAACCTGCTAAGGCGCGGGAATTTATGCATGAGCGACTCAGCGACCACCTCAAACATATTTTGAAGCGATGTGATACCGCCAAAGATGACTGCAGTAAATAGTATGATCGCAAAAATTTGACCGCCGATCATATTTTGTAAAATTTTAGGAAGCGTTACGAAAAGTAGCTTTGGACCCTCAGCTGGATCCATAGCGTAGGCAAAGACCGCTGGGATCATGACAAGCGCTGCTACAAGCGCTGCGAGCGTGTCAAAAAATGCCGTAGTTTTAGCGCTTTCTACGATGTCCTCATCCTTTGAAAGATATGCTCCATAAACTATCATGCCAGAACCAGTGATAGAGAGCGAGAAAAAGGCTTGACCCATCGCTGTGACCCACACCATCGGATCTTCAAGCTTGCTAAAATCAGGGATAAATAGAAATTTATACCCCTCAAATGCGTTTGGAAGCATCGCGACATTTATAGCCAAAATGGCAAATAGCACAAAAAATAGCGGCATCATTATTTTATTAGTCTTTTCGATGCTTTTTGCTCCAAAAAATAGCGTAAGAAGCGTGCCAACGATGACTATGAAGTGATAGGGCAAGACTGAGTACTCGGCAAGCGCAAATGAGTTAAACCAAACATTTGTATCAACGCTCATAAATGAGCCAGTAAGCGCCTGAGTAAGGGCTTTTAGCACGTAAGCGATGATGACAGCGTAGCCGATGGCTATGCAAAGTGAGCCAGCAAGTGGAAGCCAGCCGATGATGCTGCCGATGACGCCTAAATTTCTACTTTGCCAAGCAAATTTATATGATCCTAGCGTGCCAGTCTTTGCGCGTCTGCCGATCGCATACTCAGCGCTTAAGCCAACGTAAGAAAAAAGTGCGACAAAAAAGATGTAGATGAGTAAAAACGCTCCACCACCATTTGTGCCAAGCTTGTAAGGAAAGCCCCAAACATTTGCCATACCAACGGCTGAACCAACTGAGGCTAGTATAAACGCCCAGCGTGATGAAAAATTCTTTTTGCTCATTGTAAAATCCATAAATTTAGTGATGAAAATAATGTTATCAAAATATGATTTAAGAACTTTTTATAAATTTTAAATTTAAGAAACGTTGTTACTTTTGGGCGCGGCTAATTTGACCACTAAATATAAATTCGCTATAATCAGCCAAAATTTTTAACTCTTAAGGATCATAATTGTACCCCAGTAGCGATAACTCGCTTTTAATGGTAATACTTGCCATTATATTCATTTTACTAAACGCATTTTTTGTTTTGTCGGAATTTTCCCTTGTCAAGGTTCGCAAGTCTAGACTTGAAGAGCTTATCAAAGAGAAAAAGCCAAACGCCCAGCTTGCCTTTGAGATGTCAAACAAGCTTGATACCTATCTTAGCGCCACTCAGCTTGGCATCACGCTAAGCTCACTTGCCCTTGGTTGGATCGGTGAGCCAGCAGTTGCAAGGCTCATAGAAGCCCCACTTAAAAATGTTTTTAATCTTAGCGATATCTTAGTTCATACGGTCGGCTTTGCGATCGCATTTACGCTTATCACGCTACTTCACGTCGTTATGGGCGAGCTTGTACCAAAGTCAGTCGCCATAGCCAAATCAGAATCAGCAGTGCTTAAAATCGCTCGTCCGCTTCACTTTTTCTGGATACTTTTCTCGCCTATCATAAAGCTTTTTGACATCCTAGCTACATCTGGACTTAAAATTTTAGGCATCCAGCCAGCAAAAGAGAATGAGCTAGCGCACTCTGAAGAGGAGATCAAGATCATCGTTGGCGAGAGCTTAAAGGGCGGCGTGCTTGACAGCTTTGAGACTGAGCTTATCAAAAATGCAGTTGATTTTAGTGACACGGTCGCAAAAGAGGTTATGACGCCAAGACGCGACATGATCTGCATAAACAAACAAAAGAGCTTTGAAGAAAATTTACAAGTCGTTTTTGAGTCAAAATATACTCGCTATCCTTATATAGACGGCTCAAAAGATATCATTTTGGGCATGATACACATTAGAGATATCTTGCAGCTACACTTTAGCGAGGATAAAGAGAAGAGCTTTGATGCGATCGTGCGTAAATTTGTCATCGTGCCTGAGAGCCTTTCTATATCAAAGGTGCTTGTGATGATGAACAAGGAGCAAATTTCAGCAGCACTTGTCGTTGATGAGTATGGCGGCACGGCTGGACTTCTTACGATGGAGGATATCATGGAGGAGGTGCTTGGCGACTTTAACGACGAGCACGACGAGGTCGATCAACACTATAAAAAGATAAATGAAAACATCTATGAATTCCAAGGTAGATACGATCTAGAGAGCGTTGAGGAGCTTCTTGGCATAAGCTTTGATGAAGAGACCGATCAAGTCACGATCGGCGGATATGTCTTTAACCTTATCGGTCGTTTGCCAGTAGTTGGGGACAAGATCGAGGATGAAAACTGCTACTACGAGGTGAGAAAGATGGATGGAGCTAGCATCTCACGCGTAAAAGTTAGAAAAAAGATAAAAGAAGAAGAGGAGCCTGCTCAGGCTTAGTTTATAAATTTAATGGCTTTTTTGCCATTAAATTTAACCTCACAAATCATAAAAAATAGGGCAAATTTAAGCGGCATTGTGCTTTTTAAAGGCTACAAGCCCTTAAATTTAACTTCTAAAACCACAAAATTTAAAGTGGCACTACCTTATTTAAATAGCTCTCTAAAACGTTACCGCCGCTTTTTGTAAATTTGGTTATAAATTTTAAAAATAGCTTGCTAGTTTTAAATTTATCATCCACTTGCAAAAGTAGCTGCGACTGATCTTGCTTGTGATATTTAAATTTACTAAAGTTTATTAGCCTTGGCTCGTAGATGCGACGTCACGAAATTTCGTCATAAATTTCTCTATCGCGCTCATCTAGGCTGCAGCGAGAGAGCCAAATTTCTTTTATTAAATTTTAATAGCTCTTTTGTGGCCAAATTTGCTTATCTATTTTTATGTGTAAATTTATCTTGATAAAAGCGTGCTAGATCTTTGCCGTGCTTTAATGCTAGCTCGTAGTACGGCGTGTCTGGGTTCTCGCCTATCATCTCATAGAGCTTTTTACGAAGCTCTGGTAAAAGGCGAAGATCGCTATAATCTATATTCTTTTTATACGCTGACAAGCCTTGTAAGAGCAGGGCATTTGAGTAGTTTATGCCGCCAGTTTTGCTGCCAGTAATGTTAAATTCATTTTCATATTGCGCACGAGTTAAGCTAGTTGGTATGCTAAGCTCTCCCCTCTCTAGGCAAATTTTATCATTGCTACTGATGAGATACTCTGGAAATTCTAGCTCTTGGTAGTTGATATCTTCGTGATCATAATAGACCCACTTTATGCTGTCTTCATTTTTGCGGTTGAAACTGCTTTTGTAGATGAAGCTACCCGGGATTATAAAATCACGGCTTTTTAGCACCGGCGTATCTGCTATATCTTTATAAACAGCAACCAAGTAGCAGTCACTAAAAAAATCAAGCGGCCAAAGAAGACCCTCATTCGCTCGCTTTACAAGGCGGTTTTTAATATCAACTAAGATCTTGCCAAAGAAAAATTTCTTGTAGTAGTCATTATAGACGTAAAATATGTCGCCTTCTTTGAGCTTTGTCTTGTCTGGCATTTTATAAATTTAGCTCTTCCAGATGTTTTTGTTTAGCTCCAGATCACGCACGATCTCCACAAAGTCGCTAACTCCTGCGATGTAGTTTTGCACGCTCTCGTTGCTGTTTATCGGCTTTTTAAGATCAGGCTCAAAGCTATCCTTTCTAAGATCGATCGCGATAAAAATTTCATTTTTTAAAAAGACTGCCGAGAGTGGGGCATCAAATTTAGTTCTTAGAGTAGTGAAATTTTCCATCAGCTTTGGCGTCAGAGCGTATCTAGCAGCGATCTGATCGGTCGTGTAGGTTTTAAAGAGCTCATTAAATTTAGGGTTATCCATCGTCGCTTGCTCGCCATCGCTTCTTAGATCAGAAGTTCGCTTTTTATCGCAGACATAGATCGTGGCGTTTAGCTCTTTTTTAAACTCAGCCTTTAGCAAAATGCCTTGAAATTTCACCGTTGTGGTGGTGCGTTTCTCGCCTTGTGTCTCTTTTGCCGCATAAAAATCGCAAAGCTTAAACTGTGTGTTATCGATCTGTCCGTAGATCATATCCTCTGCGTAGTGTCTATTTACGTCAGCGTCATAAATTTTTAAAAAATCATTTAAACTTAGTCCGCCATTTGCGCTGAAATTTAGACCATAGTTTTTTACGATTACGCCAACTACTTTTTGTTTAAATTTTGCTATAAGCTCGTTTTTTAGCCCATTTATCGTCTTGCCAAGATAAAAAACTCCGCCTATTAGCAAAAAGAAAAATAAATTTCCAAGGTGCAGTGATGCCAAAAAACCACTTACAACTATGATGCCAAGAAAGCCATAAACTATCATTTTAAAGGCTTTTTGCCCCATAGCAAGACGCTCTTTTTCAAGCTCGTCAAGATCGCTTAGATCGATGCCTTTTAGTTCGTCTGCTTGCATTTTTATGCCTTATTTTTTGAAAAGATCACCGACGTTTGGAGCAGCTGCTTCATTTTCAGGGATATCAAAAAAGACATCTTTGTGAAAGCCAAACATTGAAGCTACGATGTTTGAAGGAAACATCTGTGTGGCGTTGTTGTAAATTTCAACAGCTGAGTTGTAAGCGCGTCTGGCAGCTGAAATTTGCTCTTCAATCTCATTTAGTGTGCTTTGGATGTGAAGTAAATTTTGATTTGCTTTTAGATCAGGATAGTTTTCTACGCTCACTCTTAAACCATTTAGCAAGCCTGAAATTTTGTTATTTAGCTCAAATTTCTCCTCATTTGTAGAGGCGCTTCTAGCACTTTCTCTAAGGGCAGTGATGTTTTCTAGTAGGCTCTTTTCATGCACCATGTACTCTTTTGCAGTAGCTACTAAATTTGGTATGAGATCATACCTTCTTTTTAGCTGTGCGTCGATGCCAGCCTCCACGCTTTTTACCTGGTTTTGCTTTGCAACAAGCGAGTTGTAAAGGCTGATGAAAAAGACAAAAATGACTGCGATAACAAGTATCACGATGACGAACGAATTCATAACTTTTCCTTTGAAATTTAAGTTTGTTGTAGTTTATCCAAAGTTGCTTAAGAGTATTTAAACACCGAGGTTGGGTGATTAAATTTAATATTATAATTTAATCTTAAATTTTACATATAATTTATATAATTAAAAATTGTTTTTTACGAGGAGGATAAATGAGAACGGTAAACGTAAAAGATATAAAAGAGACTGTTGCAAAGCTTTGCAAACAAGCCTGTTACGTCGTTACACCAGATCTAAAGGCTGCTTTTACAAAAGCTCAAACCACTGAGAGCTCATCTCTAGGTAAAGATATCTTGGGCAAAATTTTGCAAAATGCCAAGCTTTCAGAAGAGGGCGTTGCGCCTATTTGTCAAGATACAGGTATGACGGTTGTCTTTGTAGAGATCGGTCAAGACGTGCATATAGAAGGCGGATATATCGAAGATGCGATCAATGAAGGTGTTGCAAAGGGCTACACTGAGGGCTATCTTAGAAAATCAGTCGTTGCTGAGCCGCTTTTTGAGAGAAAAAACACTACAAACAACACCCCAGCCGTCATCCACACTAGGATCGTCCCAGGCGATAAGCTAAAGATAAAAGTCGCTCCAAAGGGCTTTGGCAGTGAGAACAAATCAATACTAAAGATGCTTGTGCCAGCTGATGGCATAGAGGGCGTTAAAAAGGTATTTTTAGAGGCTGTAAAATACGCTGGACCAAACGCTTGCCCTCCAATGACAATAGGCGTTGGCATAGGCGGCACTATGGATAAAGCTGCACTTCTAGCTAAACAAGCCGCAGTTCGTCCAGTAGATAGCAAAAATGCCGATGCAAGATATGCAAAACTTGAAGATGAGCTTCTTGAGCTTGCTAGCAAAACTGGCGTCGGTCCTCAAGGACTTGGCGGCGATACAACTGCTATAAAAGTAAATGTCGAGTGGTATCCAACTCACATCGCAGGCCTACCAGTAGCCATAAATATCAACTGCCACGCTGCACGCCACGCAGACGCCGAGCTTTAAGGAGATAACATGTCAGAAGTAAAAAGAATAACAGCACCATTTGATAAAGAGGTGGTAAAAAGCCTAAAAGCAGGCGACAATGTCCTAATCTCAGGCACTATCATCGCTGCTCGTGACGCCGCTCACAAGGCGCTAACAGAGGCTCTAGCACGCGGCGAGAAGTTGCCAGTTGAGCTAAAGGGCGAGACTATCTATTACGTCGGACCAACTCCAGCTAAGCCAAACCAAGCTATCGGCGCAGCAGGCCCAACAACAAGCGGTAGAATGGACAAATACACACCAACTATGATCAATGAAGTTGGCATAAATGGCATGATCGGTAAAGGCTACCGAAACGACGCCGTAGTAGAGGCTATGAAAAAATCATGCTGTGTTTATATGGTCGCTATCGGTGGAATCGGAGCGGTCATTAGCCAAAGTATCAAAAAATACGAAGTCTTGGCCTACCCAGAGCTAGGACCAGAGGCAGTTGCAAGGCTCACAGTAGAGGACTTCCCAGCGATAGTCGCTATCGACTGCGAGGGCAATAACTTCTACGAAGTCGGTCAAGCACCTTACAAAAAGATCTAAATTTGATCCGCTAGCACCCCAGCTAGCGGAATTTACCCCTAAAATGAAAACTTTTTACAACGATTAAGCAAAGCCACTGCTTAAATTTTTTACCAAACCCAAAAGCGAGCTAGTAAATTTAAGGCTAAAGCAAATTTTAGATGAGGGCTTTGTTTCAAAAGCACAAGGGATATTTCTAAAAAGTGCCATCAAAAAAGGTGAGAAATTTGAAGAAAACAAGACGCAAAATGAGTGGTCGCTAAATGAGATAGTAGTTTTTGAGAGCGAGTATGAGAGTTGCGAGGAGTATTTTAGTGATGTGGGCTCGTTTGCCATGAAGCTGGCTGATAAATTTAGAGCAAGCGGCATTAGCAAGGAGATGATCTTTGCTGTTTCGTTTCAGGCGCTGCAGTTTTTTACGCTGGATAAGGAGCAGTTTAAATTTATATATGAGGATTACGACGAGAGCATAAACTCCGCTCACATCAAAATTTACGCCAAAAGAGAAAACGACGAAATTTTGCTATATAAAGATGGGATGGAGGGCTACAAAACTGAGGCGCTAGTCGTCTTCGAGGTGGCTAGTAGTAGCCAAGACACATAGTATCAGTTAGTTTTATGCGCTTTTCAAAGGGCGCTGGCGAGAAAAATTTGCACTTTTCGATGTAAATTCTATACGAGTAGCTAAGCTTAAAATCATCATAAAATTTCTTTAAATTTAAAAATTTGATACCGCAAATTTCATGAAATTCAAAAAGCTCATAAATTTTAGAGCCATTTTTAGCCACAAGGTGCGAGGGAGCAAGCGAGGTAAATGAGCAAAAAACGCCAGTTGGCACAAGACCATTTAACAGCGTGCAGGCTTGCAAGGCGCTTGCAAATTTCTCTGGGACGCTCTTTTTTCTAAGAAAAACGATGCGTGAGTTTTCAAATTTAGCGCTGATAGCATTTTTCCAAAAGAGGTAGGCGTTTGATGAGATGCCTGCGTTTTTGGCAAGCTGAGCGCCAAGTACGTAGTCATCTAAAAATTCGTTTGGTGCAAGGGTTATTTGCATCTTTGTCCTTTTGAAATTTTGCTCATTATAGCCTTTGGTGCCTAAAAATTTAGAAATTTATAGTAGGATTTTGCCAAATTTCAAAGGAGAAGATATGAAAAAACAAATTTCAACAAAAAACGCCCCACAAGCGATCGGACCATATTCTCAGGCGATTAGTGCAAATGGATTTTTATTTATCTCAGGTCAGCTTGGCGTCACACCAGCAGGTGAGTTTGCAGGCAGTAGCGTAGAGGCTCAGGCCGAGCAATCACTTACAAATTTACAAAACATTTTGGCTGAGGCTGGACTTAGTTTTGATAATGTCGTAAAGACTACGATCTTTTTAGCAGATATGGCAGATTTTGCTAAAGTAAATGTCACATACGCTAAATTTTTCAAAGAGCCATATCCAGCCAGAAGCACGGTAGCTGTGAAGACTTTGCCAAAAGATGCACTTGTAGAAATTGAGGTTATCGCAGCACAATAATGTCACAACTGTACCCAAGTACAATATACAAAGAGGATTAAAATGTCTTAAAATTACGTAAAATTTATTTTACGATAAGGATAGACATGCAAACTCAAGTAGGAGTAATCAAACAAATCTCAGGCTTAGTGGTAGCTGTAGATCAAAGTGGCGTTAGCCGCGTTTTAAAAGTTGGCGACGCTTTATATCTTGGGGAGGTTGTAAAGACCTCTTCAGCTTCTTCTAAAGCCGTAGTTTCAATGGACAATGGCAAAGATGTCACCATCTTGGGTGATGAGTCGTTAAAGCTTGACGAAAATGTAGCCGCAGGAGAAAAACCAAATACCGTAGCAGATGTTAGTGACTTGCAAAAAGCGTTGTTAAACGGCGAGGATCTAACAAAACTAGAGGAGACTGCCGCTGGTGGTAACGCAGCCGCAGCTGGTGGTGGAGATGGCGTTAGCCTTGGTGCAGCGTCGTTTGATGAGGGTGGTCACTACTCAAATATCAATGAAAATTTCCGCTCTATAGGTGATCTAAACAGCGCAAGAGGTGCTGAGAGGATAGGCGGCGTAAGCGGCGCAGCCGATAATGCTGGTGGTGAGGCAGCAACAATTAATCCAGATCTTACAAGAATTCCAAACAAACCATCTAAGATAGAATTCCCAGAAGATAAAAACCATGATGGCAAAATTTCTGATGATGAAAACACCAATGGTGACAA
>NZ_NDYN01000009.1:0-84493 GCF_002165815.1 Campylobacter concisus
TTTAAAATTTCATGAACGAGTAATTTCGGCTCTAAAATTTGAGCTAAGCGATAAGCGAAGCCAAATTTTAGTAGTCAATTCTTGCGAGTGAATGAAAGTTTAAAATTTGCAAAAAAGATTTATTAAATTTCTAAATTTGCTTTATCAAAAAAGGGGATAAGGGGACTTGAATTACGGTCTGCTTGCAGTTGCGAGCTAGTGAAGCAAAGCCGTCTTTATCCCTCTTTTGCCTCTCTCTCACCAAATTTATGCTTGAGGAGGACTTTAAATTTAATCTATAAAAATAATTAAGATATTTAATAAAATTTACACTATTTACCAAATAAAACATAATTTTCATCCTATTATATGTGTTACTTTTCTACTCAACTATTTAAATAAATTTATAATTTATTTTTTTAAGATTTACTTGTAAAATACCTATAGATATGTAAAAAAATTGCTTTAAGTTATCATCTTACTTCTTTTATAATGGGCTATTTATATAAATTTTCTTAAACTAATATGTAATTTTATATCTTAAGTTTATTGAAATTTTTATCTACGTAAATCAGGAGTAAATAAGCTTTTCAAAGCTAATATCCATATAACCTTGTTTTAAATCTTTGAAGGAGAAAAAATGAATCGACGAGATTTCATCAAAAGTGCTGCAGCTAGTGCTGCTTGTGCTAGTGCTGGCATCGCTGTGCCAAGCTCGCTAAGTGCGGCAAACGAAGCTGAAAAAGGCTGGCGTTGGGATAAGGCTGCCTGTAGATTTTGTGGAACCGGATGTGGCATCATGGTTGCTACAAAAGAGGGCAAGATAGTAGCTGTAAAAGGCGATCCAGAAGCACCAGTAAATCGCGGTCTAAACTGTATCAAAGGCTACTTTAACGCTAAGATCATGTACGGCGAAGATAGGATCACTCACCCACTTTTACGTGTAAATGAAAAGGGCGAATTTGACAAAAAAGGTAAATTCAAGCAAGTAAGCTGGAAACAAGCATTTGACGTAATGGAAGCTCAGTTTAGAAAGACTTATGACGAGCTTGGACCTCACGGCGTTGGCGTGCTTGGCTCTGGTCAATACACTATCCCAGAGGGCTATACAGCTGTTAAGCTTATGAAAGGTGGCTTTAGAAGCAATAGCATCGATCCAAACGCAAGACACTGTATGGCAAGTGCGGTTCTTGGTTTTATGCAAGTTTTTGGTATCGATGAGCCATCAGGCTGCTTTGATGACATCGAGCTAACTGATACCATCATAGCTTGGGGCGCAAATATGGCTGAGATGCACCCGATCCTTTGGGCGCGTGTGAGCGATAGAAAGCTTAGCGATCCTGATAGAGTAAAGGTCGTAAATTTAAGCACTTACTCAACTAGAACATCAAATTTAGCCGATATTGAGATCATTTTTGCTCCGTCATCTGATCTTGCGATCTGGAACTACATCGCTCGCGAGATAGTCTATAATCACCCAGAGATGATAGATGAAGAATTTGTTAAAAAACACTGCGTCTTCACAGCTGGCCCAGTTGATATCGGATATGGTCTTCGTCCAGACATCCACCACAAAAAATATGCTCCAAGCGAGCTAGACACAGCTGCGACTGAGAAGTCAAAGGTGTTAAGCGAGGCTGAGGGCGTTACGCTTTCTTACCTTGGCCTAAAAGCTGGCGATACGCTAGAAAATAAAAATGCTGCAAAAGCTGGCGATCACTGGCAAATAACATTTGAGGAGTTCAAAAAAGCTCTTGAGCCTTACACACTTGACTTTACAGCTAAGGTAGCAAAAGGCGATCCAAACGAAGATATCAATGAATTTAAGAAAAAATTAAAAGCACTTGCTGATCTTTACATCGAGAAAAATCGCAAAGTCGTGAGCTTCTGGACTATGGGCTTTAACCAACACCAACGCGGCACATGGGTAAATGAGCAAGCTTATATGGTGCATTTCTTACTTGGCAAGCAAGCACTTCCAGGCTCAGGTGCCTTTTCTCTAACTGGCCAACCAAGTGCGTGCGGAACAGCAAGAGAGGTTGGAACATTCGTTCACCGCTTGCCAGCTGATATGGTTGTCGGCAATCCAAAACACAGGGAGATCACTGAAAAACTTTGGAAACTACCTGCTGGCACGCTAAATGCCGTACCAGGCTCACACTATGTAAAAATGATGCGTGATCTTGAAGACGGCAAGGTTAAATTTATCTGGGTTCAAGTAAATAACCCATGGCAAAACACTGCAAACGCAAACCACTGGATCAAAGCAGCCCGCGAAATGGACAATTTCATCGTCGTAAGCGACCCTTATCCAGGAATTTCTGCAAAAGTAGCTGACCTTATTTTACCAACTGCGATGATTTACGAAAAATGGGGCGCATACGGCAACGCCGAGAGAAGGACACAGCACTGGAGACAGCAAGTGCTCCCTGTTGGCGAAGCGATGCCTGATATCTGGCAGATGCTTGAGTTTAGTAAGCGCTTTAAGCTAAAAGATGTTTGGGGTGAGAAAAAAGTAAATGACAAAGTGACACTTCCAAGCGTGCTTGAAGCTGCAAAAGCTATGGGATATAGCGAAGAAGATACGCTATTTGACGTGCTTTTTGCAAATGAAGATGCTAAGAAATTTAGCGCAAACGATCCGATCATGGAAAACTATGACAACACTGAGGTCTTTGGCGACAGCAGAAAAGTGATCGGCTCAGATGGTAAAGAATTTAAAGGATATGGATTTTTCATCCACAAATATCTTTGGGAAGAGTATAGAAAATTTGGTGTTGGCCACGGTCACGACCTAGCTGACTTTGACACTTACCACAGAGTAAGAGGTCTAAGATGGCCAGTCGTTGATGGCAAAGAGACTCAGTGGAGATTTAACACTAAATTTGACCCATACGCTAAAAAAGCTGCTCCAAATGATAAATTTGCATTCTACGGCAACAAAAACGCAGCCCTTCCAACAGGCGATCTAAAAGGCGTGAAAAATCAAGAGAAAACTCCTCTTGCAAACAAAGCAAAAATTTTCTTCCGCCCTTACATGGATCCATGCGAGATGCCAAGCAAAGATTATCCATTCTGGCTATGTACTGGCCGTGTTCTAGAGCACTGGCATACAGGCACGATGACTATGCGTGTTCCTGAACTTTATAGAGCCGTCCCAGAGGCGCTTTGCTACATGCACGAAGATGACGCTAAAAAACTTGGCGTGCTTCAAAACGAGATCGTTTGGGTTGAGTCACGCCGTGGCAAAGTAAAAGCAAGAGTAGATCTAAAAGGTAGAAATAAGCCACCAGTAGGTCTTGTCTATGTGCCTTTCTTCGATGAAAACGTATTTATAAATAAAGTCTGCCTTGACGCTACTTGCCCTATCTCAAAAGAGACTGACTATAAAAAGTGCGCGGTTAAAATTTACAAGGCGTAAAAGTGGCTGATATGGAATTTTCAAGTAGGCGTGAAGCTTTGAAATTTGGAGCTAAGGCAGCGATCTTAGCTCTTGGCGGAGGCTTTATATGGTCACTTAGTGCCAAAGCCTCACCGCTTATACTTCTTAGACCGCCTGGTGCGAAAGCGGAGAAGCAGTTTTTGAAAAGCTGTATTAGGTGTGGGCTTTGCGTAGAGGCCTGTCCATTTGATACGCTAAAACTCGCTACTCTTGAAGATGGCATAAGTATTGGTACGCCTTATTTTGAGCCTAGAAAAATTCCTTGTCATATGTGCGAGCATATCCCTTGCGTGCCAGCCTGTCCGACTGGGGCACTGGACGCAAATTTAGTTAGCACAGCTGGCAAACTCGATATCAACAAAGCCAAAATGGGCGTTGCAGTGGTCGATATGAAAAACTGCGTAGCATACTGGGGCATACAGTGCGACGCTTGTTATAGATCTTGTCCGCTCATAGATAAGGCCTTGTATCTTGAGTATCGCCGCAACGAAAGGACGCAAAAGCATGCGTTTTTACTCCCAGTAGTTGATAGCGATATCTGCACAGGTTGTGGCGTGTGCGAGCGAGCCTGTATCACCGAAAAAGCAGCCATTACCGTGCTAAACCGCGAGGTTGTGCTTGGTAAAGTTGGCGATAACTACGTCAAAGGCTGGATAAAAGAAGATGAAAGGCGCGTGGATGATGCCAACAGCAAGATAAAGCTCGACATCAAAAAGGCGACTGACTATCTAAATGGCGGTGAGCTATGAAATTTTTAATCTTAAGACGAATAACTCAAATTTCCATCCTAGTGCTATTTATCCTAGGAAATGCTTATGGAGTTAAGATACTTAGCGGAAATTTAAGCTCATCTTTGCTTTTTGGACAAATTCCACTAAGCGATCCATTTGCGGTGCTTCAAATTTTACTAGCAAGCTTTAGCGTAGGCATAAATGCAATAATCGGTGCGATCATCGTCTTTGCATTTTACGCGCTCATCGCCCCAAGAGCGTTTTGCTCGTGGGTTTGCCCAGTAAATTTACTAACCGACATTGCTTACAAGCTAAGAGAGAAATTTGGCTTTAAGGGCGAGAAAATTTTAAACGTAAGTAAAAATTTGCGCTACTACTTGCTAGCACTTGCTCTTATATTAAGCCTAGCTCTATCGCTGCCAGCATTTGAGAGCATTAGTTTTATAGGCATCATCCAGCGCGGCATCATCTACGGCTCAGCTAGTGCCATTGGTATCGCTCTTGGCATAGTTGCCTTTGATATGTTCGTGCTAAAGCGTGGAATTTGCTCACACGTCTGCCCGCTTGGTGCATTTTACGCGGTGATATCAAAATTTGCACTCATCAGAGTAAAACACGACGCAAATGCCTGCACAAAATGCATGAAATGCAAGCTCATCTGCCCAGAGGTGCAAGTGCTAGATATGATCGGCAAAGAGAGCCGCGCGGTTAGTTCAAGCGAGTGCATAAGCTGCGGTAGATGTATCGACGTTTGCGGTGACGGGGCGTTAAATTTTAGTATTAGAAATTTAAGGAGAGAAAAATGAAAATGAAAATAATGGCGCTTGGAGCACTATGCGCTGCCTTTTTAGCGGCATGTGCATTGAATAATCCAAGCATTAGTGATTCGCAAATCGGCCTTAGAAATGTCGATTTGTTAGATGATAAAGACGTTGTTTTAAAAGACATCAACTACACAAAAGAGCCAGCAGGTATGGCAAAGAGATTTGATAGATCTTTTGAAAATGCACCTCCATTTATCCCACACGACACTGAGGGTTTGGTGCCTATCACAAAAGATTCAAATATGTGCGTAACCTGCCACATGCCTGAGTTTGCAAAAGATAGCGGAGCTACTCCTATCCCAGCTTCTCACCTTTATGACATCAGAAACAAAAAAGATCTTGCAGGCAAGCTTGATGATGAGAGATATAACTGCACAACTTGCCACGTCGAGCAACAAAATGGCGTAACTCAGCTTGTTGGCAATAAATTTAAGCCTGACTTTAGAGATAAAAACGGCTCACATAAGTCAAATTTACTAGACGTTTTAAATGACGGCGTTAAGTAATGCAAAGCAGGCGAGAGCTTTTTAGCAAAATTTTGGGGGCAAAACCTGCTCCCAAATTTATAAATCCACCATTTTTTAGCGGTGAATTTGACTGCGCAGGATGCGATGCTAGCTGCGTAAGTGCCTGTGAAAAAGAGCTTCTTAGCTTTGAAAATGAAAGAGTTGTTTTTAAAGTTAAAAAGCTAGGCTGCGACTTTTGCGAAGAGTGCGCGAAAGCTTGTCAAAGTAGCGGTCACCTGGCACTAAGCTTAAACTCGCCAAAGAGCATAAACGCAAAGGTTAGCATCAACGTCGCTAGCTGCCTAGCGTGGAATGACACGATTTGCTACAACTGCCTTGATGCTTGTAAATTTAAAGCGGTTGAGTTTCTTGGTGTTTTTCGCCCTATAATCAATCAAAATTGCGTAAGCTGCGGCGAGTGCTTTGATGTTTGTTTTAAAAATTCGCTTGAGATGGAGGCTTTATGAGAGTTTTATTTTTTCTTTTTTGCTTGTTAAATTTTATCTTTGCAAATGAGATCACAACGCCTATTAAAGAGATAGAAGCTAGTGCAAATGTGCTTAACACCACGCTGATAAATGGCAAACTTTTTATCGCAACTGATGGTGGCACGGTTGAAATTTACGATCCAAAAGAGTCTAAATTTGACGAGATCATCAAAATGGATGATACAAAAACCTACGTTAGCGACCATGAGAGGCCAAAAATTTTAAATGTCGATGAGCTAAATGGCAAGATACTCATCCTAAGCGAGGGCGACTACGCTACAAAGGTGCTTTATATAAGAGAAAATGGGCAGATGAAAAGCATAAATTTAACAAATCAAGCGATAAAAAAGGCTCTATTTTTAGATGATGAGCACGCCATTCTTGCCTCAATCAGCAATGAAATTTACTTTTTAAACCTAAAAAGTGGCGAAATTTATGATAGTTTTAAAATATCAATCGCAATGCTCTCAGACATGGAGATAAGCGAGAACAGAGGCACGCTAGCCATTGCCTGCGAGAGTGGAAAGGTCTATTTTTACAATGTTCGCACTAAAAAAATGGACAAAATTTTAGATATCCACACTGATAATATCTACGACATAGCATACAAAAATGGTGTCATGATCAGCGGAGGCACCGACAGGATCACTGGGATATTTTCAAATGGAAGCCTAAAAAAGATAAATGCTGGCTTTTTGGTTTATGGCGTGGGGCTTAGTACGGACGGCAAGATCGCTGCATATATGAGCGATGAGATGAGCGATGTAAATTTAGTTGATAGTGCTAGCCTGGAAAATATCGCGATGCTAAAAACTGGGCAAAGCACGATAAATAGCATAGTTTTCATAAGCGACAACGAGGTTGTGACCTCTGCTTATGAGAAGAAAATTTTATTTTGGAGAGTTAGATGAATATTTCAAGCCTGATAGTCTATACGGATAATAAAAATGAGAGCGTCAAAAACGAGATAAGCAAGCTAAAAGAGTGCGAGATCATCACTGACACAGAAGATAGGATAGTGGTGGTCGTTAGCTCAGAGAGCATCGAAGATGAGATCAGAGTTTTTAAGATGATAGAGGGCATTAGCGGTGTAGTGAGCGTTGCGATGGTTTATAGCTACCAAGAAGACGCTCAGGAGAATAGAGAGAGGCTTGAAGCAAACGGCAAGATAAGCGAAATTTTAACAAGCGATGACGTAAAAGCCGAAGATATCGCATATAGCGGTAGCGTGCATTATAAAGTGAGGTAAATTTAATTTAAAGCAATAAACCGCATGCAGTGCAAAGCACTGAAGCATGCTACTTATAACGTCGTAGGGGTTAGGGGATCGTTAAGGGGGAAGGGAGCGACTTCGTAATTCAAGCCTCTTCCCCCTTAACAAAGAAATAAACATTTAAATTTGATTAGATTGCTTTGCAAATTTTAAAACTCCATTCACTCGCAAGAATTGACTACTGATTTTAGGTCTCGCAAAGCTTGCACTAAAATCAGAGCCGAAATTACTCGTTCATGAAATTTTAAAATTTGTAAAAATAGCAAATTTCTATTTTTGAAATCTCAACTTTAAATTTATAAACTCTTTTATCCAAAAGGGAGACAAGGGGACTTGAATTACGAAGCCGTCCCCTTATCCCCCTTTTTAAATCCCCCCAATCCCCTCGCACGTTAGAGGTGGCATGCAATTGTGCTAACGCACCGCATGCATTTTTGTTTAAGCTTTTTGATTATTAAATTTAAAGCAATTGGATAAAAATTAAATTTAAAAATATACAAATCCCAACCCAGTCTAAACCAGGTTGAAATTTATGAAGATTTATGAAGCAGTTTGATTAAAATTTATTCTTTCTTACTTCACTTACTATAGTCTTTGCCATGTTATCAACATCGCTTGTTACTTCATTAGCCCTATTAGCAATTACAACATTCTCTTTTGTTAGATTATCTATTTGAGCAACTGATTGATTTATCATATTTATACCTTCACTTTGCTCTTTTATTGATTCACTCATCTCATTTATTGATTGAGCTAATACATTTGTATTTGCTTCTATCTCTCCTAGAGATTTTTGAGTTCTTTCAGCTAGTTTTCTAACTTCATCAGCAACAACTGCAAAGCCTCTGCCATGCTCTCCTGCACGTGCTGCTTCTATTGCAGCATTAAGAGCAAGTAAATTTGTTTGATCTGCTATATCTCTAATGATAGTTATGATGTTTTTAATCTCATCACTTTGTCTTATAACATCAGCTGTCTTTTGAGAGATGGCATTCATTGAGCTACTCATTTGTTCTACTGCAGCAGCAGATTCTTGAAGTGAGCTTGCTTGTGTGCTAGCACCTTGTGTAAGCTCTTTCATAGCTGAAGCCAAGGTTGTAGCCTTTTCTTCAAGCATCTTGGCATCATTTAAATTTGAGTTTAGCATAGTGCAAATTACTTCACCCATATTTGATACTCCAAGTATCATAGCCTTTAGATCAGCCTCTAGCTCTTCATTTATCTCAACCTTTGCTGTAAAGTCGTTTTTAGTATATGAGCTAAGAACATTTGTTATGCCCTTTAAATTTGCTGAGATAGATGTAAAGAATTTATTTAGTAACTCTTTTAGCTCATTTAGTGATGGATTGTTTGGGGTTGAGCCTATCTTTGCTCCAAGGTTTCCTTTGATCATCAAATTTGCTACCTTATTTAGCTCATCTATCATAGTGCTATCTTTTTTGATGCCAGCTACGACTTTATCGATGTTCTCATTTATCGCCTTACTCATCTCACCAAATTCGTCATTTGATCTTACCTCTAGCTTGCTTGGTGCTTTTGCTTCGTAAGTTACAAATTTAAATAGATCATCAAGTTTAGACTGGATAGTTTTTATAGGGTTAAGAGACTTTTTAAGTAAGAAATAGACAAATGCTGAGAGGATAACGATAAATAGCACTGCTAGGATTAGCTGGATCTTTAGGAGGGGCATAGTATTTGACGTAAATACATCTTTTTGCATGGCAGTTATAGCTAGCCAGCCACGATCGTTTAGCTCTATAAAGTCAGCATATCTATCCTCACCCTTTGTGTTTTTATAAGCAATTAGACCGTTTTCATTAAATTCTTTATTTTTATATCTAGCGACCAGCTTGCTTGTGGTTGGATTGTCTTTACCGACTAGATCTTTGTCAGGGTGGATGATGATCTTGCCATCTTTATCTATCACGTAAGCATAGCTATAATCAGTCTTGCTGATACTCATGATCTCTTCACTGAGACTTGAAATATCAGCATTCATGGCAGCGACACCTTTATCACCGATAGGTGCTGAAAATGCTATCATCATGGCATTTGAGCTTGATGATTTATAAGGATCAGAAAAAGTTGCTTTTGCGCCTTTTGCGATCTTATACCAGTCTCTTGTTCTTGGATCATAGCCATTGTCTTTTGGCATCTCATTTTTACCATTTGAGCGGTACATCGCACCATCGCTCTCATATCCAACAAAAATTCTCTCTATCTCAGGCGATACGATAAGCTTGCCTGTGCTTAAAATTTCATTTATCTGGCTTCTGTCCTCTAGCTTTTCTAGCCTTTGGGCGATGCCATTTGCGGCATGTGTATTCTCGTCAAAAAATGTATTCATAGCGTTTTTTACATCTTTTAGAATTTGACGTTGAGATTGGATTACTAGCTCAATGGTTTTGTTTTGGGCAGTGTAGTAACTAGCGGCTGACATAGCCACAAACGAGATACATAGAGCAACTATTAGCATTAGTGCTATTTTATTGGTGATTGACTTCACACGGATTCCTTTACATATGATTTGCATTGTCGCAATATCGGCTAGTTTAAAAAGAATTGTATAGCTGTTTAAGAAGTTTTTTTAAAAAATAAGAAATTTTGATCTAAAAGATAAATTTATGGTCTATCTTTTATCAAATTTAAAAGATTCTCTCTGATATTTTCACTAGTTAAATTTGAAATTTCGCCGTAGAAATTCCCCTCTTTATCTAGCAGATAGATAGCAGAGCTGTGAGCGACAGAGTAGCCCATAGCAGAGTTTTTAAGATGCACTTTTTGGTATTTTACGCCGTAGTTTTTAGCAATTTTTGGCAGATCGTTCATCTTTAGTCCGTCTGCATCTTTATAGAAATTTTTTGCCATTAGGGTTAAATTTTCGGGCGTATCACGCTCAGGATCAAGAGTGATGAAAAGTAGCTCAAAGTCATCTCTTTTTAGTTTATTTAGCTCATCACCCAAAAGAGAGAGCGTGGTAGGGCAGACATCGGGGCAGTAAAGATAACCAAAATATATCGCTTTATATTTGCCGTTATAGTTTTTAAGGCTCACTTCGCCATGCTCTGAAAGCGCCTTAAAATCATACTTGTTTGGCTTTATAAAAAGCATCGCAAGACCAGCACATATTAAGATTATTATTAAGCCCCAAAGTGTCTTTTTCATCATTTGCCCTTACATTTTTAGATCAAGATCGACAAAAAATCCAGTATCTTTTTCGCCATCGAGCAGCTTAAATCTATACCTCATAAGATCGACCACACAAGCACTTAGCACGACTTGGGCTACTAGGTTATCGCCTCTTTGATCAAGCCTTGCCTTTATGGAACCCATGTTCATGTTTATGCCATCGATTACAAGATTTGGATCTTTTAGCCCTAAATTTTTGCCATTAATGATCTTAAAGCTAAATGGCCTCATCGCAAAGATCGGTCTTGGCGAGATGTCTATCTTTAGCTTAACGCCATTAAATTTCACCTCGCAAGCATCTTTGTTTAGATCGCATTTTAGAGGATCAAGCGATGTATTTACATCGGCAAATTCAGGTGGATCCTCTTTGCTGACCATAAATTTATGACCTATCCAAAAAGCGCCTGCTACGATAAAGATGAGTGAAAAAATGATTAGAATTTTTTTCATTATTTAAAGTTTTTGGTTACTCCGATATTATCAAGTTTGATGCTCTCGCCGTTGCTAAATTTAAGCTCCAGATCAACCTTGTCGCCATCTTTTATAGGTCTATTTAGATCCATAAGCATGATGTGAAGACCGCCAGGTGCTAGCTTAGTCTCGCCATTTTTTGGGATAACAGCGTCTTCAACTTGAACCATAGCCATCATGCCATTTTCCATCTTGTGAGTGTGAATTTCAGTGCTTTTACAAACACTTGAATGAACGCCAACTAGCTTTACATCGGCATTTGAAGCGTTTTTGATATTCATGAAAATAGCGCTATTGTTTGTGCCAGGCTTTGTGTCTCTTGCTCTGACATTTTCTAGGCTGATGTCAGCTGCCATTAGTGTAGAAGCCGCAAGCAATGCACCAAAAACAAGTTTTTTCATATTTTTTCCTTTATGGTAAATTAATAATGGTTTTCAGATTATACATATAAAGAAACTAAAATTCCCTTTAAAATTTAAAAATTGAAATTTTTTAGGTTATAATTACGCACTAAATTTTACTTTTTGGGACACTTCACTTGAAAAAGATACTATTTTTCTTCATCGCGTTAGCGCCTTGTCTTTTTGCCCAAAATTACGAAGAAATTTACTTAAAAAATGGCCCATCTGCCGTCATAGAAGCCATTGAAAAGAACATTTTAAGTAAGGACTACTGGCTGAACAAGCTCAAAGACAAGGACGTTAGATACGGATATTACGACAACGAGATACTTCTAAGCGTGGTTGATAAGACTGACAAAGAGCTTGAGGTCATCTCTTATAAAGACGGAGTTACAAAAAAACTCTTTAGCTCAAGCGTCATCGTTGGCAAAAATGGCGACAAACTGCTTGAGGGCGACCTAAAAACGCCAGTTGGTGTCTATCAGCTCACACGTAGATTTACGCCAAATGACAGATATCTTGGCCCACTTGCTTTTTCTCTTTCATATCCAAATTTACTTGATAAACTTGCAAAACGTAATGGCAGCGGCATCTGGATACATGGCTATCCGCTCGATGGTCAAAGGACAGATGAGCTAAAGACAAAAGGCTGCGTGGCTATGCAAAATGACATTTTGATGAAATTTGACGAAGTTATAGACCACAAAAAAACACTCGCATTTATCTACGAGGACAAGCGTCCAGAAGCAAGCGCGAACGATATAGCGGTGATCATCTCTGGAATTCTTAACTGGAAGAAGACTTGGAGCGAGAGTGACATCGATAGCTATTTGAAATTTTATGATAAAGATTTTGAGCGATATGACGGCATGAGCTTAGAAAATTTTAAAAATATGAAACGAGCGATCTTTTCTAAAAAAGAGAAAAAACATATCGCATTTTCAAATTTTCTCATCACACCTTATCCAAACCTTAAAAATGACAAGCTCTTTCGCGTGAGTTTTTATGAGGATTACGCTGCTGATACGCATAAATTTGCAGGTCAAAAGACCCTTTATGTCAAGCTTTATGGCGATGAGATGAAAATTTTTATAGAGGAGTAGAAGTGGAAAAATCTCAAGAAGTAAAAGAGAAGATAGAGAAAATTTTAGAGGCGAGGTCTGCATTTTTTGCTGAGCTAGACCGCCAAGTGCCAAAGAAAAATGGCACTGACGTCTTTGACTTTAGCAAGGTCAAAGAGGCTGATCTAAAAGAAATTTACGCTAAATTTTACGCATTTGACTACAACGTAAGAAAGCTCTTGCCTGACGTTTATAAAGCTTATGATGTGAATTTCAATGTCTGAGATACGCTTAAACAAAGCAGCTTATATCCACAATCTAACTAAAATTTGTGATAAGGCTGGCGGAAAAGAAAAAGTGATCGTCGTGCTAAAAGATAACGCTTATGGGCACGGTGCAAGGCTCATAGCTAGCGAGGCTAAGAAATTTGGCATAAGAAACTGCGCTGTAAAGAGCGAATTTGAAGCCAATGAGATCGCTGATATCTTTGAAAATATCTTGATCCTTTCGCACATCCCAACAGGCGATGAGAGCGCTAAATTTACCTACGCCATAAACGACATAGACGCACTTTTAAAGATAAAAGAAAATACAAAAATCAACCTCGCCATCGACACTGGCATGCATAGAAATGGGCTTGATATAAGCGAGCTTGATTATGCATTTGAAATTTTAGCTAGAAGAAATTTAGAGCTTCTTGGCGCTTATACTCACTTTCGCGCAAGCGATGAGCTAAATGCTGATTATTTCGTGCAAAGAGAAAACTTTAACGCCGCAAAAGCGAAAATTTTAGCTCTTTGCGATGAGTTTGGTATAAAAAAACCGATCTTTCACTCTCACAACTCAGCCGCCCTTGAAAGAGCTAGCGCGGTTGAAGATGAGATGGTGCGCGTGGGCATCGCTCAGTATGGATATGCTCAGTTTAATGGCTCTTTAAATTTAAAGCCAGTGCTTTCACTTTGGGCAAAGCGCGTTAGCAGACGGATTTTAAAAAGTGGTCAAAGCGTGGGATATGGGGCTAAATTTATAGCTAAAGACGATATAAACGTCGCTACTTACGACCTTGGATATGGCGACGGACTGCTGAGATACAACGGACTTGGCGAGCTAAGACTTGCAAATGGCGAGATGGTACTTGGCAAAATTTCGATGGATAGTTTTAGCTGTAAAGATAGTGGCGAGTGGGTATGTGTATTTGAGGACGCAAATGTCTGGGCTAACTTTTTTGGCACGATAAACTACGACATCTTGGTCAAGCTCTCGCCAAATATCACTAGAAAATTTATATAAAGGTAATATGTGAAAAAGATCGTTTTATTAGCTCTTGCAAGCCTTGCTTTTGGTGTGCAAGAGAGTGAGTTTAAAGTCTATGAGCAGATACTAAATCAGCTTGATACAAAGCAGATCCCAGCCTTTGTCGTCCAAACTGCAAAGCCAAATTTGCCAAGCAGGGTCGATGAGATGATCACGCTAAAAGATGTAAGTAGCGACGGGCTAAACATACATGGCGAGTTTGTCTTAAACGAGACTAAGACAAAGAAGCTAAAAGGCTACAACAAGGCACAAATTTCGGCTTTAAAAGATGAATTTTATCAAAACGGAAAAGAGGCGCTTTGCAACTCAGGCATGGCAAGGGCTGCGCTAAATCGCGGCATCACACTAAGTGGTAGCTATGGCTTTGAGGGCAGACATCTTTTTGATTTGAAGCTGGATAAGAGTAGTTGCGAGTAGCCATTTTTGCGCTGTTTTTTTGCTCGCTAGCTCTGGCTCTGACGCCAGATATGGCAGCGAAAAATCACGCAACATACTACAAAAAAAAGCTCCCATTTATCTGTACGCCAACACTTACGCTTAATGATATCTTAAATGTGGGCGATACGCTCATCTACAGATACGCCGTCAAACACGCAAGAAAACAAGAGATCAAAAGGCTTGAAGAAAAAGAGCTTTTGGAATTTATCGAGGCTATAAAAAAAGAGAATTTAAGAACCGCCTGCAAGGACAAAGAAATTTTAAATATGCTAAGCATCGGCGTTAGCCTGGATGAAATTTTCTACTCAGAAAACGGCGAACTAATCTTTGAATACACCATAAAAGATGAAGATTGCAAGAAACTGCAGTGAAATTTGGGGTTAAATTTCAGTTTTTGGGTTTTAAATTTGATTAGATTGCTTTGCAAATTTTAAAATCCTGCTCACTTACCTTAATAAAACACCAAATTTTGAGCTGAGATATGAACATTTGCAAATTTTAAAATTCCATTCACTCGCAAGAATTGACTACTAAAATTTGGCTTCGCTTAACGCTTAGCTCAAATTTTAGAGCCGAAATCACTCGTTCATGAAATTTAAAATTTAAAGACAAAAAAGAAGATTAGCCCAAATTTACTAAGGGCTAAAATTTTACATGCCTCTTTTTATCTCTTGCTCTAGTCTTTGAAGCTCAGCGATCCTGTCGCTAGTGCTAGGGTGCGTTCTAAAAAGCACACCAAGCTTGCTAGTTAGCGAGCCAAATGGATTTACGATAAACATATGTGCGCTTTGCTCGCTTGCGTTTTGCATAACGTAAGAATTTGAGTAGTTTTCAAGCTTTCTTAGCGCGCTAGCTAGCCACTCTGGGTGTCCTGTGAGATAGGCTGCGCCTTTGTCTGCCTTATACTCGCGCTCCCTTGAGATCGCCATTTGGATGATCGTAGCAGCTAGAGGCATCACAACAGCGATGATTAGCATAATTACTGGGTTGGCGTTTCGCTGCGAGTTTTGATTTTGACCAGCTACGGTGCCTATCTTGGCGAAATTTGCGACCATTGCGATAGCCCCAGCTAGTATGGCTGCGACTGAGCCAGTTAGGATGTCATAGTGCCTTACGTGGCTTAGCTCGTGAGCTAGCACGCCCTCGATCTCGTTTTCATTTAAAATTTTTAAAAGCCCCTCGGTTACTGCGACGGCTGCGTGGCTTGGGTTGCGGCCTGTGGCAAAGGCATTTGGCACCTCTTCTGGGATGATGTAAATTTTTGGCATCGGCAAATTTGCCTTTTGTGTGAGGCGTGAGACGATCTCGTAAAGGCCGTGAGCGTTGCTCTCATCGACTGGGATGGCGTTATATCTTTTTAGCACGAGCTTGTCGCTGAAAAAGTAAGAAAATAGGTTCATGCCAGCTGCCATCAAAAAGGCGATCATCATGCCTTGTTCGCCGCCCACGTAGCCGCCAACAGCGATGAAAACTAGCATCAAAGCAACCATTAAAAAAGCGGTTTTGAAAATTTCCATTTTTGTCCTTATTCTTTTATAGCATTTGGCAGGATCGCTGTATCGATCTCAAATTTCGCAAGCTCGCAAAGGCTTGTTTCACTTTGGATCAAAACGGCGATAAGCGCGTCAAATAGGTAGTTTTGCGCAACTTTTGCCATATCTTTTGCTAGCGTAATATCGGCAATAATAAATTTTGCTCCAGCGGCGTTTGCGATGATAGCTTCGTTGATATCATTTGCGATGATGCTAAAGTTTGCTCCAACTTCTAGCGCCCTTTTTATCAAATTTCTATCAAATTTAAAGAGATTTTGCCTGCCGCTTAAAATTTCATCTTCGCTTTTGCAAAGATATAATGGCTCAAATTTGATCAGCTCATCACCCAAAATTTTCATATCTCACCCTTTATGCACTCTTTACAGATGTATTTTCCGTCCCTTAGCACCATTTGGTCGATGTCGCTAAAGACACCGCATTTGCTGCACTCTTCGAAGTTGCTGGTGCTTATCTTGTCGCTTTTTTTTCTATTTTTAAAAAATATAATGTAAATCGCAACCAAAATCGCTACAAAAAGCAAGTATTTCAACGTATCTCCCCTCGGTTTTTGAGATTAAAATATATGTAGTTTCTGTTTTTTTCATTATAAATTTGCGCGTCGATGCCTGAAATTTCATCCATGACGCTTGAGCCCTTATAGATGAGAAATTTAGTATTTTCATCATAAAATCCCTCACAAATTTTTATAAGCTCTTTTGTCTTGCTAAGCGCCCTTGAGGTTATGAGATCTGCTATAAATTTATCTGCAAGCTCGATCTTTTGGCTATGAACTTCTAAATTTTGCAAGCCAAGCTCGATCTTAGCGTAGCTTAGAAATGATGACTTTTTGGCTATCGGCTCAAAAAGGTGCCACTTCGTTTGAGGCATCGCAAGCGCTAAAAATATCGCTGGAAAGCCAGCTCCACTACCAACATCGATCGCCGTTTTGGCGCTTAGGTCAAAAATTTCAAGCGGCTTTATGCTATCAAGCACTTGCTCGCTTATATCTTTATAGTTGCTTAAGCTATGAACCTTGTTAAATTTAGCAAAAATTTGAGCGTAAGCCTTTACTTTTTCGTCAAATTCAGCTGGCAAACAGAGCTCATTTTTCATCTAATATGTGCCCCATTTGCTCTTTTTTGACCTTTAAGTAGTCTTCGTTAAATTTATTTGGTTTTATGACGATAGGCACGCGTTTTACGATCTTTACTGAGCTTAGTCCGTGAAGTTTTAAAGGGTTATTTGTGAGTAAATTTACCTCTTTTATGCCGTAGTGATTTAGGATAAAATCAACCACTTCATACGTCCTCTCATCGGCCTTAAAACCTAGCTGGTGATTGGCTTCAATGGTGTCAAAGCCCTTGTCTTGGAGGCTATAAGCGTTTATCTTGTTTAAAAGCCCGATATTTCTGCCCTCTTGACGCAGGTAGATGACCATACCGCCATTTTCTTCGATATATTTTAGGCTCGCTTCGAGCTGGTCGCGGCAGTCGCACTTTAGGCTTCCGATCGCATCGCCAGTTAGGCATTCGGAGTGAATTCTAAGATTTACTACTTCACTTAGAGGCTCTTTGTAGATCACAAGGTGCTCTTTTGCCCCCTCTTTGAAGGCTTGAACCTTATAAGTGCCAAATCTTGAGGGTAGATTTGCGGCGTTTGAAATTTCTATTTTCATTTTAAATTTACTCCAACTGTGCTAAACTAGCTAAAAATCACGCATTTTAACAAAGAAAAGGCAAAAATATGTTTAAACGTTTTAGAAGATTAAGAATAAATCCAGCTTTAAGAGAGATGGTAAGAGAGACTAGCCTTAGCGTAAATGACTTCATCTATCCGCTCTTTGTGGTCGAGGGCAAAGGCGTTAAAAACGAGATCGCTTCGATGCCAGGCGTCTATCAAATGAGTATCGATGAAATTTTAAAAGAGTGCGAAGAGATAGTAAATTTAGGCATAAAATCGATCATTTTATTTGGCATACCAAGCCTAAAAGATAGCGTTGGTAGCGACGCACTAAGCAACGACGGCATCATCGCAACTGCGCTTCGTGCCATAAAAGATAAATTCCCAAATTTAGTAGTCGTCACCGATCTTTGCTTTTGCGAATACACAGACCACGGCCACTGCGGCATAATCGACCACGTGCATAACACCATCGACAACGACGCAACGCTTGAAATTTCAGCCAAGCAAGCCTTGATACACGCTCAAAATGGTGCCGACATGATCGCACCAAGTGGCATGATGGATGGCATAATTGCAACGCTAAGAGAGACACTTGATAGCAATGGCTTTGAAAATTTACCAGTGATGGCGTACTCAACTAAATTTGCCTCAGCCTACTACGGACCATTTCGTGACGTGGCGCAAAGCGCACCAAGCTTTGGCGATAGAAAGAGCTATCAAATGGACAGCGCAAACCGCTTGGAGGCGATCAACGAGAGCTTGCAAGACGAGGCGCAAGGCGCTGATATCTTGATGGTAAAGCCAGCGCTTGCCTATCTTGACATCGTTAGAGAGCTAAGAAATTTGACACTTCTGCCACTTTGTGTCTATAACGTAAGCGGCGAGTACGCACTGCTAAAAGCTGGCGCAAAAGCCGGCATCATCGACTACGAGCGTGTTATGATGGAGACATTAATCGGCTTTAAAAGAGCAGGGGCAAATTTGATCATCACCTATCACGCAAAAGAAGCGGCTAAAATTTTAAGGGGCTAAGATGAGGCACTTTTTGACGCTAAATGACTTTAGTAAAGACGAAATCGAGCAGATGATAAATTTAGCCCGCAAGATCAAAAAAGAGGCGAAGGCTAGAGAATTTAAGCCATATCTAAAAGATCAAAAGCTTGCGATGATATTTGAAAAAAGCTCGACTAGAACTAGAGTGAGCTTTGATGTAGGCATGCATGAGCTTGGTGGATATGCGCTATTTTTAAGCAAAAATGACATACAAATAGGTCGCGGCGAGCCTATACGTGACACCGCTAGAGTGATAAGCAGGATGTGCGACATGGCTATGCTAAGGGTCGATAAACACGAAACGCTAGAAGAATTTGCTCAATTTTCAAGCGTGCCAGTGATAAATGGCTTAAGCGATAAATTTCATCCAGTGCAGCTCATGGCAGACTATCTAACTATGCTTGAATTTAGCACAGGCGAGAAGGTCGCATACGTAGGGGACGGCAACAACATGACTCACTCGTGGCTCATGCTAGCAAGCAAACTAGGACTTGAGCTAAGGGTCGCTACGCCAAAAGGCTACGAGGTGGATGCTGAAATTTTAAAAATGGCCAATGAAAACGCAAAAATTTCAGGTGCGAAAATTTTTATCACAAATGATATAAAAGAAGCGGTAAATGGTGCCGATGTAGTGACTACGGACACTTGGGTATCGATGGGGCAAGAGGCCGAGAAAGAAAAGAGGCTAAAAGACTTTGCTGGATACTGCGTGGATGAAAATTTGATGAGTTTAGCTAAAAAAGATGCGATATTTTTGCACTGCTTGCCAGCTTATAGAGGCTACGAGGTGAGCGAGGCGGTCTTTGAAAGGCACGCGGATGAAATTTTTAGCGAGGCGGAAAATAGACTTCATGCACAAAAGGGCGTGATGGTCTGGTTAGATGAGAGAAGAAGATGAGTGAAGAGAAAAATATATATGATGAGATAGATGAGATCGGTAATAACCTTGGGCTAAGCGAGCCTGAAAAAACGGTCTTTGAGATAGTTTCAACGAAAAATCCAAACGAGCACATTTTAAATTTAAAAAGTGGCTCTTGGGACTCGAAAGAGCCGTGGTTTGGTATTGATGAAAATCAAAATTTACACACGGTCATTTCTGTACAATCGTTCTCAGCTTTGATAGAGGCCTTAAAAGAGTCGCAAAAAGAGAATTTTGACCTAAGGCTTGAAAAGACGATCTGGCAAAATATCCCAGTTGATTTTAGCGATGTTTGGGTGGTTGCGATGGATGAGATCAAAAAGATAGCTCACGATAAAAAGAGCAGGCAGTTTAACATCGACCTTGATAAGCTGGTAAAAAATATCAAAAAAGAGCATCCAAATTTATTTGTAGATATAAAAGAGATGATCCAAATGGCAAGGAGCAGGGCAGATGATTGATTTTAGTGCGTATGTGAAGTATTCAAGGCCAGGGCCAAGATATACGAGCTATCCGACAGCACCGGAGTTTAGTGATAAATTTAGCTATGAGGCTTACGTAAAAGAGCTTGAAAACCGCGATAAAAAAAGGCCGCTTTCGCTTTATTTGCACTTGCCATTTTGCAGGAGTGCTTGCTATTTTTGTGGCTGTAACGTCATCTACACGAGCAAAGAGGACCGCAAAGAGAGATATATAAGATATATAGAAAAAGAGCTTGAAATTTTGGCTCGCCACCTAGATACAAGCACCGAGGTCTTGCAGATGCACTTTGGTGGCGGCACTCCGACATTTTATAACGCGGCTCAACTTGATGAGATTATCAAACTTATCAAGGCTAAATTTAAAAATTTCTCAAAAGAGGCTGAGATAAGCTGCGAGATAGATCCGAGATTTTTGACAAATGAGCAGCTTGATGTGCTCATATCTCACGGCTTTAACCGCATAAGCTACGGCGTGCAAGACTTTGATGAGAAAGTGCAAAAGGAAATTCATAGAATTCAGCCCTATGAGATCACTCAAAATGCCGTAAAAATGGCTAGGCAAAAGGGCATAAAATCAATAAATATGGACCTAATATACGGTCTGCCATATCAAAGCCTAGAGAGCTTTAAAAAGACGCTTGAGCTTGCTCTTACGCTTGATCCTGATAGGCTTGCAGTATTTAACTACGCTCACGTGCCATGGATAAAAAAGTCGATGCGTAAATTTGATGAGACAACCCTGCCAAATCCAGAAGTGAAGCTTGAAATTTTAAAATTTACAGCTGAGTTTTTAACCAAAAATGGCTACAAAATGATAGGAATGGATCACTTTGCAAAGCCAAATGATGAGCTTTTTGGCGCTTTGGCAAATGGTACTTTGCATAGAAATTTCCAAGGCTATACGACAAAGGGTGGCGCTGATCTTATCGGCATAGGTATCACAAGTATCGGTGAGTGTAAAAGACACTACGCGCAAAATCATAAAGATATGGATGAGTATGAAAAAGCGATCGATAGTGGAAAGTTGCCATACGCAAAGGGAATTTATCTAAGCGATGAAGACTTGCTTAGAAAAAGTGTAATCATGAGTTTGATGAGTAATTTTGGGCTTAATATCAAGGCAGTCGAGGATGAATTTCATATAAATTTCTTTGAACATTTCAAAAATGAGCTTGAAGAGCTAAAGAATTTAAGTGAATTTGTCGATGTTACGACAGATAAAATCAGCGTAAATGAGACTGGAACGCTGATAATACGAAATATTGCAATGTGCTTTGATGAGTATCTTAAGAAAATTCCAGAGAATTTAAGGCGATTTTCTAAGACGATATAAAAATTATTTTTTTGTCATAAGGTATTTAAAATACGTTTAATATTTCTTGGTGTATAATTCGCACTAAAAGTCGAGCCAAAGCTTGACAATAAAAAGGTAAAAGGATCTAGTTATGAAAAAGATGTTAGCAATTAGTGCTTTGGCCGCAGCAACGTTGCTGTCTGCTCAAGATGTCCCTTATAGGATTTTTCTAGCTTCATTTGCTCAAGATGATAGCGCTGCTAGAATCGATAGTGCTGTTAGCAAAGTAAACAGCAAAATATCAGATAGCAGACTAACTACTGGCGTTTATGAAGTTGGTGGAAGAAAGTTTTTATATGTTGATACAACTCCAGTTTCTGAAAATGAAGCTAATGAGTTGTTAGCTAAAGTTCAAAATGAGTCAGGTTATAAAGATGCTTTAATGAGAGCTAAGTCACCTGTAACAAATGCTCAATCAGCTAAAAAATCTAATATAGAGCAAACTATATCAGCAGAGCCTAAAGCATCAGCTACAACACAAGCTGATGATAGTGTATTGACTTTGGATCAAGTTGTAAAAACTATTTTAAATGAAAATCCAAGCTTAAAAGCTACAGAATTTAACTACTTACAAGTTGGCAAAGATCTAAAAATAGCTAAAAATGCCTACTATCCAACACTTGATGCAGCTGCTAGAGTAGGATATGAGAGAAAACGTCTTGATGATGGCATCTCAACAAGAAGAGGCGATGGCAGAGTATCTGGCGCATCTTTAACTTTAGTTGAAAACCTTTATAATGGTGGTGCTGATAAAAATAGAATCAACTCTCAAAGCGCAAGACTTGACTCAGCTGCTTACACAGTAGCTCAAGCTGCAGACAGACTAGCACTAAGCGCTGCAAATGCTTACCTACAAGTACTTCAAACAAAGAGAATTCTTGACATTGAAGAAGAAAACGTAAAAAGCCATGAAGAAATTTATAGCCAAATTAAAGATAGAGCAAGATCAGGTTACGGCGTAGCTTCTGAAGAGAGACAAGCTGGATCACGCTATACTTTGGCTCAATCAAACTATATAGCTGCAAAAAATAACTATGAAGATGCACTTTCTACATTTGAAAAACTATATGGAAGAAAAGTTGCAGCTAAAAACCTAGTAATGCCTGAATTTAACCTGCCATTACCAAGCACTAAAGAGGCTGTTTACGACAAAGCTGTTCTTTGTAACCCAACACTTCTAGTTCAAAGATCAAACATCGCTATGGCAGAGTCTGTTGTAAAAGAGAAAAATGCACCATTCTTACCAAAACTAGATCTTGTTGTGTCAGGTGCTTATGATCACTCAAATGTTTTATATGATGATTATGAAGAGCAAACATTTGACGCTCTTTTAAGACTAAACTATAACCTTTATAACAAAGGTAACGATAAGCTAGATAAAGAGAAGAGCCAACTTGCTGTTCAACAAGAGCAACAAACTATGGACAACCTTGTAAGAGAGCTTAAAGAGTCTTTAGAATTCTCATGGCAAAACTATGTTCTTAACCAAGAGAAAATGGGCTACCTAAATCAACACGTTGAGTATGCGAAAGCTACTCTTGATGCATATCAAGATGAGTTTAGAATCGGTCGCCGCGACCTTATCAACCTACTTGATGCAGAAAACGAGTACAACACAGCTTTAAAAGAGATAGCTACAACTGAGACTGCACTATCTTATGCAAAATATAGATTGCTAGATAACATGGGTATGGTTTCAGATAGTTTTGAGCCAGGCTTTGCTAAGAGATATATTCAAGGCGCTTGCAGTATTCAAAACGACTTAAGATAAAAATTTAAAAAGTGATGACCATGAGGGTCAAAACAAAATTTTGGACGCTTACTTTAAGCGTCCTTTTTTCGTTATTAGCATTAAATGCTGTCGGGGATTTTATAAAACAAACAACGATAGCAAAGGTGGCTAAAATTTATGGAGAAGATGCAAGAAGAAGGGCGTCGGCATTAAATTCTTTAATGACTTCATTGCAAGATGCAACCGAACAAGAGAAATTAATAAAAGTAAATGATTTTTTTAACTCTTTTAGGTGGGTTGATGATATGCAACTTTGGCATAAAAAAGATTACTGGGCTACCAGAATGGAATTTGTAGGAAAAGGCGCTGGTGACTGCGAAGACTACGTTATCGCAAAATATTTCACACTAAAGCAACTTGGAATTCCAACTCAAAAATTATACTTCACATACGTTAAAGCCTTAAGATACAACCAAGCACATATGGTTTTGGCATATTATGATACACCAAAGTCTATTCCATTAATTTTAGACAACATAAATGGTAAAATAAAAATCGCAACTCAAAGAACAGACCTTGTGCCAGTTTATAGTTTCAACGGTGATTCGCTATACTTGGCAAAACAAGAAGGTCTTGGTCAGGCAATACCAGGTGGAAATCAAAAACAAAATCCTAAGTGGATGGAACTAATAGATAGGATAGGAAAAGAGGATTTATGACGCTATTTAAACAGATTATGATCGCTGTGATAGCTTTTGGCATCGTGATTTTTATGGCTGTTGGCTACTTAAATTTTAAGAGCCTAAATGGATACATCAACGACCAGCTCGGTGAAAACGCAAGGCACACAGCAAATTCACTTGGACTTGCCCTTAAGCCTATAGTTGATCCTGAGGATATGTCTTTAGCGCAAACGATGATAAATTCTATGTTTGATAGCGGCAGATACAAGCTCATTAAACTTGAAGACGTCGATGGTAAGGTGCTTATAGAAAATTCTCAACAAACTATCGTTAAAGATATCCCTGAGTGGTTTTACAAGATCGCTAAATTTGAAGCACCAGTTGCAACTAGCGAGATCATGACTGGCTGGGCCAAATTTGGCACGCTTTATGTTCAAGGTAGTACAGCACTTGCTTACAATGAGCTTTACTCAAACTCAAAAAATATTTTTAACTTTCTAGCTTTAATGATCATCATCGCTCTTATCGTGGCATTTTTCGCCCTCAAGGCGATATTTAGACCACTTGTTAAGGTTCAAGATCAAGCTGAAGCGATACTTGATAATAAATTTATCATTCAAAAGAGAATTCCATTCACAACTGACCTTAAAAAGATGGTGCTCGCCATGAACTCGATGGTTAGCAAGGTTCAAGACATATTTGAAAGAGAAGCCGCAACACTTAGCAAGTATCAAGAGCTTTTATATAAAGACTCTATGAGCGGCACTTATAATAGAAGATTTTTCCAAACTAAATTTAGTGAGTATTTAGCAAGTGAAGAGTATTCAAGCGGTGTTGCATCACTTGTTAGCTTTAAAGATTTAGCAGGGCTAAAAGGCGTTCTTGGCTTTGAAAAATGGCAAAGTGTCATCATAAAAATAGCCCAAATTTTACAAGAAAAATCTACCGAAAATGACCAAAATGCGATCGTTGCAAGGTTAAATGACAACGACTTTATCTTGCTTTCTTACGGTAAAAACTCATCAAATTTCTCAGCTTTAGACGATAAGATCATGGCTGAGCTTAAAAAACTCTATGCAAATTTCTCTATAAATGATAGCGAATGCCCAGTTAATGCTGCTATTGTCGAGTATTCACCAAGCACTGACATGAGGACACTACTTACTTCAGCTGACGTTACTTTGGCTAGTGCAAGACTGGCTGGCTGCTTTACTTGCAAGGAATTTAATGCAAATCAAAACACCCTAGTCATCGGTAAAGAGAAATATAAAGAGCTTATCTTTGATTCTATAAAAGAGGATAAATTTAAATTTGCAGCTCAAAAAGTAGTTGGTTTTGACTCAAGCTTTGAGCAGTATGAACTTTATCTAAGGCTCGTTGATAGCGAAGGCAAATGGCGTATGGCATCATACTTTATGCCAATGGTAAATGAGCTAAATTTAGGTGCGATGCTTGATCTTCATATCCTAAATAGAATCGCTAGAATTTTGCCTGAAAATATCTTGCCTCAAGGAAGCTTGGCGATAAATTTAGGAAAAGAGATATTAAGTTCGGATGAAAATTTCTCAAAACTTGAAGCTACGCTTAAGAAAATCGCTCAAATTTCAAAATCTAAAAACTATATAGAAATTCCAAACAAAGACGATATTAGTATCGAAAGTATAGTTAGACTTACTAAAAAATTGAAAGAACTCGGCTTTGGTTTTGGATTTGACCACTTTGATCTTAACGCAAAAGGCATTGAGAAATTAAAAGAATTTAATCCAGACTACGTAAAGATCCAGTCAAATGTCTTAATCGACTTTTTAAGTGATAAATCAGGGGCAAATACAAAACAATCACTAGATGTTGTTTTAAGCTCAAAAGATATCATTTTGATTGCGATCGGTGTTGAGAGTGAAGAGCAAAAGAGTAAGCTAATTGAGCTTGGCATTAAAAATATGCAAGGAATTTACATAGATGAAATCAAAAATATTGGATGATAGATGCATAGCGATAAGATAAAAGACGAACTGCTTCAATGTTTGGTGATCTTTACCAAACTTCACAATAACCCATATAGTGCCGATGCTTTGACTATCGGTCTGCCTGTAAAAGATGGCGAAGAGATCGAGCTTTTTTCACTAAAGAGCTCGAAGTCTTTATTTTCTCGTGCAGCTTCACGTGCTGGCTTTGCATCGACGCTTGTCAGAAAAGACCTTGATCAAATTTCGCCTTTAGTTTTGCCTTGCATCTTGATGCTTAGAGGCAAAAAAGCTTGCATCTTGCAATCTTTCAGCGAAGACAAAAAGATGGCAAACATCATCACGCCTGACCTTTCAACTGGCACTAGCACGATAGAAACAAGTAAGCTAAAAGATGAGTATCTAGGCTATGCTTACTACCTAAAACGTGAATTTGTCCCAGAAGATACAAGCTCGACAAAGCTTATCGACGCTGGTAATGACCACTGGTTTTGGGGCACTTTAAAGCGCTCTAAGAAAATTTACTTTGATGTCGTGATAGCAAGCTTTATCATAAACTTATTTGTCCTTGCAAGTCCGCTCTTTACGATGAACGTCTATGACCGCGTTGTGCCAAATAATGCAGTTGAGACACTTTGGGTTCTAGCGCTTGGCGTGAGCGTCGTTTATGGCATTGATCTATTTTTAAAATTTGTTCGTTCATATTTTCTTGAGATCGCAGGTAAGAAGAGCGATATCATTATGAGCTCTATCCTGTTTGAGCGCGTCATGGATATGAAGTTTAGCAATAAGCCAAAGTCAGTTGGTTCATTTGCTAGTAATTTAAAAGAATTTGACACAGTTAGAAATTTCTTCTCATCTGCGTCGCTTGCTGCCATTGTGGATCTACCATTTGCGTTAATCTTTTTGATAGTTACCTACTTCATAGGAAGCTACCTTGTGCTTGTGCCTATCGTCATCATGATAGCTATTTTGTGCTACACATTTTTTATAAAAGATCCACTTCAAAACGCGATCAAAAGCACATTTGAAGCTTCAGCTATGAAAAATGGAATTTTGATAGAGAGTCTTAGCAGCTTGGAGACCATTAAAACTCTTGGTGCTAGCGGTCACGTGCAGTGGAACTGGGAAGAGGCGACTGGCGAGATAGCAAACAGAAGCATCAAATCAAAAATAATCACTACTTCAATCACAACTGTGACTTCATTTTTGGTGCAGCTAAACACTATCGCTATTATCGTTCTTGGCGTTTATATGATACAAGATACGCACCTTACAATGGGTGGTTTGATCGCTGCTGTTATGCTTAGCTCTCGTGCGATCGCTCCTATGGGTCAAGTAGCCTCACTAGCTGCAAATTTTGAGCAGACAAAGACAGCTTATCAAAGCCTTAGCAAGATCATGCAGATGCCAGTTGAAAGGCCTGAGGGCAAGAAATTTGTTAGAAGAAATTCTTTTGACGGTAAGATAGAGTTTAAAAACGTTAGCTTTACATACCCAGATACTACAAAAGGCTCTCTTGATAGGATAAATTTTGTCATTCAGCCAGGTGAGAAAGTAGGCATCATCGGTAGAAATGGCTCTGGTAAGACAACCTTACAAAAGATAATCCTAGGTCTTTACGCACCGACTGAAGGCTCAGTGCTAATCGATGGTATAGATATCAACCAGATAGACCCAGCTGATCTTAGAAGAAATATCGGCTACGTGCCACAAGATGTTGTGCTATTTAAAGGAACAGTTAGGGAAAATATCGTTCAAAAAGCTCCTTATGTCGATGATATGCAGATCATTAAGGCGGCTAAGGTAAGTGGCGTCGATGAATATGTCAATGCTCACCCGCTTGGTTTTGATATGCCAGTATTTGAAAGAGGTGATGGCATTAGCGGCGGTCAGCGTCAAAGTATAGCTGTGGCTAGGGCATTTTTGCTTGATAGTCCTATCATCTTACTTGACGAGCCTACAAATTCACTAGACAATACAGTTGAGAGCAAGCTAAAAGCAAATTTAAAGGTAAATACCGTAAATAAAACTATGATTTTAGTAACTCACAGAACATCGATGCTCGATCTTGTTGATAGGCTCATAGTGATGGATAACGGCAAAATTTTACTAGATGGTCCAAGAGACGAAGTTTTAGCTAGACTTAGTGGGAAGTGATTATGCAAGAAGATATAAAAAATCAACAAAATGAAAATTTAAAGCCAGACGAAAAGCCAGTTCAAAAAAGCGACATAAAAGATCAAGAGAGCGCTGGAGATCAAATTTTAAATAGCGTAGATGGCATCAAGTCAAACATCCAAGCAAAAAACTACGATGCTTATGACTTGAAATTTATGTCAAGCCTCTCAGAAGCAGTTTTGGCAAAAGCTCCATCAACCTCAAAAAAGATACTTTATGCAGTTAGTATAACTGTATTTTGGCTACTTTTGTGGGCTTCATGGGCACAGATAGATGAGATAACAAGAGGTAGCGGCAAGATCATCCCATCAGGCAAAAACCAAGCGATACAAAACCTTGAGGGCGGTATCGTGGATCAAATTTTTGTAAAAGAGGGCGATGAGGTTAAAAAAGATCAGATCTTAATCAGGCTTGATAACAAAAACTTTACAAGTAGCTATGGCGAGTCAAAGCTAAGACTTGATGAGCTTCAGGCTAAATTTATGAGGCTTGATGCTGAAGCAAATGATAAAGAATTTGACTATAACGAAACAAGAGATGCGAACAATAGCAAGGCCGTAAGATACGAGATAAGCTTGCATAACTCAAACATCGATCACTTAAATGAGCAAATAGGAATTCTAACAGAGCAGATCCATCAACGCCAAAGTGAGCTAAATGAGCTTAGAAATAAAATTTCTCAAACTCAAAATAGCTACAACCTTGTTTTAAAAGAGAAAGCGATCATGGAGCCTATCTTTAAAAAAGGTCTTGTTAGTGAGGTCGAGTATATCCAACTTCAAAGACGTGTAAATGACCTAAAGGGCGAGCTTGACGCATCTGTGCTTGCTGTACCAAGGGTCGAATCAACCATAAAAGAGGCAAAAAATAAGATAGAAGAGGCAAAGCTGGCATTTAAAAACAATGCAAAAAAAGAGCTAAATGAAGTCTCTGCTGAGATCGCAAGGATAAACGAGTCGCAAATCAGCCTAAGCGACAGGGTTGAAAGAACTTATGTAAGATCTCCGGTAAATGGTATCGTTAGTAAGATGATGGTGCATACTGTCTCAGGCGTTATCAAGCCTGGTGAAAATATCGCAGAGATCGTCCCACTAGAAGATAAGCTCATCGCAGAGGTAAAGGTTAAGCCAGCTGACGTTGCATTTTTAAGACCTGGGCTTGATACGATGGTTAAATTTACGGCGTATGATTTTAGTATTTATGGCGGTTTAAAAGGCAAAGTAACGCAGATCAGTGCCGATACTGAGACAAATGAAAAAACAGGCGAGAGCTACTATCTAGTCAGGATAGAAACTGAGAAAAACTATCTTGGTAGTGAAGAGAAGCCACTTAGGATAAAGGTTGGTATGATAGTTTCAGCTGATATCATCACTGGTAAAAAGACGATACTTGACTATCTGTTAAAACCTATCTTAAAAGCAAAACAAAACGCTTTAACGGAGCGATAATGCAAAAGTCAGCTAGCTTTGAGCGAAATTTTAGCGAATATCAAATTTCAAGAGCAAAGTTGGCTGAGGAATTTGTCATTGTAAATGATGGCAAAATATGCGATCTAATCGGAAGAGAGGTCGTCAAATTTCTCTTTAAAGACTGTGAAAAAAGCTTTGATGAGATGATAAATTTAAAAAAAGAAGAGCACATCAGCTTAGCTGGGCTAAAGATAGAAGATGAGCTAGTAAGCAGCATCAAGATATCAATTAACGGCTACGATGAAAGCAGCGATAGCTTGGACTTTGATCTAAATTTACTATCTCTTAGCGTGCCATATAGATACGCTATATCAAATGGTTGTTTTGAGATGAGTATCTTTTTAAAAGAAGACAAAGAAGTGGTTGAGAAATTTTTATCCACTTTTAGTTATAAATTTGAGGCAAATAGTGGCAAGGAGCGCCACGTGATCGTTTTCGTAAATGAGTCAAAAATTTACGAGCAAACCTATATGTGATATAAGGAAATATGGTTATGAATGTGGTTTTTTTTACTCAAAATGGTTCGCTTAATAATCTTTGGCGAGGGTATTTTTCAGATGATGATGTGAAATTTACTCATAATAAAAAGGATTTTTTTGCAAATTTAAACGACGAGGTTGATATCGTCGGTATCGACACAAATGCTTTTAAAGATAGCCTTGATGAAAATATTAAAACCATTCATGAAAGTTTTCCAAATATAAAATGTCTAATCCTTGCAAACGAACCAAAATTTAGTGAAGGCAAACATCTGCTGGCTCTTGGTGTCAAAGGATATGCAAACTCACACATGAGAAAAACACACTTTGAAGATGCCTTTGAGACGATTTTAAATGGCAAAGTTTGGCTTTATCCAGAATTTATCCAAGCGATGATCGGAGAACTAACTGGCTCATATATAAATAATGAAAGTGAAACTTTAGAGAAAAAGTCTGATCTAAGCGAGCTTAGCTCACGCGAAAAAGAGATCGCAAACTTAATCTATCAAGGTCTAACAAATAATGAAATTTCAGAGCAAACAGGCATTACTTTAAGGACGGTAAAGGCGCACACTACGTCGATTTACAGCAAGCTAAATGTGAAAGATAGAATAGGTCTTGTGCTTTTGATGAAGCAGCTGCATGCGTAAAATTTTGCTTCTTTTCTTTTTTGTCTCTTCACTTTTTGCAAATAATTTTGAAATTTCTCCAAAAAATATATCTCAGTGCAAAAATCAAATTTGCAAAAATATCCTAAATCACTATGCAAATTTTATGAAAAAAATAGAACACGAAAGCTTTATCAGAAAGCTAGAGCTCATAAATTCATATCTAAATTCTTTGATGCCAAGATATGATGATTTTTACAATACAAATGTAGATGTGTGGAGTACTAGGGGCGAGTTTTTAAGGCGAGGTGGCGGAGACTGCGAAGAGTACGCGATATCAAAGCGCGATAGCCTAAAAGATCTTGGCGTGGATAATCAAAAATGCCTTCTAGTAGTTCAGGAAAAAAATACAAAAAAATATCATATGGTGCTAGCTGTTTGGGAAAATTTAAACAAAGAGCCTTTGATACTGGATAATCTAAGCTTTAGAGTTTTGCCGCTTTCGAAGCGCTACGACTTAGTGCCAGAGTATTGCTTGATGGATGGGAAATATTTTAAGATAAAAAAAGATGGCATAAATTTAGAGCCTATAAATATAAGAATGCAAACTTACGAAAATTTGATAAAAAAGGAAAAAGAAGAGAAATTTTGGAAGAATTAATCTTCCAAGTCAATGTCTATTTTTTCAACATTTGTTGTAATATCTTTAGTATTTTTCTCAATGTTGTGTTTATTTTTCTCGATTAGTGATCTGTTTTGACCTATAAGGTCTCTATTTTCTTTTATACCATCACTGTTTTGCTCGATCATTTTGCTTAGCGTCGCTATCTTTTTTTCATAGCGGATCATTAAGAAATAGATCACGTAAATTAGAAGTAATACTACTGCCCAAGGTAAAAATTGCATATTAAATCCTTTATAAATTTTCGTAATTATAGAAATTTTAGCTTTTAAAAAAAATAAAACTATGAAAATATGAAATTTTATATATAAAATTTATCTTTGATTCTTGGAAAAATTGGCTCAGATTAGTGGGTTGTTTTTAAATTTTGTTATAAATTTTATAAATTTTTGATTGCAAAAAAATAGATAAAATATTTTTCAAAATCTCCTTGACTTTTATTTTATTTTGGGCTATAATTGCCACTTCACAAAACAGGTGCTGGTGTAGCTCAGTTGGTAGAGCTACTGCCTTGTAAGCAGTGGGTCGGCGGTTCAAGTCCGTTCACCAGCTCCATTTTGTAACAGTGTTTGACCAGAAAATACCAAAATAACTTATTAATGTTTAAGGTGAGATACTCAAGCGGCCAACGAGGGCAGACTGTAAATCTGCTGACTATGTCTTCCGTGGTTCGAATCCACGTCTCACCACCATTGTTATGCGGGAGTAGCTCAGTTGGCTAGAGCATCAGCCTTCCAAGCTGAGGGTCGCGGGTTCGAACCCCGTTTCCCGCTCCAAAATTTGGGAAAGTAAACTGGGAGCTGTATCTAGATTTTACTAAACACAGTTATTCCATCTTTATTTTCATGAATTTTTAGTTGTTTGTATGTTGATTAAAATCATCTCAGCCAAGCGTTTTTCGCTCATATGGCTCAGAGGTAGAGCACTTCCTTGGTAAGGAAGAGGTCGCGGGTTCAAGTCCCGCTATGAGCTCCACTGGTTTATATGATTTTATATTACTATACGAATTTGAATTAGATAAAGACACATATCATAACGGAGGAAAAGATGGCTAAAGAAAAATTTTCACGCAACAAGCCACACGTAAACATAGGCACTATCGGTCACGTTGACCATGGTAAAACTACTTTAACAGCTGCAATATCTGCTGTTCTTTCACGCAAAGGTCTTGCTGAGCTAAAAGATTATGATAATATTGATAATGCTCCAGAAGAGAAAGAGCGTGGTATTACAATTGCTACTTCACACATTGAGTATGAGACAGAAAAACGTCACTATGCTCACGTTGACTGCCCAGGTCACGCTGACTATGTAAAAAACATGATTACAGGTGCTGCTCAAATGGATGGCGCTATTCTAGTTGTTTCTGCAGCAGACGGCCCAATGCCACAAACAAGAGAGCACATCTTGCTATCTCGCCAAGTTGGTGTTCCTTATATCGTTGTTTTCATGAACAAAGCAGATATGGTTGATGACGCTGAGTTACTTGAACTAGTTGAAATGGAAATTCGCGAACTACTTAACGAGTACAACTTTCCAGGTGATGATACTCCAATAGTTTCTGGTTCAGCACTTAAAGCTCTAGAAGAGGCAAAAGCTGGACAAGATGGCGAATGGTCAGCAAAAATTATGGAACTAATGGATGCAGTTGATAGCTATATCCCAACTCCAGTTCGTGCTACAGATAAAGATCTTCTTATGCCAATCGAAGATGTTTTCTCAATTTCAGGTCGTGGTACAGTTGTAACAGGTAGAATTGAGAAAGGTGTTGTAAAAGTTGGCGACACAATAGAAATCGTTGGTATCAAACCTACGCAAACAACAACAGTTACTGGTGTTGAGATGTTTAGAAAAGAGATGGATCAAGGTGAAGCTGGCGATAATGTTGGTGTTCTTCTTCGTGGTACTAAAAAAGAAGACGTTGAACGTGGTATGGTTCTTTGTAAACCTAAATCAATTACTCCTCACACAAAATTTGAGGGCGAGGTTTATATTCTAACTAAAGAAGAGGGCGGTCGCCATACTCCTTTCTTTAACAACTATAGACCACAATTCTACGTAAGAACAACTGACGTTACTGGTTCTATTACATTGCCAGAAGGCACAGAGATGGTTATGCCAGGTGATAACGTAAGAATTTCTGTTGAGCTTATCGCTCCAGTTGCACTAGAAGAAGGTACTCGTTTTGCTATCCGTGAAGGTGGTAGAACTGTTGGTTCAGGTGTTGTTTCAAAAATACTTGGTTAATTTATAAAATTATGCCAAAGGGGAAACCCTTTGGCTTTCTATAAGGAATATATATGAGAATTAAAATCGGTTTAAAATGCTCTGAGTGTGGTGATATCAATTATACTACTACAAAAAACAGCAAAACCACTACAGATAAGGTTGAGCTCAAAAAATATTGCCCAAGATTAAAAAAACATACTGTTCATAAAGAAGTTAAGTTAAAAAGCTAATTAAGAATAAGTAGCTATTAGGGCAATAGCTCCAACGGTAGAGCGCTGGATTCCAAATCCAATGGTTGGGGGTTCGAATCCCTCTTGCCCTGCCACAATTAAGGTTAAGATTATGGAAAAATTTATAAATTATATAAAGCTATCTAAATTGGAAATAATGAAAGTTATCTTTCCTACTAAAGAACAAATTAGAAATGCTTTTATTGCAGTTTTTATCGTGGTCGCTGTTGTTTCACTTTTTTTAGCTCTTGTTGATGTTATTATGTCCTTTGTTCTTTCTAAAGTTATATAGGATAAGGAAAAATAATGTCTCATAAATGGTATGCTATACAAACTTACGCTGGTAGCGAAATGGCAGTAAAAAGAGGAATTGAAAATTTAGTTAGAGATCACGGTATTGAAGATCAACTAAAAGAAGTTATAGTTCCTACAGAAGACGTAATAGAGATAAAAAATGGTAAGCAAAAAATTAATGAAAGAACTCTTTATCCTGGATATGCTTTTGCATGTTTAGATCTTGATACAGCTCTTTGGCATAAGATTCAGTCTTTGCCAAAGGTTGGACGTTTTATTGGTGAGGCTAAAAAGCCTACACCATTGACTGAAAAAGATATAAATACTATCTTGGAGAAAGTTCAAAAAAGAGCGGCACCAAAACCTAAAATATTTTTTGAGGATGGTGAAAGCGTTCGCATAACAGAAGGTCCTTTTGCTAACTTTACAGGTATCGTTGAAGAATACGATATGATACATGGCAAGCTTAGACTTAATGTTTCTATTTTTGGTAGAAGTACCCCTGTTGATATTTTGTATTCACAAGTTGAGAAGATAATTTAAGGAGCAAGAAATGGCTAAAAAAGTTATAGGTGAAATAAAATTACAAATTGCCGCAACAAAAGCAAATCCTAGCCCGCCAGTTGGTCCAGCATTAGGACAAAAAGGCGTTAATATTATGGAATTTTGTAAAGCCTTTAATGAAAAAACAAAAGATATGGTTGGATTTAATATCCCGGTCGTTATAACAGTTTATGCTGATAAAAGTTTTACATTTATCACAAAGCAACCACCTGCTACAGACCTTATTAAAAAGGCTGCAGGTATAACAAAAGGAACAGATAATCCTTTAAAAAATAAGGTAGGTAAATTGACAAAAGCTCAAGTTTTAGAAATTGTTGAGAAAAAACTTGTTGATTTAAATACAAATGATAAAGAGCAAGCAGCTAAGATCATCGCTGGTTCAGCTCGTTCAATGGGTGTCGAAGTAATAGACTAAAACCTCTACCGTCAGGTTGATTTTCAAAAGACGGAAGCAATTTATATGCGGAGAAATTTATGGGAAAAACTAGTAAGAGATTTCAAGAATTGCTCAAAAAAGTAGAGCAAGATAAAATTTATAACCTTAGCGAGGCTATTGATACAGTTAAAACTCTAGCTTCTGCTAAATTTAATGAGACAGTTGAGATTGCGTTAAAATTAAACGTTGATCCAAGACATGCAGATCAAATGGTTCGTGGTTCTGTTGTTTTACCAGCTGGTACAGGCAAAGTTGTAAGAGTTGCTGTTATAGCAAAAGACGCTAAAGCTGATGAGGCAAAAGCTGCTGGTGCTGACATAGTTGGTGCTGATGATCTAGTTGAGGATATCCAAAAAGGTATAATGAACTTTGATGTTCTTATAGCTACTCCAAATTTAATGGGTCTTGTAGGTAAAGTTGGTAGAATTTTAGGACCTAAAGGGTTAATGCCAAATCCAAAAACTGGAACAGTTACAATGGATGTTGCACAAGCTGTTAATAATGCAAAAAGTGGTCAGGTAAATTTCCGTGTTGATAAGCAAGGAAATATACATGCAGGTCTTGGTAAGGTTAATTTTACTAAAGAGCAATTAAATGAAAATATTTCAACATTTATTAAAGCTATTAATAAACATAAACCTGCGACTGCAAAAGGTAGATATGTAAAAAATGCTTCATTGTCTTTAACAATGAGCCCTTCTGTAACTCTTGATACTCAAGAAGTTATGGACTTAAAATAAGAATTTAGAGAAATTTATATCTTAGATTGGAGATAGCCGAGGCCATTGGGCTTAATTGATTCGACCCGCTCTGCTTGAAATTACCGGTCGGAAAGGAGAAAAAGTGACACGTAACGAAAAAACTGAAGTTGTTGCAAAATTAGAGAGTGAATTTAAAACTGCTGAAGCTATTGTAGTTTGTGACTATCGTGGTCTTTCAGTTAAAAAACTTGAAGTTTTAAGAAATTCTGCTAAAGAACAAAATGTAAAAGTTCAAGTTATTAAAAATACTCTTGCAAATATTGCTCTTAAAAATTCTGATAAAGTCGGAATGGAACTCAAAGATACAAATATCTATCTTTGGAGCGAAGATCAATTAGCAGTAACTAAAGTAGCCGCAAAATTTGAAGAGTCAAATTCTGATCTTTTCAAAATTAAAACAGCTTATATTGATGGCGAAGTTGCAAGCGTTGATAAAGTTAAAGCTCTATCTAAAATGCCTAGCCGTGATGAGCTTATTGCGATGCTTTTGCAAGTTTGGAATGCGCCAATTCAAAATTTCACAATTGGTTTGAATGCGCTTAAAGAGAAAAAAGAACAATCAGCTTAATTAAATTAAATAATAATAAGGATTAAAAATGGCAATTACAAAAGAAGACGTATTAGAGTTTATATCTAATCTTTCTGTACTTGAACTTAGCGAACTTGTAAAAGAGTTTGAAGAGAAATTTGGTGTTAGCGCAGCTCCTGTAATGGTAGCTGGTGGTGCAGTTGCTGCTGGTGGTGCAGCTGCTGCTGAAGAAAAAACAGAATTTAACATCGTTCTTGTTGATTCTGGTGATAAGAAAATCAACGTTATTAAGGTTGTTAGAGCACTTACAGGTCTTGGTCTTAAAGAGGCTAAAGACGCAGTTGAAGGAACTCCATCTGTTCTTAAAGAAGGCGTTAGCAAAGACGAAGCTGAAGCAGCTAAAAAAGAGCTTGAAGAGGCTGGTGCTAAGGTTGAACTTAAATAATTTTTTATTATTTAGGCTTAATATTTCAAGAGAGAGCAGAGGCTCTCTCTTTTTTAAATTTTAGATGCCTTGTTAAAAGGCTATACTTTTCTTTCAAAATTACCACGAGGTAGATGCAATGTTAAATAGCTTATACTCAGGAAATCGTCTTAGAGTTGACTTCTCTAATGTCGTTAAAGAGATAGACGTTCCGAACCTACTACAACTACAAAAAAAGAGCTTTGATAATTTTTTAAATCTAAATAACAATCAGACAGAAAGCGGTATCGAAAAAGTTTTTAAGTCGATTTTTCCTATACATGATCCGCAAAATCGTTTGACTTTAGAATATGTTAGCTCAGAGATTGGAAAACCAAAATATACAATCAGAGAGTGCATAGAAAGAGGTCTTACATACTCTGTAAATTTAAAAATGAAAATACGCCTTATCGTACATGAAAAAGATGATAAGACTGGTGATAAAGTTGGCGTTAAAGATATAAAAGAGCAAGAAATTTTTATACGTGAAATTCCGTTGATGACAGATAGAATTTCATTTATTATAAATGGCGTTGAGCGTGTTGTTGTAAATCAACTTCATAGAAGCCCTGGTGTTATCTTTAAACAAGAAGAGAGTGCGACTGTTGCAAATAAACTTATTTATACAGCTCAAATAATTCCAGATCGCGGATCTTGGTTGCACTTTGAATATGATACAAAAGATATTTTATATGTTAGGATAAATAAGCGTAGAAAAGTGCCTGTAACTATCTTGTTTAGGGCATTAGGATATAAAAAACAAGACATTATTAAGTTATTTTATCCGATACAAAATTTGGTTATTAAAAATAATAAATTTTTAACTCTTTTCAATCCAGAGGATTATCTAGGAAGAGTTGAGTATGATATAAAAAATGAAGATGGAGAGGTTCTTCACCAAGCTGGCAAGCGCCTAACAAAGAAAAAAGCTGATAAATTAATCGAAGATGGCGTTAAATTTGTTGAGTATCCGATCGAAGCACTTATAGGTAGATATTTGGCAAACCCTGTGATAAACACAGAAAGCGGCGAAATTTTATATGACACACTATCTGCTCTTGATGAGAATAAACTTGCAAAAATTTTAGCTGAGCATGAAAGTATTGACATTATAAACAACTCTGCAGCCGGAGTTGACGACGCTATAATAAATTCATTTATTGCCGACAACGACATGCTTAAAGTTTTAAAACAAACTGAGGGCGTAGATGATGAAAATGACCTTGCTGCGATTAGAATTTACAAGGTCATGAGACCTGGCGAGCCAGTAGTTAAAGAGGCTGCAAAAAGCTTTGTAAATGATATATTGTTTAACCCTGAAAGATATGACCTAACAAAAGTTGGTCGTATGAAGATGAACCACAAGCTCTCACTTGATGTGCCAGAGTACGTTACCTTACTAACTAGTGAAGATATCATCAAAACTGCAAAATATCTTATAAAAGTTAAAAACGGACAAGGTCACATTGACGACCGCGACCACCTTGGTAACCGCCGTATAAGATCGATCGGCGAGCTACTTGCTAGTGAGCTTCACCTTGGTTTTGTTAAAATGCAAAAGGCTATCCGTGATAAATTTACAAGCCTAAGCAACAATACTGATGAAATCATGCCTTATGATCTTATCAACCCAAAAATGATCACAGCAACAATCATGGAATTTTTCACAGGCGGTCAGTTAAGCCAGTTTATGGATCAGACAAACCCGCTTAGTGAGGTTACACACAAGCGCCGTCTATCTGCGCTTGGTGAGGGCGGCTTAGTAAAAGAGCGTGCTGGATTTGAGGTGCGTGACGTTCACCCAACTCATTACGGCAGAATTTGTCCGGTTGAGACTCCAGAAGGTCAAAATATCGGTCTTATAAACACTCTTTCAACTTATGCAAAAGTAAATGACCTTGGCTTTGTTGAGGCACCATATAAAAAGGTCGTTGATGGCAAGGTAACTGATGAGATAGTCTATCTAACAGCGACACAAGAAGAGGGCAATGTTATCGCTCCAGCATCAACCAAGCTTGATGAAAACGGACATATCGTTGAGGACTTGATAGAGGTTAGAAAAGAGGGCGAGATGATGCTTGCTCGTAGAGAAGATGTTACCTTGATAGACCTTTGCTCTGGTATGATAGCTGGTGTTGCGGCTTCGCTTATCCCATTCCTAGAGCACGACGACGCTAACCGTGCACTTATGGGCTCAAACATGCAGCGTCAAGCAGTGCCACTACTTCGCTCAACTGCCCCGATCGTTGGAACAGGTATGGAGAGCGTTATCGCAAGAGATGCCTGGGAGAGCGTAAAGGCAAGACGTGGCGGCGTAGTTGAAAAGGTTGATAATAAAAATATCTTTATCCTTGGTGAAGATGAAGCTGGTCCATATATTGATCACTACTCTTTAGAGAAAAATTTAAGAACAAACCAAAATACGACATTTTCACAACACCCTATCGTTAAAAAAGGCGATGAGATCGTTGCTAATCAAATCATAGCTGATGGTCCAAGTATGGAAAAAGGCGAGCTAGCTATCGGTAAAAACGCGCTAATCGCATTTATGCCTTGGAATGGCTACAACTACGAGGACGCGATCGTTATTAGTGAAAAAATGATACGTGAAGATGCCTTTACAAGCGTTCATATCTATGAAAAAGAGATCGAAGCTCGTGAGCTAAAAGACGGCGTTGAAGAGATAACAAAAGATATACCAAACGTCAAAGAAGAGGAGCTTATGCACCTTGATGAAAGCGGTATCGTTAAAATCGGTACAGAGATCAAGCCGGGCATGATCCTTGTTGGTAAGGTATCTCCAAAAGGCGAGGTTAAGCCAACCCCAGAAGAAAGACTACTTCGTGCGATCTTTGGTGAAAAAGCAGGCCATGTTGTAAATAAATCGCTCTATGCTTCAGCTTCGATGGAAGGCGTGGTTGTTGATGTTAAAATTTTCACCAAAAAAGGTTATGAAAAAGATAGCAGAACAAACAAGGCTTATGAAGAGGAGAAGACGCTTTTAGAAAAAGAGCACCACGATAGATTGCTTATGCTAGACAGAGAAGAGATGCTAAAAGTTACAGCGCTTCTTTCTAAAAACCCACTAGCGAGCGATCAAGAGGTAAATAAAAAAGAGTATAAAAAGGGCTCAAAGATCAACAAGGCTGACTTTGAGAATATCAACAGATTTACCCTAAATGCTATAGTAAAGAGCTTTTCAAAAGATATTCAAAAGAAATATGATGAGCTAAAAAATTACTTCCAAAATGAGAAGAAAAAGCTTAAAGAAGAGCACGACGCTAAGATAGAAATTTTAGAAAAAGATGACATTTTGCCAAGTGGCGTTGTAAAACTTGTAAAAGTTTATATAGCTACAAAACGCAAACTAAAAGTTGGCGATAAGATGGCTGGACGTCACGGTAACAAAGGTATCGTCTCAAATATCGTTAGAGAGGTCGATATGCCTTATCTTCCAAGCGGTCAGATCGTAGACATCGTGCTAAACCCACTAGGCGTTCCAAGCCGTATGAACATCGGTCAAATTTTAGAGAGCCACCTTGGTCTTGTTGGTTACCGCTTAGGCGAGCAGATCAATGAAATTTTTGAGACCAAAAAAGGCGAGTGGATAAAAGAGCTAAGAGCTAAGATGATAGAGATCGCAAGCGTTGCTAAGCTAATGGACGCTAAAAAAGCTCTTGGCAAGATGAGCGATGAGAAGCTTCTTGAGTATGCAAAAGATTGGAGCAATGGTGTAAGATTTGCAACTCCGATTTTTGAAGGCGTTAAAGCTGACGAATTTGCAAAATTATTTGAGATGGCAAAGATAGATAGCGATGGTAAAACTGAGCTATATGACGGACGCACAGGCTCGAAGATAAGGGAGCGCGTTAATGTTGGTTGTATGTATATGCTAAAACTTCACCACTTGGTTGATGAAAAAGTTCACGCAAGAAGCACTGGACCATACAGCCTTGTTACACAACAACCTGTCGGTGGTAAGGCATTATTTGGGGGTCAAAGGTTTGGTGAGATGGAGGTTTGGGCACTTGAGGCTTATGGTGCTGCTCATACACTAAGAGAGATGCTAACTGTAAAATCAGACGATGTTGAGGGAAGACTTTCGGCCTACAAAGCTTTAACAAGAGGTGAAAACGTTCCTGAGACTGGTATCCCTGAGACGTTCTTTGTTCTAACAAACGAGCTAAAATCACTAGCTCTTGATGTGGAAATATATGATGAGGATGAGACAAATGAAACTAACTAATTTAAAACCAGTTGAGATAAAAGAAGAGCATAGACCTCGTGATTTTGAAGCTTTCCAACTTCGTTTAGCAAGTCCTGAGAAGATAAAATCTTGGAGTTATGGCGAGGTTAAAAAACCAGAAACTATCAACTACCGCACGCTAAAACCTGAGCGTGACGGCTTGTTTTGTGCCAAAATTTTCGGACCGATCCGTGACTACGAGTGTCTTTGTGGTAAATATAAAAAGATGCGCTATAAAGGTATCAAGTGTGAAAAGTGCGGCGTTGAAGTAACAACATCTAAGGTTCGTCGCTCTCGCATGGGTCATATCGAGCTTGTAACTCCAGTGGCTCACATCTGGTATGTAAATTTCTTGCCAAGCCGTATAGGTGCGCTTCTTGGTATCAAGATGAAAGATCTTGAGCGCGTACTTTACTATGAGGCATATATTGTTGATAATGCTGGTGAGGCTTATTATGACAATGAAAATTCTAAAAAAGTTGAAAAATATGATGTTTTAAACGAGGAGCAATATCAAAGCCTAGCTTCAAGATATGAAGAGACTGGCTTTAGTGCTAGAATGGGTGGTGAGGTCATCTATGATATGCTAGCTGAGCTTGATCTAACTCAAATTTTAAATCAGCTACAAGAAGAGATGGAGGCTACAAATTCTGAGGCTAAGAAAAAGACTATCGTAAAACGTCTAAAGGTTATCGAGAGCTTTTTAAATTCAGGCAATCGCCCAGAGTGGATGATGATAACAAATTTACCAGTTCTTCCGCCTGATCTTAGACCACTTGTTAATCTTGATGGTGGTAAATTTGCTGTTTCGGACGTAAATGATCTATATCGCCGTGTAATAAATAGAAATAGCCGTCTAAAACGCCTGCTTGAGCTTGACGCACCTGAGATCATTATAAGAAACGAAAAGAGAATGCTTCAAGAGGCTGTTGATGCGCTATTTGACAATGGCCGCAGAGCAAATGCAGTAAAAGGTGCAAATAAGCGCCCACTAAAATCACTAAGTGAGATCATCAAAGGTAAGCAAGGTCGCTTCCGTCAGAATTTGCTAGGTAAGCGTGTTGATTTCTCTGGACGTTCTGTTATCGTCGTTGGTCCAAAGCTAAAGATGGATCAGTGCGGTCTTCCAAAGAAGATGGCTTTAGAGCTATTTAAGCCACATTTGCTTGCTCGCCTTGAAGAAAAAGGCTATGCGACAACCGTTAAGCAAGCTAAAAAGATGATAGAAGATAAGACAAATGAGGTTTGGGAGTGCTTAGAAGAGGTTGTTAAAGACTATCCAGTCATGCTAAACCGTGCTCCGACACTTCACAAGCTTTCTATCCAAGCGTTTCACCCAGTGCTTGTTGAGGGCAAGGCGATCCAGCTTCACCCACTAGTTTGTGCGGCGTTCAACGCAGACTTTGACGGCGACCAAATGGCTGTTCACGTACCACTATCTCAAGAGGCTATCGCTGAGTGTAAAATTTTGATGCTTAGCTCAATGAACATCTTGCTTCCTGCAAGTGGTAAGGCTATCACAGTCCCTTCACAAGATATGGTTTTAGGAATTTATTACCTAAGCTTAGAGAGAAATGACGAAAAAGGTGCAAATAAAATTTTCTCAAGCGTCGATGAAGTAATGATCGCTGAGGAGGCTAATACCCTTGGTCTTCACGCTAAAATTAAGACAATGGTTGATAATAAGATCATCTTCACAACGGCTGGTCGCTTGATCCTAAGAGCGATACTACCTGATTTTGTCCCTGAAAATATGTGGAATAAGATCATGAAGAAAAAAGACATTGCAAATTTGGTTGATTATGTTTATAGAAATGGCGGCCTTGAAGTAACGGCTGACTTCCTTGATAAGCTTAAAAATTTAGGCTTTAGATATGCTACAAAAGCAGGAATTTCTATCTCTATCGCAGACATCATCGTGCCAGATAGCAAGCAAAAGTATATCGACGAAGCTAAGAAAAAAGTTCGTGAAATTCAAAAGCAATACGGCGCCGGTCTTTTAACAGATAGTGAGAGATACAATAAGATCATCGATATCTGGACAGATACAAATAACAGCGTTGCAAGCGAGATGATGAAGCTTATCCAAAGTGATAAGGGCGGATTTAACTCAATTTATATGATGGCAGACTCTGGTGCGAGAGGTAGTGCTGCGCAAATTCGCCAGCTAGCTGGTATGCGTGGTCTTATGGCAAAACCTGACGGCTCGATCATCGAAACACCGATCATTTCAAACTTCCGTGAAGGTCTAAACATAATGGAGTACTTCAACTCAACCCACGGAGCTAGAAAGGGTCTTGCAGATACTGCGCTAAAAACTGCCAACGCTGGTTACCTAACAAGAAAACTGATCGACGTTGCTCAAAACGTTAAAGTGACAATGCACGACTGCGGTACGCACGAGGGCGTTGAGATCACAGATATAACGGAGAGTGGCGAGCTAATAGAGAGCCTTGAAGAGAGAGTATTAGGCCGTGTTTTAGCAGATGATGTGATCGATCCTATAACAAATGAAATTTTATTTAGCGAAGGCACATTGCTTGACGAGGAGAAAGCTAAGGCAATAACAGAAGCTGGCATAAAATCAGTAAGCATTAGAACACCTATCACGTGCAAGGCACCAAAAGGCGTTTGCGCAAAATGTTATGGCTTAAATTTGGGTGAGGGCAAACTTGTAAAACCAGGCGAGGCTGTTGGTATCATCTCAGCTCAATCAATTGGTGAGCCAGGTACTCAGCTAACGCTAAGAACATTCCACATCGGTGGTACGGCTTCTACTGAACAACAAGACCGCCAAGTCATCGCTCAAAAAGAGGGCTTTATTAGGTATTACAACCTTAGTACATACGAGAACAACGGCAAGAAAATCGTTGCAAACAGAAGAAGTGCGGCTGTACTACTTGTTGAGCCAAAGATAAAATCAACAATCGATGGTAAAATCGAGATCGAATATGCTCACGAAGACGTAAATATCGTAATTAAAGGCAAAAAAGAAGAGATCAAATATACCATCAGAAGAAACGACCTTGCTAAGCCAAACGAACTAGCTGGCGTTAGCGGCAAGATTGAAGGCAAGATGTATATCCCTTATGCAAATGGCGATAAGGTAAAAGAGAATGAGAGTATCGTCGAGATTATAAAAGAGGGTTGGAACGTTCCAAATCGTATCCCTTATGCTAGTGAGCTTAAAATTTCAGATGGCGATCCAGTAACTAGAAAGATCACCGCAGATGCAAATGGTGTGGTTAAATTTTTCATACTAAAAGGTGACTTCCTTGATAGACTAAAAGATATCAAAAAAGGTCACAAAGTAACTGAAAAAGGCTTCTTTGTTGTCGTCTCTGACAAGGACGGACGTGAGGCAGTTCGCCACTACATCCCAAGAAATTCTATCATCCAAGTATCAGATAATGATGCGGTAGAAAGAGCGACAGTGGTCTCACTACCTGAAAAAGATGACAAGCTAATAATCGCTGAGTGGGATCCATACTCAACTCCAACTATCGCAGAAGAAGCCGGTGTGGTTAGCTTTGAAGATGTCGAGCCAGGATATAGTGCGACTGAGCAAGCTGACGAGGCAACTGGTCAAAGACGTCTTGTTATCAACGAATATTTGCCAAGTGGCGTAAAACCAGCGATCATTATCACTACAAAGAGCGGACATTTGATCAAGTATCCGCTTGATCCAAAAACTGCGATCTTTGTTTCAAGTGGCGATGAAGTGGCACAAGCTGACATCTTGGCTAAGACTCCAAAAGCTGTTGCCAAGTCAAAAGATATCACCGGTGGTCTTCCAAGAGTTAGTGAGCTATTTGAAGCAAGACGCCCTAAAAATACAGCTATCGTTGCAGAGATTGATGGCGTTGTCAGGTTTGACAAGCCACTTCGCTCAAAAGAGCGCATCATCATCCAAGCAGAAGATGGCACGACAGCTGAGTATTTGATAGAAAAGAGCCGTCAGATCCAAGTAAGGGACGGCGAATTTGTCCATGCTGGTGAGAAACTGACAGATGGACTTATCTCAAGCCACGATATCTTAAGAATTCTTGGTGAAAAGGCGCTTCACTACTATTTGATCAGTGAAATTCAGCAAGTTTATCGCCGACAAGGTGTTGCGATCGCTGATAAGCATATCGAGATCATCGTCTCTCAAATGCTTCGCCAAGTCAAAATCGTCGATAGTGGAAATACAAATTTCATCGTTGGCGACATGGTTTCAAGAAACAAATTTAAAGAAGAGAACGAGCGTATTATGAAAATGGGTGGCGAGCCAGCTATCGCTGAACCGATCCTTCTTGGCGTCACAAGAGCGGCTATCGGAAGTGATAGTGTGATCTCTGCTGCGTCATTCCAAGAGACAACTAAGGTCTTAACAGAAGCGTCAATCGCTGCTAAATTTGACTATCTTGAAGATCTAAAAGAGAACGTCATCCTTGGACGCATGATCCCAGTTGGCACTGGTTTTTACAAAGACAAAAAGATAAAGATCAAAGAAAACTAATATATTAAGCCCCGCTTTTGGGGCTTAAACCTCTCATAAATTTCCCACTTAAATTTACAAAATTTCAAAATTTACAAGCCATTAATCAATATTAAATAAAATCCATAACTAAAAATATGTAACGGAGATATTATGAAAAATGTTGATCTTGGACTTTTATTTTTGCGCTTAGGCCTTGGAATTTGCCTTTTTATGCATGGCTTTGGCAAAATTTTACACGGAGTTGGCGGCGTAAAGAGCATTTTAGTTGATGCTGGGCTACCTAGTTTTCTGGCATATTTTGCCTATCTTAGCGAGGTTTTAGCCCCTATAATGATCGCTGTTGGCTTTTACTCAAGGCTTGGCGCGCTCCTAGTTTTTGGCTCTAGTCTTGTCATTTTGTATTCATATTTTGGTTTATCAAATTTACTTGAACTAACTAATGTAAATGGCTTTAAAGCAGAGCTTATATATCTTTATATCGCTATATCACTTTGCATCATCTCGACTGGCAGCGGCAAATACGCAATAAAGCAAGACTGATCTTAACCTAAATTTAGCACAGATTAAATTTGTGCTAAATTTTCACACATTTTATTTAAAATTTAAATTTAGTTTATTTTTTTATAACACTTTAAGTTTTTTGCCTTTAAATTTGAAAATTATCTCAAATTTAAAGGACACACAATGGAACAGATAAAAAAAGAGCCTTCGTTTTTGCTGGCCCTTACGCCTATCTTGGTTATGATCGTAGGCCTTGCGCTTGGCGTTGGTTATATGAAGCTAAAGGTTGAGCCGATCATTTTGATAGCCGCTCTTGTGGCTGGTGGTATCGCTTGGAGGCTAGGATATAGCTGGAGCGAGCTTCAAGAGGGCGTCATAGAGAAAATTTCAAGCTCACTCCCAGCACTTATGATACTTTGGGCAGTCGGCCTGCTCATCGGTTCTTGGGTATTTTCAGGCACTATCCCTATGATCATCTACTACGGTGTGGATCTTATAAGTCCGCAGTATCTAGTCCTAACTGCTTTTATCATCGCAGCTATCATCTCAACTGTAACTGGCACATCTTGGGGTTCTGCTGGCACAGTTGGCGTCGCTATTATGGGCATAGCTCAAGGTCTTGATGTAAATTTAGCAGCAACTGCTGGCGCGGTAGTTGCAGGAGCATACTTTGGCGACAAGCTCTCTCCGCTCTCAGACACGACAAACCTAGCCCCGATAGCAGCTGGAAGTGAGCTTTATGAGCACATCAAACACATGTTTTATACAACTATCCCAGCAACTATTGTTGCGGTAGCAGCTTATCTATTTTTTGGAAGCGCAGCCGCAAGTAGTGGTGCAAATGTTTCAGAGTCGGTTTTAGCGCTTCAAGGTCAGCTTGATAAAATTTTTCATTGGAACATCATCTTGCTTTTGCCTGTGCTTTTTGTCTTGGCTGGCTCAGTGCTAAAGTGGCCAACTATCCCAGTAATGATCATCGCATCTCTATTTTCAGTGCTTCTTGGAGTTATCGTTCAAGATTTTAGCTTTAAAAATGGCTTTATCTCAGTGATGACTGGCTTTAACGTCACGATGAGCGGCATTAATATGGAGTTTTCAAAAGATATCACGAAGCTTCTAAACAGAGGCGGCGTGAGCTCGGTAAATTCAACCACCATCCTAGTCATCTGCGCTATGGGCTTTGCTGGCATCATCTCAAAAACTGGCATGCTTACAAAGGTGCTTCACACTATCATGGCAAAGGTCAAATCAGCAGCAGGCGTCATCATCTCAACCATCGGCTCATGCCTAACTGTTGCATTTGTCACAGGTAGCTCATATCTTTCTATCCTCATCCCTGGCGAGATGTTTAAAGACTTTTATAAAGAGAAAAATTTAGCAGCCAAAAACCTATCAAGAACACTTGAAGACTCTGGCACCGTTATCGTTCCACTCATCCCTTGGTCAGCAGCAGGCGCATACATGACAGCCACACTTGGCGTGCCAACGGTAGAGTATTTACCTTGGGCGATACTAAACTACATGGGCGTTGTCTTTGCTATCATTTTAGCACTTACTGGCATCGGCATAGCTAAGATAAACAAGGATGCCAAATGATACTTATAAAAAACGCCAAAATTTACTCGCCAAAATTTCTCGGCACAAAAGATATATTTATATGTAATGGTAAGATCGTCTGCATAGCTGAAAATATAGAGCCAAATTTGCCAAATGTAAAGGTGATCGACGCTTCAAATTTAGTAGCCATACCAGGTCTTATTGATAAGCATGTGCATATAACAGGCGGCGGCGGCGAGGGCGGCTTTAAGACTAGAGTACCTGAGATCATGTTATCAAATTTAATAGAAGCTGGCATAACGACAGCAGTTGGCCTACTTGGAACTGACAGCACGACAAGAAGCGTTGAAAATTTAGTCGCAAAAGCACACGCACTAAATGACGAGGGTATCACATGCTACGCTCACACGGGCGCATATAGCTCTAAAACGCCAACTATAACTGGCGAGATCGAAAAAGATATTGTTTTTGTTGATCCGATAATCGGCACCAAGCTAGCCATAAGCGACCACCGCTCATCAAGTGTGAGCAAAGATGAGCTCGCTCACATAGTCTCAGCTGGTAGAGTGGCTGGTATGATCAGTTCAAAGTCAGGCCACACCACGCTTCACATGGGGGATGGCAAAAAGGGCTTAAATTTGATCTATGAAGTGCTAAATGAGTACGACATGCCGATCACGCTATTTCAGCCAACGCACGTAAATAGAAACGAGGAGCTTTTTAAACAAAGCTTTAAATTTATAAAAGATGGCGGCTATATCGACTTTACCTGCATGCCAGGACTTACGCCACTTGAAGCTGTAAAGCGCATCAAAAAAGAGAATTTACCGACAAATAAGATAACCATTAGCTCAGACGGCTTTGGTAGCTACTCTAGCTATGATGGCGACGGAAATTTACTAAAAATTGGCATCGCTAGCGTTAATAGCTTATATGAAGAGTTTATAAATTTCGTAAAAGATGGCTTTGGTATCGAGGAGGCACTGCCATATTTTACGACAAACGTGGCAAGAAGTGTGGCCTTGCAAAATAAAAAAGGCGAGATAAAAGAAAATTTCGATGCAGATATTTTGCTGATAGATGAGAAATTTGAGATTAAATTTGTCGTTGCAAAGGGCGAAATTTTAAAAGATGACAGCTGTTTTATAAAAAAAGGAACGTATGAATAAGTCTAACTTATTAACCGTTATTTAAGCTTTTTTTAAATAAAATTAGGTCTTTTTAATAAATTTAGTTGAAAGGAATTATTGTGCCAACCATAAATCAATTGGTCAGAAATGAACGCAAGAAAGTGACTGTTAAGTCAAAATCTCCAGCGTTAAAAGAGTGCCCTCAAAGAAGAGGAGTTTGCACTAGGGTTTATACTACAACTCCTAAAAAACCAAACTCAGCTTTGAGGAAAGTTGCCAAAGTTAGGCTTACAAGCGGTTTTGAAGTCATCAGCTATATCGGCGGTGAAGGTCACAACCTACAAGAACACAGTATAGTTTTAGTTCGCGGCGGTAGGGTTAAAGACTTGCCAGGTGTTAAATATCACATCGTTCGTGGTGCACTTGATACTGCTGGTGTTGCAAAAAGAACAGTTTCTCGTTCTAAATATGGTGCAAAACGCCCTAAAGCTGGCGCTGCTGCTCCAAAAAAGTAAAAAATTAGGTTCGCAGACGTTGCTTAAATTTGCAAACGTTTGAGTAAAATTTCATAAAAATTTGAAGGAAAAATCAAAATGAGAAGAAGAAAAGCTCCTGTAAGGGAAGTTTTACCTGATCCGATTTACGGAAATAAAATAATCACTAAATTTATTAATTCTCTTATGTATGATGGCAAAAAAAGCGTCGCTACAGAGATAATGTATGGTGCTATTAAAGCTATCGAAAAGAAAAATGCTGAGGTTAAAGGCATCGACGTTTTTAACGACGCTATCGAAAATGTAAAACCTATTTTAGAAGTTAAATCACGCCGTGTTGGTGGTGCTACTTATCAAGTACCAGTTGAGGTTCGCCCAGCTCGCCAACAAGCTCTTGCTATCCGCTGGCTTATAACTTTTGCTAGAAAAAGAAGCGAAAGAACAATGGTTGATAAACTAGCAAATGAGCTTTTAGATGCGGCAAATTCAAAAGGTGCATCTTTCAAGAAGAAGGAAGATACTTACAAGATGGCAGAGGCTAATAAAGCATTTGCTCACTACCGCTGGTAAGAAAGAATTAGTATGGCAGAGAGAAAAACGCCTTTACATAAGGTAAGAAATATCGGTATTGCGGCTCACATTGATGCTGGAAAAACAACTACCAGCGAGAGAATTTTGTTCTTCACTGGTATGAGCCATAAGATAGGTGAGGTTCATGATGGCGCTGCTACTATGGACTGGATGGAGCAAGAAAAAGAGCGTGGTATTACTATTACATCGGCTGCAACTACAGCGTTTTGGAAGGGCTATCAAGTAAACCTAATCGACACTCCGGGACACGTTGACTTTACTATTGAAGTTGAGCGTTCTATGCGTGTTCTTGACGGTGCTGTTGCGGTATTTTGTTCTGTTGGTGGTGTTCAGCCACAGTCTGAAACTGTTTGGAGACAAGCAAACAAATATCACGTACCAAGAATCGTTTTTGTCAATAAAATGGACAGAATTGGTGCAAATTTCTTTAGAGTTGAAGAGCAGATCAGAGAAAGATTAAAAGCAAATCCAGTACCTATTCAAATTCCAATCGGTGCAGAAGATAACTTCAAAGGTGTGGTTGATCTTGTAAGAATGAAAGCATACGTTTGGAATGATGAGAAAAAGCCAACTGATTATGTTGAAGAAGAAATTCCAGCTGAAGTTAAAGATAAGGCTGAAGAATACCGCGCAAAACTAATCGAAGCTGTTTCTGAGACAGACGATAGTTTGATGGAGAAATTCTTTGCAGGTGAAGAGCTAACTGAAGAAGAGATCAAAAAAGGTATAAAAGCAGGCTGCTTAAGAATGACTATCACGCCTATGCTTTGCGGAACTGCGTTTAAGAACAAAGGTATCCAACCTCTACTTGATGCTGTTGTTGATTATTTACCAGCTCCAGATGAGATCGCAGCGATAAATGGTGTTTATGAAGATGGTACTGAAGTGACTGTTGAAAGTACAGATGATGGCGAATTTGCTGCTCTTGCGTTTAAGATCATGACTGACCCATTTGTTGGACAGCTAACATTTATCCGTGTTTATAGAGGAAGTCTTGAAAGTGGTAGCTACGCTTACAACACAGTTCAAGACAGCAAAGAGAGAATCGGCCGCTTACTAAAAATGCACTCAAATAAACGTGAAGAGATTACTGAGCTTTTTGCTGGTGAAATCGGTGCTGTTGTTGGTCTAAAAAATACTCTAACTGGTGATACTCTTGCAAGCGAAAAAGATAAAGTTATCCTTGAGAGAATGGACTTCCCAGAGCCAGTTATTAGCGTTGCAGTTGAGCCAAAAACAAAAGCAGATCAAGAGAAGATGGCGATAGCTCTTCAAAAACTAGCTCAAGAAGATCCAAGCTTTAGAGTTAGCACTGATGAAGAGAGCGGACAAACTATTATTAGCGGTATGGGTGAACTTCACCTAGAGATCATTGTTGATCGTATGCTTCGCGAATTTAAAGTTGATGCTGAAGTTGGTCAGCCACAAGTTGCTTACCGCGAAACTATCCGTAAGGCAGTTGAGCAAGAGTATAAGTATGCTAAACAATCAGGTGGTCGTGGTCAATATGGTCACGTATTTTTACGCATCGAGCCACTTCCAGCTGCTAGCGGATTTGAATTTGTTAACGACATCAAAGGTGGTGTTGTTCCAAAAGAGTACATCCCAGCTGTTGAAAAAGGTTGTAAAGAAGCGCTTCAAAGCGGTGTTCTTGCTGGATATCCAGTTGAAGATGTTAAAGTTACGCTTTTTGATGGTAGCTACCACGAAGTTGACTCATCTGAAATGGCATTTAAACTTGCTGCTTCTATGGGCTTTAAAGAGGGCGCTAGAAAAGCAGGTGCGGTTATCCTTGAACCTATGATGAAAGTTGAAGTTGAGACTCCAGAAGAGTATATGGGTGATGTTATCGGTGACCTTAATAAGCGCCGTGGTCAAGTAAATTCAATGGATGACAGAAATGGTGTAAAAATCATTGCAGCTTATTGTCCACTAGCTCAAATGTTTGGCTACTCAACAGATCTTCGCTCAATGACTCAAGGTCGTGCGACTTACTCTATGGAATTTGATCACTACGAAGAAGTTCCTAAAAATGTAAGTGAAGAGATTATTAAAAAGAGAAATGGCTAATTAGCCAAAATAGGGCAGAGCAATCTGCCCTTTAAATTTAGTTGCTCGGCTAAAAAATAAACCAACTTGCAAATTTGTCCTCATAGCTCAGCTGGATAGAGCGCAGAATTCCTAATTCTGAGGTCGTGAGTTCGAACCTCGCTGGGGACACCACTTCTTCTTTTTGTATCATGTAATAACAATCTTTTTTAGAGTGCTTTTAATCATTTATATTTAGAATTTTTTTATAAGTAGTTGTGTTTGGCATATAAATAAATTTATTTTTTTAATGAATTATTTGTATGACCTCACTATCAATAAAATTTATCAACAAAAATTTTATATATTTAATAATCCATGCTAACATTTCAAAAATTTATTTAAGGAGAGTAGATGAAAAAAATTTTACTTTTAGGAGCCGTTTGTTGTATGTTGTCAGCTGATGTTAAAACTGTTAATATAAGTCCAGATGAGATCAAAAAATATGATCAGATTGTCGATATTAGAACACCATCTGAGTGGCAAGAGACTGGCATCATAACTGGTGCGAAGACCATTACTTTTGATCCAAGCGACAAGAGTGCATTTTTAGATGAGCTTTCAAAGGCAGTTGATATCAAAAAGCCTATCGCACTTGTTTGTAGAAGTGGCAGACGAAGCACGGCAGCAGCTGCAGCGATAGATAATTCAGATCTTAAGATTATAAATTTAGATGGTGGCATGAGTAGTTTAATCGAGCAAGGCTATAAAACTACACCTTATAAAAAATAGACAAATTTCTAAATTCTACATTTGACTACAAGATAAATTTATTTTGTAGTCAAACTTTATACTAAATAATAAATTTTATTATTAACTACTGATTAACTCTAACTACATATAATTTCATCACATTTAAACAATAAAAAAAGGAGACAAAAATGTCAAAAGTTATTTTACAGTTAAACACAATTCAAGCCGATGCAAACGCACTTTACATCAAATTTCACGATCTTCACTGGAACGTAAAAGGTATTCAGTTTTTCAGCGTCCATGAGTACACAGAAAAAGCCTATGAAGATATGAGTGAGATATTTGATGCGGTTGCAGAAAGAGCTCTTATGCTTGGTGGCAGACCTATCGCAAAGGCTGAGGAGCTAGCAAAAGTTGCTCACATCAAGCATGAGCCAAAAGAGAGCTACACTCCGACTGAAGTTTTAGAGATCGTTTTGGCTGACTACAAGCATCTTTTAGGCGAATTTAAAAAGCTTGATGAGCTTGCAGAGGGTGACACTACAACTCAGATGTACGCACAAGATCAAATAGCTAAATTTGAAAAAGCCATCTGGATGCTAAACGCAACACTTGGCAAATAATCACAGCGGGAGCTCTCCCGCTTTATCCTAAATAAATTCTACTTTTTGGAGATATAGTTTTTATAAACTTAGAGGAGCCAAATATGCAAATCAGTCAAATCGCAAGTTCATATAACACTTCAAGTGTAAAAGAAAATGTAAAATCAGAAATTTCACTTCACAAAGATGAAAAAGAGGTTTCTAAAAAGCAGCCTGAGGTTTCAAATTTAAGCGCAAAAGAGATCTCAAATAGCTATTTTTTGCAGTATCAAAAAGAGGTCACTCAAAGCGCTAGCTCAAATTTACTAGCACAAGGCGGCCTAAGCTTTAACGTACCTGAAAATTTATCAGACATTTTAGCTGGACTTGATCTAGCAGGCATCGGCTACAACGGCAAAGCTTTGGGAGAGCTAAGTAGCGATGAGGCAAGCGAGCTAGTTAGCGAAAATGGCTTTTTTGGCATTGCAAATACAGCCGAGAGGATAGCTGACTTTGTGCTAAATGGCGCAGGTGATGATGTAGAGAAGCTAAAAGCTGGTAGAGAGGGCGTGGCAAAGGGCTTTGAGGACGCAAAGAAAATTTGGGGCGGAGAGCTACCTGAAATTTCACAAAAGACTATCGAAAAGACGCTTGAGACGCTCGATAAAAAGATCGCTGAGCTTGGCGGTAATGTTTTAAACGTATCAGCCTAAATGTCTTGGGAGCTCTCCCAAGAAATTTGTATATTAATGTAAGCACAAAACTCAAATTTTAAAAACCAGCAAATTTTATTTAATCTTAAAAGCTATACTTTGCTCTTTATATCAAGGAGAAAAGATGAAAGCTAAAATTTTACTTCCCTTAGCAGTAGCTACTATGTTTTTGGGATGTTCATTTTTTGATGACAATCCGCCAGTCCGCAAGCAACCAAGACAAGCTACTAAAACTATACCTGCAAAAAGCTCCATCAAAGGCTTCATAAAAGATGTTAGCTATAAAGATTCGAAATACTGCTACGAGATAGTAGCCAGCGATGTGAAAAATCACAAACTAAACAAAGCAAATTTTTGTGCAAACAGATATTATTACGATAAGGGCGATCTTGTCTATGCGACTTTTTACGCAGATAAGCTCATAGACATGCTTCTTATAAAAGAGGGCGGCTCCAGAGGCGCATATAATGGCATAAGAAAACCACAAAATGAAGTGGTTGTTAAAAGAAAAAATATAAAAACAAATATCGAAGTACCAAAAGAGGAGAAAATTTCTTTTTAGATTACCGTTGATTTACTGCTAGCATATATAATTTCATCAGCAATCAAAACTAGAACTCCTTTTAAGGGGCAAAGCAACGGCCCCTTTTTCTTTTTATCCCCTTCTTAAAAGTCTCACTTGTAAAAGTTAAATTATCAAAATATACCTCTTTTTGGTCAAAATCGGTAAACAATCGGTAACAAAAATGCAAAATTTTATGATTTTTTAAGCTTCATCTTAAATTTTATTGATTATAATCGTCGACACAAAAACCTTAAAAGGAGAAAAAATGAAACTAACAAAAATTAGTTTAGCCGCTTTGGTTGCTTTAGGCGCATTCTCAAGTGTAGCAAGTGCTACTCCACTTGAAGAAGCTATAAAAAATGTAGATCTTTCTGGTATGGCAAGATACAGATATACTCATACTCATGAATACAAAAAAGAACAAAAAGACGTTTATAAACATAACGGTAGCAAATCAGGCAATGGCCATAACTTTAAAATGGTTACAAATTTTAAAGCTGCTATAGACGATAACTTCTTTGGTGTTCTTGGTTTGAGATATAGTTCTCTTGATGGCTCAGGCGATAATTCAAAAAATGGTACAGATAAGACAGATACAACTACAGGATTTGGTGTTCACCAATTCTATCTTGGCTATAAGATCGGTGGTACTACTATAACAGCTGGTAAACAAGAGATTGGCTCATACTTTACTGATGATGCTATCGGTACTGGTGTAAGAGTAGTAAATGAAGATATAGAAGGCCTTACTTTAACAGCTTTAGCTTTTGATGCTCTTGAAGGCGGAAGTGAAAGTGATGGTGTATTATATGATGCAACTGCTAAGTTAGGTGGCTATGATGTTGGTAACCTATATGCAGCTGGTATTGCTGGTTCATTTAATCCAGTTAGCTTCCAACTATGGTATGGTACTTTAACTAACCTAGCTGACGTACTTGCAGCTGATGTTTCAGCTAAATTTGACATCACTAATGACTTTGCCCTAGGTGCAAGACTTAACTATGCAAATAGCACAGCTGATAAAGAAGCTAAAAACATCCTTGGTTACAATGATGGTAACTTCTATGCTGGCGAACTTTCAACTTCACTATTTGGTCTTGATTTAGCTGCTGGTTATATCGGCTGGAAAGCTCAAGATAAAGGTGTATCAGCATTTACATTTGAAGATCAAGGTGGTCTAATAACTGCTGGTGAAGATGTATTTGACTGGACATATGCAGAGGGTAAAGGTAACTTCTTCTATGCAACAAGTGCATATACATTTGATAAATTCACAGTTGGTTTAGATTATGTTAAAGGTACTCAAAAAACATCAAATGGTGTTGGCAACCCAGATAAAAAAGACAAAGTTGAAGAATTTGTTCCAAGATTTGCTTACCAATACAACAAAAAGCTAACATTTAGCTCATTCTACTCTTTCCAAACTCACAAACTACCTGATGATGTGAAGACAAAAGAAGACAAATTTAGATTTGAAGCTAAATACTCATTCTAATTCATAGCTCGTTAATCAACTTATGATATAATCCCGGGTCGGAGCAATCTGATCCGGGATTTTTAAATTTAGAGCAAAATTTCAAGGAAACTTATGAAAAATATCAAAATTTCTTTTTTGGCGTGTTTTTTGGCGGCAAATGCCTTTGCAGCTTCTCAGGTTTATTATATAGAGGCTCGTGGTGAGTTTGGTAAAGAGCTTGCCGAAATGGCAAAAAAGCAGGCTAATGACAGAAATGAAAAAGTAAATGTCTATGTCGATGAAGATCCAAGACGCTATAAAGACAATAGAATTTTAAAATTTGGCGTTGATAGAAAAGGTAGATATAGTGTCTCTTTAGGAAAAGAGCTTTATGAGAAACAATGTGCTAGCTGCCATGGCGAAAATGCAGACAAAAGACCATTTGGCTCAACACCGCTTAAAAACATGGATGCTAAAGATATAGAAGATAGCATCATCTCTTATAGAAGTGACTCAAGCTTTGGTGGTAGCGGTAAAAACGTTATGCAAAACCAAGCTAAGATCGTCTCAAACAATGATCTAGGTGCAATACTAGCTTATCTAAAAGGCAAAGATGCACTTGCAGATCAAGATACAAATGAAAATAAACCAGTTTCAACCGAAACAAAGCAGGGCAGTTATTTAAGATAAATTTCACTTCGGTAGCTTTGCCACAATATAAATAAAAGGAAGCAGATGTTAAATCCAAAAACATTATTTTTAAGTATGGGCTCAGCTATCGTTTTGATGATAATCTTTGCTATAGCTAGTGGAGCCGCCACAATAATAGAGAGCAAAACCAGCACTGAAGCAGCTTGGTACTATGTTTATGGCGCTGGCTGGTTTGCGCTTATCCAACTACTGCTTGGTATAAATTTAGCCTTTAACATCTTTAGATACAACCTAATTGATCCTAAAAAACTGCCATCGCTCATCTTTCACATAGGTTTTATCGTCATCTTAATAGGTGCTGGCATCACAAGATACCTTGGCTTTGAAGCTGATATGCATATACGTGAAAACACTGCTTCAAACGTTGTTAGTACGAAGGTTTCATATATAAATTTAACAGCGCTTAACGACAAAGGCGAGGAGATCAGCTCGGCTATGCCTTTAGGACTTGCTGATGTAAAGAAGGGCTTTGATCTAAATCTAAAAACAGCAGACGGTGAGGCCAGTTTAAAATTTAAAGAATTTGTGCCAAATGCAAGTTATAAATTTGTAAATGATGATAGCGGAAAGCCTGTCGTTGAATTTGTAGTTTCAAATGAGAGCGAAAGCGAAGAAATATTTTTACTTGAAGAAGAAGAGGCAAGGGTTGGAGATATCAGCTTTATCTTTAATGCTAAACCAGATGAAAATAAAAAATATGTTCTTTTTAGACTAAATGATGGAAATTTCACAGTTACTTCAAATGTCGATCTTTCAAAATTTACTATGGCAGATAGCTCAAAAACTGAGCTAAAAGCTGGCAGCGTGAATGAATTTGGCACAGGTAGCTTATATACTATCTCAAATATAAATTTCGCCCCAAGGCTAGTCTCAGCGCACGCCACAAGAAAGCTAGTTAGCTCAAAGGATAGCGAGTTTAATGCGTTGATAGCTGAGCTAAACTACAAAGGTGAGAGTAGAGAGATGCATGTATTTTACAACCTAATGGAGCCTTCACGTATCGCTGTGGCTGGACAGAAATTTAACGCTTCATGGGGAGCTCAGCAGATAAAACTCCCATTTAGCCTCTACCTAAAGGACTTTGAGCTAAAAAGATATCCTGGCTCAAATTCTCCTATGAGCTACTCAAGCGAGGTTGTGGTAAAAGATGGCACAAATGATCCAGGGTTTGATTATAGAATTTATATGAACCACGTGCTTGATTATGATGGATATAGATTTTTCCAAAGCTCATACGATACTGACGAGAAAGGTACGATCCTCTCTGTTAATAAAGACCCAGGCAAGATCCCGACATATATCGGCTACTTTTTGCTAGGTCTTGGCTTCTTGCTAAATGTCATAAACCCTAACAGCCGCTTTAGAAAGCTAGCCAAACTAATAGATAATGAATCAACAAAAAGCGGTAAAAAAGTGGCTGCGCTCATAGCGGTCTTGCTTTTAGGCTTAAATTTTAGCTCGCTAAAGGCAGAGGATTTCTTGCCGCATATCAGCAAAGAGCATGCAGATAAGCTTGCTAGGCTTATCGTGCAAAGTCCAGATGGCAGGATGAAGCCATTTGATACGCTTAGCAAAGAGGTTTTAAACAAAATTCATAGAGGCGAGAGCATAGGTAGCCTAAATTCAAACCAAGCGATGCTTTCTATAATGGTAACGCCTGATTTTTGGCGAAATGAGAAGATCATCGCACTTGGTCAAAGCAAGGAGCTAAAAAAAGAGCTAGGCGTCGATGAAAATGCAAGATACGCAAGCTTTGATGAATTTTTTAAAGCGACAAAAGATGGTGGAAGCGAGTATAAACTAACAAAATTTGCCGAGATAGCAAACCGCAAACACCCAGGCTCACGCAATACTTTCGACAAAGATGTGATAAAGATCGACGAGAGACTAAATGTATTTTATATGATATTTATCGGTGAAATTTTCAAAATTTTCCCAAAACAAGATGATCCGTCAAATTCTTGGTATTCGCCAGCTAGTGCGATGATGTACTTCTCGCCAAAAGAGGCTGAGCTAGTCGTTGGCATGATGAGAGAGTATTTTTCAGCTGTTGATGCAGCCACAAAAGATAATGACTGGAGTAAGGCGGATGCGGCGCTTGAGAAAATTTCAGCCTATCAGCACAAATATGGCGCTGCAGTCATGCCAAGTGAGAGAAAGATAGATATAGAAATTTTATTTAATAAATTTCAAGTATTTGACCGCTTGACGCCGATATATCTTTTGGCTGGTCTTGCTCTTTTGCTATTTGTTTTTGTCAAGATGCTAGCGCCTAAAGTGCAGATAAATGGCATAGTTAAAGCCGTATATATTATAAATTTACTAGCCTTTCTTGCGCACACAGCTGGCCTTGGACTTCGCTGGTATATCGCAGAGCACGCCCCTTGGAGTAACGCCTACGAGTCGATGGTCTATATCGCTTGGGCGCTTGGTCTATCTGGCATCATCTTTGCAAAACGCAGTCCGATCGCACTTGCGCTTACATCTATATTGGCTGGCGTTACGCTATTTGTCGCGCACCTTAGCTGGATGGATCCGCAGATCACGACGCTTGTGCCTGTACTTCAGAGCTACTGGCTAACTATCCACGTCTCTATCATAACTGCAAGTTATGGATTTTTAGGCCTTTGTGCGTTGCTTGGTGGATTTACTTTGCTGCTTATCATCTTACAAAACAAGAAAAAGCCAAATGCAGAGATCGCGCGCAATATCACTGAAGCGACACGTATAAATGAGATGGCGATGATACTTGGCCTTAGCTTACTTACGCTTGGAAACTTTTTGGGTGGCGTCTGGGCAAATGAGAGCTGGGGTAGATACTGGGGTTGGGACAGCAAGGAGACTTGGGCGCTAGTTTCGATCCTTGTCTATGCGGCGGTGCTTCACATGAGATTTATACCAAAGCTTAATAATCAATACGCATTTGCTGTTGCCTCATTTTTTGCCTATTGGTCGATCATAATGACCTATTTTGGGGTAAATTTCTATCTAGCCGGCATGCACTCATACGCAGCTGGAGATCCGCTTCCAGTGCCTGATTTCGTCTGGATAAGCATCGTAGTGATGATAGCGATGAGCGTTCTTGCATTTACGAAACGCTCTCTTTGCACAAGGCTATAGATGCTTCTTAAAGGCTTGATAGTCTTTTTTGTCTTTTTGCTTATAGTGGCCATTTGTGCGCTAGTCTATCTTTTGTTAAAAAACAAAGATCATCAAGTCTTGGCAAGAGGCCTAGAGCCCAAGAGTGAAGAAGAGATCACGATCGAAAAGCTTGAAGAACTTGCTGGTGATAAAACTCTAAGCAAAAACGAGCTTTTCGAGCTTATACAAATTTTTGGAGAGAAATTTATAATACCAGCGAAAAAAAATCAGGTCGCTCCAAAAGAAGCTAGCAACTACATAAATTTTATAATCCTAATCTGCTCTCATCAAAATGCCGATGCAAAGCTTATTAGCTTTTTGGACAAAGAGGCTAAAAAGAAAAATCCAAGCTATGTTGCAGAGATCGAAGACAGCGAGAGGATAGGCATAGAAAACCGCAAAAATCGTAGGTAAATTTAGCTATATTTTTAAATTTAAGAGCACAAAATATCGTTAGCAAAAATCAAATTTACAAAGTAAAATAGGAGTGCAATTTGGATATCAATAATCTCTATGCTAGTTTGGTCTTTGCGCCGATAGTGCTAGCTATTTTGTTTATGATCTTTGCTGGCAGGCGAAATATAAAAGTCTATCTGAGTAAATTTGACCTGATCGGCCTACACCTTATCTTTCCGCTCGTGATATTTCCCATCTTTGTGGCTATCTTTTGTGCAGTATGTGAGTATTTTGACGTTTCAAATGATGATGGGCTAGCTTATATTTTTTACACTATGCTTTTTATAATAGCCATTTACGCCGTTTTTGGTTTTTACGTTTGCATTAAATATAATCACGGCTTTTTAAACTGCTTTTGGGCGCTTCTTTTAAGATTTAACTTCATGACCCCGCTTGTTTATTTGCTGTTTTTAGGTGGCAAAGGACGTGATAAAAATGGCAATGAGATAACCCCTGAAAATGCAAAAAATTTAAGCATTTTTGAAGAGCTTAGGTTTTCACTTTATAATATGATCGTCTTTAGAAAAATTCACGACAAAGATAAATTTGCAGGCAGGGATGAGATAAATTCTAACGATAAAGCTCTCATCTAAAAAGAGGTCTAAAATAAAAAGCATAGAGAGTTAAATTTAAAAAGAGCCAGCAAAACGGCTAGCTCAGCTTACGGCAAAACTACGCCAAATTTCATAGCCACGCCATATATCATCGCGCTAATAATACCAGCGAAAAATCCAGCAACCATATCATCGCCCATTACGCCAAGTCCGCCCTTTACATTGCGGTCGATCCTGCCAATGATCGAAGGTTTTTTGATATCAAGCACTCTAAAAAGCACGAGTGATAGAACTAGCTGTGAGATCGTCGCTCCGCTAATGGCGATAGCGAGCCAAACGCCAGCAACTTCGTCGATCACGATAAAGCTCTCGTCGTGCGAATTTACCTTTTTTTCAAAATCATCAATGACGCTGATGCTCACCAAAAATAGCAAAATGCTAGCTAACAAAAGCGTAGTCGCCGAAAAAAAATATAACACAAAATAAGCCACCACAGCCCCAGCCACCGAGCCCCAAGTGCCAGGCGCCTTTGGTAAAAGTCCAAAACCAAAAAATGTCAAAAATAGCTTTTGCATAAATTTCCTTAAGTGAGTGATGATGTCTGGTAGAGCTTCATGAGCTCCTCGTAAAAGTCGCGGTCGGTCTTGTTTTCAAGCAGCCCAGAATTTACAAAGAGATCGTCGCAGAGCTTTTGTATATCTTTAAAGCGATTTACATAGAGCTTGCTTAAGATGAGCGCTGAAATTTCAGGTCTTACTAGTATAGCTGGTGGCATGATGCCGTTAAATAGTAGCTCTTTGATCACGTCTGGGTGGTATTTGATCTGGTGGTGCTGTCCGTGCGGGCAGCTTTTGGTGCTAACTAGTGTCTTACACTTGTTGCAATAAACTAGCTCAGGCAGGACGATCACGTCTAAATTTAGGTCGTTTTTGTAGATATCAAGGATCGTGTGTGCCTCGTTGTGGTCAAAAAACATGCCGATGCCTGAGTGGTTTTGTCCGATGACGAGCTTGTTTGCGCCAAGTCTTGAAGCTGCGATGCACTCAAGCGTTGGGTTGGCGTGCGAGCTAAAAAGGGTTGTGTTTTTTAGCGCAAAGACAAAGACTTTTTTTGTCGGCAGATAGTTTTGGTTAAAAAAGTCAAGCACTTGCTTTCTGATCTCGTAGTCAATATGCCTCTCTTCGCGCGTTCTGATGAGAAAAACGACCACGAGATCGGCCTTATCGATAGTCATCCTAACTAGGCGTTCATGCGCGCGGTTAAATGGATCAGCCGTTAAAAAAACAGCCGTTATCTTCTTGGCGCCACTCTCTTTTATCAGCTCATTTAGCGCATCTTTGCTTATTTGAAGACTCTCATCATATAGCTCAAACTCGCCACTTATGCCGTATTTGCCTAAATTTAGCGACATTTCGCTGTTTGATTCATTTGCTAAAAATATATTTTTAGCTCGCATGCTCTCGTCAAATTTAAAGACCTTTGCCACGTCGATGTGCCCAACGATCTTGCCGTCCATATTTAAATTTACTCTTTGCCCAGCATGCAGCTTGCTAGCGGTATTTTGATTGACCTCGCCAAATGGGGCAAAGCCAAAAGAGTAGGGCATCGGCTCGCCGTTAAAGTATCCCTTTTTTGCCACCTCTTTGATCTGCTCGTCGTCCATCAGGGCGCTAAAATTTGAGAGAATTTTGTTTTTGATAAGCTCTAAGGCGCCATAAACTTCGGTGTTTATAGAAATTTCACTATTTTTTCTTGCTGACGTCATATTTTTTTCTCTTTTCCCAAAGTGATTTTCTAGAAATTCCAAGCTTTTTGCTTAGCTCGGTGTCGGGGAATTTATCTTGATAATTAACTATGATATATTTTATATATTCATCGATCGTGACGATCTCGCCGATGTCAAAGTTTTTATCTCGGATGGAGAGTTCAAGCTCCTCAAATGGCGCACTTTGCGCAAAATCGCTAGTTTGTATAGCCACTTTTTTCTTTTTGCAAAGCTCTAAAATTTTCTCTTTTTCATCATCTTTTAGCTCTTCGAGATTTGTGATGTATATTAGCTCGTCGCCACTTTGAGCAAGTGCTTTTTCAAGCTCGCTAAAACAGGCTTTGCCTAAAAACAAAAATGGCGTTTTGTTTGACTTTACATAGTTAAAGATAAATTTATCGCTGTAACCATTTTTGCTTGATTTTAAAAGAAGTGGAAATTTGATTTTTTTGGCCTCAAAATAAGGTATCTCGTAGTCTTTTAGGGTGAAATTTATATAGTTTTCGTAGTTTTTTATCTCGTTTTTAAAGCCTCTAAACTCTTCAAAATGCCTTATCTTTCTAACTAGCTCTTCTATCATAAATGGCTTTTGGATGTAATCCACCGCGCCCGCTTGTATCGGCTTTAGCACGGTGTCGCTGTTGATGTAGGCGATGAGTAAGATGATGATAGAGCTTTTAAATTTCTCTATGACTGGGTAGAAGTCTTGCCCAGGAAGTGTGGTAGAAAGTAACACTACGTCAAAATTTTCAAATTTCAAAGCCTCTTTGACACTCTTTGCGATCTCGCAGTCGTAGCCAAAGTCAGCTAGTTTGCTAGCCATCGAGCCAGCTAGGTAAATTTCGTTTTCTACTATTAAAATTTTCATATTTGTGTCCAGTTGTAAAATTTAAGGCTAGCGCTTGCCATGACGGCGATCCCCTCGCATCTGCCGACAAAACCAAGCCCCTCAGTCGTCGTCGCCTTTACATTTATGCGGCTCTGGCTTAAATTTAGAGCCTGCGCGATGTTTGCCTCCATTTTTGATTTTAGTTTTGAAAGTTTTGGCTTTTGCGCCATTATCGTGATATCAGCGTTTGTTAGCACAAAGCCCACGCTTTGCACCCTTTTATAAGCTTCTTGCAATAGATAAATGGAGCTAATATCTTTAAATTTGGCGTCCGTATCAGGAAAGAGCTCGCCTATGTCGCCAAGCCCAGCAGCTCCTAAAATGGCGTCTGTTAGCGCATGAAGTGCCACATCGCCGTCACTGTGAGCCTTTAGCCCAAACTCATAGTCGATCTTTTCGCCACAAAGCACAAGCTGGCGCCCCTTTTCAAATTCATGCACGTCAAAGCCGCTACCTACAAAAACCTCATTTTCTGGTGCTTTTAGGGCTGAAATTTTGGCAAGATCCTCTTTAAAAGTGATCTTTCTAGCCATCTCATCGCCCAAAATGTGCCAAACACTTGCGCCAATGGCTCTCATAGCCGAGCTATCATCTGTGTAAATTTCGCCGCTACTAAGAGCCTTTTTAAGAAGTGCTGTGCGCGAGAGCTGCGGTGTTTGGATAAGTTTTACCTTTTCTCTGTCGATTGCATTTTCGCCAAGATAGGCAGTGTCTGCGATCTTTAGCGCAGGCACCACGCAGTCAGCCTGAGCGGCCGCCTCGATGATCTTGTGAAAGAGCTCGCTTGATATGCAAGGGCGCGCGATGTCGCTAACTAGGACAAATTCGCTATTTACAAGCTCAAGTGCGTTTTTTAGGCTATCTTGCCTTGTCTCGCCGCCATCAACAAATTTATAATTTGGAGCAAATTTAGACATATATTTGCACTCTTTACTAACGACGATGATCTCTTTAAATGTGTAAAAGTTACTCAAATTTTTAGTGGCAAATAGCCAAAGTGGGTCGCTGCCGATGCGAAGCCATTGCTTCTTTACAGGTAGCTCAAAACGACTGGAATTTCCCGCTCCAAGCATTATAAGTGAGATATCAAGCAAGGTAGCTCCTTTGAAGATTGTTACGGAATTATACACCTAAAAGCTAAATATTTCTTTTTATAGAAATAAATTTAAGTTTTGCATTTAGTTAGTTCAAAACAAAAAAGGACTAAAATGAGCCCTTAAATTTTAAAAAAAGGCTAGTCATGACAAAGACGCAGATGTACTATGCTAGGCGAGGAGAGCTTACAAAGCAGATGAGCTACGTAGCAAAGATCGAAGGAGTGAGCGAAAATTTAGTGATGGATGAGGTGGCAAAAGGTAGCATCATCATCCCAGCAAATGTAAATCACACAAATTTAAAGCCAATGGGCATAGGCAGAAAGCTAAAGACAAAAATCAATGCAAATATCGGCAACTCAAGCCTAAGTAGTGACATTTGCACTGAGCTTAGAAAGCTTGAAATTTGCCTAGAATTTGGCGCTGATACGGTTATGGATCTAAGTACGGACGGCGATTTAGACGCCATTAGAAGTGCGATCATAGAGCACTCAAGCGTGCCAGTTGGCACAGTGCCGATGTATGAAATTTTAAAAGAGGCAAAAGAGGTTACAAATATCACAAATGAGCTAATTTTAAGCGTGCTAGAGAAGCAAGCAAGGCAAGGGGTTAGTTACTTTACGATACACGCTGGCTTTTTGCGTGAGTTTTTGCCCCTTGTTAAAAAGCGTAAAATGGGCATAGTTAGCCGTGGCGGCAGCCTGAGCGCGAGCTACATGTCAAAGCTAAATAGACAAAATCCATTTTATGAGATTTTTGATCAAATTTTAGAGATTTGCGCAAAATACGACGTCTCGCTCTCGCTTGGCGACGGACTTCGCCCAGGTTGCCTTTACGACGCAACAGACGAAGCGCAACTTAGCGAGCTAAAAGTGCTTGGAGAGCTAACACTTCGTGCGTGGCAAAAAGATGTGCAAGTGATGATAGAAGGCCCTGGTCATGTGCCATTAAGTCAAATTGAGTATAATATGAAAATCGAACAAGAGCTCTGCCATGACGCCCCATTTTACGTGCTTGGACCGCTTGTTAGCGATATCGGCGCGGGGTATGATCATATCACTTCAGCGATAGGTGGTACGATGGCGGCATATCACGGCGCTAGCATGCTTTGCTACGTGACGCAAAAAGAGCACCTTGGCTTGCCAAATGAAAATGATGTAAGAGAGGGCATCGTAGCTCACAAGATAGCAGCTCATGCCGCAGACGTCGCACTTGGCAAGGCTGGAGCTATCGAAAAAGACCATGCGATGAGTGACGCGAGATACGCATTTGACTGGAACAAGCAGTTTGAGCTTAGCTTTGATCCAAAAAAGGCTAGAGAGCTTCACGATGAGAGCTTGCCAGAAGATGCGTTTAAGAGTGCTCATTTTTGTTCGATGTGCGGACCAAAATTTTGTGCATATAAAATTTCAAAAGATCTAGAAAAAGGAGAAAAATGTTAAATAAAGAAGAGGTCTTAAACAGACTAAAAGGTGTCATATATCCGGGATTTGAGAAGGATATAGTTAGTTTTGGCTTTGTAAAAAACGTGGAGATCGGCGAGAAAATTACAATCGAAGTCGAGATCGTTAGCTCAAGCCCAGAGGTGGCAAACGAGCTAAAAACGGACATCAAACGTGTCATGGGCTCAAACGAGTACGTGCTAAATTTGATCCAGCCAAAGATACCTGAGGAGAAAAGTAACACTCAAAGTGGCAAAAATATCGCGCCACAAGTTAAAAATTTCGTAATGGTAAGCTCTGGCAAAGGTGGCGTTGGTAAATCAACCACAACGCTAAATTTAGCCATCTCAATGGCAAAACTAGGCAAAAAAGTGGGAATTTTGGACGCTGATATCTACGGACCAAACATCCCAAGGATGCTTGGCGAAGTAAATACTCAGCCACAAGTCGTCGGCAACAAGCTAAAACCGATACTTAGCCACGGCGTGGAGATGATGAGTATGGGCGTTTTGATGGAGGAGGGCATGAGCCTTATCTGGCGTGGTTCGATGATCATGAAAGCGATCGAGCAGCTGCTAAGAGACGTGCTTTGGAGCGAGCTTGATGTCTTGTTTCTCGATATGCCTCCAGGAACGGGCGATGCGCAGCTAACTCTAGCTCAAAGCGTGCCAGTAACGGCAGGTGTATGCGTCACAACGCCTCAAGTCGTAGCACTTGATGATAGCAAGCGTGCGCTTGATATGTTTGAGAAGCTCCACATCCCAATCGCTGGTGTCATCGAAAATATGAGCGGCTTCATCTGCCCAGATAACGGCAAAGAGTATGACATCTTTGGTAAAGGCACGACTGAAGAGGTAGCAAAGGCTTACAACACTCAAATTTTAGCTGAAATTCCTATCGAGCCAGCTGTTAGAGTGGGTGGCGATAGTGGCAAGCCAGTTAGCTTCTATGAGCCAAACTCAGTCACTGCAAAACGCTATGAGAGCGCAGCTGCAAGGCTTTGGGAGATAATAGAAAATATAAATAACGGCGGTGGGGCTGATAACTCAGCGATCCAACCAGTAAATGACGGCAAGAGTGCTTGCTCGAAGTAAATTTACAAAAGATAAAATTTAGAGCAAATTTTAAAATTTGCCAGTTTAAATTTGGCTACCAAAATTTGACTTTGCTTGTTGCAGGGTTTAAATTTTGGAGCCAAAATGCAATCATTAAAAAGAAAATTTAACAGGAGAAAAGATGAAAGCGATCGTAACCGTAGTCGGAAAAGATAGAGTTGGCATCGTTGCTGGCGTCTCAGCAAAGCTTAGCGAGCTAGGGCTAAACATAGATGATATAAGTCAGACTATTTTAAGCGACTTTTTCACGATGATGGCGGTGGTTTCAAGCGATGAAAATAAGGACTTTACAGCCTTAAGAGCGGAGCTAGATAAGCTTGGAGAGAGCCTAAAAGTAAAGATAAATATCCAAAGCTCAGCCATTTTTGATGCTATGCACAAAATTTAAGGACAAAAGATGGATATCAAAAATGTAACCGAAACTATCTCGATGATCGAGGAGCAAAATTTTGACATCAGAACGATCACAATGGGCATTAGTTTGCTTGACTGCATCGACCCTGACATTAATAAAGCCTGCGACAAAATTTACGCAAAAATCACCACTAAAGCCAAAGACCTAGTTAGAGTGGGCAATGAAATTTCTGCCGAGCTAGGCATACCAATCGTCAATAAAAGAGTGAGCGTGACTCCTATCTCGATAATCGGCGCCGCAACGGATGCAAAAGACTACGTGATGATCGCAAAGACGCTTGATAGGGCGGCCATTGAAGTTGGTATTGATTTTATAGGTGGTTTTTCGGCTTTAGTGCAAAAGGGCTATCAAAAGGGCGATGAAATTTTGATAAATTCTATCCCGCAAGCGCTCGCACAAACCGCGAAAGTGTGCTCAAGCGTCAATGTCGGCTCAACAAAAAGTGGCATAAATATGAGCGCAGTGCGTGACATGGGACGCATCATAAAAGAGACGGCAGCAGCTTCAGAGATGGGCTGTGCAAAGCTTGTCGTCTTTGCAAATGCAGTCGAGGACAATCCTTTCATGGCTGGTGCATTTCACGGTGTGGGCGAGGCTGATGTGGTGATAAATGTCGGCGTTTCAGGCCCAGGCGTCGTAAAAAGAGCGCTTGAAAAGGTGCGTGGAGAAAGCTTTGACGTGGTGGCTGAGACTGTGAAAAAGACGGCGTTTAAGATCACTCGTATCGGCCAGTTAGTCGGTCAAATGGCGAGTGAGCGCCTTGGGGTGAAATTTGGTATCGTCGATCTCTCTCTTGCTCCAACGCCTGCTGTGGGCGACTCGGTGGCTCGCGTGCTTGAGGAGATGGGGCTTGAGGCTGTCGGTACGCACGGCACGACTGCGGCACTTGCTCTCTTAAATGACGCGGTCAAAAAAGGTGGCGTCATGGCGTGCAACCAAGTGGGCGGCTTAAGCGGTGCGTTTATCCCAGTCTCAGAAGATGAGGGCATGATAGCTGCGGTGCGCGCGGGATCATTAAATTTAGAAAAGCTTGAGGCGATGACAGCGATATGCTCGGTGGGGCTTGATATGATCGCCATACCTGCGGATACGCCAAGTGAAAGCATAGCTGCGATGATCGCTGATGAGGCGGCCATCGGCGTGATAAATCAAAAAACAACGGCCGTTCGTATCATACCTCTTGGACGTGAGGGTGATATGATCGAGTTTGGCGGCCTTTTAGGAAGAGCGCCTGTGATGAAGATAAATAAGGCCTCAAGTGCTGATTTTATCGCTCGTGGCGGACAAATTCCAGCGCCTATTCATAGTTTTAAAAACTAAAAGTTTCTAAAAGGATGGTTATAAAATGAAAGCAGTTGGACTATTTTTTATGATTTTGCTTTTATCTGGTTGCTCGGCACTATATCCATTTTATAGCAAAGAGATGAAATTTGAAGCAGCAGGTCTTGGTAAAGATGGTATCTATAGATCAAATTTTAATAATGATGAAGACATTCTTATTAAGATGACATCAGCAAAGACGAAAGATGGCGAAAAATACCGAATAATATATACTTTGCACATACCAAGTAATTCTACGCAGATGGATTTTAACATTGGTGATAAATTTGTATCAAAATATGATTGCTCAAAAATGTATTGCGAGCCAAATGATGATCTAGACAATATAGTCGTAGAGTGGGTTGAGCCTGAAAGAGGAGTATTTTTAGGCGGTATAAATTTAAAAAATTTACGACTAATAAAGGCGTATTAAATTCATAAGGATATGTAAAAATACGAGTTTTTTAATAAATTTGATAGTAAAAAAAGAAAAATTTAACAAGGAGCTAAAATGAAAATTTTATCACTGCTTACGGCGCTACTTTTTGGAGCGGTATGTGGCTTTGCAAATGACGGCAAAGTAAGAAGTATCGACATCTACGTCACGCCATACTACTCAGCAAATGCTGGCAAGGTGGAGTATGTCAAGGTCTATGACAAGATAGATGAGCTTTTAAAAAGTGGCAAAGAAGAGGACTTTAAAAAGGCTGAAAAGATCGTGCAAGACGCCCCACAAATGGTCTCTCCGATAACTCTTTTTGTCCTTTCAGCTCGCGCTTATGATCTTGGACTTCGCGATGATGCGGTATTTTGGTTTTATGCGGCAAAAAACCGTGCGATCTTGCTAAGAGGCGTTATAGACATGGAGGGCGAGAAATTTACTGATGTGGTGGCTGCGATAGGGGCGTTTATGAAGCTTGTTGGCGACGTGGTCAATCCTTATGCATTTTGCGATATCAAAAAGCAACAAGAGATCGCCGATAAAGCGCTTGAATGGACTAAGAAAAATGCCTATGAAGCGATGTTTTCGCCAGAATTTAGCTCGCCTCACGAAGATAGAAAAGCAGCCCTTGCAAAAGGCATAGAAAAGCTTGAAGCGCGCAACAAAAAAGAGAAAGATTACTTTTTAGACAAAGACAATCTTGCTAACTTTAAAGCTATGCGCAAGCAAAATGGCACTGATGAGAAATTTTGCTTTTAAGTAGCGAGAAAAACTGAAAATTTGCTTGTAAATTTAGCTTTTGCTTTATGCTAAAAGGGCAAATTTACAAGCTATTTCTATTTTAAATCACGACAAATTTGCCTAAATTTGGCTCTTTTTCATAAGAGTAGCAAAAGCACAAAAAAATGAGAATACAAAATGACTTTGAAATTTGGCGAACTTGAAAAAGTTGCAACAGATGAAGGTTTTATCTGGTATGCGGAGACTGGACTAAAAAGTGAAATTTTTGGACAGGTGACATTTTGCCTCGTTAGCACAGACATGGCAGACGTAGATGATGAGACTACTTTGCTAGCAGAGCGCATCGCCAAAGATATCGACCGATACATAAAAGAGTCGCTTGCCTTTTTAAAAGATGAGCTTAGACGAGGGTGCCTTTTGAGCGAGGATGAGCTTAGCTTGCTTGACGCGCCAGTTTGCGACCTGCCCTTTAGCGCGCCGCAATGCACTTTTTATGCGCGTGATAAGCAGTGGCTGATGAGATTTGCTGAGGGTGAGCTTGATATCTGCGAGCCTTACGGTATAGGGGTGATCTTTGAGGGTGAAAGACCGCTTTGTTTAGAAAATTTAGAGCTTAGTAGTGAGTGTTAAACGCTTAAATTTTTAATTTTACACATTAAAAGATATATAAATTTAAAATTTTCAAGTCCTGTGAAAAATAAAATTTTTGAATTTTTAGGCAGATAAATTTCATCAATGTGATTGTGGTCTAAGAGGCGCTAGAGTTTTTAAATTATTAAATTTTGCTGTTTTAGGTTTTGCGCCCAAAACAGCAAATTTATAAGCTATGCGTTGCAGCAGTCGCTCGGGTCTTTTTCTTTTGTGATCCTAGCTCTTAGGTCGTGGCGGATGATCTCTATCGACCAGAACCAGACCATGTGACCTACAAACTCAGAGACATACTCATACCAAGGAAGTGTCCAAAGTGGCGGAGTAAGGCCAAGAAGCGGCAGTGAGATGCCGTGAACTGCGATAGTTGCTAAGATACCAGCCATCACGCCTTGCCACATCGTGATCTTTGGAAATTTCTCAGCCACGACGCAGTAGCCAACGGCAAAGACTACTGAAAATATGATGTGCGTTAGCATCACGTAGTTAAAGGCATGTCTTGCAAACTCGTAGATAGCAGCGTTTGGATCGGCGATACCGACATAATCTCTCAAAAATACATAAGGGGGATTTAGAAAATTTCTCGAGCAGTCGATCGCATCAGCCGCTCTGATGGCACTTTCTGGTCCGCAAGCTGCGTTAAACATATCCATAGGGCTTCTTGGCGGAAGCGGTACTTCTGCACCCCATTTGACAAAAGCTGAAACTACGCCAGCGACGAGGCCGATCAACACAGCTAAGGCAAATTTTGGTTTGGTAGCTAGATTTGACATTTTGTCTCCTTGTAAAATTTGAGGCATTTTATTTCTATTTTCTTTATGATAAGGTTAATCATTATTATAATTTATAAATTTATCAAAGCTCAAATGCTTTAAAATCATAAAATTTTTAGCCATTTTTGGCTAGACTAAGAAAAAAATTAAAGGAGAATAGATGTCTAAAGAGTTCAAAGACGCAAACGAATTTAAGGAATTTTTTGAAGAATTTAGAAAAAAAGATGGTTACAAAGATCCAGTTGCTTTTGGCATCGCAAGAGTCGATCGCGGACAAAAAAATAGCGACAAAATTTTGCAGGCAAGTTACGCCGTTATAAATTATAAAGAGAGCTTTTTAAGCGCGGCTGCCTTTATCTATGCCTTGCAAAAGTGCGATGTTGAGGTTGATTTTAGCGCTCACGAGTTCGTAGCTGATCTCACACCAAAGGTAGCAAAAAAGGCTAGTAAGCTCTTTAGCGTCTTTGAAAAAGATATAAAATCACACAAAAACGTGGAGAATTTACACGCTGTAAAGATGGCATTTGAGGACGATCTTGAGCTAAATGAGAATAAATTTAAACTTGTATTTTTGTTCGACGACGCAAAGCCACTTAGCGTGGAGGCCGTCTATCTCAAGCTCTACTTGATCTCGCTTGGCAAGGTCGCACCTAGGACGATCGTGCTTGATGGAGCCTTTGGGGTGTTACCAAATGTCGCATGGACTAGCCAAAACATCCCGATCGAGCTTGAGTGGCTAAGAGAAAATGAAATTTCTCTAAAAATGTTTGGCGAGTACCCAGCGATCGTGAGTGTGGATAAATTCCCAAGATTTTTAAGTCACATCATCCCAGCTGATAACACAAGGATCTTGGACGCTGCCAAAGTTCGCATGGGCGCTGCTGTGCATCCTGGCACAGTCGTCATGCCAGGGGCTGCTTACATCAACTTTAACGCAGGCACGACTGGTGGCGTGATGGTTGAAGGTAGGGTCAGCAGCTCTGTCGTCGTGGGCGAGGGCAGTGACGTTGGAGGCGGAGCTAGCATACTTGGCGTGCTAAGCGGCACAAACGGCAACCCTGTAAGCATCGGCAAACACTGCTTGCTCGGCGCAAACTCAGTCACTGGCGTGCCACTTGGTGATAACTGCATCGTGGATGCTGGCATAGCGGTGCTTGAGGGCACAAAGGTCTATATCTCGGCAAGCGAGCGCGAAAAGCTAGCTAAGATAAATCCAGAATTTAAATTTGAGGCTGAAATTTACAAAGCACTCGAGCTTGGCGGGCTAAACGGACTTCATTTTAGGCAAAATAGCCAAACAGGGCAGATCACCGCGAGTGCGAGCAAAAGGGCGATCAAGCTAAATGAGGCACTTCATTAAAAGGAGCTAGCATGAAAGTTGGCATTTTGATGTTTGACAAGATAAATTTGTTAAGCTTTGCCAAAATTTATGATTTTTTGCATAAATTTGAAGGTTTTAACATCAAAACCTACGCTCTAAAGCCTGAGATAGTCGATGAATTTGGCGTCAGGCTTCATCCTGAAATTTACGCTGAAAGCCTTTATGGCGTGGATATCTTGGTCGTACCAGATGGCGTTGGTGCGCTTGGACTTAGGTATGATGAGATATTTTTAAGCTGGATAAAAAGCTCAGCGAGCGCGAAATTTAAGATCGGCTTTGACCTTGGCGTGCTCATCCTTGGTGGGGCTGGATTTTTAGAGGATAGAGAGGCTTGCATAAGGGGTGGATACAAAAACGCGCTAAGTGGCTACTGTGAGGTAAATGACGCTAAGATGTGTGAGAGCAGAGGCGTTATAAGTGTTAGTGAATTTGATGATGAGATCAAAGAGCAGCTCGCAAAAATCCTAACTAAAGATAAAATTTAAGGGCTTTGGCTCTTAAATTTTGATAGAAATTTTATCTTTTTAATGAGCTTATAGCTTGTTTTATGGCGCTATTTACCGCTTCTAAATACCACTTTATCCACGCTGTGAAGTCAAAATTTGAATTATTTTCAAGCTTTGTTGTTTGCTCTAAAATTTCATAATAATCTTTTTTATTTGCGTAAATAATGCTCGAGATAGAAAACGGCTTAATGCTTTCACTAGTCAAGCAGTAGTGCGCCAAAGCCCTTGCCATGCGTCCGTTGCCGTCATCATAAGGATGGATGATCACAAACCAAAGGTGTGCTAAGGCGCTTTTTACATAGGCGTTTCGGAGCTTTTATTTATAAAATTTAAAAAATTTCATCCTCTACGCGTTCTACTGGCAAGGCTTCGTAGTGGATTTGTGCATTTTTTGAAGGACCTGAGACGACGCTCATCTCATCATCTCTAAATTTAGCTCTTTTTATCTTGTAAATTTTGCTATGGCTATATTCAAACAAGGCATTGTGCCAGCCATGTAGTCGCTCGAAGTTCATAGGGGCTTTGTTTAAATTTGCATCAAGCATTAGCGAGACTAGATTATCGCTATGCCTAGTCGCATGAGTGTCGGCTAGCCAGTCAAAATTTTCATCTAGTCTCTTTTTTACCGATGAGCGAATACTTGATCTTTTAAACTTCTCGCCCTCTATGAGAGATGAGTAAAAGATCTCATCTTCTAGGGCGCTAATTTGCGCCTTTAAAAGATCGTTTCCGCTAATATTGCTTATTATCTCTTTTAAATTTTCGTTTTCTTGCTCTAGCTTATTTGCAAGGGTGCTTATTATTCTTTTGTCGAAAGAAAAATTTGGGTAGTTAGGATGTTTCCATATCCACAGGTTTTGCATCAAATTTCTTTAAAGATTTATGCTTTCGCCTATCTATAAGGTCTTCTATACTCTCTTCTAGCGTCATTGTAGCCACGTCTATATCCGCGCTCAAAACCATCATCATAGTCATCATCGTTATAGTAGCCGCCGCGGTAACCACGCTGAAATCTATCAAATCTTTCGTACTCATTTTGATAGTATGGGCGGTAGTTAGGCGGATATGGTGCATAGTTTGGATCAACAGGATAGTAGCCACTCATGCGGCAACTATCCTCATCAAAATCTTTCAATCCAAAACGAAATTTATATCCGTCTATCTTTTTACTAAGGGCGTCATAGTTTCTCGTGTCGCCATAAAATTTAGCCATTTCTCTTTCGTTTATAAGTTTGCAAAGCCCGATCTCTATCTTTTTAGTATAGTTTGCAGCTAGCAACATCGTAAATGTACAAAACAAAATGGCTATAAATTTCATCTTAGTCTCCTATTTTTATATTTCCGCCTTTGCCAAGACCACCTTTTACATTTTGGACTTTATAATCTTTTAGCGCGACTATAAGTTGGTTCATCGCGTCCATAAAAGCATTTACGATCATCCTGCCCTCTGGTGTCTTTGTGTAGCCACCAAGTCCAGCACTCACACGTGAAAATGAATTTGAGCCCATGCCAAAGAAGTCAAAGTTGCTATCACTGCCGACTGCACCAGCGATTTGTACGCCTGAGCGGTTGTCTATAAGAAGCAAAGATGTTTGTGTTTCGCTCTTTGAAAAGCCTCCGCTTACCTTGCCAGCAACGTTGCCAAAGACAGCGCCTACAAGTCCGCTGATACCGCCAGTATCCTCTTTGCTAAATGTGATCTCTGGCTGCATGGTATAATCAGCCGCTACGACTTGACCTTTGTGAAATTTAGAACCTTTTCTTAGCTCGCCACTAGCTTCAAGCGCGCGCTCTTGCATCATATTATCCATACTTCTGCCACGCTCGACGATGACGAAGCAGCCAGTTTGCTGAGCTAAGATCCTTAGCACTGGCACTGTTGAGCCAAGCTGATAATCTCTAGTTAGATATGAGTACCATGAGCTACTTTGATCCTCGTAAAAAGACAATGTTCCTAGCGTTTGGCTGCAACGCTCGATTTTCGTGTTGGCATTTTTGGCTGTATCTCCTGCTGCGGCACCAGTTACACCGCTATTGCTGCTAGCGCATCCAGCAAATAAACAAAGAGCGGCAACGCTGCTAAAGACCTTAGATGCTAAAAATCTCTTTTTCATGAAGATCCTTTTTAATGTAATTAGAAGTGCAAATATTATAAGAAAATAATATTTTGTGAAAACTTAAATTTTAAAAGAAAAATATAAAAGTAAAATTTAAGCGGCCAGCAAGATGCCAGCCACATAAATTATTCGACAGTTACGCTTTTTGCGAGGTTTCTTGGCATATCGACGTTGTTGCCAAGTCTAACGGAAATTTCAAGTGCAAGCAGCTGAAGCACTAGCATCATCTCGAAAAATTCGCTCATGTAGTGATCTTGAATGCTTGTTTTTACGTAGTCGTCGCTTAGCTCAAACTCAAGCGGACTTATTGCTAGGATATATGCATCTCTTGCAGCAAGCTCTTCGACATTGCTCTTTGCTTTTTCGTATAGTAAGTTTTGAGGCATTAAAGCGATCGTAAATAACTTCTCATCTGCAAGTGCGATAGGGCCGTGCTTCATCTCGCCTGATGGATAGCCCTCGGCGTGAAGATATGAAATCTCTTTAAGCTTTAATGCGCCTTCAAGGGCTAGCGGATAGAAGATGTCTCTGCCGATGAAGAAGAAGCCATGACCGTGTAAATAGTGCTTGCTTAGGCGGTGAAGCTTCTCTTGCAAAGAGTTATCTATATTTAAAATTTGTGGTATGTGAAGAAGCGTTTTGATCTCGTGATCAAGCTCTTTTTTGCTGATAGATCCCTTTGCAGATGCCATTTGAAGTACAAGCATCCAAAGTACGATGATCTGCGTTGCAAATGCCTTTGTGCTTGCTACACCTTTTTCGATGCCAGCGCGAGTTAGAAGCGTATTATCAGCTAGTCTAACGATAGATGAGTTATCGACGTTGCAAATCGCAAGTGTCCTTAGTCCAGCCTCTTTTGCTATCCTAAGCGCCTCAAGAGTGTCAGCTGTCTCGCCACTTTGCGAGATGACGATGAAGAGCGAGTTTTTGTTTAGATAAGGCTTTCTGTATCTAAATTCGCTTGCCACTTCGACCTTTGTTCTAACTTTGGCAAGCCTTTCAAAAAGATAGCTTGCAACAAGCGCTGCATGGTAGCTCGTACCGCACGCACAAAGCACAACATCATCGATGCCTTTTAGGTATTCATCGTCTAAATTTTCAAGAGTGACTTTGTGGTTTTTAACCCTGCCCATGATGGTTTCAGACACAACAGCGCCTTGCTCGTAAATTTCTTTCTCCATAAAAAATGTATAGCCCTCTTTTTGGGCATAGCTCTTATCTTTTGGCAAAGCGTTAAATGTTATGTTAGCCTTTTTGCCGTGTTTGAAAACAGCGATCTCGTCTAAGCTCACGTAGCCGTAGTTGTTATCATCAAGGTATGCTACTTCAGTTGCGTTGCCAATAAGCGGCGCATCTGATGAGGCAAAATATACCTCTTTTTTGTCACTTTTGCCTATCGCCATAGGAGCGGCATCTTTTGCGAAAAATATCTTATCAGGCGCAGTTTTGGTGATAAGTAGCGTCGCGTATGCGCCTCTTAGCTTTGCGATAGTCGCCTCATAAGCTTTGAATGGGTCTTTTTTCTCTTTTAAAATTTCTTCAAAAAGATGCACGATCACTTCGGTGTCGGTTTGGCTGACAAATTTCACGCCCTTTGCCTCAAGCTCATCTTTAAGCTCTTTGTAGTTTTCGATGATGCCGTTATGAACGACAAATGAGTGCTCGCCAAGGTGCGGGTGAGCGTTTATCTCGGTTGGTTTGCCGTGCGTCGCCCAGCGTGTATGACCTATCGCCACGCCAAAACCTTCTGATGTAAAGTCCTTTGTCTTTAGGACTAAATTTTCAAGCTTGCCGACCGCTTTGAAAAAGTCGATCTTGCCATCACTCATCACAGCCATGCCAGCGCTGTCGTATCCGCGATACTCAAGCTCTTTTAGCCCGCTTAAAATGACCTCTTTTTTTTCTTTATCTCCAATGTATCCTACGATTCCACACATGTTTTACTCGCTTATTAATAAATTTAATATCTCTTCGCCTTTACTCTCAAGTCGCTCGTTTTTCTCGATCAAAAAGAGATTTCTCGTTCTATTTTTAACCGTCTGAATTCTCGCACTCGTGACTTGAAAATGAAGCCTGTCAAAAACACTCATCACATAAGCCATTAGCCCGCGCTGATCTTTTGCGTTGATGCTAAGTTTGGCATAATCTTTTGAGTGGTTTAGCTCGAAGTTTATCTCATCTTTGTTAATATTTGGTTTCAAAGGCTCTCTTAAAACCTCGCTATTTAGTGATTTTAGGGCTAAAATTTTAGTGTTTTCAAGCTCGTGATTTTTTACATTTTGGTTAAAGTCAAGCCTGATATAAAATTTCTTCTCAAAAAGCTCAAATATCTCCATATATGCAAGGTCAAATTTGGCAAATTCATAGAGCAGGGCGCTTAAATTTAGGCTCTTGTTTGTATAAATTTGAATGCTTAAATTTTTAGTATTGTTTATGAAAATTTCGGTTTCGTTTAGGCTGTCAGCCACTTTGCTTAAATTTATGATCTCGCTCGCGCTATATTTTGTAAAGACTAAATTTGATGTGATCTTAAAAATTTTCTCTTGCAGCTTTGGCTCAAGCGCCAAAAACTCGCTATTTCGTTTTATAGACTGCTCTTTTTTTACCCGCCTTGTCGCTTCATCAAGTAAATTTTCATCGCTAAATGCGCTAAGAGAAATTTCATAAAGCTCTCTTAAAAGCTTTGCTGTGTAGGCGTTGTAAAGCCTCTCATTTGTGGCGTTTATCACGCAGTAGCTAAGGATGTAAAGTAGCTTTAAGACCTGTTTGTCGCCAAGCTTTGAGATGAAGGCAAAGATGACGCGCTGTGAGTAGATATCCTCTCTGTTTGAGACGTTGCTCATTAGGGTGTGGTATTTTATCAAGATGACGCCGACGTTGATAGCTTTTTGACTTAAATTTAGCTTGTTCGCGTAGGCTCTAAAGATGTTTGCGCCGATGTTTGCGTGATCTTTTCCGCCAAGTCCTTTGCCAACATCATGCATAAGAGTTACGATCTTAAGCATCGTTTTGCCCTCCAAGCAAAGCTCAGTGTAGAGATTTTTTATAAATTTATCTTTTATGTTTTCAAGAAATTTGACACTTAAGATGCTATGCTCATCAACCGTAAATTCGTGATAGCCGTCATATTCTGCTAGCTGGGAGATGTGCTCCATCGGTTTTATCAAAATTTGTATCATCTGCGCATCTAGTAAGGATTTTAAGATAGCGTAGGAATTTTCTCTTAAAAATATCTTCTTAAACTCGCTTATAGCGCGCTCTAAGCCATCTTTTGTGATGATGGCTCGCTTGATATAAAAGATCGCGCTTATATCAAATTTATAATCCACATCTTTTAGCTCCAAAAGCTCATTTATGAGATCTTCGATAAGGGCTGGCTTTTTGTGAAGTGGCACGTAGATGACGCCATTTATCTCATAAAAGCCATTTTTTAGCCTAGCAAATTTCCTCTGCTCGAAGCTTAGCTCGCTTTTGAAAAATGGCCTGCAAAGCGAAGCTGCGATAAATCTTGAATAAATGGCTACGTTATTCATCGAGCTTAGCATCTTTTGGCTGATGACGCTCTCGTTGTCTTGCAGTTTTTTGGACTTTGTCTGCATGAAATTTGTCGTGATCTCGACACTTGAAGCGCTGAAAGTATCGGTGTTTTGAGTTAAATTTAAAGCACTTAGCAAACTTAGTAAAAAATCCACATTTAGATTAAAACTAGCGATCTCTTTTTCATTCATCACTTTAAGGGCTTGTGATCTAACTGAAACGTCGCTATCAAGGCAGTTTAGTATGCAGTTTAAGCGGTAAATTTCATCGATCCCGCCAAAGCCACTTTTCAAATTTGGCTCTTGCGCCAAGTAGCTTATGCTAGAAAATGGCAAAAATGCCTTTAAATGGTAGTTTAAAAAGGCTTTTTTATCAAATTCTTTTATCTTTACGATCTCGCTTTTTACTAAGCGGTAGAGGCTTTTTGAGCCGCAGATGTAGCGAAGTTGCGAGGTTTCGCTTTTAAATTTAAGGTCGTCTTTGAAATTTATAAAAATTTCATCCACTTCGGCAATTTTTATCACAAATTTCATGCCAGAGCTATCTAAAATTTCAGAAAATTCTTTTAAGAAATTTTTTATATTATAGCCCTTTAAATTTTTATAAACTAGTAAAATTTCAAGCTCGCTATTTGCGCTAAGCAGCGTTTGAGCGTATTTGCCAGTGGCTAGAACGCTAAAAGCAAAGCTGTCGTTTTGTGGTACAAACTCATCAAAAAATTCTCGCATAGTTTCATTTAAATAAGTTTTTATAAAATCATCATACTCTTTGGCTAAGAAATTTGTGAAATTTCTGCCTTGGTTTTTTTGAAAATGTTTTGGCAAATTTGCCTTAAAATCAAGAAATTTCTCTTTGATCTTTGAATAATTATCGCTATTTTTGGCACTTTTATCAGCTAGCATTTAGTGTTTCCATTGTTAAAAATATCTTGACAAATGTTACATAATTTTTGCAAAAACAAAGCTTTATTTGCTTATAATAAAGCCTTAAGTTCAGCTTTAGGACGATATAAATAATGAATCTATTACAAAAACTAGAAAGTGGCGAGAGATTAAGCAAGCAAGAGGCTTTTTCACTTTATGAGCTTGATCTTTTTACATTGGCTAAATTTGCCGATAAAAAGCGCAGAAAACTGCACGGCAATAAGGTCTTTTTTAACGTTAATCGCCATATCAATCCAACAAATATCTGTGCTGACATCTGCAAATTTTGCGCATTTTCAGCCCACAGAAAAAATCCAAATCCATACTTAATGAGCCATGAAGAAATTTTAAAGATCGTAGATGAGAGCGTGCGTCACGGCGCAAAAGAGATACATATAGTCTCTGCGCACAACGCAACTAGTGGCTGGCAGTGGTACTTAGAAATTTTTAAAAAGATAAAGGCAGCCTATCCAGAGCTTCACGTAAAGGCGATGACGGCGGCCGAGATAGACTTTTTATCAAGGCATTATGGCTTAAGCTACGATGAAGTGATAGAAAAGATGCTCGAGTGCGGCGTCGATAGCATGCCAGGCGGTGGGGCTGAAATTTTTGACGAAGAAGTGAGAGCTAAAATTTGCAAAGGCAAGGTAAGCAGCGAGAACTGGCTAAAGATCCATAAAATGTGGCATGATAAAGGCAAACAAAGCAATGCGACCATGCTTTTTGGCCACATAGAAAGCCGCGAAAATAGAGTAGATCATATGCTAAGGATCAGAGACTTGCAGGATGAAACTGGCGGGTTTAACGCATTTATCCCGCTTGTTTATCAAAGAGAAAATAACTACTTAAAAGATGTCAAATTTCTAGGATCGGCTGAAATTTTAAAGACTATGGCGATATCTCGCTTGGTGCTTGATAATGTCCCGCACATTAAAGCTTACTGGGCCACTTCGACGCTAAATTTAGCGATGATCGCTCAGGAATTTGGTGCTGATGATCTTGACGGAACGATAGAAAAAGAGAGCATACAAAGTGCAGCTGGCGCAAATAGCGCAAACGGCACAACGCTAAAAACATTTTGCGATATCATAAAAACATCTGGTTTTACGCCAGTTGAGCGTGATAGCTTATATAACGAACTTAAAATTTACTAAAGGAGCTTGGGGTGAAATTTTTTGACTTAGCACAAAACAAAACGAGTGTGAAGCAGGAATTTGGAGCGGGACTTACGACATTTTTAGCGATGATGTATATCGTGCCGGTAAATGCGATCATTATGAGCAAAACTGGCATGCCTTATGAGGCATTAATCACTGCAACTGCGCTAATTACCATATTTTCTACTGTATTAAATGGTCTTTGGGCGAACACACCAGTTGCGATGAGCGTTGGCATGGGGCTTAATGCTTATTTTACATTTGGTCTTTGCATCGGTATGAAAGTGCCTTGGCAAACGGCTCTTGGTGTTGTTTTTCTAAGCGGCGTGATATTTGTCGTCTTGTCTTTTACAAATTTTAGAATGTGGATAATAAGATCCATTCCGCTTGATCTAAGAAGAGCGATAAGCGCTGGCATAGGCACATTTATCAGCTTTGTCGCGTTTCAGCAAATGGGCTTTATAGTAAATAACGATGCGGTTTTAGTTGGCATAGGAAATTTCAGAGATCCAAACGTGCTTCTTGGCGTTTTGGGGCTATTTTTGGTTATTTGCTTTTGGGCATGGAAGATAAAGGGCGCGTTTATCCTGGCAGTGCTTGTCACTTCAGTGATAGCTTGGGTGCTTGGCATCGCTCCTCATCCAACAGAAATTTTCTCAACTCCAGCCTCTATCTCACCGATATTTTTAGAGCTTGACATAAAAGGTGCCTTTAGCCTAGCCTTGCTACCGGTTATTATCACATTTTTTGTGACCGATCTTTTTGACTCGATAGGCACGCTAGCTGGCGTTGGTACAAGGGCTGGGATATTTGACGAAAACAAAAAAGATGGCGTCGTAAAACTTGAAAAAACTCTTGAAGCTGACGCTGTTGCTACTGCAGCCGGCTCGCTTGTAGGCGTAAGTACGACCACATCGTTTGTAGAGAGCGCAAGCGGCGTAGAAGAGGGCGGTAGGACTGGTCTAACAGCTGTATTTTGCGGACTTTTGTTTATACTTACACTATTTATGTTGCCACTTTTTAAAGCTATCCCTGGCAATGCCATCTATCCGATCCTCGTAATGGTTGGCGTGCTTATGTTTGCTGAGCTTGCTAGCATAAATTTCAAAGATCCAGCCATCGCCGTTGCGACATTTTTCATAGTTGTGCTCATCCCGCTTACTTACTCGATCACAAACGGCCTTGCATTTGGCTTTATGTCATACGTCATAGTTAAGCTTATAAAGAGAGAATTTAGCGATATAAATTTAGGTGTAGTCGTGCTAGCGCTCATTAGTTTTATCGTATTTTTAGTGCATTGATAAGGATGAAAGATGATATTTTATAGCTACGATGAATTTGCCGTTGATGCTAAAAAGATGGCAAAACAGATAAAAGATGAGTTTGATCCAGAGGTGATACTAGCCGTGGCAAGAGGTGGTCTAACGCTTGGCCACTCGCTAGCTGTTGCGCTTGAAAATAGAAATTTATTTACTTTAAATTCTATCCACTATGAAGATACAAACAAGCTTGATACGATACAAATTTTTAACGTGCCAGATCTTAGCAAATACACTAAAATTTTGCTTGTTGATGATATCATCGATAGCGGCGAGAGCATGGTCGAGATAAAAAGAGAGCTGCTTAAACGCTATCCAAATTTAGATATAAAGATAGCTACTGTATTTTATAAAGAAAAGGCTCTGCTTTTGCCTGAATTTAAGGTAAAAGAGGCTCATGACTGGGTTGAGTTTTTCTGGGATATACATATTTAAGGGCGCGATTTGTTAGAAAGAGTTAGAGAATTTGCTAGCAGACACATCGCTTTTAGCGTATTTTTGATATGTTTGATTGATTTTGTTTTTCTGCTTTATGCGGCAAATTCTCTTAGTATAAGCTACAATGAGGCTGAAATTTTCTTTCAAAAGCACAGCCTTTTAAGCTACATCTTAAAATTAAGCACCCATTTTTTTGGTCAAAATGACCTTGCTGTGCGGGGCGTGATGATCTTTTTTCACATCGCAAGCGTGGTTTTGATGTATAAAGTCAGTAAATTTTACATTAAGCTCGAATTTGACAGGATCATAGCGGTCCTACTTTTTGTGCTGCTTCCTGGCACGCTAGCTTCAGCACTTATCATAAATAACGCTGGAATTTGCATCACTCTAGCGCTTTTATGCATATATCTTTTTCATATTAAAAAGAAAATTTTATTTAGCCTCTTTTTCTGCCTAGCCTTTTTCATAGATGGTGATTTTTTGATATTTTATGCAGGATTTTTTATATTTGCACTTTACAAAAGAAAGCCGCCTCTTGCTTGGCTCAGTGCCATTTTATTTTTGCTGACGCTTTACTTTTTTGGCTTTGAAACAAATGGCAGACCAAGCGGGCACTTTATCGATACTTTTGGCATATTTGCAGCTGTATTTTCGCCATTCGTCTTTATCTTTTTTGTATATACGATTTATAGAATTTGGGTTAAGGAGAAGAAGGATCTTTTGTGGTTTATCGCCATTTGCTCATTTTGCTTTTGTATGATAGTCTCTGTGCGCCAAAGGCTGGAGCTTGAGCAGTTCTTGCCATTTTGCGTGATAGCAACGCCACTTATGGTAAGAGTTTTTTTCAACTCATATCGCGTGAGGCTGCCAAAATTTAGAAAAGGTCATAAAATTTGCACTAGCTTAGTGATGCTTTTTTTGATATTTAACTGGTCAGCGATCATCTTTAATCAAATTTTTTACCTTTTTTTAAACGATCCTACAAAACACCTCACTTATAAATTTGATGTAGCAAAAGAGCTGGCAGATAAGCTAAAAGAGGCTGGAGTGCAAGATATAGCGACTGATGATACAAGGCTTGCGCTTAGGCTTAAATTTTATGGGATAAAAACAAAAAGCTACTCTAAAAATTTATTAGCAAGTGCCGATTTAGATGAGAAGTCAAAATTTAGTATAGAAAAAATGGGAAAAGTAGTTGCAAATTTCAATATCAAGGAACGATAAGCTATGAAAAAAAGAGCTTTTACGATGATAGAGCTTATTTTTGTTATTGTTGTTGTTGGAATTTTAGCTGCCATTATGATCCCAAAACTAAACAGAAATGCCTCAAGAGAAGCTGCAAATCAGATCCTAACTCATATAAGATACACTCAGCACCTCGCTATGCAGGATGATAAATATTCTATTACCGAAAAAGGATGGGCAAAACAGCGCTGGACGATAGCTTTTGCTAAAGATAAAGTAGACGGCTGTTCGGTCGATAAAAATAATGAGCAAACTTGGAAATATAGTGTTTATTATGATAAAAGTATGACCGGAAATCCAAATTCGCAAGATGAATTTGCAAGTGATATTTATAAGACTGGAAAGTTACTAACAGCTGGCTGGAGCGGTATGTCAGATGGTGACTGCAAAAAGATAAACAAAGAGCTAAATATAGAAAAAAGATTTGGTATAACAGATGTAACCCTATCTGGTGGATGTGTAAAAGGAAATGCTAAGAAAAAAATCGCTTTTGACGAAATGGGACGACCGATGTGGACAATAAGCACAGTTGGTGGTGGTATAAAGCGACCATACGATAGACTTGTTAAAAAAGATTGCAGTATAACAATAACAGATAAACGCGGCAATCAAACAATCATTACTATAGAAAAAGAAAGCGGCTTTGCATCTATAAAAGAAAATAGTTAAATTTGATTAAAAATTTATAGTTTTTATTTTTTAAAAAAGTTGACATTTTTTAATCTGCATTTAAGCATCCCTCATATATAATTCCAGCTCACGAAACGAGAAACCACCTTTAACTTCACCGTTAATAAAGCCTTTTCTTTTTATCGTTGTTCT
>NZ_NDYN01000010.1:0-63229 GCF_002165815.1 Campylobacter concisus
TATTTTTTGCTTTAAGAAATATTTTTGCAATATTGTTAAAAGCCCATATTTCAATTCGTTCTAGTCTTGATGTGCCTTAATCGTGTCAAGACTAGCTTTTATAGCTTCTTTATCTTCAGTCTTCACTCCAGTAAAATGTCCATAAACTTGCTCTAACATTTTCATAGATGAATGTCCTAATGCCTCTTTAATAATTAATGGATTAACCTTATCGTTGAGTAATAAACTAGCATAGGTATGTCTAAGGCTATGAAATCCTGCATAAGGTAAATCTAAAGCATTACATAAGTTCTGAAATGCTCTACCTAGTCTCTGGTAAGACATGGTAAATCCCTTGAAGTCAGTGAACTCTGTTAGGATATCTTTAGGTATATAGACAACTCTAGGTTTATTAGTCTTGGTAGGATGTAACCCACCAGTATTAATGGCTATTGTCTTAGATATAGAGATAAACTCACTAGATATATCTTTAGATGTCAGTGCAAGTATCTCTCCTATTCTAGCTCCAGAATAGAAAGCTAATAATAATACAAGTCTAAGCTCACCCTTAGCACTATTAATCAATCTAGGTATATCTTCTTTAGAATATACAACTCTAGTCAAGCTCTGTTTAGTATTTACCTTTATATTATAGACTGGATTAAAGGTAATAATACCTTGCTTTATAGCATACCTAAAAGCTTTACTAAGTACCATTAGATAATTCTTAATAGTATTAGAGCAATAGCCTTGCTTAGATAGCATAATCGAGAACTTTTCTATATCTATGACAGTGATCTCTTGAATACTTCTATCCTTAACCATCTTCTTTATACTAGATATAGTATAGATAATATTCTGCAGAGAAGAATTACGTAAATAGTTTTCGTCTAGTTCTAGGGATAAATCTAAGGCATCGAAGAGCATCAGTTCTCTAGGTTTATCTTGCATAAGTTTAGGTATCAATTCTACTCTAGCATAGTTAAGATTAGTCTTATTCCACTCTAATTTTAAACTCTGTCTGTATCGCTTACCTCCCTTGACATAATCAGCATAAATAATATTATTACGCTTGTATAGTTTCATTGTTAAACCTTTCTTGTAGTAAGGCATCTCTATCCCAAACTAATATCCTATCTGAAATTTTCTTATAATGAATATTAGGGAGATAGATAGCCTTAAATACTCTAAGCCTAAGAGCATTAGGAGTGATACCTAATAGCTCTGCAGCTTGAGTATTACCCTTGATCTTTTTAGGATACATTCTCTGTAACTCTCTTAGTTCTAGGGTATCTACAATTTTAGATAAAGATAAATCTAAAGCTCTTGTAAATATACTAAGAAGTTCAGATTCACTCATATTAGTTCTCGCTATCTGCGAAGACATGAGCCTTAACTATAAAGATAGTCTTATCACTATCTTTTCTTATTCTAGCATTTTGTTCAGCAGCTTCTTTCTCAGCATTCTCTTCTTTCAAGAATGCTTTATGAAAATGTTGCCTATCTTCATTTACTATCCTGACTTCATAAAACTTTTTCACTTTTACTCCTTTATTGAAAATCCGAGACTATAAAGTATTCGCCTCTCTGTAACTGATTTACCATCTATGCTAGTGATCTCTAAGGTATCTTGAAATGACTTTCTAGTAGATGTAGGCATAGACCAATCACCATCTGTCTTTAGCTCCCAATGCCATAAGACATTATCACCGAAGGCATCTAGATATACATCATGAGCTGTCTTAAAGCTTACAGCTATCCCATTAGATAGGTAATAGATCTCTTCAGATTGATTAGTTTCTACAACTTTAGGTAGATATTTATCATTATCTTCTAAAGATCGTCCTGCATCAGACTTACGTACTAAGACATCGTCTTCAACGAACTCCATCTCAATAGGTATTCTAAACCCTTCCCAGTAAGCTGTAAGTAGTATCTTATCTGTAGTCTTACTAGGAGCATATAAATCTCTAGCTTCTTCAATAGTCATAGGACCATTGTAAGGTGTCAGCTTATTAGTTGTAGTATCTAGAATGTAATGTTGCCATAAGACATCAGTAACCTTAACGTACTCTCTTTCAGCTTGTTTTATATCTATAGTGCCATAGTCTGATAAGAAGTATTCTCCTTGTTGTAGCCCAGTAACTACTTCAAAGTACATTAGTGGATCTATAGTTTGTCTTTCTCTAAACCTATGTATTAATAGATCTCCATCTGAAAACTTACACATTTAGTAACTCCTTATTCTCGTAGATATTCCCTAAGATTTTTATATTATCTACTTCGTTAAAATACTCATTGTAGTGGTCTTTAACTCTAAGTACATAGCTAGTAGCATCTTTATCCCACTCAACAACGCCTACATAGTTCTGACGAGAAGCTGAGAAGCTAACGATATAGCCTGTATATATCTCATTACCATCCATATCGTAGTACTCAGTGAACTCTAATAGTTCAATCTTATCTTTAGGATAGAGATCTAGAATAAGATCAGTATCTCCATAGTATTCTGGTAAGGCATCTTTCATTGGTACAGCAACAGTTTCTATAAGCCCTGCTTCATTGAACTTTACACTTACTACTCTAAGTATCTTCTTCTGAGCAGGATAATAAAGCTTATACTTGATGTTTCTCATTATTAGTCCTTTCTTAACCCTTTTCTTAAGGCATCTAAAATGTAGTAAGAGAGATCAAAATCTCCATCATCAATTCCTTTAAGTGTAGAAGCTTCTACTCTATTAAAGGCTATTTCTTTAATCTTATTCTTAATAGCTTCCTCATTCTTTTTCAGCATATTCTGGACTAAAGTATTGATATATGTAGCTCTCTTATAAGTAGCTGGTCGATAGTACCTATCACTGGCATTTGGTTCAATGCTATACCCAAACAATGAGTAGCTAGATATGAACTCTCCATCTTTAACTAGCTTCCTTAGTTGCTGTAAGGCTTTCTCTACAGCTTCAGGGTTCTCTTGAAAGATAACTTTTAAAAACTCTCCTGATATTGAACCATAGACAGCTTCAGAAATAAAGTCCTTTATGTTAGTAAATTGACTTATCTGTTTATCTAGATAGCTTCTTACACTCTGCTTGCATATCTCTTTAATATCACTCTCAGAGATATAGTCCTCTACGTTTATAGTTAGTTCCATTCGTTCTCCTCAAATAGAGTATTAGCTTTAGTTTCCATTAGTGGTAACTCATTGAATAATCTATCAGCATAAGGCTTTAGCTCTTCTTGGATAATTCTTAGTTTGAGTTTCTCTGCTTCTTCGTCAAACGTTTTGCTGTTCTCCATAGATAAGAGTGTATTGAAGTCAATAGCTTTCAGTTTAAGCTCTCTCATAAAGTCAATACATCTACTAAGTAATGGGAACTCTCCTTCGACTATGCTGAGTATCTCACCATACATGTTCGGATACTTAACTAAGTTATTCATAATCTCATAAGGATAAGCTGTAGCTTCAGATATATGTTTAGTTATATCCTCTTCTATAGTTCGTGATCGTCTAAACTTTTCTAGATACCATCCTTTAGAGATATATCTCTTAACAGTCTCTTCAATCTCTTTCTCAAACATCAGTTCTCCTTTAGTTTAAATCCAAGAGCGTATATAGGCTTCCATCTAAAAGTATCGTGTTTAGATGCATATTCTTTCTCTAACTCAGCTCTAGTTATTCTCTTAGGGTACATTGAGTACTCTTTAGAGATATAGTCGTATATCTCGAAGTACCATAAGACATCTCTTTCGTTGATGAAATCTTTATCTACCTCTTCGATAGCAGTAGGACTTGTATATTCAAACTTATAATTGGTTTCGTCAATGTCTGTGATTGTATATGTCATTGGACATAACCCTTCTTCAGAGTCTTTAAATACAAGAGTATCTCCTACTTTAAACTTAGTATCTCTATCGGATTTAACTCTATATGTACCATCTTCGAAATCCCAAACATCTTGATTTATCTTACACCACTTACCCTCAGATCGATAGTATGTTTCTATTGTCTTACCTTCTTCGTAAGCAGTAAGTATCTTAATCTTCTCTTCTAGATTCATTTTCTTCTCCTCGAGGGATCCTAAATCCCATACTAAACATAGGCTCATACGTTTCGTTAGCCCAACCTTTAATCTCACCTAGCTTCATCATAGTTGGAGCTAAGGTATATCTATCCTCTTTCTTATAGTGAATAACGTGCCACCAATAGACATCATTGATGTTTCTATAGTTAGCATCTACAGCTTCTACAGGAGTATGGATAGCATCTCCCTCGAATAGGTAATCTCCATTTTTAGTAAAACCTTTTACTGTTACTATCTCTGGTTCAAGCTTACCTTCATCAGCTATATGTACTAACTTATCTCCTATCTGAAAGGTAGTATCAGGGTTCTTATTAGGCTTAACTCGATACTCATACATACCGAAATCTAATTCACCAGTTAGCATATCTTCCCAGTCGTCTTCTTCGCCATCAGTTTCAGAATACTGAATAGTTAAACCTTTATCCATAGCTCGGATAATCTCGATTTTTTCTTGTAAGTTGTTCATTATTGTTCTCCATTTAGGTATCTACCTTTTAATATTTTTAGAATATCTTGCTTAGTAAATTTAGACTTCTTATGTAGTTCTATCTTGCTAAGCCAATATTCATCTAGCTTTCTTCCATAGTATTCGAAAGCTTCAGCTTTAGTCGCAAAAGGTTCGTAAGGCTCAAGTTCATCGAATACCCAGACACCATTAACCATTCGCTGACTTTCTTGTTGCCTAACTAATGCTTCGCCTTTAGTCATATAAGTATCCTTACTTAAGAAGGGGATTTACTCCCCTCTTATTGTTTTAAAGAAATCTCTGATAGCTTGTTTTCTAGCTTCTTCGTCTTCTGTTTTATAGACTACGATCTCGCAGAGTTCTTTAAACAATAAAAGATCTCTGTCTTGTTCTTCATCTTTAGCAGCAAGAGTTGCATAGCCAGCTATATCTACCCAGTGGTCTTTAAAGTTACCATTACCACAGACTATTCTTGCAATCTTATGTAAGATCATATCTAAGGCTTCTGCCTTAGCTGGAGTTAAGTCTGACTGTAAATGAGCTTCGCAGACATCCTTAAGTATCTGAGAAATCTTACTGACTAATCTATAGTCACCATGAGTATCCTGTCTCTCGTTTAGAACTTCCTCGATCATTTCTTACCTTTCAATAATTTTTTTAGAGTATAAGAACTTGTATAAGTCACTTTACTAATTACTCGTCTTTTACCTTTTAAATCGGTAATAGGCACTTTAAGTAACTTGAAGTGACCTATGGTGGGGAAATTAAGCTTTCCTTCTTTCTGTAAGATCTCTCTAGCTAACTCGAATGTCTTAGATAGAGTAATTCTCGTACCCTTCTTAGACATACCTGACCTAGAGGCTACTTCGTCGATAAAATCCTTATATAGCATTTATTCCTCCTTGTATTTAGTATGAGCATAATGAAGTAAACCTAGGGCATCACTTCTGCCATCTAGTAAGCCTCCCTTAGCTCCATAGATAGAAGCATTAGGGTAAAGCTTGATTAAGGTATTAGCTATAGTTTTCTTATCAGCTTTAGCTGGGATACCTATAGCTTTCTGCCAAACTTGCGGAGAGACCATAATGTAAGGGATTTCAAGTGCTTGAAGTACTCCTTCTATCTCTCCTAATCTCTGTCCGAAACTAAAAGTAGAACTAACACCTTGCTTAGGCATAGAATGAACTTTCTCCACAATACATAGATCTACCTTATTAGATTTCAAGGCATGGATATAGCCTTGTAAGTTTTGGGATTTAAAGTCTATAAATGTAAGGGGAGAAGTTTCTATAACTAAAGCACCGTTAGATCCAGGATCTATCGCTGCGTACATTACGATCTGAAAGGATTGTCAGCTGTCTGAACTTTTATATCTTTAGAAGCTTGTGCTGCATTAGCTGTAGATTTACTAGCTTTCCAAGCTTCAACATCAGCGATTGTAAGACCATCGTCATAGCGATTGTTCTCAGCATACTTTTTATCTTTTTCAAGTTGTACACCTACTGCTGTACCAGATACGATCTCACTAGCTGTAGCACCATCTTCTCTGTAAAAGCCCATAATCTCACGTTGTTCTCTGATCTCACCATTGTATTTAGAATATCTAAATCTAATATTGACTTTAACAGGTAAGTCATTGAACTGATCTAGAACATCAAATGACTCTTCTTTCTGATCACGTCCTACTTTATGTACCTCTTTTACAGGGTCATTAACATTTTGAATACCTGCAATAACACATAGTTTATTGAAGATATTTCTCTGAAAGTTTTCACTTCCATCGTTGTTATCTAGTTTAAGTCCATACAATGTAGTTTCACTGCCTTGATATAGTACATTGAAGTTTAGGCTTCTAGCACCATGATCATTGACTTTAACACTGACGAACTTAATAACTACGTCGTAAATACCACTCTTAGTGATAAACTCTTTTCCGTTTTCTGCAATAGCTTTTTTATCTATGCTTGCTGTGAAGAAACTCATTTTAACTCCTTATAGTATATATTCTTCAATTTCGTTTTTAGCATTTACTAGCTTGTTGAGATATTCATTGATATCAAACTCGTTTATTCCGACCTTATCTGGTAAGTCTTTCAATGTTGTTCTAGCTGGATACTTGAATGAAGTAAAATAGACAACTAACTTACCACTGGATTTCTCTATAAATAAACTATCGTTTACTATAGATAACCAACTGCCTGCTTTAGCGAATTGACCTTGAGCAGGTATAATATGCCTATCACTCTTCTCGTCTACCATTGTATGAGCTACAATGACTACTGATACTCCATTGGCTATCAGAACATTCTCGATATAGTTATTTAAATCTAGAGTATCAATATTGTTCTGTTCATGGATTTTAAAGCCTGTATATTTAACAGAGTTATATCTAGTCATTGCTGCATAGAGTTGAGTGACAGTATCGATAACTATGAACTTCGGAAACTCTTTAAACTTTTCCTTATATGCTTTTATCTTGTCATTGATAAAAGTTATTACACTCTCCATGCCTTCATAGTTTTTAAAATTAGCATGGGGTACATTAAAGCTATACTCTTTCTTATCGAAGTTTATAACCAACGCATTTTTTATCTGAGAAGTTAGGGTAGATTTACCACTAGCTTCATAACCGCTTACAAGTATTTTAGTACTCAATTATTTCTCCTTTAATCTGTAATCTGAATAGAGTAGATAGACTAACTTAGGATCTTCTACACCTTTAAGATAAGTCTCAGCAATCAATCTAAGGTAGTCTTCAATGAATTGCATATCCTCATCGGTAATAACTTGAGTAACAGGGATCACTTGAGAAGGGTAGTCTTTTAAAGGCTTACCAGTCTTCTCACTTACTCTGCCAACTATATTATTAGTTATCCATACAATGCGAATACGATTAATATCTACTCCCATCTTTCTATAGATATAGGCATAAGTAAGTAATTGCCATTTATAGTTATTAGGCATATAAGTTTCGTCTATACTTGTCTTAGATGTAGTTTTAAAATCTATAAGAGTATCACCGATGACTGCATCAGCTGTTCCTGCTGCATAAACATTATCTACAATCTTACAAGCTATAGCTTCTTCACTTCTATTTGGTATCCCGAATACTCTTAGATAATCTATAAGTGCTTGACCCATAGGTATAAACTGATCTTTTATATATTCTTTATCTATTTCTGGATTAGATTGAGAATCTATATAAGCATACAATTCATCTTTATCTACTGCTTTAGTTTTAATATAGCTCTCTGCTATTCTATGAACGCATGAGCCTAGTACAGTAGATGTACTACCTTCGAATATCTTATTGCCTAAGACATTCTCTTGATACCACTCCCATTTCTTTTCAGTAAACTTAGCTACACTAGATGGACTTATTCTGAAACTTCCTTCAGGCAAGAGATCTAAGTAGTTCTCTTGATAATTCATAGGTTTTAATGGAGTCATTGTACTTCTCCTGTCTCTCTTGTTTCTATGAGCATTTCTTGCTTCTCTTCATCAGAAGCTCTCTCAAAGTATTCAAGAGCCATACCTATAGCTTGCTCTCTAGAGATTTCGATCTCAGTTTCTATCTCACATAGATACTCATTTACCTGAATTATCTTTACTCTGTTCGTGAACATACAACTCCTTTCTTGACTGCAAGACCTAAGTCATAGACCTTATTCTTTACTGCAGTAGCTGTAAGGCTATTAGGTAAAGTTCTTAGAAGATACGAGAACTGTCTTTTAGACATTGCTGTCTTAGGATCAGCACAATACATTATCTGTTTTACCTCTGAATCTGTCCATCTATGCTTTTTAGCTTTAGGCTGATTAAAAGGGTTATTAGTATCTTTAACTTCGCTAACAGGTTTTAGTATCTCACTCTTTATGTCTTGAACAAGATTAGAAGATGTCTTAGTACTATTATCTTGAGACATTAGAATAGATACAATCCTTCTTACGCTAGACATGAGCCTAATTAGCTCATCAATTATTTCTGATTGCAAGTTTTCTCCTTTAAGTTTTTATAGTTTCTTGTTTCGCCTACGAATAAGTGAGCTTTATACTTCATACGAGATATTGCTACGTATGTTAGTTTTAGAAACTCCTCTACACTAATAGGTTTATTGTAGTTGTTATATCTCGTAGGTTTTCGATATAACTGCTTGTATATATCTGTAGCATCTATGAATACTTCATCTAAAGTCATGCCTTGAGCTTTATGAATAGTGCTAGCATAGGTATGCTTAGGATGCATATAAGTATCTGCTATACTCCAATAACATTCAGGATTAGTTCTAAGGACTTCATCTAAGATGCATTTCTCTTGCTTTTTACTCTTACAGATACGAAATCTAACAGATTCTCCATCGTTACTAATAGCATGAATATCCCAGATACCTTCACTAGATCTCTGAACGTCATAGATTTCAACTATATCACCATTCTTACAATAGCCTATAGGTTTATCCAAGACTAATAGATCACCTACAGAATAAAGTTCTTTATCAGCTAAAGCCTTGTTATAACTATCTATAACACTATTGCTATAGCCTAGTATTCTTTTAGAACTATTGCACTCTAGATAAGCTTTACAGAAATCTTTATGGCTATCGTACAAGATAATGCTATCTGGTAAATCTTTTCTAAAATCTGGTAATTGCTTAGATTTAATACTAGATCTAAGAGACTCTAGATACTGATGTAGTTTTTGATCACTGATAGATTGTCGCATCTGTTGAGTTAAAACAACCTCCATGTCAGGCTTAATGTCTGCTTTAAGACCTATAGCAGATAACTGACATTCATCTCCTACAAGCAAGATATGCTTATAGCTTCCATTTAAAGCCTTCTGATAGACTTTATTAGGTAGCATAGACATTTCATCGATTATTAGAAGATCAGCTTCTATAGGCTCTCTAATATCGCTTAGATATTGTTCTATCCCATTACGTGTCATATTGAAACCTAAAGCACTATGAGTTGTATATGCCTTAGTACCTATAGAAGCTTGAAGATTATTTTTAGCTTTATGAGTAGTAGCTGTTACTAATACAGATCCTTTATAGTCTTTAACTATCTGAGATAGTACAAAACTTTTACCAGTGCCTGCAGCACCTCGAAGGACAACTATTCTATTAGGTTTAGGACTGTCTGAAGTGAAGTAGTCATAGATTTTTACTTGTTCTGGAGTAAGTCTGATACTCTTGTCCATAGGCTTAAACCATTCTCTCTATCTACATACCACTCACCATTTTTAAAGAGATAAAAGTAATCAATCATATCGTCACCTTTCTCATAATTAGCTAATTGAGTATGCTTAGGTGCTACAGTATTCCAAGGTTCTCCTCTGTCTCTATAATAAGCTACAGTAACATCTTCTTCAGGTTCATCGAAGTCATGCTTACCTTTAGGGATTAGGTTTTCTCTTAGACTTGATATATCACCCAAGTTAAGTAGCTCATCTACCTTCTCGGGATTTTTATAATAAGTATCCAGCATATAACCTACATATTCTGGATAGCCATCCCAGTGACAATAGATAAACTTAACATCATTGGATTTATCGTCTAATTTACCTATATAACTTCTTGTACTCATTTCCAGTTCCTTATCTGATTTATAATCGTATTTTCGAATCTTTTAGACTCCATAGGTACTTCCCAGTATTCATTAATCTCATTCATAAGTGAGATAATCTCTTCTGTACTCATACCTAAATCCCTAGCATGTTTAGCTGCTCGTATAAGGCTTACACTACCTTCACCATCTCTAGCATTAAACGCATAGTTGAATGTATCTAGAGGAGAAGATAGTAGAGCTTGCTTTTGAGCTTCATTTAAAGTACTAACAACTTGAGGAGCTTTAGCTTCATCATTAGCTTGAAGTAGATGTTCTCTTACTTCTATGCAAGATTTATTAGTAACAGAAAGAATGTTTCTATCACTATAGCTATAGAATATCTGAGATTTAGGGAGTATATCTGCATCTAAGCTTAGATATTCGCAGATACTTTTAATGAAGGCTTTATAAGTCTTCTCGTCTAAATCTACGAAGCTGTCTAACTCTAAGAGTACTCTAAACTTATAAGCATTAGTTGGATCACTAGTCCTTACAATATGGTGATTGAAGTTAGCTAGTATCTCATGAGTCTGCTCATCAGTAAATAGACTCTTATCAATATCTAAGCATATCCACTTAGCTCCACTATCTACACTAGCTTTAGATCTCACTCCATTCTTAAATCTAAATGGAGAATAGGCATAGTCTTTAGTGAGCATATCACCAAGAGCTTTAAAATCAGTTTCTGCATAGGTAAATCCACTAGAACACTTTTTAGCTCTCTCTTCTTTAGAGCCACTGCAAGCTAGGTAACTAACACCTAGAGCATTAGTTTTTATAATCTTGGTATATTCAATACCATTTTCTAAAGCTCTATAGATACCACTTTCATCATAGCTTCCTGCAAGAGTAGCTAACTCTTTTAGTTTATTAGCTATGCCAGAACTACCTTGAATATACCCTAGCTTTTTAAGTAAGTGAATATTGACGAAACACTTGTTATCCTCGAGTAGTTGTTGTACTAATCCTACGAATAACTCGTAGGGTTCTTTTACTAGCTCTATCTCGAAGTTTCTCATATCTTCATCTAATAGCTCACAAAACTTACAAGCATCTACATAGTCTTCAGCTTCAATAGTATCTTTACCTCTAAATAGAGCTATTGCTCCACTTAGCTTTAGAGCCTTCCATTGTAAGTGAGATCTAACTATCTTAGATATAGGATACTGTTTCTTTATAGTCTCTGCGGTAGCTTCGTTATACTCTTTATATAAAGTAAAGAGTGATCTAACTTCATTTGAGACATTTAATGGAGTACCGAGCTTACTTATCTCTCTCTGAGCGATACCTAAGAAGATGCTTTCATACTCTGTTATAATCTTCTTAGCTTCGTCTTCAAGAGTAATCTTTTCTGCAAGTAGATCTTTTATAGATAGATACTCTTTAGCTGGTGGTAGGATAGGTGAATAGTTAAAGAAGCTTCTTCTAGCTAACTTAGAGCTAAACTCCATTTTAAACTTCTTCTTCACTTCAGTATCGAATAAGATATTATCTGGGCTACCTACGAATAAAGCAGATACTGCTAGATTCTTAATAGCTTTAGATTGTTTATCTTTATCTTTAATAACCTTTACTTCTTTCTTGCCTTCATCGTACATCTCAGATATAAGCTGAAAGTTAGAAGTAATTACAGGTGATACAAGAAGCTCACTACCGATCTCTGAGCTAGTTAGAAATCCAGCTCCTATACCATCTTCTTCAATACCATTTAGATATGCTATATATCCTTCATTAGTTGAAGGTGATGCGAATAGTGGAGTAGGTGCTTCATAGAACTTAGAATAAGTTTCTGGAGATGAAGGTTTAGCTTGATTTCTATCTTTAGCCTTAGCTATAGCTCTCGCTACTGCTTTCTCTTCTCTGATTGCATTAATATGGTCATAACCTAGTTTATAGTTCTTTCTCATAATATTGATTGAACTATCTTTACCTACGCCACTACCAGTTATACAGAAGGTAATAGCATTAATAGGTATCAAGCTAGTATTCCAGTGCAAGATATGTCTTCTAAACTGAGACATAAATAGAATAAACTCGCTTACTGCAATAGTAAGCTTCATTCTTTCTGGTACTTTAGAGTTAGGTATAGAGTGAGATAAATCTAGTAAGAACTTAGGTAGCTTATTATCGAATAGCTGGTATTTTTCCAGCTCTTGTCTTAACATTTCTACCATAGCTCAGCCTTAAACTTGCAAGAGCTTTCAATATCTCCATAGTAATATCGTGCCATTAAGCACCTCCTTTTTTAAAAAGTCGAAGAAGCCTTCGTAGAAGGCGAAGGGTGATAGTGAGTAATCAGAGAACATAATTCTTTTATCTCGTCATAGTCCATAGCGTATACGAAATCTTGCCTTTCTCTAGGAGTAAGAGTCTTATAGAGATCTAATAGACTTATGCCATCTAGATCTATCTCTATATCACTAATACTAAGCTGTTCCCACTTACCATTTAACTCATTTTTCTTAAATACTCTTAGCATTTTTTAACTCCTTTTCTAGCTTCTTACGAACTTTCTTAGTAGCTTTTCTTTGAGCATAATATTTAATTAGATAGTTCTTAATAGCTTCCTCTTCTAATCCACCTAGAATTGTCATAGCTTCTTTTACTACTTTGCCTTGAGTCATTGTGATAATATCTACTAGACCAGTAGCATCAATAAGTAGATCAGAAGCACATAAAGGTACTTTATGAAGACTATTGCTTAGTGACTTTTCCACGTAGTAAATCATTTCTTTAACCTCTCATTGATCTCTTGTTGTTGTTTTAGAATCTGTTGGAGCATCATGATCTGAATATTTTGTCCATCGTTAAGGTCTTGTAATAGTCTGATAACTTTATCTAATTGATTTCTGACTACCATAGACTCTTCTGCAAAACATAGTGCTGATGCTAGTAACATTGCTATTATTATTTTCATATTTCACTCTCCATTACATCAATAGCTAAATAGTTAGCTAGAGCTTGTACAGCTTTCCATTTATAATCGTCTAGGTCTGCACCTAGATAATCACCTAAAAATGCTAGTGTAGAGCTACAACCGATTAACTCAGCTTCTTGCTTCAACCACTCTAGCATATCGTCTTCATTCTCATCAAAGAACCTAGACATATCCATACAACCTATCAGTCCTGAGAAGCCTGCATTAGCTCCACAGTGATAGATGTCATACATTCTCTGTAATAGGTCTTCTCTTTCAGATACTCTATGTAGATCCATCTGTTTAGCTAAAGGCTTAAATAGAGGATGTTTATCAGTAGCATCTTTGATTATCTTAGATACTTGAGATTTCTTAAGTTCTGTACCACCTTTATAGTATTCATATAAGCACCTCATTGTTGCTCCTCATACTCTTTAAGAACTTGTCTAGCCCTAACTCTACCTGAGTCAGATATACCTTTATAAGCTGTAAGAGCTTTCATATAGTCTCCGTTATACTTAGTTAGATAATAGCTAAGAATAAAGGCTGTAGCATATATCTGCTCTTCATAAGTCTTATTAGGTATTTTCCAATACTTGGCATTAATACCACCTAGACCAGACACTGTAGGATTACTATGTTTAGTTTTAGTACTATACTCACTCTCTGAATTAATTAGAGCTGTAAGTAATCCTGCATCTATATCATACTCTCTAGCTGCTCTATAGGTTAGCTCAGCGAGATCAATATCCTTATTACGCATCTTGGCATATATGGTATTAATCTCGTTCATTCTAGACGTTTCTAGAGCAATACTATGCTCAACTAAGCCAAGACTATCAGCTAAAGCTTTTTCACTCTCTACAAGTCTGGCATCTTTATTCTCTTCGATTTCAACTCTCTGGTTATAATCCATTCGTAATACAATTATGCAAAGTACGAATGTAATTACAAAGAGAGTTATAGGCAAGCCTATGCCTTCTACAAATCTTTTTAACATTAAGATCCTTTTTAGTGTGTTTCGTATTGATTAGCTCCGAAGTTAGGTTCACCATGTACTTGGTATTTAAGACCTAATTCATCACTAGCAGTTTTAAAACTATTAGTTAGAATATCTCTGACAGAGTCTTTAATCTCTGGCAAGATTTCTAAGTTAATAGCATCGTGGATATTAGAGACGTAAGCGAACTCTTTACCATGAGTATATAAAGCCCTTAGTTGTCGATCTACTTCAACTAAGTAATACTTCATAAAAATAGCTCCAGCAGACTGGAGTAATAGATTAAAGGCTTTATGTTCAGCTCTAACGTTGAGTAATCTTCCATCTAAGCCTACGATCTTACTATCTCTAATAGATTTAGTAGTCTCTTCAACTAGCTTACGATAGCCTTTAGTATTATCTCTAAACATCTGAGAAGTTCTAGCCCCATAGATTGTCTGATAGATTAAATCTTCATTATAAGGAGCTAATGTACCTTTAGCTATAGGATAGAACTTCTTACCATCTAGTAAAACTATTCTCTTCTCTATCTTTTCAAGAGCTGTAGCGTACTCTTGCTGGGTATATTCGAATGGTTCTTTATTCCATACTTGAATACCTATCTTAGTCTCTCCAGCTCCGTAACAAACAGAGTAAATAAAGGTTTTAGCTAGATCTCTAGTAGGTAATCCAACTCTATGTTGATTTACTGTATGAATATCAGTACCTTTAGATTTATCGCCAGTATCTACTGTATGAGCAAACTCATAATTATCGTATGGACCTAAGTAATGTCCAAGCATTACCAATTCTACATTTGTGTTCTAGTAGCTTCGCAAGTGCTACTACGTTCTCTTATGAACTGCTTATAGTTTCCTATAAGATCAGACTATATCACGTATATTTCTATACCAGACCGCTTCCACTATCATTGGCTTATAGTGTACTCCCATAAGGGATAGTCGTTACGCTTTCCTATTTCTAGGCTTAGTTCGGTATTGTCCTCGCCTTATACGTTAGGAGTTTCACCGAGTTCAATCTGTTTTATATGCGCTAAAATTAACGCATCCGCATCAACATCTACTAATAGTTTACCTTCTGGTACGCATAGGAGTTTTCTAAACTCTGGGTCTTTAGGGACTTGAGTAATGTTCATTTATATTCCATATAGGTCGTTAATCTATATGCGTTCTCTTACGAACTGCTGCATATTACTATGCAGATTAGACTATATCAATACCTTCAGCATTACCTGCTAAGGTAGTTACTTTTTCCACCTACTTAGGTGTACTCTCTTTCGAGATAGTCGTTGAGCTTTTATCAATTATATTTTTAGGACGATCTAACTTATAAGTATCTATAATCCAGTTTACGTGTAAAGCAGCTTCTTCTTCTGTTTTAAACTTTCTTGGGCATAAGTTCTTACCATTATGAGTTACCTTAGCTAAATAATAGTAAGTACGTTCTCCTTTATAGTCATTGTAAGTTGTACTTACATTAAAATATTTAGTTTTTGATCGTGCATTTTTTCTGCCTACATAAGTTTTATGTTTCTCTAAATTATGTAAGCCATCGTTATATGCTTTCTGGATATTCTCTGAACAAGTTACCCATTGAAGATTATCTACTCTATTATTATCTTTATTACTATCAATATGGTCTACATATTTCTTGTTAAGTGGATTATCTATAAATGCTGAAGCTACTAATCTATGTATTAGATTGTGCTTTGTAATAAGTTTAACAACTAGATACCCAGAATTATTTCTAAAAGGTTTTAAGACTTGAGAAGTTTTCTTATTGCGTACTTGTCCTAAATTAGATACTTCATAATTTGAGTTATCTTGTACATCTTTCCATGTTTCTATAATTGAACTTAGCATAGTGTTGTCCTTTATAATTTAAATATTATGTTTGTAATATAGTTACCATAAAGGAGTTTCACCATTTAAGTAACATTTCATTTAGAGTATTTCTACTCTAACGCCCTATATTAAGGCAGACTATGGGTCATACGCCCCGTATTGGCTCCGAGAGTATCTACTTTACCATGTAATCTATGAGTATCTGGATTGTAAAGATTAATAAGACTATTATCTCCTAGAAGTAATTGTCCTATATCTTTAGAGAGTTTAAGATATTCTTTTAGTTGCTCTAGAGCTTCATTAAGACTACTCATAGTACTCCTTTAGAAGTTGCTCATTAAATGAGATAGCTTTAAGAACATCATTAATTCTCTTCTCGTCTCTATTTTCTAAAGGTACAGAGACTAACTCTTTTAGCAATTCTTTAGCTGAATGTATCTTAGATTGATAATGGTTTTTAGCATCTGGAAAAGCTTGAATAGGTTTACCGTATAAGTACTCGCTCTTTTTCATTAAGCCTCCTTTCATATTTAGGTGGGATATAAACGACATTACAAGGTATAGAAGCTTGAGTAACTTGCTGCTTTATGAAGTAATTAGTACCCATTACAGTGTCGTAAAAAGCTTTATATACTTGTTTAAAATCATGCATCGAAATTGTCTTCGTTGTCTTCATAGGTTTCTCCTAGTATCGATTCGTCTATCTTTATATTGCCCTTTTCGGTATAGTTCACTGGTTGCCAGTTAAAAGTAGAGATCAGTCTTTTAGCTATCTGCTGACGAGAGTTAGGATTAAAATTTACTAACTTAATTTTCTGATATTCTCCACTAACAACTTGTGGGATTATCCTATAAGGATAATCTAGCCACTTCATAGATTTAGGTGGATATTTATACTTACCATTTCTACCTATCTCTAATGGTCTATAGAACTCAGTAATCGTAGTATGCTTAGGATATGTTCTATATCTAAGCTTAACTGTTCTAGGTTTAGCTGGGATAATAGGATCACCATCAGGCTCGAATTGTTTTGGGAAGATCTTGAGTAAAGCATGCTCTAGATTCATCTGTCTAAACTTAAGCTTAGTAGCAAGTTCTCTAGCTTTATCTATATCGAAATAGAAGCCATATTCTTGTTGGTCGAAAATAATAGAGGCTACTTTATATTCTAGCTCTCTTACCTTCTTAGATGGATATGTAGTTCTTGTAATAAGATGTCTATATAAGGCATAAGTTACCTCTACATCTTGTTTACAATAAGTTACCATATCTTCATTGAGTTCAGTAAAATCATCATAGTCAAGTTTATAGTTACCTAATCTATAGCCAAATGCTTTTAGAGAATAAGAGCCTTTAAGAGCTTTAGGTAGCTCAGGTATCTTATAATCTATACCTAGTAGTATGTCTTTAGGATATGTTAGCTTGGCATCAATCAGGGTATCTACTATAGGTGCAGTAATCTTTCCTAGAAACTTCTCAATAATAGGGATATCGAACTTAGTTATATTATGACCGATAACTAGATCAGCTTTATTTAGAATATCTAAGACAACGCTTAGATCTCCGTCTGAATTAGCTATAGGTTTGTATGTATAACACTTAGTTGGATTGTCGTCTATCTTGATAGCAATACAAAGAATCTTCTCAATATCTAGAACTAGCTTAGGGATTGAAGTAGTCTCAATATCGAAGGTAACAATCATTTAGATGTCGTTACTATTTCGTCTAGTTCTTTAAAAGTATATTCTTTAGTATCTATATTTTCTAGGGGATTACTCTTCTTAGTAGGACTATGCTTAAAGGTTTTAAATCTAACTTTATTAGATTTATCAAGGACTTGACCACATACAGGACAAGTATTATAGTAAGTTGGTATTAAAGACTCACAATGCTTACAACTAATCATTCTTGTTCTCCTCTAGTAAGTCTTTATACAAGAATAGATGTTCTACAGGGATTGATGTAAGCATCTCGTTAGCTAAGGCTCTAATACTCTTATGGGCTGATTTAGACAATCTTAGCTGTAAAAAGTTTCTTAGAGATCTAACGTTTATAGTCATAACAAGATCAGTTAGATAGCTCTCTGGGATTATGTGTTTTAAATTATCTGATTTAACCCCTTTTAAAGCTAATAATCGTACATTCTCTAGAGCTTGAATGATAAAGAAGTCTTGTTCGTCATCTCCAGTCAATTCTACATATTTAGAAGCTCTTGCTACATTTTCTGCTGTAATCTTATAATTTTTATAGAGTATCTCTCTAACAAAAGTATTATTCATATCGGTTTCTTGCATTGTAATAAGCTCCTCCTGAAACACCGTATTTTGCAAAAAGAACTGGTAATAGTATATGTTCTTCTTTATTAGCCTTTTTAATCTCAAAGTAAAGTTTTTCTGATATTACAACCTTATCTTTACCCGCATTTATCTTGAGAGGGACGAACTGAACATTCGTAGGGTCATAGCCTTTTGTAACGTCTACCCTATCAATAGTTAAACTATCGGTATACCCATTTTCTAAGGCAAACTGTTTAAAGACTTCAAAGTTATCCCATTCTGGGCATACTTTAATACCTTTTGCACCATAATGTTTAAAATGCTGTTCTCTTAGATTGTTACATCTACTTCGCATGTTTATCCATGTTCTATATAGCCTTGTATACCGTTGTCCATGTTTCAGTCTTTTCACTCTTAAGACTTTATAAGCACATTCTCTACAAGCTATTAAATTTTTACCAGCATGTTTGGGTCTTTCAAAAACCTTATCACAAATAGGGCATTGAAAGAGTGCAAACATATACCCTCTTTTCCCATACTGTTTTATTTCAGTATCTTGAATAAACTTAACCATTAATGATCTCCTCTATAAAAGCAGTTTCCTTCATTAACTCTTTAGTTGTTGAGTATCTAGTACTCTTTACGCTATAACTAGCTATACGATGCCTAGCTAGTTCTTGCAAGCATAGTCTAGGGATACCTAGTATATTGAATACATAAACAATATGCTCAAAGATACTTTCATGCTTATTCTTGAAAAGTAACCTAGATAGAAGAGTCTTGTCCTCCTCAGTAATTTCATTAGTAGGGCAATCGTATAAGCCTCCTTTATGAAAGCTATTCCAGCATGTTCTAGCAGCTATTACTGCACTAGATAAGTGAGTATGTTCTAATAGTTTTACATTCATAGCTTACTCCATTCATATCCAGTACTCTTAGCTAGATAGAAGAACTCATGATTATGGTAAGCATATCCATAAGGGTATTTTCTATCTAGTGGATCTTGTTTAGCGAAGAGAGTATTAATATAACTCTCTTGCCATTCTTGTGTAATACCTAATAGTAAAGGCTTATAATCCTTCACTAGTTTTAGTAATATGTTCATTTTAGTTTCCTTTATTGTTGTATATACTTTATGAAAGCAATAAACAAGACGACAACTAAAGGGAGTAATATAAGATCTATAAGATCATTCATTGTAATCTCCGTTTAGATTCCAAAATGGATCGTCTTGAAAATTGTTGTCATAAGTAAAAGTATTGTCTAGTAGTTCTTCTATAACTCTAGGTTCTAAAAGCATCCTTAGAGTGCTTTTAGTTTCTTTAAAGTTAATAGTCTCTGAAGTAGTATGCTCGTTATAGTATCCTACACTTAGATTTATGCAGGCAATATCCCAGTACTTAGCTAGATTACTCGCATCTGTAAAAGTGCCATAAACACTCTTATATCCCTCTTGTTCGAATACATTAATTAAGCTTGCACTATCGTAACCATATAGAGCTGCGTGATCTTTACCTCTTCGATCTAGTCCTATGAATGCTGTTATATTCTCATAAGGCATTACGCTAGATATACCAATCTTATCGCTTCCTACTCCTCCAATCTCTTCGTCTAAGAAGAATCCGAATGCATAAGGTACATTACTGTCCATTAATTGTAATGCAGTATATACTCCACATCTGTCATCTCCTCCAAGACAAGAGCATGAAGAGTATGGATTAAGTGATAAGGTATCTCCATCTATGAGTATATCTACTATAGATGGAGCAGGTCTATCATTAAAGTCATTTATAGTATCTAAATGAGTACATAGTAATGGGTACTTCTCTTCGTCTAGTGGGATAAATAATACTCCACCATTAGGTACTATAGATTTAATATAGTTAGGATTGTCAATACTCTTTACATGCTCGTATAGAGTAGCTTGATCCATTATCAGTAAGTTTATTAATTCGTCCATGTCCATTCTCCATTCTTATTCTCTACGATACTTTTAAACTCATCAGCATCGCCTTTACCTTCGTCTAAACACTGTTCAAAGTGTTCTTTAACTATAGATACTAAGTAATCATCATAGATATAGTAGTTAGGTCCTAAGCTTTTAATTTCTATAGCCAGTTCTTTAGGTATCCAGTTAGAAATATTTTCGCTTAGCATATCTTCTACAGCATTACTCTTAGCTACCATATATCTAGTGTCATCTGAGTCTTGAAACTCTACAAAGTCAGGATTCTCTATATTGATAGGTTCATCTCTATCATCCCAGTTATAGTACCAGCCATTGCCATAATCATCTTCGTGAAAGTAGTCTCTCTCTGTCTGACTCCATACAGCATTATTGGACGAGATATGGCTATTTAAGTTCTCTGACCATACAGCATCATCTTCTTCAATATCGCTGTTCTCATACTCAGAATATATTGTGCCGTCATTTTCGTCCATATCCCTTGTATAGCCATCGGTAGATAACAGTACTTTATACTTTTCAGGATTTACCTCCATAGCTAACTCTTTTAGATCACTACTATTGTGTCCATAGGCATTCCAGTCATAGTAGTAAAGTCTATTCTCATTTATATCTAGTAAGCTAAATCTGTCCATCCAAGGGTAGTTACCATTTTCTATCTCTATAAAAGGATTATTGATATACAGATTCCAAGTATCGATAGCTTCTAACCTATCTAACTCTAAGATACCTTTAGCTTCAAGCATATCTTTAAAGATATTGCCGTATTTACCTTCTAGCTGATAGACTTTGTCATATAACTGACAATCTATAGGTTCATCGTCAGTACTATTGATGACCACTCCTTTATCCCAGACTATACACCTAGCTAAGATGTTAGTTGTCTTATTAGATGTTAGGTAGTACATCTTACCCATAGTATCTAAGGGTTTAAACTTGAGACCTTGACCTTTCATGCAGCTAGATGGTAGGTCTCTTAGATTGTAACCTTCAGAGATAGTTATGGTGTTAAGCTTATACTCTGTTGGAGAAGCATCTAGATATAATCTAAATTGTCTTCTAAGAACTTCACACGCATAGTGATCTAGAATATCACAGCTACCAGTTATCTCTATGAGACTCTCGATAAATGGATCTATATTAGATTTCTTAACCTGAGAATAACTAAGCTTACCATCTTTAAAAGATATGCCTACTACTGTCTCTGGACATATAGCATATATCTGATGTTTAAACTTATCAGGAGCTAATGTCCTTAGTAGATGTGTAGTGATATGTCTAAATTTAGCATCATATACTATAAGTCTTCTATCGGCATAGGTTAAATGGTCAGTTCTATTATATTGGTAGAACTCATTAGAATCATCGCTAAAATTGGCTTTAATGTATTGTTCAATAGCTTGTTTAACTTTCTGTCTATTGTCCATCGTTAAGCTCCTCTGATATCTCTGCTAATTCTTCAGGAGTTAATAAGAAGTCGCCATTAGCATTAGTAAAAGCTTTTACTACATCTGCTAGCTTGACATCTTTATAGATATGTAAATTCTTAGATGGTAGATAGATAGCTCTATCTCTAGGTATGTATATTTCTGTTATGTAATCTATAACAGTATCATCTCTTGGTATTAGATACCGTTGTTGTGTATGCTTATCTGTCCAGTAGTAGAAGTTTGCATTATTAGTACCTACTACGTAATCTATCTTATCTTCAGGATTAGGGTAGATAGGTAGCCATACATCACCTTTACCATTGATTGGATACCAGTCACCATCATAAGAGGATTGAAACGATCTAGTATCCGTAAGAATATCTCCTAGATAGTTTGAATAAACTTGTCTGTCAGTAGGGATACACTCATTCTCGTAGGCTGAGAAGTTCTCGTCATCTTCATCAGAGTCTTCTAGTGGATATACTACATCTCCATCTTGAGATAGTAAAGCTCCTATGATCTCTAATGTAGGATAATCTCTAGCTAGATCGGTAATGTCTTGTTGGCTGTAGCCATACTCCTGCCAGTCATAAGAATATAAGTAGTCATTTTCTCTTAGGATACAGAAGGTATCCATCCAAGGGTAGAGACCGTTATTAAATGGGTTCTTGATCCTTATATTGAAAGTATTGCACCAATAAGCATTTAGTGGCTCTATGCCTTTATCTGCTAGGTAGCTAATCATAGCTTCTTCAGCTTCACCATCTACATAGTAAAGTCTATCGTATAGGTCTTTATCTATCTTAGTACCATCAGCTTTCTCTACTATACCTTTATTCCAGACGATACATCTGGCTACCATCTGATTAGTAGAGTCTTTAACTAAGACAGCCATCTCTGCTAGATTGTCTAGTGGGATAAAGAGATCTCCCTTACCCTTCATACAACTAGATGGTAATCCATCTAAGTTATAGCCCTCTGATACCTTGTACCAGTCTAAGTGATAGGTAGAATTATCTGGTATAAATAACTCTTGTAAGAATAGACCAGAGTTATCTCCTTCTGATGCTATCTTCCACATTAGTTCTCCATAAGACTTCTTGATCTGTTTAGTAACATATCCATAATCATTATGAAGAACTCCGAAGAGAGTACTCTTATAACTAATATATGCAGGATACTTAAACTCTTTTTCGTACTTCTTAGGTATCTTTAATGTACCTGTTAGATATAAGGTGTCCTTTAGAACATATATCGTAGTAGTATTAGAAGATACTTTTTCTAATTGAGTTGCATCTAACTCAGAAACAACTTCTCTAACGTGTGTTAGATATTCTTGATTAATTGCCATTGTTAGCCTCTTATAGCATCCATTATTGTGTGAGCTAATAAGTAACTACCTTCGTCAGAGTCTTTAAACTCTGCACTATCACAAGAGCGATAGCTAATCTCTAGAATAGTATCTCTATTGTCTTGATACCAATCAGATATTTTTGTAGGTAGTTTCTTAAAGGATTTCTCACACTTTTCGAATGAGAGATATAGTAAAGTCATAGCTAGTTGAGTATTAGAAATACAATAATCTCTATTATCTCGTTTTAATTTACTATCTATAACTTTAGAGTATTTCTCGACTTCAGGTCCATGCTTTACATAGTCAGATAAGAGATCGTAGAGATCAGATCTAATCTTATCTACCATAAATGTAGTTTCTTGGTCTATGTAAAGCTCTTTTATATTGTCATCTATCATTAAGCCATAGCAAGTAGACAATACTGCTACTATACGTTTTTCACCACTAGAGAGTACACTTGCCATAGTTAGCCTTGTACCATTTAGCTTTCGCTTCAGGACTAGTATTCTTTATCCACTTTTTAAGTGAGGCACTGTAGTGTCCTGTACGAGAACTAATCTCTTTTATAGTCTCGTCCATAGCTATGAATAAGTCATAGTTACCCTGCATAGCTAGTATCTTGCACACATGATAGATATTACAGAGGTACTTTGTATCCCAGTCTCTGGCATACTTAGCTATCTCGTGAAGTAGATTACGATAGAGGGTTTCTCTTGGAGTATTACGAGTAATAGTCATACTAGTTGCACTATAAGAGTATTCATCTAAGGCATTGATACTAAATACTACGATGTCGCATAGTGCATCGATATATTCTTCAGAGTTACCTTGCTTAACTGCTTCGGCTAACTCACCTAGTTCTTCCATGATGTTTCTTAGATAGCCTTCACGTTGGCTATCTAGTGAGAGACATCTCTCAGCCTTCCATTCATTTAATGATTGAAATAGCATTCTTATTTCAGTTACTGCTGACATGTTAATCCTTTAAATAAAAAAAGTTCGAGAAACCCTGCGTAGCAGGGTTCTCGATTGGATTAACAACGAATCTCTATAGTTGTGTTTCTTGTATCTTCTCTCTCCATGTATCTGGATATCTGAGTCTTAGCTCTATATAGAAGCTAAAAGCTCGTTTATATTCATAGTTCTTACGAAAGTACTTATAGCAGTTGATAAGATACTTATCGTCCATATCTGCTATGCAATACTTCATTCCTGAACCATTTACGTGATACTCATAGATATCGTTAGCTTTCTTTTTTTCTAGTTTTGCTTGTTTTCTTTCCCTCTCTTCTAAGTGATACTCATAAAGAGCTGCACCTATTTCAATGTCTTCTGTAAACATTCCCATTATTTATCTCCTAAAATAATTGATAGATAAGTATTTTTACTTATGTAATAGAGTACTCAACAGATGTAATAGCCGTTTAGGTTATTCTTGACTGCCATAGAAGTTTTAAGCTTGTAGTCTGGTCTGTCTAATTTAGCTGTAGGATCTATTTCAGTTAGGATATTATTAATAATATCTTCTCTGTATAGTTCAGCTAGGACTTCTCTATAAGCTTTTCTAAGAGCTTCACAGTTATTAGGACTTACTCCGAATGAGTCATGAATAGGAGATACTGCTATGCCTTTATCTGCTAGAATAGTTATAACTCTCCTGCATACATAGGCATCTAAGCTATGTACGATATTAGGGCATAGTGATCGTTTCTCTTCTTCACCTCCTTGATTGATTGAATGAATGAAGTTCATTACTGCAGTACCACCTTTCATCTCTTTAATCTCTATGCGAGATGTTTTAGTAGTAATTACTGGGCAATATGCAGTATGGCTATCAGGTAAAGTCCATTGATAGACTAGTCTAGAATTATCCCAGAGATCGTTAATTGTCTTCTGTAGTTTTCTAGCACCTGTAGTGAACTCGTCTAGTACTTCATAGTATACTTGTAGCTCTTTAGTATCTTTACCGAAGTATTCTTCAGGCTTACAAGTACTATTGTAGTACGTCGTCATAATAGCCCGTTTAATGTTAGATCGTATCTCTTTAAAGTTAGGGTTAGTACCCCATAGAGAGCTGTCTTTAGTTCGGTTATAAACCTCTTGAGCTACTAGAGTATAGAAGTCATTTCTGCAAGAGTCTCCTAAGACGTTTAGTCTAGCCATAGCTTCTTCATCTCTCATAACAACTGACATTAGTTGTGGACCACTGCAAGTGGCATCTAGTCTTACGATTTGATCTGATGTACCTGTTATAAGAGACATCTGATAGCTATTGAGAGCTGACTTAAAGAGTAAAGGTTCGTCTGCTTTAGATATCCATTCGTCTGGATTAGTAAGCATAGAGTCTATGTTCTCATTAATGAAGTCTAGTCTCTCTTGCCATGTAGATTTATCTAGACCATAGTGGTTAGCTAGGTCTATCTTAAGCCACTTCCAACCCTCTTCAGTAAGCTTCTCTGCCTCAGCAAACTTGAGCATAGCTTTTCTATAAGAGTTACCTTGAATATTTATATGGTAACCTTTAGAATAGATACGTCCTCGTTTATCGTATTGAAATACGAAGTGAAAAGGTTTATCTCCCATTTCAGTATAGACATATCTATTTTCTTGTAAAGCTTGATTGAAGTTAGCTTGAGCTTGTTCTCTAGACTTAGGATCGATTGAGTCTAGGTCTAGTACATCGTCCTCTTTAGTTATCGTACTATCTAGACGATAGCTAACGTCCTGCAATAGGTTTAGGACATGAAGATTAATAGGGTTATCATGCTTGTTATATCTATCGCCTAGTATGGCATAGTTATGAGTAAGGTCATAGCCTCCATTAGATTTAGTAGTCCATGCATTAGGACGAGAGACCATAGGAGGCAAGAAGAGAGACAAGTTTAGAGCTTGCTTGATGTCAGCTGGGATAGAGATCAGTGGTTGTATCTCAAAAGTATTACCACTGAATGCTTTAGGTCGAATGATCTCATAACCTAAGCCATCGCATACTGCAAGTATCTCACTACCACTCTTAGCTGCAGTAAGTATATCTTCATGGATGTATAAACCTAGTTTAGTAGCAGTAGCTTGTAAGGTAGTCTTACCTAGTAAGCATACTGAGTAGAGTACATATCTAGGTAGGTCATCTACATGTTTCTGTACTTCTGCAAGTCTCTCGTCTTTACTAGTATAGGTCTTGCCATAGACACCTGTTCTATAATCTATAAGCCATTGGCATATACGCTCATAGATTTCATCTAATAAGTTTACTTGAGTATCTAAGTAAGTTTTAACTTCTGTCTGAATGTATTGTTCGCTGAGTAGCTCTTCTACTCTTGATTGAGTCGTAAACATTGACTATCCTTAGTATTAAAATTAGTAGTAATAGAGATGTCTATCTCTAGGAGTTAAAAAGGGTAATCAGTTTAGAGACTTGATTAGGTCTATGAAGTTATTCTTCTTCTTCTTCTAACATTCCGTTAGTTCTACTTTGAAGGATATACCAGTCAATAGGATGTACTTGGTATACGATATTAGATAGTCTAACAAGTTCTTTTCTATGTCTCCATAGTTGTCTACTTTTTAGAACTCTTGCTCTAATTTCTTTGCGAGATATTTTCATGATTAATCCTTTATTTTATTCTTGGCAAGAACTCAAATAGAGCCTTGCATGTATTAAAGTATGTTTCTGCCTTCTTGCCGTTATAGTTGATCACTACACGATAAGGCATAAACCTTTCTCGATCAGTATCGAAACTGATCACCATATTTTCTCTATGAATGTAACCTCTTACTCTTTTCATGGTTACTCCTTTCTGTAAAAAAAAAAATCAGCATGGATGAATTACTAATCTATGCTGACTCGATTAGTAATTAAGGAGAATTAGAAGGATTAAAGTAGTCAATAGATACTCTTATACCTATTGATTACTCTAATGCTGAGAGAGATACGAATACCTCTCTCAACTAATTCTATAATCAGAAGTCTATATCTTCGACTGTTGCTGTCTTGTTCAAGATAGCTGAGATGAACACATCTCTACGATCGTAACCTTCATTTACTAATTGAAGTGCATGAGCATAAGCCTCTTTAAATGTCATAGGCTTTGTACCTTTTTCGCATTTATGTCCTCTAACATTAGTAAAGAATGCTACGTCATAATCTTGCGTATATTGCTTGACTTCTTCAAGTGAGTTAAGAAAGTTTTCTGGACTTCTTTCGTCTGAGCGATGCTCAACTGATTTTGATACACTGATTGCTAATCTCATGGATTATCCTTTATTAATTAATTTAGAATGACGAATCATTCAGACGATAAACCGAACGGAGAACGAGCTTGAACAAGGAGACGAGAGTTGGATATGAAGGAGAGACGATAGACGTAGGGTAGTGTAGGGTGTAAGTGTGAGTGTTAAGTGTATAAAGTGTAAGGAGAACAATATGAGAGAAAATGAGAGAAATACAAGGAGATACGAAAAAAAAGTAAGGCTAGGGATAAACCCTAACCTGAGATGGAGAGAAAGTTAAGCTAATTTTAAGCTTATTTAATTCTCTCTAGCAATGCAACTTTCTCTTCGAAACTCTTAAGAGATTCTTCACTAATCTCTAACTCGTTTATTGCCTCTAGCCTTGCAACCTTAGCTGCTTCTAGTGCATATTGAGTGCCTTGATCAGCTATTTTAACTAGCCTCTCACCTGATCTAAGGACAGTGCCTAATACTTCCTTAACTGTACCGAATAAACTGATTTCTTTAGACATAATGTCTCCTTTATAAATTATTTTTATTAAGAGTATTACTCTCAAACGATTAACCGAATAGCGTGGATAACTCTGAACTACTAGAGAGCTGGCTTGAGAAAAAGAATGCTTTTTACAATGAGTAGGGGGGTAGGTAAATAATTTTTGAGAGTGAGAGGGGGAGTACTACCCTCATATAAAATTATTGTTTTTCTATACAAATCAGCACCTAATCTACCTCTACATAAAATTATAACTCCCCAGTACAAACGAGTCCTTGTACTCTCCCTATGCTCCTCATAGCCTAGACTATCTTTTTAGAGACCATGCTTGGTCGAGAGAGCCTGCCTAGTATGAGTTACTAGGACTAGTGCCTTGTATTAGTGAAGGTACTCTAAGAATACTTCTAGATAATGTAGGACATATCTCTGATGTATGTTTAGAGTATGCTTAGGTTTAGATTGTAATGCTTTTACTGTCTGGATTGATGACTGAAGTATTGGCTTAGGTATCTGCTTAGATTGAGTTACTACTGCTTGTCTTAGATGCTCTTCTATTATAGGGAGAGATAGTTTAAATAGGTTAGTAGCTCGTTCTCTAGAGATAGGATCAAGGTAATAGACTATAAGTGAGCTTTCGTCTAGGCATTCACATAGATAGAAGGTAGCTCTAGAGTATAGATTCAGAAGCTGGTTTAGATCTTGAAATCTAAGAGAATATTCAGCATAAGTTTCTACTTCGAATATTGTTATTAGCAGATTATCTCTGTAACTCTTGTAGGCTTGCTCTAAGTTCATAGTAGGTCCTTTAAGAATTGATAAGAGAATATTAAGACTAATACTTTTAAAATATGTTTAAATGAAAATCAGGGAGGGTTATATGAGTGGTAGATTCTGGCTTACTGATGATGTAATCGAAGTTCATTGCGAGAGCTATGCTGATAATTTTCAAGAGATACTAGGAGATATCCCATTAGATAAGGACTTGTATAAAGGCATTACTGAAGAGCTAAAGCAAGATGAAGATTGTATTTCTATGGTACTAAGAAAGTTTAAGAATGGTATAGGTAATATGGATGGGATTAAAGAATTAGATAGCTCTATTACTAATATGCTGGCTTCTAAATATCTAAGTGAAGTCATAGGTAGAGAGATAGGTTATTGCTTACAGGGTAAGGATAGTGATAAGCTAGCTAGATTGAGAGATATCGTAGAGAGATACTTCAATCTAAGTGAGACCTATATTGGTACTAGGTTATATACTCCTAGTGAGATCAGAGATACTTTAGATAAATTAGTAAGGATGTAAGATGAAGAAGAGTGCTGCATTAGTTATAGGGATATTGAGTGGATTCTTGTTCTCTGTTGTAGGGATTACTCTAGGTAATATTCTAGTAGCTACATCTAGGGGAGATACAGATAAATCAGTTGCTGGAGCTGCTCCACTAGTTGTCACTATACTAGTAGTCGGTATTGGCTGGGTTATAGGCAAAGCTGTCTATACTAAGATGCTAACTAGAATGAATGGAGTGAGTGCTGCATTTAAGGATAGATTATCTCAAGATGTCTTTAAAGATATTCGTGAAGTATTCAAGGACAGAATGAGTTTATGGTTTAATGTAGAAGGTGAGCAATATATTGATTGGCTGAATAAAAAGATATTCTTAACAGAAGAGTATAGGAGTAGAGAAATGTTTAGTGAAGTATATTTATCGAAGAAGATTGATGGTACTTTAAGTAAAGAGCAGTATAAAAAAGATTGTGAGGCTGTAGCTACTGAACTAATGTTTAATCTACTCAATAATAAGTTAGAAGAGCTAAAGAGTGAAGAGAACTTAAGTGAAGAAGATTCTTACTTATATAAAGCTCTAGTAAATATTATAGAAGTAGAAGGTCTTTCTAGTAAAAAGGTTAATAGCAGAAGTTAGAGTCTTGTAGTTTATACATAACTCTATTCTCGTCTACACCTATTACGTCTCCTACTATATATCTACCTATTATAGATCTATCTAATGAGATAGGTATGTTATTATAATCTTGTAAGATTACAGCTATATCCGAAGGTATACCTATTGCTACTAGTACTTTTACTGGCATACTCCATCCATAGTTCTGCTTTACAGATACACAAGCTTCTATGATGTCAGTCTTGATCCAACCGAAGCTAGAAGTCACTAAAATTAAAAATCCTAAAAATATTTTCTTCATAGAATGTCCTTTATAAAGGTTTAATCTAACCTTAATTATAGCAGATTTACTCTTGAAAGTTTATCAGTATTACGCTAAGATTAATTCGTAATATTTAATTAGATCTTAAGGAGAAGACATTGAGTGATACTGATTTAGGTCTTAGAAATGTTGTCAAGACAGTTACTAATGTATCTAAAGAAGAATTAACTGAATGGTTTAGTAAGTCTCTAAAGGGGAAGAAGAGACTTACTATTACTCCTGAGGCTCTTGACTTAATTAACCAGACAATTAATGAGCCTGACTTCGATGGCTTTAGATTTATGGATACCCTTTATACTTATCAAGATGCTCTACAAGGTGATCGTGTTAGCCTAGAAGATTATGTTAATGCCATTAGATTTTGTAGTTTTCTAGAAGCTAATGGCGGCAATGTAGTTCAAGCTTATACTAGAGCCTTTAGTTATAGGGATTTTGTAAAAGATAGAGTAGGGGCAGATACTAGTTCTGATGAATATAAGCAACTAAGTAGTGCTGCTATTAGGTATCGTAAAAATCCTACTGTCATAAAAATACTCTCTCAAGCTGAAGTACCTTTATGGCTTATGTTTCAAGGCTATAGATATAAAGCTGTTAAGAGATTAGTAGAGGAAATGGATACTGCTAAATATTCTAGAGATAGGATTAATGCTGCTGATAAATTATTACTTCACCTCAAGCCACCAGAGAATATAAAAGTAGATGTTAATGTTAATAACAAGGCTGACAGTATTGTAGATCAGTACGAAGAGATGCTAGCTAACATGGTACAAGAACAGAAAAGATTGATAGCTAATGGTAGTAAGCTTACTGATGTAGCTAACTCTAAAATGAGCTTCATAGATGCTAAGGTAGTAAACGATGGCTAAGAGTGTAGATGAGTACTTAAACGAAGTAGATTATAGTTTTAAAGACTATATACCTAGTGAAGGAGTACTTAAGTTTATTAACTTCATTCAGATGGCTAGTGGTGATACTCTAGAAAATAAAACTCCTCTTGTACATTTAAAGATGTGTGAAGCTGTATTTAATTCTACTAGAAATACTGCTGTCCTATGCCATAGAGGCATCGGAAAAACTTCTGTATTCGCAGAGTGGTTATTTCTATATGCTGCAGCTTTCGGAGAATTACCTTGTATAGGTAAGGTAGAGTTTGCTGTATATATCGGTGACAGTATTGAGAATGGTGTTAAATCTCTTAGAAAGAATATAGAGTATAGATACCAGAATAGTGAGTTCTTACAGAAGCTTATACCTAATAAGAGTATTAAGTATGTAGACGAAGATGGTAATGAAGATGACAATGTTACTGCAGGAAGAAAGATCACTGATGTTAGATTGGAGTTTGTAAATCTAAGAGGTGATAGATTCGTAGTAAAAATGTATGGTGCAAAAACAGGCATTCGTGGTGCTAAAGAATACGGTAAGAGACCTACATTAGCTATCGTAGATGACATTATTAGCGATGAAGATGCTAGAAGCGATACTGTTATTAAAACTATAGAAGACACTATTCATAAAGCTGTTAAGTATGCTCTTAGTCCTGTAAAGCATAAGGTAATCTGGTTAGGTACTCCATTTAATGCTAAAGACCCTTTATATAAGATAGTAGAGAGTGGAGCTTGGGAAGTAGCTTGCTATCCAGTATGCGAGAAGTTTCCTTGTACTAAAGAGGAGTTTAAAGGTAGTTGGGAAGATAGATTTAGTTATGAGTATGTAAAAGATGCTTATGAAGAAGCTATGAGTATAGGTAAGATAGATAGTTTCTATCAAGAGCTTATGCTTAGGATCACTTCTAAAGAAGATTTACTTATACCTAATTCTAGTCTAGTTTTCTTCAATAGAGAACAAGTACTAAAGCATAAAGATAGATATAACTTCTACATTACTACTGATTTAGCTACTAGTGCTAAGAAGAATGCTGACTTTAGTGTTATTAGTGTATGGGCTTACTCTAATAATGGTGATTATATGCTTGTAGATGGCTGGTGTGATAAGACTGAAGTTAGTAAATTTATAAATAAAATATTCGAATATGTCTCTATCTATAACCCTATCGGAGTAGGTATAGAAGTTACAGGACAACAAGCTGGATTTATCTCTTGGTTAAGAGATGAGATGCTAGCTAAGAATATCTATTTTAACTTCCTTAGTTCGAATAACAATGGTGAAGATGGTATTAGACCTACTGGAGATAAGTTCTCTAGATTTATTCTGTTTAAACCTAGATTCGATACTAAGAAAGTATGGATAGCTAATGAGATGAAAGATACTGCATGGTATAACGAGTTCGAAGAGGAAAGAAGTAAGGCTACTAAACAAGGCTTTAAATCTAAGCATGACGATGTACTAGATAGCATATCTATGCTAGGTAGTTTCGATGCCTTCAAGCCTAATACCTATGGTACTTACGATAATGAAGTAAGTGAAATAACTACAATAAGGAATACGGTATTTTAACATGAAAGTAAAAGAAGCACTAGAGCATTTAAAGATCGTTACTCTACCTAATGTTACTCCTAATAAGCAGATGAATAATGAGAACTTAATAGTACTTATTAATGAAGCTATGAACACTATCTATGGACTATTCAATGTTAAGAGAGAACAAGCCATAGTTCTAGTACCTGCTTTTAGAAAGAACTTTAGAATATCTAGACAAGATCCTAATGTTATTATGGCTACTCATGCTAAGCTTGCTAAGTGTGAGATGACTCATGGTGGTTTTACAACTAAAGCAGCTCAGATAGAAGCTCTTAAAGAGATGAATATTACTTTAGATAAAGAAGTGATGCTAGAGAATGAGGCTGTAGAGACAGATATTTTTAAAACTAATGAAGACGAGATCTATAAGATACTTAGTGTTAGAGATGACAAGAATAGTACTCTTAGATTGAATGAGATCAATGTATTTGCGATCAATCAAGATACTCTATTTTTCCCTAATGCTAAAGAAGGTGATATTTACTATGTAGAGTATAAGCCTAAGCCTATAAAGGTAACTAGTATAGAAGATGAATTAGATTTACCTAGTGGTCTATTAGATGTCTTATATGCTTACGTAGCTTTAAGAATTGTTACTAATATAGAGGGTTATAAACAATACTATGGCAATGCCCTAACTGCTTATAACAATGAAGTTGAGAAGGCTATTATGAATCAACAAGTGATCCCTGATAGTCTTATTCGAACTACAACTGATATGAAAGGGTTTTGTTAATGGCTAATTTAGTTCAGTTTATAAACTCTAAGCATGAAGGTACGCATAGTAATCTATCTAATGCAGAGAATACAGATACTATAAAGACAATAGTACTTAGAGAAGAGTTGAGTGATGAAGAGAAAACTCTACTAGAGAACTTACCACTCTTTAAAGAGATGAAAGCTGAGATGGGTAATATCCATGATATGCTCTCGTTGAGAAATACAATAACTAAACTTCGAGATAGTATTGAGTATATTAAGACTATAGAGCCTTCACTAGATGTCATAACTAATGTATCTAAAGTAACTAGTGATATAGTTAATGTTTCTACTGATCTAGATAGTGTTAAGAAGGTAGCTCAAGCTAGTGTATCTGGCTTATTAGATAACATAGCTAGACATATAAATGAGATCACTCGTGTCTATGGTATGTCAGAGGCTATTGGAGTACTAAATAATATCTCTTATAAGCTAGAAAGACTTTACAAGAGTATAGATAATGTAGATAGCGTATCAGAACATCTAACTGAGATAGATGAAGTATCTCAGCACTTACTAGCTATCGAGATAGTAGCTAGATATTATGGCGTACTAGAAGACATACAAGAAGTTATACCAGAACTAAAAAACTTAGCAGATATAAAACAAGATTTACTAGACTTTAGAAACAATAGAGCTGAGACTAAAGAAGTCATAAAAGCTTATAAAGAAGCAGGACAGATAGTTCAGAGAACTATTGATGATGCTGTGACTAAACTAGAAGAGAGAGTTAAGAAGTTCGATCCTGAAAGTATTAAGAAACTTGATGAAGAGATGACTACTCTAAAGAGTTCTATTACTACTATTCAATCTACAATAGAAACTAAGTTCACTGAGATAGATGGAGTAGTAGCGAATAAGCTTACTCCTATGCAAGAAAAGGTAAAAGAATTAGGGGATAAGCTTACTTTTGAGGTAAATAAGTTTACAGCAGGTATGACTAACTTAGATTCTATGTTATCAACCTTGCATGAAGAGCTTAATTCTAAGCTAGATGCTGATGCTACTGCAGTAAATAGTGCCAAGCTTGGCGGACTAGCTCCTGAAGAGTATGTAAGACAGACTGAGACATACGATAAGAGAAGCTATACTGGATATATACCTAGATTAAAATCTGTTAGAGATGACTTTAATCCTGCTAATAATATACAAGTATTAGAAGCAGAGCAATTAAAGCTTACAGGTATTTTAGCTAAGGCTGATAGTATGTTAGCAGGACCAGATATTACTACTAATCTACAAATCCTTATGAGAAATACAAGTTATAACGCTAGACCTATTCATATCCTTACTATGAGAGGACTTATAGATTACATTAACAAGTATGCATCTATCAATGGTTACTGGGAGAAAGTAAAGGATATAACTAAGCCTTATACTCTGCAAGCTAATGAAGCTATTATCAGACTAGATCCTGTTATAGAGGATGAACTAGTAGTAGATGGAGAACTCTACATCGAAGGTACTACAGTAGATTTAGAAGAGCCTCAATTTCAAGCAGGACAATATGGCTTCTTCGCAATGAAAAACCCTAAAGGTAGATGGTTATTCTGCGATGGTAGAGAATTAAGTAGAGAAGCTTATCCTGACTTATTTGAAGCTATAGGCACTACATACGGCGAAGGTGATGGTACTACAACCTTTAACATACCAGATAGACGAGGCTACTTCGGTAGATGTTTAGATGCAGGCGCTGAAGTAGATTATCAGAGTGACAGAGAGATAGGTAGTAAGCAGGGTGATGCTATAAGAAATATAACTGGCAAGATGTATGACAATCACTTGTCTTTATCTAATGTAATGGAAGGGGCAATAACTTCTACTGTTAATGGCACTGGTTATAACTATGTAGGTAATGGTCCTTACTTCGGACTAAACATAGACTTCGATGCCAGCAGAGTAGTACCAACAGCACCTGAAAACGTAGTTAAGAACATAGCAGAATATGTCTGCATAAGATATTGAAAGGATAAATATGGCAGAGAGCAAGATAACAGTTGCCAGAGTAAAAGATAAAGTAGGTGGTAGAGAAGCAGAAGTAAGTAAGCTTCTATACTCAGATAACGGTAATATTAAAACTATAGGTGGAGATAGTGCTATCACTGTCGGTAGTGCTAAGACACTTAACGGAGAAACTAAAGAGCAGTTACTAAAAAATGTTAATGCTAGTACTATAGGTGGTAAGAGTTTAAGCCAGATACAGAGTAGAGGTAAGTTCGGACCAATAAAGTTATTACCAGATAACCTATATGCAAGTTTTTATATAAATATGGTAGTAACAGAAAATGAAGAGCTATTATTCTGCGGTGCTAATAATAGCGACCATAATACTTTTTCAGCTGGTAATATGCCTTCGTGGATTAATATACCTCACCCATTACAAGGCAAGTCGAAGGTTAAACAACTTATTACTAACTATCTGCATACTTTCTTACTATACGAAAACGGAGATTTATACGGTAGAGGCTATAATGGCTATAACACTTTAGGCATAGGAAATACTGCTAATCAATATGATTGGGTAAAGATAACTGATAATGTCAAGAAGGTATGCCCAGGTAAACCAGGTTATTATGGTGGTAGGTCTAATACAGGCATAATTAAGAACGATGGCTCAGTGTGGTTCTGGGGTGAAAATGCTTATGGTCACGCAGGTATGGGTAATACAACAGCATTAACAGTACCTACTAAACTAGCCCTTACTTTTTTAGATGCTGGGGATAGTGTTAAGGACTTGATACTAAATGATAGTTATTATACTTCAGCTTATATAATCACTGAAAAAGGTAAGTTGTATTCTTGTGGATGGAACGATAACGGACAACTAGGGCTTAACGATAAAACTAATAGAAATACATTTACACAGGTAACAGCACTACAAGATAAAAAAGTAGTAAGCTTAACTGCTTCAATGTCTTACAATAGTTCTAGCTCACAATACTTTTATAAAGTAGTCGTAGCTTCTTGCTCAGACAATACTCACTACGTTTGGGGTAATAGTAACTCGACTATACCTGCATTTAGAAATCCGTTACCTACTAAAGTTGAAGATAGTATGTTCCCATCTGGATATAAACAAGTTAATGACCCTATCGTTAGGATGGAAGTATGTGGTATAGGTTCATTTTATGCTCTTACTAGAAGTGGTAGGCTATTCGCTTGTGGTTATAGTAGTGCTACAGGACAATTAGGGGTAAATGCTACAACTGACGTAGTTACATTTAAAGAAGTAGTATTCGCTGACAGTACTACTAGCTATAAAGTAAAACAATTCTGGGGTACTTACCACTCAGTTCAACCACAATATGGTCAGATATATGCAATCGTAGAGATTGACAATGTTAGATACTTATATGCAGCAGGTTATAATGGTTATGGTCAGTTAGGACTAAATCATACTAATGCAGCTAATAGTTTAACAAGAGTACCTTTCAATACTAGTGATATAGACAATATCAAGCAAGTATACGTTCAAGGTTACGAAAACTTGAATAACCCTATGATACTTCTAAACGATGGTAGGGTTTATACCTGCGGTTACAATGCTAATGGTACTTGCGGTTTAAATCACGTAATAACACCAATAACTAGATTTGTACAAACACTATAAGGACAAGGCAATGGATAAGATAATTTATGTAACATCTAACTTTATACAAGAGCTAGGAGACGAGGTAATAACCTCTGCTCCTGAAGGTGTCAAGCTAAAGACTACTAATGAAAAAGCTTATAGTAAGTGGCTTATAACTAATCCAGATACTATCAGTGCTATAGATAACTTCTGGAAGCAGTTTGTACCTAAGCAGATAACTGTAAGACAACTAAAGCTACAGCTACTTAAGCTTAACCTACTAGAGCAAGCTGAAGCATTAGTTAAAGCAGATAAAGAAGCTCAGATAGAGTTTGAGTATGCTAGAGACATCGAGATTACTAGTCCTCTACTACAGAAGATGGCTAAGGCATTAGGTATGGACGATAATGCTATAGATAACTTCTTCTTAGAAGCTAGTAAGCTATAAGGAGAACAAGATGGGATATGCATTAGTTGCTTTACTAGCATTTGTCTTAGGAGTAATCCTATGCCCTATGCTTATATTCTTACGTGCTAGAAAATGCGATCAGTGGGATAACTCGAATATGACGAACGTCTACAGGGTAATAGCTCACTTAGCTACACATCCTGACGATTTCGGCAAGATGTACTATGACAATGGAGAGAAACCTTTTTGGTACATCGATGACGACGAGTTCACTGATGTCGTTCGAACTAGACCTAAAGAGAAAAAGAATGCTAACAATTAAAGAGATACTACAGCTAATAAGGACAATAGTAGTAGAGATAGTATTAGAAATATTGTCCTATATAGTTGTACCTATAGCTTTAGTATTTACTAAGAGAGAAGACGATCACCTACCTAGGTGGGCTAGATGGTTCGAGGATGCTAATGACTACTACGATAGTCAGTGTGCTGCTATTAATGGTGATAGTGGCTGGAGAGAAAAGCATTATCCTGAACCTAGTAATAGATCGTATAAAGCTAGATTGCATTGGCTATTTAGAAATAGGATAGGTTATTACTCTAGTGAAGTAGCAGGAGTAAGAGTATCTACTATAGATCCTGCTTCAGTTACTACGATAGGGGATATACATGCTACTAGTAATAATGGTACTAAGAGTACTTGGTGCAAGGTAACTTGTAGATTGAATAATGGTAAGACTAGGTTTGGGTTATACAAGGTAATCAGATACTCTAAGAAGTACTACTGCAGAATATACCTAGGTTGGAAGCTGATGGATATAGCTGGTATGACTAAAAGTAATTATGCTAGCTACCTAGAACCTGAAGACAAGATCAAGCTAAAGACTGTATGGAGTATTCATCCATTCAAGAAGGTAAGAGACAATGGTTAATAGACCTATTCTAAAGCCTGTAGGCAAGTATCAGTTCGAACTAGTAGAGAACTATAGGTATAGAGATATTGTTATACCTAAAGGCTATATAACAGATGGTGCCAGTGTTCCTAGAATATTCTGGAGTATCTTCCCACCTAACAAGGCAGAATATCTTAGTGCAGCTATAGTTCATGATTATCTTACCGATATAGTTATCGAAAAAAAGAGTATTACTTTTAGGTCTGCGGATAATACTTTTAAAGAGATGTTAATAGACCTAAATGTAAACAAGATAGAAGTTACGGTGCTTTACTGGAGTGTAAGGCTGTACCACTTACTTAGATATGGAGATTAAAATGGGAAATATACTCTCAGCAATTTTAGAGTTCTTTTCACTCAGTAAAGCTGGCAGTGCAATACTAGCTGTCATAACTTTAGTTATCGGCTTAGGCTATATGTACTACTCTGATAAGGTAGCTAATCTAGAAAAGCAGTTTAGAGATAAACAAGAAGAATATAAGAGCTTATACCTAGATAAAGCTTTAGCAGATTCTAAACTAGCTCTATGCAGAAATAGTTTAGATCAGCAGAATGAAGCGATAAAGAATCTAAGCGTTCAAGTAGTTAAAAAACCTGAGATTGAAGTTAAGTACAAGTATATAACTAAGCCTAGTGATAGTTGTGAATCTAAGCTTAACTACTATGAAAGGATAGCTAATGAAGCTGCTAAGCCTCTTAAGTAGTATCTTATTCTTAGTAGGTTGTTCAGCTAAGCCAGAGGTTGTTACTCAGATTGAGTATCAAGAAAAGTACATGCCTATTAGATGTGTCAATACTCTACCTGTTAAGCCTGAGTACGATCCTGCTAAGCCTGAGACATTCGAAGAATTAATGAAGTATTTTTCTCATGTTGAGGACTTGCTTATTCAATGTTACAAGGGGAGTAAATAATGGGGATAAAAGGTTTACCTAGACCAAAGAGTATGCTTAAACGCATTATTGTTCTAGTGCTAGGGGGAGTTTTTATAGGGGTTTGTGGTTATGGGCTATTCTGCCTATACGATCGTATGTTCAGCAGTATGGAGACTGCCCTAACGGTATGGGCTATTACACAAGGAGTGATCAATGCCATAATCTCCCCTGCTAAACTCTTAACGGTATTTAGGACATGAGAAAAGTGGAAATACATTATTTATGGTACGTGGTATTCATAGGTACTATAGGCAGCATTATCTCTTTCTTCAAGAGTTCTCGCAAGAAGTGTTTTTCTCATTTCTTTAACAGAATCCTTGACGGAGTATTTAGTGCATATATAGTCTATGAATTGGTCTTTTATTTCTGTCAAGATATGAAAGTAAGCTATGCATCTTGTGGAATAGGTGCATGGTTCGGCAGTGATGCCTTAGTTATGGTTAGAGATTTTTTTCTAGCTAAGTATGGCATAGGACCTTTCCCTAGATGTAAAGACGATTGGGATGGAAACGAAAGGAGAAGAGATTGATTTTAAACATTACTAGATTTAGAAATATACCTGATGGAACAATAGGTAAGTTTTCTTTAATGGATAAGGATAGGGCTATCTTACAAGGCTATACACTAGAGCCTGCTGGTGGAGATACTACAGAGAGTGGTAAAGATAGAAGAATACCTGTAGGTGCTTATAATGTAGTATGGCATAACTCTCCTAGATTTAAGAGATCACTACCCTTACTATACAACAATCTAGTACCTAGATCTAGATATATCTTAATCCATAATGGTAACTACCCTAAGGATACTGAAGGATGTATCTTACTAGGTGATAGCTATGACAAGAATGGAGTGTTTAACTCTAAGGCTACTCTAAACAAGTTTCTAGAGCTCAGTTATGGATATTTAAATGAAGTAAGAATAGAGGCTGACTATGATAGAGATTGACAACATAACTGAAGCTAGATTGCTCTCTAATTTAAAGGCAGACTTTACTGCATCTAAGTTACTCAGAAATGAGTTAGATCAGAAAATAGCTAGATGGAAGAGTGAGTACAATGCAGAGCCTTATGGCAATGAAGTTAATGGTAGGTCTAAATTAGTATCTAGAGATATTAAGAAACAATCAGAATGGCAACATGCTGCATTAATAGAACCTTTCGTATCTACTCCAGATATTATTAAAGCTAATCCAGTTACTTCAGAAGATGCTGAGATAGCTCCTAAGATAGAAGTACTACTCAATACTCAATTCTGTAGGCAGTTTAGCAGATATAACTTTATGACTAAAGCTTTAAAGGTTCTAGATCAAGAAGGTACTGTAGTTATTAGAACAGGTTGGGAGTACGAAGAAAAGGTAGTAGAAGTACAAGAGGATAGAGAGATACCTAATCCTGATTATCAGAGAGCTATAGAAGTTATAAATCAAGGTATGGCTGATCCTAGTATTCTTCAAGGTATAGAACCTACTCTGATAACTAAAGTAAGAGTAAGAAAGACTAAGCCAGTCAAGAATCACCCTACAGCTATGGTATGCAGAAATGAAGATATATTCATAGATCCTACTTGCCAAGATGACATGGATAAATGTCAGTTCGTTATCTATAGATATGAGACTGATATGACTACACTTAAGCAAGCAGGTATATATAAAAATCTAGACAAGATTAAAATACCTACAGGCTTAACAGGCACTAACGATACTGAGTACATTACTGAAGATAGCACTAGCTTTAGATTTAGCGATACTGCTAGAAAGAAAATAGTAGTACACGAATACTGGGGTAACTATGACATCAATGGTGATGACATAGCAGAGCCTATTGTATGTACTTGGATAGACAATACAATTATTAGGTTAGAGGCTAATCCTTTTCCTGATAAGAAGCCTCCATTTTTAATAGTGCCATTCTCTGCTATACCATTTAAACTATATGGAGAATCTAATGCAGAGTTACTAAGTGATATTCAAAAGATCAAAACTGCAATCTATAGAGGCTTTATCGATAATATGGCTTTATCTAATAATGGTCAGAAGGGTATAAAGAAAGGTAGTCTTGATGAATACAATAAACAGAGATTTCTCAATGGTGAGAACTTCGAGTTTAATCACTATGCTTCAGACTTCTTTATAGGCAACTTTAATGAGCTACCTAGCTCAATATTCAATGTACTTACATTAATGAACAATGAAGCAGAGAGCATTACTGGCGTAGCTAGTTTTAATACAGGTATCAATGGAAATGCATTAGGCAGCACCGCAACATCCATCAGAGGTGCTATAGATAGTGCTAGTACTAGAAGGCTAAACATAGTTAGAAATATAAGTGAAAATCTAGTTAAGCCATTGCTTAGAAAATGGTTAGCTTACGATGCTATGTTCTTAGATGAAGAGTCTCAATACAGAATAACTAATGATACCTTCGTATATCTAAAGAGAGATGACTTAGGTGCCAACATAGATATTGATTTAAGTATATCTACGAGTGATGACAACAGAGCTAAAGCTCAAGAGTTAGCTTTCGTATTGCAGACTGTAGGTCCTAGTGAAGATCCTAGATTGAGAAAGATACTTATGGCTCAGATAGCTCAGCTATATAGAATGCCTGATCTCGCTAAGATGATTATGGACTATAAACCAGAACCTGATCCTATGGCAGAACAGATGCAACAACTACAAATGCAGTTACTACAAGCTGAGATAGCTAATACTCAAGCTAAAGCTGGTGAGAATACAGTAGATCAAGATGTTAAGAGAGCTAAGGTACAAACTGAGTTAGCTAAGGCTAAGAATCTTAATTCTATGGCAGATAAGACTGACTTAGATTACGTACATCAATATAGTGGGATAAAGGAGAAAGAAGCCTTACAAAGACAGCAATTACAAAATCAATTTAACATAGATAGAGAAACTCTGAAATTACTTCAGAGTCCTAAGCAACAATATTTATAATCTAATAAAGGGGAAAATATGGAAGAACAAGTACTAGATGAACTTGAATCTGTAGACAATAGTTACTGGGTGGAGCTAGATAAAGCTCTTAGACGATTGCTAAAAAGTGAAGACTTTAAAAAGGTTATTCTAGAAGGTTATCTAAAAGATAAAGCCTTGAGTGGAGTAAGCTTACTAGGTAGAGGTGATGTCAAAAAACGAGGTGAAAGACCTGACGTTATTGAAGAGCTTGTATCTGTAGCTAACTTACAACAATACTTATTTACAGTTATACCATCATTAGCTGGATCAGCATTGGCAGAGGAGAATAGATAATGACTGAAGAGCAATTAAACAATCTTACTGATGAAGAGCTAGAGAAGATGGTTATAGACGAGAGAGCTAATGCGGTACAAGAACCTGTAGAAGAAGCTCCTCAAGCTGTAGAAGAAGAAGTTACTCCTGAAGTAGAAGAACCTATTACTGAAGAAGTTAGTGAGCCTGTAAGTGAGGAAGTGGAACAACCTACTGAGCAAGTTGTTCAAGAGACTCCACAACCTAAGACTTATAAAATAAAAGCTAATGGTATGGAGTATGACTTTAGTGAAGACGAGCTTATACGCTTAGCTCCTAAAGCTATGGACTATACCAAGAAAATGCAGACTATTGCACCTTATAGAAGAACTATAAGTGCAATCGAGCAGAATGGTATCAGTGAAGACGATATTAACCTACTTATAGATATTAAAAAGGGAAATAAAGATGCAATCTCTTCTCTTATTAAATCTAGTGGAATAGATGTTTACGATCTTCCTGAGAACGATGGGAAATATACCCCAACTAGATATGCAGAACAAGCTGAAGCTCAAAATACTCAAGATGTTATTGCAAGACTAGCTAGAGATCCAGAGTTCGAGAAAACTAAGAATGCTTTCGAGGTACTCGATCCGCAATCTAAGCAGTACTTGTTAAGTAATACTGAGAATATCGAGGGTCTGCATGATGATGTTAAAAACGGTATATATGAGAAGGTAATGCCAGAAGCTCTAAAGCTAGCGGCATTAGATGGTTATCAACAACCTGTTTTACAGTATTACTTTAAAGCAGGTCAAGATTATTTTACTAGGCAAGAGCAGATAGAAAAACAAGCTATAGCTACTAAAGCTAAAGAGGAAGCGATCAGAACAAGAGCTAAAGCTAGTGCTGCTCTCCCTAGTTCTAGAGCGGATAAGAAGAGCGTTATTAATTATCTTGACGAAGACAATGATGATGAGTATAACGCTTGGTATAAATCGCTCCAAAATAGATTCTAAAAGGAAAAACAATTATGGCAGTTATGGAATATAAAGACGGTAACAACTCAACAAGTGGTGCTAATACTATCTTACATTGGTACGATAGAGCTGGTATAAATGCAGCTAACGCTAAGAACGTATATGCTCAATTCGCTGATAGAAAATCTATGCCAACTAAGAGTGGTAAGAAGTATAAGATTTCTAGATGGCAACATATCTACGATAGAGATCTAAATGCAGCAGATTTTGCTAAGTATGGTTTCTTGTCAAGCAGAAACGTAGAAGATGTTACTAACGGTCTTAATCAAGCTAAATTACCAGAAGGTAGTGGTGCTAGAAATCAAGTAACTTTTCAGAAAGTAACTATGGAAACTACTTGTGCAAGCTATGGTGAAATGATTGAGTATACTGATGAAGTAGAGCTATTTAGTGAAGACGTTATGCAAACTAGGTATCGTGAAGAGCTTGGTGCTTTAGCTAACGTCAGAAACGAAGATCTAATCCAACTAGATATGCTTGGTACAGGTAACGTACTTTACTCAGGTCTAGCTACTAACCTAGCTACAATGGGTAATGGTATTACTGCTGGTGGTACACTAGATGACCAATACAGGATAAGCTACGACCTTCTAAGAAGAGCTGTTAAGAAGCTCGTTAGAAACAGAGCTGAGAAGAATACAGAGATAGTTACAGGATCTAATAAGATCGATACTAGAACTGTTAATAGAGCTTACTATGCAATTATCGGACCAGAGGTTAAGTTCGATCTAGAGAATACTACTAGAGGTAAGAACAATACTGAAGAGTTTGCATATATCCCAGCTTATAAATATGCTGATGCTAGTAACCTAGCTGAAGGTGAAGTTGGTGCTATGCACGAGGTTAGATTTATTGAGAGTGAGACAGCTGTAGTATATCGTGGTAAAGGTGCTACTGTACCTGCTGGATATACTGGTACATTATCTTACACTGGTGCTGCTGGTACAGGTAAGTTCGATGTATTCCCTATCTTGTTCCCAACTAAAGGTGCATTCGCTACTGTAGGTCTTAAAGGACAAGATAAGATTACATTTAGATCTCAAGATCCTAAACAAACTGAGTTGAGCAATCCTTATGGCACTAAAGGCTTCTTTAGTTATCGCTTCTGGTATGCAGGTATTATCTTGCAAGAAGAGAAACTATTGAAAACTCTAGTTCTAGCAAGTGCTTAATACCTTTTATCCCCTATAACTAGGGGATAACTTAAATCTAAATAAAGGATAAATTATGGCTAAGAAAAAAGATGAGAATATCGAGATCGAAAACAATGAAGAAGTTGAGACTTCTGAAGTAGAAGAGGTTACTAATCTACAAGCACTTGTAGCAAGTGTTAAGAAAGAAGCTTTTAAAACTAGAGTAGTAACTATTACATCTAACGATAAGAGAGATAATGATGTAACTAATGCAGTTATGCTAACTTGTGAAAATCAATTCTTTAACTTATCTAAAGTAGTGCCTCTAAATGTACCAGTAGAACTAGAGCAATGCCTTATAGACTCTGCTAAGGACGTTAGAATACCTATTCATAGTGATGAAGTGATTAATGGTAGAAGAACAGGTAATGCTAAGGTAGAGCTAGTTAATAAATATAATATCAGCTTCGAGGACTAATCAATGGCTAAGACTAAAGTAAAGATCACAACTGACTATAAGAATGTAAAGGTAGAGCCTAATGACATTACTTCAGGTGAAGTATTATCTAAAGAATTCTATGGAGAAAACAGACTCCAATGGTTAGGTGAAGGAGCTTTCGATGTCTTAATGCACGCTATTGACGAGAATCTTCGTATTCAATACGATAATGGTAGGATATTGGGCGATACATACGCCCAAGCCTACATTCAATTAGTCTCAGCAGCAATAGACAAGTCTGTTAATCTAGCTATAGCTAACGCAGAACTAAAACTAAAGATAGCAGAACTAGAACTAAAAGAAAATCAAGCTGATGAAGACGAAGCTCTTAATAAACTAAAACAAGAGCAGTTAAGAGCACAAACTAAAGTATACGATAGACAGATCGAAGGCTTTAGTGATAACTTAAAACTAAAACTACTTCAATCTCAGCTAGAGTCTTTCTCAATGATATTCGCCTCTGGTATGCTAGATTTCAATGAGAATGCAGCAGCATTCCCTAAAGCATTAAAAGCATCTTCACTATCTGAAGTCTATGATGACCTTAGAGCTTCAAGCTTAACTGATTGGGAAGCTAAGAAGAAATATAAGGTAGAAAATAGAATAGAGAAGGGTGGAGAACCTAGTGGCATAGAGTTATAGGATTATCGCTATGGGTTGGTTTTCTAAAACTGTTGAACGAGATAAAACCCTTTTTATTCCTTATGTAAGTGATCCTCTTAAGAAAAATAAAATAGGACAAGCTTATAAAAACCCTATACAAAAGAGTTATTTAGAAAAATTTTTAAACTTGAAAAACAGAAAAATCTCTAATAATAAAGCACTATATAAAAATATTCTAGATATTAATTTTCAGCATGAAGCAGGTTTTGTAAAGTTTAAACTACCGTATAGTCGAAAAACTGCTTTTTATATTGTGACTTATGATTTTGAACGAATAAAACAAGTAACTGGTATTCAAGGAGAGATAAAATCTTACCAATTAGGTTTTATGAATACCTTAGCGGAAGAATATATTATATCTAAACAAATCGAATATAATTTTACTTCTAAAGAGTTTTTAAAAGATGGATATACTTTTAAGTATTTAGGGAGTACTTCTGCACTAGTTATACAAGAAAAAGAAAACGATTCTAAGTATAAAGTAGATCAAAGAGTATTTTTGAGTGATATAGGTATTTTTACTTCTTTTAAAAATTATATTAAGAGTGTCTATCAGCCTCTCTTATTAGAAGAAATTAAAACTACTTTCAATATAGATCCTTTAGATAAGAATATTGAGTTACATCTTACTGAAATCGAAGTCGATAAAGATGTAGATGAAGCTACTAAAAGAGTTCTATTTAGATTATCTCAAGGACTAACATGGAAAGGGCATACGGAAGAAAAAGTAAACAATGAAGGTACAACTACTTCTCAATTAAAAATAGAAGTAGTTTCTAAAATTGTAGAAGTGGATAACTGGGTAAATGATCTTAGACTACTTTTTAAAGAGAATAGTCCTTATTTTATAGAATATGAATTCAAGAAAGAAAGAGGTATTTACTTTGGTAAAAATAGCGATAGTATAGCCACTAAACGTAGTGCTAGAGCAGAATATCTTGCTGCAGAGTATCCTTTATCTACATCTATTTATAGTAATAAGTACGCACGGATGGCTCTAGAAAAAGCTGGATATAAAGAAAGGTCTACACCTAAAAGAAGTAAAAAAGACCCTAAAGGCAAGGATCTTGTTCACGAAATGATGAGTACTAAAAATCTTGCAACAGCTAAGATTAGCCAATATCTAGATTTAACTTGGTTCTTGTATAAGAGAGTGCGAGAAAATAAGTTTTGGCAAAAATATTTACACACAATCTATAAATATTTTGAAGAGATAGCCTCTACTGGAGAAGATATTAAAAAAGCTCCTAGAAGTGTATATTGGGTAGGTAGGTACTTTTTTAATATTCAACTTATAAAGAGAGAAATCATAAATGAACCTATGACTAAAATATGCTATACAGGATCAGAGCTGATGTGTAATGAATTATTCTTATACTTAAATATACCAGATTGGAGTAGCTCTACACAAGAACAAGTAGAAAAAAAGATTTTTTCTAAATTTACTCAGTATGGGTTAAATCTTAGCTTCTTTTTTTGTCGCAATACAGATGATGATGGGCATAGTTCTGACTATTCTGGTTTAGATACTATATTCGATATATGGTACACAGATACTGGGCTTATAGTAGATCACAGCGATGATTATGAGCATTCTTTAGGAGCAGACTGATGAGAATACTAGACGAAGATTTCACTGTAGGTTTTGTAAATCCTAAAGATTTAATGAAAGGTGGGAATACTTTTACCCTAATACCTTATAAAGGTCCTTATTCGAAAGGAATAAGAGTAGGAGAATATAATCCTAATGTTAATACAAGTGTAGTTCCTCAAACATTTAAAGGTCTTTTTCCTTACATTAAAGTAGATCCTGATGAGTATAAAAAGACTACAGGTAAAACTTGGTTTAATCGAGGAGAAGAAGTTTTTACTGTAATGGAATCTACTCAATACGAAATCCAAGAAAGAAGGACTAGAAAAAAAACAGTAAGTGCTTTTCAACCTATGACTTACGATCTTAGGAGTAGGTATCATTATGGACCTAATTTTGATCCTTCGTGGGATATTGCAACAGCATACTCTGAAGCTATTTATGCCATTCCTCCTATGCCTTCTAGATTATGGTATAGAACTCCTTATGTAGCTCAATTAGAAGTTTTTTTAAGTACTCTAAAAATTACTACTAAATATGAGTGGGAAGAAAAAGAAAGCACACATTTTGGAGATTTTTTTAGAATAGTCTTTGTCCCTATAGCCAGTGCTGTCTTCGCAGGTTCTTCAGGTGGAGGAGCTGCTGCCTTTATTTCGATGGCAGGAAGCATCATGTCTCTTGCTGCTGAGGATAGTGAAGGTCCTAATGCTAAATATTGGAAAATAGGTGGAAATCTTTTATCTATGTATGGTGGTATGTCTGGATTCTTATCTGGAGCTACTAAACTTGGAGCTAATATGGCTACTACAATGTTAGCCTTGCAAGCGGCAAGTACAGCTGTTAGTATAACGAGTACTTTTAATCAAGATAAGAAAAACAGAGAAGTAAGAGATTTAGCTGCAGACATAGAAGATCTTAAAGCTCTAGCTGAAGCGGAGAAAGCTAAAGCAGAATCTGCAGACAGTACTCTTAATTTAGAAGAGTTTAACATAGATATAAATAACGAATCCATGCAAGAACTCTTAACTCTTTTTTCAATAGCTGAGTTTCAAGAGAATGCAATGGCTACAGGTGAGCTATTTAGAGCTTCAGAATTTTTAGAGCAAGACTCTTATAACAGATTTAAATAAAGGAGAAAAAATGGCGTATATTGAAGATAGTATACTAAATCAGTCTACCTATATCCCTAATTGGCTTCAATCTAATGGATTTAATGGTACTGGTATGCAACTAGGTGGGAGTTATGCTCCTAAACAATTTTATACAAGCAATACATCTACATTAGCTGGTAGAAACTTAACAATCCCTAATAATAGTGGCAATGCTTTAACTAATGCTTGGGATGGTATCCGTAACTGGTGGAATGGTGGTGGTACAACTACTACATTAGCTGATGGATCTACAGTAACTAGAGGTACTAATGGAGAAATGCTAGGTAACATAGGTGGCTTAGCTATGGGTGCTTATGGTATCTACTCAGGTTTACAAGATATGCGTAAGAATAATAGACTCTATAAAGAGCAGATGGAGAATATGCAACTACAACGAGATGCCTTTAAAGAGAATATGGCAAGAGATAGAGCTGAATATAATAGGCTTAAAGGTCAGAGAGCAGCATTAACAGCAGCTTACGGAGCATAATATGTCATACTATAATCCTCAACAATATATCTCGATACCTCACTTCGACTCTCCTATGAAGAGTGATAACTTCAGAACATTCTCTGCAATGCAAGAAGCTTGGAATAGGTATCAGCAAGAGAAAAGACTAGAGGAACTCCACCCTTTACAGGTGGAGAACTTTGGTCTTAGGAATCGAAATCTAACGTTAGATAACGAACTACAAGAGAAGCTTAATCCTCTAAAAGTAAAGAGTGAAGAGTTACTAAATACTCTTAGAGATAAGCAGAATACTAAGACTCAACAAGAGATAGATTTCGATGCAGAGAATAATCCTTTACTTCTTGAAAACAATCGTTTAAAGAATATAGGACAAGGCATAGAAAATCAATATGGTAATCTAAGAAACACTCACCAGAGAATACAGAACGATCAAGCTCAATGGGGATTTAACAATCTACAGAATGAGTATAAAATGATTAATGATGTATTCGGTAAGCCTGCTGCGGTTAGACAAGCTGAACTACTTGAAAAAGAAGCTCAAGCTAGAATAGATAAAGAGAATGCTAATAGAGATTGGTACAATGCTGAACGAGATAAGGTTATGATGGCTCAGAGAGCTGGTGACTCTACTTCTCCTCGTCCTAATATACAGCAAACTAATGATGGTAAATTCATTGACCCATCTACTGGAGATGAGTATGAAAGAAAACTAAACCCTAATACATTAGATTTTGAGTATGTCTGGAAAAAGCCAACAGATTTAAGTAAACCAGTTAGTCCAGAAAAGAAATACTCTGATAGAACTTTATCTCAGCAACAGTTGAAGAATATTTCTAGCTTGAGTCCAGAAGAGTTTCTTGCTTTACCAGAAGATGTTTTAAAATCTTATGCTCAATCAATGCTCCCTATAATGAATACTAACTCTAAATTTAGGGATGACGTACTTCATAATCGTGTAGATTCTGCTCAAAATAAGTATTTACGAGAAACACTGGCAGATGAGTATAATCAGGATAAAGCTTATACTCTATATCCTGATGGAGCTGGAAGTTTTTTAAAGATACCTGCTACATACGATAAAGAAAGTGAAGAAGGAAAGTTCTACGAGGAGTATAAAAAGAAACATCCAATATTTACAGACATGGATAAGATGCTAGCAGATACAAAGTATTTAGAAAAAGAGCATTTCAATTCTCAATTAAACAATGTAGGTTTCTATAAAGTGTACGATCCTTTTTCTAAAACAGAAATGAAAAAAGCTATACAAGGTAGAGATGATTTTGGTAACCAACAATTTGGGTGGAGTCCAGAAATTAATAAGTATGAAAGATTGGCTAAAGAAATAAGAAACTCTTCTACTTCTAATGAAGCTCTTATGGATATGCAACAAAACTTTTGGCATGAAGCTAAAGAAGCAGATCCTAAAGTTTTCGAAAATCTAAAACAAACTACTCTATCTGACTCTAATGGTAATATTTCTAGAGATTTTTTAGCTTATGTACCTTTAGTCATGCCTACTGGAAAGCAAGGGATTAATTTACGCAGTAATCCTAAAATGCTTCAAGCAGTTCTAAAAGTAGCAGAAAATCCTGAGGAGTTTAATGCAATGAAAGCATTAAAGCAAGGTGAGTTTCAGGCATTCGGCGATAAAGATCAAGATATAGCGTACCTTCTTGAAGATCTTGCTCAGTTTGTATCTAAACAGCATAAAGGTCCTAAACAAGCTACTGGTTTAACTTATGCGAATAGTTATGAATTAGGTTATACTGATAGTAACGGTAAGAAAAGAAAGTCTTTAGGAATTACTTTACCTACTCCAGACAAAGAAAGTATGGGAACTTTCATAGAAGATTTTGCTAATTATAAAAGAGAACGTAATTGGGAAAGATATGTCAAGAGAGAAAAGAAAGCTAATGCTATAGAGAATGATGCTCGTCTAGCAGGATCACTTACCAACAGACCATCTTCTTCTACTTGGTTTAATTTACTTAGAAATTAATAACTATTAGATAGATATACTGCAAAAATAGTTATAAGTACAAAGCCTGCTAGAAACAAAACGGCTGTCGTAAATCTAGTTTCTTCCGTCTGTAACTCGTTATGGGATACAACGGAAGACTCGCTTGAAAGTACTTTAGAGATACCTATAAGACTGTCAAGATTAAACTTAGTACTAATACTATTAGCTACCATAGCTTTCGTATACTTATCAGGATCACTAGAGAACTTATCCTTTAGATATTGTTCTCTTCTTAGTTCTAGCTCTCGATCAGCTATTCGTTTATCTAAATCAGCTTGAACTTGCTTAGCTTGAAGCTCTGCTTCTTGTTTAGTTCTATACTCGTCTAACTTCTTTTTAGCTTTTTTTTCTGCATCAGCTACAATATCTTCAATCTTACTCATTATTGCCCTTTTTTTATTTTAGTGTAGAGTTTCTTTTGCATAAACTTATATTCTTCGTAAGCTTGTTTATAATTAGAAGTAAGTTTATTGTTCTCTATAATTTTATCGACTAAGGTAGCTAAATTTATCTTAAAATATAAGAGATATTCATTGCTTAATGGACTATCTTCATTTAATTCAATCTCAAAATAATCTCCACTAATCTCTTCTGCTTTTACTAGTTCTTGAAAAGTTTCTATATCTTGATATATCTTTTTACTCTCTGCAGTAGAAGGTTTATCTAATCTCTCTAACAATAAAGTTTTTCTAGAATATTCAAGAGCTTTTTTAAGACTACTATTTTTAATTAAAACATTTTGTCGTTTTAGCTTTTCTAAATCTATCTGAGTTTGTTTCTCAAATGCTTTCATAGTATGTGTAACATCTTCTAACGTACTGATAAAGAGTTCTTTTAATCCCATTTTCTTATCTGCCTTATTTCTGTTAATGATATTTGAGGTTTATCTTTAAAACTTTCTATCTTTCCATGAATACAAATCTTACTTGTAGGGATTATCTTATCTAAAGCCTTGTCTAGTTCTGAATTAAAATCTCTTTCCCAAACTACAATAGTAAAAGGTATATTAGGGTACTTACCATCTAAATTAATGTATACCCCTTTAGAAAACTGCTTTATATCTGCAATGAATCCACAGACTTCTTTATACTCTCCAATATGATTTTTCGCATCAATTGCTTGTATGTAAGTAGGCTTAGGTTGCTCCTTTACTACTTCAATAGTTTTATTAGGTTTAAAAGCAATACTAGAAAAAAGAATAAGAACTATTAAAGCTAATGCTACTATTAAGACGGCAGTGCCGAAAGACATGGAATTATTTTCTTGTTTTACTTCTTTTAATTCTTTCTCAATTTTTTGTAAGTTTTCTTCTATCGCTTTATTGGTTTCGAATTGGATAAGTTTTTCTTCAGTTAGTTCTAGATCAAGTATTTTTGGTATTTTTAGCTCCTTTATATATTCTGTAATACTATCAATAACCCAGTTTGTTTCATTTAACATCTGATTATTTGTAAATCTAAGTAAGTGATTAAACTGCTTAATAAGATCGTTTTGTCGCATCATTGTGTCGTCGAATATGTTGTAGTTGTCAAACTTAGCTTTACCATCTAGTTCGATAGCTAAGTAAGTATCTTTACCTACTACAACCATAAAATCTATATATCTATTTTTACCATTATGATCTTTGAAATTAAATTGTGGAACAACCATATCAGGCGTTATAGAACTAACTTTAGATAACACTCTTAGGACGAACTCTCGCTCATAGTCTGCTGGATGCTGATTTAATAATACTTTATGTTTCTCTAACCATTCAGACCAAGTCATAGTAGCCTTTAATATTAAATACTAGGTGTAAGCATAATTAAATATACTTTAATTCAGTATTGTAAAAGTATATTCTTAAATTTAAACTTAATTTTATTGTATTCGAAAAGGATGTCCTTGTAAATAATTTACCTTTTCAATATTATTCTTTTAGTTAGATATAATAATACTATTACCTTAAAAAATATTACCATAAAGGAGAGAATATGGGTTTAGCAGACAAGAAGTTTAAAGCTCAACAAGCCTTTACAAATAAGTTAGCAGAACTAGAGCCAGACGATTATCAGATAGGTTTAGACCTAGCTGACGAGACGTTAGCTAACGTTACAGCAGAGCAAGCTAGGAGAGAGCAGTATGCTAACTTTAAGCGAAATATGACCTTAAATGCTCGTAATCCTTATGCCACTCCAGATCTAACAGGATTAACTTCTGAAGGTCTATTAGCTAGAGGCATGAGTATAAATAAACAGCTACACGGACTACAGAGAGCTATAGAAAATGGACAGAGAGCTGATGAGTTTGAGCAACGAAGACAACTTAGTCTAATGCAACAAGATATAATAGATGCAGAGCTAGATAAAGATAGGGCTAAACTCAATACTACTAGACGAGAACTAGCTAATCAGTTTACAAGACAATTAGGAGTTAATCGACTAGAGAATGCGGCAGGAGTATTCACTGAAGATTATGTACCTACTGATGATGCCCATGACTTTACAACTATGGGTACTATTAAATCTCAAGCTCTAGAATGGGGTGGAGATGCTCTAAAAGGTATCGGTGGAGCAGTAAAAGGTCTAGGTGATGTAGTAGATACTGCTGGATATATGTTAGATGGAGTATTGCCTACTCATACCCAAGATGATGGTCTTAGTTTAGCTCAACGTTGGAATAAGAACTGGAAGAAAGCTCAAGCAGATGATGGCTTACTAATGTCAGGAGTAACTGATGGCTTGAACTATATGGGTAATAAGGCTCTTAAGGCTAGTAAAGACATCAATGCTCAAAGTCTTAATACAGTTGAGAGTCTAAGACGACAATGGGATAGAGATAACTACTCAGTATGGGATATGGCTAAAACTATAGGCGGTATGGCTACTGAGTCTTTAACTCACCCTGAAGTACTCACTACTATAGCTACAGGTGGTTTAGGTAAAGGTATCCAACTAGGAGTAGCTGGTATTAATGCTCTAACTAAAGCTACTAATATGGATATAGATAAGAGAGAAGCTTTAGCTAGAATGCAAGGCTTAAGTGATAAAGATGTCTATAAAGATAAGGTAGGCATAGATGGTATCCTAGAGCAAGCTCCTGCTGCTTTAGCCTATACAGGTCTAAACTACATAGAAGCCTCAGCTTTACTAAAAGGTATGAGTAAGTCTATACCTAAAGGTCTTTATAATGCTGATCTAAAAGAAGTAGCTGGTTATCTAACTAAGTCATTACCTGAAGAAGATATGCTTAGAATAGCTAAGAATGGTTTTACTCCTAGTGAAGGTGGCATTATCTCTAAGATGATGCCTACATTCTCTAAGACAGCTTCTGAAGAAGCTAAAGACCTAACAGCTAAAGAAGTACTAAAATATGCCTTAGGTGGCATAGCTAAACAAGGAGCTAAAACTGCTGGCTATCTAGGTGGTAGAGCTGCAGTAGGTGCAGTAGGTGAAGCCCCTATAGAGTATCTACAAACTAAACTAGAACTAAGTGCTAGACCTGATCTAACAGCAGTTGAGAAAGAAGAACAAGCTAGAGATGCAGCTATAGCTGGAGGATTAGTAGGTGGATCTATCGGAGCTAGTACTCATATCCCAGCTACTGCTCTCAATACAGGTAAGAGTATCTATACTAAAGCTAAAGATATCTACACTAGAACTAATGATAAAGAAGTCAATACTGATCTTGCTAACGCTTCTAGTGAGCCTATAGATAATCAAGAGCTAGGTAAAGCTTTAGATATTATATCTAGGGCTAGTACTCCGTCAGAGACTCCTACAACTAAAGAGTTTATGGGTGAGATAGGTGGAGCTTTATCTTATATAGGTCAGACTGAAAACTTCTCTAAGCTACCTAAAGAAGTTCAGAATACTGTTAAAAACATAGGTCCGATTATCCAAGAACACTTCGCTCGTAAAAAAGAAAATCCTGACTATAATGTAATAGAAAGTATGACTCCACTAGAGAGTACTTTAGCTGCTCTTAGAATGCAACAGCCAGAGATAATTGAAAGTATGTTAAAAGGACAAGAACTTCATAGCCCTAATAACAATAGTTCAAGAGCTAAAGAGATAGAGAATAACTATAATACTTTAATGAGTGCTTACAACGATATCCAGAACTCACCTAATGCTTTCTCACCAGAAGAGTATAAAGCAGTTACTAGCTTAGCTACTAGTATTAAAGACAATCTAGCTAATGGTAAAGAAGGTTATCATGATATATCTAAAGATATATTCATAGAAGGTTTTACAGATAAATATGGTAAAGAAAGACCTTCACTTACTAACTATCTAGCTAAGGCTATGTCTTCTAGAACTTCTAAAGAAGACCTATCTAAAATGAGTGAGAATATCTCTAGTTTTAAGAAGTCTCAAGAGAATAAGGCTAAACTATACGAGTATGCTAGTAAGTATCCGATCAATGATGGATCAGTATATACTTTTAGAATACCTAAACAAGCTTCAGCTGATACTCCAGTAGAAGTGATCAAGGGTGCTATAGATCGTGAAGATGACAAGCACGAAGGCTACCATACATGGATTAAGCGACCTAATGAGAAAGCTAATAATATTCTAACTAAGCAACTAGCTGAGCTTAGAAACGAGATAGATACAATAGATACTATCAGTAGTCTAGTAGCTTACAAGACTAAATCTAAACAAGATGTTTCTAAGAAAGAAACTGTTAAACCTAAGCCAGAAACTAAGGTAGAGAATACTCAGCCTAAAGTAGAGCCTAAACCTACTCCTAAGCCAGAGGTTAAACCGACATCTAAGCGAGTAGAGCCTAAGCAAGAAGGTAAACCAGAGCCTATACAAGAAAAAGTACAAGAGCCTAAACCTAAGGCAGAATCGAAGCCTGAACAAGTCCCTAAACCTAGTACTAATACTACTTTAGATACCGCTCCAGCTTCTAAACCTGCCGAGAATACAAGTCCTAAAAAACCTGAGCCTAAACCTTTAGAACCTATCGAGGTAGATTCTAAACCTATTATGGATACTCTCTTAGATCAAGAGACTAGTATGCCTGAAGAGCATAAACTTAAAGTTACACAGCTTAATTTTCACTTTAAACCAAGTGAGAAAGCTAACGGTATCTTAGTAAAAGATCCTAAGACAGCAGTTAATAATATTAGAGACTTCTTAGGAGCATCAGTTTATACTCAATTAGATATGACACTATTAAAAGGAGTAGGACTTACAGACGAGAAAGGTAATCTAGTCTCAGTCTTACCTGATAGTAAGAATGGCGATAAGAAAGCTCCTGCAAGCTTATTGCTCAATGACAATAGAGTAAGAGCTAGTTTGATGTATCGTGGCTTAGAGTGGCTTATAACAGGTCCTATGAATTACACTGCTGACTATATGGATACACTAGATACCATATCTAAGATGGGCTTTTCTGAAGAGGCTATAAACGATCAGTTTATAAAGACAGCTATGACACACACCTTCGCTTCTACAGCGTTACCTGCTATAGGTAGAAAAGTCCTAAAAGATATAGGCTTTAATGTAAATAAAGAGACTACTAGTTCAGAAGAGGTATCTCTAATAGAGCAAGAACTAGGTCTATATGCTGTTAGAGCCTTGATCAAGAATGACTTAGTTAAAGAAACTTCTATAGAGATAGATTCTAATAATGGTACTAAAGTTAATTTCTATGGCTTAGGTAATGTAAATTATCGTAAGTTCTTAAAACTAGATGGAGATACTGATCTATATAAGAAGATGAATAATCTCTCACTTACTTTAAAAGATAGCGAAGCTGAAGTATCCTCTTATCTAACCGAAAAACCTGAAGTAGATGATAGTCCATATACCTTTATAAAAGGTAAGGGCAATACTAAAATATCTACTATACATAAGAAAGCTCTTAATGTAATTAAAACTACTCCATATATGCCTATAGATAGAGAAGCTATAACAGAGATTATGAATGATGAAAGCTATGTAAAAGCTTTAAAGAAAGGTATGGGTTATGTAGAACTAGATGAGACTACTACTGATCCTAATAGCCCTAAATATATTCTTCCTTCAGATTTAGACTCTGTAAAGGGTAAGAATAGAGAGATTGAGCAATCAATTGAATCTATGAAGAATTACATTAATTCAGAAGATAGTACAGCTCCTATATATTTTGACTCGTTTATGAGTAAGAATAATAGATTCTTTATGAGAAGTACTAATATAAACCCTCAAGCGACTAAGTTCCATAGGTTTCTAGTAACTCCAGTAGATTCTAAAGACACTTACGAGATCAAGAATGGTGAAGTTACTACTCCAGCATTCTATATATCTATAGCTCAAGCCTTCGGATTTAAGACTGATAAAAAAGCTACTAAGTCTTCAATAGATTTTGGTAAAGCTATCGTAGAGAAGTTCGCTGAGAGTGATCCTAAAGACTACTTGAAGTTTATAAAAGCTCTTATAAGCGATGGTAAAGAACATAAGATAGCTGGTAAGACTATTGAGATAGAAGAAGTATCTCATGCTATCCAAGCTGCCTTAGCTATACGAGATCTAGTGAATGCTAGAAATAGTGGTAAGGACTCATTCGAGACTACAATAACTACAGAGATTGATGGTATAAACAATGGTCTTATATTAAAACTAAATCAGTATATGTTATCTCCTGACTATGTAGATAATCTAGCAGCTGGTGGAGTTAGTTATGGTACTAATACTAGTGAAAGGATCAATGACAAATACGATAAAGGTTTTCTTGACTTGTACCAAAGGTTTGCTAAGAATATAGGTGAATACCTAGAAGCTGGTAAAGCTAATACTAGTGAAGCTATAAATAACGCTCATAAGTTTTTAAGACTAAATCCAAGTAAGAAATCGAGTGCTACTCTATCTAGATTAATAGAAAACCTATCAGGTAAAGTCTCTCAAGAGGTATCTCATACATTCGAGCTAGAAGAGGGTAAAGTATCTTCTAAAGCTAGAAAAGCAGCTAAACCTATATCTCAAGTCTTTAGCTATGGTGCTGGAGAAAAAGCTTCTATACTTAACCTATCTAGGTATTTTACTGAAGGGCTACCTAAACTAGCTTACGCTTATGCTAAAAGAAACGATCCTGCTGGTAAGCAAGCGTATGAGATATTAGCTAATATAGTAAATCTAGATAAGAGTAACTTAGATATTGAAAAAGTAAAGAAACCTATGGAGGAGTACCTTAATTCTGATCAAGGTATCCTAGCTAAAGAGATATGGTTAGATGACGTTACAGACTCGGATGGTACTACTAGCAAGAAGAAGTATACTGTAGGACAACTATTAGATGCACTATACTTCTCAGTACTCAATGAGCCTGCTATAGCAACTCTAGAAGCTACATATCCATTCGTACGTCAGATGAATGAAGCCATAAATCAAGGAGTTAATGCAAGGATTAATGATGTAGCTACCCAGATTGAGGCTGCTAAAACTATAAGAAAAGAAGAATTAAATACAGATACTCTAACTATAGCAGAAGAAGAGGCTATAGAGAAAGAAGTACTTAAGAAACATCCTCTACCTTATACGTCTTACTTAGCTGATGACTCTGTAGGCAATGCTAAGTCTTCTATCTTCGATAAAGTAGATAAGACTAACGATAACTATAAGAGACAAGTTACTATGCAAAGACTTAAGACTGAAATGGCTGATAGTAAGTTTAAGTGGATAGCTAAGACTATAAATGGTAAGTATTCTATGTTTACTGATGTAGGTGCTGCATCTAACGTACTGATAATACACGGTGTAGACGGAACTCATGTAGGTATAGTTATTGTAGTGATAGATAAATCTGGTATACATGTAATACCAGTACATGATGCTTTAGTCGTATCTGCTAAGAAAGCTCAAGAAGTTAATAAGATTTATAACGAGAATGCCTCTGTAGATCTTGAAAATCGTAACTTAGTTAGAGAACTAGCCTCACAGATAAAAAATGTAGCAACTACCATTGATATGGAGAAGAATGACTTAACCTTCAATGACTTCGTTATATCTAGTGAAGTTAATAGAACTATACTAAAGCACGCTTCAGTAGTCTATGACAACTTACAGAATGGTATCGAAGGCAGTGAATATACTCTTACAGGTACTCTTAACGATCCTAAAGAATTAAAGCGATTACTTATCACTCCAGCTATGACTAAAACTAAAGGAGTAGATATAATCGATAGTGTAATAGCCAAGCTTAAGAAAGATAGCCAGAGAGATTTAATAGAAGATCTAAAAGAGTTAAAGCATGAATTAATTAAATCTCAAACTCCTTTAGATTTCGAAGAGAAGGATAGAACAGAGTATGCTGAAAGGATATTTACTGATCTATATAGTGGTATGGCTACATCTAAAGAAGAAACTAAACAATTCTTGAAAGAGATTAGTAAGCTTAGAGAACTAGGCATACCTAGTAATATCCCTAACAACTCTAGATTTAAAGAAGAAGCTGAAGCATTCAATAAATTAGAAGCTACCCTAGTTGGAGAATACATTAGATCTGGTAATATACCTATGCCTGTACTTCAAGAAACAGTGAATAAGGTTAATTCTATTCTCACTGAAGAGTCTAAAAAGCAATCAGGAGAAAGAAGTGCTAGTGGAGTAGCAGATAGATTTACAGCATTCAATGATTATATCAATGAAGTCAAGTTAGCAAGTCCTGTACTAAAACAAGTGCTTCATTACTTAGAGCATTCAGAGGATGTCTCTTTAGATATCGTACAAGGTCAGATTAGAAGCATTCTAGATAGTCAGGTTATAGATAAATCTCTTCATTCTCCTAATAACTCTAGTGAAAATGCAGATAGCACTCTTACTGAGGAGTTTACCTATGATGGCAATCCAGAGACACTCCTATCTAAACAAACTGAAATGAGATCTATAGATAAGCTAGATGGCTTATACGATGAAAATCATAGTAAGCAATTACAAGATGTCTTTAAACAAGTGATCAATGCCTCTAAAGAATCGCTGAAAGATTTAAAAGTCAGAATAGAAGAAGCTAAGGGCAAGTTGCATGAAGGCTCATTCGATCCTTATGCAAGGGTATCTAAAATAGTAAGAGCTTCAACTCCAACTAGGTCTGGTATGAGCCTAGAAGAAACTTATACTCACGAAGTACTCCACGCTAGTTTAGAATATGGTCTTAGGACAGCAGGGCTTAACTCTAGAGAAGGACAATATCTAAAAGAAATACATTCTCAAGCGATCAAGTATTTAGAAGTAGAAGACTTTTTGCCTAAAGTATCTACTGGAGATGCTAATGAAGATATGAAGATAGCTAAGAAAATGTATAAGCACTTTACAACTAGCTCTAGTAGTGAAGCTTACTTGAATAGCTTGAATGAGTTTATGGTTATGGGTATAACTGATAGAACTCTGGTAGAAAAACTAAAGAGCATACCTTACGAGCATAGGCGTAAAGAGTCTAAGGCTACTAACTTATTCGAAAGAATGGTCGAAGTAGTACAAGACTTTATTTCTTATGCCTTCAATAAGACATTCAAGGGAGCTAAATCTGGTAACTTATACGATGCCTTATTAGCTTTAGATTTAAAACTAGCTAACGCTAATGCTAGAGTAGTCCAAGCTAGAGCTAAGCAGATGACTATGGTAAGAGCCTTTTACGATGCAGCATTTGAGAAAGCTAACGATAAAATCAAGGCTAGTTTTAATGCCTTTATAGACTGGGCTAAGAAAAATAATATGACAATTAAAGTAAATGAGTATCCTAAGTCTTACCTAGATTCTTTAACGAATATGGTAAAACTACAAGTAGAAGCTGCTATTCACCCTGAAAAGCGAGAAGTATTACAAAGTTTTATGCACAAAATACAAGTAGCTAGATATGGCGGCTGGTTACATACTCTATGGCAAGACTTTACTAAAACAGATAAACTAGGTAGGACAATAGAGGGATATATCTATACTGCGAATAGAATTGATGCTGATGCCTTAGCCACTAAAACAGTAACTGAGAAAACTTTAGCTAACTTATTCTCTAAACCTTTAGATGACATAGAAGCTAAAAACTTAGGTGTTGCCTTGTTAGATACTGATATGGGTTATCTTGTTAAGAAATATTCATTAGATGAAGTATCTAAATACTTAAAAGATAAGGATAAAATAAAAGATAGACAAGCTAAGATCAAGCAAGAGATTATGGATATAGCTAAAGGATATGAAGCTCTATCTAAAGTTAAGCCTGAAGAGTATTATAACTTCATTGAAGCTCAAGCTAGTGGTCTAGCTACTTATATGGCAACTAATCAAGCTGATCAAGATGGACAACTCCTTAATGCAGAGAATATAGCTAAGATGCTCGGTTCATCTAAGGCTATCACTTCTTCTAATTCATTAATAGTAGATCTAATAGATGAATTAGTATCTCTGAAAGCTATAGATAGATTGCCTAAGAAGTCTAAAGAGTTAGTTATAGATAAGATAGCTAATGAGAAATCTGCTATGCAAGGATTATTCTCATTCTTAGAAACTCAAAATGAGATAGCTCGTAAGAAGTTATTTAATGGATCAGAGTTTAATATTATTAAAGGCTATAGATCTGAGGTATATAATGCAGATACTGATGTAGTTATAGCAAGAGTAGATGAAGCCGATAGGTTAAAGACAGAAGGGTATAAACTAGTAGCCAATATTACTACTAAAGACGATGCAGATACATTCTCTGCTCCTAGAGCATTCTATGTAAATGAATGGGTAAGTAATGCACCTAAGTGGAATAAGGCTGCTGTTAAGCTTACATCTTTACAATCTAGAGGTCATACCTTGAATGATCTTTATGTACAAGATATAACTAGTGGTAATGGAGTAAGTAATGAGCAATTCTTAGCTACTCTAAAAGCTGTAGAACAAAAACATAGAGCTAACGCTGATGCAATGTTTAAGAGAACTCAACGAGTACTTAGTGATCAACCTTCATTAGTTCCTACACTAGATGCTACAGGACATTTCGATCAGTTTAGATATACTATGAATAAAGGTGTCAAGAGTGAGATAGTAGGTATGGATACTAATATCTTTAAATCTCTAGCCCAGTATGCTTCTACAACTCAAGATAAAATTGCTACTATTAAGCATAATGAAGAGGTAGCTACAAGTCTATATAACTATTATATAGATCATGCTTCTGAAGTCAATCCATTCAAGATACCATTCGTAGAACTATCTAAACATTCTAAAGATGAGAGAATACAAGAGATCTATAGACTATTACCTAAACCTTTCTTAGATAAGCTAGAAGAAAAGTTTGCTGATAGACCTATAATGATTAGAGCAGATATGCTTAACTGGGTATTCGGCTTTAGAGATATAGATATTAAGAAGACTAAAGCATTCTCTTCACTCTCTTCTGGACAATTAAAACGAATAGCCCTAATGGCAGATACACTAGTTAAAAAGGCAACTAAGATAGCTAAGAGTAATGTAGTGGCTAAGAATACTAAGACAATCACTTCTAACATTATTAGTAACTTCAACCTTATACTAATGCAAGGCGGTAATCCTAAACAGATGTGGGATGATCATGTCGAGGGAGTAAACCTACTAGAAGAATATAGAAAGAATGTCTATAGATTAAAAGAGCTTCAGACTTTAGAAAAGTCTGGTAAACGAGTGAATAAAGCAGAGATAGAGAATATCAAGCGAAGGCTTAATGACTCTCCTATTAAAGAGATGATTCAGAAAGGTCTATTTACTTCGATCGTAGAGGATATATCTATGGAGGATAGTAAAGATGCTATAGACGAGAAGATAAATGCTATTAAGGCTAAGTTACCTTATCCTGTAAGAACAGCATTAGAGACTATGTTTATAACTAAAGAGACTACAATGTATCAGACTCTAGCTAAGATACTAAGTGCATCTGACTTCGTAGCTAGGTATGCTCTTAAAAAAGAGTTAGAGAGACAAGGTCTGCCTAAAGACGAGATATATAATAGGATTATAGATAGCTTCATTAACTACGATATACCTATGTCTCCAGCTAGAAAGGCTTTAGAAGAGAGAGGCTTCTTGATGTTCTCTAAGTTCTTTACTAGAATACAGAAAGTATTAACTAGTGATATACTAAAAGAGAAACCAGCTCAAGCTTTATTCGGTATACTATTGAACTCTAAGGCTGGCTTAGATTTAGAAACACCATTCGATTCTTCAGTAATTGAGAAGAATTATGATGTCCTATTCTCTAATCCTATCACCCAACTAGGTAATGCAATGACACCAGCTAGTTTTCAATACTTTAAATAATACTAGGGGATTTCCCCCTAGTGTGCCATAATTTGTGCCAAGTTTTAGAAATACTACTAGTCTTAGGATAATTTCTAAGATCACTAGAATGTCTAAATATAGGATAGAAATGCACATTATAGAGATTATTTTTTGCTTTAAGAAATATTTTTGCAATATTGTTAAAAGCCCATATTTCAATTCGTTCTAGTCTTGATGTGCCTTAATCGTGTCAAGACTA
>NZ_NDYN01000011.1:0-56615 GCF_002165815.1 Campylobacter concisus
TTTAAAATTTCATGAACGAGTAATTTCGGCTCTAAAATTTGAGCTAAGCGATAAGCGAAGCCAAATTTTAGTAGTCAATTCTTGCGAGTGAATGGAATTTTAAAATTTGCAAAGACAGCTTTGTTAAATTTGTAAATTTCTTTTTATTCTAAAGGGAGACAAGGGGACTTAAATTACGAAGCCGTCCCCTTATCTCCATTTAGATACCCCAATCCCCTCGCACGTTCAAGGTGCATGCAATAGTGCTAACGCACTGCATGCGTTTCAAAAGCTCTGATAAATTTTAGATACGCTCGTTCATGAAATTTTAAAATTTGATCAAAATCTTTCTAGAGCACGTACCTATACACTTTACAAGCTTATGAAATTTCTGTCATTGCGCTAAATTTAAACAAATTTTAATAGATAAATGCCGATAATTAGGGCTTTAAATCACCTTAAAGGATAGACATGAAAAAGATCTTTGCTCTTTTACTGACAGCTTTTGTTGCTCTTTGTGCAAACGAGCTAAAATTTGGTACAGCGGCAAACTACCCGCCATTTGAATACATCGATGAAAACAACAAAATAACAGGCTTTGACATCGATTTGATAGACGAAATTTCAAAGCGTGCTGGCTTTTCATATAAGATCATAAATATGAGCTTTGATGGCCTCATTCCAGCGCTTAAAGCTGGCAAGATAAATGGCATCATAAGTGCGATGAGCGCGACTCCTGATAGACTAAAGTCGATTGATTTTACAAAGCCATACTATCTAACTGAAAACATCTACCTAAAGAAAAAAGGCAACGACGCTTTAAAGGCTAAAGAGGAGCTAGCTGGCAAAAAAGTAGGCGTGCAACAAGGCACCATCCAAGAGCTAGCTGCAAATGCGATAAATGGCGCAAAAGTAGTGCCTTCAGAAGATACTGTGCCACTTATAATGGGGCTAAAAGTTGGCAAATTTGACGCGGTTATCCTTGATAGCTCGATAGGCTATGGCTTTATCAAGAAAAACCCTGAAATAGAGGCATTTTTCAAAGAGGTTGATGGTAGCGAGGGCTTTTCAATCGCTTTTGACAAAAACAAAGAGAGCGAGCTTATCGCTAAGATAAATCAAATTTTAGACGAGATGAAAAAAGACGGCAGCTACGACGCACTGCTTAAAAAATACGAACTAAAATAACACCTCCCAACTAGCCTGCAAATTTAGCAGGCTAGCTTTATCTTGCATTTTAAAATTTATACTAAAATCCGCTTTTACATAGAAATTTAAAGGACGGATTATGAGAAAAATTCTGCTACTTTTGTGCTTAGCGCTTAGTCTCTTTGCCTTGCAAAATGACAAAGATATGCTAAGTGGCGAGCTAAAAAACGGGCTTAAATACTATATAAAAGAGAATAAACTCCCGCAAAATACAGCTATCTTTTACCTAGTCGTAAACTCAGGCTCTACTGATGAGAAAGACGGCGAGCAGGGGCTTGCGCACTTTTTGGAGCACATGGCGTTTAATGGTAGCCGTGACTTTAGCAAAAATGAGCTCATTAAACAGCTTGAGAGCCTTGGGGTTAAATTTGGCGCTGATCTAAACGCGCAAACCAGCTACGATCAGACGAGCTACACGCTAAGCATAAATGTAAATGAGAAAAATTTAAAAGACGTTTTCAAGGTCTTTTCAAACTGGATCGATGGCGTAAAGATCGATGCAGGCGAGCTTGATAAGGAGCGTGGCGTCATAATGGAAGAGGAGCGCCAGCGAAACACGCCAGCTTATAGGCTCTATCTTGCCCAGAGTGAGGACATCTTTGCAGGTAGCATCTATCAAAAACGAGTGCCTATAGGCGACATGAACGTGATAAAAAGCGTGGATGCTAAGCACATGCAAGAGTTTTATGAGAGGCTTTATCAGCCAAGATTTATGAGCTTTGTGGCAGTTGGCGACTTTGATAAAAACGAGATAAAAGCTCTGATAGAGAAAAACTTTAGCGCAGCAAAAAACAGCAACTCTTACGCTCACCCAGATAAAAGCATCGCTTTTAAAGATGGGCTAAACGTCTTTAACTACGACGCAAACGAGACGGCAGCTCAGTTTGTAAGACTTAGCTTTTTTGATAAATTTAAGCCAGTCTTGGATGAGGCTGATGTGAAGAGAAATTTAAAAGATGCGCTAATAGCTAGCCTTATAAATATGCTTTATGAGCAAAAAAATGCAAATAATTCATCAAATTTAAGCGTTGATTTTATGGTGCAAACGCTTCAAGCAAAGCAAAAAATTTATAGTTTTGAGGCAAATGTGATCGGAGATGATTTTAACGCTAGCCTTAAAGATATGTTAAGCGTTTTAAAAGGTATCGAGAAATTTGGCTTTAATAAAGGCGACTTTAGCGATGTGAAAAAGGCATTTGTGGCAAACGTAGAGGCTAAATTTAAACGCTCAAAAACTAAAAAATCAAGCGTTTATGCAAGTGAAATTTTAAACATGATCGAAAATGGAGGCTTTGTGCTAAGCGATGAAGATAGCAAAAACCTTAGCCTAAAGCTCTTAAACGAGATCACGCTTGAAGAGGTAAATGCTAGATTTAGGCAAATTTTAGCCATACCTGATGAGCGCGTGAGGGTCTTTAGTAAAGATGGCTTTAAGCTTAGCAAAGATGTCTTTTTGAAGCTAAAAGATGAGGCAAAACCTTACGATACAAATTTGGCTAACCAGAGCCTAAATAAGAGCCTTGGCAATGAAAATTTAGAGCCAAAAGATACCCTTTCTAGTGAATTTGACCAAAAGCATGGCATCTACACTTATAAGCTGCCAAATGGCTCGCAAGTCATCTTTAAGCCACTAGCTACCAAAAAAGATAGCATCTTGTTTGCAGCCATTAGCAAGGGTGGCACTTCAGATCTAGCTGATCCTAAGCTTGGCGGTTTTGCGGTTGCGCTCACAAATGAAAGTGGCGTTGGCAAATTTAACAACTACGAGCTTTCAAAGGTGCTAAACGACAAGATAGTAAGCTACGAAAAGAGCATAGAGGCGCTTACGCAGGGCTTTTACGGCTCTTCAAGCAGTGGCGATCTTAGTTCGCTGCTAGCTGTTATAAATTTAGAGTTTAGCTCTCCAAGAGCCGATGCAAACGTGCTTGAGAGGATAAAACAAAGAGCAAAAGATGAGCTAGCTAAAGAGCAAAATTTACCTGAATATAAATTTAGCACCGAATTTAGCAAATTTTTTTACGAAAACAACAAGCGTGTAGCGCCCATTGAGATGGCGCAGATTGATGCGCTAAAGCTAAATGAGCTAAAAAAGATCATCAAAGATAAATTTACAAACGCAGCCTCATACACCTTCGTAATCATCGGCGACACCGACGAGGAGAGGCTTTTGCCACTTGTTAAAAAGTATATCGCCACCTTGCCAAAGCTTGGTGAGGCTGAAAATTTTAAAGATGACGGCGTGCGAAGTATCAGGGGGCAGCACACTTTTAAAAGAGAGTATCAAAGCACAAAAAGAAGCGATGTGAGCGTGGATATAATAAATTTAGATACAAAATATAGCTTTAAAGAGGTGGTCAAGCTAAGGGCGCTAAACTCGGTCTTAAAAACGGCGCTTCGTGAAAAGATCAGAGAGGACAAGGGGCAAACATACGGCTTTAGCCTAAACGCCAAGCTCTCACGCTATGCGTATGAGCACTCAAAGGTGGTGATCGGCTTTACTTGCGACCCTGCAAACACGGATAAGATCATCGCCGAGATAAAGGAGATAATAGCTAGCATCAAGCGCAGTGGCGCGCTCTTGCCAAAACATTTGGAGGATTTTAAGGCGCAGAGTGAAATCTCTATAAAAAAAGACTATGAAAAGCCTGAGTTTTGGCAAAATCTCATCATCTCAAATAAAATTTTTAACACGCCACTTTACACGGCTGATGAGTATATAGATGCGGTCAAAGCGGTTACAAATGACGATATCAAAGAGGCTGCTAGGCTATATCTTGATGAGAAAAATATGGTGATAAGTATAAATAATCCAAAGTAGAAATTTTTTGGGGCTGGGCTGGCTGGTTCTTTAAATTTAAGACTAAGCAGAAAATTAGTAGGTTAAGCTGGCTAGCTTTTTAAATTTAAGTCTGAGCAGAAATTTGAGAAGTGAAACTAGCCTCCAGAAATTTAAGTAAAATAAATTTAGCGCGCCAAGCCAGCCCCAAAATTTAAACCCTAAAGCTAAGCCAGTATATCCTTTGGCTTTAGCTTGTTTAGCTTTTGCACTAGATCATCAAAGCTCGCACCATTTTCGACCTCACGCCTGATAAACTCCTCGAAAAATTCGCGTTTTATATCCTTGTCCGTGTAGGTCACGCTCTTTTTGGTAACTTGCATAGGCTTAAATTTCTCTTCTTCTATCTCTTCACCGCCATCTTCTCTAACTGGCGTAAGAGCGATATTTTGCAGCACATCAGCGATATTTTCACCCTTTTCATAGCTTGTTTTTAGAAATTTCAAAAACTCATCTTTGCTGTTTTTATCAGCGTAGCTTACACGCTGTGGCATCGCTTGACCTAGGATTTCTATGCGCTTCTTAGCCGATGTTTGCTCGTAAGAGAGAGCCCCGTCTTTGAAAGAAATTTTCACATTTGCATGCTCGCCAAGTATCTTTTCGGCGGTAAATTCCAGCCATTTGTCTTTAAATTTATCGACACTTAGATCAGAATCTAGCAAATTTCTAGCCTCACGACTTAGATGAAGTACGCCAATGTCGTGATTGATTAGAGCGCCAAGAGCTTTGGTGGCATTAGCGGATATGTGATAGGTTTTGTTAAACTCATCTACACTAAATCCGTTTTTCTCGCTAGTAAGGATGGAATTTAACCTCCAAAGCTTCGTGCTATCAACGAAATTTTTAAGGCTAGCAACCTCGTCTTTACTCATAGAACTATCTATGCCATTTATCTTGCCCCAGATAGAAATTTTATAATTTGACGAGTAGCCAGAGAGTGATAGATGCTTGATGTCTAGGGCATTGGGAGAAATTTTTACCTTGCCTAAATTTGCGATAGTCGTTGGCTGCTTATTAAAAGTGTCTTGATAGTTAAAGCTTTGATTAAATCCATTTAGTGCGTTTATCATGTCAAATCCTTTAACACTATATCGGCAAATGGATTTAAATTTTAAATGGATTATTTTTTATTGCGGTATTTTTCGAAAATGGCGATCATCTGGTGCGAGTCTTGCGCGACTTTGAGCTTGTTTGGGTTTTTGCTAAGCAGCTCTTCTCTTAGGGCGTCTATAAATTCCTTGTCCTTTTTGCAGGCTTCAAGGCTCACACGTCCTCTAAGTATAGCCATAAACATAATATCGGCAGTCGCGTTTATCATCTCAAGCATCTTTTCTTCGCTCATTTTTTTAAAATTTGCCCTTTTTTTAGCAAATATTATTCCTTTACGCTTACAAAATTTATTATTTTCACCTCTTGGCTCTCTTTGCAAGCCTCCAGTGCAGCCACATTTTTCACCATGTGAGCGCTCTTCATGTGCTCTTTTTGGCTCTCTAAATTTTCCCAGCTCTCCATAAAGCAGTATTCGTTTTTAGTGCCTGCAACTACGCCACACTCGTAGCTTATGCAGCCTTTGTCTTTTCTTGAAGCTGGCACGATCTCTTTTAGAATTTCTTCAAATTTCGCCTCACATCCAGCTTTTAACTTTACATTTACATAAAATCCTACCATTTGTCTATCCTTTAATATTTTTTGGCTAAAATAACGCAATTTAGACGTAAGTTTGCGTATTACATTACAAGGCCTTTTCATGACTAGATGATACAAAATACTAAATTTATAACTCATAAAACCAACCAAAAACAGTAAATTTAACCAAAATCGGAGAAAAAATGAAAAGACGAGACTTTTTAAAGCTTGGTGCCTTAAGCGCAGCAAGCCTTCAAGCAAAAGAGCTTGACGGAGCAGCTCAGGCGCTTTTTGACAAGCAAAGCGGGCTAAGTGCGAACAAATTTGGCCCATTTTATGTAAAAACTATCGCAGGGCGCGTTGTAGAGACTGAGCCATTTGAGGGCGATGCGTGCCCAAATGAGCTAAACAACGCACTTCTTGATCATATCCAAAACGAAAGCCGTGTAAAATATCCATTTGTTAGAAAGAGCTTTTTGGCTGACCCAAACAACCCAAAGCCAGAGCTTCGTGGCAAAGAGGAATTTGTGCGCGTTAGCTGGGATGAGGTGATAAAACTAAGTGCGAAAATTTTAAAAGAAAATTTTGATAAATACGGCGCTGAAGCTATCTACGGACAGGTTTATCAGTGGGGTAGCCTTGGCAAAGTTGGTCACAGCCAAAAGACCGCAAAGAGGCTGCTTAACGTGCTTGGCGGCTATGTAAATGAGCTTGGTGGCTACTCATACGGCGCAGCGACCGTCATCTTGCCGCACATCACAGGCTCGATCGATCCAACGCTCGCGCCAACAAAGTGGGAGGCTATCTTAAAAAATGCCAAAATGATCGTATTTTGGGGCACAAACCCAGTCGTTTCAAACAAGATCGCCATTGGCGTGCCGCTTCACAACTCATATAAATACTACGATGAGATCAGAAAAAAGGGCGAGAGCGGCGAGATGAAAATTTATAGCGTCGATGTTTATCACAACGAAAGCGCAAGATATTTTGGCGCAAAGTACCTTGAAGTCGTGCCTTGCACCGATACGGCGATGATGATAGGTATGTGCAACTACCTTTTTGAAAAGGGGCTTTATAGCAAAGAATTTATAGAAAAATACACCGTTGGCTTTGATAAATTTAAAGAGTATATGCTTGGCACAAAAGACGGGGTCAATAAAAACCTAGCTTGGGCAAGTAAAATTTGTGGCGTGAGCGAGCAAGATCTTGCTAAATTTAGCGAGGATCTAGCCAAAAACGACTCAGTCATAGTTAGTGGCTACGCCATACAAAGGCAAGATCACGGCGAGATGGCGTACTGGGCGCTAGTGACGCTAAATGCGATGCTTGGACACATCGGCAAAGAGGGTTGTGGCTTTGTCACAAATGACGGCATGCACAAAACGCCGATGAAAGCTTCATAGCGCCTAAACTAGCGGCTTTTGAGACGAAGGTGCCACAAAAATTCATTGATAGCGGGCTGGTGCCAAAGACTAAGGGCTACGAGCTGCCAAACTCAAGGCTCATAGACGCACTTTTAAGTCCTGGCAAAGAGATAACTAGAAATGGCAAGAGCTACAAGCTACCAAAGATCAGAGTGATGTTTAACGCCAACGGCTCGACATTTACAAGGCATCCAGAGACCAACAGAGCGATAAAAGCTATGCAAAAAGTGCAAGCGATCATCACTTGCGAGCCATTTTGGACGAGCACAGCTAAATTTAGCGACATCGTCCTGCCAGCTGCGCTTGAGTGCGAGCGAACGGACATCGAGATGGCAAACTCAACTAACGAGTATCTCTTTGCCATTAAGCCGCTTGTTAAGCCATTTGGCGAGAGCAAGAGCGACTTCGAGATCGCAAGGCTCATCGCAAAAGAGTGGGGCAGAGAAGAGGCATTTAGCGAGGGCAAAAGCGAGCTAGAGTGGGTCAAAGAAATTTACGAAGATGCCGTTAAAAAGGCTGCTGGGCTTGGGTATGAGAGCATGCCAAGCTTTGATGAGTTTTGGCAGAAGGGATATTTTAGATTTGACAAGGTCGATGAGAAAAAACGCTACTTTACAAACTATAAGAAATTCCGCGATGACCCAGTGACAAATCCGCTAAAAACGCCATCTGGCAAGATAGAAATTTACTCTGAAACGGTCGCTGGCTTTGGCTATGATGACTGCCCACCGCATGCGACGTGGCTTGAGCCGTTTGAGTGGCTGGGCGCAAAAAATAAAAAATACCCTATCGCCATAAGTGGCGCGCACTCTAAATTTAGACTTCACTCGCAGCTAAATAACTCTGTGCTTAGCCATTTTAACGAGATCGCAGAGCGCGAGCCAGTGCTCATAAACCCAAAAACAGCCGAGGCTAGAGGGATAAAAATGGGCGACGTGGTGAAAATTTACAACGATAGGGGCGAAATTTTGTGCGGTGCCTTTGTAACCGAGGATGTGCCACAAAACGTCGTCATCGTGAGCGAGGGCGCTTGGTACGACCCAGATGTGCCAGGCGAGAAGAGCCTTTGCTTGCACGGAAATTTAAACGTGCTCACAAAAGACGTGCCATCAAGCAAGATGAGCCAGAGCAACACCGCCCACACGAGCCTTGTCGAGGTCGAGAAATTTAAGGGTACGCCAAAGCGTGTCAGGGCGTTTGACGCACCAAAAATCGGCGCAAGAAAGGCCTAAAAGTAACACTTTGAAAATTTAAAGTGCTAAAAGCTATCCTTTTTTAAATAATTAGAGTTAAAATCTAAGAAAAAAGAAAGGATAGCTCATGAAAATAGCCGAAATAGACACTCCAGCGCTGCTCATAGACAAAGAGATAGTGCTAAAAAACTTAGACAAAATGCAAAAATATGCTGATAAATTTAATGTAAGCTTAAGACCACACACCAAAACGCACAAGATGCCATACTTTGCAAAACTGCAAGTAGAGTGCGGCGCAAAGGGCATCACGGTGGCAAAGGTGGGCGAGGCTGAAGTGATGGCAAAAGAGGGGTTAAGCGACATTTTCATCGCAAATGAGATCGTCACAAGGCAGAAATTTGCTCGCATCATAGCCCTTGTAAGAACTGGCATTAAAGTGAGCTTTGGCGTCGATAGCGTGGGCGTTTTGAGGCTAATTGATGAGTTATTTGGCGAGGCTGGCGAGATAGCTAGGCTACTTGTCGAGATAGAAGTTGGCGAAAACCGCTCGGGCGTCATAGAAGAGGGCGATTTTAGAGCTTTGATGAGCGCTTTTAAAGAGTGCAAAAACGTGAAATTTTGCGGCGTTTTCTCGCATGATGGCCACTCATACAAGGCAAAAGATAAGCGCGAGTGCGAGCAAATTTTTAAAGAGGCAACCATGAGAACGCTAAAATTTGCTGATATCGCGCTTGAGTTTGGGTATGAAAATTTCACCGTTAGCATCGGCTCGACGCCCTCGCTGATAAATGATTTTGAGATACCAAAAGGCGTTACGGAGCTTCGCCCTGGCACATATATATTTATGGATGCGTCGCAGGCAAATGCTTATGGTAGCTTTGATATGAACGCTGCTAGCGTGCTTAGTGTCGTGATCTCAAGGCCGACCGCGATCCGCACGATCCTTGATGCTGGGGCAAAGGCGCTGACCAAAGAGAGGCGTAGTGAGGGCTTTTGCACGACGCCTGGCATGGGGCTCATCGCGGAGCATGAAGTGTGGATAGACAGCCTATTTGACGAGCATGCGATCATCTTAAACGAGAAATTTGCAAAAAGTGTGCGCGTGGGCGATCTTGTTCGCATCTATCCAAATCACATCTGTCCAGTGGTAAATTTGTATGACTACGCCTATCTCGTAAGTGGCGATGAGGTCTGCGAAAAGGTACCGGTTTTAGCAAGAGGCAGGATAGAGTAGGGATTTGGCAGATAAAACCTGTATTAAACAAATTTAAAACACTGTATGGATCGTAGTAAATTTATGCTTTTGGGCAAATTTTAAAACTTCATTCACTCGCAAGAATTGACTACTAAAATTTGGCTTCGCTTACAGCTTAGCTCAAATTTTAGAGCCGAAATTACTCGCTCATGAAATTTTAAAATTTGATAGACAGTCACTTCGCGCGGTTAATTTAATATCACCGAACTCTCTTGCAGTTTTTCTAGCTTTAAAATTTGCTCATTTGGCTTTGCCTTTAGGCGCTCAAGCATCGCTATTTTTTGGGCGTAAATTTCATTAAATTCGATCTTTATGTCAAGCAAAGTTTTATTTAAAAAAGAGTTATTTGAGCACATAAGATCGTCAAATTCATAAAGGCTAAAGGCATTTAGCATACGCTCATAAACCTCTTTTGCGCTTGGGATGTAGAGTGGAGTGCCCATTTGCAGGTGCGAATTTAGCGAGTTTTCGATCTTTTGCTTTAGAAAATAAACCGCAAGCTTAAGCGCATTTTCGTAGTTTGACGCAACCTTTACGTCAAGCTTTTCAAAAAAGAGCGAAATCTTTTGCGTCGCCTTAAATTTGGCATTTTCATACTCTCTTAAGAAATTCTCATAGGTCCTGCCAGCGTAGGTATTTATCGATTTTGTCTCGTAGTTTGAGGCAAACTCATCAAATGGATTAAAGCTCTCGTAGCGAGATTTATAAACGAAAAGCTCATCTTCTAAGCTTTTATAAAGCTCATCAAAAGCCGATATGATCTCATTTTCAAGCTCTTTTAGATCTCTTTTGTAGCGTTTAAAAAATTTAGAAAAGACGACGTCTTCATAGATGAGCTTTGAAAAGACCTCGTCCGTGTCAAGGCTTATCATTTCAAAATTTTCGCGCTTATAAATTTCTTTGTTTAAAAGCGTCTTTGCTGGGTTAAATTTTGTCCTAGAAAATGGCTTAAGCAGCTTAAAAACTTCATCACTTGCAAGCTTTATGGCCTCGCTCATATCGCTGTATCGCAGGGCAATTTTAGGCTTAAACTCCTCTTTTATCACTTCTAGTTTTTCTTCAAGCGTGGCATTAAATTTATCCAAAATTTCATCAGCTGCGCTATAAACTTTAAGGCGGTTTTCTTGCTCGCTAATCAAAAAATTTACTATCTTTTTCGCCCTTGTTTTTATGAAATTTTCTTTAAAGCTCGCGTTTAAAAACGTCTCTTTTACCGCACTTAGTGCTTTAGCAAAATTTGAGCTTTCTAGCTCGCTCTTGTTTTCATTTGTGATGCCATTGAGTGCTTGCTTTGATGAGATGGCGATGATATCGTCAAAAAGCTTGCCATAAGTTTGCCTAGCGTGCTTTAGCAAGCTTTCAAGCTCGTCCTCGCTTAGCTTATCCTTTTGGTTGATGAAGCAAAGCGCCTTTAGATCGTTTGTCCTTAAAATTTCTTCTACGCTTTCAAGCTCACTAGCCTTTGCAGCGTTGTTTGCGAGGCTTAGCCAGATCGCGCCACAGACCTTTTTTAGCGTGTTTTTGGTCTCTTTTGTGTCGGCATCTCGTAGCGAGTTTAGACCTGGCGTGTCGATGAAATTTACCTCTTTTAAAATTTCACTTGGCGCATAAAGTGTCATGCTTTTTATCTGCTCGCTCATGGCGTTTAGCTCTGCAAGCTCGCTGCTAGCTAGCAAGCTCTCGCTGTCATTTGTAAATTTCACGCTAAGAAGCGGCATCTTTGCAAATTTTAGCCGCACAGCCTTTGCCGTGACAGGCGTTAGACCTGATGGCAAGATGTTTTGTCTAAGCAAAGCATTTAAAAATGTTGATTTGCCACTTGAAAACTGCCCTATAACAGCGATAAGAGGCGGCTCATTTAGAGTGTCGATTAGTAAATTTAGGCTCTCTTTTATCTCATCGCTCGCGTGCAGACTTGGATCATTTAGCTCATTTACTAGCCTTGCTAGCTCGCCCTTAAAGTCGTTTGTAAAAACCTTAAAATATCTCGCCTTATAGGCATTTATGAACTCATTAAACATTTTCTAGCTCCCCTAAAAGCGAGCAAATTTCATCTTGCAAGGCGTTTTGCTCTTTTAGTTTTAAAAGTGAGTTTTGATTTTGCGAGCTAAGCTTTTCTAGCTCACGATCTAGCTCTTTTAGCCTCTTATCAAGCGTGGCTTTTTGAGCGCTTTCATAGGTTTTTATGAGGTTTAAAAGGCGGTTTTTTTCATGATCAGTTAAAATTTCACAAAATTGAGAGATATTTTTATCTTTTAGCAAGCCCTCTTTTAAGCCTAAAAGTGCTTCGCTTGCGTCACTTGAAATTTTCGCTCTAAATGCAGCTAAAAGCTCCTCAAATTCAAGCTTTACGCCCATTTGCTCTAAAAAGTCATTTATGTTAAAAATCTCATCTTTACTCATAGCGTAATCATCAAAATTTAAAGCGATATTTTGCTCGCACGATCTTGTTTGCACCAAAGTTTCGTTTCTAGCCTCTCTCATAAGCGCCATCACACCGTCTTGAAGTGTCGTTTTTGCGATTTGCTCTAGGCGATCTAAATTTAAGCTTTGCTTTTTGCTTTTACAGTAGGCTATCTCGCTTTTTACCTTATCGTTTAGGTTTTGCAAAAGCGTCTCAAGCCCCATTTTATAGATATTTTTAGTGTTGCTGCTTTCAAGCTTTGCAAGCTCGTTTTTGGTTAGGTTTTCAAGTTTGGAGAAATTTTCACTAAGTGCGTTTTTGACGCTTGCCTGCTCATTTTGAAGCTTTTTAAGCTCAACTTCATAAGCTTTGAGCGACAAAATTTCAGCCTTAGTGGCCTCAAGCTTGCTATTTAGGATATTTTTTAACTCCTTTTGATACGAGCTTAAGATAAGGGCTGATTTTTTAGAGTTTTTGCCAAAGAGCACCTCGTAAAGATAGTCCTTAAACTCCTCTACACCGCTATTTGCAGCGCCTTCTAAGAAGCTTTTTGCACTAAGCGCAAAATAATCAATCTCAACGCCATTTATCTGCTCACCAATCGCTTTTTTAGTGTAGTTTAGCGTCTCATTTAGCTCTTTAGCGCTTAGCTCATCAGCGTGAGTTAGCACCACGGCGAGCCTTACGATGTGCGAGTTTTCAAGGCATTTTTTTAAAAATAGAGCGTCCTTTTGCGTGGCACTTTGTGAGGCGTTCATGAGGTGGGCTAAAAGGTCGCACTCTCTCATAAAATTTGTAGTGATCTGCTCTCTTAAAACCACCGCATCATCGATGCCTGGCGTGTCTATGATGCAGACGTTGTCCTTTAAAAGCTCCAAGTCGTCATAAAGCTCGACGCTTTTTACGAGATTTGCTGTTTTTGAGCTTGAAGAGGTGTAGTTTTTTATCTCGTCTATGCCGATATCTACGCTTTTGCTTGGTAAATTTTCGCTTGGTACGCCAAGCGCTAAAAGCTCATCAATGCTGTAAAAATTTACCCTTGCAAAGCTATCTTTGGAGTATTTTAAAATAGTTAAATTTATAGTTTCTGGCACGTTTGAAGCGCCAAGGACGGGTTTGTTTAAAAGGGCGTTTAGAAGGGTTGATTTGCCAGAGTTTATGACGCCACTTGCGGCTATGTTAAAAAGCGTTTCGTTTGATCTTTTTTTGGCAGCCGCAAGTGCCTCTAAAAATGTTTTATCGCTATCAAGCAAGCTTGCTTTTTCGTTTATCTCATTTAAAAAGTCTAGGTTTTTATGAAAGTGATCTTTTGGCTTGGTATGAGAAATTTTAGCCTCATTAGCGCCTTTGTTTTTGCTTATGATCTTTTCTAAGAAGCCGATTTTCTCATCATCTATGATCTTTTCATCGCGCAATATTTTTAGGTATTTTACTATCTCGTCGCTTGAAATTTTAGCCTCATTTAGCGCTTTAAGAGTCGCAAGCTGCGCACTTTGTATGCTAAATATATCCAGCTCAACTTTAAGCCTTTTTAGCACCGCTCTAAACTCATCAAGCGCCATAAACTGATCTAAATTTCTCTCGTCGCAAACTAGAAGAAGGGCTAGCAGATCTGGGTAAAATGGCACGTTAGCAGCAGCATTTGTATAAATTTTATTTGCATGCCAAGCCTGTTTTAAAAACTCATCCATAAAGACTCTTTTTATTGATATTTTGGGATTTTATTAAATTTTTACTTATGAAGCTATCAATCAAAGTTGCAAAGAATATTTAAAAAGACCATTTAAATAGTAGGCAAAAGTTTTAATGCAAATGGTTTTAGGACACCGCTTAAATGCTCTATACCCACCACAGGTTAAGAGACATCTTATTTTGGCAATATGTGCTGCATCAAAAAGAGCTTCATACAACTAAAAAAGTAGTCAAAAAGAAGTAGTGAGTTTTGGTTGTAAAATAACGAATTTGCTCTTATTTGAATGAACTAGAGCATGCTTTTAAAATGTAATACTTTTAAACTTAAAGATATTTATTTTAGTAGCAAAATTTATCTTGCATAAAACATCGCAACCAAACCGCGGTTTATATCTTTCGTATCGCCATCATCTATCTTTGTAACCTTTGAGATGCTCACACTTTTATCGCTATTTATCGTGAAAGTGAGCTCAATAACTCTCTCATTTACCTTTCTAGTGTTTTCGCCAAAATAGATCACTTCTGGCTCTTTTTGTGAGTAGTAGACGGCGTATTTGCTTTGGGCTACGACGTTGTCAAAGACCCATTTTTGTTTGATATCTAAAATTTGAGCAAGCTCATTTTTAAACTCAAGGTCACAACTAACAGAGGTTAGATAGCCAGCACTTTCTTTTGCTGGATCAAATTTGCAGTGCTTGTTCGCGATGGATAAAATGGTCTCTTTGTCTATGCTTTTACCACTTTTTAATATGCTATTTGCGCTATCAAATGCAAGCTCTAAGCTGTTATCAACTCTTTTTTGCTGAGCAGTTTTGGCGCTATTTAGGGCTTTTATGTAGCCGCTATTTTTTCTTTCAAACTCATCTTCAAGCACATTTTTGCTAACCACGCAGCTAACTTTAACCACTTTTTTATCGTCGCTACTGATGTCTTGCCACTGAGTGCTTATACATCCTTTAAAGCTATCTATCGCTGAGCCTATTGTTATTGATTTGTTACCTTTTAAAATGTAGTTTTTAACAATGCCTATGTTGCTTTCCTTGCAGCCCACTAATAATAAAAGTGCGCTAAATCCTAGAAATAGAGCCTTTTTCATCATTTTACCTTTTTGTAAATTTGACAAAATAGTACCAAACTAAAGTTTAAATTATTATGATTTTATTAAAATAAATTACATAAATATAATTTATTAAAATAGTTTAGAAAATTTGAATTTTATAAATGAAAAAAATTAGCAGTCAATTCTTGCGAGTGAAATTTTAAAATATGCAAAAAAATTTACTGAATTTGTAAATTTATTTATCATGATTCAAAACAAATTTTTGCTAAAACTAGCTTAGGCTTAGAAATTTAGCTCGATTATATTTTGTAAATTTTTGATGTTTTCTTTGACGTTGCCATCTTTGTATATCGCTGAGATGACGGCGATGAGATCGGGTTTGGCATGAGAGAGAGAGCCAATATTTGTCTCATTTATGCCACCGATCACGCAAACAGGTAGGTTTAAAATTTGCTTTGCCTCTTTGACTATTTCAAACTCACATTTTGGAGCATTTGGCTTTGTGGGGCTTGTAAAAACGGAGCCAAAAGCAACGTAGCTAGCACCATTTTTAGCGGCATTTATGGCTAAGCTTATATCGTTATAGCAGCTAACGCCCACGTATGCGTCTTTGCCTAAAATCTCAAACGCCTCTTTTATGCCCTCATCGTCTTTACCTAGATGAACGGCTTTTGCGCCTATCTTTTTAGCAAATTTGACATCGTCATTTACGATAAATTTCGCGCCAAATTTCTCGCATAAATTTAAAATTTCACTTGCGAGCTTCTCATTTTTGACCGCTTTTTTTGACCTAAACTGAAAAAACTTAACCCCACACTCCAAAATCTCTCTTGCATACTCCAAAGCCAAATTTTCAGGCATTAAAATATCATCGCTAATAGCGTAAATTTCAGCCATTAAGCCCTGCTTTATGATCTATAAGTCTTGCGCCAAATTTACTTTTATGAGCATTTTTTATCCCATTTGCCACAAATTTTTTAGCCATTTTTATGGCGCTTACTAGATCACTTTGCTGCGCTAAAATGGCCGCTAGCGAGCTTGAGAAGCTACAACCAGCCCCGTGCATCACCTTTGGTTCAAAAAGCTCCTCGCTAAATTTCATAGCGTCACCATTTTTTAGATAGAGCGTATCCTCGCAAATTTCATCGACCTTCGTTCGCTTTAGCACCATATCGCAAGGTAAATTTGTAAAATTAATACCCAAAATCCTAGCCTCATCTACATTTGGCGTGGCAACACTCGCAAGGTTTAAAAGCTCTTTTAGCGCTTCGATCGCCCCATCTTCAAGCAGTTTTGCCCCTGACTTTGCCACACAAACTGGGTCTATAACAACTGGCACATTTTTAGCCCTAAATTCTTTTAAAAACGCGCTTACAACGGCTATTATCTCCTCGTTAAAGAGCATGCCAACCTTCACAGCGTCTATATCAAGCTCGGCTAGCACCATCTCAAACTGCGCTTTCACCATACTTGCTGGCATCGCAAGCACGCTGCTAACGCCATTTGTATTTTGCGCGGTCACGGCCGTGATGACGCTTGCGCTAAAGCAGCCAAATGCCTCGCAACTTTTTATATCCGCCTGAACGCCTGCACCGCCGACGCTGTCGCTTCCAGCAACTATCAAAACATTTTTTTTATTCACCCACACACCCACTTATCTCTTTTACGTCAAAAGGGTCTTTGACCTGCCATGAAAGTGCGTATTTCTCGATACTTTTTTTTATCGCACTCACCAAATAATCAACATCTTCAAAGGTATGCGTATAGTGCAGGCTAACCCTCACCCAGCCAGGCTTGTGGGTGAAATTTGGATCCTCTTTTAGCCCCAAAAGGTCGTGTCCGTATGAGCCTGCGCACGAGCAACCAGCACGTGTTTGTATGCCATACTCTTTGCTTAAAATTTTTGAAAGCTCGTATGGAGCTACGTTTTTTACATTAAATGAAAATATCGCAAGGCGCTTTAAATTTGCCGGGCAGTAGCTAACTAGCTCTGGGATTTCTCTTAACCTTTGGCAAAAGTATTCGCTAAGCTCGCTCTCGTTTTCGTAAATGGTAGCAAGTCCTATCTCTTCTCTTAGCTTGTAAGCTAAATTTGCACGTATAAGCCCTAAAATAGGCGGTGTGCCAGCCTCCTCAAGTGCCTCTTGATCCTTTAAAAATATATGGTAGTTTTTGCTCACATAGCTTACCGTGCCACCACCTGCAAAGCTTGGCACATCGTCATTTGCTAGCACTTTTTTGATAGCTAGTAGCCCACAACTGCCAACTCCGCCAAGAAGCTTGTGCGGCGAGATAAAAAGAGCGTCAAAGTAGTCGCAGTCTAAATTTGCATAGGCACTAAGGCTCGCTACGTCAAATGCCACGATGCCGCCAAATTTCTTAACAAGCGTGTAAATTTGCTTGTAGTCGCTTATGACGCCTGTGACGTTTGAGGCTGCGCTAAAGCTAGCGATGATCTCGCGCCCTACATTTATCTTTAAAATTTGCTCCAAGTGAGATAGGTCGATGCTGCCGTCTTTTGCAAGCCTTATGCGCTCAACCTCGCAAAGCGCCTCTTTAAAGCTGATCTCATTTGAGTGGTGCTCATAAGGGCCAAGCACGACTAGTGGCGAGCTATCATCAACCTTTAGGTTATATCTTCTTTTAGCAGCTGGAGGCACATAAAGCCCCAAAAGCTCTTGAAATTTCTTGATCGCACCAGTGGCACCGTATCCTGTGGCTATGAGATAAAAGCTATCATCAAGCCCTAAAAATCGCTTTAGCTCGCTTCTAGCGCTATCATACAAAAGCTGCGTTTTATAGGCATTTGAGGATGTTAGCGAGTGGGTGTTGGCGTAGGTTTTTAAGATATCAGCGACCTCGTTCTCGATAGGCTTATACGCAAGCCCAGAGGCGGTGTAGTCGAAGTAATGTATCCCTTTTTTTAAAATAATATCTCTTCTAATGTGCTCTAAATTTACCAACTTTAGCCTTTTAGTTTTTGCGTGATTATAATTAAAATTTTCTAAAAATATGCTACAATCCGCCACACAAAGGATACAAAATTTTAGCCATAAAATCGACATTTGAGCGAATGAAGCACCTTGGTATTGCTGAAGTTATAAAATTTCATCTTGTTTTTGATGACTTTTTATTAAAGGGCTCATACTACGATGTTTTTGAGGCGATCAGGGCTGAAATTTTAGATGATTATAAAAATTTGATGGCTAGGTTTTACTTTGACGAGGACAGCGATGAGGCCATCAAAATGGCTCTCATTAAGCTAGCTAGAAGCGACAGGAAGAAATTTAGTGTAAATAAAATTTTGCCTCAAAGCATGACAAATAGGGTCTATGCAAAGCTTTTTAGCAAGGATTTTTTAGTGCTTGAAAAGAGCCAAGAAAAGCCACGAGTAAAAAATAAACGCCAAATTTTAAAAAAGAGCGAGCGAGCTTATAAGATAGAGGATAAAATTCACTTTAACAGCCATTTTTCAAGGTTTTGGTTTAGATTTATCGAGCCAAATTTAAGCCTTTTAAAAGAGGGCAGGAGTGAAGAAATTTTAGAGCTTATAAGAAGAGAATTTGACGAGTACGCGAGCCTTGGTTTTGAGCTTTTAAGCGGCGAGCTAATGGCTAAAAAGCTTGGGTTTGATGGCATTTTGCTAAGCTCATTTTGGAGCAAAAATATAGAGCTAGACATGCTTTTTAGCATAAATGGCAAGATAATAGTCGGCGAAGCAAAGTATAAAGAACGAAAAATTTGCAAAAATGTCTTAAATTTAGTCCTTCACAAGTGCGAAAGGCTTGGCATAAAACCAGATATCATCGCGCTTTTTTCAAAAAGTGGCTTTAGCAACGAGCTTTTGGGCTTAAAAGATGAGCGACTTAGGCTTTATGAGATAAAAGATTATGAGGAGTTGCTGTGAGTGATATCGATATACAAAATGGCCTAAAAAGCCTGATAGAGCAGACCTATCTGATAGAGCGTGAGTATAAAAATTTGACCGCTTCTTATATGGGCCTGCAAGGTTTTATAAAAGATATCGTGGAAATTTTGCCAAATGCCATTTGGGTGCTTGATCAAAATGATGAAATTTTCTTGCAAAACTCAGAGGCGCAAAAGCTTGGCAAAGCGCTAAATTTCATCCCAAAAGATGAGGGCGAGCTAAATTTTGGCTCACAAATTTATCTAGTAAAAAAGGTGGTCAAAGATGATAAAAAGATCATCTCAGCTACTGACATAACGCAGGAAAAACGCACCGAGCGCCTAGCCTCGATGGGTCAAGTAGCAGCGCACCTAGCTCACGAGATAAGAAACCCCATAGGCTCTATCTCGCTTTTAAATTCCACCCTTTTAAAAAGAGCCGAGCCAAAAATTTTGCCTATCGTCGAGCAGATACAAAAGGGGATCTGGCGTGTTGAGCGCATCATCAAAGCCACACTTCTTTTTACAAAAGGGCTTAGTATCACGCCAAGGGAATTTAACTTTTTAGATATCAAAAGCGAGTGCGAGGAGGCGCTTAAATTTTATGAGTATTCAAAAGATATAACTTTTGAGCTAAATTTCCCTGACGCCCTTTATAGTGGCGACTTTGACCTCATCGCGATGGTCTTTCAAAATATTTTATTTAACGCCATAGACGCTATCGAAGAGGACGAAAACGATGAAGGTGTGGTGAGACTAAGCTACGAAAAGACGCCAAATGAACATAAATTTATAGTCTATGACAGCGGTGTCTCTATAAAAAATGAAAACATCGTCTTTGAGCCGTTTAAGACGAGCAAACTAAAGGGCAATGGCCTAGGGCTGCACCTTTGTCTGCAGATCATCGAGGCGCACAAGGGTAGCATAGAGATAACCCTTGAGCCAAAGACATTTTGTATAAATTTACCTATAAAGGAGAAGTGATGAGTGAAATTTTAGATGAGCTAAATGCGTGGCAAAATGGCCTAAAGGCGCTTAAATTTAGTGAAATTTTTAAAAATGGCAGCGAAAAAGTGGTCTTTATAAGCGTTGATATGATAAATGGCTTTTGCTCTGAAGGCGCACTAGCTAGCAAGCGTGTGGGCGAGCTAGCAAGCCTTATAGCAGATACTTTTAAGCTAGCAAGGGATAAATTTAACCTTAAAAACTACATCCTCATTCAAGATGCTCATGAGCCAAATTCAGCTGAGTTTGCGAGCTTTCCAGCTCATGCTTTAAAAGGGCAAAATGAAGCACAGGCAGTTGATGAGCTAAGAAATTTAGACTTTTTTGGTGAGATGAAAATTTTTTATAAAAACTCACTTAGCATCGCTTATTCGCAGGAGTTTAATAAATTTATAAGTAAATTTGATAGCTTTGTCATTATGGGCGACTGCACCGATATGTGCATCTATCAGCTTGTTTCTCACCTAAGACTTAGCGCAAATGAGCAAAATTTAAAAAGAGAGATCATCGTGCCTGCAAATTTAGTGCAAACCTACGACGCACCAGGGCATAGTGGAGATTTTTATCAAAATGTATTTTTGCACCACATGCAAATGGCACTAAATGCACGCGTGGCAAAAGAGCTAGAAATTTAGCCACATATTTACATTAAAAACAATTATCAAGTTGTAAAATTTAGCGCTTATCTATCGTATTTATATAATTAATAACGCAGATTTGCGCTAATTTTCAGATCTATTCTCTTTAAATTTCTCTTCTTATAAAATATTTTTAGATTACATTTTTACAATATATTTGACATTAACTATCAATATAGTTATAATCACGCTCAAATTTTAAAAATAAGAGGTATTATGGAACTTTTAAAACATAACATTGACTATATAATCATCGGCATTTTGGGCGTTATGAGCTTTTTTGTGCTTTGGTATACGATAGAGCGTATCATTTTTTACTCACGCGTCGATATAAATAGCTACAAAAACATCGAAGAGCTCGATGAGGCGCTGACAAAAAATTTAACCACACTTTATATCATCTACTCAAACGCCCCATATATCGGACTTCTTGGCACGGTTGCTGGCATCATGATCACATTTTATGACATGGGTATGGCTGGTGGCATCGATACAAAAAGTATCATGATCGGTCTATCTTTAGCACTAAAAGCGACCGCATTTGGCCTACTTGTGGCGATCCCAACGCTCATGATCTACAATGGCTTTGTTAGAAAAGTCGATGTCATGATAAACAGATACAAGGCCGAAAATGCGTCTAAATAAAAAAGATGGGCTAAATATCGTCCCATTTATCGATATCATGCTCGTTTTGCTAGCCATCGTGCTAAGCATCTCGACCTTTATCGCCCAAGGCAAGATCGCAGTTGATCTACCAAGTGCCAAAAGCGCACAGCAAGATAAAGAGGATGAGAAAAAAGTGAGCGTTGTTATCGATAAAGATAATAAATTTTTCATAGACGATGTGGAAATTTCAGAAGATGAACTGAAAGATAAGCTAAATGCTGTGGATATAAAAACCTTAATCGAGCTAAAAAGCGACAAAAACGCTAAATTTGACAGCTTTGTCAAAGTAATTGATATCTTAAAAGAAAAAGGTCACGAAAACTTTGCAATCCAAACAATCTCTGAGTAAAATTTCAAACTATAGCGGCCTTGCGGTTTCAGCAATAGTGCACATGGCAGCGGCTTATTTCTTGCTTTCACATAATTTTAGTGAGATAAAGATAGGCGAGCAAAAACCTATAAAAATAGCTCTAAATTCATTCACTCCGGTGCCGCAAACTACGGCTCCGCAGATAAGCGAACAAGTAATGATCCCAGAGCCAACACCCCCAGCTCCTCCGCCACCGCCAGAGCCACCAAAGCCTGAGCCCAAGCCTGAACCAAAGGTCGAGCCAAAGCCACTACCAAAGCCTGAGCCAAAAAAGATAGAAAAGCCTAAGCCTGAGCCAAAAAAGGTGGAGAAAAAGCCACTACCAAAGCCTGAGCCTCGCCCTGAGCCAAAACCAGAGCCAACGCCTGCTATCACTGCACCAGCTCCTGTCGCGACCCCAGCACCTGCTGTAAATTCAAATTTACCAGCAAATAACAAATCAATCGCTTCAGCTCCAGCTCAGAAAGTAGCCCAAGAGCTAAATTTATCAAACGCGCAAAGCGATGAGGACTTTAGCAAGGTCATAGCAGCTGTGAAAAAGCATAAAAGCTACCCAAACAACGCTAGAAGGATGAAGCATCAAGGCGTTGTTGAAGTTAGATTTTTGCTTAAAACGGATGGCAGCATAGATGAGCTGAAGGTTACTAAGAGTTCAGGCTTTGAGTCGCTTGATAATGGTGCTTTAGAAAATGTCAAAAAAGCAAGCTCTGAGTTTCCAAAGCCAAAAGAAGCTCGCTATCTTCGCTTTCCTATAGCATTTACGTTAAGATAGTTTTAGCTTTTTTTGACTTATTTTTTGCAAGATATATTAATGTATAAAATAAAGGTTTTTATATATTAATAAAACTTAATTTAAGTTATATTTAAAATAAATAAGGGCAAGTGATAAATTTTTTAATTAATTGTCCTTATTTGTTGTTGCTTTTTAGGTGTGATTTTTTTAAAGACGATAGCAAATTTAATAAAATTTAATTTTTTGCCTTACTTACTGCTAAACAAAATATTATTATAAAATTTTTTTAACTATGAAATTTTAGCTTGGCTGTTATAAATTTTGTAAATTTGTATTTATTTTATATTAAATTTTCTCAAAAATGGCTTTTAAACTTAAAGTGTAGGACAAATCTGAGTTAATTTGACCCTTTTTATATAATAAAAAAGTGATATTATTAGTAATATAACAATTTAGATGAGCAAATTCCTAAAAATTAGCTTAAATATGAAATATAATTTTCTTTCAAAGAGCGCCATATCAAGTCAAAAACTTAAAGCTTAAAAAAAATAAGTAGTCATTAATATTTAAAATCTCAAATACCTATATAATTTCACTCGGTAACAATTTTTTACTAAGGAGAAGCTGTTATGGCAACCAGAAGAGAACATGATTTTATTGGCGAGTTGGAAATTTCTGACAATTTTTACTATGGCATCCAAACATTTAGGGCTACTGAAAACTTCCACATGAGTGGCAGAACATTAAAAGAGTATCCATACTTTGTAAAGGCATTTGCACAGATCAAAAAAGCTGCTGCGCTTGCAAATAAAGAGGTTGGCGTTTTAGATCCAAAGATAGCTGATGCTTTGGCAAAAGCTGCTGATAGAGTAATAGCTGGTGAATTTTTAGATCAATTTGTCGTTGATATGGTTCAAGGTGGAGCAGGAACAAGTACAAATATGAACTCAAACGAGGTCATCACAAATATCGCACTTGAGAGCCTTGGCCATAAAAAAGGTGAGTATCAATACATCCATCCAAACGATCATACAAACCTTGGACAAAGCACAAATGATACTTATCCAAGCTCTATTAAAGTAGCAACTTATGCAAAACTTACTGACTTGCTTGCTGCTATGAATTTACTAAAAGATGAGCTTGAGAAAAAAGCAAAAGAATTTAAAGATATCATCAAAATGGGTAGAACAGAGCTTGAAGATGCCGTCCCTACAACACTTGGCAACACTTTTAACGCATTTGCAAGCTACATCAAAAGTGACATCGAAAAGATCACAGCTGCTCGTGAGTCAATGACGCATCTAAACATGGGCGCAACTGCGATAGGCACAGGCATCAACTGCCACCCAGAGTATAAAAATGTAGTTGTTAAAAAACTAAAAGAGATCACTGGAGTTGATTTTAAAAAGGCTGATGACTTCATCGCTGCTACACAAGATACTGCAGACTTTGTCCATGTAAGTGGCGCGCTTAAAACTGCTGCTGTTAGACTTTCAAAAATCGCAAATGACTTAAGACTAATGAACTCAGGTCCAAGATGTGGCCTTGGCGAGATAAATTTACCTCAAATGCAACCAGGCAGCTCAATCATGCCAGGTAAGGTAAATCCAGTTATCGCTGAGGTTGTAGGTGAAGCGTGCTACGAAGTTATCGGCAATGACGTAACTATCATGCTTTGCTCTGAAAGAGGCGAATTTGAGCTAAATGCATTTGAACCAGGCATCGCTTATGCGCTATTTAACTCTATATTTATCCTTGAAAACGCTATGAAAACACTAGCCCAAAAAGCTATCAAAAAACTTACAGCAAACCCTGAGGCTTGCCTAAAATCAGTTCTTGGCTCAGTTGGTATCGTAACAGCGTTTAACCCATATATCGGTTACGAAAAATCAGCAAGTATCGCTAAAGAAGCCCTTCAAACAGGCAAAGCAGTTGGCGATATCTGCCTAGAGAGAGGCTATCTAAGCAAAGAAGAGATCGATAAGATTTTAGAGCCTAAAAATATGCTAAATCCGAGCATGGTTAAGTAAAATTTTAAGCAAAGTATTATTAAAAGCGTGCCAAAATTCTGACACGCTTAAGTGGTGATTTTAGTAATAAAATTTAATAAAGGAGTTTTCGATGGATATAATGCTGATCTTACAGATTATAGTCCTATTTGGCGGCATCTATCTTGGTGTCAAACTAGGTGGTATGGGCGTTGGCTACGCAGGTGGTCTAGGCGTTGTGATACTCGCTTTACTTGGTATGAAAGTCGATATGAAAGATATCCCTATGGATGTTATCTTGATCATCGCTTCAGTTATCTCAGCGATCACAGCTTTGCAAGTTGCTGGCGGACTTGACTATTTAGTTCAAGTAGCAACAAAAATTTTACGCAAGAATCCAAAACAAATCAACTTTCTTGCTCCGATAGTTACTTACTTTTTAACTATCCTTGCAGGAACTGGACACACTGCGTTTTCTATGATCCCTGTTATCGTTGAGGTTGCAAAAACACAAAACATCAAACCTTCAGCTCCACTTGCGCTTTCGGTTGTCTCTTCTCAAGTAGCGATCACTGCAAGCCCTATCTCAGCTGCTTTTGTTGCTATGAGTGGTCTATGTGAGAAGCTGGGTGTTAGCTATCCAGTGTTGTTATTTATTTGTATATCAACTACATTTGTAGCGATGATTATCACTGCGTTTATTATCAATAAATTTTACGATCTTGACCTTTCAAAAGATCCTATCTATCAAGATAGACTTGCAAAAGGTTTGGTTGAAGAAGTTAAGGCTGTAGAGTATCACGAGCCAAAACCATACGCAAAAAGATCAGTTGCTATCTTTGCAGTTGGCGTTTTGATCGTTGTTTGCTATGCGCTATGTATCTCAAAGAGCTTAGGTCTTGTAGAAAAACCTATCCTTTCAAGAGATGCAGCTATCATTAGCTTCATGCTAACTATCGGCTTTACGATAGCAGTAGCTTGCAAGGTTGAGACAGGCAAACTTCTATCAACTAGCACTTTTCAAAGCGGTATGAATGCGTGCATCTGCGTTGTTGGTATCGCATGGCTTGGTACAACATTTGTTAATGGACACCTTGATGCTATCAAAGAGGTTGCAAAAGACTTCGTTACTCAGTATCCATTTATCCTAGCTGTTGCGCTTTATTTCTTAAGCTGCTTGCTATACTCACAAGCTGCTACAACAAAGGTTATGATGCCTGCTGTTGCTGCTGCTCTTGGTATGACTAGCCCTGAAAATTCAGGTCAAATTTGGATCCTTGTAGCTTCATTTGCTGCAGTTTCTGGTCTATTTGTATTGCCAACATATCCTACAACACTAGGTGCGATAGCGATGGACGATACAGGAACTACAAGAGTTGGTAAATTTGTATTTAACCACTCATTCTTCATCCCAGGAACTATAATGGTTGCATTATCAGTTATCCTTGGATTTATAGTAGCTCCAGTTCTTATATAAAACTTAAGCCGAGATCTCTCTCGGCTTTTTATTCTTCTTTAAATTTTCAATTTTTTATATCAAATTCTTAAATAATATCTCTTTTTAAATTTTAAATTTTTCATTTTTATAAATCACACAAAAATCGCGCTAAAATTTAATCCATCTTAATTTATCATTTTTAAAATTTGCTCTATTTTGATATCTAATCTCACATATCATAAAAAATAAAAACTAAAAAAAATTATTAAATAAAATTTAATTTGACTTTCAACTTTAAATAATAAAATAACAAAAAGTAAAATTTCTTTTAAAGGGAGAAAGATGAGCTTAAATAGAAGAGAATTTTTAAAATTCAGTGCAGGAGTTAGCGCAGTGGCATCATCTCTATCAGGTGGTGCTTTGCAAGGTGCTGCAAATGGAGGCGAAAAGCACGTTCATAGCTTTTGTGAGATGTGCTCTTCAAGGTGTCCTATCGAAGCAAAAGTCGTTGATGGCAAAGTTCGCTTTTTAAGTGGCAATCCAAAAGCTGGCGGCACGGCAACCTCTCTTTGTGCAAGAGGAGGCTCAGGACTTAGCCAGCTATATGATGAAAATAGGATCAAAAAGCCATTAATCAGAGCTGGTGAGAGAGGCGAAAATAAATGGCGCGAGGTTAGCTGGGACGAGGCGCTTGACTATGTCGCTTCAAAGATGCTTGATATCAAGCAAAAGTATGGCCCTGAAAGCTTTATATTTACCTGTAAAAGCTCGCAAACACACAAGCTAATGGTAAATTTTGCCTCAGCTTATGGCTCGCCAAACTGCTTTTCGCACTTTTCATGCTGTCCGATCACCTACCAAATGGTCTGCGAGCAGATGTATGGCATCGCTAAGCTAAAAAGAGACTTTGCAAATGCAAAATACGTTGTAAATTTTGGTCACAACCTCTTTGAGGGTATCGTCATAGCTGATGCCAAAAAGCTTGCTAAATTTGCAGCCAGCAAGGACACAAAGCTGCTCGTGCTTGAGCCAAGATTTAGCGTTGTAGCTGCAAAGGCTGATGAGTGGCTACCAGTCAAACCTGGCACTGATCTAGCATTTGTTCTAGCACTCATCAACACTTGGATACAAAATGGCACTTATGATAAAGAATTTATCGAGAAATTTACAACTGGCTTTGATGAGATCGTAAAGAGCGTCGAGGGCAAAACACCTGAGTGGCAAGAGACAATCACTGGCATAAAAGCAAGTGATGTTAGACGCATCGCTGATGAAATTTATAAAGCTGCTCCAAGAGTTATTTTTGATTTTGGGCATAAGACAACCACCACAAGAGCTGAATACATGAGGACAAAAGCCATCATGGTGGCAAATGCGATGATGGGCAACTGGGAGGTTAAGGGCGGTCTTTTTGGTGGCAAAAATGCAAAGACCTTTAACAAACTAGTTGGCGAGGATAAATTCCCAGTTCTTAAAAACCCAGATGATAAATTTAAAGTGCCAAAAGTCACTAGACTAGACTTTGCTGGCGAGGCTGGAGCGCATAAATTTGTAAGCAGAAAACATGGCGTTTTGATGGATATAGATAACGCTATCTTAAACGAGAAGCCTTACGCCATAAAAGGTTGGTTTAACATCCGCTTTAACCACCTCATAAACGTAGCTGAGACGATGAAGAGCATAGAGGCGATGAAGAAGCTTGAGCTCATCGTAGTGAGCGATGTCTATCTAAATGATATGGCGACCTTTGCTGATGTCATCTTGCCTGAGAGCAGCTACCTAGAGCGCGACGAGGGCATAGAGGACAAGTCAGGTCTAAAACCAGCTTATATGATAAGAAATAAAGTCGTCGATCCAGTTGGCGACACGAAGGACGGGGCGTTTATCTTTAGAGAGCTAGCACGCCGCATGAAGATAGATGAGCTTTATACTTGGAACGACATACGTGAGTTTAGGATGCAGCAAGCTGGTGGAGATGTAAATTTACTTGCCGCACTAGAAAAAGATGGCTTTATCACGTGGGACGAGCCGGGAATTTTGTTTAGAGAAAAAGGCATGATCGATAAATTTGTCGCTAAATATCCAGTAGCTTCTAAATTTGTAGGAGAAAATGGGCTAATGGACGATATGGCCAAACTTAAAACAAAAAGCGGCAAGATAGAGCTATTTTTACCTGACGTTGAGGCGCAGTTTGCAGGATATGGCGCGCTAAATGACAAAGATATGGACACATTTGACGGACACGAGCTTTGCTTAACCTGTGGCAAAACGCCTGTCCATACTAACGGCCACACCCAAACAGTGCCATTTTTAAATGACCTCATGAGCGATAGCCCTATCTGGATCAATCCAAACACCGCCAAAAAGCAAAATTTACGTGACGGCGACATGGTTTTGATCAAAAATAAATTTGGCGAACAAAAGGGCAAGCTTATGGTGACTGAGGGCATTAGAGAAGATACGCTCTTTATCTATCACGGCTTTGGACACATCACGCCAGGTCTTAAGAGCATAGATCACGTAGGACTTAACACAAGCGTGCTTCTTGATCCAGCTGAGGGTCCGGTGGCTGCGACTATGGTTACAAATGTTGGCGTTAGCATAAGTAAAGCGTAAGGATAGAAAATGAAAAAATATATGATGATACATGATGAAAATTTATGCATCGGCTGCCAAGGCTGCTCGGTAGCTTGCAGAAGTGCAAACAACGTGCCAAGGGGACTTTACCGCTTGCAGGTGCATGCAAAGATGAGTGGGACATTTCCAAATTTAAAGACTGATTTTTTACGTCAAAGCTGCGTTATGTGCGAAGATGCGCCTTGTGTTGAGGTTTGCCCAACTGGAGCTAGCTTTAAAACAGCTGATGGCGTGACGCTGCTTGATCACAGAATTTGCGTTAGTTGCAAGTACTGCATCCTAGCCTGTCCATACGACGCTCGCTACGTCTTGCCAGATGGCGAGATAGGCAAATGCACATTTTGCTATGAGAGCAGGCTAGAAGAGGGCAAAGATCCAGCTTGTGTTAGCGTCTGCCCTACAAATGCCCTAACTTTTGGCGACGTAAATGATGAAAACTCTAAAATTTCAAAGAAACTAAAAGAGAGCAAATACTACTTGCCAAAAGCGGAGTTAAACACAAAACCTTCACTTGTGATGATCGCAAATACAAAAGGAGCACACCATGAATAACATGTCAGGAAGCCTAGCTCAATACACAGAAATTTACTGGGGCTGGCCGATAGCTTTTTATCTATTTTTAGCAGGACTTAGTGCAGGTGCTAGCATCGTTGCTGTGCTCATCTCAAATAAATTTGGCAAGGATAACTACTACTTTAAAGCAGCCGCTCTTATCGCTCCAGTGGCGATCGTCCTTGGACTTGCTCTTTTGGTGCTTGATCTTGGTAAGCCGCTTAGCTTTTACTGGATACTCTTGCTTTACAACTTTGACTCAGTTATGTCAATAGGCGTTGCCCTTCTTCTAGTTTATACGCCTCTTAGCGTTATATACGCGCTTGGTGCGTTTAAAAACGAGATAGCAATGCTTAAAATTTCACTTTTTGACGCGCTTGCAAATTTAGCTAGAAAGCTTTCAGGTTTGCTTGGAGTTTTACTTTTCATCCTTGGCATCGGCGTTGGCGCATATACGGGCTTTTTACTAAGCGCAGCTCACAAGATCGCACTTTGGAACACACCAGTTTTGCCACTATTATTCTTAGTTTCTGGCTTAAGCTGTGCTGGTGCTTTTACATTGCTTCTTGGCGTGCTAAAAGATGAAAAGAGAGCACAAAACCAAACTGCACACTTTTTATTAAAATTTGACTTTTTAGCGATAATAGTCGAGTTTTTGCTAATAGTTGCTCTTTTTATGGTCGTAAAAGGTGCAAGTGCAAGTGGTGCGCAGAGCGTAGCAAACGCACTTAGCGCAAATTCTCTTGGGCTGATGTTTTATATCGGCGTCATAGGTCTTGGTATGGCTGTGCCTATCATTTTAGACTTAAGCGTTTTAAAGGTGCATGATTTCAAACGCGAATTTGCCGTGTTAAACGCTATTTTAGTCATTTGTGGTGTCTTTTTGCTAAGATATTACATAGTCTATGCAGGACAAATTTTTATTTAATACTTAAAAAAGAATTTTAATTTGAAATTTACCTATTAAGTATTACAATAGATACAATTCTTATTAAAGTTTGTTTTTTAGGAGAGCATTTTGAAGATTTTGCTTTTAGAAGATGATTTGGGGTTTCAAGAGAGCGTCTGTGAGTTTTTGCAGACGCTTGGTTATGAAGTTACAGCGGTGAGCGACGGTCAAGAGGCTTGCGATCTGATAGAGAAAAATTTCTATCACCTTTTTATACTTGACATAAAAGTGCCTGGAGTAAATGGTCACGAAGTCATCAAGTATATAAGAAGTCTAAATCCAAACGCTCCTATCATGATAACGACATCTCTAGTCGATATAGACGATATGGCGATTGGCTACGAACTTGGCTGTAATGAGTATCTAAAAAAGCCATTTGAGCTAGCTGAGCTTAAATTTAGAGTTGCTGAGCTTATGCGAAAATACTATGGCACTGACGATAAAAACATAGTAAAGATAAATGACGAGTTTAGCTTTAACCTAAATAAACGTGTGCTACTTAAAGATGGCAAGATGGTTGATCTTAGCGCAAAAGAGGTCGCTTTGGTCGAGTGTTTGGTCTCGCATCTAAATTCTTACGTCAGCATGGAGGAGCTTAGAGATCTTGTCTGGAACGACAAAGAGATCGAGGGCGCTGATATAAGGATGCACGTTTTAAAGATAAGAAACAAGACAAACAATAACTTCATCATCTCAAAGAGGCGCATAGGCTACAAGATAGATGCACAAGAGCTTTAAGATCCAGATCATAGCGACATTTGTCATAATGTCGCTCTTTTGCTTTCAAAGCTTTGTGATCTTAAATTTAAGTCAGAAAAATAGCAGCTCAAAGGCTCTCTTTGGCGCTATGAAGCATGAAACCATCATCAAAAATTCATTTCTCAAAAACGAAAATATAGCTAGCTCATTAAAGTATAAATTTGCGATTTACGACGTAAATTTTAAACCAGTCATCTCAACCCTTAGCAAAGAGCCAAGTAGCTTTAAATTTGTAACTCTAGAAGAGGGCGGATATCTCTTTTACAAGAGCTTTTTTATAAAAGATAAGACCCCTTACTACATCGTCGTAGAAAAGGAGCTTGATAACAAAAAGAACATCTTTTTAACAGCTCTTATGCTGCTTGTCATCCTTGTGGCAGTGCTTTTTATCGTCTATTTTTTATATCTAAGCAGCGTAAAGCCTTATAAAGAGTTTCAAAAGTATATGAACAACTTCTTTAACGACGCCATGCACGAGCTAAAGACGCCGCTTGGCGTAGCTGGTATGAACCTTGAGATGCTTGGACTTGAAAACAAGTATATAACACGCATCAAAAATGCCCTAAAACAGATGCAAATAACCTACGAAGATGTCGAATACTTCATAAAACGAGGCTACATCAAATTTCCACTTGAGAGGCTAAATTTAGGCGAATACGTTAAAGAGCGAGTGAAATTTCTCTCAAGCGTGGCTGATGTCAAGCAAATCGTAGTAAAGACAAATTTAGCAAGTGAGGCATTTACTATGCTAAGCAAGGTCGAAGCTCAGCGCATCATCGATAACACCATCACAAACGCCATAAAATACAGCCCAAAAGAGAGCGAGATAATAGTAAATTTAGAGCTTGAAGATGAGCGCATAAATCTTAGCGTGCAGGACTTTGGTAAGGGGATAAAGGACGTAAAAAGGGTCTGGAAGCGCTACGTCAGAGAGGATGAAATCCAAGGCGGCTTTGGCCTTGGGCTAAATATCGTCAGCGAAATTTGCCAAAAGCATGACATTTTATACGGCGTTGATAGCGTTTATAATGAGGGCAGCACTTTTTACTATAAATTTAAACGAGCTTAGATTAAGCATAAAAGCGTAAAATGAAGCCTTAAATTTAGAAGGAAAAACTTTGGATAGAATCGTTGAAATCGAAAAAGTAAGCTTTGAAAATGACTTTGAAGTCTCACTTAGACCGACAAAATTTGAAGACTACATCGGCCAAGAAAAGATAAAACAAAATTTAGACGTCTTTATAAAAGCAGCCAAAAAGCGAAATGAGTGCCTAGATCACGTGCTATTTTACGGCCCTCCAGGACTTGGTAAAACTACCCTTGCTCACATCATCGCAAACGAAATGGGCGTAAGTATCAAAATGACCGCAGCGCCGATGATAGAAAAGAGTGGCGATCTTGCGGCGATCCTTACAAATTTACAAGAGGGCGACATGCTTTTTATCGACGAGATACACCGCCTAAGCCCAGCTATCGAGGAGGTGCTTTATCCTGCGATGGAGGATTTTAGGCTAGATATCATCATAGGCTCAGGGCCAGCTGCCCAGACCATCAAGATAGATCTGCCAAAATTTACACTTATTGGCGCAACTACGCGTGCTGGCATGATCTCGGCGCCTTTAAGGGACCGCTTTGGGATGGACTTTAGGCTGCAGTTTTATACAAGCAGCGAGCTAAGCCGTATCGTGCAGATCGCCTCTGCCAAGCTTGGCAAAGAGTGCGACAAAAACGCCTCACTTGAGATCGCCAAACGCTCACGTGCCACGCCAAGGATCGCTCTTAGACTATTAAAGCGAATTCGCGACTTTGCTGAGGTAAATGACGAGCAAATCATCAGCCACGAGCGCGCAAAAGAGGGGCTTAACGCACTTGGTGTAAATTCGCTTGGATTTGATGAAATGGATATTAGGTATTTAGAAATTTTGATGCAAGCAAGGCGCCGTCCTATGGGGCTTAGCACGATCGCAGCAGCTCTTAGCGAGGACGAGGGCACGGTTGAGGACGTCATCGAGCCATATCTACTTGCAAATGGCTTTATCGAGCGCACAGCAAAGGGCAGGATCGCTAGCGCGAAGTGTTTTGAAACCTTTAACGTCAAGATCGACATCGAAAAAGGGCTTTTTGAGTAGCGAAATTTAAATTTGGAGCAAAAATGAGCGAGCCACATCTTTGTCCTAAGTGCAAGCAAAGGACGATTTACTTTGACGGGATCTGCTACTGGTGCAGACAAAAAGAGAAGCTGGAGTTTTATGAAAATTTAAGCGAAGACGAGATCAAACAAAAGCTAAAAAATGTCCTAGCGCACATAGATGAGATAGGCAAATACGGTGAAATTTACAGCGATCTTGTCTACATTTTCTACCTACGCGGCATTTGCGACGAGCAGATAATAAGAGAAGTGACCAAGCAGGGCGAGTATTATCCATTTGAAATTTACAAAAACGCCCCAAGTGACGTGAGAGACGAGCTCATAAGTAGTCTAAATGGCGCCCAAAACACTGTAAAAATAAATCACATCCTTTGCGCGCTTGCGTGGCAGGGCGATGAGGTGGTGAGGGAGCTATTTTTTAAGCTCTATAAAGCGCCAAAGCCTTGGAGGGCGAAGCTTCACGTTGATATGGATGGATACGCGCAGGTTGCTGGCTGGAGCTTTGATAGCAGTGGCAAGAGAAGAAGCCTAGTTTTTGATAGGTGCTTTACTTGTCAGCCAAGTAAAAACGAGGACGCAAGCGTTAAATTTAAAGCCGCAAATGATGAAAAATGTAAATTTTGTAACGGCGAGATGCTGGAACTCATCATCAAAAAAGAGAGCCTAAAGCGACTTGGGCTAGAGCTTAAAAACGATGCTGTGCTTAAATTTTGTCCGACATGCATTGGCTTTGTGCAGTACTTTTGCCAAAATGACGGAAAAAGCGTGCAAACTGAGGTAGTAGGAGAGGGCGAGAGTGAAGACTATGTAAGAGAGGCTGTGGCAACGCTCGATGGGCAAAATTTCGAGCTAGCCAGCGAGGTTTGCGCTCACTACTCACATATGATAGATAGTGAAATTTTACTTGGCGGATATCCGCAGTGGCTGCAAGACAGCGAGCATCTAGCATGCCCAAAATGCGGTAAAACGATGAAATATCTAGCGCAAATTCCTTTTGGTGCTTTGGCGGATGCCGAGGGCACTATTTATATACAAATTTGTGACGAGTGTGAGGTTGTTGGAGCAAATTTTCAGTGCACGTAAGAGAAAATTTATAGAATTTAAACAAAAAAGGGTTTTAATGCGTATAATAATAAATCAAGGTGAAAATATAGACAAATTTATAGATGATTTTCGTATATTTTTACATAGCAATTTTGGCGATATTTTAGAAAGTAAATGTAATATCTATTTAGGTGGGTTTGATGATAAAGTACTAAAATATTCTAATGCCGATGGTATTGTTGATTGTTTTAACAACAAGTCAAAAATCATAAGACAAAAGTTAAAAGATATGCTTTTAAAGGAGATTGAAGTACTCGAGCAAGAAAGTAAAAAACTGAATGAATATTTTGAAAAATATGAAAAGGCCATTAATAATAATCGTTCAGAAGCAACAATACGGAAACATAAAGATAATTATGACAATCTTGTAAAAAAGATTGAAAATTTTTTTATTTTAAACAAAATTTATGATGTATTTGAAGATAGCAGTAAGTGTAAATTTTTCTGTGGGTATACAAAATATCAAAATCGTAAAGATAATAAATTGATAGGTGTTGTTTATGAAGCATTTATAAGTGCAACTATCGATAATAAAGAGTATTTTTATGCTGGGAAGCTCTTGAGAGATAATATAGATATAAAAAAAGATAGTTATAAAGTATATATGAATATGAAAACATTTGAATTAGAGATGTAGTGCTATACTAAATTTTTAAATTTTCACTGAGCGAGTAGGTAAAATAAAATCTGCTATAATTACCCCATTTTAAGGGAGCGAGATGAATAATAGGCTGTTTTTTGGAATTTTTGCGTTTTGTGCTTTGGCTTTGGTGGTCTATCTTTTTAAACCATTTTTACTTGACATTTTTATCGCAGCGCTGCTCGCGGTGGCTGTTGCAAACGTGCAGATCGCATTTTTAACGCTTACTAAAAACCGCAAAACGCTCTCGTCAGGTCTTACGACATTTGCGCTTCTTTGTTTATTTATCGCGCCACTTCTTTACGCAGTCGTAGAGATCGCGAAATACGCAGCTGGCTTTGATATAAACAACGTCACAAAGACCATTGAATTTATCAAAAACTACGACTTTAGCCTGCCAGAGTCGATAAATTTCTTAGAGCCAAAGATTAAGGAATTTATAGGCGGGCTTGATATCAAGATGCTATTTTCGCAAGTCGCTGCTAATCTTGCAAATTTAGGCAAGCTAAGCCTTAAATTTGGCGTTGATATGATCATCATCCTAGTCTTTTTCTTCTTTTGCAACCTCTACGGCAACGAGCTTATAAACTACCTAAAAGAGGCGCTTCCGCTTAAAAAAGAGGACACTGAGTCGATACTTAGCGAGGTTGGCAACGTGATGGGCGTCGTTTTTTACTCGACCATAGCAAATATGATCATTCAGGGCTTTTTGTTTGCCATTATCACCAGTTTTTACGGCTATGACGGCGTGCTAACTGGCATCTTTTTTAGTTTTGCTTCACTCATCCCAGTCGTTGGCGGCTTTTTGGCGTGGGCGCCTATTAGTATTTATGAGTTTGCAAATGGTAACACAGCAGCCGCTATCACGATCGCACTTTACACCATCATCGTGATCTCATTTGGTGCTGATACCTTGCTAAAGCCACTTGTCATTAAATTTATAAACTCAAAACTAGTCAAGATACCAACAAAGATAAACGAGCTACTTATCTTTTTTGCGATGATCGCTGGCATCACGACATTTGGCTTCTGGGGCGTCATACTTGGCCCTGCGATCGTGACATTCTTTATCTCAACCATCAAACTTTACACGCTTTTGCGAGAGAGAAATTTCGTATAAAATAGGGGCAAAATATGATATATGAAGATAAATTTATAAGAGTTGAGCGCGAAAAGAACGAGCTTCCGTGGGTGAAAATTTTTACTGCTAAGCCCTACCGTGAGCTAAGTGACTGCGATGAGGCGAGTAGGGCTAGACTTTTTGAGGCTATGCTGGTGGCTGAAAAGGCGATGCTTGAGTTTTATAAACCAACTAAGATAAACATCGCAAGCTTTGGAAACTACGTACCACACGTGCATATTCACGTTATTGCGAGATTTGAAAACGATGCATTTTTCCCAGATAGCGTTTGGGCTAAGCCAAAGAGAAAAAGTGAGCTTGAGCTGCCGAAATTTGACGAATTTGCTAAATTTTTAGAAGAAAAACTAAGGCTTAGTTTTGAGTAAATACAAAAAATATTTTAATATCTATATCGTTTTAGTCGTTTTTGCGGTGCTTGGTAGCCTTTTTTACTTTCTTTATAGCTCATACATGGCTGAAAAAAAGCAAAATAATATGCGTATCTTTTTTGACTACCATGTAAAGCAGCTAAACAAAAGCATCGATGATGAGAAATTTTCATCAATGGCGATCTCGATCCTGCTTGCCCAAAATGAGTCTATACAGATGTGCTTGCTAGGTCAAAACCGCGACGAATGCGTAAAAAATATCGAAAATTTGACAAAAACCCTTGGCGCAGCGTCGATGTATAACAACATCAAACTTCATCTTTACGACAAAGATCTAAAAAGCTACGTAAGAAGCTGGGATCTAAACAGATATGGTGATATGATCGCTAGTGGTAGGTTTTTAGTTCAAGAGTCAAGGCGTCAAGATAGGCCCATGGTTGGCATCGAGGCGTGGTATGCTGGAGTGCATATAAGAGCTGTTTCAAATGTGATGCATGAGGGTAAAAACATCGGTAGCATCGAGGTTTTACTAAACTACGACTCACTTGGAAATTTCTATAAAACGCAAGGCATCGACCTCTTTGTGCTCTTGTCAAAAGATAAGATGCCAGCACATAAAAGCGCGCCAAGTGATCAAATTTTAAGTGATTATTACATCGAAAATTTAAGCAGTGCAAATTTAAATATAGTTGGAATTTTGCGTGATATCGACCTTAAAAAGTATGAATTTTACGTATATAAGACGCACTATTTTTGCGTTGTGCCGTTACTTGATGCTAGCAACACGCAGATAGGCTACTATGTCCTTCACGTAAATACGGATGAAAAAGAGCGAAACATCTCGCAAAATTATCTTGAATCAGAAGAGCTTTTTTAAAATAAAAAAGTATGCTCTAGCGCTTTAGTGTTGCTTAGTGTTTTTTGCAGAGTTTTTATGTGGCTACTTTATAAATTTGGAGTATAAATTTAACCCTTATATGAAAACTCTTCGCTTGGGAAAATTTTGTTTTTTACTTCGTTAGCGTAGCTTTGCACGCCTTTTCGCACAAGAGTGGCTCCATCAAGATAGCGCTTGACAAATTTAGGCTTAAAGTCCTCGAAAAATCCCAGCATATCAGACCAGACAAGCACCTGACCATCTACATCTGCTCCAGAACCTATGCCCACAACTGGCACACGAACCTGCCTTGTTATCTCGCTTGCTACGTTGCTAAGTGTGCCCTCAAGCAGTATGCTAAACGCGCCAGCTTGCTCAAACGCCAAAGCCTCCTCAACCAGCCTTTTTGCCTCAAGCTCGCTTCTACCTTTTATCTTATATCCGCCCTCAAATTTAAAAAACTGCGGCTTTAGTCCGATGTGAGCCATCACGTTTATGCCCTCTTCGCAGAGGCGTTTTACTAAATTTACCTGATGCATGCCAACTTCAAGCTTCACCGCATCGGCATTTGTTTGCTTGAAAAATTTCATAGCATTTTTGATCGCTTGTTTTTCATTTGTGTAGCTGCCAAATGGCATATCAGCTAGGATAAAAGTCTTTGTAGCCCCGGCGCAAACAGCCTTTGTGTGATAAAGCATGGTGCTCATATCAGCACTTAGCGTGCTCTCTTTCATATTAAAGCTCATATTTAAGCTATCGCCAACAAGGATCACATCAGCATAATCATCAAAAATCTTCGCAAAAAGCGCATCGTAGGCGGTTATCATCACGATAGGCTCGGCGCCTTTTTTATTTTTTATATCATTTATGGTGAGTTTTTTCTTTGCGATTTTTTCATCTTTCATGGCTAAGTCCGGTAAATTTTCTGATAATGCTAACAATTTTATCAAAATTTTGCTACAATTACGCCAATTTCTTAAGGACATGAAAATGGGTATATTAAAAAGGCTTGAAGTCGATTATTCTTATGATATAGTTGAGGAGTTTCTCTCCCACTACACTTTGATGTGCGATTTACTAGAGCCTTTGATAATAAATTTAGGAAGAGCTGACAAGTATAAGGAGAGCATTTTAGAGCTTTCTAGGATCTTTCACAATATCAAATCAGCAGCAGGTTTTATGCATCTTGACCCGATCTTGAAACTAACGACTTTGGCTGAAGAGGTCACTCAAGAGGCTAGAAGCTTAAAAGGTCCAGCAAATGATAAATTTATAGATTGGTTGCTGCTTATTAGCGATCAGTTTCATAAATACAAAGGCGACGTCGAGAAAGACTTAGAGTATTTTAGCGTCCTTGAGCCAAAGATCATTGACGTACCTGCAAAGCTTGACTAAACAATCCAACTAAACCATTTCATTTTTTATGGGAGCGACTTGGCTTCGACAGGAGCAGAGTGTGTACGGTGGCACGTCGCTTTGAGCAAAGCGTAAAAAGCTCAAATTAAATTTAAACGCAAACAACGTTAATTTCGCTCCTGCTTACGCTAAAGCTGCGTAAGTTCAGTTGAGCCTCGCTTTGTCTCATTCTAGCTAGGATGTAAGCGAGTAATTTAGCTAGAGTAGGCCAGCAAAGTGACTGTTTGCTAGCTGAAATTTAAGTCTTAGTCTAAATTTTGGTTTTGGAAAGTGAGCCTTTTTAGATGAAATTTTCACTTTTGCTAAGCGTGTAGAGGCTGTATGGATTTTGCTTTTGGACAGGGGTTCGATCCCCCTCGCTTCCACCACCTTACTTTAAAATTCTCTTAATTTTTACTCACTTTTAAAATAATATAAACTAAAATAAGACAACTCATATAAACAAAGGAGAGGGATATGTTTTGGGAATTTGATTGTGTTTGTGAATTTAACGAAGGCTTTGCTGCTGTTCAAAAAGATGGCAAATGGGGATATATAAACACCAAAGGTGAGCAGATCGTAGAGTGTAAATTTGATGACGCTTATTATTTTAACGAAGGTTTTGCTAGAGTTAAAAAAGACGGCAAATGGGGATATATAAACACCAAAGGCGAACAGATCATAGAGTGTAAATTTGATGATGCTTATTGTTTTAGTGAAGGTTTTGCTTGGGTTGAAAAAGATGGCAAATGGGGTTATATAAACACCAAAGGCGAACAGATCATAGAGTGTAAATTTGATTTTGCTTGGAGTTTTAACGAAGGTCTTGCTGCTGTTCAAAAAGATGGCAAGTGCGGATATATAAATACCAAAGGTGAGCAGATCGTAGAGTGTAAATTTGATGACGCTTATGATTTTAACGAAGGTTTTGCTAGAGTTAAAAAAGACGGTAAATGGGATTATATAAACACCAAAGGATGTTCTGTTATTTTTGACGAAAGCAAAAAATGAGATAGAGGTGTTTGATAAGGCTATAGACAGGTCAAATAATACTTTCTATTTATCACGGCTAGGTGATAAATTTGGGCTTTTGGATGAAAACTTTAATGTCATTATCAAAAATAGCATTTATGGTAAATTTGAGGTGCTTCAAAGGATAAATGAAACTACTTTTTTGATAAAAATAGCAGAGCGAGAACTCTTTGTGGATAGCGAAGGGAATTTCAGATAAGCTAACTACAAAAAGCTTTGCCAGCCAGTTAAATTTAACTTGGCTGGTTTTTTATCTAAGCTTTGTCTCGAAAAATGCGTTAAAAAGCGAGTTTATGCCTTGCTTTGTAAATTTCTCCATTATCTTTTCTAGCTGTGGTTTTTCTTGCCAGACGGGCTCATCTACGAGGCTCATTTTTGCTAGCTCGTTTTGAGCGTCTATGTAGCTGCCAAGGCTGTCTATTAGCCCCATTTTTAGGGCATTGTGCGCCAAAAAGACCCTTGCATTTGCCCACTCGTCTTTTTTGTTGATGTCTAAATTTCTAGCCGCCGCCACGTCGCTTACAAAGAGCATGTAAGCGTCATTTACGAGCCCTTGCAAGCTCTCACGCTCTTGCTTGCTCCAGCTCCTCATAAAGGTGCCAGCCTCTTTAAACTCGCCAGCCTTCACTACCTGCTCGCTCACGCCTAAATTTTTGGCTAAATTTTCGATATTTGCCCCTTGCATGATCACGCCAATGGAGCCGATGAAAGCGCCTGGGTTTGCGACGATAGTATCAGCATTTACGCCAGCGTAGTAGCTACCACTCGCCATATTGCCAGCTGCGTATGCGAGCACTTTTTTGCTCTCTTTTAGCCTCTTGACCGCCATGGCTAGCTCCACGCTAGGACTTAGCGCGCCGCCTGGGCTGTCGATGTAGAGCAGCACGCCTTTGATGTTGTTATTAAGCCTTGCTTTTTCGAGTGCATCTAAAATTTCACTTGTGTCCATTATCGTGCCGGTGATGTCTATGCGAGCTAAATTTGGCTCTTTCATCTTGCCATCTGGCGCGAATATAAAAAATAAGATGAGTAAAAATATGAGCGCCTTAAAGTAGTTATTGATAAATTTAAAAATTCCCAAAAATCCTCTAAAAATAAGCCTTAAAATTTGCAAATTTTGCCTCCGATATATAGTTTTTCAGCCTCATTTGTATGAAGTATGAGCTGAAGTATTAGCTCGCTATCATCGCACTCTAGGTCGCTATAGACTGCGATATCAGCCGCGCGTCCTGCCTTTATCTCGCCGTTATTTGTCCTAAGCGCCTTTGCACCCCCGTGCGTTGCAGCGACAAAAAGCCTAGTGGCAAGCTCGTTTAGATCAAGGCTAGCGTGGGTAAATAGGGTGGCTCTTAGTTCATGCCAGAAATTTAGGCTGATATTTGAGCTAAGGCCGTCTGTGCCGATGTTTAGACTGACGTTATTTTTGAAAATTTCTTTTAAATTTAGCGCCTTTTTGCCAAGTAGCCTATTTGAAACGGCGCAGTGCGTCACGCTGTGATGAGGCTTAAATTTAGTAAAATCGCTCACATAAACGCAGTGTGTAAAGAGGGTATTTATCTCACGAAACATCGCAAAATAGCCCTGCGCGTCATACATCGGTCTTGGGTCTTGACTAAATCTTAAAAGATGCTTTTTAAAGCCACCGCTGCCGTGCTCTAGCCACTGCTTTTCAGCCTTGCTCTCTAAAAAGTGCGTGCTAACTAGCAAGTCATCTTTTTTGGCTATCTCAATGGCGGCTTTGGCGAGCTTTGGATGCACAGAGTAGGGCGAGTGCAGCGAGATGGCTGGGGTGAAATTTTGGCTTTTATAGCCCTTTGTTTTTTCAAATTTGGCTAAGAAATTTTGTAAATTTTGGTGGATCATCTGCTCATTTGATCCTAAAATTTCACTAAAAAGCACGACTTTTAGTGGGCTAGCGGCTAAAATTTCAAGCTCCGAGCCAAAGCTAGATATCTCGCCAATGGCACAAACTCCGCTTTTTAACAACGAATTTATGGCTTCATTCATCGCTTTTTTAGCGTCCATTTTAGCTAGCTCGCCGCCTTTATCGACGATAGAGCCAAGCCATTTTATAAAGTCGCCATATTTTAGTGTGCTAACGTTTGAGCTAAATTCCAAATGAACGTGTGTATTTACGAACGCTGGGGCTATCACGCTCTCACCAAAGTCGCAAATTTTCGCATCTTTAAATTTCTTTTGCGCCTCTTTTTCGCTTGTAATTTCTAAAATTTTATCATCATCGATGACTAGACAAGAATTTCTTAAAATTTTTGGATTTTCTCCGCCAGTGATGATCTTTTTTGCTTTTAAAATTTCCATTTCTAGCCTTAAATTTTTGTTATTGTAGCGAAAATTTAGGAACGAAAATGTATAATTTGGGCTATTTAATCAAAAAGGAGTGACATGGATAAGAAGCTAAAAATAATGGTTATCCAAGGCCCAAATATCAACATGCTTGGCGCTAGAGAGCCAGGAATTTACGGCGTTATGAAGATGGAGGATATCCACTCTCAAATGAAGATCGTTGCCGATCAAAATGACGTTGAGATCGAGTTTTTTCAAAGCAACCTTGAGGGCGAGCTAGTCGATAAGATCCAAGAGTGCTTGGGCGATGCTGACGGCATCATCATAAACCCAGCCGCTTACACTCACACCTCTATCGCTATCCGTGACGCGCTAAGTGCGGTTGCGTTGCCAGTTATCGAGGTGCATATCAGCAACGTTTATAGAAGAGAAGAGTTCCGTCACAAAAGCCTCATCGCACCAGTTGCAGCAGGTCAGATCATGGGCTTTGGACCAGTTGGTTATCATTTGGCGATGATAGGCATGCTTCAAATTTTTGAGCAAATCAAAGCAGTAAGAGCAAATCAAAAAGCACAATGAATTTCATCTTAAAGGACGAAAACGCCGTATTTTACGAGTGCGGTTACAGCTGCGACAATGAGTTTTTGCTATGCGTTGATGGCGTGAAATACTTTTTTACGGATGCGAGGTATTATTTTGAGGCAAAAAGCTGCGTAAATGCAGGCGTGATCGTTCTTTTAGCGCAGAGAAATTTAATAAACGAGGTTAGGGCATTTTTAAGAAAGATGAAGCCAAATAGCCTTGTTTTTAACCCTGATGAGCTAAGCTTAAGCGAATTTAATGCGCTTAGCAAGGGCTTTAGAATAAATTTCAAGCCAAAGGCAAATTTCTCTAGGCTAAAGAGAATTTGCAAGAGCGAAGATGAGATAAAAATTTTAAAAAAGGCTAGCGAATTTGGAGCAAAATGCTTTGATGAATTTGTCAAATTTGTGCGTGAAAATGGCGAGGGGATGAGTGAAAAAGAGCTTCATTTTAACGCCTCGCTCATCTTTAGACAAAAAAACGAGCTAGGTCTTAGCTTTGATCCGATCGTAGCGATAAACGAAAATGCCGCAAAGGCGCATGCGCTGCCTGGGGATAAAATTTTAAAAAAGGGTGACTTGCTGCTACTTGATGCTGGGGTTAAATTTAAGCGTTACTGCTCTGACCGCACCAGAACTGCTTGCTTTGATGAAAATTTTAACTTCTCAAAGGAGCAAAAATTTAAAAACGCTAAGATGCAAGAAATTTACGAGATCGTAAAAGAGGCTCAGGCTGCTGCGATAAAGGTCGCAAGAGCTGGCGTCAGGGCGTGCGAGATAGACCTTGCAGCAAGAAGCGTGATAGCAAAGGCTGGATATGAAAAGGCCTTTTTTCACTCGACAGGACATGGCGTGGGAGTCGATATACACGAGCTTCCAGTCATCTCAGCAAGGAGTGAAACGCTCATAAAAGAGGGCATGGTTTTTAGTATAGAGCCTGGAATTTATCTAGAAAATGAATTTGGCGTGCGCATCGAGGATGTGGTGGTCGCAAGAGAAGGTGGGTGTGAGATTTTATGAGGCTAGCTGGAGCAAGAAAGATCGTAAAAAGCCGTTTTTGCCCTAGTTTTTTTCAAAAAAGAGATGAGTTTAAGTATGAGGCGCTAGTTGGTATGGGTGGCAACATCGGCGATAGCGCAAAGAGGTTTGATAAATTTATAAGAGCGATTAGTGAAGATAGGCGTTTTCACGTGGTTGAAGTCTCGCCGATCCTTATAAATGCGGCGTTTGGCTACGAAGCGCAGGATGATTTTAGTAACGCTGTTATAAATTTACAAACATCTGTGAGCCCTAGAAATTTGCTAAAAATTTTGGGGCATTATGAGAGTAAATTTAAGCGCGTAAGGACGTTTAAAAATGCGCCACGCACGCTTGATCTGGATATTTTGTATTTTAGTAAAAAAGTCTATAAGACGCCACGCCTTATCGTCCCGCACCCAGGGGCTAGTAAGAGGCTTAGCGTGATCGTGCCACTAGGGCTTATGAGAGGTTAAAGGATATAAATGGCTACAAAATTTCATACTTTTACAGGCGAGAGCACTATCGAAGCTTTGAAAAAGGCTCAAGAAACGTGCGGCGAGAAGGCCATACTCGTTACCACAAAGCAAATTCAAGCCAAAACGATAAACAAAAAGCCGCTTTATGAAATTTTGGTAAGCGTCGAAGAGGACGAGGTAAAACAGCCACCAAAGCCAAATGTAAAAGCAATAAATTATGAAAATGCCTACTCTAAATTTAGCAAAAACTACGAGCCGCCAAAGCCAAAATTTGAGATAAAAGAGGAGCCTGCTAAATTTGAGGCAAAGACGACGTCGCCTGAGCCTTACGATCCAAATGAGAGCGTGCTTTTAAACATCTCAGACGTCGCAAAAGAGATAAGCGCGATCGCAAATGTCGATATGAACGAGATCAAAGAGCCAAATACAAATGGCATGAATAAAAAAATAGACGACGTAGCAAAGCAAGTAAGCGTGCTAAGCGAGAAAATAGGGCTGATAACTGACATGATCTGGGACGAAAAAGCCCCAAATCGCAATAATCTTTCGATCCCGCCAGAGTTTGCTACTATCTACAAGCTCGCAAAACAAAGCGGCATGAAGGAGGAGCATCTAGAGGCGATCATGCAAACGACGCTTGAAAATTTGCCTGTTTCTATGAAAAGCAACCCAACCGCGGTAAAAAGATACTTCTACTCGCTTTTGAGAAATATGCTACCATGCAGAAAAGAGCTCGGTGACAAAAAACAGCGCATAATGATGCTAGTTGGCCCAACTGGAGTTGGCAAGACGACGACTCTTGCAAAGCTCGCGGCTCGTTTTGCATACGGCAACGAAAAGCGCTATAAAACGGGCATCATCACGCTTGATACGTACCGTATCGGAGCGGTCGAACAGCTATTTCAGTACGCTAAGATGATGAAGCTACCGATCCTTGACGTCATAGAGGTCGAGGACTTTCAAAATGCCATAAAGCAGCTTAGCTACTGCGACGTGATACTAATCGACACCACTGGAAATTCGCAGTATGACAAAGAAAAGCTTGAAAGACTTGATAAATTTTTAAAGCATAGCGGCGCAAAGATCGATGTAAATTTAGTCCTCTCAGCTGGCTCAAAGGTTGAGGATCTAATAGAAATTTATAATGGATTTTCATTTTTGGAGATCGACACGCTTATAATCACCAAATTTGACGAGACCAAAATTTTTGGCAACGTCTTTTCGCTGATATATGAGACAAACACGCCAGTTAGCTACTTTAGCGTGGGTCAAGAGGTGCCTGATGATCTTGTGGAGGCAAAGAGCTAATTTTTAGTAGAGTGCGTGTTTGACGGCTTTACAAAGCAAAAGGCTAGCGATGAATAACCAAGCGCAAAAACTACAAAATTTAGTCCAGTCTCAAAATAAGGCTAAAAATACGCATTTTATAGCGATTACAAGCGGCAAAGGCGGCGTTGGCAAGAGCACGATAAGTGCAAATTTGGCAAATGTCTTGTCGCAAAATGGCTATAAAGTAGGGCTTTTTGACGCTGATATCGGCCTTGCAAATCTTGATGTGATCTTAAACGTCAAAATGGGCAAAAACCTGCTTCACGTGCTAAAAGGCGAGTGCAGCCTAAAAGATATCTTGATACCTATAAATAAAAATCTCATCCTCATCCCTGGCGAGAGCGGCGATGAAATTTTGAAATTTAACAATCAATTTTTATTTGAGAGATTTTTAGATGAGGCGAGCGAGCTTGATCAGCTTGACTTTTTGATCATCGACACTGGTGCTGGCATAGGCGGCAGTACGCAGCTCTTTTTAGAGGCGGCTGATGAGGTTGTCGTGGTGACTGTGCCTGACCCTGCGGCGATAACCGATGCATACGCGGTCATAAAGATCGTTTCAAGATTTAAAAATAACGAGCTTTTACTTTTAAATATGGTAAAAAACGAGGCTGAGGCTACTAGAATTTATGAAAATGTAAAGCGAGTGGCAAATGCAAATATCGGACCAAGCTTAAATTTAGAGCTAATTGGCTACGTGGCTTCTGATAAGAGCGTGGCAAGGAGCATAAAGCAAAGGACACTCTTTACAGATGACGAAGCTTACGGCTCTGCTAGCGTGCAGATCAAGCAGATAGCTTCGAATTTGCTTTATAGGTTGGAACGAAAAGTGCTTAAGGATGAGCAAAGCAGGAGCTTCGGGGGCTTCTTTAAGCGTTTGATAGAACAATTTTAATGGAGATTGAGCTTTGCGTGCAGAAAATTTTATAGCATTTTTTACGGTTTGTGGATTTTTCATAGGCATAGTTTTTACCTTGCTAAAGGTGAGCGAGCCTATCGAAATGCTCGTTTATACGCTAGTTATTACTTTATTTTTTTACCTTATAATTCACATCGTGATAATGAACTACGTCGATGTAAAAAGGACTTTGAAGAAATTTTTTGACAAGCAAAGACATGAGGAGATCGCGGACTACCTCATCTCTGAGCTAAACGTTAGGGAAAAACGGATGGAAAATATCATGCTAAAAGTAACCACCGAAAATTTAGACTCTGGTAAGCAAAATGTACGAACTAAAGCAAAAGCAGCTTAACGCTTATAAAAGCACCATTAAAAAAGAGCAAGACGAGATCGTCTTAAAATACATGCCAGCTCTGCGTGCAATGGCGTTTAGACTAAAGGAGCGCTTGCCTTCAAGCATCGACGTAAATGATCTTATAAGCGTTGGCGTTGAGGAGATGATAAAGCTTAGCAGGAAGTATGACAAAGAGCAAAACGACTCATTCTGGGGATATGGTAAAAAGAGAATTTATGGCTCGATGCTTGACTACCTTAGAGCGCTTGATGTCGTTAGTAGAAGCGACAGAAAGCTAGTAAAGAGCATAAATATCGAGATAGATAACTACTTTAACACACACGAAGAAGAGCCAAGCGACGAGTATCTGGCTGAAAAGCTAAATGAAGATATCGAAAAGATAAGAGAGGCAAGGGGTGTTAGTGGCATCATCACCATTTTGCCAATAGACGAGCAAATGGAGCTAATCGGTCAAAGCGATGTTGAAAAAAGCGTAGAAAAAGAGGATCTTATCTTAAAGATCGAAAGTGCGCTAAAAGACTTTGATGAGCGTGATCAGATGATCGTTCAGCTTTACTACTACGAAGAGCTAAATTTAAAAGAGATCAGCGAGATAATGAACATCAGCGAGAGTAGAATTTCACAAATTCATAAACGTTTGCTTGATCGCATCAGACGCAGCTTGGGGGTTTAATGGCTGATATTTTAAGTCAAGAAGAGATAGATGCGCTACTTGAAGTCGTCGATGAAGACGGCGATACGAGCAATATCGAGATAGAAGAGAGCCCACAAGGCGAGCAAAAGCAGATCATTATCTATGACTTCAAACGCCCAAACCGCGTCAGTAAAGAGCAGCTCCGTGCGATAAAAGGCATCCACGACAAGCTTGCTAGAAATTTAGCTAGTCAAATTTCAAGTGTCATGAGAAGTATCGTCGAACTTAGGCTTCACAGCGTCGATCAGATGACATATGGCGAGTTTTTGATGAGCTTGCCAAGCCCAACTAGCTTTAACGTCTTTTCTATTAAGCCACTTGATGGAAACTGCATCCTAGAGATAAATCCAAGCATAGCATTTCCTATGATAGACCGCTTACTTGGCGGAACTGGTGAAAATTTCGAGGCAAACAGGGAGTTAACTGACATCGAGGTAAATTTACTCGATGCGGTGCTTAGGATGATCATGCAGCGCCTAAAAGAGAGCTGGTCGATGATAACTGATATGTATCCAAATGTCGAGGCAAAAGAGAGTAGTCCAAACGTCGTGCAGATCGTCTCTCAAAACGAGATCGTCATCATGGTTGTCATGGAGATCATCGTTGGTGGCTCAAGCGGCATGATAAATTTATGCTATCCAGTCATCTACCTAGAGCCGATCCTATCGCGCCTTGCAAACAGGGACATCATGCTTGGCGAAACTAGCGCTAAAAAGAGTAGAAACAAAGAGCTAAAAACTCTAATAGGCCGTGCTGAGGTGCTTTATGAGGCGATCCTTGGTAAATCAATCGTTAGCGTAAATGAGTTTTTAAATTTAAAAGAGGGCGATATCTTAAGGCTTGATAGAGGCGCTGATGATAAGGCGATCGTTTGCATCGATAAAAAAGAGGTATTTTTGGCTGAAGTTGGACTTCATAGATTTAGAAAGTCTATCAAGATCGAGCAGCTAATCCGCTCTGACAAAGACGAGATCAAACACATCCTAGAAAAATACGAAGAAGAGCGAAAAGCAAAACTAATGGCATACGACGAGGCCAACGAACACAACAACGAAGAAGAGAGCGAAGATAATGACGAATGAATTTTTTAACATCTTTTCAAATGAGTTAAAAGCGACCATTGAAGGGCTAACTGGCAGAGCGCCAGAGATCGGCGAGAGAAACGAATTTGACGCGCCAGCGCAAAATGGCATAAAACCGCCAGTTGTCATGGCTAGCGTGACATTAAGTGGCGACATCAATGCAAAAGCTGAGATCGCATGCACGCCAGTGCTCATAAGCGCAGTTAGTGAGTGGATGATGGGCGAAGAAGAAATTTCAAAGAATGAAAACCTAGGCAGCGACGAGCTTGACGCTGCAAAAGAGATATTTTCAAACCTTTTTAGCGCTTTTAGCACCTCTCTTGGAGCACAAAAAGGCATGCCAAAGATCAGCTTTGAGGTAATAAATGTAAATTTCTTAGATGAAAACTCATCGCTTGATTTTAGTGTTTTTGAAAAGCTTTTTTTGTTTAACATAAAGATCGAGGATCTAAATGAGCACGTGGCTTTTGTCTGCGATCACACGCTTATGAGATTTTTTGAGCCAGCTAAAAGTGAGCCAGCAGATGCTGCAAAAGCTGCAGCCGCTCCTCATGCATTAAAGGGCGAATTTAGTGCAGAAGAGATGAGAAATATCGGCCTTATCATGGACGTAAGGCTACCAATGCGCGTTCGTATCGGCTCAAAAAGGATGCTCTTAAAAGATGTGCTCACTATGGATATAGGCTCAGTCATCGAGCTAAATCAACTCGCAAACGACCCGCTTGAAATTTTGATAGGAGATAAGGTGATAGCCCTTGGCGAAGTTGTCATCATAGACGGTAACTTTGGCATCCAGATCACTCAGATAGGCTCAAAACGCGAGAGGCTTCAGCAGTTAAAATAATGAATGAATTAGTAAATGACCTCTTAAAATTTCCAAGCGTTTTAAAGTATAAAAACAAAAATGTAACCTTCTTTGGCTCGGCTAGATTTGATGAAGAAAATTTCTACTGCAAAAAGGCATACGAGCTAGCTTACAAGCTAAATGAGCTAGGTTTTGCTATCTTAACTGGCGGGGGAGATGGCATAATGAGAGCAGCAAATAAGGGTGCATTTGACAGCGCAAAGTCCCCTAGTGTTGCACTAAACGTGAGGCTTCCATTTGAGCAGCAAACAAATCCATATGTCACCGCAAAATATCTCTTTTCAAATTTAAGCCCAAGAAAATTTGCCCTAACTGATAGCTCTATCGCATTTGTCGTCTTTCCTGGTGGATTTGGCACGCTTGATGAGCTATTTGAAATTTTGGTACTTGCTCATGTTGGCAGCAAAAAAGTGAAAATTTTTCTTTATGGATGCGAGTTTTGGCAAGGGCTTGATGAGTTTATACGAAAGACGCTGATCCCTCAAAAAACGATAAACGAAGAAGATCTAAATTTATATAAAATCACCGATGATATAGAGCTTATCGTAAGTGAAATTTTGGCTATTTAAAAATAAGATATAAAATATCGCCTTTAAATTTAAAAAAGGTAAAAATATGAAAATAATGGTTGCAATGAGCGGTGGCGTAGATAGCACGATGACGGCTAAATTTCTGCAAGAGGCTGGACATGAGGTGCAAGGCTGCTACATGATGCTTCATCAAAAGCCAGGATATCACGAAGAAAACATCAGAAAAGTCAAAAAAGTGGGCGAATATCTTGGCATCAAGGTGCATATCCTTGACCTGCAGGATAAATTTAACGAATATGTCTATGATCCATTTGTCAGGCTTTATAAAGAGGGCAAAACGCCCAATCCTTGCGCCTTGTGTAATAAATTTATAAAGCTTGGTGCGCTACTTGACTTTGCAAAGGCAAATGGCTGCGAGAAGCTTGCTACTGGGCACTACGTGCAGGTGGTTAATGGTTTTATAACCTGCGCCAAAGATCCTAGCAAGGATCAAAGCTACTTTTTAGCTCAGGTGCCAAAAGAGGTGCTAAAAGATGTCATTTTCCCGCTTGGGGATAAATTTAAAAAAGATATCAAAGAGCTAGCAAGAGGCGTAAAAGTGCTTGAAGAGTTCGCTACTCAGGCAGAAAGTAGTGAAATTTGCTTTGTTGAAAATACCTACATCGAGGTTTTAAACAAGCACTACAATACAAATTTGCCAGGCAACGTGGTCGATAAAGATGGCAATATCATCGGCCGCCATCAAGGCTACATGCACTACACTATCGGCAAACGCCGTGGCTTTGAGGTTTTTGGCGCTCATGAGCCACACTTTGTTATCAAGATAAACGCTGATAAAAACGAGATCGTTGTCGGCACGAAGGACGACCTTGCTCAAAAGGTGGTAGAGCTTGAAAACGTAAATTTATTTATAGATAAAGATAAATTTGAGTGCGAAACCAAGATAAGGTATAGAAGCCCTAAACTTGAGGCTTTTGTAGAGGTTGATAAAGCTAGCAAAACCGCAAAGCTAACGCTAAATCAAAATGCACTTGGCGTAGCGCAAGGTCAGCTTTGCGTGATGTATGATGGTGATCGTGTCATCGCAAGTGGCTTTATAAAGAACTAAGCGCCTCTTTTATCACCTTAACGTGGCTAAATTCTGGCTCTTTGACAGCAGTTAGAAGCGCCACGTTTTTATACTCTTTTTCTAGCTTCTTAAGCTCTTTTAGCCCCTCTTGCTCCTCTTTGCCATTTAGCTCTTGCCTAAATCTTTTGCAAAACTCATCAAACCTAGCCTCCTTATCCTCATGAAACCATGACCTTAGCTCGTTTGATGGAGTGACTGATTTTAGCCAGATGAAGCTAGAAAAGATCTCTTTTTTCACGCCTCTAGGATATAGTCTATCGATAAAGACACCTTTAAAACTCTCGTCGTCGCTTTTAATAAAGTCGTAAATTCTACATATCTTAAACATGTTTGTTATCTTAGTCCTCATAAATTTATAAATATAAAATGGTTTAAAAATTTGGTGTAAATTTTGCCTTTTGGAGTATAAAATTTGGCTAAAATTAGTTGGTAAATAAATTTAAATTTAAAGCTCATTTTGATAAAATCCCAACATAAAAATCACTAAAAAAGGTTACTATTATGAGAGGCTATAAAATTTTCTCAGGCACCGCAAACATCGAGCTTTCGAAGAAAATTTCGCAATATTTGTCGCTTCCGCTCAGTGAAGCTAGCATAAAAAGATTTAGCGATGGTGAGATCAGCGTGCAAATCGGCGAAAGCGTGCGTGGAAAAGATGTTTTTGTCATCCAGCCAACATGCGCCCCAGCAAATATAAATTTAATGGAGCTTCTTATCTTAACTGACGCTTTAAAACGCAGTAGCGCAAGCTCTATAACAGCGATCGTACCGTATTTTGGCTACGCTAGACAAGATAGAAAAGCGGCTCCTAGAGTGCCTATCACTGCAAAACTAGTGGCAAATATGATGCAAACGGCAGGCATCGACAGAGTCGTTACTATGGACCTTCACGCAGGACAAATTCAAGGATTTTTTGACATCCCGGTAGATAACCTTTATGGTAGCATTGTCTTTAACGACTACGTAAAAGCTAAAAATTTACCAAACCCAGTCGTCGCAAGCCCAGATGTAGGCGGCGTAGCTCGTGCTAGAGCCTTGGCGAAAAATCTAAATTTGCTAGATATGGTCATCGTTGATAAACGCCGCGAGAAAGCAAACGAGAGCGAAGTGATGAACGTGATCGGCGATGTGAAAGGCAAAGATGTGATCTTGGTCGATGATATGATCGACACTGCTGGCACAATCGTAAAAGCGGCTGAAATTTTCAAAGAGCGTGGCGCAACGAGCGTAATGGCGTTTTGTACGCACCCAGTGCTTAGCGGACCAGCCTATGATAGGCTAAAACTTGGCTTTTTAGACGAGCTAGTGGTGACTGATACGATCCCATTAAAAGAAGAACTCCCTTGTATAAAAGTGCTAAGCACAGCCTCACTATTTGGCGAAGTGATACGCCGTGTTTATCACAACGAAAGCGTAAATAGCTTGTTTTAGTAACCATTGCAGGCTAGAGCTCTAGCCTGCTAAATTTATCCATTTTAGCTAGTTGATATTTATCTTTTGGGTTAAATTTCTAGCCCAAAAGACTTAAATGCCTGCTTGTGACAAGCTTAAATTTAAAGCCAAATAAACAAAAATCACAATGAAATCTCGCCGCTAAATTTCTACATGCTAGCTACTAAAATTTAAATAAGCCGTAATTAAGGTGCAGTGCCGATCAGATCCGCGTGGGAGCTGCGACAAATGCCGTCAGGATCGCACAAAAATGGATCACGATGCAGGAGTAGTTTGCATTAAAATTAATTGCGATTTTGCACCTAAATTTTAAGGAAAAAACTATAAAATACCCCCTTTTTAAATTTCACAAAAAGGGTTTTTATTGCGTAAAATATTCGAGAGAATTTTGCTTGCAAGCAACAGTTTCACGCTTTTTCCAGTAGTCTTTGGACTTTTAGGTGCGATCGTGCTTTTCATCATCGCAAGTTATGATGTCGGCAAGGTGCTTTTAGAGGTTTATAAATATTTCTTCGCTGCAGATTTTCACGTTGAAAATTTCCACTCAGAGGTCGTTGGCGAGATAGTTGGAGCGATCGATCTTTACTTGATGGCGCTTGTTCTTTATATATTTAGCTTCGGAATTTACGAGCTTTTCATCTCAGAGATCACACAGCTAAAGCAGTCAAAGCAGAGCAAGGTGCTTGAAGTGCATTCGCTTGATGAGTTAAAAGACAAGCTTGGCAAAGTGATCGTCATGGTCTTAATCGTAAATTTCTTCCAAAGAGTGCTTCATGCAAACTTCACAACACCGCTTGAGATGGCCTATCTTGCAGCTTCTATCCTAGCGCTTTGCCTTGGACTTTACTTCCTTCACAAGGGAGATCACTAAAATTTTAAGCGTTTTTACGCTTAAAATTTCTCCTACATCTTTTCTTTAGCTATTTTTAGATAATATCCATTTAAAAATTTAAAGGAAATTTGATGATTTTCATAGACGCTTGCCTTAAAAAACCGACCCCATATACGCCTGTTTGGATGATGCGCCAAGCTGGTAGATATCTGCCAGAATATATGGCTGTAAGAGCTAAAGCAGGGGATTTTTTGTCACTTTGCAAAGACTATAAAAAGGCTAGCGAGGTCACGCTTCAGCCAGTTGAAATCCTAGGTGTTGATGCGGCGATTTTGTTTAGCGATATCCTTGTCGTACCTCTTGAAATGGGCATGGATCTGCGCTTTGAAAAGGGCGAGGGGCCAGTTTTTACAAAGCCTTTGCGTGATGAGGCCGCACTTGATGCACTTAGCATCGAAAGATCGGTTAAAGGCTTAGCATACGTCTATGATACGATCAAGCTTACAAGAGAAAATTTAGCCAAAGATAAGGCGCTCATTGGCTTTTGTGGTGCGCCATGGACGATAGCTACATATATGATAGAGGGTGGTGGCAGCAAAAACTATGCGATCTGCAAAAAGATGCTCTATGAAAATCCAGAATTTTTACATCAAATTTTAGAAAAAGTGACGCAAGCGCTTATCCTTTACGTCAAAGAGCAGATAAAAGCTGGCGTAAATGCGGTGCAAATTTTTGACAGCTGGGCGGCTGCGCTTGAGGAGCAGGCATATTTTGAGTTTGGATTTAGCTATATAAATAAGATAGTTGATAGCGTAAAGGCCGAATTTCCAGAGATCCCAGTCATAGTTTTCCCAAAAGGTATAAGCGGATATTTAGATAAAATTTCAGGAAATTTTGACGTTTTTGGAGTTGATTGGAGCACGCCGATCGAGCTAGTAAAAGAAAAACTTAGCCCAAGATACGTCCTTCAGGGCAACATGGAGCCAACAAGGCTATATAGCAAAAAGGCGATCGATGAGGGCGTGGATAAAATTTTAAGCACGATGAAAGGCGCACCGCATATCTTTAACCTTGGTCATGGGATCTTGCCTGATGTGCCAGTTGAAAACGCAAAATATTTCATAAAAGAGGTTCAAAGAAAAAGTGCAAGATAGCACTGTTGTCTTTGGGCCGATAAATTCTCGCCGTTTTGGCATGAGCCTTGGCATCGATCTAAGCCCAAAGCAAAAATCATGCAATTTTGACTGCGTTTATTGCGAGTTAAAGGGCGCGAAGCCGGTTGAAGAGATAGAAAATCCACCAAGTGTTAATGAAATCATAAGCGCTTTAAAAGAAGCCTTAAAAGTTCATCAAAACATCGATGTCATCACGCTTACAGCAAATGGCGAGCCAACTCTTTATCCGCACTTAAAAGAGCTGATAGTAAAAGTAAATGAGCTAAAGGGCGAGGCAAAAACTCTTATCTTAAGCAATGGCTCAGGTGTGAGTGATCAAAAAATTTGTGAAGCCTTGCAAGGGCTTGATATAGTGAAATTTAGCCTTGATAGCGCCGTGCAAAGCACATTTAAAAAGATAGACCGCAACAAAAGTGGCATAGAAGTAAATGAACTTATAAAAGCAATGGCTAAATTTCGCAAGGAATTTAAGGGTGAGCTTGTGCTTGAAATTTTGGTCGTAGCTGGATTTAACGACAAAGAAGAGGAATTTATAGCGCTTAATAAGGCTATAAACGAGATAGCTCCGCACCGAGTGGATGTGGGCACGATAGATCGCCCGCCAGCTTACAACGTAAAAGGCGTTGATGCTAGCAGGCTTGAAGAGCTAGCAAGCAAGATAAACGGCGTGCCAGTTACCATAGCTAGGGCTCACAAGATAGAGCAAAAGTATGAATTTAGCAAGAGTGAAATTTTAGCCATGCTAGAGCGCCGTCCGCAAACTACGGCAAATGTAGAAGAAAATTTCTCAGAGCACTCAAAGCAAATTTTAAACAAGCTCTTACAAGATGGCGCGGTTTATCAAACTGACGTTGCTGGCGTTAAATTTTATAAATTAAGATGATAGATGAAGCGAATTTTAACTATACAAGACATCTCGTGCGTGGGTAAATGCTCGCTCACTGTCGCACTTCCCATAATTAGTGCCCAAGGCATCGAGGCGTGCATCTTGCCAACGGCACTGCTCTCAACTCACACTGGCTTTAAAAATTTCACTTTTCGTGATCTAACTGATGAATTTGACGCTATAACGCAGGTTTGGCACAAAGAGGGCATCAGTTTTGATGGAATTTACACTGGATTTTTAGGTAGTTTTAGGCAGCTTGAGCTTATAGAAAAGGTCTTTGCTGAATTTGATAGCGGCTCTTTGCTAAGGCTTGTGGATCCTTGCATGGGTGATAATGGTAAGCTTTATCACGGCTTTGATGGGAAATTTGTGGCAAAGATGAGGGAACTTTGCAAAAAGGCTCACGTCATCACGCCAAACATAACTGAGGCAAGTTTTATGTGCGGCAAGCCATTTTTAAGCAAGGGATACGGCGAGGATTACATTTTGGAGCTGCTTGATGGCTTGGCTAGTTTTGGTGCACGAAAGATCGTTTTAAAGGGCATTAGATACAAGCAAAATGAGTGTGGCATCATAGCATATGACGCAAAGACGAAAGAAAAAGTGGAGTACTTTCACGAATATTTGCCATTTCATGCAAGTGGCACTGGAGATATCTTCGCTTCAGTGCTTTTTGGCTCGCTCATAAATGGCGAAAGCATACAAAATACTATCAAAAAGGCAGCAAATTTTGTGCTTGAGAGCATCAAGATCACACTAAAAGATGATAATCGCACAAGATATGGTGTGCAGTTTGAAAAATTGCTTAGAAATTTTTAGCACTTTATGACAAGGAGTGATTTAAATTTGTGTCATTATAACCCATCAAAGTGACATAGTTAAAACAAAATTTCAGATTTATTTAAATTAATTTTACTTTTATATAAAAAGTTGAATAATTACGCAAATATTGATCAAGGAGTGATTTATGAAGTCTTTAAGGATTAAAATTTCTGTTATTTTGACAGCTGTGATCGTGCTGCTACTAATCGGCGTTAGCCTCATTAGTTACAACATAGCTCGCAATCTATATACAGAAAAAGTTGTGAAAGATGAGCTACCACTAGCTGTCTCTAACGTTGCAGGTGAGATCGGCTATGCCATAGACAAGATCATCAACACCTCTTATCAGATGACCAAAAACGACTATCTTCTCAAATGGATCGACGAGGGGGAGCCAAAGGACGGATTAGCAACGCTTTTTAACTACAACACCGACCTTATGAAGGCGTTTAACCTCTCAACGGCGATGTTTGTCTCTGATAAAACTCTAAACTATTACACAAACGACAAAATTTTAAAGCAACTTAGCAAGGATAATCCACGCGATAGCTGGTACTTTGACGTTAAAAATGGCAAAGAGGTAAATTCTCTAAACATCCAAGTCTCAGAAGCTACTGGCTCGCTAACACTTTATGTAAATAGCAAGGTTGAAAAAGACGGCAAATTTTATGGCGTCAGCGCGATAGGCATGAACCTTGATGACATCGTAAATTTAGTCACTTCAAAAACCATGGGCGAGGGCAGTAAATTTTTAATGGTTGATTCAAGTGGCATTGTAAAGATAGAAAAGAGCGACAGGGTCGGCAAAGTAAATGTAAAAGATGTCCTTGGCAAAGAGAAATTTGATGTTTTAATGAATAAAAATGGCGGCGTCATCCGTCACTTTAACGGCACGAGAAATTTGATAATTGGCTCAAAATATATCCCAAGCCTTGATTGGTACCTATTTGGCGAGATGGACGAGGATGTGCTTTTAAAAGATTTGCATACGCTATTTTACTCAGCTATCGGCGTTATCTTAGCAGCGATCATTATCTCTGTGATAGTTTCACTTCTAATGTCGTCTTACCTCCTAAAAATCATCCTCAAACTAAAAACAGGCCTACTATCTTTCTTTGATCTACTAAATCACAAGACAAACAAAGCCCAGCCTATAG
>NZ_NDYN01000012.1:0-32569 GCF_002165815.1 Campylobacter concisus
GCGCACTAAGTGCCAAAAGAGTAAATGACAACCACGCTCTCATGCAAGACCTAGTTCATCACTGCTTAAGCGACAAAGGCTGCGCGCTATCAGTAGCCAAAAAGTCAAATTTACTTACATTTGAAGGGATAAAATACGTTGATAGCAGCGGCAACGAGATAACTCCAAAAGATGTGCAGATCACGCAAAACCCAAGGCTAAGGTTTTTCATGAAGAGTGCTGCATCGCAAAGAGATAACATGCACGTCGCCATATACTCCATAAACGGCACCGAGTACAAAGAGCCAAACGGAGCTGACGAGATCGTGCTAAAAGAGAGCGACGCAAGAGACGTTAGCGACAAGGCACTTTTAAAGCTATTTAATGAAAACTTTAAGACTACCAGCCAAAGAAAATATGAATTTAAAGAGTACTCGCTAAAGTATGGCGCAGATGTTTTTAGACTAAATTTCATAAAGCCAGAGTATAAGAGCAAGCACGGCATAAACGGCTACTACGAAAGACTTACCGAATACGAAAACGACGTTAGAAATTTGATCTTTCTAACGCCAAATCAAACAAAAGATATCACTATAAAAATAGCCAAAGGGCTAGACGCTAAGATAGAAAAAGACGCCGAAATAACCGACGTCGTAGTGCTTCAAGGGCTATAAATTTACCCTTAGCAAGGCATCTTTAAAACTTCTACCACTTCACCTTTTGCGATAAATTCTGTCTCTTTTGGGATGATAAGCAGTGCAGCTTCGTTTGTTAGGTTATTTACGATTGCTGAGCTACCAAGCTTTTTGCCGTTTAAATTTACGAAAATTTTGCCATCTCTGTTTTCTAAATTTACCGCTGTAAATTCCAAAAATGGCGAGCGTTTTTTGTAGTCTTCGTCCATTATCGCTGTGATCTTTGGCTCTTCTTGGCTAAACCAAGTGTTTATAAGCACCCTTACGTAAAGCACGCACATAACCATCGCCGAGTAAGGGAATCCAGGCAGCGCAAAGATATATTTGTCACCTGATTTTGCCACTCTGATGTGGCGGCCTGGTTTTATCGCAGCGCCCTCGATGATAAGACTAAAATTTTCATTTAAAGCGCCCTTTACAAAGTCATAGTCTCCCATGCTGATACCGCCAGTTGTTACCAAGATATCGGCTGATTTTAGCGCATTTATGATCGCTTTTTCGACAAGCTCGGCTTTATCTCTTACGATCTCACAAAGGATCGGCTCCGCGCCCATTTTGCGTATCTGCATAGCGATGCCTACGTGATTTGAGCTGTGAATTTGTGCTGGACTATCAAGCGGTTCGCCAAGGTCTTTTATCTCGCTACCAGTTGCTAGTATCGCCACCCTTGGGCGGATAAAGACGCTTACGTGAAAGACGCCAAGCTCGGCAAGAAGCGCGATCTCAGCGTAAGTTAGACGTGTGCCTTTTTTTATTAAAATTTCGCCTTTTTTGTAGCTCTCACCCACTGCTCGCACAGCAAAGCCCTTTGGCACGCTCTTTTTGATGATTATTTTTGAGCCGCTAACCTCGACATTTTCAACTGGTACAAGAGTGTCGGTACCTTCGCTCATTAGCGAGCCAGTGAAGGTTTTGACGCATTTACTGCCCTCTATAACTAGCCCTTTGTCACTTCCTGCTGGAAGGTCTGTGATGAGCTCAAGCTCGTTTAGGCCATCTTTAAAGGCAAAAGCGTAGCCGTCCATAGCCGAAACTGGCTTTGCTGGGTAGTTCTCAGCAGCTTTCACATCATAAGCGATATTTCTATCAAGCGCGTCCGTGATGGCTACTTTTTCGACCTTCTCCCACGCATTTATCGTATCTTTTAGAATTTTCAGGCTATCTGCATAGCTCATAAAATCTTTCATTATTTGTCCTTTTTATGAAATTTTTGCATATTTTAGCCACTTCTGTTTTACAAAAAATTAATCTTTGTTTTATTTAATGATTATTAAAATGTCGTTTAAGAAACCAGTCTGGTTTTACCCTTACACAGGAATTTACATGAACAAAACACTACTTTACATCATCGCAGGTGCGAGCCTTGGCATACTTGGTCCGGTGCTCGTTCATTTTGGCAACCCAGCAAACATGGGCGTTTGTGCGGCTTGCTTTTTACGAGATAGCATGGGTGCGCTTGGCTTTCACCAGGCCAAAGTCGTGCAGTATCTAAGGCCTGAAATTTTAGGGCTTATCATCGGAGGCTTTTTAGCCAGCATGCTTTGGAGTAGAAATTTCACTCCAGTATCTGGCAGCGCGGCATTTTCTAGGTTTTTCTTAGGCGTGTTTGCGATGATAGGTTGCCTCATATTTTTAGGCTGCCCTTGGAGAGCTTTTTTGCGTCTAGGAGGTGGAGATATGACCGCTATTGCAGGGCTTGTTGGCTTGTTTGCTGGCGTCTTTGTGGGACGAACTTTCAAGAAAAATGGCTACGTTTTACCTGAGAGCGAAACCACTGCAAAGGCGATAGGACTTTTGCCACTGATTATTGCTATTTTGCTTTTACTAGCACTTATCTTTGGTCTAAAACTTGGCGAAAATGGCGTATTATTTAGCTCAGAAAAAGGCCCAGGCTCACAGCATGCAAATTTATTTATCTCGCTTATTTGTGCCATCATCATCGGTGCGTTTATGCAAAGAAGTAAATTTTGCTCAGTTGGAGCTATCAGCAAAATTTTTGAGCGTGACTTCTCGATGTTTTATGGCATAGTCTCTATCGTTCTTTTTGCAAGCATCACAAATTTAGTGCTAAATCAATACAAATTTGGCTTTGAAGGACAACCTATCGCTCACAATGATATGCTTTGGAATTTCTTAGGTATGAGCTTAGCTGGCCTTTGCTTTAGTCTAAGCTACGGCTGCCCTGGCAAACACCTAGTGCAAATGGGAGCTGGAAATTTAAGCTCAGCCGTATTTGTTTTAGGCATGGGCGCAGGAGCTGCTATAAGTCACAACTTTATCTTAGCAAGCTCAGGAGCTGGCATCACACCTTTTGCCCCGTATGCCGTAGTGATCGGCTTTATCTACGCTATTTACGTTGGATTTTTCACTAAAAAAGCTTAACTAAATTTGGCTGCTTTTGCAGTCAAATTTGCTTTTTATCTATAAAATTTGAGTGAGATAAATTTTAGCTAAAAATAAGTTCTTAGGTTGTATAATCCAAAACTCATTTTAAGTTGTCACGGTAGCTCAGCTGGTTAGAGCGCTGGTCTCATAAGCCGGAGGTCGGGAGTTCAAGTCTCCCCCGTGACACCATAAATACCTAAACTACGATGTTTCTACAATATTATATTGCAGTCACCTTTCATTAAATATAGCTTAATGTTTGTAGCAAAATAAAATTTTATGTAGCAAATTTTTAAGCTTGCAGTAATTTTAACACGTTTTTTGTAAAATTTTAAAAAACAAGTAAAATTTTTTAACGAATCATCTACTATGATATAATCTGTCACTCTACTGTGTTAAATTTTTATCATAACTTAAATAAAATGAGTATAGATGCGTAGTAAAAATGGCGTTTATAGCTATTGAATATGGGCTAAAAAATATTTTTGATGATTATGATTCATTCATATTTCCTAACAACAAAACACAAAATAGAGATAGACCACATAAGCATTACGAGATCCTGCGCGTGGTCAAATACTGGCTGCCATTTATAAAGATAAAAGAACCAGAGAGCCTTAGGGTGAAATTTGATAATTTGCTTGGGGAGTATCTAGAATGCAGTTGGTAATTATGTAATCGTTTTCGTTTATTTTTAAAAAATATACATGTTATTAATAAAACATTTTTATCTTTCCGCTTAAAAATAAGGCCATTCATGGTCTATAATTTTAAGATATTTGTTTCTATTCCTAATATATATACTAGCGTTAAGTAATTTATAAGTATTTTTATGCTATAAAGCCAGGAAAACCCTAGTATATCATGCTTCTGAAATAAAAGTCAACAATTATTTACCACTTTAAACGATTTAGCCACCAAAATATCCTATAATACACGCAAATTTAAAAAAATATTTTACTCAAGGAGGTTAAGATGATCAAAAATAGTTAAAAAGTAGAGGCTCTATTTAAGTAATTAAAGGAGAACCTCTACGATAGGTTGTAAGCATTCCTATTGTAATAGTTCTCTACTTTTAAACTACTTAAATAAAAACCTATCAACATCTATCATATCAAAATAAAAGGCACACTATAAGTATGCCTATTTGGTGAGATGGCTATTGCTGTCTTTGTAAAATTTTAAAAGCCATAGGAGGAAAATATGGCAAGCAAAAATATACTTTTAAATGATTTAAAAACCATTAGAAAGAATAAGAAAAAAGAGGAGATTAGACAAGCATGTATTGAGGTCTTGTTTCCAGAAAAAGCAACACTCAAAGAGTGCAAGTTACTAATCGAAAAAAGTTTTAGCGTAAAGCTATCAAATAAGGAGTTTTCCAAATGGAGGAAAGAGTATGAGGCAACAAATGCCAATCAATCCTCTGATGCATGTCATATTCTCGTACCCAAAGAAGATAATAAAGAAGATGAGGAGCTAAGCAATGGCACTAATAACCAAGAGTAGCGATACAGCAGTTGCGGCAAATGCCGTAATTGCTCTACAAGAACATATTGAAATGGGCACTAAGGTTAGTGAAAATATTAGAAATAATATTGAGCTTTTTAATAAAACTGCGGATAGTTTTAATGGAGATTTTAAAGAAAAAATAGAGCTAATAAAGCAAGGAAGTACCGAACTTATAAATGCGACAGAAGAGATTCAAAACAACTTTAAAAATACTCTAAAAGGTGCAGATAAAACTATATCGAAGATCAACTCATATTTTAGCTCTTTGATGAAGAAGATAGTATCTGCATTAATTGCCTTTGTATTTATAGAAGTGATCTTCTTTTTTGGCTACTTGTTTTATGATAGCCATAAGACAAATGAAACCAAATCCGCACTACAAAGCAAGCTAGATAAAGCACTTTATGATGTGTCTAATCTTAAAGGCTTTATCATCCATATCTACAACCAAGATAGTCAAAAAGCTAGCAAAGATTTTACTAAATGGCTAAACAAAAATGGTGACGGCAATGTTCAGTAGTAAGCAAATTTTTCTAATAGCAAGACACATACAATGTATGACACTTCGTTTTCATACCTTGTATAATCTTGCTCTGCCGAGGGCTACAATGCGAGATATAAGAAGCGTTAAAACGCTTCATCTCGCTAGTACATTTTATGAAAGGATATCATATGCCAAAAAATATCAAGGATAAGGTGCTCTCCGCAAGGATCACTTATCAACAATATGATAAGCTATCTAAAATAGCTCTAGAGTTAGATATGTCAAGATCAGAAATCATTTCCTATCTTATAGATAATGGCACTGTAAATTCTGAATCTATAAAAAAGAAAGAGCTAGATTCGGCAATCATTACATATTTTGCTAGACCTTTTAATAACATTAATCAAATAGCAAAGAGACTAAATATAGCTTATAAGACTATTGGTAATATAGCTTTAGAAGTGATACTGCGAGCACAAGAAGATTTGTACAAAATTCAATCAGTCCTAACTGAAATTTTAAGCCTAATAAGGAGTAGCTATGATAGTTAAGATCTCAAAGGGAGAAAAAGGCGTAGCTGATTATCTAAAAACTGACAAGAAAAGAGATTCAAAGCTAACTAGAGATGAAAAAGATGATAGATTGCCACTGGCTGGAAATTTAGATCTTATCGAGATGTCTGAAAAGCACCAGAGCAAGAAAAAGAATAAGAAACATAACTACTATCATATATCCTTGTCATTTACTTCAGAGGAGTGGAACAGACTATATGAAAGTGGCAATATATATGAGCTTATAATGGATTTTTTGAGGATAACTTTCCCAAATCACGACATAGATGAGCTACTTTTTTATGCTGAAGCTCATCTGCCTATAATTAAAGAAGAGCCATATATTCCTCGCCCAGAAGGGGCACTAGAAAATAGAACATTAAACAAGAAACATAAAAATGGTGAACCGCTAAAAAGAGAGCCTCATATTCATCTAATAGTCTCTTTTGAAAATATGAAATTTACTCATAGTGTAAAAACTGGTGGAGTTATATATACAAAAGGTGCAGCCAAGCAACAAGTAAAAGCTGTTATGGCTAAATCGGCAGAGAAATTTAAAAGAGTGGTTAATGACATCTTATCTAACAAGTATGGATTAAATAATATAGAGCCTTTAAGTATGGATGAAGACCAACTAGAAAAACAATATGAAAGCTTTAAAAGTGCAGCACAAAAGGTTAGGAAAGGCAAAGAAAAAGATATGCAAATGAAGATAGAAACAGATGTTGTTATCGAGCCAAAAGCAAATACAAAAGAGCAAAATATAAGTGTTGAAGAGTTGCTAGCTGATGCTAGAAATTCTACAGCTGATTATCTATTAAGAATGATAGAAGAAGATGAGAGTTTCAAAAAAGACTATTATGATAGAGCAAAGAGGCTTAATGCAGTGGATATAAGAGAATTTTTACCTATGATCAATGCAAAATTTAACATTGCTGCAAAAGCTGAAATGGTAAATGACAAATATAAAGTAAGAGTGGATGGGTTTAAGGGAACTTATAATCTAACTGATCTAATGTGCAAGATAGTCTATAATGGCAGAAAAGGAGCGTTATTTCACGTGGTTAATGAACTAGAGCAAATGCTTATAGAGCTTCAAGCCAATAAAAATGAGCCAAAGATAACATTAAGTGTAAGTAGTGACTTTAACACGCCAAATAAGGACCCAAAAACTCAAGTGCTAAATAACTGGGAAACGATACGAATAGAGCCATACAACCTAAAATCAATACTTAAAAACTATTCAGCTATATCAGTGGCAAGTTTCAAAGATAAAAGTGAAGAAGCTAGCAGTATTGATGGCATAACTCCTACACTTATATATGATATAGATAGCCCCAAATTTACTATAAATGATGCTCAAAATTTACTGCAAAGCAAAGGAATAAAGGGCTTTATATATCCAACAAGCTATCAAGCACCAGATGCAAAAGTAGAGAAATTTAAACTCATCATACCCACAACAAAGGCTCCAAGCTTAAATGAATATGATGAATACATAAAAGAGATAACAAGAGAGCTTGGGTTATATAACATAGTAAATAACCAGAGCCTATATCCTAGTAATTTTCACTACACTCCAGTGCCAGGATCTGAGGTTGTAAGCATTAGAGGAAAAACTTTTGATAATACAAGAGCCATTGAAGATGCCAGCTTAAAAACAGATATTAATAATATGGAGATTAAAGCTATATCATCAAATATTTCTATAAAAGAGCTAATAGAATACTTTGACGAGAGCGCTGTGGTTAAAGAATATAAAAATCATCAAATAATTTCTGGCAAGAGTGGCAGATACCTATACCTACCAGAAGAAAACACAGCCTACTCTTTTAGCCTAAATAGACACTATACTCCGTATATCTATATCAGAGATAAATTTGATGAAGCAGCTAGAAAAATAAAAACTAGGTTTTTAAATGATAACGTCATTAAAAAGCTAGGACTTAAACAAAATGAATATGAAGGCCTAGTAAAATGTATCGATGGTCATTTAGATATAAATAGATACTATTTAGCTTTTATAAATAGAACCGAAAACTTTAAAAAATACCTGCCAGATATAGTTAAGATTAACTATAAAGGCTTAATTTATAATATAAAAACATATATGAAAGATTGGCAAGATATGCAAGGCTTTAATAAGTTAAAAGAGTGTTATCAAACAGATAAGATCTCTCTAGCAAATGATCATATATCGTTTGGCTCACTAAAAATAACAAAGCAAGAGCTATATGGTCAAGGACTTGATAGTAACTTTGGAGTAGAGCAAACAAAACAACCATCAAATAGAGCAGAAGCCAAAGAGCAGAATATAAAGTCAGGATATGATAGTTTGGAGAGGTAGGCAAAACAAACATCAGCGAGGTATGAAAGTCTCTTATAAAACTAAACGTATCAGCTAAAAGTCTATATCTTTTTGATTGCTAGCCTTGCGGCAATATATTTCTTCTTTTCTTGTGAATCATACTAGTCTTTAGTCTCTAATCCTTAAATATTTAGGAACATAATACTAATATGCACAAATAAATAAAATTAATCTGATCAGGTAGGTATTAATATCGAAGCCCAAACAACCATAGTAGGATTTGATTCCCAACCCTGACTTCTATATCATCGGCAGTCATATAGGAGTTTGGTATGTCCTTTATCTGTTCAAAGCCTTTTTAGTCCCTCTAATTTCAAATATAACACGATAAAGTCACCTTGTCTGTAATTACTATTTAAACTAGTCGAAGCTTTACTTTGTAAAAACTATATTAATTTATTTTACTGCCAATTAATATCTATAAAATCGCTCATCTTCCATAAAATCAAATTTCTTTTCTCTATTAATACGACTTTTCAAATCATCAATCGTCTCATTAATAAAAGTCCTGTGTTTTAATAAGTTTGCCGTATTCATCATAGACATTAGTTTTTCATAAAATTTGATATCTCTTTGTATTGCGGGCACCCAGCTTCCATAGGCTGTTCTTGAATTTTTCTCAAATTCTAAGCTTTTAAATAACTCGTAATCACTATTTTTTGAAACCATATAGGTGTATAGATGTACCCTAGTATCAATCTCGGCATTTTCAGATTCATCGTTATTAAATTCGCAAAGAAGTCCAGATATAAATATCATCCTTTCTTTATCCAGAAAATATTTATCTATAAATTTCTTAATAATATTTATTGTTTTTTGCGCATCTAATAATGGCGAATGAAATCCCATAAAAAATGATTTTAGAAATTCCCCTTTTCCAAAAACGAATTTCTTATCAGGGATTTTATGTATAGTTTCTATAATTTTTAAAAATATTTCTTCATGGTCTTTTCTATTAAATAGGATGGAAAAATCTGTATGCATATCAACGCTAGAAACACCATTGCCAATAGCGTTTAATATATTAATTATATATCTATGTATAAAATCAGAATCATAGTTTAAAAATTTATTTAAAATTGCAGCATTATAATCAAAATTTATATTATCTTTTAGTCTCATAAAATATGCTGTTTCCATCAGTTTTTTGTCTGTTTTGATATATTCATCTAACATACTAGTAAACCGGTAGAAAAATATCTCAATAGTTATTAAAAATTTGTTATTGCTGATAGCCCTATTGCAAAGTACTTTTAATATTTTTAGTGCAATATCTTTTTTGATATTTTCATACTTTTGCAAATAGTTAAAGTATTGTGGGATATTCGCAATATCGGCACTTTTATACAAATCAAGCAAATTCTTAACATCTGTTTGAGTGATATCGTTTTCGTCTATGGCTGCAAATATCCCAAATTTCCAAAAGTCTTTTGCTTTAAAATTCTGTTTTTCTATAAACTCAAAAGCACCATTTTTGCCCAAAATCTTTATAAGAATACGATGATCCAAATATAATGAAAATGGATCGCCTAGCTTAAAATACTCGACTAAAACCTCTATAAACAGTTGCGAATCATTGCTTGATAAAATTTCAAGCAACATACTAAAGTTGTTTTTAAAACTATATTTATCGCTATCATCAATCACATTATAAATTTCTACACATATATTAAGTAGCTCTAGCCACCTGTCTTTTGTTTTATTATTATTCGAAATTTTTTCTAGTTCATTTTTTATATATGCATCGTTTTGTTCAATATTGTTGCCTTTAAAATTTTTATAAGGACTTGTGCACAACAAATCATCTATACCAAAATAACTATGCTTAAATAGAGTTTGTATACTTTTATCATATATAATGTTATTTTTATCCAAAAAAGATAAAAAATTTCTTACTATTTTACAATGCTTATAAATCTTTGGATTAAAGTATTTTGTAGCCAAGGCTAATATGTATTTTTTGTCTCGTTCTATTATTTTTGTGCTATTTGAAATATTATTTTTTCTAGAGTATATATTTATAAACATTTTCAAGTCTGTTAAAAAATAATTATTTTTAAAAATCTCATCGAGTCTTTCAAATATAGTTTTTCTAAAATTAATCAAAGCTTGTGTTAGAACAAGAGCATAGTTGTATAAACTTAATGTTCTACCATGATATCTAGCATCTTGAAAGTCAGTGCCTAACATCTCGCTGGCAATCCCAATAAAGAGTCTTCTTAGGAGCAAAGTATCGCTATTTTTTGATAGTTCCCAAAGCCTATCCATAACTATCTTTTCTTTTTTGTATCCATATCTATAGCTATTAAGCTCATATCCAAAATCTTTTACCAAAGTATAAATAACTTCATGTATTTTATTTGGCTTTTTATTTAGATACATAACTATTAGATCTATCGCGATCTTTAGATTATTTTCGTCATTACTCCTAGATAGTAAAGAAAGTATATATAGTATAGTATCTGATTTATTATCGCTACTTTTAAAAATATCAATGGTATTTACATCTATATGCTCTTGTTCTAAGTCTTGTATTTCTTCATGTAGTTTTTCTAGTATTTCTGATTCTTTTAGATACCAAAAAATTTCTACAAACTCTATTATTGGATTATCATCATGCCCCACCAACAATGATTTATCTGAATATTCTATCCATAATCTATCTACAGGATCTTTTAGCTCTTTTAAGATTAAATTGATATCAAAAACCGGCACTATTTGATTTAAAACATCTCTTATTTTGCCTGAATGGTTTGGAAAAAAATTTACTATAAAACTACTTATTTTTAGGCTTTTATCCACAAATACAGTCTTATAAAAAAGATAGGATGCTAGTATCTGATCTGATACTTTAATGACACTATTTTCATACATATCAAATATCTCATATCTATGAAGCTTTTCTATTTTATCCCAAATAGCAACAATATCAACCTCAAAGACTTGTTTTATAACTTCCACTTGTTTATCGTTTTGCCTGTCGATCACTCTAAAAAATGCTACTATCGCAACTATTTTTTCAATCTCAATATCACCAAAAATATTTATATCATTATCAGCACTTTTAAAATACTCTTTGTATAAATCATACGTATTATTTACAGCATCAAAAGATCCATTTTGAGCTATTTTACAAGCCATAAAAGCCATTCTTGGATTATTTTGTGAAATCTCTAAAATTTTTTCGTTATGTATAGGATCTATATTTTTAAAATTTCTAGAAATGATTTCACTTACTGAGATATTGTGCATAGATTGTATTTCAATAACTGAGTAACTAATATTGCTTGGAACTTTATCTATAATATCTTTAGCATAGTCTCTAACTGTAGCAACTATTTTAATTTGAGAATTTGTAATTTTTTTGTTAAAAGAGTTAAACAAATATCCAAGTGCTTGATGAATCCTGTTGACATCATCAATAAAAATTAAGAATTTCTCATCTTCAACTTTAAAATACGCCATCAAATCATCGTAAATATTGACACCTCTATTAAAAATGGCCTTAAATTTATACCCATTTTCCTTAGCAAATTTAGGTGCAACCTCTATTGTTAATCTTGTTTTTCCAACTCCGGCTTTTCCTATTATAAACGTTATTTGGTTATCCTTTAAGGCAAATTCTATATCAGCCACTTCTTTATCTCTACAACACAGCACCGTGTTTAGTGGCGTAGCATAGCCGCCGCTTTCATACTCCGCAACAAAATCGCTCTCGTCTAATATCTGCATAGTATCTACGCTGACGCCAAGAAAATCATATGCTATTTTAGAATAGTTTACATACAAGTCATTTGCTAGACTTGAAATTCCTATAAAAAATAATTTATCTTTTGAATTACAATACTTTTGTAAAATTTCTAATTCATTAGGCTTAATATCGCAATTACAAGCTAGAATAACTTTCTTTATTTTAGAGATACTAATACCAGTTTTTGCTTCATCAAAACATTTTTTTAAATCTTTTAAAAATTTAGACAATATATCCGATTTTTGCGTTGTACATTCTACAAAGATATAATTCCCGTCTTCTAGCGCCACAAAACTATCTGGTGTCCCTGAAATAGGTTTATCTTCGCCTATCTTTGTGCCGTTTGAATGAACCATAAAAGAAAACTTTTTGGATAAATATGTGTTTATCAATTTGTGAAATTTTGAAGCATCTATCTGAGATAACTCTTGTTCTATTTGGTTTATTTTACTCATATATAAATCCTAATACAAAAACCCAAACAGCCATAATGGTATCTTATTGCCGACACCAACTTCAATATCATCTGCTGCTATAAATGAATTTGGCATATCTTTTATCTGCTCAAAGCTCTTTTTTGCTCCGCCTATTTCAAAGATAAATTTATTACCAATCATAAAGTCACCACCTTTACCAGAGTAAATTTCAGTGATATTTCCAAGCTGATTGGCAAAAAACGTCTCTCTCACATTGCCCGTATCGGGATTATTTAGATACATTAAATTTGTATTTTCAAGGTAAATTTTGTCTGCCTTATCCATATTTTTTATAGCAAGCTCGTTTTTCATTAAAAGCCTTATAAGTCCAGCACTATCAAGCATAGCAAGATACTCTTTTAGCGTCCTATCATCCCTTATATCAACAAGCGATTTTAGACTTGAGTAGTTTGGCTGGTATGGGACGCTTGTACTTATGGCATGAGTTAAGATCTTTAGTTTTCTTGCTGTGTTGCCGTTTAAATTTGGATATATACTTAAAAGATCGCTATCTATCGTAGCTTCTATGCTTTGTCTTAGGGACTGATAAAAGGCGGTATCATTTGGCATATCGTTATAGTACGGGTAGTAACCCACCTTTAGATACTCTCTAAAAAGCTTAATAGCTGCTAACTCTTTTTGTTTTAAAGTATTAATGATATCAACAGCTATCTCCTGATGGTTTGTAAGTAAATTTACAAGCTCAATAGCTTTTAAATTTATACCATATCTTAGCCCTAGATACTCCCTAAAGCTCATTCCACTCATCTTATATACTATCGCTCTTCTGCTTAGATCATGAGAGCTTTTTAGCACTTCAAGAGCAGATGAACCAGTAGCTACTATATTTAACTCTTTAAAGTTATCATAGGCAAATTTCAATACAGCAGATATATCCTTACTCTTATGAATTTCATCCAGATATAGATGTTTTCCGCCATTTAATACAAATTCTCTTATGATCGAGGTTATATCGTTTGATATCTCTATATCATCTAGGCTTAGGTAAAGACTATCTTTGTTTTTACTAGCTAGCTGAGCTAACGTAGTTGTTTTGCCTATTCCTCTTTGTCCAAGGATAATGATAAGTCTATGAGATAAATCCTTGGAGTCTATAAAATATCTTTTAAATTTATGGTTATTTAACCTTATAAGGTCGTTGCTCTTTAAAAAAAGTTGATCTAACATATTATCCCTTTTATTATGTAATGCAATACAATTATATCATAAAAAGATATGGGATAGGATACAAATATGATTGATCTTAAAGGTCCAAACTCTTCTTTATTGTAAATGGCTATATACATTTACAATTAAAAAGCACTTACTCTTCCCATCCTTGATCAAAATTTACCTCTTCAACTAGATCCTTTAGAATTTTTGGAGTTACTGGTTCGCCATAAGTATTCATAGTGATCTTGTATTGTTGTTCATGCCCTACAAGAGCAGCTATATGTTCAACCCTTTGACCGCTTTGGATGAGCTTATTTATGAAAGTGTGCCTAAATGAGTGAAATGTCCTTGTCTTATCACCATCTTTTATAACTTGAGTATTTATCTTCTTTCTAAAATATTCAGAGAAGTCTTTATTGTTGCAATTAAATAGCCTAACTGCTTTGCTACATTGCTTAGCTAGCTTCTTTTTACTCTCTATAAATTCAAACAGTCCAATGCTACTTAGCTTAGAGTGGATAGGCACAATCCTAGCAGAGTTTCTAGTCTTTAAAGTCTTGCTCTTGCCTGTTTTTACATCTACTTTTGTATTTAAACTAAAGCATACTATGTTATATTTTTCGACTATGTCATCTGTGTTTAACTGTATTATCTCATTTAGTCTCATACCAGAGTAAGCTGCTATATGAGTAACGAAAAATAGCTCATCTTTGCTAATTCTTTGACTTTTGGTATCACCACTTGATCTAATCTTACTAACAATATCCAAAAGTGCGTTTACGTCACTATCTTCATAAGGATTTTTATTTGTAACGTCATCTTGGTTTAAATCTATTTGTAGATCCACCGCTGGGTTCTTATCTATATAGTCGCTATCGTAGCAGTATTTAAAAAACTCACTAACTCTAACAATATACTTCTTAATGGTTGATTTAGAAATTTTTGGTCTATCTTTTGCTAAAGCTATGATCTCATCTATGCTCTTATCTTTATAGAGACTATTTTGAGAGAGCTTGGTTGGTAGTTGTAGTAAAACATTTCTAAAATTTAGTAAGTCATCTCTTTTTATCTTTTTGATGTCTAGCTCGTCGCCAAATTTCATAGACATTAGCCGTCCTACATGTCTAACAAGACCAAATGTGCTATCACTCCAGTTGTTTGAAATGCTTGTGTTTGATACATAGTTTTCAAATGCGCTCTTTAGCGTGACGATGTCAGCTTTGCTTTCGTTTTTAGCAGTTGAGTCTAGCTGCGATTTAAAGCTTTTAGCTCTACTTGAGAAGAGCTTTTGGAAGAAATTTATAGCTTCATTGAAAGTCATGCTACTAGCATCACTTCTATCATTCAAAGCAAGATCTTTAGACTCAATGTCACTTAAAACTATGCCTTTATCTTCATATTTATCTGCCTTATATAGCTTTACCTGACCACCAAAGGTAGGATCATTTAAATTTCCATATCCAAATTTTAGATCATCGCTTAGCTCATTGTCTCCATCTGGCGATAACTCACAACCAAATATTCTTAGGATATCGTTTTGTGTGAGTGCGCCCTTTTGTTTAGCTAGCTCATTTATAGCATCTCCTAGCTCACAAACAGAGTGCTTTAAGGACTTTTTAGTAAAAGGTAGTACCAAATCCTGCCTTTTTAAAGTCTCTATGTCGTCTTGATAGCTATCTATGTTAGCCTCTCTAACGCCTTTTGCTATCTCGTCTTTAGTATTATTATCTAAATTTGCACTCTTGTGCTTTTTACCAAGTGGTACAAATGCTTGTTGCTTATCATTTAGTAGCTTTTGATTTTTGCACATCTTGTATGATATGTGATTTATGTTATCTATCGTTGCCTCAAGCACTCTTTTACCAAGAAGCTTTTTGGTGTGAGAATCAGTGCAAGATAGCTTTTTGCAGATATCATCAACCTCTTTTGATATTACACTGGGTAAGCTATCTTCTTTTAAACTCTGTTTTAAAAACAAATTTAGTGATAGTAGTCCATCCAAATTTATATATCTGCCAAGCATATCATGCTCTTTGATACTTTTGGCCTCCTTGGCTTTTAAAAGCATAAGCACCAAGTGCTCTATAAGTTCGCTGCTCAAATTCATCTTCCATGCCTTTTTGATCGCGTTAAAAATTATAGAGTAGATCTTAGCACGATTTTTCGCTGTATCAAAGCGTTTTGTGAGGAAGGAGGTTATGTATTCGGTTTTATTACCAAAATAAGGCCTCAAATATAGAGGAATAGCTACTCTAAAGTAGTATATGCCATTTCGTTTGACTAGATATTGCATCTTTGTTACCTATGCAATATAACTTTGTAGCAAAATGTAGCAGATACTTGGTGTGAAACTGGCTGTGTGCCGTCTTTTTGGTGCTTCAATAAGGTTTATTTTTAAACCCTCATAAGCCGGAGGTCGGGAGTTCAAGTCTCCCCCGTGACACCAAAACACACTATTTTAGGCACTAGCGGTGATGCTTTTGTTCTTTCCCTTTCTTTAAAATTTCCTTTAAGAGTGGAACACTTAGTTACTAAAGTGGGACAGTCTCTTAAAAATTCCAATGATTATAAAGCCATCACCCTTTTAATACCATAAAAAATAAATTTGTTTTAAATTCTTGCTTCTAGCTTTTTATCTAAAACCCCTTTAAATACGCACTTTCAACACCTATCATTTTAATATTCTTAACTTTTCTTTCTTAAAAAATAAACTTTTTTACGAAAATTTGCATTTCTAGCGAAGATTTTTTCAAAATTGGTGTAATTACTATAAATATCTTTTAAAAGGATAAAAATGAAAATATTTTTATTAATAGTAACTAGCACTGCTAGCATGAAAGAAAGTTTATGTAATGAGGTGATTTGCCATGGCTAATGCATATACAATAAATGATCACAATCTGGTTATAAACGTAAGGTCAGGTTTTTTAACATATGGTAGAGCCATAGGTAGATTTGCACATGCATGTCGTGAGAAAAATCAAACTGAGTATATAAAGTATCTTAACAAAACCCCAGCCACTATTAATCGCTACAAGCTCCTAAGTGAATTTAATGACAATGGCAATATGAGAGATGCTAACAGTAAAGATGATGAACTACATAATATGGCCTTTGTAAATAATTTACTTAAAGGCTTTCAGGATAGCTTTAAAGAAGACTATACCGCGCAGTCCTATACGCAAAAGCGAAATGGCAAAGATACTGTTATAAAAAAGTCTTGGCGCAAAGATATGCGTAGCTTTTGTGAGATTATCATCACGTTTGGCACAGATAGGAAGAAAGAGCCAAAAGAGGGACTAAACGGCGAAGAGTCGAAATTTATAAATGAAAACATACAGATGGATAGAGTTATGAGATTTATAAATGCATACTGCGCAAAGCATGGCGTAAAGTGTCTGCTTGTAGCTGAACATAATGATGAGAAGACCAAGCACTTTCATATATTTTTTACAAACTACAGCTTTGAAAAGCATGCAAATTTGAGATTTAGCGGCAGGTCAAAAACAGCAAAATTTGGCCAAGAGCTGCAAGATATGGGAGCAGAGGCATTTGAAGGTCAGGTACTTCGTGGTAAGTCAAGTAAAAATAGACACAAGAATTTAACCCAAATGCACCAAATAGCAAGTGAATATAAGAGTGAGCAAGAGCTAAAAGAGAAAATTCAAAAGCTTATAGAAGCGGAAGCAAATAAGTATATGCAAAAGAAAGAGCCTTTGTTGGGCGACGAGTACTTTAGATTAGAGCCAAATGAAAAAAGAGCTTTAATAGTAGGTCTTAGAAATTCTGTTTTTGAACAAATGCAAGAAAGCATAACCATCATATCTGATGAGCAGCTAAAAGAAAAGGTAGAGCTTCTTGCTGGGCAAGTAACAGAACAAAACAAGATCATAGAGGAAGATAGAGAGAAAAACATAGAAGTCTTAAAAGAAAAAGAGCAGCTAGAAAAAGAGCTAGATGAGCTAAAAGAGACCCAAGCTAAGCAAGATAACGAGATAACGCATCTTAAAAACAGACTAAAAGCACATGCCAATCAGCAATCAAAGATAGATGAACAAAGTGTATTGATAAAGAGCAAGGATAGAGAAAATCAATCTCTAGCACGTAAAAGCGAAAGCTTGCAAAAAGAAAATATCGGGCTAAGAGACTTTAATGACAAAAGTTTAGGCCTTTTACTTGAAATAGCAAGCACCAATCCTGAGCTAAAAGAGATGATAGTAAATGAGATGCCAGAGCTAAGAGGTAAATTTACAAAAGATGATGCTTTGATGGAGATGGAGTAGAACAACCTCACCCAAATTTTACATCAAATCAACCTTATCTTCTTTGCAATTATGCTATCTATTAAAATAGTATCCTAAGCTATTATGCTTGTTTATCCACATGTAAAAAGTGGCAAAAATTAGCTAAAATTCCAAAAAACTAAGGAGGCACAATGAGCAAGATAGATGAAATTTGCAAGTATTTGGACGCTAAATTTAGCTCAGACGGCAAGATACAAAGCGATATAAAGGAGCTATTTGTCTACCGAGCAAGCGTGCCGACCGAGTTTTTAACCGGCGTTTACGAGCCGGCGCTTTGCATGGTTTTTAAAGGCTCAAAACTGGCCAAAGTCGGTAATGATTTTTACGAGTACGATGAGCAGCACTATCTGCTAGCCGCTACGCATATCCCCGCCGTTGCAAAGATCAAAGGCTGCCCGTATCTAGCCATAAAGATCAACTTTGAGCTAGAAGATATCTTGGGCGTGATCGAGAGTATAGGCGGCGCCGAGAGCAAAAAGGGTAAGTTTGCAGGGCTAGCTCTTGGGGTGGTAGACGATGAGCTGCTTGAAGCCGTATTTAAATTCATCCGTTTGCTAGAGCGTCCAAACGATGCTAAATTTTTAGCAAAGCTCGCGATAAAGGAAATTTTATACATACTCTTAAAGGGCGAAAACGGCGATTTTCTACGCCAATACGCAATGCTAGAAACCATAGAAAACCGCGTTACGCGCGCTGCCAAAGAGATAAAATCAAACTACACCGAGGCGATAAATATCGAAAATTTAGCCAAAAAGCTTGGCATCAGCGCATCGTCGCTCTATCATAACTTCAAGCGTATTACGGCGCTTAGTCCGCTTCAGTTTCAAAAAAAGATCCGTCTCGAAAAGGCAAAAAATCTATTGATAAATCAAAATTTAGACGCCGCAGAGGCTGCATTTGCCGTCGGTTACGCGAGCCCGTCGCAGTTTAATAGAGAGTACTCCAAGATGTTTGGCATGCCTCCTAAGGCGCACGTCTTAGCCATAACGGGCGCTTAAATTTAGTGCGAGCAGACCTTCTGTCTCTTTCGTTGATTTTATCTTCTAAGCCTCTTTTATCTAAATTCACATTTTTGACCCACCATAACTACAAATTTTGATCTAAATTTTGCATTTTTTATAAAATTTGCAGAAATAGGCAATGATTTTGTAGGATCGTTCTACCTCCTTTTTTTAAAAACCGTTATAATCATTTCAGTTTAAAAATCAAAATTACAAGGAGCAAAAATGCAGTATTTAACCTTAAACGACGGCAACAAAATGCCGATTTTAGGCTACGGAGTCTATCAGGTGGAGTCTGCGGAGGCTCAAAGATGTGTTGAGGACGCAATTAGCGTGGGCTACCGCCTCATTGACACTGCGCAGTCTTATCGCAACGAAGAGGGCGTTGGCGCGGCGGTTAAAACGGCGATAGCCGGCGGCGTGAAACGCGAGGAGCTTTTTATCACCACAAAGCTTTGGATCAGCGACGCAGGTGAGGAGCGCGCGCTAAAGGCCTTTGATGCGTCGATGAAAAAGCTAGGGCTTGATTATCTCGATCTGTATCTCATCCATCAGCCATATAGCGACATCTACGGCGCGTGGCGAGCGATGAGTAGGCTTAAAAAAGAGGGTCGCATCCGCTCTATCGGCGTTAGCAACTTCTACGCCGATCGGATCGTCGATCTGTGCGAAAACAGCGGCGTCATCCCTGCGGTAAATCAGCTTGAGTGTCATCCATTTTTTCAGCGTGAAGCGTTAAAGCGCGTGCTTGATGGCTACGGCATAGCGTTTGAGTCGTGGGCTAGCTTCGCCGAGGGTAAAAACGATATATTTAAAAACGCCGTACTAAGCGGTATCGGTGAAAAATACGGCAAAAGCTCGGCTCAAGTTATTTTGCGCTGGTTAATTCAGCGCGGCATCGTCGTCATTCCAAAAAGCGTTAAAATCGAGCGAATGAAGCAAAATTTCGACATTTTTGATTTTACGCTTGCGCCTGATGATATGGCTGCTATCGCTGCGCTGGATACAGGCAAGACGCTATTTTTCGATCACCGCGACCCGCAATGGGTCAAAAGACTAAATAACTATAAATAAGGAGCAAGCAATGAAAAAACGCGATTTTATGAAAATTTCAGTAGGAGGAGCAGTAGCTATGAGCAGTTTAAACGCAAAAGAAAACAATGCTGGCGAGAGAGTAGAAAAACTAAAAGTCCCATTCGCCAACCCGAGCAAAGAGGCTGCCGCAAATGCGGCTAAAAATCCGTTCGGCCTGGTTTACGGCGACGCGATAAGCAAAAACGAGGAGGGCAAGGTAAATTTGACGCCGGTAAGCTATAAATCTCGCGGCTTAGATATCGCGGCCAACGTCTATACGCCCGCAAATTTTGATCCTAACAAGAGTTACGCGGCCATCGTCGTGGCGCATCCAAACGGCGGTGTGAAGGAGCAGGTAGCGGGCCTCTATGCGCAGCGCCTAGCGGAGCTTGGCTACGTCGCGATCGCCTTTGACGCGGCTTATCAGGGCGCTAGCGGGGGCATGCCGCGCAACGTCGATACGCCTGCAAACAGGATCGAGGATATCCGCGCAGCAGCCGATTTTTTGCTTAAATTTAAAGGCGTAGATCGCGACCGTATCGGAGTGCTAGGCATCTGCGGAGGCGGCGGATATACGCTAAAAGCCGCGCAGACTGATAAAATTTTCAAAGCCGTGGCGACGCTAAGTGCTTTTGATAGCGGACTAGCTAGGCGAAACGGCTTTTTGGACGCGTAAATTTCGACTATCCAGCAACGACTAAAAGATGCTAGCGACGCACGCGCCAAAGAGGTGCTAACGGGCGAGGTTGAATACGTGCCGGATCCAGATTTAACCGACGAGGAGATAGCCAAAATCACCAACGATCTTTACCGCGAGGGGCTAAAATACTACCACCGCACGCACGCGCATCCAAACTCCACCTTCGCCTACACCAAAAGCAGTCTGCTAGATCTCATGAACTTCGACGCTGCGAGCAATATGGATCTAATCAATCAGCCGCTTTTGATGATGGTAGGCTCCAAAGCCGACAGCGCCTATATGAGCGAGCGAGCTTTCGCGGGCGCTAGCGGTACGCAGAAGAAGGAGTACTTTAAGATAGACGGAGCGCTACATATTGAAACTTACTATAAGCCAGAATATGTGGACGTCGTGATGAAAAAGCTAGCCCAGTTTTACGGAGAAAATTTGTAAAAACGAATAAAACAAAGGATATGCGGTAAAAATTTTTAGAATTGTTTTAGCTATTTTATTAGCTTTAAATTTAAGCTCGGCAAAGAAGCAAGCGATGATAAATTTGAACGAGCTTCCGCACGCAGCAAAGCTTAGCGGGGCGCTTAGCAACAAATAGCTAGCGCTCGTTAGCTTGGCTGCTTATGCGGCGGCTGGCGATGCGGACAAACTAAAAGTCGCACTGCAAAACACAAGAGATGCCCTAAAAAGTCTTTAGCGGTTTTTGGTTATAGAGGTCAAATTTGAAAAAGTTTTTGATTTCGGCGCTATTTGCGGCGGCGTTAGCGGGAGGGCAAATGAACGATAATTTTACAAAAGAGAGCAAAATTTCAGACGTCGTCCATGATGCGGCGTTTGGTGATTACGGCAGGCTGCTTTTTCCTACAGATGCTGGTTACTTTAGCGGCGGACGGCTTGGCGAGCTAAATTTGACGTGGTACGAGCATATCGATGCCGATAAAACGGTTGAAATTTTAAACTATCTAAAAGATCGTGCCAAAGCCGGCAAACAGGTATTTTACGATATTTACTCAAATACCGAAAAAGCCGCCGATCCACGCAAAAATGATACTGGGCTTTTTTATTTTAAAGGCGAGCGGGGCAAGCCGTTTGCAGTGGTGGTCGCCGGAGGCGGCTTTGCCTATGTGGGCGCGATGCATGATAGTTTCCCGCACGCGCTTGAGCTTTCTAAAAAGGGCTACAACGCCTTTGCGTTGATCTACCGCCCGGGCGCTAGGAGCGGGGCGCAAGACCTTGCTCGTGCGATTAGCTTTATTTTTGAGCACGCAAAGGAGCTTGAGGTGGGAGCGGAGTTTTATTCGCTGTGGGGCGGCTCTGCCGGAGCTAGGCTTGCGGCGATGCTGGGAAGCTACGGCACGCAGGCTTTTGAGCAGGGCTCGCATCCGCGACCTGCAGCCGTGATAATGCAATATACGGGCTATTCGGATTTTACGCGAAACGATCCGCCGACTTTTGCCGTCGTTGGCGAAAACGACTGGATCGCAAGCCCCGGCGTGATGGAGAGACGGATACGAAATTTAGCCGCTACGGGCATTAAAACGCAGTTTCGTAGCTACGCAAATTTAGGTCATGGATTTGGCTTAGGCACCGGCACGGCAGCACAGGGCTGGCTAGATGAGGCGGTCAAATTTTGGCAAGAACAGATGAGATGAAAGAAAGGAAAATAAAATGAAAAAATTAAGCAAAATAATGGCTACAGCGCTTGTTATGTGCTCCTTCGCGGCGAGCGAAAGTGCAGCAGGAAATATAAAATTTGAGCCCCAAAAGACGCTCGTAGTCTATTTTTCAGCAGGCGGCAATACGGCTAGAGCGGCAAATTTAATAGCACAAAATTTAGGTGCTAAGATAGTTGAACTAAAGCCCGTGCAGCCCTACACGAACGCTGATCTAAACTACAACGATCCAAAAAGTCGCGTTAGTCGCGAACATGACGATGCGTCGCTTAGGAAAGTGCCTTTGGCTAATGCTAAAATCGAAGGATGGGAGAGCTACGAGGCTGTTTTCGTGGGCTATCCGATCTGGTGGCACGATGCTGCGTGGCCGATCGACGAGTTTATAAAAAACAACGATTTTAACGGTAAAAAAGTGATCCCGTTTTGCACCGTTTTTAGCTCGGGGCTCGAAAATAGCGATAAAAATTTAGCCAAAATGGCGGGAAGCGGCGAGTGGCTAGCAGGAAAGTCTTTTGGCGAGAGAGCAAGCGAAAAAGAGATAAAAGAGTGGCTTGCGAAATTTTAGGCGATCTGAGCGCTATTTTGATTTATTTTTAAATTTTAGTTTCCTAATTTGGAAAACCTTGCGCTTTAGCGTTGTTTGTTGCAATAAGACCATACCTTAATCTTACGGGAGGATGTCATGAAACCAAATTTATCAACCAAATTTGCACGAACGACATTGCTAACTATAGCTTTGGGCTTTATAGTGCCAGCATTAGCGAGTCAAGATCCGATCCAAGCCGGTAACGACATCGCTGTAGTTCATACTCAAGCCGGTAAAATTCAAGGCTATGTCCATAACGATATTTTGACCTACAAAGGCATCGCGTATGCCATGGCTGAGCGTTTTATGCCGCCGCAAAAAGTGGCAAAATGGCAGGGCGTAAAAATGGCTTTAACTTACGGCGATGTATGTCCGCAAGTTCCGATGGGTGGACGTTCGTTTTTCTTTACCGGCCCGGAAATGACACAGAGCGAGCAGTGCTTAAATTTAAATATATGGGCACCGAAGAATGATGGCAAAAAACGTGCGGTAATGGTATGGATTCACGGAGGAGGCTTTCAGTCTGGAGCGTCTAACGATCTACATAGCTATGACGGAGAAAATTTGGCCCGCTCGGGTGATGTGGTAGTGGTTTCTGTTAATCACCGCTTGAATGCGATGGGGCATTTGGATCTATCCGCTTACGGCGAGCAGTACAAATACTCCGCAAATTTAGGCGTACAAGATTTGGTGGCTTCACTGGAGTGGGTTAAAGAAAACATTGATAAATTCGGCGGAGATCCGGCAAACGTTACTATTTTTGGCGAAAGCGGAGGCGGAGCAAAAGTGCTTACATTAATGGGAACGCCGGCAGCTAAAGGTTTATTTAGCAAAGCGATCGTCGAAAGTGGCGCAGTAGAAAAAATGGGAATGACGCTCACCTCTCCTAAAGCAGGCATGCGCGTAGCAGAGCTAACGCTTGCAAATTTGGGCGTAAAACCAACCGCGCTTGATAAGCTCAAAGTGTTTACACCGGCGCAAATTAACGAGGCGGCAAACAAAGCTCTAAAGCAAACGGCCCAGGAACAAAAACTTACGCCTCTTCGCGGACAAGGCTATGGTTTATCGTGGGCACCGACAATGGACGGCGATTATATCCCGCAAGAGCCTGTAGGCGAAAAATATCCAGAATTATCAAAAGATATTCCGCTCTTGATCGGTTCAAATTTAACAGAATGGGAGAGCTTCCCGCTGCAACTAGATTTAGCCAATACACAAAAAGATAACCGCTTTACTTGGAGCGACTCGCAAGTGGAGGAAAAGCTAAAAGCAAAATATGGCAATAAGACCGCCAAGGTCATAGAGGCATTCCGTGAAGCCTATCCAAAACGCCGTTTGGCCGATGCGCTCTATGTGGATAGTTTTCTGCGTGCTCCGGCATTAAAAACTGCGAGTTTAAAAGCTGATCAGCACGCTGCGCCGGTGTATAACTACATATTTAGCTGGGATACTCCCGTGTTTAACGGCGTACCGATGAGCTATCATACCGCAGAAATCGCCTTTGTCTTTAACAATATCGATAAAATGGAACAAGCCACGGGCGGCGGCAAAGAGGCGCGCGAGTTGGCAAAAAAAATGAGCACGGCTTGGGTAAATTTTGCCAAAACAGGCAATCCAAACGGTGGCGATTTGCCGCAATGGGACGCTTATACTCGCGAAAACGGCAATGTGATGATATTTGATAACGAAATCAAGATCAAACAACATCACGATGCGAAGTTGCAGCGTTTATTGGCTCCGGAAATGAAATTTTAAGAGATCATAAAAAGGATAAACCATGAAAAAATTTACAAAACTTTCCATATTTTTAATCGCTTATGGGCTAGCCGTGCAAACTTACGCAGCGCCGCTTTCCATCGAAGAGCAAGGCAGCTTTGCCGTGGGTGGTTCGATAAAAACCAGCAAAGGCATTTACAACCCCTTTCCGGACATTGTAAAAGGCAAAGAAAGCAATAGCTTTATGGATGTCTATGAAGCATCTATCCAAGCGGGCGGGCAAACCTTGCACGGCGATCATGCAACCGTTTTTTATCAAATTCCAAGTAATCCCCGCAAGTATCCGCTTGTGTTTTTGCATGGCGCAGGGCAATCAATGCGAACATGGCAAACTACCCCAGACGGCAGAGAAGGTTTTCAAAATATCTTTTTACGCAGGCATTTTCCTGTTTATTTAGTAGATCAACCGCGCCGCGGGCAATCCGGACAAAGTACGGTAGAAGGTAAAATTTCTGCAACGCCTGACGATCAGTTCTGGTTTGCTCAATTTCGCATAGGCACCTACCCAAATTTCAATAAAGGCGTGGCATTCCCGCAAGATAAAAACTCGCTAGATCAGTTCTTTCGTCAGATGACGCCAAACACGGGAGCGTTTGACGGCGCGGTAATCAGCGATAGCATGAGTAAACTCTTTGATCGCATCGGCGATGGCGTGCTCGTCACTCACTCGCAAGGTGGTATTGTTGGTTGGCTAGCCGGAATGAAAAATCCGCATATCAAAGGCATTATCTCTTTTGAGCCCGGCAACTTTCCATTTCCGGAAGGTGAAATTCCTGCAAATATCACTAGCAAATTTGGCGATATCAAACCTGCTATGACAAGTAAAGCGGATTTTAACAAGCTTACCAAAATGCCGATTTTGATCTATTTTGGCGATTTTATCAGCGATAAGCCGTCCGATAACCAAGGCGAAGATCAATGGCGAATCCGCTTGTCGCTCGCTAAACAATGGGCAGACGTCGTAAACAAACACGGCGGCGACGTGACTGTGGTGGAGCTACCTAAAATAGGCATCAAAGGCAATACGCACTTTATATTTTCGGATCTAAACAATATAGAGGTGGCTGATCATATGGAAAATTGGTTAAAGCAAAAAAGGCTGGGCAGGTAAATTTAAAATTATAGCTAGCGACGATGGTGCGCGCGTTAAATTTAAGCCCGTAGCAGTGCGATCAAAGTATAAAATTATGTAGCACGCTCAAATTTTAGTTAGAAAAGATGGACTCGCAGTTTATGATAAGGTGAGCGATAAAATTTTTGCAGTCTGAATACTGCGCTACTTTTTGCTGCGACGCCTTATGCAAATGCAGGCGCTGCGCTGGTGCATTTTCCGCGCGGAGTACATAAAATCGCTGGTGGAATAAATTTAAGCTCCCAAGGCAATGAAACTGATTTTAAAATCTCAAAGATAATAAACGAGGAACAAATTATCATCCTAAATCCTGACATCATCATAACAAATTCGCGCGAAGGCAAGGAAAAAATATTAAAAAATCCTCCGTTTAGTAACGTAAAAGCCGTTAAAAACGGTGCCGTATTTGTCGTGCCTAGTGGGGTATATCTATGGTCGGTTAGAAGCGCCGAGGGTGCTTTGCAGCCACTTTGGCTAGCCAAAATCTTTTATCCTGAAATTTTTACAGAACTAAATTTAGAAGACGAAGTCAAAAAATTTTACCTCAAATTTTACCGCTATAAACTAAGCGATGAGGAAACAAAAGAGATACTAAATCCTGAAATTTAGATGAACTATAAGGCAAAAGTAAAAAAGCAAGTCTGCTCGTGCTCGCAATGTCGGCAAATCCAACTAGCCTAGAGACAAACGCTAATGATGATTCGAGCAGCTTTAATAATGGCTGTTGCTTTATTGACTATTTTTATAGCATGGTGAGCGAGTTTTTATTAAATAAAACTTAGACCTTTTATCGACAAAGGTCATCTTAAATGGATAAAGTTTTGTTTAGGTTGTATCTTTTTAAATAAAAATTTCGCCCGTCTGGCTAAGACCTTACAGCAAGCTCGGACCGAGCTTGCTAAGTAAGTTTATCAACATACTAAAAATGTTGATAAATATGCTAGAAACTGGCATTAAATTTTCTTGGATTATAACAAATAAATTCATAATGTAACATACTGCATGTGATGTCACATGCAGCACATGATGTTATGTATAGTACATGATGTAACATGCAGTAGGTGACGTAACGTATAGTATGTGATGTATATTTTACAGGTGTAAAGAGTGTTTGGATTTGGAGAATATTTTTCTAGATAGATATTATTGAAGTTATATGTCTAAAAAGTGCTTGGTGTATATCTAATAGTGATGATTATTACGATCTTATCTTTTTCATCTATCCTATAAATCACTGTGTAGTTTTTAACAAATAGCTGTCTATAGCCCATATTGGCATATCTGCCAACTTTTCTAATAGCACCACGATTTGGCATCTCATCTAGGCTAAGGATAGCATTTTTGATAGCCTCTAGTGTAGAGTTTGCAGCACCTGACGAGAGCAAAGATAGTGCGATATATTTATATATTGCTTCAAGCTCTTCATAAGCTTGTGGTGAAACAAGGACTTTATACTTACTCAAGATATTTATCTTTTAAACTAGCAAAAACGTCTTTTGCTTCTAGCATCTTTGTATCTGCTGTTATCTTAGCTTCAGATGATGCGATGGCGCTATCTATATCGGCTGTGGCTACTAGCTTATCATATGTCTTTATGCTCATCACAACCAAGTCGCCATAGCCATTTTTAGTTACAAATATTGGTTCATCCTTGCTATTGCATAGCTGTGAAATTTCATTTGTGTTTCTAAGCTCTTTTATTGGTACTATTTGAGGCATATGCTATTTCCTTTTAATAATATGACATGATTATAGCATAATTGTGTTAGAAATTTAGATGGCTTGTCTAACTAACTTGGCAAACTAAAAAATATAAGCCAAAGCATCAAACATTTCCCACCTTCCTTTAGCCCATAATAAATTAATAATATTATAAATACAATCACAATAAAATATCTAAAACAGTGGTGGTGGCTTAATATGCAAAACAACGAAATAAAAATAACCTACTCTTGCGAAGAGACATTAAAAAAGATAAAAGAGTATATGGCTGATGCAAAATGTGTAACGCTTTATACGTCTAGCTTGAATTCACTCACATCGTACTCTAACGGCATAGCTAACGAGATCATATCTAATCTAATATTTTCTAAGAAGAGAGATAAAAAAGATGTGTCGATCGTATCTGACTTTTATATAGATAAAGAGAGCTTTACTGATAGCAAGCTAAATAGAATAAGAGAATTTGAATATAGAGATATACCAGTAAAGATCGTCCATAAAAAGAGTGCGGTTGATAAGTTTTTTGCAAATTTAAAAGAGAAGATAAGCCCTATAAAAAGTAAAGCAAGATATGAAGCTGAACTTGAAGCTGCTCAGGATGAGCACGAGAGAAATTTGCTAAAAAGCATGGGCGAAACAAAGACAGAAGCTATAAGCTTTTATGATATGTTTGAGGTCATAGTATCCAACTATGATGACACCAAAGATATCGTAAAAGAGTGCCTAAATACCTTAAAAAATGATCTACTAAGCGATGCTAGCTCTTTGATATCTAGCGAGGGGCTAGATGGAGCTAAATTTGAAAAAAGCATTGAAGAGTGTTTTAGAGAGTTAGATAAGAATTTAAGCGAGCTAAATAAAGAAAGCGGAGAGTTTTTACTAAAACAAATATTTCTTTTTATACTAAGCATAGTTGATCTAAGTGACCCAAAGGCTGCGCTTAAAAAGGCAAACGGATGCTTTTTATTCTATGAGCTTAGTAAATTAACCTACAAGATGGTCGAGCATCAAAGTAATAGATCTCTTTATGGCGTAACCTTACCTATCCTTAGTTTTTTCACATCTAGATTTGCTTCTATTATAAATACCCTAAATATAAACTCAAGCTGTAATGTATTAGTATTTAAACAAGATAAATCTTCTAACTCTGGCTTTTTTATAGACTTTACTCACCTAAATTTAGACTATATCTACTTTAGAGACGACAATAACCTAAATGAGGTTAATTGCAATGCAGATGAGGGATATAGTGTGTTTGGTCATTTAGATGATCTATCGGTATTTGATCACACTAAGGATGTTTGCTCTTATGATATAGTAAATAAAAACTTAGGCTTTGGCTCTAGTGATGATACGCTCTTTAAAAGACTAAAGGATCAAATAAAAGGACTAAATGCAAATTTAAATTTTATCTGCGCTTCAAATTTCAACTCTATAAAACTAGCCAATCTAATAGCGAACAAGTCCGATAAAAATGGCACATCTGCAAACGATGAGATGAACAGCAAAGATTTTTCAAATTTAAATAAAAACTATGTTGTGCTTTCAAACTCACCTTTTAGATCAAGTGCAGGGCTAAGAGAAGAAGTAATAAGTAAATGCCTAGATCAAGTGATAGAAGACGAGCTAAATAGACCCAACAAATCCAACCTAGTAAAACAAAAATTCACCGATATAAAGACCCTAGAGCCTGTTAAAGACTATAGCAAATATAGTATAGATATAAATAAAGACAACCAAAAATCAACCCTTGTCTTAAATTTATCTCCATTTGCAAGGATAGATAAAAAATATATAGACAACATAGAGCAAAAAAGGGAAGAATTTAAAGAGATCGCCTATCAAGATGACACCAACTATCTTGACAACTACACCAAATACGAAGAGTTATTTAAGACAAATTTCTCTCACGTAAATGCTTATGCTAAGCAGCCAAATGATATGGAGAAGATCAAAAAAAGCGAAGAAGAGTATATGAAAAAGGTAACTCTCTCTTTTAAAGCAGTGTTTGATAAGGTAAATGAAAACACCTTAAACAGAAGAGAGGCTGAAGCATATAACAATAGCAATATCTCAAGCCAACTTATAGATGATATAAAAAATGGCTCATCAACCGCAGATGAATACCAATCACAAATGCAACGTATAATACAAACCCTTCCAAAGCGCTACTCTTTCATAGAAGCACTATCTCTTAGTGTGGCTTACTTTATAATGACTAAAAGCTATTCAAAAAAAATGATAAAGAAAAGCATTAAAGATGGTGATGAATATATAGTAATAGAAGACGATGAGATAAAAGCCTTGCACTCAAACTCTATAATAAGAATTTTTGATAGAGATGTAAAGCTATTTTTCTACAAAGACTCAGTAAAAAGTAGTGGTCTAAAAAGTGGTGAGTATCTATGTATAGAAGAAATTTCTAAATATATGGATGGAGTAAATAACAAGGATGTAGTTAGTGTTGAAGAGCTTTTAGCTGAAAATGAAGTTGGTAAGAATGCAGATATCAAAGACCCTTTGCAAAAAGATCTGATGAAGCTTCTTATAGAACAAGCTGACAAGATAGATGAGAACTATAAAAAAGATGAAGCTACTATAAAAGAGGCTATCGCCGCTAAGAATAAAAACACTCTAAAAGAGGCTATAAATTTAAAAGATATAGCATATAGCAACGATAGAGATATAAATAAAGAGGTAACCTCATTATTAGTAAAAACTACTATAGAAGAGGTGTTTCCACTAGCAAAATTTGTTGGCGAAGATGGCATATCTAAGATATATGAATCCCTTGGCTCTTATATATTTAATAAAGACGCAAAGGCACTAAGAGAGACATTTCTTGATGAGCTTGGGGTATTAAATTTAGTAAAAAGCCTACTTGGTGCAAGAAAGACTAAAGAGATAGATAGATATATCTTGCTAATAACAAGTCTAAAAACTACAAGCGTAGTTTTACAACATTCAAAGCTTAATCTAATCATTCAAGCTTCAAATGCATTTAGGCTTCATATGGCGATGGAGTATTATAAACTAAGCATAACTTATACAGAGATCACAACATATACCTTTATGAGATATACTCATAGGTTTAGCTATACAGATTTTCAAGAGATAAAGAGACTAATAAAAGATTATGCAGGATCGTTAGGTAAGAGCATAGGTGCTTCTATGGTTAGTGGCGCATTAGAACTTTGGAAAACATCCTATGAAAAACTAGAAGAGAACTATAACGAGATAATGCACACAAGATATACATATAAATTTAATGAAGCTTACGCACTAAATAATATCTCATATAAACCTATGTCTATAAAAGAAGCCTATGATAAAGATAGTACAAATAGCTATTGCTACTATCCAGTAATGATCTATCAAAACTATATAAGCCTAAATTTAAATAGACTATTTCTAGGAGCTAATATAAGTAGTGGAGGACTAGACTATAACTCATTTATATACTATGACATAGACCATAAGAAAAACAAACTATCTTTTAACCTAGCCTCTAAACTAGCACTAAATAACCTTAGTGCCTATCTATGCTTAGATGAACTAAGAGGATCTGGTAATGAGATAGATGCAAGATATTTTAACTATGCTAGAAGTAGATATGCTAACTCTGATGTCGATATAAGAGGGTTAGATACGGATGTTAAGGAGGAGAAGGAAATTTACGATGTCTACTATAAAGGCAATGGCCAAGATAGACAGAGCTTCTCTTATGCAATAGACGCTTACCAAAAAGCCACAGATATAATCAACAAATTTAAAAAAGGCATATTTAACACAGAAGATAACGACAACTCCCACTCTAACCTCTCAAGAGATCTAGTAGAGGCACTAGATACTATTGGCAACAATAACATAAAGGGTATATATGTGGGGTGTAAAGCGCCTAAGGAAAAAGAAAGAAGCAAAGATGAAATTCCACCTCGCCTAGTAGGTCGTCTAGCCACCACCATAGTAATGGAAGATGGTCTATATATAGGATAAGAGATGAAGAAGATCATATTTATCATCATAGCTATTTTAGCAGTCATAGTAGTAGCAGTAATAAGTAAAGGAAAATTACAAAATAAAGGAAATTTAATGGATAATACTAATACATATACAGTTATAGCCCACAACGGCAGAGAGGTAAAATTTGATAAAAATACAAATTTGATTGTTTATGATGGAAAAAAGTCAGATAATACAAACAATGATCTTGCTTCTAAGCTAGTTCTTGACTCCCGCTCCATCCTAGACTCATCTCCATATAAAAACTATAAACCACTATACTATAACCCTAAACCAAATTCTCTAGGTCAAACAGACTATTTAGCATTTAAACCATGGCTAGATATTAGCTATAAAGCAAGCTCAAATAAACTATCACCTTGGACTAAATCAGAAAAAGCTTACTATGAAAGTTTAAAAGATAAAAGAGATAGATATATCTATCTAGTAAAAAGAAGTAATCTAAAATGCACTATGATAGATATACCAGAAGATGCGATAGGTAGAGTAGATAGTAATGGCAAACTAACAAAGCCAGAATATGCTGAAATTTATGATGAAGTAAATGCTCACAAAGGCACATTAAAATCAATGCTCTTTTCCGCAGAGTGGGGAATGTGTGCTGGCATACTTGGAAATCCTATGGGGTTTTCATATGGAAATGAAGCAGGATTTAAAGCAAGGGATTATCAAAGAATTTTCTTAGCAGCCCAGCTAGGAGTAACAAAGGCTTTAAAATTTTTAGGAGATTTATTTGAATACACTACTTATGATATAGGTCTAAACAAAAATTTACAAATGGCTGAAGAATTTAGAAGACTAGCTAAAAATCCCCCACTAGATGAATATGGAATGATGCCTTATCTTGATGAGATAGTAGGGAGCTACTTCGTGATGGATTTTAATAGAAATGGTGTGGCAGCAATGCCAGATAACTCGTTGTATAAAGATTTAAGAGAGCTTGTGGAAGATAAAGGCAAACTACTAGACCCTAGAGACCTTGACGCAAATGAGACTACAAGGGAAGAATTTATCTCTTATGTCAAAAGTGAACTCCCTAAATTTCAAGATAGACTAGAGCTTCCAGGATTTCCTAAAGATTGGGATGATAGAACACTTTCTCTTTTTATAGACTCCACCCTACTAGAAGCCAAAATAATGTCCCTAACCCCACCAGAGGGATATCCAAATGCACCATACTACAACACACCAGAAGAGCTAACAAGACTATATGAGG
>NZ_NDYN01000013.1:0-1444 GCF_002165815.1 Campylobacter concisus
CATATATAGAGATAGCTTCCCTGAAGACCTTAGAGCTAAGATATTATCTTATGCCAAAGAGCATAATATAAAGGATTAAGTATAAAATCAAATAAAAAGGCTCTTAATAAAAAAGAGCCTTATAAAAACTACAACGAAATAATGCACACAAGATATACATATAAATTTAATGAAGCATATGCGCTAAATAATATCTCATATAAACCTATGTCTATAAAAGAAGCTTATGATAAAGATAGTACAAATAGCTATTGCTACTATCCAGTAATGATCTATCAAAACTATATAAGTCTAAATTTAAATAGACTATTTCTAGGAGCTAATATAAGTAGTGGAGGACTAGACTATAACTCATTTATATACTATGACATAGACCACAAGAAAAACAAACTATCTTTTAACCTAGCCTCTAAGCTAGCACTAAATAACCTTAGTACCTATCTATGCTTAGATGAGCTAAGAGGAGCTGGTAATGAGATAGATGCAAGGTACTTTAACTATGCTAGAAGTAGATACACTGAATCTGATGTAGAGATAAGGGAGCTAAATTTGGATGTGAAAGAGGAGAAAGAGATATACAATAATTACAAGGATGGCGCATTGCCAAATAAAGCAGCAGGCAAACCAAAATATCCGATAGATGCTTATCAAGAAGCTGCAAAGATTATATATATGCTTAGACTAGGAATTTTTAACACCAACTATGGCAATACTCACCGTAACCTCTCAAGAGATCTAGTAGAGGCTCTTGATACTATAGGAAACAATAACATAAAGGGTATATATGTGGGGTGTAAGGAATTTCAAGAATATAAAAATTCCAAAGATAAAAAGGCACCTTCAAAAATCCCCCCTCGCCTAGTAGGTCGTTTAGCCACTACCATAGTAATGGAAGATGGTCTATATATAGGATAAGATATGAAGAAGATTATATTTATAACTTTAGCTATTTTAATAGTAATAGCTTCAGCACTGTTTATCAATAAAGAAAAAACAATAAAAAAAGGAAATTTAATGGATAACACTAATACATATACGGTTATAGCACTTAATGGCAGAGAGGTAAAATTTGATAAAAATACAAATTTAATAGTTGCAAAGCATGATAGTAATAGACAACTAGCTCCAGATCTTGCAGCTAAGCTAGTTCTTGACTCCCGTGCAATCCTAGACTCATCTCCATATAAAAACTATAAACCACTATACTATAACCCTAAACCAAATTCTCTAGGTCAAACAGACTATTTAGCATTTAAACCATGGCTAGATATTAGCTATAAAGCAAGCTCAAATAAACTATCACCTTGGACTAAATCAGAAAAAGCTTACTATGAAAGTTTAAAAGATAAAAGAGATAGATATATCTATCTAGTAAAAAGAAGTAATCTAAAATGCACTATGATAGATATACCAGAAGATGCGATAGGTAGAGTAGATAGTAATG
>NZ_NDYN01000014.1:0-15051 GCF_002165815.1 Campylobacter concisus
AATTATCCGCTCTTTGTAAGCAATTATCCTTTCTTTGCAAGAGAATTATCCGCTCTTTGTAAGCAATTATCCTTTCTTTGCAAGAGAATTATCCTATATATTATTATAAAGTATAATTAAAGACACTAATAGTATAATTTCATTCTGAAACCACAAAAAAGAGCGTTATGAAAAATCGCAATATAATCGTTCATAGTGATAAAATAACAAAGGGTAGAAGTAAGCTTAATCTCTCTGAAATGAAGGTTTTTTTGGCCACTATTACTACGATCGATGCCAAAAATGACGATGAATTTAAAGAAATTACACTTGATAGGCAAGATTTTTGTGAAGATACTAATTTAGATTTTAGAACTGTAAAATCGGTCTGTAGAACACTTTTGAAGCAGGTCTATGAGATAGAAACCGAAAAGGTCTGGGAAGCATACCCTATTTATCAAGTTTTTAAATACGACAAGGATACAGGAGAAATCAAATTTAAATTTAATGACTATATGCGCCCATATTTATTAAAAATAGTTGAAAGTTTTACAAAATACCAAATTAAAAATATTATCAATATGACTTCTAAATATTCAATAAGGATATATCAAATTCTAAAAGATCTGAGAAATATAACAAGGCAAAAAGAATTTGAATTAGAAGAGTTTTGCGATTGGCTAGAAGTCCCAAAAAACAAAAGGCGTTGGGGAAATTTACAGTTTGATATTTTAGAGTTGGCCAAAAAGGAAATAAATGAACTGACCGACATTAAAATACTAGGCATATATCCTGAACGCAAAAAAGGAAAAAAAGTCTTATCGTTTAGTATAAAATTTATCACCTCTGAGGAACTAGACAACCTAAAACAGCTTGGTGGAGATGAAAGCTATTTAACTAATGCTGGACTAAGAGAGATCGAGATTTTTGATAGAAAGCTAGTTAGCTTTAACGATAAATATGTGATGATTGATAGTAATATAAGGAGAATTCTATCTACAAGCTCCGATGAAGGAAAAATTAGGGTTCTTTTTTCAAAAACAGGAACAGATATAAATTTCTTTTGGTTTAATACAATTAAAGACCTTGAAATAGCTGTTAAAAATGCAGAGACTATAAAAGATACAGAACCTACACTTTTTGATTAAAAAATAATAAAAAATTCTTATAAATAATATTGAGTTAAATTATCATTAATATAGTAAAAAAGTGATATCATTTTGGAAATCTTTTATAAAGGAGACAACATGCTAAAGATCTTTAAAGTTGCGCTACTAAGTGCTGTAGTAGTTGCTGGATTGAGTGCAAATGATAATCTTTTATCAAAAGTCACAAATGGAGTTGTTGCAGATAATGCTACTGGCGTTAAAATGCTAAGTGATGGCGAAATGAATCAGGTGCTAGGAGGTTACTACTTTGAAAGAAAGCCTCAATTTGACCATAGAGGTTATATGCCGTCAGTTGCATACAAAGTATATGAAGATTCTGGTGATCCGAAACTAAGTGTAACAAATGGTGATTTTGTTGTAGCTAAAGTAAGGATTGGAACAAATGGAAGAAAACAGTATTATTTACAACTGTATAGAGGAGATAACCAACCAGCAGGAGCTTACGCAGGTGTTGGAGCCAGTAAAATATTAGATGATATGAAAAAAATGGGGTTGTAAAAAATAGGCACAACTTTTGCTTACTCTTTGAAGCTAAATTTCAAGGAGTAAGCTATGAAAGTCTCTTATAACTCCATCTTAACAAAACAGCACTACCAAAAACAGACAAAAAGCGAAGGCTTTGCAAATTTCCTACCCAATACTCCAAATATAAATTCGATCAGCCAAGTCACTACTCCTAAAAATGACTTTGTTTCATCTAGCGCTATCGACTCTCTTTATCAGGCTAAATTTACTTCACAAGAGGGCTACGGATATAGTGTAGATGCTAAAGGATTTATGGGAGCTGATTTTAACAAGGCTGCAGGCTTGCCACAGGACTTTAAAATCCACAAAAGCACACTTGATGCGATAGTGCTACACAACCAAAAACATCCAAATAGTATAAATTTTTCAATGGAAACAAAGAAAGATAACCAACTCTTTGGAGAGGATAGCTTTGCAAATATCGATCTAGCAAATACTATAAAGCAATACTATAAAATTTTTGATCAAATTTCAGCTGGAGTTATTAGTAAAGGTAAAGAGTTTTACTCAAATGAAGATCTAGCAAAGATGCCAAAGGGCTACTTTTCAAAAGATAAAAAAATGGATCATTTCGAATATCTAATGGGTAGGATGTCAAGTGACGAGATAGATGGACTAACTGATAGAAGCAATGAAAAGATAACTCATGTATTTAGAACGGCACAAGATGCAGACGATGCACGTAAGATAATGAATGATCTAAAAGATATAAACATAAGGGTTAATGGAAATTTTCTTGACTTCTCTCCAGAAGTGATGACAACTGAGCATACTATCCCTTATATGTGGGTTAGTAGTGCTGGATATGACTTTAAGCCTGATATGTCTGTATATGATAATGAACAAGGCTATACAAAGGAGCAAATCTTTGTAGCATTTTTAAAAAACGAGCAAGGTCTTGTGCTACAAGGTGGCACAACAAGGATAACCGACGAGGCTCTTAATGTATATAGAGACACACTCATACTTACAAAGCAAGATAGAAGCGAGATAGGCATACCAAAGGCTTATTATGATGAGATACTATCTGGCAAGAAAGATCTAAAAGATATACTAGCTAGGATTTTAAAGCTTAGAAATTTAGAGCTAAAAAAAGATCAAACGCTTGAGGGGCTAGCAAGTAAGATAATGGATGTTTTAAAAGAATTTGATGAGAGGATGAAAATTTAGTTGTATTTATACAATATATGTAATACAATATTGTATATATGTTTTATATTATATTAACATAATTATCATATAATATGTTATTAACATACTATATGATAAAAAGGATTAATATGAATTTAGCAGTTTTACAACTAAAGGGTGGGGTTGGAAAGACGCCGCTTAGTTTTAGTTTGGCAAAAGATCTTGGACTAAAATGGCAAAGCAATGATGACTCTGTAGTGCCACAGTTTTACAAAGATGGCAAAATATTAGATAAGTGCATTTTTGAACCAAATACTATGTATGACTTTGGAGGATTTGCCTCGGCTGGAGTGCTAGAGATACTAAAACATTGTAGTATTGTTATTGTTCCCATTACTTCTAATCCAAATTCCATTAAAAAAGCAGCAAGCACCATATCACAGATCAAACCTCTTGGCTGCAAAACACTAGGCCTTATAACAGATGTTTCTTCTCAAAAAGAGCTAGAAGAAACAGTAGCAATGATAAAAGCTGCTAACATAGCTTGCACAAAATTTCTTATTTTAAAAAGCTCTAAAATATTTGAAAATGCTATGACAACTGGACTAAGTTTTTTAGAGCTATATAATGAAAGCAATCTCTCAAAAAGACAATATCAGTCATTTATAGATATGTATCAAAAAGTCGTTAATTACATAAAGGATAATAAATAATGGCAAAATTAAATTTAGATCTTACAGAGATAGAGCTAAACGAACTAAGCACGGCAAGCTTTCAAGAGCAAGACGAAAAGCAAGAAACTAAAAAAACTGGCGGCAGACCAAAAAGTGCCAATCCTGCCGACAAAAGAACGACAATGTTTTTGTCTAGTGAAGAGCTGGATTTTTTAGACGAAATGGGACATATAACCAGAACAAATAGAACCCAATATCTAAGATCGATCATCAGAGAAAAAATGGAAGATTTTAAAAGTAAAAAAGCAATAAATATGCTAAAATAAAACAATTTTTTAACAAGGAGTTTAAATGGAAAAGCTATTTAAAGTTGCACTAGCTAGTGCTTTAATGTTAAGTGGTGCCTTTGCAAATGATTTGCTTTCTAAAGCTACAAATGGGGCCGCAGATAATAATTCAGTTGGTGTGAAAACACTAAATAGCTTGGATCTAGAGCAAGTTAATGGTGGGTATAGCATAAAAATTCATAATCTTTCAAAAACACAAAATTTTTCTCAAGCCGTAGCACTTGTTAATTTTTCTCCATATGAACGAGACAACAAGGTATCTTGTGGGCTTAACATGCCAGATGGTTGTTCTGGTGGATACTATGCTAAAAGTAATTTTCAAGAAGTTATGAATCAAGTTAATTATAGCAATGATGAATACTTAGGTGTTGTAGCAACAAAGGTGAATAAGCCTTATGGCTTTGGTAGCATTCCACAATATTCTTACTCTGTTGCAGCCTTTAAAAATGTAAATGGCCAACTTATGAGACTAAAAACCATAACAAACAAACCATATATAGCAAACGAACTAATAAATTCAAAAGCTGTTAGAAATCAACTAACTATGAGCCTTGGCTTTTAATTGAGATTGCAACCCTAGTTTTAACTAGGGTTTTATTTAAGAAGGATTTGAAAATGTTAAATGGACTTAACAACAACACATATACACAAAGCTATAAAACAAGCATAAATTCTAAGCAAGCGGCAAGTCTTAGCACAGCCACCAACCAAACGAGCTCTTTAGTTTTAGGCTACAAGGTAGATAAGGATGGCTACTTTACAGATGAGTTTAATAAACAAGCTGGCATACCAAGTGATTATAAAATTCACTCAAGCACGCTGGAGTCGTTAGTAAGGATAGAGACGCAGTCTGACTATATGAAAAGGACTTTTGATAGCATCGACATACTAAAAACCGTAAATAATGCCTATAAAATTCTCTCCCAAGTAGTTGGCGAAGACACACTAAACTCAAAAGATAGCTTTAGCTTAGATGAGATAAGAAATTTCCCTCAAGGCTTTTCTTATAACCGCCAAAGTATGCAAGTAACCAAGATCCATAACTCCATTCATGAATTTGGCTCGGCTGCGGCTGATTTTAACGGCAAAGAGTCAAATAAGCAGATGATAAGCACGCTTTTTTTCAACCCAAGCTTTAAAGGAGGAGACGGCAGACAGCCACTAAAGCCAACAACAGATATCTTTAACAACAACAATGGCGGCAAGGAGAGTGTGGGAAGTGGTGTATTTATGGATCCGCATGGAGAGAAATACACTAATAAAGATGGCTCAATAACTAAAGGCGGACTTATAGCAGCCGTTATAAACAACAACCTTGATGTAAGAGAGGGCGAGACAACAGCACAAGGCAAAAGAGAAGGCTATGATAAGAGCATAGATAGTAAAGAATTTAATAGAGCTTTTGAGCTGTTTGAACTTATGGGCGAGATGAAATTTGGACCTGGCTTTATAAATGCTACTGATAATGACATAGCAGGTATGCCTAAATATATGCAAGACTACATCAGATCAAAAAGAGACTTTGTCTATATCGACTTAGAAAGTGGCTTTGTCAGCACTCCTGAAGATAGGCGTAGGGGATATGAAGAAGACGAGCTATCATTTAAAAAGATGATGGAGCGCAATCTAAAAATGCTAAAGCTACTCTTTGGTGAGATAGACAAAGATGGTAAAAAGAGTAAGGACTTTATAGATAGCTTTTTGAAATTTAGCATGCCACCTTTAAATTTAGTAAAAGAGTTAAATGAAAACCCAGCTGGAAAATACCTAGTAGATATGCTTGGTATAAAAAGAGAAGTTGATATAAAGGCGTAGTAGTAGAAATTAGTTATCTTTTTTAAGTTTTCTCTATTTAAAAACAAATTTTTGCCGATTTCTTAAGTGATTTTTCTACTTTAAGCAATAGAAAGCTTAAGACGATCGTTTTATGTATATAGAGATGTTGCAAAATAGGCGTTTTTTAAAAGTTGTATTGAAAAGTAAGATTTTCATAGGTAAGTTTTAAAAGATAATAATTGTTATCAATTAAAACTAAATTAGTGCTATAATTCTTATAAAACTTTTTACAGGAGGAAGTTATGTTTAAAGTTCTTAAAATAGCCATGATTGGCGGAATTTTAGTTGCAGGTGCTAATGCTGAAGATTTTCTAGCAAAGGTTACAGCTGGTGCTTTGAGTGACATATCTAGTAATGTTAAAAAATTAGATGTCACAGATATGAATGAGGTTAAAGGAGGCCTAGAGCTAGTAAGTCCTGAAAGATTTTCATATAATGAGTCTGGAGCATATGCTAAATATGAGCCTGATAAAGACAGCAGATATATAAAAATGCAGATAGAACAAGGGTTGGGCGCATACAATCTCCCTGGCTACCACCTTGCATACACTGTCAAAAGAGAGATAAAGTCTAGTCGTTATGGTAGATATCCTCTTTTTACTTACAGCGCAGCGGCATACAATGAAAAAACAAAGGAATATCATAAAATTTCTAGTAGTTTTGTCTTAAATAACAATACTGTTGTTAGACAATTACGAGACGCTTTTAAAAGAAGAATGGAATCTGACCTAGGTGGTTGGTAAAATTTAAGTAGCCTACAAATTTATATTGTAGGCTACTGATTTCAAAGGAGCTGAAATGTTTATTACTACCTATAATGGATCGATGCAATATAAAGAAATTTTAGATGACTACATAGCTCACGGCAATAAAAATTTATCTGCAGAAGATGAGAAAGCTAAAGTTGATGCTTATATGCAAGGACCATTTGGTGCTGGACTAGATAAGATAATCGGTATAGAAGAAGGAACGGAAGACTGGATAACAAAAACCATAGATAAAATAGATAGTATGCTATCAAACAAATACACCCCAGAAGAGCGAAAGGCTCTATACGGAAAATATCCAGAAACCATAGAAAAAGCGATAGATTGGGAGCTTCAAGGTTATATGGACTGGCTGAGGGATAACTCTGTTGATGGCAGGCCAACAATATCTGGAAAGGTGGCTGGTCTTGGCACAAAAGAAGAGGAGGCTGACCTAAGAGCCTTTATAGATAGCATGTCTTCTCTTTATCCGAATAATAACAAGGAGTCGCTTAGTCTTTTAGATAGAACCGACCTAAGCATAGATGAATTTAAAACGTTATTTGCCAAAGCAAGAGAGAAAGCAACAAAAGATGTTGAAGAACAAAGAAAGCAGATAATCAAAGAAGAACAAGAATACAATGCAAATTTTGCCAAAGAGCAAAGTGAGAAGAAATTTAAACCTATGCAGGTTAAGAAGAAGTATGAGACCTATGATATAAACAAGGATCAGAAATTTCTCTTTGCAAGAGAGCTTTTAAATTTCAAAGAAAAAAGAGGCATAGATGTCTTAGAGCTTATGCAAAAGATAGACAAGAAGCAAATTTTAAATAAGATGGCTTAATGGATAAAAACTAGAGTTTATCAAATAGTGCTTTATTGTCTATAGGTAAGTCTAGCTTATATTCTCTATGTATATCATTCTTTGGACCAAGGATTAAGACATAGCCTCCTTGCTTATGTTTATCCCATATATTATAAAACTGATCCTTTGAGCTTATATATTTGCCGTAGCTTGGATCAAGAATAGTTATAAAGTCGCCTTGATGATTTATCACAACCACAAAATGAGGGAAACGAGGATCGTCCTCTATCTTTACCAAGACTGGCAAGTTTATCTTTTCAAAAGTAGCACGATCGAGCTGATAACCTTCAGAGTCATAGGATAACTTAGCAGCAGCTTGCTTTAACTGCAAAAAACTCACCATATCGGTATTTAGTTTTTTATCGCCTTTATTCATCTGCTCTAGCACGTCTTTTTCTGTTAGAATTTTAAAATCAAGCGTATTAATGAGTGTTGCTAATGATGCTGCACCACAAGACTCTTCATAGTTTTGCCTGATTACATCTTGATTTCTTAGTTCCTCGTATGATCTAACAGCAAACCCAGCATAAAGTGGCAAAGACGCCACTGCTGTGCAAAAAAGTAGTTTTAGAATTTTTGCCAAAATTTTATACATATGTTTTAGACAACCTACCTAACTTCTCACTCCAAGAATTTGCTAGAGAATTTATATCCTCGCTAGTTGGCTTAAATTTCTCATATTCGTTTGAGGCAAAACTTTCTGCGCTAATGTTCTTTGATCTTGCATACATCAAAAGCGTTAGCTCTTTAAGTCTTTCTTTTATGAGCGCTTTTATGCTCTCACTATCTTTACCCACTTTTTCAAAATCCACAAAATACTCTTTATGCTCTCCAGTGCTTGAGATATCATTTAGTGCAGCACTACTAAGCTTAGTCTTTGCACTATCGCTGGGTAGCGGTCTAGAACTACGTAAAAATCCCATAAAAAGAGCCTCTTTGCTATAACCTTCATCTGACTCATAAAAAGAGATATCAGGATTAAAACTAAACTCATCACCTGCCTCGCTCATCGTAAAATCAACCTCTTTTACTATGAGCCTAACTCCTGCACTTGAAAGCTCTTTACTTAGAGACTTAGCGCTATTTAGCTCATCGCTGCTAGAGTAGATGTTTGAGATAGTAGAGTTTGATAGATCTTTTAGCAAGTATCCTTTGGCATCATAGCGAGTGCCTTTTGTGCTATAACCTTTTGGTAGTTTGCCTATATCTGCAAGGGTGTAGCTCTTTTTATCATCGCCTAAAGCAGAGGTCATTTGATCAAATAGTCTGTAGTAGTGCTTTATGGTGTCAGCCATATCGATGTTGTCAAAGATCTTTATCTGCTCGTCCTTGCTCTTGATGCGGTTTAGCACATGGTTACGCTCGGCAAATCTACTAAGCTCATCAAGCGTGCTTTTGTGAATTTTAAAGTCCTGTGGCAAACCTGCGGCCTTATTAAAATCAGCTCCCATAAAGCCAGCCTTATCTACTGTGTAGCCATAAGCTTGAAGATCACTAAAATTTAAAGAGATAAGGCTACTTGCGCTTGCTGAGACAAAGGTATTTTGGATAGGCCTTATCTCTTTTTCTGCCTCATTTTTTTTGGACGTTTTTTTTAAGACTTCGTCAAATCCTAAAGTATCATTTTGATTGTGACTTTGGGTTTGGGATCTAAATGTTGTATTTATATTATTATTTAGTAGGCTTACTTTGTTCATCACCTTAGCTCCTTTGCTTTGAAAGCGTGAAGCAAAATTTATGCCATATTTTAAATTATTTTCCTAATTGCGCCCTAAATTCATCTACCATTTTATGATATTGTGAGCCTATATAAATACCTCTCTCTTTAGTAGTTAAGTCATATGTATTAATATAAAATTCTTGTTTGCCATTAACTTGCCTTGTCATAGCTAATAATATTTTATTAGTAGATGAGCCAGGTAAAACTAAGGTATCTTTATCGTCTTCTAATACTATATACGCAAAAGAAGTAACACCTCCATAAAAATCAAAAGAAGGATATCTATAAAAGTAATATCCGCCTTTTATACCTATCATATCGTTATCGCTTAAAGCTTTTATTTCACTGTTATTAGCGGCTCCGTTTGTAGCTAAATCTAATAGATCTTTTGCATATGAGCTAGCAACTAGTAAAATACTTAACAGCACAACCTTAAAAAGACTTCTCATTTTAACTCCTTTAGTAAAATTTTTAATTTTATTTAAAGCCTAAATAATCCAAATAATCTTTCTTACACAATTATATCTTTCAAAATTTTTGCCAAATGCTAATACCAAATATGCTATCAGGTGCTGCACTAGAGCCACCCATACTAGCAGATATAGATATAGAAGTGTCATTACTAAAACTATAAGTAGATCCTACACTATACGTTGGGATAGATCTAAGATTTGTAGTTTTTCTATCATTTATTTTATTTGCTGTTTGAAATCTCTGCTCGATGCCAAGATCAAGTGTGATCTTTGGGCTTAAAACAATAGACAAATCTCCACCAAAGAACACAGTATTGCCATAGTTTAGCTTCGCAAAGTCGAATTTTCTATCTGCGTTGTAGCCAAATCCAGTATATATGCTATAAATTACTGGATCAGAATATCCTTTTAGGCTGCCTTTTATTGAATAAGACTTAAAGCTAAAATTTTTACTCTGTCTAAGCGCACTCTCTCTTTGATAAAGTGCTGTCTGAAGAGTAAGCATAGGCACTAGCTCGCCAATTCTATCTCCTCTATAATTTACCCCTAGCCATACAGAATCAAACTGAGTTTTGCTCTCACTTTTTGGCTCTAGGGTAAAATAATCCATATACTCGCTTCTCTTATAACTTCCGCTAAAAGACGTTAAAACATCTAACTTTGAAGTAAGAGCATACATAAGAGTCTGGGTAAGAGTTAGCTGTTTTGTGTCATCCCAAACAACTGGATCACCATTTATTACAAGATTTGGAGTGCTTGTGTATACGTTAGGATTGCCGCTGCTAAGCAAAGACAAATTTGTAACACTTCTTAATCCAACCTGTTGTTTATAAAGGCTATCTATCGTGATAGGATCTGATGCTAATGCAAGAGTAGTGAGTAGTGAAGCTAGAAGTAATGATCGTTTCAATTTTGATCCTTATAGAAATTTATTTTTGTATTATGACTAAATATAAACGTTAATTTAAACTTTTTTATCAAAAACTTTTTCACCATTTGCTTCAAGCTTTTGCATTAAACGAAGCACATCGATACCACGTTCTCTCTCAAGTTCTTGAAGCTTAAGTAAAAACAAAAATTTATCGTCCTCGTTTATATCATAGGTTTTAGTGTTTTTACTCTCAGCTTGTATTGGCTTAAATGATTTTTCTTCTACTGAGCCATTTTTACCTTTGCCTAAATCTTCAAAATTCCTCACAATCTCGTCTTGCACTTTTTCGTATTTTTGTTTAAATTCATCAATACTCAAGTCTGCGCTATCAAGAAGTGATATAGTTAGATGATCTAATGATTTTACATTCTCAAAACCAACTATTTTAGCCGCTTTACTGTCTATAAAATCACGAAGTTCGGCTATCTCGTCAGCATTCATACTTGTGTCATATCCCAAATATTTGCCCCAAATCGTAACCTTACCATCTGCATTAAAGCCACTATTGACGAGACCAAAAGCGCCTATTTTAAAATTGTCACCATCTTTTGTGCTTAGAGCCTGGCCAGAAAAAAAATCATAGAGTGAGTTGTAATATGTTTTTCTAAATTTCTCTTGTTCTGAATCGTCTGCTATTATTTCTTCTTTAAAAGACTGGAATTTTTCTACCATCTTTTGCCGAGTTTTGTCGTCTGCGATAGCATTTTTAAGTTCATCGTTTGGACCATAAATTTCTTTATAATAGCCCTTTTCTTCTCGCACGTCAATAATAGGAGTTAAGTTAAATCCATTTATGCTATCAATCATAGGTTAGGTCTCTTAAAATTATACTTTTTATATTTTCATTGTACTTTCTAAAGCATATTCCATATCATTTTTAAAATTATCTCTAAGTTCTTTAATTATAGTATTGTTTTCTAAGGCAAAGCTACTATTTATTTTATGAAACTCATGTGTAGCACGATTATAAGCGCCTATGCCGTATGTGAATAAAGCATATCTAGTTCCTCTATCTGACACTTTTATTTCTCTTTTTACTGTATATCCTACACCGTGAAGCCAAGGCGCATATGTACCCATCAAAGCTTTTGCATATTCTTCAAATCTATTTTTATTTTGTTGCAAATGGGTTTTTGTTGTTTCATTGTAATAACAATTTGTAACACCTAAACCACATAGACCATAATCACTCACATAAGCTATATTCCCATTTGCATCAAATCCCATGCCAATCTCTGTGTGAGGATCTGGTAAGGCAATAACAGCGATTTCTTTGACGGTTTGAGTATTGGTTAAAATAGAAAATTGAGTTACATATCCGCCTTTAACATTTTTCATTTCATTATTGTTTAGGGTTTTTACGTTACCTTGACTAATAGCTCCATTTGTAGCTAAGTCTAATAGATCTTTTGCGTTTGAGCTGGTAAGCAGTAAAACACTTAATAGTGTGGTTTTAAAAAGACTTCTCATTTTAATTCCTTTAATAATTTGGATTTTTGTAAGTTAATATCGACTTTTTAACAATTTTATTTATATCTTTATCCATAAAATGCTTTAAAATTTAAAAAAAATCTGGTGTCTTTTTGCCACTCTTATGCCAAAAATAAGCAACTACGAAGCTTACAAGCAATACCAATGGCACTACTAAACTAATATCATTCATTATTTAATTCCTTATCTAGTTCATCAATCTTTTGCGTTAGGTCACTAAATTTTAATAAATTCATCCCCACTCCAAATCCGAACACAAAAATCAAAATCAGTGAAATTATAACCAAAAAATCAACATTATTATAGTGAGAAGATACAAAAGCCCAACATCCAGCTATCCCAGCAGAAAATACTAAAAGCTTGCTTTTTACTATATCAATCTTTTTGGATAATAACTCGATCTTTAATTTTATCTTTTCCAAAAATTTTCCTTTTTTGTGTGAGATTATACCATAGTCTAAATATTATTTGCAATCTATTATAATTATGTTATAATGCTTCATAATAAAATGTTGGGCGAGCATACCCCTTGTATATACAAAATCCTTGCGGTTTTGTATATCCTGCGGGTGCTCGTAAGGGGGAAAATCCCCCTTAACCCCCTTTGTAAAGAGCTGCTTAGGAGTAGTAAAAATGAGTAGATTTCAGTATCTTAATCTTGCTATATTTTTTGGATTAGGATTCTTTTTGTATGGATTTATTTTTGCGAAGTATCACTACAAATTTACGATCTTTTTTGGGTTTTTAGGTCTATTTTGGGGTGGCTTAGTGGCATTTCTTATTCTAATGGCATGGAATGATGATGAAAGAGAATAAAACAATAACCAAAATTTTAAGATTAACACCTAGCGAAAATGAAAAAATTCAAGACAAGCTTGATAAATTAGGTGGGGTTACATTTTCAAAATTTGCTATAAATTCGATGCTTTCGCGACCACTTACAAAGACACCAATTACTAAAGAACTAATCTTGGAGCTATCGAGACAAGGAAGTAACCTAAATCAGATAGCGAGGAGTTTAAATCAAAACAAGAGTCTTGATCGAGTGGCGCTCTCATTAATAAATCAATCACTGGAACGCCTAAATGAACTATATGAGATATTGAGCGATGATAGTTAAATTTTTACCAACTAGAGACGGTGGCGGACTTGGCAGCGTAAATTATTTGCTCAATGAACGACAAGAACAAGGCACAGCACGAGTCTTAAAAGGTAATGAAGCACAGACTAGAGCTATTATAAGTCAAATTCACTACAAGCAAAAAACAACCTTTGGAGTGTTGTCGTTTGCAGAAAAAGCCAGTGACATAAGCAATGAAACAAAGCAAGAGATTATAAAAGACTTTGAACGACATCTACTCGGTGATTATATGAAAGATCGAGTAAATATTCTTTGGGTAGAGCATAGCGATAAAGATGGACGACTAGAGCTAAATTTTCTAATCCCTAAAATTGATCTAGTGAGTGGTAAAAGTTTTAACCCATACTATGATAAGCGTGATCGCACAAATATTAACTTATGGAAAAGAACTATCAACGATGAATATAATTTCATCAGCCCAGACGATCCAAAAAATCAGTATAACCAGAACCGTCACAAAGCTACGATAGAGCAGCACAACACAATTATAGAATTAGACAATCAATTAAAAGATCTTGTATCACAAGGATTAATAATAAATCGCACGCATCTAATAGAGCTTTTAAGCTCTAGTGGCTACGAAGTTACAAGGCAGCCAAAAAGTGGCATAAGTATCAAAATACCAAATCAAAAAAAACCATTTAGACTAAAAGGAGGCATCTACAGTGCAGAATTCACAGACCTTAAAGGACTTAGCGAGCTTGGCGAAAGCCAATCAAGACGAATTCAACAATACGCTAATAGAGATACACAAGCAGAGTGTATCACAAATAGAGCAAGACTTGAAAAATTCATATCGACACGAGATAAACGAAATCAAAAACGATATAAAGAACAGACTATCTCCGACAATATCGCAAATAGCGAACATAAGAAGCGAGATAATACAGCAAGTTACTCCAAGCTTAACGGAAAAAATATTCAATGGCTTGGTGTTATCAATCGCAATGATATCTCTATGCCTAGGATTTTTAGCGTGTTTCTGGCTCAATCGGACAGAAATACAATATTATCAATCAGAGAACGAGAGATTAAGAGAAGAGAACAAAGTGCTAAACGAGTGGCAAATTCCAGTGAATTATCGAACAGAACAAGCCAACAAAACAACTGGCAAAGCAGAGAGGTATCTGGTGGTGCCGCCACAAACATTATCACAGATGAAGGACGGAACTCAATATTTACAACTGAATTATGGGGGTCTGTAAATGACGGCGTTAGAGACCGAATTATTGAACGAGATAGAGAGATTGCAAGACGAAATTCTGAAATTACAGGACGTGATAAAGAACAAGCAGAACGAAAATATAGAGCTGCAAGGAGCTTACGAGAATTTGCGCAAAGCGAGAACGTCTCTATATTACAGCGACTTGGCAGAGAAATACAAGCAAGAGCTAGAGAATATATTATTAACACACAAGAACGAACTAGACAACTTAGACAAAGAGCAGAGCGAGATAGGGAATACCAAAGTCGAATTAAATCAGCTCTTAGAGAATGGCAAGAGCGAATATTTAATAGCGGAATATCACAAATTAGAGAACGATTACAAGGCTTTGCAAAACAATTATATCTTATTAGAAACCGAGTTATTGACAATCAAAGAGACACTAAACAAAAGCTTGGAGGATATGGAGAAGTTGTTTCAGGAAGCATACAACGAATTAACAACCAATATGGCGGAAAATTTAGAGAAAGCCTGGAAAAGCAAACTGCAGCAGCTATTACCACTTGTGGATATGAAATTGAACGAGAGCTAAAAAAGCCTGAAAGGCAAAGGATGGTAGAGTTAAGAAGAAAAAAGGAGATATCTCACCATATTCAAATGGGTTTTTAGTTTTTCTTAAGATAGCTTTTGAATTTGATATAAAAATAAATTTGAAGAATTTGTAGGCTAAATTTATACCCTAAAATAGGGGCTTAGAATGCAATAATTATCCGCTCTTTGTAAGCAATTATCCTTTCTTTGCAAGAGAATTATCCGCTCTTTGTAAGCAATTATCCTTTCTTTGCAAGAGAATTATCC
>NZ_NDYN01000015.1:0-14847 GCF_002165815.1 Campylobacter concisus
CTAATAGTTTTTTGATTAATTTAAATTTTTCTTCTTTAAATTCTTTATATTTTTGAGTTTTTATAAATTCTAGTAGCTCAGGGCTTGCTTTTTTGTTGTCTATACCGACACCATTTTCTCTAAAGAAAAATGCAAAGCTCATACCTATAGATGTAGCCAAGCTTGCATTAGCGGCTGTGCCTTTTTCCAAAAGAGTATCAAAAGTTTTTGTTTTATTTGCATCATAAGCATACTCTAATAAATTTGGTCCTATTGAAAAATCTGGAATTTCAATAGTCATATTAGCATCGCATCCAAGATCATCTATGTAGTATTTTATATACTTAGCCGTTTCAGTGTCACTTAAATTTTTATTGAAAATGAGTCCAAACATATCCGTGCAGTTTGCTTCGTGTGAATATAAAGATGTTATGAAAAATATGATCATAGCTAAGTGTTTCATATCGCATTTCACATATCATGGTGTTTTAAAAGATAATGATAAAAAGGGCTCATTTGTGTCCTTCCAACAAGAAGATTGATATCCCTAGGGAGGATCCCTAGGTTATTTTTTAAGCTTTTTTAGTAGCTTCTCTCCAGTCATCGCTTCCGCTTGTACCTGCAGCTACGTGCTCCCAAACTATCTTTCTATAGTTCATTGAAACTTTAAAAAGCTCAGTTTTGTCGCTGTTTAGCTTGTCTTGAGCATTTGGGCTTACTAGAGTGATATCTGTTATAGTTGCGTCTTCTAGTTTTGTAGTAAAGAAGTGCTCAGCACCACCGCTAGTTGATGTTCTATACCAATGGATCTCAACCTCTGGAAGTCTCTCGCCTTGAGTTAATGCGTTGTAAAGAAGTGGAACAGCTTTGTTTAAAGATGTTGTAAAGCTAAATGGCTTATGTACTCTTTGTCCTGATGGTTGGCCACTTTGTGGATCTACTGGAACAGTTACAATGTGAGAAACCTCTTGTGCCATGATCTCATCTTCGTGACCTGACTGATAGCGATTACCGATACTAGCTTCTGTTGAAGCACCACTTGAGATAAGTCCTTGAGTAGAACCTTTCACCTTAATATACACTGGTTGTGACATATTTACTCCTATTAAAAAATTTGGTTATTTTAACTTTTATTAACTTTCTATTTTATTAAAAACATTACTTTTTTAACATATAGCTTTCAAGTGCTTTATGTAATAAATAATTAAACGCCTCTTTATCTTCTTTGGTGCTTTTTGTTACAGCACCAGAGAGATATTTGAAAAATGAATTATTCTCGACTATATCGTACATTTGACTATATAGCTCCTTGCATATTAGTTTAAGCAAAACAGCATTAACAAGCGTCGTGTTGTCGCTTAGAGGCAGCGTTTTTATAATAGTTTCCATATCTTTTGTATTTAACGTCCTGCTTTGCTCGCTTATAGGGCTCATGTTTGGCTGCACTTTTATGCTCTCAACTAAATTCATCAAAAGCTCATCCATGCTCTTTGCTGTTAGCATCCTTTGACTATTTATATCTTCTTCATCGAAATTTTGAGCGCTCTCATTTAAATTTAAAGGCACATCATTAACATTCTCATTTAAAGTGATATCTTTTTCTTCATCTATGAGAGAATTTATCTTTGGCTCTTCTTTAAAATCAACATTTGAGATTTTCCCAACTGGCTCAAATTCTTTATTATCAAGCTCATCAAAGTTTTTGGTATTTTCTATGATCTTGTGAGCTTTGCCGACATATTCGTCTATCCTAGAAGGATCTATAAATATAAATTTAAGCTCGCCTATCCTAAAAATATCTCCTGGATTTATCACGCTTTCATAATCATCAGGCAACTTCGAATAAGAATCGCTATAAAATATCTCGCATCCTTCGTATCCGCAAATGGTAAAAACACCCTCTTCAAAGCCTATATGAGCGTGCTTTGAAGCTATAGAGCCACTTGTATCGCTGCATGGAAATTTAACCGTATCTAGCGAGCCTATGTCTCCGCCGTTTTCATCAAAAATGACATACTGCGCCAAAAAGCTCGAAGCTTTATCGAAATTTTGTATAACCGCTGCTATCTCTTGCATATTTTTTCCTTAATAAAGCATCTTTCTTGGTAAATCAATAGTTGGTATGATATTCATAAGCTCTAAAAGCTCTCCGCCATTTGGAGTAACTTCAAAGCCAAAATATGACTCTTTTTTACCATCAAAGTTAAGCGTACTAACGCCAATGCTACTGAAATTTGAAGCCTTTAAGAGCTTGTACCAGCCCCACTCGCCATCAAAGCTGATCTCTTTTTTGTCGCTACCCGCATTTGAAACTGCATTAAATTTAAACTGCGTTGAGATATCAAAGCTTTTACTTGAGACAAGTAAATTTGATGGGATAGTATGATCATACGCCAAAGAGTTATTTCCGTAACCTATATTTATGTGGCTGAAATTTGCTGATAGATCAACCGCTTTTAAATTATAGTTTAGTTTTAGCTCATCATTTGAGTCAAGCATCAAATTTGAAATTCTATCGATATAAGCGATATTTTCAAGGAAACTTTTATTAAATCTTAACTCTTTTGCATATTTTGGTCTTACTTTGTAGCCACTGCCAGTTTTGCTCAAAATTTGTTTTAGATACTTATCATAAAAGCTATTCCAAGTTCCGTCTTTGCCAAAAAATCTCTTAAATTCTTCGATGCTAACAGATTTTGCTGAGTTTTCATTAAATGGATAATAAGGCTTTATAAGACTTTCAAAGTCATCAAGAACATCATCTTTATAAGCTGTTGCTAAAAGCGATGAAGCTCCGTTTTCTACCTGTTTCCAAGCAAGCTTTGATAGCTTTTGATAGTACTCATTTAGCTCATCTGGAAGCTTTTTGGCGTCATTATTTAGCACGATAAATGGATCATTCTCATTTTTTATGCCATTTATCGCATAAACGATCTTATCGTCACTGCTTTGAAGCATCTCAAAGTTATAGTCACTAACTTTTTTATATACATTTGTGACGTCATTGCTGATAAGATCTAGCGATCCGTCAGAATTTAGCGCATGATAGTTTGTAAATTTAGTGCTAAAGTCTGTAAATACACGTTTTATCTCGCTTGAAGCAAAGCCTAGAGAGTAGATGTATTTTAGTAAATTTTCATCATTTAAATTTGTATTTTGATTGGTTAGTTTTATAAGAGAATTTAGTGGGTTTTCTCTTTTTGACAAAATTTCAAGCTCATCTATGACCTCTTTTTTAGTAGCAAATTCATTTGGCTCGATCGCTCTTAAAATTTGGTTCCATTTATCAGCATAGTTTTGCAAGTAAAGCTCTACAACTGCGATACTTAGCTCTTTTTTCTCATTTGAGCTGATATCTTTTAAAGATGAGTTGGTATCCATCAGCCATGACTCGATGCCTGCAGTCTCGTCGATGTTTGAGCTAAGTTTTGCCAAGAAGTCTCTTAAATTTTCTTTTGTATAAATTCTATTAAACGGATTAAACGCCTCTTTTTCTTGAACTACTTGGTTTAAATTTTCAACCTCTTTTTTGATATCGTAGAATGATTTTTCATCTTTAAATGAGATAAACTCAAGTATCGAGTAGAGCCTTTTTGCTCTTTGAACAGGTGTTAGTTTAGTATTTGCAGCACTTTGGGCGCTCTGATCTGCTGAAATGCTTAAATTTTTAGCATTTAAAATAGCTTCGATGTGTGCTAAAAACTCGTCCTTAGCAACGCCATATTTTTCAAATTTATCCCAGTTTGCAGCTATCCAAATTTTAAATAGATCTACGTTTGTATAGTTTTTATCAAAAAGTGAATCATACATATAAAAGGCTTTTATAAGCTTATCTGGGTCGCTCTCTGTTTTTAGGATATTTTCCATCTCAGTTAAAACTGTATTTTTGAAAAAGTCAGCGCTAAGGTCATAATAAAGCGCTTTAACAGGTGCAAAACCCTTATAAGAGGTATCAAGGGTGATGTACTCAAATTTAGTATCACCGCTAAAGATCCTTGGATAGTCGTTTAGACTTTGTTTTAGCAGATTTAAAAGCTCGATCTTTTGTGTAGCGGTAAGGTCTTTATATTTTTTGTTATCAAGATAGTTAGAAATTTTATCTACGTTGTTAGCCGCAATTTGCTCTTTTGTATTTTTGATATTTAAAATATAACTAGAGCCAAAATAAACTCCCACACAAAGTGCAGCCACTAGGGCGAAATTTATAAATTTAATAAATCTATTTTGAGCGCCAAATTTAGTTACATTTGCTTTAAAAGCGATCTCTTTTAAAAATGATTTTACAAAGTAGCTTTGTTTGCTGTAATTATTTACCGCTCTAAGAAGTGGTTTTTTGATGCTATATTTATCGCAAATCGTATTTGTAAGGTAGTTTATAGGGATGTTTTCTTGATATGCACTTACAAAATAAACTCCATTTATCACAGATGTGTTTTTAAGAGCATTTTGAGAGCTTAGCTTTGTAACAAAGTCTTTTACCAGCACGAAGAAATTTTCAAGCTGTTTTAAGAACAAATATGAGCGTTTTTTATCTTCTAGCATGTGCGAGATCGAGTTTTTGCTCATTAGGTGTTTAAATAGTGAGTCGCTTAAACCCTTAAGCTCTGTCTCAAGTGTTTGAGCGGTGAAATTTGAGTCTAAATTTATACCAAGAGCTTTATTTGCCACGTCTTCATTGAAAAGTTTGAAATAATCACCCATGCCGTCGATAAGGTCAAGCTTACTAAAGACCACGTAGATAGGAAATTTGATGCCCAGATGCTTCTCACAGTCATTTATCCTCTTTACCATATACCTGATAAGCTCATCAAAATACTCTTGAGTGCCTTCTAGGAATTTTTTAGTATCTATGATAAGCACGGCACCGCTTAGTCTTGAGTTAAAGTCATTTCTCTTTAAAAAGTGTAAAAACTCGTTCCAAACGCCTTTTTTAAGTAGATAGTCTCTGTTTTTCTCTACATCATCTTCAGGAAGCTCCTCTGTTGCGGTTGGCTGATAGAGGCTCTCTTGTGCAAAGTGAATGCCCTCAGTATCTAATAGTGCTCCAAATTTTGATACATAAAGGTTAAAATTTGTCGTACTTTGATGTATCTTTTTATATGTATCCAGGCTATCAGATAGAGGAAATTCGATATTTGAGTAGTTTATAAAAGCACTTTTGCCAGCGCCCTCGTTGCCTATTATCATTATTAATGGCAATTTTTTGAAATTTATATCTTTTTTCCAAGTCGTTTTGGCGTCTTTTAGCGAAAGTAAGAAATTTCTCTTTGCCTTGCCAAAACTATCCATTGACTCTTTTTTGATCTCTTTTAGTTTGTCGTTTTTCTCATCTTTGCGTGATGCAAAATAGTTCATCAGCGGTCTAAGCAAGACAAAAAACAATATAACTGCCCAAAAAGCAACTAGCACGCTAACTCGTGAGCTAACACTAGCGAAGCTATATATATATCGTTAAATGCTACAAGCGGGGCATAGAGCCAAAACAAAACACTAAGAGCGATAGAAGTTACTAAAACAACACTGTGTTTAAACCTAAAAAATGTGAAAAATCTGCGTAAGTAGTCGATAAATGCCATAGCTGCAAATCCTTTTACAAATAAATATATTTCTTTTATGTAATTATATCAGATTTTTTTGATTTTGGAGTTAAATTTTATGAACAAAGTCTAAATTTTATAAAATTTGACATTTTTTTATCATTTTTAAGCCTTGAACCAAAGCCAATTTGACTACTTGTATATTTTGACCCGAGCTTAAACTGCATCTTGTGAGAGTAATTTATCTTCAAATATAAATCAGAAACAAATTCATCATTAGTAAAATAAGAAAGAGTCTCTTGAAGCTCTTTAAATTTATCTTTTTTGGGGAAGAAATTCACAGCCTCTTCGTACTCTATACCGTTTATAAAGACTGCGATCTTAGTTTGTTTTTCAAAAAGCTTTTTGCCAAGGATGAAATTTTTACCAAGTGTCCTATTTTTATGGCCTAAAGAGTTTAAATTTGAGGGGGCTATGAAAATTTGGTTTGGTAAATTTTCAAGTATAAAAAGCTTATCTTTTAGCCCAAAGTGGCTCTGAAGCGCAAATTCAACCTCTTTTTTTGGCCTTCTTTGGCTAACCGCAAGTGGTGAAAATGGCAGAAATTTCTTTGCCAGCAGCTTATCTTTTATATTAAGCATATCAAGCAAGATCTTTGAAATTTTATCATCAAGCTCATCTTCAAAAGATCTTGCGTAGTTTTTTAGACTAATGCTGTCAAAAAATAGCCAAAGCAAGTAGTTGTCAAAAAAATCAAAAAATAGCTCATAGCTATTGTCATTAGTCTTTGAAATTTTCTCTAAAATGTAGCTTGTTAGGTGTGAGCCGCTTCCTAAAAGACCCATAAAATTTACAATTATCTTTGTAAGCTCTTGCTCGTCTAAGCTCTCGAGCTCTTTGATCGGGTAGGCAAAACTCGAGCTATTTTTTAAAAATATCTCGCTCCTATCCCTATCTTTTAGGATGTTTTTTATAAGCTTAAAAAAAGAAGCTTGGCTTATCTCTTCGCTCATACTAGCTCTTTCGTGCCGCTTAAAAACCCATAATCAAATAAAATTTTACTCTTTACGCACTTGATCTTAAGCTCGCAAAATGAGTTAATAGAAGCAAATTTTGATAAAAACTTAGCCAAATTTATACCTAAAACATAGACATTTCCAAGGCTTTCAAACTCGCTCTCATCTATATAAAACATACAAAGCACCCCTCTTTTTGCAAAGCCGCCATCGACCCTGTGGATCTGTTTTGTCTTTATCTCATGAAGCGAGCTAGAAAATTTCTTCAAAAACTCATCATCAGGTAGCATAAAGGCATTAAGCAGTGCTAGAAAAGAGCCCTTGTTTAGTATGCTTTGATAGCTAAATGACAAGATACTAACTAGCCTCCAGAGTAAATTTCCATCTACATTTACACGTTTTACGCTAGTTGGGATAGTTAAATTTTTGGTTACTACGCCTTGGTGATTTTGGATTTTATTTATCTCGCCAAGTTTTAGATTAGTTGGCAGGTCGCCGTTGCAGCAAAGCGTCTCGATACTCACGGTCTGCTCTTTGGTGTCATTTTTAAAAAATGAAATTTCTTTGTAAGAGTTTAGCTTCATATCTGTTTTGTTGCTTACAAAGTAATAATCCTTTGATCTTTGGCTATTTAAAAACTCAAACCTCTCAAAGCTTTTGTAGTTTTTAAGTATCCTTTTTTCATTATTGCTGCTGTGAGCGACGACCTTTGTGATAGAGACTATCTCGTAAGCGTTTATGTTTGAGCGGTCGATGAAAATTCTATACTCGCTTCGTTTGTTGTTATTTTGTATAGGCTCAGCGCCTTTGGCAAACAAATTTATCGCTGGTGTGGCAAAGAGAGAGAAGTACTCTAGCCTTGGCACATAACCATTTGGCATATCTTTTGAAAAGACAAATTTGATGTTAAAGCTTTTTGCGTCAAATCTTTTTAAAAAACCAAGTCCGTTTATACGGATAAAATTTAGTTTAGATGAAAAATATGAAAGCTCTTTTATAAGCTCAAACGCCTCAAAACCAAACTCATCGCTATTTATCAAAGCTTCATCAAATTCATCCAAGCTAAGCTTATCAGCTCCAAGTTTTATCTCCTCATCGCTATCTTCAAAGCTTATGACTATAAATTTTAAGTAGTTTTTTAGCCACATCAAAAGAGTTGAAGAGAAGTATATGTTATCGCCAAGGTATAAATTTAAAAAGCTGGTATCAAGCTCTTTTGTGCTAAGTTCATCTTTGGTGATAGATATGTTTAAATTTAAAAGATAGTCGCTTTTGTTGTTTGACATGAAAGCTTTTGATATCTTTAAAGGAAGCAAATTTACGTCATATATCGTCTGGAATTTACAAGCCACGCCGTTTATTGGCTTTGACTCTATGATGCTGCCTTTTGGTATAAATTCTTTTTTTTCTGAAAAGTCATCTCTTAGAGCAAATTCTTGCATGCAAACTGAGGGAAAAGGATTTGTGTAGCTTGGCATTAAGATATTTATCAAAGACTCGGCTATTAAGGGGATATTTTCATCTAGCTCTTGTCTAATCCTTGATGTCAAAATAGCCATATTTTCTATGATACTCTCAACATCAGGATCTTTGCTCTTAGTATCTAAAAATGGTGCAACTTTTGGGAAATTCTTTATAAAAAGAGCTCTTGTTTCATCAAGATACGCCATCTCTTTTTGAAAATAAGCTAAATTATTTTCATTATAATCCATTATAAAATCTCACAATATCTATTGTTTTTAAAAATAACCTTTAGCAAATACTCTTTGAAATTGTCGTTTTTATGCTTATAGTTTATGTTAAAGATGATGCGCCAAGGCTTTAGCGAGTCATCATAGCCGATAGAAGTTATCTCTATTCTATTTTCGTTTGAGGTGATTAGTTCATATATCGCCATGCCAAGTCTATGGCCAAGCTCGTTTATCTCGACACCAACCGACCAAAGATCGATGATACTATCGTTTAAACGGCCGTAGTTTCCAAGCCTTGAGTTTAAGATAGTATCGATATGATCTTTGATGTCGCTGTCTAGGTCTTTGAAGTAAGGACGAAATTTTGACTCATCACTAAATTCATATAAAATTTTATCTATCAGCGACATGCTTAAATTTACTCTTTATCCAGCTTACCAACCAAAGAAAGCTCGAAATTTGCCCCCATAAATTTAAAGTGAGGTCTAGCTAGAAGCTCTATCTTATACCAGCCTGGCTCGCCAGCTATATCGCTAACGATGACTTTTGCGCTTCTAAATGGTCTTCTGCTTCTTACATCAGCTGGTGGGTTTTCCTGATCTGAGATGTACTGTCTTAGCCACTCATTTAAGCCACGTTCAACGTCACTGCGCTCTTTCCAAGTACCGATCTCTTCTCTTTGAAGTACTTTTAGATAGTGAGCCAAACGAGAGATCAAAAATACATATGGAAGCTGTGTGCCAAGTCTAAAATTTGTCTCGGCAGCTTTTCCTTCTGGAGTATTTGGGAAAACTTTAGGTTTTAGCACTGAGTTTGCAGAGAAAAATGCTGCGTTGTTGCTATCGCGTCTTAGCGTAAGCGTGATAAAGCCATTTTCTGCAAGCTCAAATTCTCTTCTATCTGTGATCAAAACTTCGGTTGGAATTTTTGTCTGAACGCTTCCGTAGTTTTCATAAGTGTAAGTTGGTAGGTCTTTTACAGCGCCGCCACCTTTTGGTCCAATGATGTTTCCGCACCATCTATAGTCCGCAAAACTCTCTGTAAGCCTTGTAGCAAACGCATAAGCGCCGTTACCCCAAAGCATATCATCGTGCTTATCAACGCTTTCGCGGTAGTTAAAGCTTTTTATAGGGTTATCTTCTGGGATATATGGAGATCTAGTAAGAAATCTATTTACCATACAACCTGTATATTTTGCATCTTCGTTCTCTCTAAAAGTTCTCCATCTTGTGTATTGAGGACCTTCAAGTAGGCTCTTTAGATCTTTTATGTTTTCAAGCTCGCCAAAGTTATCAAGTCCAAAGAATTTAGAAGATAGCGAAGTTAGAAGCGGAGAGTGGCTCATCGCTGCAATTGATGACATTTTGTTTAAGAAAGTCATATCTTGATTTGACTTATCTAGCTCATAGTCAGCAACTATCGCACCAACTGGCTCACCACCGAATTGACCATATTCAGCTGAGTAAATTTGCTTATAAAGTGTGCTTTGAGTTATATCTAGATTGTTTTCAAAGTCATCTAAAATTTCCTCTTTTGTAGCGTCTAAAAGATCGATCTTTACGTTTTCGTTGAAATTTGTTCTCTCAACCAAAAATCTAATGCCACGCCATGTAGATTCTAGCTCTTGGAAAGATTTGTTGTGTAAAATTTCATCCATCTGAGCTGATAAAAGCGTGTCTATATGGGCTATCATCTCATCAAGTGCTAGCTTGTTTATCTTCTCTTCAGCGTTGTTTGTTGTGATGATATTCGAGATAAACTCGGCAACTCCTTGCTTTACTACGCTATAACTTTCATCATCTTTTGTATATTTGCTCCTTTGCATTATGCTTTCAATGATAGGAGTTTTTACTTTAGTTTCAGACATTTTTATTCCTTATCTTTTTCGTCTTTAAGCTCCAAAAGAAGCTGTTTTCTACTATCTTCATCCTTAATAGCCTCTAAAACCGCTTTTCTAAAATCAGGCATATTGCCCATAGGCCCTTTTAACGCAACTAAAGCCTTTCTAAGCTGCAATAGCTTTTTTAGCTCAGGGACTTGGTTGATGATATTATCTGGGTTGAAATCCTGAATACTTTCAAAATTTAGATCGATATTTAGATCTTCACTACCAGAATTTAGTCTATTTTTCACTGAAAATTCAGTATGAATGTCTAAACTTTTCATAACTTGATCGAAATTTATCTTATTTATAGAGACAACTTCGCGATCTTCAAGTGGAGTTTGGTTTTCACCAGTTAAATTTGAAACTACCATCAGCTTTAATGGAAGCTCGACATCTGCTTCTTGGTTGTTTGTTTTGGTTCTATAAACAATGTTTATACGTTCTTTTGGTGGGATTGAATTCTCTGCCATAATAACATCCTTTTTTTGAGTAAATGATTTAAGAATTATAATTAAATAAAATTAAAGAAGTTTTAAAAAAACATATTTTATCACAAAAATGTTTTTGCCTTTATATAAATATCTGACAAATAATCCTTAAGCTCAGTGTTTTCTATAAATTTAACTATTTGCGAATATACAACTTTTGCATTGTTGTCCATGCCTTGGCTTGTAAAAATTTTGGAAAGCTCTAACAAAAAGCTAAGCTCACTTTGCGAATTTGTTGTATATTTGCTTCTATCAAGGGCTTTTATCAGCTCTTCAAAGCTCATATCTTTTTTCATTTCGTCACTAGAGATAAAATTTGCGCTCTCTTTTTTACTAAAAAATTTAGCACTCTCTTCACTGAAAAATGCCTCTTCGCTTTGAAATTTAAGCTTTTTCATATCTGGGAATTTTTCTATGAAATTTAAAGTCATGCTAGAAACTAGCTCGCTTTGCTCGCTTAGTCCAGATGATCTTAAAAACTCACAAAATATCCTAACGCCATCTATCCAAAATGGATTAAGAGCTAAATTTCTTATAAATTTCTCTAAATTACCAAGGTTTGCTTCTTTCATATTTTTAAAAAGTAAGATCAAATTTTCATCAGGATAGCGTATCTGCGTCACTTGCTCGCTGCTTACTGGCAAAGCCTTGATCCTGCCCCACATCGCCTCAAAAATAAGCGAGTAAGCGGTCAAATTTTTTATATCATTTTTTAAAAGCGAGATGGATAAATTTACAAAATACTCCCTAAACTCTCTATCACTAAATGTACTAATGTCGCTACCACTAAAAGAGACACTTTGTGAGTAGCTTGGTTCTGCCTTTTGCGGCTGCTGTTTTGGCTCCTCAATTTTTTGAGTTTGCTCATTTTTCTCTTCTATATAAAGTGTGTCAAAGTGCGTACTAAGCTCGCGTGAGAGCTCAGGCACAAGCTCATTAAAAGCCCTTGCGTCCGCTTCGTCTAAATTTAAACCCTCTCTATGGGCTTGCGTAAAAAGCTCTATCGTTTGGGCAAATATCTTTTTTTTGGCAGGCACTTGCTTTTCATTTTTAGCTAATAAACTTGGCTCTTGTTTTAGGGTAGTTAGAAAAAATGAAAAAGCACTGATTAAACTTCTAAAAGCATCTTTGTCGTTTAAATTTACAGCAGAGATCGCTAAGAAATTTAAAAGCTTTACATCGAGGCTAAATTCGCTTAATGCCTTTAAGGACGAGCTATAAACAAAGTCCCATTTTATCGTATCGTGAGTCAAAGTCTTATACTTCGACATCTCATCTATAAGGCTGATGTAGAGTTCGTTTTCTGAAAAGTTTTCGCTAAATTTGTTGAAAAACTTATCTTGCACTTACTTTTTGTCCATAAAATTTTCTATTTTATTGTTTAGAACGCTGTCGTTTTTAACGTTGTTTTGATCCATCGAGTAGGTGCTATATAAAAACGCAGCCGCGATAGCTGCAAGCGCTATAAGGATAAAATAAAATTTCAAATGTCTTAGTGAAAATATCTCAAAAAAGCTTCTCTTTTTAGTTTTTAAATAGCTCTTTTCAAATACATTTTCATCAGCTTTGATAAGTGGCGAAACGGCTGAGGCTATATTTTCACAAAGGTATGAAATTTTCTCGTTACAATCTTCCTGCGCTTCGTATTTACCCTTGTATCCAAGCACCAAACAAGCATAGATAAACTCTAAAAAGTCCTTGTTTTTGCCAACGTTTTCAAACCATTTATCCATAATGCCAAAGAATTTATTGCCACCTAAATTTTCGTTGAAAAATCTCGTTGTTAAGGTGTTATTCGCCCAAAAACTGTTCATAAAAATTTCATTTTTAAGCAAGCTTTCATCGATAAAAACACAAAGGCAATATCTAAGCCTAATGATGTCATCCTCTTCATAAATGCCTAAATTTGAGATCTTTGAAGTGGTGCTTAATATATCATTGATCAGCTTTTCACGTAAATTTTGCATCTCACTTTGTGAAAAATTTTGTAGTTTTGAGACCCTATTTGCCAAAAGAAGCAGTGGTAGCACATGATCTAGGGCAGGATTTGCGCCAAGTCCTAGAAGCTTTGTCTGGCTTAAAACTGAAATGTCATTTTGATTTTCACTCATTTTTTATCCTTATAATAAAGCCCACATCTTAATGTCAGCGTTTGATAAATTTGCTGTTATATAGACGCTAATAACGCTTTGATTTGCGAAGCTTTTGAAAATTTCATCTTTTTTATCGATCTTGTAGTAGATATAGTCATTTAGCTTTGGCAATGTACTAGGTATAGCTGAAATTTGCTCTACATTTATGCCGCGAAGCTGCGATGATACGATACTTTTGATGTTTGATTGGGTGTGGATTTTGCACTGCTCTTTGAAATTTTTAAGCAGGTACTCATTTTTTGTATCGCTATGGATAGCAAAGTAAATTTCTGAGTTTTCTATGATGCTTGGGTTATCAAAGACGCAGTCAAAAAAGCCGTGATTGTTTTTAACGATCTGCGCCATGACGTATTTTGGCGACAAGATATGCGAGAACAAAAGCCTAAGATTGTTTATTAACGGTACGAAAGTTTGACTTAAGTTGTTGTGATCATAAGCTATAAATTCGCTAAAACTATCATCGTGACTTAGTGCTAGCAGATCAGCTTGAAAATCAACCAGCTTTTCATATAGATACTCTGGATGAATTTTGTCTCTTTTGAAAAGATATGAGAATATCAAGTGCCATTTTTTCAGCATATTTAGCGTCAAATATGTTGAAATATCAAGCCTATTTTTCGCCTGATCTATGCCGCCTAAAAGCCCAGTATAGCTCTCTTGATGCTGCTTTGTAGCAAAGCTAAACTCATCTATAAAGCTAGTGATGAAAGAATTTTTACTGATATCGATGCAGGTTGGGATAAATTTCTCATCAAGTGTTATTTGCTTGTTTAGGTCGATGTTTTTTATCCTGCAAATAGGCACGCTAAGCTCATAAGGCGTCTTTGAGCCAAGCACTCCTAGAGCCGATCTTTGGCTTGCTAGGATCAAATTTTCTTTATCCTGCGTAAAAGCAGACGAAAGCTCAAAGTCGTCTTTGTCATCTAGCTCGTTCAAGATATCGTTGCTAGCTTCATCATGCACTCTTGAGCTAATGAGCGCTTGTTTAGCTGTAAATTTTAGATTTGGCAGGTTGTTTTGCAAGCTAACATCAACAAGTCCTGAGCTAACTGGTAGCTTTAGCACTATGACAGCAGAATTTAGCTCGCTAGGACTTATCTCAAGAGGCTCTGGTAGGTCGTCTTGATCTGGGGCGTTAAATATCGTACCATCTTGTGAGATGCAAGAAATTTTATTTAGCCCTATCTTGCCTTGAAGCAAAAGTTCGCTTGAGATCTCAAGCTCCAAAACTCCATATAAATTTGATAAAGACGAGACGGTTTTTAGGTTTAAATTTCTCTCAAAATACCTCTCTTGCTGCTCGAAATGAACCTTATCAACGTTCATCCCGTTGTACCAGACAACTTTTAGTTTATCAGACATTTTATTTGCTTGCTTGGATCTTAGAGCTGCTAGCGTCTATGGTATTTACGCCATTTTTAGTTATCTCAAAAACTATATTTTTCTCTTTTGCTTCTTTTGTTGATTTGTAAGCTTTGATATTTGTCTTGCTTTGATCAGCATAAAGCACCAAAATACCTACGTATGGCACTTCGTCTGGATCGACATTTGTAAAAGCGTATCTGTTTGTGTTTGGCTGAATTTGCGTTTTTATCGAGTCTATCTTGTCTTGACCAAGTATGTCACCATTTTTCTCAGCTAGATCAACTATGCTAGCTTGCTGAAATTTTGCCACATCTTTCAGCTTGTAAGCGATGATAGTCACTGGTACGTTGTCACCGTGGTAGTTTAAGTTTGAATTTGGAGTGTTGCTTATGATAAGATCTTTTGCACATCCTGCGATAAATAGCATAAAAATTAAAGAACAAAGAAATTTAAACGTTTTCTTCATGGTTTCCTTTACCTCACGTTAATAATATTATTTTTATGTAATTCTATCTAAATTTATTTTAGAAGAAACTTATTTTAAAATCAATGTTCTTAAATAAAACTTTAATGAGCGTTAATCAATCCTTTATATTATGCTCTTTGGCATAAGATAATATCTTAGCTCTAAGGTCTTCTGGGAAGCTATCTCTATACATTACTGGTGTTAGAGGATTTAGCTTTTTATCTAATTTACCAGCCTCATATAGTCTTGTTAGCTCTTCTGGTGTGT
>NZ_NDYN01000016.1:0-10172 GCF_002165815.1 Campylobacter concisus
TGGGAGTTGGTGTTTAGTTAAAAAGTGGTAAAAGTCCTTGGTATTTGGTTGCGGAGGACGGATTTGAACCGCCGACCTTCGGGTTATGAGCCCGCAATCTTAAGGCTTTCTGTGATATTCTTATTAGTTTGATAGGGAAATATGCAGGAAGCCCCTAGCCCTAAACTTTTACCTTTTTATGTCGTTAATAGGTTTGACTAATAGGAAGAATTGAGCCTATTCTTATTACTATTGTTAGCTTAGTTTAATCTTAATCGTGAAGATTTTAATCTTTTTACTCCCTAACACGCGCCACCTATTGGAGAAGGCGAGAGGGGTAAAGGATTGTAAAGGATTACTCTTAGATATCCATAGGATGGTAATAGAACTCTCTGTCTTTCTCTTGGTCTTACTAGAAGTCCATAAAGGAGGACAATATGACACTAGAGCAAAGACAATTAAATCTTGAACTTGAGGGTATTAATGAAGGTGTTGAGAAGATAAGAAAAGAAGTAGCTACTGCTAAAGCTAGAGGTGGCTATGGAGAGACTAAGGTTAGCTCAGTGCTTATCTATCAACTTATGCAGCCTTTTATGAAAGGTCTTATGGAATATAAGAAAAGTAAGCTAACACATAATGAAAGATTTATTAAAGACTTTATAGAGCGTATAGGTAAGTCTTGGATTACCTCTAGCTTTGTATGTTGGTTACTGCTTCGTGACCCACAAGCTAAGGTATTAGTTGTCTCAGCCTCTAAACAAAGGGCTGATGACTTTAGTGTATTTACACAAAGATTGATATGTGAGCTACCACTGCTTCAACACCTTATCCCTACAAGTGACCAAAGGCAATCTAAAGTAGCCTTTGATGTAGCCCCTGCATTAGCTAGTCACGCTCCGAGCGTCAAGTCATTGGGTATAACATCAATGCTTACTGGCTCACGTGCTGACTACATAATCGCAGATGATGTCGAAGTACCTAATAACTCAGCCACAGCTGACCTAAGAGAGAAGCTTCTTAAAGCTGTAAAAGAGTTTGAGGCTATCTTAACACCAAAAGAGACCTCTCAAATAATCTATCTTGGTACTCCACAAACTGAAGAGAGTATCTATAATAAGTTACGAGCTACTGGGTTTCATTGCAGGGTTTGGACTGCTGAGATACCTCAAAAGGATACCTATAATGGTGCATTAGCTCCTAGCATTGAAGAGATGATAGAAAGAGGAGAGCCAGCAGGAACTCCAACAGACCCTAAGAGATTTACAAGAGATGACCTAAATGAGCGTAAGCTCTCTTATGGTAGAAGTGGATATGCCCTTCAATATATGCTAGATACTAGCTTAAGTGATAGTGAGAGATACCCACTTAAGACTGGAGACCTTGTAGTCACTAGCTTACCTTATGACAAAGCACCTATTAACCTTAGCTATGGTAGTGCTAAAGAGCAGATAATAAGAGAGCTACCTAATGTTGGCTTTGAGGGAGATAGATGGTTTTATCCAATGTTTTGTGATAGCGAGTATGCCCCTTATACTGGCTCAGTAATGGCTATTGACCCTAGTGGTAGAGGTGGAGACGAAACAGGATATGCAGTAGTTAAGCACCTACACGGAAGGCTTTTCGTTACAGCTTGTGGCGGTCTTACAGGTGGTTACAGTGAAGAGACACTTATAAAGTTAGCAACAATAGCTAAAGAGAACAATGTAAATGAGATATTAGTAGAGAGTAACTTTGGAGATGGTATGTATGTAGAGCTTCTTAAGCCTGTGTTAAATACTATCTATCAGTGTGCTGTCTCAGAGGTATCTCATTCAACCCAAAAAGAGAAACGTATCATAGACACCCTTGAGCCAGTCCTAAACGCTCATAAGCTTGTCTTTGACTATAAGGCTGTTAAGGAGGATTTAAAGCCATTTCTTGATGGCTCTTATGATGACAGTAGGTTTGTGTATAGTCTCTTTTACCAGCTTACTCATATAACAAAAGACAGAGGCTCTTTAAGGCACGATGACCGCCTTGATGCACTAGCTATGGCAGTAGCTTATTGGCAAAAGCAAGTCGGAGCTGACCCTAAGAAACTCCTAAGGAATTATCAAGAACGCATTGATAACAAGCTACTTGATGAGTACTTAGCTGAGCTTAATATGAGTAAAAGAGAGCGAACAAAGTTTAGGAAGTTTATATAGTAAAGTTAAGGGAGAGGCTAAATGCTTTCTCCCTTTTTAGTTGAGAACATTCATAAAGGGGTCTAGGAGCTTCTACAATCAACGAACGTCATCAGGGTAGTATGATTACCTTCTGAAAGGCGAACGTTTAACCTAGAGCCTCCTAGATAGCTTTATGAACGTTTATGATTTCTTAGCCTATTTAAAGGGTCATTTTTAGATATAGCCTAAAAAAGGTCTTTAGGAGTGCTAAGGCTCATAAACCTATCTAGGAGCTTCTACAATCAACGAACGCTTTTAGACGATAGATTATACCTCTAGTAACCCTTTCGTTTAACCTAGAGCCTCCTAGACCCCTTAGAATTGATTTTCTATTTGTTATTCATATAATCAAATCTAGGCTCAGTAAAAGGAAGTATATAATCCATATCAGCCACAGAGAAGCGAGGAGCTGGCTCAGGGGGCTTAAACTCTCTCTTTATAAGTGTCCTATCCACTCTTAATCCTGCTGCTGTATAGACCTTAGCCTTTGTACTTAGAGAGCCAAAGTTTCTTAGGGCTTCTTTAACATTCTTACCTAGAAGCTTGATACTCATCAAGACTATTTCGTCTCCCCTTACTAGGTCTTGCATTAGATAGTGCAAGTTGTCCTTAGTAACAGGTATGGTGTAAGTGTGTTTCATAATAAGTGAATTATAATACAACTATGCTTAAAATATACTAAAAAATATACTAATAATGTATTGTTTTATGTACTTTTTGCTTAAGCTCTCAAAGCCCCTAAAATAGGGCGTTAGAAGTCACCCGCCACTTATAGGAGAAAAGGGGGGTAGGGGGGATATAGAAAACTTAAAGATAACTCTTAGATAATCTATAAGATATCTAAAGGATAATCCTAAGGATAACCTAAAGGATACTCTAGGATAACACAGAGATATATTCTGTGATACTCTAGGGATAGTTTAGGGATTGTTTAGGAGTTCTTAATCTAAATCCTATAAATATATCTATAAAAGGATGTCCTTAAGATAAGCATAACAACTTTAAAGATAGCTATAAGATACCTTTAACTTACTCAAAGATATAGCTTTGGGATTGTTAAAAGGATTGTTATAGGTGTCTTTAAGTAGCTCTATAAAGACCGTTCGGAGAGGTAGATAATGTCGAAACTCCTTTTAACTATGGCTGAAGTCAGTTGTAGGGATATAAATAGATAGTTCGGAGCAGAGGTAAGATAATTCTGAAGCTCCCTAACTATATCTAAGGGATAACTATGGATTATCAAGGATAAAAATCATATATGCCCTTTAGAAGCATTTAGAAAGCCATAGAGAGCAAAACTAACCTTAGGTAATACAAACTTACCTTTGGATACCTTTCGCCCTTTGTAGAGCCTCCTAGATAGGTTTATTAACATTAGAGCTAATAGAAGCTAGAGATTGGCTTTAGGATAGCTCAAGATTACCTCAGGGTTAGCTTAAGATTTCATCAGGATTGCTTAAGGATTAGCTTGAGGTTAGCTTAAGATTTCATCAGGATTGCTTAAGGATTACCTCAGGAGTGGTTTAAGAAAATGGTAAAAATATTTGAAACCCTAGATAACGCTCAGGGTCTCCGATTTACCCCCATAGCCCCCTACAACATTTCTAAAACAAACCCCCACAAATCCACAAGCACAGCCACAACGTCGCAAGGGTGGCAAAGCAACATAAACTAAAAGCCCTATAAAGAATAATTAAAATTCATATATAGGCAAATCCAAAGCTAAAGTAAGCTAAATAATCCAAAAGCAAACCTAAAACAATCAAGAAACCCCCTAACAAATCCCTACACCCTACAAGCTACAAAGCCATAAAATCCCTAAATATCGCCCTTGTGCTATCTCGTGCGGTCGGGTACATTAGCCGATAGCGTTTCAAACTTCGCCAAGCAATAGCCAAGAGCTGCCAAAAGATAGCAAGAGAAAATCCCAAAGCAAACCCTATACAATCCCAAAGCACTCCCAAAGCACTCCGCAACTATCCACACACTCACACCACAACGCAGCACAACACAAGCCAAAACATACCAAAGACAACCCTAGACACTCCCAAAAACTCAAAAGCTATCCCAAAATCTCCAAAACATTTAAAAGTTTTAGCATCTTTTTCATAACTCAAAAAGCCCTAAATAACGCACTTATCTAATAGCCTAATCATTTTATCTAAAAATATTTATAAATTTATATTATTGTTAAGCTTTATTTAAGCTAATCTGTGTAATAATTCTCTCAACAAAACAAAAAGGAGCTTGAAAAAAGAGCCTTAAGAGCCTAAAAGGTTATCAAAGGTTTCATCAAGAGCTTTTAAAAGAGTTTTGTAAATATGAGGTAAGTAAAAAGAGGCTAAGACGTCTTGACCGACCAAAGTTGAAACGTCCTAACCCTTTGGAAGTTGTGGCAGTTAAGCCACTTGTATAAAGTCTTAAAAAGACCTATACGCCCTTAAGGAGGGGCAAAGAAATGTTATCAAATGAAAGCTTAACATTGGTTAAAAGCGTTTATGCTGAGCTAACAAGCGGAGATTTTGAGAGCTTTAAAGAGCTCATAACTGACAATAAAAATCAATACTTTAGAGACGGGGCTAACCTTTGCAAAGCTCTTCTAATAGAGAGCGAGCGGGGCAGTTTAGAATTAAACTACTTAAAACACGAAGTAAAAACAGACACACAAGGATTTTATGCGCCTTGCTATATTATTAGCAATAGCGGAGAATTATTTAATTTAAAGCAAAAAGCAGGATACGAGCCAGTTATCTCAAAAATAAAAGACAGCTTAAAAGCGGACTTTTGTAAAGCTGCAAACCTTGATGAAAAGCTTATCGGACTCTTAACAAACACAAAGCCAGTGCCACGCTTAGAGTGGGTAGAGGTTAGCAAAGGTTACGACCTTGACGACTTACCTCATAGTTGCCAAAGTGGTAAGGGCTATCGCTTTAGGTCTTTAGACAGTATGGCAAAGCTAGCACTTCTTAAAATAGGCTCAAGGATAGCCGCAAGGGCTATTATATGGGATAGTAACGTTATCTTTGATGAAACAAAAGGGGAGTATTTAAATAATCGTTATGCTGACCGTCTTTATTATGGGGATAGTAGCGACAGAGACGAATTTATTAAAGCCTTAGAAGCTGAGGGGATTAATCTACTATGGGGCGTGACTAATTCAAGATTAAAGCCTGAAACTGGGGATTATTCTATACAAATAGACGATACAAGTGCTATATCTTGGCTTGATACTTTTAGCTTAGAAAAAGAAGGACGCCTTTACTCTTACGACTGGGTAAATGGTGGATACTCAGACGATACTTTAAATGAGCTTGCATCAAATGAGGGCTTTACTAGAGCCTTTTTAAGTGTAGATGAAGAGGGGGGCAGAGACTTAGAGGACGTAAGTAACAAGGTTTATTCTGAGTATTTAGGCGAATATATAGACAGAGAAAATGCGGTGTATAGCAATAGTCAAGGGGACTGGCTAATTGAAGATGATGCTGTATGGTCAAGTTTTCAAGATGATTATATAGTTTCAGATTATGCCTATTACTCAAGTATTGAGGACGACTATATAGACGAAAATACATACGAGCACAGCTCTCAAGTTGCTGACGTTGTGGGTCAAAATGGCGAGTGGGTTAGGACTGATAATAAAGATTATGTACCTTATAAAGGCGATGAATATCGCAGAATAGCTTTAGAGGATGCGGTGTATATAGAGAGTATGGACGAGTACGTAAAAGCTGACGAGGCTTACTATATTGATGAAATAGACGAAAACGTCCGCAGTGACTGGGATAAAGACGAGCTTAAAGACTATTTAGCGAATAGCTTAAGCTCATATAGCAAGCAAGAGATTATCGAGCTCGTAGAGAAATACGGATTTTAATAAGGGGGTGCATTATGATAGTAAGAAATAAAGAGGGGCTTATAAAAGCCCTTTGGGGTTATAAAGAATTTACTTATGGCGGACACGTTGAGGCTAGATTATATGGAGAAACTTATGTTATTACTGATTATAGCGTTACTATCCTAGTAATAAAAAGAGATAGAAGCGTGCTATATTTTGATAATAGCTTTTATAGTAAAACAACAAGCAAGCTACAAAACTTATTAAAAGAAGTCTTTAACTTTATAGCCATTAGGCGTAAAGCTTACCTTTTTGATACTGAGCCTAAAAAAGCTTATTCAGGGGATTTAGAGAAGGTAAATATAACCTTTACTAATGAGGGGCTTATCTCTATGGTATCAAAAAAGACAGAAAGGGGCTTTGAGTTTTTTAAGACAAATAATTTATGCCCTTTAGTGTCTTTATATATAGGCGGTGTGTGGTGTGGTATAGAAACAAAACTATTAAGAGGGGAGGACTGAGCTATGTTAAGTAGAGGTGAAATAATAGAAGGATTAAAAGGCTTTAAGGATTTTGATACTTATACTAACATAGAAGCTTTTAATACAGATGTAGGATTATATGTAGTCAAGTCTTATGTGTGGCATAAAACTATGCTTATTATAGATAGGGCACAAGATAATAAGGTTATCTATTTAGATAATAGGGTGCTCTGCGCTGATATGAGGACTTTTTTAAAGATTTTAGCAGAAGCTTATGACCTTGATAGAGATTTTAAAGAGCGTAAAGAATACATAGAGGGCGTAATAGACCTCTTGAGAGGGCAGCAAGAAGCTTTAGGATATATTGTAGGGGGCGAGAGGGATAGTAATGCTGCTTATCTAGCAGGAAGGACTATAAGGGTCTTTTTTAACAATAAAAGGGAGCTTACATTAATAAAACTAGTTAATAGAGACGTCTTTTTTAATTCTAATAGCTTCTTTTTAGAGAGTGCAAGGATAACTTTATATCTTAAGGGGAGCTTAGCCTTTTCAACAAGCTTAAGTAACTTAACAAAGCAGGAGGTATCACAATGATTATTAATGGATATTTCAAGCTAGCTAGGGATGGCTCAGTATTCAAAGGGGCTTTGGATATAAGCGACAAGGGCGAAGTTGTATCAATGTATGGCAAGCTTATGAAGCATAGACCAGATGCAAACTTTAAGGAGCTTAAGGGGTCTTACGGACAACGTGAAATATATGTAAGCTCAAAAGACTTTATACTTTTAAACGATAAAGCAATACCTACTAAGGGGGTAAGAATATGAAAGACTTAATAAAACTACTTGGATACTCTAAAGAAAGCTTATGGCAATATTTAGAGGGATTATCTTATGCTGATTATGATAAAATCATAGTGCCTAATGGTGGGATAATCTTTGTACCAAAAGGCAAGGAGCAATATGCTCTTGTATGCGTGCATATAGATACCATAAACGATGCTAGAGCAGCTAAAGCACCTACTGAAAGGGAGCTTTACATAAGAAAGAATTACTTAGCCTTGTTACCTAACGCTGATTGTGCTTGCTTAGGAGGGGATGATAGGTGCGGTTGTTATATAGCCCTTAAATTACTTGATAGGGGTGTGCCATTTGCCTTTGGCTTCTTTACAGATGAAGAGATAGGGGGCTTAGGTAGCTCAAGATGCATTAATGCTATTGAAGCTCTTAATGTTACTTCATTTATAGGGCTTGATAGAAGGGGTAGCAATGAGCTAGCATTATATGGCTGGGATAACGAGGAGCTTATATGTCTTTTTGAAGCTATGGGATATAATACAGCTTTTGGTAGCTTTACGGACGCTAGCAACCTAGCAGGAGCTCTTGGGATTGCCTGCGTTAATCTAAGCATTGGCTATCAACACGAGCACACGCACAGCGAGTTTATAGACTTTACAGCAACTCTTAACACTCTTAAAACTCTTAGCACTAGAAGGATTATTGAGTTTCTTAATAGTAAAGAGTTTTTAGCTGAGTGTGATACTATGGGTGTCTATGACTATTACTATGGCGATGATTATTACAGAGATGAGTATGGCTGCGATGAATATGGTTATGATGACGCTAGAGGCGTAATGTATTACGATTATAAATAAAAAGATAGGAGATATTATTATGAAAACTAGAGAAGTAGCTTATAGAGTTTGGGATAAAAAAGAAAAGAAAATGATATATGATGCAGAAAGCTACCCATTAGATAGATATGACCCACAAGAAACTGCATTTATAGATTTTTATACATTTGAGGGTAGCTACACTCTTATGCAGTATATAGGTTTAAGGGATGCTAAAAAAAAGAAGATATTTGAGGGAGACATAGTAAAAGTAATATCTACTCAAACTCAAGAGGTATGTAAGGGAGAGGTTAGTTATTATGAGGGAAATGCTATGTATGTAATAGAGATTGACAATGGCTCTTTTCTTACGTTTGCGTCCTGCGATGTTAGCAGAGTAGAGGTCTTAGGTAATATCTTTGAAAATAGTGGGATTTTAGGATGATTATAACCTACAAAGGACAAGAGCTAACCAAAGAAGAAAAAGACTTCATAGGTTGGTATATAGTTTTTTTACCACAAGTTTGGATAGTGATTACTATGGGAACTTTTATAGTAGCTTGGTGGCTAGCAAATGCTTATCACTACAAGTGGGAAAATATAGGTATATTCTACTTCTTTTATTGCTTATGCTCTCTTAGTGGCTATGGGGCTACTCACGACAACCTAGACAATTACAGAGCAGGGCTAATAAAGCAACAAAAGATAGCAACAGAGCCTAAACCATCTAGGCACTATACAAGACGTCTTAAAGGGGAAAGTGATGAGGAGTACCTTATAAGGATACTAGAGAAGCAAGCACAATATGGCGGAGCTGATGCTATCTATAAACGTCTCAAATACTATTATGAGATGTATGAGCTAGATAGAAAAAAGAGAACGCCAAAGGGCTTAAGATGCAGAAAGGAGCGTAAGGATGTATAAAAATAAAAATGGCACTTGGTGCAGTGATTTTATAATGGACGGCGTAAGGTTTCAAAGAAGATACCCTAACAGCACCAAAGCTGAAGCTCTAAGATTTGAGAAAGAGTGGAAAGAAAGAATACGCAAAGGCAAAGCTGAGGATGAGCTATGGGAAACTGATGTAAGCTCTGCTAGGGGTGGTATGAAACTCTCAGAAGCCTTAGACTTCTTGCACGATAGATACTGGCAATACCTAGATGATACAACTCATTATAGAGTATGCCTTAATAGGGTTATAAAAGCCATAGGAGATAAAGAGGTTTCAGAGCTTACAACGGCTGACCTATATGAGCTAAAGGATAAGATGCTAAACAAAGGAGTTAATGGCAAGGTATATTCGCCACACTCTTTTAACTCATCTCTAGTAGCTCTTGGAACAGCACTTAGGATACTTGAAGGTCTTGAAGTAGTTAAGTTTAAATCTAAACCAAACTTCAAAGGACTTCAAGCTAGGCAAGTGATACCCAAAAGACCTGCTTTAAGAGATGATGAGCTGCTTAGTGCTAAAGAGTTTTTATATAACAGAGCTAAAAAATCTAAAGCACTATCTAGCGTAGAGCTATACGAACTCTTTATAGTGCTATCTAATCTTGGACTAAGACCTGCTGAATACTTTGCTATTGAGCTAGGGGATATTAGCTTTGAGTATGATACTATCACTATCTCAAAGGCGATTAAGACACATAAGGGTGCAGGTACTATCATAGGAGCTCCTAAGAACGGACATAGCAGAACCTTGCCTTGTGGAGAGAATGTTATGGAGGTCTTTAGAGCCATAAAGCAACGCTTAGAAATAGCTAAGAGCGTAAGTAAAGCTGAGGCTAGGAGACTTTTTACAGAGACAAAAGACGACCAAGTGCTTAAGATGACGTACTACTGGGTATCTCAAGGGGCTTATGATAACTGCAAAGACCTACCACTTGATAAGTGTCCTATAACCCACCTAAATCACGATACAGCAAATCGTATGTGGTGGGCTGTAAGAAACCATCTTGGATACTTAGGGACTAGCAACACTCACGGACTTTACGTATTACGCCATACGGTGGCTTCTAGGTTAGTGAGTTTGAAGGGATTTAACGCTCATAAACTGA
>NZ_NDYN01000017.1:0-5476 GCF_002165815.1 Campylobacter concisus
GTTCTTTTAACTTACAATTGTTAAACTATTAGTCAATCTTTGAAATCTAAACAAGTGATCGATTGAGCCAGTCTATTATGATTAAATAATAGATTAGACAAACTAATAAATAAAACTAAAAGTTTTTTTGATTAAAAACTTCATAATAAAAATCCTATCTATTAGATAGGTAATTAATATGGAGAGTTTGATCCTGGCTCAGAGTGAACGCTGGCGGCGTGCCTAATACATGCAAGTCGAACGGACAAGTAAGAGCTTGCTCTTATGAGTTAGTGGCGCACGGGTGAGTAATGTATAGCTAATCTGCCCTACACTAGAGGACAACAGTTGGAAACGACTGCTAATACTCTATACTCCTCTCTAGCATAAGTTAGATAGGGAAAGTTTTTCGGTGTAGGATGAGGCTATATTGTATCAGCTAGTTGGTGAGGTAATGGCTCACCAAGGCTATGACGCATAACTGGTCTGAGAGGATGATCAGTCACACTGGAACTGAGACACGGTCCAGACTCCTACGGGAGGCAGCAGTAGGGAATATTGCTCAATGGGGGAAACCCTGAAGCAGCAACGCCGCGTGGAGGATGACACTTTTCGGAGCGTAAACTCCTTTTGTTAGGGAAGAACAATGACGGTACCTAACGAATAAGCACCGGCTAACTCCGTGCCAGCAGCCGCGGTAATACGGAGGGTGCAAGCGTTACTCGGAATCACTGGGCGTAAAGGACGCGTAGGCGGATTATCAAGTCTCTTGTGAAATCCTATGGCTTAACCATAGAACTGCTTGGGAAACTGATAATCTAGAGTGAGGGAGAGGCAGATGGAATTGGTGGTGTAGGGGTAAAATCCGTAGAGATCACCAGGAATACCCATTGCGAAGGCGATCTGCTGGAACTCAACTGACGCTAATGCGTGAAAGCGTGGGGAGCAAACAGGATTAGATACCCTGGTAGTCCACGCCCTAAACGATGTATACTAGTTGTTGCTAAGCTAGTCTTGGCAGTAATGCACCTAACGGATTAAGTATACCGCCTGGGGAGTACGGTCGCAAGATTAAAACTCAAAGGAATAGACGGGGACCCGCACAAGCGGTGGAGCATGTGGTTTAATTCGAAGATACGCGAAGAACCTTACCCGGACTTGATATCTAACAAATCATCTAGAGATAGAAGAGTGTCTGCTTGCAGAAATGTTAAGACAGGTGCTGCACGGCTGTCGTCAGCTCGTGTCGTGAGATGTTGGGTTAAGTCCCGCAACGAGCGCAACCCACGTCATTAGTTGCTAACAGTTCGGCTGAGCACTCTAATGAGACTGCCTTCGTAAGGAGGAGGAAGGTGTGGACGACGTCAAGTCATCATGGCCCTTATGTCCGGGGCGACACACGTGCTACAATGGCATATACAATGAGAAGCAATATCGCGAGATGGAGCAAATCTATAAAATATGTCCCAGTTCGGATTGGAGTCTGCAACTCGACTCCATGAAGCCGGAATCGCTAGTAATCGTAGATCAGCCATGCTACGGTGAATACGTTCCCGGGTCTTGTACTCACCGCCCGTCACACCATGGGAGTTGATTTCACTCGAAGCCGGAATACTAAATTAGTTACCGTCCACAGTGGAATCAGCGACTGGGGTGAAGTCGTAACAAGGTAACCGTAGGAGAACCTGCGGTTGGATCACCTCCTTTCTAGAGTACATATAGATATTCTCTCACAAGATATCTATAAGAAAGATATTCTCAATCATCCTTGTTTAGTTTTGAAAGATTGATAGACCTATAGGGGCCTATAGCTCAGCTGGTTAGAGTGCACCCCTGATAAGGGTGAGGTCACAAGTTCAAGTCTTGTTAGGCCCACCAGAGAATTTAATTGGGGAATTAGCTCAGCTGGGAGAGCGCCTGCTTTGCACGCAGGAGGTCAGCGGTTCGATCCCGCTATTCTCCACCATAAAATAGTTTAACAGCATTAAGTCTAATTAGAGAGCTTAAATTTAAACTTTCTAATTAGACTTTTGTCTAAATGTTCTTTTAATTAATATTGTTAATAGTCACAAGCAAGTTTTAAAAACAATTTTACAGGACTTGTTAAAGATTTAAATTTCTATTCTCTTTGCATTCAATGCAAAAGTTTGACATCACAATCTATTTAGGATTTAAAACTTATCTAAATAGTAGTCAATGCTTTCCGTCTTGAGAGTTAGAATTTAAATATAGTAACATAAAGTTATCTTTAACAAGGAAGTGATGCGAATTAGAATAATCTAACATAGAAAAGGTAAGCTACAAAGAGCAAGTGGTGGATGCCTTGGCTAGTAGAGGCGATGAAAGACGTGCCAGGCTGCGATAAGTCTCGGGGAGCCGTCAAGGGGCTTTGATCCGGGAATTTCTGAATGGGGCAACCCAACTAATAGAGATATTAGTTACCGTATAACGGAGCGAACGAGGGGAATTGAAACATCTTAGTACCCTCAGGAAAAGAAATCAAAAGAGATTACGCTAGTAGCGGCGAGCGAACGCGTAAGAGGGCAAACCACTAGTTTACTAGTGGGGTTGTAGGACTGCAATATAGACTAAACTTAGCTAATAGAATAACCTGGAAAGGTTAGGCATAGAGGGTGATACCCCCGTATATGAAAGCTTTGTTTTACTTAGCAGTATCCTGAGTAGGGCGGAACACGTGATATTCTGTCTGAAGCTGGGTAGACCACTATCCAACCCTAAATACTACTACTAGACCGATAGTGCACAAGTACCGTGAGGGAAAGGTGAAAAGAACTGAGGTGATCAGAGTGAAATAGAACCTGAAACCATTTGCTTACAATCATTCAGAGCCCTATGATTTATCAGGGTGATGGACTGCCTTTTGCATAATGAGCCTGCGAGTTGTGATGTCTGGCGAGGTTAAGGAAACCCGGAGCCGTAGCGAAAGCGAGTCTTAATAGGGCGTTTAGTCAGACGTTGCAGACCCGAAACGATGTGATCTATCCATGAGCAGGTTGAAACCGGTGTAAGAGCCGGTGGAGGACCGAACCCGCTAGCGTTGAAAAGCTATGGGATGACTTGTGGATAGGGGTGAAAGGCCAATCAAACATCGTGATAGCTGGTTCTCTCCGAAATATATTTAGGTATAGCGTCATGTAGTAACACTAGGGGGTAGAGCACTGAATGGGCTAGGGCATACACCAATGTACCAAACCCTATCAAACTCCGAATACCTAGTGTGTAATCATGGCAGTCAGGCGGCGAGTGATAAAATCCGTCGTCGAGAGGGGAACAACCCAGACTAACAGCTAAGGTCCCTAAATCTCATTTAAGTGGAAAACGATGTGGAGTTACTTAAACAACCAGGAGGTTGGCTTAGAAGCAGCCATCCTTTAAAGAAAGCGTAATAGCTCACTGGTCTAGTGATTCTGCGCGGAAAATATAACGGGGCTAAAATGAGTACCGAAGCTTTAGACTTAGTTTACTAAGTGGTAGGAGAGCGTTGTATTTGCGTTGAAGGTATACCGGTAAGGAGTGCTGGAGCGAATACAAGTGAGCATGCAGGCATGAGTAGCGATAATTGGGGTGAGAATCCCCAACGCCGTAAACCCAAGGTTTCCTACGCGATGCTCGTCATCGTAGGGTTAGCCGGGTCCTAAGCAAAGTCCGAAAGGGGTATGCGATGGAAAATTGGTTAATATTCCAATGCCAACTATAATGTGCGATGGAAGGACGCTTAGAGTTAGAGGAGCCAGCGGATGGTAGTGCTGGTCGAAAGGTGCAGGTTGGAGTTCAGGCAAATCCGAACTCCTTTAAGCCGAGGCCTTACAGGTGCGTGAAGTTCTTCGGAATGAATCGTAAATCCTTGATACTGTCGAGCCAAGAAAAGTTTCTAAGTTTAGTTATAGTTGCCCGTACCGTAAACCGACACAGGTGGGTGGGATGAGTATTCTAAGGCGCGTGGAAGAACTCTCTTCAAGGAACTCTGCAAAATAGCACCGTATCTTCGGTATAAGGTGTGCCTAACTTTGTGAAGGATTTACTCCGTAAGCATTGAAGGTTACAACAAAGAGTCCCTCCCGACTGTTTACCAAAAACACAGCACTCTGCTAACTCGTAAGAGGATGTATAGGGTGTGACGCCTGCCCGGTGCTCGAAGGTTAATTGATGACGTTAGCTCTGCGAAGCGTTTGATCGAAGCCCGAGTAAACGGCGGCCGTAACTATAACGGTCCTAAGGTAGCGAAATTCCTTGTCGATTAAATATCGACCTGCATGAATGGCGTAACGAGATGGGAGCTGTCTCGAAGAGGGATCCAGTGAAATTGTAGTGGAGGTGAAAATTCCTCCTACCCGCGGCAAGACGGAAAGACCCCGTGGACCTTTACTACAGCTTGACACTGCTATTGGGATAAAAATGTGCAGGATAGGCGGGAGGCTTTGATCCATAGACGCCAGTTTATGGTGAGCCATTGTTGAGATACCGCTCTTTTTTATTCTGATAGCTAACTAGCTTGAGTTATCCTCAAGTAGGACAATGTCTGGTGGGTAGTTTGACTGGGGCGGTCGCCTCCCAAAATGTAACGGAGGCTTACAAAGGTTGGCTCAGAACGGTTGGAAATCGTTCGTAGAGTATAAAGGCATAAGCCAGCTTAACTGCGAGACATACACGTCAAGCAGAGACGAAAGTCGGTCTTAGTGATCCGGTGGTTCTGTGTGGAAGGGCCATCGCTCAAAGGATAAAAGGTACCCCGGGGATAACAGGCTGATCTCCCCCAAGAGCTCACATCGACGGGGAGGTTTGGCACCTCGATGTCGGCTCATCGCATCCTGGGGCTGGAGCAGGTCCCAAGGGTATGGCTGTTCGCCATTTAAAGCGGTACGCGAGCTGGGTTCAGAACGTCGTGAGACAGTTCGGTCCCTATCTGCCGTGGGCGCAAGAAGATTGAGGAGAGTTGACCCTAGTACGAGAGGACCGGGTCGAACCAACCACTGGTGTACGAGTTGTTCTGCCAAGGGCACCGCTCGGTAGCTATGTTGGGATGTGATAACTGCTGAAAGCATCTAAGCAGGAAGCCAACTCCAAGATGAATCTTCTTTTAAGAGCTCATATAGACTATGTGTTTGATAGGCTGGGTGTGTAATGGATGAAAGTCCTTTAGCTGACCAGTACTAATAGCTCGTCTGCTTATCTTTTAATAAGCATCACTTCCTTGTTAAGGATAAAAACTTAATAAGATATGTTTTTATAAAACTTTGTTTATGACTTTTAACTTTATCTAGTAGTGTTAAATAAGAGATTTAGTTAATATATCTTTTATTTAACACTGCCCGTGACTATACAGACGAGGAAACGCCTTGCTCCATCTCGAACCAAGAAGCTAAGCTCGTCCTGGCTGATGATACTCTCCCTTACTGGGATGTTGGAAAAGTAGGTCGTTGCGGGCTTTGTTGTTTATCTGCTTTAATTCTTATATTATTTGATTCTAGTTTTTATT
>NZ_NDYN01000018.1:0-3990 GCF_002165815.1 Campylobacter concisus
TAAACCTGGTAATAACCCAGTAGTTGCTGAGATAGTTAATCCTAATAATCCATCTAACCCAAGCGAGCCAGCTATTGGTAATATAGATGAAGATCATGAAGTAAATATTGATCTAACTCCAAAGGCTGACGGCACAGTTGATGTGGTGCCTCACGACAATGACGCAACTAAGGTTGAAATTTCATACACAGATAATGGCGGCAACACGCAAACTATAACCGTGGTCAAAAATCCAAGTGCTGGTTGGGTCGTAGATAGCACCCCTGGCAAGACGACAGCTCCAACAGGTGCTTTCAAACTTGATCCACATAGTGGCAAGGTCACTATCAGCGACGATGCGACAAAAGACAACACTCCAGTGACTGCAAAGGCTACTGATGGCGCTGGCAACACAGCCACAGGCGAGACTACTTCTCCAGATAAATTTACTATCAAATTTAATGATGATGCAGATGGTAACGGCACTATCACAAGAGGTGAGAACTATGCTGAGGATGGCGCAAAAGCTACTGCAACTATCAGCATACCAAACCTTGCAAAGGATGGCAGCAAGATCCACGTTATAGGCACTGGCATAAATGACTATTACACAGTTCATAAAGATGCTAGTGGCAACGTTACAAGCGTTATAGATACAAAAGGAAACAATGTATTTGACGGCGATAATGGCATAAAGGTTAGCTATGACTATAACCACTATCAAACAGCCCTCGGAAATTCAGCTAGTATCACAGCTGAGCTAGAAGGCACAAGCCTTAAAGCTACTTCAAGTGTTAAATTTGAAAATGTTGGCAAGGCTGAAGTTAAATTTGTTGAGCTTGATGAGCATGGCAATGTTTTAAATGAAAAATCAGATCAAATAACAAACCAAAATAGAAATACAGCTATGCTAGATGGTGATATCAACCACACCACAGCACGCATCTCACTACCTGAGAATGTTCAAGACGGCGATGTCGTAACTGTAAAATATGGATATGGACCAGATGCAGCCTCTCTTGCAAAAACAGGTGGCATAGATACAACTGCTTATAAATATTTCTTAGTTCATAAAGCAGCTGATGGCTCTATGACGGTTGATCAGATCACTTCAGCTGATGATAAGACACCTATAAAAGCTGGTCTTACATCTACAAATGGTGCTGGCGAGAAATTTGGTATAGATATCCACGATATGCCAACAACCACCTATAATCTTACACACTCACGTGGTATAGAAGTGAGTATAAAAGGTGATGATCATGCAGATAAATCTAACGGAAATACATGGATATTTAGAGATAGCATGGAGGCTCCGAAGGTTGAATTTATAGAAGGCAACAAAGTTTATAATCCAAGTGTTTCAGGAAGTGGCTCAGGCGCACTAAATGCTGGTATAAGCGTAGCTGACGCTATAAAAGACGGCGATATCAGCCACACTACAGCTCGCATAACATTGCCAAAAGTGTTCTCGGACGGCGATAAACTAACAGTTGCTGTAACTGACTACAACAAAATTTATGCTGACACTGGTGTAAAACAATACCCAGCAAATAACCCAGAGCCAACATTTGTTAAGGCATTTATCATTCACAAAGCAGCTGACGGCACTGTGACTTTTGACGAGGTCGATGCAGCTGGCAATGTCATACATGCAGGCATCCCAGCGCTAAATAATAACGCTATCGAAATAACTGGCGTGCCACTATATAATATGTATGAAAATGGCGTTTTGAAGTCAGATTATGTACATGCAACTGGTGTTGATGCGACTATCACAGACCACCTTAACCTAAATGGTAATGATAGTGGAAGCAATTTAAGTTTTGCATTCTTAGCGAATGTAAATGTTGTCACTATCACAGAGGTGATCGACGACGTTGCAGGCGGTATAGATCACGGCAATGTCAAAGATAATGACGTAGTAGTAAATGGCGTAACTAAAAAAGGACTAACAAATGACAGTACTCCGACATTTAAAGGCAAGGCGGACCCTAATTCGGTAGTAGAGCTATATGATGGCACGACTAAGATAGGCAGCAGCAAAGCTGATGATTATGGCAACTGGTCTATCACTCCGGTCACTCCACTTGGTGAAGGCGCTCATAGTATCACAGCTTCATCTCCAGCCACAAATGCGATCAAGGCCTCTGACCCAGCTACTATAACAGTAGATACAAGCACTAAGGTTACATTTGATAGCGTTACAGATGATGTTGCAGGTGGCGTTGTAAATGGTAATGTCAAGGGCAATGATGTGACAGTCGATGGCAAAACACTAAAAGGCCTAACAAACGACAACACACCAACTCTATCAGGCAAGGCAGAGGCTGGCTCAACTGTAGAGATCTTTGATGGTACAAACAAGATCGGTCAGGTAGAGGCAAAAGCTGATGGTTCTTGGAAATTTGAAGTAAGCACTCCGCTTAGCGACGGAGAGCATGAGCTTAAAGTAAAAACTACTGACAAAGCTGGCAACACAGCCGAGGCTGATCCGGTAACCATAACTGTTGATACGAAAGTGACAAATTTAAAAGTCGAATGGATAGATGATCTCAACAATGATGGTAAATTTAGCTGGAGTGAGAATTTAAATCCTGAGCACGCAGGACGTATAGCTTGGAAAGCATATCTTCCAAACGACGGCACGGTTAAAGTTGGTGACATTATGCACTATATGTGGGGTGGACCAGGTGCTACTGGTGAGCTAACTTATACTATAAAAGCCGAAGATATAGCAAAAGGCTATGTAGGCTTTGTAAAACAAAATATGATTCAAGGAACATGGGAGCATATTCCTTTTGGCAAGGACTCTTATGGTAAAGTTTTTGAAGCTTGGGCATACCTAACAGACGCTGCTGGCAACAAAGGATCAACAGGCAAAGATGAGATAGTCTTTGACTTTAGTGATGCACCTACTCATATAAATGCTAGCGCTATTTATGGCACAAACAGAACAGGCTTGTTACTTGATGACAATCCAAAAAGCGCAAGCGCTGTTAATATCGAAGCACAAGGTAAAGCAGTAGAGCTAGATGTTAAAACATTCACTCATAGAGCAGATGTGAAACTAGGTGATGGTGACGATATAGTAACAGTGTATAAGAGCGGCGGTGTTTGGGGTGACATGGTAGAAGACTCAAAACTAAATTTAGACAATGGAGATAATATCTTAAAAGTAGAGACAAATATCGATAGAGCATCAGTAATTGCTGGAGATGGTTATGACAACGTCAAAGTCGATGGATATATAACAAATCGCTCTTATGTAAATTTGGGCGATGGCAACAATAAGTTAACGGTTGGTACCAATATAGACCATAGTACTGTAGAAACGGGAAGTGGAAACGACACCGTTGTAGTTGGTAACTATATTCATAATTCTACTATAAAGCTAGGCGCAGGCGATGACTCATTAACGATTGCAAAGTCAGATATGCAAGGCAATGATATAGATGGTGGCACTGGTTATGACAAATTAGCTATCACAAATCCAGGAACATCTATAAATTTAGATAGCATCGCAGATCATGCACATAACTTTGAGGAGCTTAATATCTCTAACAAGAGCCAAAATACTACTTTAAGCGTAAAACTAAGTGATGTCATAAGCTTAACAGATGGTGATAATACGCTAAAAATAACAGCTGATGCTGGAGATAAAGTAGAATTTAAAGATGCTGGCTGGCAAAAGGGTGCATCAACTGACGGCTATACCGCATATACAAATGATACTAGCGGAACAACTGTTACTGTTGAGATCAAGGACGAAGTAACACAGCCTATGTAATCATAGATGTAAATTTGCTATCAAAGTGGTGGCGTTAAATCAAACGGAGAGCAAGGAAGCTCTCCAATTTTATGTATCAGAAATAAAATTTAAATTTGTAAAATATTTTGCAATTATTTCAACTATCTTTAAGCATCCCTCATATATAATTCCAGCTCACGAAACGAGAAACCACCTTTAACTTCACCGTTAATAAAGCCTTTTCTTTTTATCGTTGTTCT
>NZ_NDYN01000019.1:0-2842 GCF_002165815.1 Campylobacter concisus
ACTAAGAAATGGTAAATATGAGACTCCAGAGTATAGATTTGCTGATGATGCTGGCAATATTAGCGACTCATCAAAAGCTACGCTTACACTTGATGGCGAATTCTCAAGAACACCGAGCTCGCCACTAGATATTAACTTCCTAGAAGACGTTAATAAAGATGGTAAGATCTCTAATAAAGAGAATGAAGATGGTGATAAAGAGGTTGGTAAAACAACAGCTGAAATTTCTATACCAAAAGATGGCAGCGTAAAACCAGGCGATAAACTAATCGTAAAAGATAATAGCGATACTCCAAAAGAGCACGTGATCACAGATAAAGATATCGAAAATGGTAAGGTTGAAATTTCAGTTGATATCAAAACAGGCGATAAGACAACTATAACAGCCGAGATCATCAATCCAAACAACCCAAGCAAGCCAAGCGAGGAAATTTCAAAAGATATCACTGAGGCTTCTTCTACCGTTCAAGTAACAATCGACGAAATTTATGATGACGTAGATGGTGGTGTAGTAAATGGTGATGTTAAAAATGGTCTAACAAACGATAATCTACCAACATTCAAAGGTAGTGCAGCAGCTGGTGCAACAGTAGAAATTTATGAGAGCTTCTTAACAACTACAGAAAAAACTCTAGTTGGTAAAACAGTAGCTGACGCTAATGGCAAATGGAGCTTTACTCCAACTGAAGCTATGGGTGATGGCCTACACTACTTCGAAGCACATGCTACTGATAGCGCAGGTAATAAATCAATCACACCTAAGGTTGAACTAGATGTAGATGCAACAGCTCCAAGTGTTGAAAACCTAAAAGTAAGCCCACTAGATATTAGCAACCCAGCTGATAACACTCCAGAAAAAGGTAGAGTAGATGGTAGCTCTGATACACAAGATGCTAAGGTTATTGTTAAAGATGAAGCTGGTAATGTAATTGGTGAAGGTAAAGTAGGTGGAGATGGCAAATTTGTTATAGATACTACTAAACCACTAAACCCAGGTGATAAAGTAAAAGTAGAGATCATTGATGAAGCTGGCAACACTGGTAAAGGTAGTGCAGTAACAGGTAATGATATCATCCATACTCATGCTACAACTCAAGTAACAATCGACGAAATTTATGATGACGTAGATGGTGGTGTAGTAAATGGTGATGTTAAAAATGGTCTAACAAACGATAATCTACCAACATTCAAAGGTAGTGCAGCAGCTGGTGCAACAGTAGAAATTTATGAGAGCTTCTTAACAACTACAGAAAAAACTCTAGTTGGTAAAACAGTAGCTGACGCTAATGGCAAATGGAGCTTTACTCCAACTGAAGCTATGGGTGATGGCCTACACTACTTCGAAGCACATGCTACTGATAGCGCAGGTAATAAATCAATCACACCTAAGGTTGAACTAGATGTAGATGCAACAGCAGATGCTCCTGTAATAGATGCTGTAAATGACAATGTAGATAGCAAAACTGGCAACGTTTTAGACGTTAAAACAAAAGTTGCTCTAACAAATGACAGCACACCAACTCTTGAGGGATATGCTGAGCCTAACTCAGTAGTAACTATATATGAAATTAGTGAGTTAAATGGCGAAAAAACAGCTATAGGAACAGTCACAGCTGATAAACATGGTGGTTGGAAATTTGAACTACCTGAACTAGGAGATGGCGAGTATCAATACACTACAAGAGCACAAGATAAAGCAGGAAATATCTCGGACTTCTCAGAAGCAGTGATAGTTAATGTCGACCTAGTAGCTCCGTCTGAGCCAACAATCATATTTATTGAAGATATCAATAAAAAAGATGGCAAGCTCAATAAAGCTGAGAACGGCAAAGATGGTGACGATGCTAGCACAACAGCTCAAATTTCTGTTCCAGGTGATGCAGTAGAAAATGATGTGATCCACTACACTGTAAATGGTGAGGAAAAAACACATACTATAACTTACAATGACAGAGTAGCAGGCTACATAGAGGTTAAAGTACCAGTAGTTGATGGTAAGACTTCAACAGTAACAGCTAAGATCGTTGATCAAGCGGGCAATGCAAGTGAAGTGGTAAAAGAGAGCATAAGTTCAGACTTTACAGCTCCTAACGTTCAGATCACAGGAATTATTGACAACGTACCAGGCGGTACATATAAAGACAACGTTGCAGGTACTTCGACAAATGACAACACTCCAACTATCAAAGGTAAAGCTGATGCAAATCAAGAAGTGGTTATCTATGATACTAATAAAGAGATAGGTAGAACTACAGCTGATAAGAACGGCAACTGGGAATTTAAGCCAAGCGACTATAAAGAGCCACTAGCAGATCTTGTTGGTCGTGTTCACGTCATAAAAGCTGTGGTTACAGATGCAGCTGGCAACACTAGCGAAGCAACTTCTGCGCTAGAAGTTGATACAACTGTTGGCACACCAAAAGTTAAATTTAAGGAAGATTTAAATAACAATGAGGTCCTAAGCGTAGAAGAGGCAAAAGCCTTAACAGATGGCAAACTTCACTGGGTGGTTGAGATCCCAACTGACGGCATTAGTGTAAAAGCTGGCGATACGCTACAAGTATATGGAAAAAATGCTAAGTGGCAAAATGCTGCAATCATAACTAATGATGATATCACAAAAGGTTTTGTTGAGAGAGACGGCTTTGTTATGGATCTACCAAAAGGCAATGGAGCACAAAGTCCAGCTTATAGGATAGTAGATAAAGTCGGCAACGAGAGCGAAGGTAATTTTGCAAACTTGGTATATGATTCAGAACTAACTCGCCAACCAAGCAACCCATCTATCAAATTCCCAGAAGACACTAACGAAGATGGTAAGATCTCTGACAAAGAGAATAAA
>NZ_NDYN01000020.1:0-2785 GCF_002165815.1 Campylobacter concisus
ATTTATCTCTTATCTTGTCATATATCCTTTCAATATCCACTATGTCTTTATCTTTTGTAAATATAGCAATGCTCTCTTTATCTTTATCCACATATACGCTAGAGCTAGCTGATAAAAAGCCAAATTTTATCTCGCCTCTATCTTTTACGTCGTATAAATTTATAGAGCCACTCTGCGTGCTGTTGTCAAATAAAAGAGAGTAGGTTTGCTCTGATCTTTTCATAAAGTATGCCTTCTCATCTTGTGATGAAAGCGACCTTGTGAAATTTGACGTATAGGTGTAGAGCTTGCTAGCATCAGCCTTGGTGGTGGTGATATCACTAGAGCTCTCATCTACCACCTTGTATGTCCTGCACTTGTGCATAGCTCTTTTATCTTCTATGCTTTCACATCCACCTTCTTTAAATTTCTCTACTTCATCTTTGCTTATTATATTTGTGTATCGCTTCTCGTCACTAAGCTTAAATATATCTTCTATTATCAAAGCTTCTTGCTCGTCTTCTAAATTGTGATTAAATATCTTAAAGTCGTGTTTTATATTATTTAATAGTATAAGCAACATCCAGTTTTTGTTTTTATTATATAAAAGAGGTGGTAGTGTAGCTTTGTTATCTATATAGGATGTCTCACTTTTATATGCTAAAGATAAATTTGTGTCAAGATCAAAAATAAGCTTATAGTTTTGCTCCATAAAGTCATTTAGATATAAAAGTGTGCCTTTTAGGCTAACATTTTTTGTCTTTTCGTCATTATCTTTTTGCTCTAAAAGATATGAGAAAAAGTATAGTGTAGCAGCCGTGTAGGTAAGAAAGTGCGAGCTTATACTTACATTTGTATTTAGTATCGCATCTACGTTGCCTATATTTATAAGCACCTCATTGCCATTTATATCAACTCCAAGGTCTTGTATAGCGTTTTCATAGAGTTTATTGTTAAAGGCTAGGCTATCATTGTCTGTTTTCATGTGATATATGTTATTAACATTTAAAGGTGCTGGTAGGTAGGTGTGGTCCTTATCTGCTAAGAACAAATTTTCTTTAAGCTTTTCATAGTAAGGGACATTTCTTTTATTAAAGAAATATATGATCTTATTTCTAATGAACCTTGGCATGAGATCAATAGATGGGATGCCTACTCTAGTTTTCATATAATCTGTTAATATCCCAGGAGAGTTAAATGTATAAATTTCATCTACATATTCAGCAAAGGTAAAAGCACATATCTGAGTTAAGTATCCACCAAGTGAGTGACCACATATATTTATCTTTTCACCTTCTTTTAATATAGGTATAACACTATCTAAAAAGAAATTTATTAAAGAATTTACCTGTATTGGTATCTCATTAATTGTTAGCTCTATATCTGCAATTAAGTCTCCTGGAGTGATCTCAGTACCTCTAAAGGTTAATATTTTTTTGCTGTTGTCCTTTGTATCTTCAAAGAGCGTGGCACTAAAACCTAGCCCATTATTTTTTTGATGTTTTAGAAGTCTAAATCTTGATGTGAAATTTTTGGTACGTTTGGAGAGATTGTCTATTGTGTAAAATAAATACTGCTTTTTATTTCGAGGGACTTTTATAAAATTTTTTATTTGATTAGAAATTTGTACTTTTTCTTCTTCTAATTCATCATCTTCTTTTGGTTTTTGAATAGTTAAGTCTTGCATAAACCTAGCTTCGACACAAAGAGCGTAAGATGTAGGAGTACCAGCAGCTTTTATGGTATTTCCGCTTTCATCTTTAATGTCAAATTCTAAAGTATGACCATAATTTACATTATCAGCATAGTCCCATCTAGGATTTGGCTTTTTTAAAATTCTCTCATTATGAAATTTATCCGAAAAACTCCAAATTTCATTCTCGTCTATATATTCAAAAAACGCATAAGCAACATCGGCTATATCAGCATAGTCTTTTATCTTATTTACCATCTCTTTGTTGGTTAAATTTTTAATAGTATTCATTTATTTGTCCTATTTATTTATCTTTTGAAATTTATTGTCTATCAAGTAAAAATAATTATCTCCAGCTACATTTATATATCTATTTTTTGTAAATTTTATTCCACTTGCTTCATCGCCTGAAAGTGTATATGTTGTTTCAACAACGTAGTAGTCTAAACTTAGATCGATTACTCTTACTTCATCATTATCATCTATATAAAAATAGCCCAAGTCATAAGATGGTTTAAATTTTTCATAATCTTCACTGCCAATAAATTCTTTTATTTTATCTTTGTAAATTTGTGGAGTTTTTATCTTTTTTCTAGTTTCATTTTCATAATCAACCCATCTGAGGTAATATTTTTTTCCATTAGATAAAACTCTAGGTAATTTTTCATTAACTGGCGTCATATCAACTGCATAACGATTTTCGGCTAATTTTTTACCACTTAAGCCTTTTGTCATTATTCGTCTCTCTTCTTCTCTCTTATCTATCTCCTTATCTAGCTTTTCATCAAATACATAAACACCACCATATTTTTTAGCAATGCTCTCTTGTTCGCTAGTTAGATCAGAAATTCTTATAAAGCCATTAAAATAAGCAAGTGGTAGCAGTATAAACAAGCAGATAAAAACTATAAATTTTACTTTTTTCATCATAAATCCTTTTAAATTTAAAACTATACAAGATAGAAATTTCTCATAATCTTATTGTGAATATATTTATAATATTATTAATTTATTATGCCACTGATAGCGCGCAGCCTTTGTCGCTTAAGCAGTGATGAACTAGGTCTTGCATGAGAGCGTGGTTGTCATTTACTCTTTTGGCACTTAGTGCGC
>NZ_NDYN01000021.1:0-1743 GCF_002165815.1 Campylobacter concisus
CTAATAGTTTTTTGATTAATTTAAATTTTTCTTCTTTAAATTCTTTATATTTTTGAGTTTTTATAAATTCTAGTAGCTCAGGGCTTGCTTTTTTATCTTTTATGCCATCGCTATTTTCTCTAAAAAAGACCAGGAATTCTGTTGCGATGTCTCTTGTTAGCCACTTACTAGGAAATGTACCCTTTTGTAAAAGTAAATCAAGTGTTTTAGGCTTATTCATTGCATAAGTACTGTCAAGTAGATTTGGTTCATAATGCAATTTATCATTTTCTAAAGTAATGTTAGCATCACAACCAATCTTATCTATGTAATATTCTATGTCTTTAGCAGTATTTTCATCGGTTGTATTTTTGTCAAATACCACAGCAAACATATTTAAACAATTTGCTTCATGTGAATATAAAGATGTTATGAGAAATATGATTATTGCTAATTGCCTCATTGCGCTAATTCCTTTTTATTTCCATTATTTAATAAATTCTCTAAATCTTTGTCATCATTTATGAGTGTCAAAATATATTTTAAATATTCGTAGTCTTTTGGATCTTGTCCATACTGTAATTGCCTTTTAATTAATTTAAATTTCTCTCTTTTAAATTCTTTATATTTTTTAGTTTTTATAAAATCAAGTAGCTCTTTACTAGGAATTTTACTTTCAAAACCGACTTCATTATCTCGAAAAAAGAATAAGAATTCTGATCCCATAGAAAAAGCCAATCTGCCATTTGGTTTTGTGCCTTTATCCAAAAGATCATTAAAAGTTTTAAATTTATTCATCATAAAGGCAATTTCTAATAAATTTGGTTCATATCTAAGTCTTGCAGACTTTAAGGTAATATTTGCATTGCAACCAAATTTATCTATATAAACATTCATATATTTTGCTGTATTTTCATCACTTATTTTTTTGTTGGCTACTATATTAAACATATTTGCACAATCTAGGTAATGTAGATTATATATTGCAAGTGGTATAATAAATGAAATCAATATACTCATTTACTATCCTTTTTATATTGCTCTAGTAACCTATCTAAATCTTTTTCATTATTTACAAGCGTTAATACTTTCTGTAAAAGGATATAGCCTTTTGGATCTTGTCCATGTTCTAGTAGTTTTTTGATTAGCTTAAATTTCTCTTCTTTAAATTCTTTATATTTTTGAGTTTTTATAAATTCTAGTAACTCAGGGCTTGGTGACTGCCCTTCTAACTTAACACCATTTTCTTCAAAAAAAAGCAAAAAGTCTAATCCTATTGAGCCAGCCAACCACGCATTAGGTACCGCGCCTTTTTCTAAAAGTTTGTCAATGCTTATTGGTTTATTTGCACTATAAGCAAATTCTAATAAGCTAGCTTTCATCGTTAAATTTGGTAAATTTATACCAGCATTAGCATCACATCCGAGATCATCTATGTAGTATTTTATATACTTAGCCGTTTCAACATCGCTTAAATTTTTATTATAAATGAGTCTAAACATATCCGTACAGTTTGCTTCGTGTGAATATAAAGATGTTATGAGAAATATGATTATTGCTAATTGCTTCATTGTGCTAATTCCTTTTTAGCTCCATCTTTTAATAAATTCTCTAAATCTTTTTCTTCATTTATAATTTTCAGAATAATCTTTAAAACTTTATAGTCTTTTGGATCTTGTCCATGTTCTAATAGTTTTTTGATTAATTTAAATTTTTCTTCTTTAAATTCTTTATATTTTTGAGTTTTTATAAATTCTAGTAGCT
>NZ_NDYN01000022.1:0-1548 GCF_002165815.1 Campylobacter concisus
TTTAATTGGCGGTTTTTGCCTAAGAGCATTTATCGTTCTTGGAGCAATTTATATATTTTAATAAACTTTCTCCCTTTAAAAACTAGGTCGGATAGGATCCGACCTAGCTATCTAATCATTTTTCACCAAGTGGCCAGTAAACAACTGGTTTAGCTCCAAGTCTTGCCTCACCATGATACATACCAAGCTTATCTTTAGTCCAAGCAAAGCCAGTCTTACCAGCTTTATCGATAGAGATGATACCACCACTGCCACCTAGTGCCGCTACCTCTTTTACAGCCTCTTCGGCTGCTTTTTGCACATCTGAAGTTTTGTATTTATAAAGAGCTGAGACCTCATGAGCAGCATTTACGCGCATATAGATATCACCTGTGCCTGTGCAAGAGACTGCCACTGAGTCATTATCTGCATAGGTTCCAGAGCCAATTATCGGACTATCGCCTATACGGCCAGTCATTTTATTTGTCATACCACCGGTGCTGGTTGCTGCGGCTAGGTTGCCATTTTTATCAAGTGCTATCGCTCCAACAGTGCCAAGATATGGGCGCTCATATAAATTTAGTGAAGTTTTCTTTGTCTTTTCGCTATCAAGCATGAGCTTTTGTTTCTCTTTAGCCCTTTGGAGTGCATCATATCTAAACTGCGTGAAAAAATACTTTTGATCGACCATCTCTAAGCCGTTTTCTTTGGCTAGTTTGTCAGCTCCCTCGCCAGCAACAAGAGTGTGCCAAGTCTTGTCCATTACAACTCTTGCACCAAGAATCGGATTTTTGATGTGCCTTGCCATCGCGACTGCGCCTGCTTTTTTAGTAGAACCGTCCATAATAGAAGCGTCTAACTCATTAAAGCCGTCAGCTGTAAATACTGCGCCCTTACCAGCATTAAAATTTGGATCGTCTTCTAATACCATAATGGCTGCCGTAACTGCATCCATAGCACTACCGCCCTTTTCAAGCACAGCCTGTCCAGCTAAAAGCGCCTTTTTCATAGGCTCTTCGCGCACTTTAAACTCATCTTTAGTAAGCTCAAGTCCACTAGTGCCACCATGTATGACAATAACAGGGCTAAATTTGTCCTCTGCGTTTAAGAGTGAGCCTGCGAATAAGGCAACGCCAGCTGCTACAAAAACAGCTTTTGAAAATGCTGGTTTCATACGCTCTCCTTTAAAGAAATTTGATAAATCTTAAAAAAATAATATAACTTAATACTTTTTGTTTAGCTTAATATAAGTATACACTTTTGCATGAGGCAGTGTTAAATTTAATAAATTTAGCATCGTGTTCGTTTGTGTATAATAAAAACGACAAATAAGAAACTATCAACACATCACCTCAAAAAATGACTTTTTGACTGTAGTATTGTAGATAAGCTTAGAGGTCATGCTAATATCAAATAGCTAAGGTTCGGTATTTTTAACAAGCAATGGAATGAATATAACATAGCAGAATTAAAAAAATAAAAACTAGAATCAAATAATATAAGAATTAAAGCAGATAAACAACAAAGCCCGCAACGACCTACTTTTCCAACATCCCAGTAAGGGAGAGT
>NZ_NDYN01000023.1:0-1492 GCF_002165815.1 Campylobacter concisus
AAAACTCAATCAAATCATAATATTCACAAAAACCGTTCTTTTCTATCAAATCAAGAATATCATATTTAATTTTTACTACTTCACTTTTACTAAGCTCAACAAAATCAGTAATTGCAAAGCCATTAAGGCACTTTATTTCGCTTTCATCATACTGGTGCTTCTCTGGGTTGTCTTTATGAGTAAAATATCGATAATAGCCCCGTATGCTCTCTAAAGGAATAGGAATTGTGCCATTAACAGATTTTGCCAATTTTTCGGCTTGAGTAAAACGAACTGGACCGTCCCAGCAACAAATTACGTGATAATGTGCCTTTTTCTCGTGTTCATCAGCATTCAAATCTTTATCGTGTAGCGGTGAAATAGCAATCGGTGCGCCTGTTTCTTGTAATATTTCAAGCCAGTTGGTTGGCATACTCTCAGGGTATGCAACAAAAGCCCAGTTTCTCTTTTTGACATTTTTAGCATCTTGTGCCATAATTTAACTCCATTCTAAAAAAGAGAACCATAAATTTAAAAAGGTGTTTCAGGTTCTCTTTTTTTTTGATACTTTAATTGTGTCACAATATAACTTAAAATAAACTTACGTCACATGTCACAAGTCACCCATTGGGGGGTGTCGTAGTAACCCCCCAAATTCAAACACAAAAATCAGCTATAAAATTTAATTCGATCAGTGCAAAAACTTAAAGGTAAGAGTTTTTTATTAATTTGACAAGAATTGCCAATTTTTGGAGTTTGTAGGTTACACACTTATATTATATATAGCCAAGAGCCTTCCGCTCAAAACACTTCCCCACTGACGTGGGGCCCCTTGTTTTGAGCTTTTCGGCGTTTATGCTCTCTAATTAGCACTTAGGGCGGGCGTTGCCCTAATGCTCCACACTTATGGGGTAATAACCCCATACCCCATCTTTTTTTATTGATTGCAGGATAGGCTTTAACGCCGAAAATGTCCGACAAAATTATAGTTGAAAAGTATATTTTTATTATGGGCGAGCATACCCCTTGTATATACAAAATCCTGGCGGTTTTGTATATCCTGCGGGTGCTCGTAAGGAGGGTTTCACCCCCTTAACCCCCTTAAAATAGCGACTATGCGAATAGTTTAGGCTCTTTATCTTCGGCAGCCTTACGAGCAAGAAAATTTTTATATTCGTCAGAATTCTCGATAAGCAAATTTATAAAATCATTGGCAGTAAAATCTTTATCTTTACTTGATAAATCTTTTAAAAATTCATCTGTGACACAGCTAATTCTTATCCCCCTAGTTTTACTTTTTTCGTGCTTTTTAGGAAATGCCATTTTTTAACCCCTTATGTCTCTTTGATTTTAGATAAGTATTAAAAAATAATGTGTTATTCATTGCTATTTCTAATCGTTCAATATTGTCATTTTTTAAAAACTCAATCAAATCATAATATTCACAAAAACCGTTCTTTTCTATCAAATCAAGAATATCATATTTAATTTTTACTACTTCACTTTTACTAAG
>NZ_NDYN01000024.1:0-1402 GCF_002165815.1 Campylobacter concisus
ACTAAACAAGGCGAGCATAAATTTACAGCTATAGCTAAGAACGAATTTGGTACTAGCGTATCAAGCAATGAAGTTACAATTGATCTTGATACAATAGCTCCAGTTATCAAAGAGGTTACAATAACTCCGATCGATACTGCTGCTAAAGCCGATGATACAGCAGAAGCAACTCTTATAGTAGGTGTTACAGATACTCCTCATGCTACTATCATAGCTAAAGATAAAGATGGAAATTTCTTGGGTAAAGCCGACGCAAATGATAAAGGCGGCTTTGTTATAGATGCTAAACCTGTTAATCCTGGCGATAAATTGGTCTTTGAAGTAACTGATAAAGCTGGCAATACTAGTGAAAGCGAATTTAAAGCTGGCAATTTAGCTCATCCAAATGATCATACAGCTCCAAAAGTAGATATCGATACTGTAACTCCAGTAGATGAGACTAACCCATCAGATGGTACTCCAGATAAAGGTATCGTAAAAGGTAAATCAGATGAGCCAAATGCTCCAGTAGTTGTTACTGATGAAAATGGTAAAACAATAGGTACTGGCACAACTGATGACAAAGGAAATTTCGAAATCACTACTGATCCAATCAAACCAGGTGATAAAGTAACTGTAGAAGTAACTGACAAAGCTGGTAACAAAGGTAAAGATACAGAAACTGCTGGCGATATGGATATCATTCATAAAGATCTTCCAGAAGCTCCAGTTATCAATGAAGTAATTGATAACGTTAAGGGTTATGAAGAAGATACTAAAGTAGGCAATGTTCTTGATGTAAAAGGTCATCTAACAAATGATAGTACTCCAACTATCAAAGGTACTGCAAAAGCTGGATCAAAAGTAGAAATTTACGACAATGGCAACAAGGTAGGTGAGACAACAGCTAAATCTGATGGTTCATGGGAAGTTACAACCACAGCTCTTACAAAAGATGGCGAGCATAAATTTACAGCAACTGCTGAGAATAAATTTGGTAAGAGCGCACCAAGCAATGAAGCTACAATCGATCTAGACTCAATCGCTCCAAAACTTGACAATGTTAAAATCACTCCAATCGATACTAATAGCAAAGCTGATGATACAGCAGAGCTAACTATGGGAACAGGTCATACAGATGAGCCAAATGCTGAGATATTATTTAGAGATGAAAACAACAACATTATAGGAAAAGGTCACGCTAATAAAGTAGGTGACTTCGTAATTCAACTAGATAAAGCCATTCAGCCAGGTACTCCAGTATTTGTTCAAGCAATAGACAAAGCTGGTAACGTAGGTACAGATAGAGTTGAAGCTGGCAATATAGAACATCCAAACGACCATACAGCTCCATCAGAGCCAACAATCACATTTGTTGAAGATATCAATCCAAAAGATGGCAAGCTAAATAAAGCTGAAAACG
>NZ_NDYN01000025.1:0-1115 GCF_002165815.1 Campylobacter concisus
CATTCACTCGCAAGAATTGACTACTAAAATTTGGCTTCGCTTATCGCTTAGCTCAAATTTTAGAGCCGAAATTACTCGTTCATGAAATTTTAAAATTTGGTAGATATTTTTGTAAGTTGAATTTAGATTTTATAAACGACACCAAAGATTAAATTTAAAAGATCACCCCCCCCCAACCCAGCCTAAACCAGGTTGGAGTTTATTAAATTCAGTAGTTTTTCATTAAACAAATTTAAGTTTGTTTATTAAGAAGTTAAAACCTCTTCTTCCTAACCTCTTCAACTATGGCTTTAGCCATCTCATCTACTTCTGATGTTACTTCATTTGCTTGGTTAGCAATTACCACGTTTTCTTTTGTTAGATTATCTATTTGAGCAACTGATTGATTTATCATATTTATTCCTTCACTTTGCTCTTTTATTGATTCACTCATCTCATTTATTGATTGAGCTAATACATTTGTATTTGCTTCTATCTCACCAAGTGATTTTTGAGTTCTCTCAGCTAGTTTTCTAACTTCATCAGCCACAACTGCAAATCCTCTACCATGCTCTCCAGCTCTGGCTGCTTCTATTGCAGCATTAAGTGCTAGTAGGTTTGTTTGATCTGCTATATCTCTAATGATAGTTATGATGTTTTTGATCTCATCACTTTGTCTTATAACATCAGCTGTCTTTTGAGAGATGGCATTCATTGAGCTAGACATTTGCTCAACTGCAGCAGCACTTTCTTGTAAGCTATTTGCTTGAGTATTTGCTGAGCTTGCTACTTTTGATACTGAGCTTGCTAGAAGTTTAGCTTTTTCTTCTAGTACTTGAGCTTGGTTTAGATTGTCATTTAGCATTTTAGATATTTCTATGCCAAGAGAGTTTATGCCACTTGCTATCTTACCATCATCATCAAGTCTTTTTGTAAAGTCTTGGTTTTTATAGGTGTTTAGTAGATCAAGTACATCTTTGCCATTACTTGAGATTGCATTTTTAAGAGCAAGTTGTAGATCTTTAAATGTGCTTTTTAGTTGATTTAGAGCTGGGTTATTAGTATCAGCTTCTAGACTTGCTTCATAGTTGCCATCTTTTATCTCATTTACAAAGGTGTTGGCTTTTTGGATGAAG
>NZ_NDYN01000026.1:0-864 GCF_002165815.1 Campylobacter concisus
TGGCAAACTAACAAAGCCAGAATATGCTGAAATTTATGATGAAGTAAATGCTCACAAAGGCACATTAAAATCAATGCTCTTTTCCGCAGAGTGGGGAATTTGTGCTGGCATACTTGGAAATCCTATGGGATTTGCAAATGGAAATGAAGCAGGATTTAAAGCAAGAGGATTTCAAAGAGTATTCTTAGCAGCCCAGTTAGGAGTAGTAAAAGCTTTAGATTTTTTAGGAGACTTATTTGAATACCAAACATATAATATAGGTCTTAATAAAAATTTGCAAATGGCTGAAGAGTTTAGAAAACTAGCTAAAAACCCTCCACTAGATGAATATGGAATGATACCTTATCTAGATGAGATAGTAGGAAGCTACTTCGTGATGGATTTTAATAGAAATGGGATAGTGATTAACCCTACAGGATCAATGCATAGAGTTTTAAGAGAGCTTGTAGAAGACAAAGGCAAACTACTAGATCCTAGAGACCTAGATGCAAACGAGACTACAAGGGAAGAATTTATCTCTTATGTTAAAAAAGAACTACCAGAATATGCGGAGATTTTTTCCGAAAAAGGCTATCCTGCTAATTACGAAGATAGAGATATAGATCTCTACATCGACTCCACCCTTCTAGAAGCCAAAATAATGTCCCTAACCCCACCAGAGGGATATCCAAATGCACCATACTACAACACACCAGAAGAGCTAACAAGACTATATGAGGCTGGTAAATTAGATAAAAAGCTAAACCCTCTAACACCAGTGATGTATAGAGATAGCTTCCCAGAAGATCTTAGGCAAAAGATATTAAGCTATGCCAAAGAGCATAATATAAAGGATTAAAGAATAAATTTAATATCTATGGCCCC
>NZ_NDYN01000027.1:0-810 GCF_002165815.1 Campylobacter concisus
GATAGGTAGAGTAGATAGTAATGGCAAACTAACAAAGCCAGAATATGCTGAAATTTATGATGAAGTAAATGCTCACAAAGGCACATTAAAATCAGAACTATTTGCAGCAGAGTGGAATATATGTGCTGGAGTATTAGGAAGCACTGTTGGATTTTCAGGAGGAGTTGGATTAGGCTATGCAGGATTTAAAGCAAGAGCATATCAATCAATGTTTCTATCAGCACAGCTTGGTCAAGACGGAGCCTTAGAGGCATTAGCTGACATGTTTGAATACTCTACCTATTTAGTAGGTCTAAACAAAAATTTACAAATGGCTGAAGAATTTAGAAGACTAGCTAAAAATCCCCCACTAGATGAATATGGAATGATGCCTTATCTTGATGAGATAGTGGGAAGCTATTTCGTGATGGATTTTAATAGAGACGGAGTAGCACAAAATACTTCTGGATCAATGCATAGACATCTAAGAAAATTAGTAGAAGATGAAGGAAAACTATTAGATCCTAGAGACCTTGATGCAAACGAGACTACTAGGGAAGAATTTGTGAGCTATGTAAATAAAGAAATGAAATTTTACCAAGATAAATTTGATGAGTACGCTTTTCCAAACACATGGGACGATCGTGACTTAAGTCTCTACATCGACTCCACCCTCCTAGAAGCCAAGATAATGTCTCTAACCCCACCAGAAGGATATCCAAATGCACCATACTACAACACACCAGAAGAGCTAACAAGACTATATGAGGCTGGTAAATTAGATAAAAAGCTAAATCCTCTAACACCAGTAATGTATAGAGATAGCTTCCC
>NZ_NDYN01000028.1:0-780 GCF_002165815.1 Campylobacter concisus
GTTTTTCATAGGATGTTTTCCAAAGTTCTACTATACCTTTAAGAAAAGCTACTCCTACATCTTTGCCTAGTGATTTACCATATCCTTTTAGCATATTTCCCATAGCTTTGACATCTTTTGGGTCAAACATATAAGTTTGTTTCATAAAAGCAAAGCTTCTCATGCTATTCCAGATGATACTTATGTTATAGCGACCTATTAAAAGACGAAGTTTTACAGAGTTAATAGCCTGTTTAAGCAAATTTCCTTTTGATTTCCTTAGGATTTCAACATTTGTTTTAGAATTTGTTACATGCTTTATAAATTTATCCACATTTTCAGTATTATTCATAGTAAATAGCTGTCTTACGATGTTTAATACACCAAGCTCATCAAGAAGCTCATCTGTTGCCTCTTTTTTATTTGGGTCAAATACAAATGAACCAATGGACTTATAAATTTTTGATTGACCATCTTCGCTAAAGTACTCTGCAAAAGGAAATAACCCCTCTATAGCAGTTTTTACCATAAGTGTTGGAGCTTCCTTCTTCATATCTTTTTCTATGGTTTCATAAGGGATATCTTGCATTTTTAAAGTCTTTTTCAAGATAGCATCGTCCTTTTTCCAACAATCCTCTATCTCTTTTGCTTGTTTATCAAGTAGCTCTTCTATCTGCTTTTGCTCCTTTAGTCCTAAGATAGATGTGTCTATGACTTCATGCTTATTGTCACTATTTGCTTTTAAGAGATCTTCCACACTTACTACGTTACCTTTTTTTGAGTGTTCCATATAGTCTCTTA
>NZ_NDYN01000029.1:0-761 GCF_002165815.1 Campylobacter concisus
ACTGATAGCGCGCAGCCTTTGTCGCTTAAGCAGTGATGAACTAGGTCTTGCATGAGAGCGTGGTTGTCATTTACTCTTTTGGCACTTAGTGCGCTCTTTGGTACGTGTGCTACGCAGGTGCATGGCGAATTTGCCGAGCAGCCAACTATCGGCGAGCCTAAGAAGTCTTGACCTAGTATGAGCGGTATGCCATTAGATGTGATACTCTTGCCAGCTTTGCTTTTTAGCACTACTTGGCCACCATGCGGGCAAGTGATGATGTCGTCTTCTATGACTGGGTGAGCGGTGAAATTTGTAGCTACCGCACCAGAAGGCATGTTTTGATGATTTACCGCTTCTCTATCTTGTGCTTGCTTCTCTTTTTTCTCATCATTGTTAGCTCTTTTTAGCTTTACATCTAAGCTACCCCTCTTTATATCATAGCCAAGCACTCTTATGCTAGTGTTTTTATTTGTTATATCAAGTGAGCCTTTAGAGCTTTCATCATCTCTTGGGCTAAAGTAGTAAAATGGCTTTTGATCTTCTTTGTTTTCAAAGAGATCATGCTCTTTTTCATCTTTGAAATTTGTAAAGCCAAATTTATAGTCTTTGGCTTCATTTGCACCTTTTAGAAGTGTGGCATTTAAAAAGAGATCGACCTTGTAGTTTTCTGGGTTTTCCACGCCAAATTTATCTCTTATCTTGTCATATATCCTTTCAATATCCACTATGTCTTTATCTTTTGTAAATATAGCAATGCTCTCTTTATCTTTATCCACATA
>NZ_NDYN01000030.1:0-699 GCF_002165815.1 Campylobacter concisus
CATCCAAACGACCATACAGCTCCATCAGAGCCAACAATCACATTTGTTGAAGATATCAATCCAAAAGATGGCAAGCTAAATAAAGCTGAAAACGGTAGCGATAGTGATAACGCTAACACAACAGCTAAAATTTCTGTCCCAACAGATGCAGTAGTAGGCGATGTGATCAAATACACTGTAAATGGTGGCACAGAGCAGTCTCATACTATAACAAATGCTGATAAGACAGCTGGTCATGTAGAGATCAAAGTACCAGTAGTTGATGGTCAAACCTCAAGCGTAACAGCTAAGATCGTTGATCAAGCAGGTAATGCTAGTAAAGAAGTATCTGGTAGTGTAGATGTGGATCTAACTATCGGCAATCCAAAAGTAAGATTCTTAGAAGATACAGATAATAACGGCGTTCTAAGCATTGCTGAAGTGGCTGCTATAAAAGACGGCAAAGCTCACTGGGTAATAGATATCCCAACAGACGGTAGCATAAAAGCTGGTGATGTGATCCAGTCAATCGATAGCAAAGGTAATTGGGTTAAATTTGTTACTATCACTGATGAGATGATCAAAGATGGTAGATTTGAAGCTACATTTAATGTCGATATAGAAAAACTAAGAAATGGTAAATATGAGACTCCAGAGTATAGATTTGCTGATGATGCTGGCAATATTAGCGACTCATCAAAAGCTACGCTTACACTTGAT
>NZ_NDYN01000031.1:0-680 GCF_002165815.1 Campylobacter concisus
TTGTATCAAGATCAATTGTAACTTCATTGCTTGATACGCTAGTACCAAATTCGTTCTTAGCTATAGCTGTAAATTTATGCTCGCCTTGTTTAGTAAGAACTGGAGTTGTAAATTCCCAGTTAGCATTTGCATTCTCTATCCTACCGATCTCAACACCATTGTCATAGATTATAACTGTTGATCCAGCTTTTGCTGTACCTTTGATAGTTGGAGTGTTGTCATTTGTTAAGCCACCTTTAACGTCTTCGTTAAATTTACCACCCTTAACATCATCGATAACATCAGTGATAACTGGAGCTTCTGGAGCTTTAGTAGCTTCACTATTCTCACCTATTACACCTTTGCCTTTGCCTGGGTTGTCAGGATTGTTAGGGTTAACTATCTCAGCTGTTATGGTGTTATCTTTACCTGGGTTTAGATCAACTGGAACATCGATGCTACCTTTATCGATATCGCTTTGTTCGATTGGTCTTTCAGTTTTATTACCTTTGTCATCAGTAACGATTAGTTTATCGCCTGGTTTTACGCTGCCATCTTTTGGAATGACTACTTCAGCTGTTGTTTTACCAGCATCTTTGTCGCCATCTTTATTCTCTTTGTCAGAGATCTTACCATCTTCGTTAGTGTCTTCTGGGAATTTGATAGATGGGTTGCTTGGTTGGCGAGTTAGTTCTGAATCA
>NZ_NDYN01000032.1:0-549 GCF_002165815.1 Campylobacter concisus
GCCATGGTTTAAAAGATAGATAGTCTGTTTGACCTAGAGAATTTGGTTTAGGGTTATAGTATAGTGGTTTATAGTTTTTATATGGGGATGAGTCTAGGATTGCACGGGCTTCAAGAACCATCTGAGACTTTTCTTCTAAACGTGCCGTATTATTTTTTGCATTTTTGGAAGCTATTAAATTTGTTTTTTTGTCAAATTCTATCTTATCTCCATTCGGAGCTATAACCGTATATGTATTAGTGTTATCCATTGGATTTCCTTTATCTTGTAATTTTCCTTTACTTATTACTGCTACTACTGCGACTGCTAAGATAGCTAAAGTTATAAATACGATCTTCTTCATATCTTATCCTATGTATAGACCATCTTCCATTACTATGGTGGTAGCTAAACGACCGATTAGACGAGGAGGGATTGTCTTTCCATTGAAATTTCCATCTTTAGAATCATTTTCTTTACACCCCACATATATACCCTTTATGTTATTGTTACCAATAGTATCAAGAGCTTCCACTAGATCTCTTGAGAGGTTACGATGAGTATTGTCAT
>NZ_NDYN01000033.1:0-545 GCF_002165815.1 Campylobacter concisus
TTCTCCTCTTTCACATCCAAATTTAGCTCCCTTATCTCTACATCAGATTCAGTGTATCTACTTCTAGCATAGTTAAAGTACCTTGCATCTATCTCATTACCAGCTCCTCTTAGCTCATCTAAGCATAGATAGGTACTAAGGTTATTTAGTGCTAGCTTAGAGGCTAGGTTAAAAGATAGTTTGTTTTTCTTGTGGTCTATGTCATAGTATATAAATGAGTTATAGTCTAGTCCTCCACTACTTATATTAGCTCCTAGAAATAGTCTATTTAAATTTAGACTTATATAGTTTTGATAGATCATTACTGGATAGTAGCAATAGCTATTTGTACTATCTTTATCATAAGCTTCTTTTATAGACATAGGTTTATATGAGATATTATTTAGCGCATATGCTTCATTAAATTTATATGTATATCTTGTATGCATTATCTCGTTGTAGTTCTCTTCTAGTTTTTCATAGGATGTTTTCCAAAGTTCTACTATACCTTTAAGAAAAGCTACTCCTACATCTTTGCCTAGTGATTTACCATATCCTTTTAGCAT
>NZ_NDYN01000034.1:0-457 GCF_002165815.1 Campylobacter concisus
ATGACAATACTCATCGTAACCTCTCAAGAGATCTAGTGGAAGCTCTTGATACTATTGGTAACAATAACATAAAGGGTATATATGTGGGGTGTAAGATAGAACACGGAAAAAGAACTAAAGCAACGATACCTCCAAGACTTGTCGGTCGCTTAGCCACCACCATAGTCATGGAAGATGGTCTGTATATAGGATAAGATATGAAGAAGATCATATTTATCATCATAGCTATTTTAGCATTCACAGCAGTAGTGGTAATAAGCAAAGGAAAAACAATGAATAAAGGAAATTTAATGGATAACACTAATACATATACAGTTATAGCTCCGAATGGAGAAGAGGTTTGGTTTGACAAAAATACAAATTTAATTGTGTCTAAAACTAAAGATGACAATACTACAAAGTATTTTAAGGAAAAATCTCAAATGCTCCTTGAAGCCCGCTCCATCCTCGACTCATC
>NZ_NDYN01000035.1:0-442 GCF_002165815.1 Campylobacter concisus
ATAAATTTAGTGGCGATGTTCTTTTTACACATAGAGGCATAAGTGGTCCAGCGATACTAAATGCCTCACTCTTTTGGCAAAAAGGTCGAATTTGCATAAATTTTTTGCCTAAATTTAGTGAGAAAAATTTAGTAAATGGTAAAAAACAGCTTAGCTCAGTTTTGCCTTTGCCAAAGAGATTTGTACTGGAGTTTTTAAGAAATTTTGGTTTAAAAGATAGAGCGTTTTATGAATTTAATGATGATGAAAAAAATATCATAAAAAGTCTTTTTGCATATCATTTTGCTCCAGCTGGGACATTTGGCTTTGAAAGGGCTGAAGTTACAAAAGGTGGCGTGAAAACTAATTTTTTAGATGAAAATTTAGAGAGCAAAAGCGTAAAAGGGCTTTATTTTGTAGGTGAAGTTTTAGATATCACTGGTATGCTTGGTGGATATAACTT
>NZ_NDYN01000036.1:0-356 GCF_002165815.1 Campylobacter concisus
ATCTTCATCTATATTACCAATAGCTGGCTCGCTTGGGTTAGATGGATTATTAGGATTAACTATCTCAGCAACTACTGGGTTATTACCAGGTTTAACTGGAACATCAGGGATGCTTACCTTACCACCATTATCAAGATCTTCTTTAGTGATCTCTTTCTCACCTACTTTATTTCCATTCTCATCTTTAATGATTACTTTATCACCTGGTTTTACACTGCCATCTGTTGGAACTGTAACATCTACAGTTGTCTTACCATGGTCATTGTCACCATTGGTGTTTTCATCATCAGAAATTTTGCCATCATGGTTTTTATCTTCTGGGAATTCTATCTTAGATGGTTTGTTTGGAATTCTTG
>NZ_NDYN01000037.1:0-324 GCF_002165815.1 Campylobacter concisus
TCAAGTAACAATCGACGAAATTTATGATGACGTAGATGGTGGTGTAGTAAATGGTGATGTTAAAAATGGTCTAACAAACGATAATCTACCAACATTCAAAGGTAGTGCAGCAGCTGGTGCAACAGTAGAAATTTATGAGAGCTTCTTAACAACTACAGAAAAAACTCTAGTTGGTAAAACAGTAGCTGACGCTAATGGCAAATGGAGCTTTACTCCAACTGAAGCTATGGGTGATGGCCTACACTACTTCGAAGCACATGCTACTGATAGCGCAGGTAATAAATCAATCACACCTAAGGTTGAACTAGATGTAGATGCAACAGC
>NZ_NDYN01000038.1:0-318 GCF_002165815.1 Campylobacter concisus
GTTTTTCATAGGATGTTTTCCAAAGTTCTACTATACCTTTAAGAAAAGCTACTCCTACATCTTTGCCTAGTGATTTACCATATCCTTTTAGCATGTTTTGTAATGATTCGATATTTTTTCGACTAAAGCTAAAAGCACGCTTCATAGTTCCACTACTAGTCATACGATCCCAGATTAAATTTAAATTGTAGTAGCCTATTAAGAGACGAATTTTGGCTCCAAATGGGGCCATAGATATTAAATTTATTCTTTAATCCTTTATATTATGCTCTTTGGCATAGCTTAATATCTTTTGCCTAAGATCTTCTGGGAAGCTAT
>NZ_NDYN01000039.1:0-293 GCF_002165815.1 Campylobacter concisus
ATTGTTACCAATAGTATCAAGAGCTTCCACTAGATCTCTTGAGAGGTTACGATGAGTATTGTCATAGTTGGTGTTAAAAATTCCTAGTCTGAGCATATATATAATATTTGCAGCCTCTTGATAAGCATCTATCGGATATTTTGGTTTGCCTGCTGCTTTATTTGGCAATGCGCCATCCTTGTAATTATTGTATATCTCTTTCTCCTCTTTCACATCCAAATTTAGCTCCCTTATCTCTACATCAGATTCAGTGTATCTACTTCTAGCATAGTTAAAGTACCTTGCATCTATCT
>NZ_NDYN01000040.1:0-287 GCF_002165815.1 Campylobacter concisus
ATTGTTACCAATAGTATCAAGAGCTTCCACTAGATCTCTTGAGAGGTTACGATGAGTATTGTCATAGTTGGTGTTAAAAATTCCTAGTCTGAGCTTATATATAATATTTGCAGCCTCTTGATAAGCTTTTATCGCAGAAGAGAAACTATGTCCATCTTGGTTATCATCTTTATTATAGACACTATAAATTTCCTTCTCCTCTTTCACATCCAAATTTAGCTCCCTTATCTCTACATCAGATTCAGTGTATCTACTTCTAGCATAGTTAAAGTACCTTGCATCTATCT
>NZ_NDYN01000041.1:0-279 GCF_002165815.1 Campylobacter concisus
TCTTACCTCCTAAAAATCATCCTCAAACTAAAAACAGGCCTACTATCTTTCTTTGATCTACTAAATCACAAGACAAACAAAGCCCAGCCTATAGAGATAACATCTAAAGATGAATTTGGTCAAATGGCAGAGCTAATAAACAAAAACACAAAGGCCATTGAAGATGGTATGAAAGATCAAAGTATCTTCATCCAAAAAGCCAACACCTTTGTAAATGAGATAAAAGATGGCAACTATGAAGCAAGTCTAGAAGCTGATACTAATAACCCAGCTCTAAAT
>NZ_NDYN01000042.1:0-278 GCF_002165815.1 Campylobacter concisus
TCAACTGTTGGAGGAGTTGTATCTGTGTAAACTGTATTACCAGCTGTGCCATCACCTTTACCTGTGTTGCCAGCTTTATCAGTTACTTCTACTGTTACTTTATCACCTGGTTTGATTGGATCAGTTGTAACTTCGAAATTTCCTTTATCATCAGTTGTGCCAGTACCAATTGTTTTACCATCTTTAGTAACTACCACTGGAGCATTTGGCTCATCTGAATGACCTTTTACAATTCCTTTGTCTGGGTTGCCATCAGCTTTTTCGTTTGTGTCTACTGG
>NZ_NDYN01000043.1:0-236 GCF_002165815.1 Campylobacter concisus
CTCCATGGACTAAATCAGAAAAAGCCTACTATGAAAGCCTAAAAGATAAGAGAGATAGATATATCTATCTAGTAAAAAGAAGTAATCTAAAATGTACTATGATAGATATACCAGAAGATGCCATAGGTAGAGTAGATAGTAGTGGCAAACTAACAAAGCCAGAATATGCTGAAATTTATGATGAAGTAAATGCTCACAAAGGCACATTAAAATCAATGCTCTTTTCCGCAGAGTGG
>NZ_NDYN01000044.1:0-234 GCF_002165815.1 Campylobacter concisus
CTGATTTAGTCCATGGAGCTATCTTATTTGAGCTTGGTTTATAGCTAATATCTAGCCATGGTTTAAAAGATAGATAGTCTGTTTGACCTAGAGAGTTTGGTTTAGGGTTATAGTATAGAGGTTTATAGTTTTTATATGGAGATGAGTCGAGGATGGAGCGGGCTTCAAGGAGCATTTGAGATTTTTCCTTAAAATACTTTGTAGTATTGTCATCTTTAGTTTTAGACACAATTA